>NZ_JAGINQ010000015.1 GCF_017876165.1 Azospirillum soli
TCGCGTCCGGGATAACGGCCTCTTTGCGTCGTGCCATGCAGGGGCTCCTTTCGCTTCAGGATAACCCCACCGAGCACGAAATTCCGGATACTCCCCTTGTGCGCCTTGATCAGGTTCTCCATTTGCCCGCGGGCGCAATAGACGGTCTCGTACGGCGCCTTGGGCGTGCCCGCCAGATTGGTCATGATGAACCGGGTATCAGTGCCCTGGGCTGACGCCTCGACCCGGGCGATGACCCGCCGCTCGACCTTCCAGGTGCGGGCGGCGTAACGGAACTCGCGGAAACGCCGAACCTTGTCGTCCTCGCCGGCGAGCCGGCCCATGGCGGCGTCCTCGGCCAAGTCGGTGACGCGCCTGAGCAGGACCGTGTTGCCGCCCAGGCCGAAGACGTAACCGACGCGGTTGCGCTCGCACCAGCTCATCGCCTCGTGGCGGCCGTAACGGCTGTCGCCGCGCACCAGAATATCGACGCGCGGCCAGCGGGCGCGGATGGCCCGAACGACATGGCGCAGCACCAGCGCCACCTCGGCACCGTCCGGCGTCTTGCCGGGCCACAGGATGACGGCGACCGGCTTGCCCGTCGTCGCCTCGTAGATGTGCATCGGCAGGAAGCAGCGCCCGTCGTAATGGGCGTGGAAGAGGGACAGTTGCTGGGCGCCGTGGACGCGGTCCTCAGTGTCGTCGATGTCCAGCACGAGGCGCCGCGGCACCGTGGCGAAGCTGTCGCAGAACAGCTCCACCATGGCGGCCATCATGCGCTTGAGCGCCACCGGGCCGGGCAGGTTTTCCAAGCGGCTGATGGTCGGTTGCGAGCACAGATCGGCGCCGCTTTCCAGCAGCCGGCCGACCGCCATTTTGAAAGCGGGATCGCTGCCCAGGGTGTCGCAGTCGTTGGCATCCGGGTAGCCCACGGCGCTCAGCAGGGCGCGGAAGCGGATCATCTCCGCCAGCGTGTGCTGGATGCGCTCGGGAGCGCGCGTATCCTCGATGCAGTCCGCTAGGCGCTCGCAGATTTCGAGCCGCCGGTCGATCTCCGCCAGCAGCAGGATGCCGGCGTCGGAGGTGAGGCGGCCGTCATCGAAGGCGGCGTGAACCGGCTTGCCGGCAACCGGTGACAAGCCGGGCAGAACCCCGGTACTCTCGGCCATGGCGGGCGTGAACCCCGTTGATCCGTGGTGAGACTGCTTCAGCACCAAAATCATACACGAATTCAGCGGCTTAACCTCGCGCCCGCCATCCCAGCTTCAGCTCCGGTGAATTATCCGGGCTAGTGGCCGATGGAGTTGGCGGGCGGAGGCCTGACCGCCGACGCCTTTGGCGAACGCCGCCCCAACCGACAGGCCCAGCGCAACGGTTGCCGCGAGGACCATCGGGAGCCGCCCCGCATGGCCGAAACGGCGCTCGCTGCATCCTTGAAGGGGAGCATGTGTGGGGCATCTCGACCCACCGCGTCGACGTGCCGATCACGGCGTCCCTGAATCGCCTGCTGGTGTCCAAGGCCGCAATCTTTTGGACGGCGTTCCTGCGCAAGCATCGGCACCGCCTTTTCTCCAGGACGATGCCAAGTCGCCGCTCCGCTCCAAGATGCCCAAGCTCGCATCCTTGCTGGACGAAGCTGAAACCGACGCGCTGGCCTTTCTGAGCTTCCCGAAGGAGCATAGGCCTAAGCGGCCCTCGACCAACTCCATCGCGCGGCTGAACAACTCAATCAAGCGGCGTACTGAAGTGGCGGGCATCTTCCCCGGCGAGGACGCTATCATCCGCCTCGGCGGCGCCCTTCTGGCGGAGCAAAACGATGAATGGGCGGTTCAGCGGGCGCGCTCCTCGACCCTGGAAACCATCGCTCCGCTCGACGATGATTCCATCGTCAGCCTGCCCGCCGTGGCCGCTTGGCGCCCAAGCCAAACTCGCCGGAGATCGGGAGCGGTTTTCTGCCTTTGGCGCCACGCGCCGGGACGGGATCTCAGCCGTAGCCAAACCCTGCAGCCGCATCCGGGGAAATGCACAACCATACAGGGCATAGTTTGTCTCCGTTCCAGCTTTTGCTGTAGCACTCAAAAGTGGAAAAATTTTCAACCATATCGATAAATTCGGCGTCCAGTTGCCGCGCTCCGTTGGCTTAGCTGTTTCACTCGCGCCAATAATCCTCCCAAAAAAGGCTAGCGTTTTGCCCAGCTTAAGGAAGCGTGTTTACGACATGATGTCGCACCGACGTATGGGCGCATGCCATTGGAAGGCCGCTATCAACAACGATAAAAATCTATTAAGAGCTCTCGCATAGCGGGCTGTTGGCCGGTGCGGCACCAAAATAGGTTTGACTCGTATGCATATACTTTCTACCTTTTGCAACTGCTGAGCGGTATAGGTTCTATAACTCCTTGTGCCGGTTCAGTGGTTCACGGACGGAGGGTCGTTATGAGGGCGTTTTGGGGTGCGGTGGTCGGCGCGACCTTGCTGATGGCATCGGCTGGCGTGCAGGCTCAGGAAAAGCTTCGGATTGGCCACGTGCTGCCGAAGGGTTCGCAGTTCAGCGAAGCCGTGCGCGTGATGAACGAGGAACTCCAGCGCCGCACGAACAACAAGTATGTGCTGGAGGAACACCCGGCCAGCGTGCTGGGCTCCGGTCCGGCCATGCTGGACGCCGTGAAGCTCGGCACCATCGACATGGTGCTGTCGTCGTCGGGCGGCGCGCTGGCGCAGTTCAATCCCAACATCGGCATCCTGGACCTGATGCTGCTGTTCCGGGACGAGGCCCACGCGGATCTGGTCCTGGACGGCCCCATCGGTGCGGCTCTCCTCGATTCCTTCAAAGATTCCGGTGCGGTTGCGCTGGGTTGGGCCGAGAACGGATTCCGGCAGCTCACCAACTCGCTCCGGCCGGTCAAGACTCCGGCCGATTTGAAGGGCATGAAGGTGCGCATCGCCGAGAGCGAGCTTTACAAGCAGGCGTTCCTGACTCTGGGGGCAGAGCCGTTCTCCATGCCCTTCGCGCAGCTCTATCCTGCTCTGAAAAGCGGGCAGGCGGAAGCGCAGGAGAACCCGGTCACCACCATCGTCGGCTCGAAGCTGTACGAGGTGCAGAGCCACATCACGATCAGCAAGCACACCTATTCTCCGGGCGTCTTCCTGATCAACAAGGAGTTCTTCGATGAGCTGTCGCCCGAGCTGAAGACCGCCTTCATCGAGGCGGCCCGCGCCGGCGGCAAGGCTTCGCGCGAGTTCGTGCGCAGCCGCGACCGTGAGGGCATGAACACGCTCAAGACGACACCGATCACCATCACCAACGACTTTGATCGCGCGGCGTTCGAAGCGGCTCTCGAGCCCTTCTACAAGGAAGCGGCCAAGAAGTTCACGATGGAAAAGATCCTGGCGATCAAGAACGCCAAGTAATCAGCACGCTTTGGTACCAACGGCGGGCGGCTTCGGCCGCCCGCGACAGCGGCGGGGAACCCGCGGGGCCGGACATATCGGGCTGCTGCGCCTTCCCCACCCCCTTGACGCGATCTCGCGCCCAACGTCCAAGCGACGTCTTTCCAACGGGTGTCCGTATGTTTCGTTTGGCCTCGCACATGAAGATTTCGCAGAAAATCTACGTAGGCTTCATGGCCACGATCGCCTTGATCGTGTTTCTGGGCGTTCAGTTCGTGAACAACGTCGGTACCATCCGCGACGAACTTGAACGGGTCATGGCCGTCGGTCACAACGCCATGAGCACGGCTCGCCTCGTCGAGATGAGCGAGCACATGGACCGGGCGGTTCTGACCTACATCGCGTCCCAGTCCGAGGCCGACCTGTTCAGCGCGCGCAAGGAAGTGGACGTGTTCGTGCGCGCCATCGGCGAAACCGACGCCCGCACGGAATCGACGGCGGACCGGGCGAGCATCAGCGCGCTTCAGAAGGCCGCAAGCAACTACCGCGCCGCCTTCGACACGACCGTCGAAGCGGTCACCCGCCGTCGCGAGGGCGTGGGCCAATCCTTCCTGGTCGGTGCTCAGCTGAACACCACCGCCGTGGCCTTGGTGGAAGGCGCGCAGAACAGCGGCGAGGCGCCGGCGCTTCAGGCTGCGCTGCGCCTGCAGCAGGCTCTTCAAGCCACCCGCATGGCGGCGGCCCGCTATTTCACCACCTTCGATCCCAACGACGCCGACTCCGCCAAGGGCGAGCTGGCGCGTCTGAGCGACACGATCCAGGAAGCCAAGCCGGTCATCACGAACAAGCGCCTGCTACGCTTCCTCGGTTCCATGGAGCCGCAACTCGTCACCTTCACCAAGGGGCTGGAGGACGCCGTCGTCGGCAGCCAGTCGCTGATCGAATCGCAGGCCCGGATCCGCGACATCCTGGCCGAGCTGGAGCGCGTCGTCCGCAGCATCGTCACGACCTTCTCGGACATGCAGACGCAGACCCAGTCGCGCGCCGTCGAGGCACTCGACGCCAGCTGGCGCCAAGCCGTCATCACGCCCGTCATTGCGGTGCTCGCCGGCATTGTCTTTGCGCTGCTGATCGCCAACTCGATCGTCAAGCCCGTCCGCAGCATGACGTCGGCCATGAGCGTGCTCGCCAAGGGCGACACCTCGATCCACATCCCGGCCACCGAGAATCGGGACGAGGTCGGCGACATGGCCCGCGCGGTCCAGGTGTTCAAGGAAAACGCCATCCACATGGAGCGGATGCGCAACGAGCAGGAAGAGCAGCGGCAGCGCAACGAGGCGGAAAAGCGCGAGACCATGGGCAAGCTGGCCGAGAATTTCGAAAGCACGGTCATGGATGTGGTCCAGCTCGTCATCCGCGAAGCCGAGGTGGTGGAGACCAACGCCCGCCTCGTCGCCAACGTTGCCGAACAGACGGTCGAACTGGCCACCCAGGGTGCCTCCGCCACCGAGGAGGCAAGCATCAACGTCAAGATGGTGTCGGAGGCGGTGGAGGAGCTGTCCCGTTCCGTCGCCGCCATCAGCAATCAGGCGTCCCAGTCCACCGAGATCGCCCGCGGCGCGGTCAACGAGGCGCGCGAGACCAACGGAGTCGTCTCGGCGCTCGCCGACGCGGCCGGCCGCATTGGCGACGTGGTCCATATGATCGAGAACATCGCCAAGCAGACCAACCTGCTGGCGCTGAACGCAACGATCGAGGCCGCCCGCGCCGGCGATTTCGGCAAGGGCTTCGCCGTGGTCGCCAACGAGGTGAAGGCGCTTGCCAACCAGACCACCGTCGCGACCGGCGAGATCAGCGTCCAGATCGACGCCATCCAATCGACAACCTTCAGCGCCGTGAACGCCATCAAGCGGATCGGCGAGACCATCGATCGCATGGACAGCATCGCCATGAGCATCTCGGGGGCGGTGCAGCAACAGTTCCAGGCGACGACGGAGATCAGCGACAACCTGCGTCAGGCGGCGTTGGGCACCACAGAAGTCGCCAGCACCATCACCCACGTGCTCCACAAGGCGACGGATGCCGGCAGCTCTGCCGAACTGCTCCTGGAAAGCTCGGGCACCCTGACCCACCAGACGTCGCTGCTTAAGGACGAAGTGAACTCCTTCACCGACCGCATCCGGGCGTCCTGATGCCGGGCGAATAGCCGGGGTGCTGGCGACGGCACCCCGGCCTTTCCGCCAACATGATCGCCCGCCAAGCTCAGCTGCTAAAAATCACCTGCGAAAAATCGCGGCGCCGGAGCGGGGGTATATCCCGCTCCGGCGCCGTCGTCGTGCTTCCGTGAGGATGCTTACTGAGGCGGCTTGTTGGACAGCGGCGCCCCGACTTCGCCGATGTAGAAGGCGAGCAGCCGGACAGGGTCCTTGCCCTCGTTAACCCCGCGGTGGAATTCTGTCGTCTCCACGAAGGCGTCGCCCTTCTTGTACACGTGGACGGTGCCCGACACGCTCCGGATGCTCAGCTCGCCCGTCAGGATGTAGGTGACCAGCGGGATGGGGTGGTTGTGGACGCCGGTGTCCGCGCCCGATGGGATTTCAGTGACGCGCACCGTGACCTGGGGCATGCCCGTCGGGTAGACGATCGGAACCCCGTTGCTGTGGGTCGTGGACTGCAGCAGGACCGAGGACTTCGGCATCGGAGGCGGCTTGACCGCTTCGGTCGTCGTGGTCTCGGCCTGTGCCGGCGCTCCCGCCAGCAGGCCGGCGGCGAGCAGGAGGCCGCAGAGGCTCAGCCTGCGGCGCAAGTTGGCATCGACGGTGCTCTGCCGCTGTTTCGTGAAATAGACCATGGCGCTCTCTTCACTTGAAGGGGAGGGTTGGACAGGGCGCCTTCGGCTCTGAAACTCAGGCCGGATCCGCAGCGGTACGACTCCCCTCGCGCATCGCCAGGGAAATGAGGGCGCCCGTTGAAAGAGCGGCAAGAACCAAGGCCACACATCCGGGCCACCCTGCGGTTTTCCACAGAAGGCCGGGCGCAATGGCGCCAAGGCTACCGCCGAGGTAAAAGCAGCAAACGTAAAGGCCGGCGGCCGCGCCTTTGTTCGTTGTCGCCACTCGGCCCACATAGCCGAGCGCCAGCGACTGACACAGGAACACGCCGCCGAGGAAAATGCCGGTTCCCACGACTACGGCCGCGAGATGAGGCAGCAAAAGGAGCAGCTGTCCGACCGCGCAGACGCCGAAGGCCACGCGATAGGCGTTGCCCGTCCCCAGGGTGCGCAGCAGCCAGCTGTTGACGAATGGGGCGGTCGCGCTGAGCGGATAGACCAGGAAAACGAGCCCGATTCCCGCCGCCGTCAGGTCGAAGGGTGGGGCCGCCAGATGGAACCCGAGGTAGGACAGGCACGCGGTCATCGAGAACAGGACGGTGCCGCCGCACAGGCTCACGGCTCGGATCCGGCCATCGCGGAGATGCTCCCGCATGCCCCGGAGGTTGGACAGAATCGACCCGGTCGGGCGCGCGGCGTCCGGCGTCAGCCAGAGCGCGACGAAGACCGCGCACAGCGCGGAGACGCCGGCCAGGGCCGCGAATCCGCTCTGCCATCCGGTGAGATCGGCGAGCAGCCCGGCGACGAACCGGCCTGCGAACCCGCCGATGGCCGATCCGGTCACGAACATGCCGGTGACCGACGCGCCGCGTGCCCCTTCCCAGCGGGTACCGATGTAGGCGACCGCGCCGGTGAACAGCGCCGGCAGCACGATGCCCTGGGTGAAGCGGACGGCCAGAAGCTCGTCCAAGGTGCCGCACAGCGTCAGAAGCAGCGTCAGCGGCACCAGGATGGAGATGGCCGCCAGCATGGAGCGCTTGCGGCCGAAGCGGTCGGTCAGCGGTCCGGCCAGCGGCGCCGACAGGGCGACCGCCAGCGTCGTCGCGCCGATCACCGCCCCGGTCTCCGCAGGGCTGGCCGAGAAGCTGCTGGCCAGCTGCGGCAGGACCGATTGGGGCGCGTAGAGGGGCAGAAACGCCGCGAACCCCAGGAGAAAGATCGCCACCCGCTCCCGCAGCAGGATCGGGGGAGGAGCGGGCAGGGCGGAGGACGCATCCTCGGACCTATGTTCCTCCTCCGCCTCGCGCGCCTTCTCGGATTGATGGCCGTCCATGGGATCCGCGTCGCGCGATCAGTCTTTGACGTTCAGGTCGAACTCGACGCTCGACTTGTCGGATTCGGTGATCTGCGGAACGCCGAAGGTGATGGCCATGCCCTCGGGCCCGCGCAGCCGGATGATGGCGTTGATGCCGTCGGCGGCTCCCCAGAAGAGTTTATGCTGGCGCACGCTCTCCTTGCGGTCGATGACCGCCTCGATCAGGCAGGGGCCGCTGGCCGCCATCGCCTCCTCCAGCGCACCGTTGAAGTCCGCAAGATCGGCTGCCCGCCACGTCCGCCAGCCGGCGGCCTGCGCCGCAAGGCTGATGTTCAGAGTCGGGGGCGCGATGAAGTCCATGGCTTCCGGTGTCTTCGACATCGGCAGATATTCGAAGATGGCGCCGCCGCCGTTGTTCAGGACGACCAGCACGATGTTCAGGTCGCCGGCGAGTTGCAGGCTGCCCACGTCGTGCGAGAAGGCCATGTCGCCGATGACCGACAGGGTCTTCATCGGGCGCTGCGCCGCCGCGACGCCGACCAGCGTGCCGATGGAGCCGTCGATGCCGTTCACGCCGCGGTTGGCGAACAGACGCAGCCGGGTCTCGGTCCGGCCGGAGAAGCTGTCAGCGTCGCGGACGGCCATGGAGTTGCCGCAGAAGAACACGGCCCCGTCGGGCGTCGCCTGGACCAGCCGCCGCAGGATCGGCGCTTCCCAGAACATCGTGTCGAAGGCGGTGTGCGACAGGCCGTCGATGTAGGTGTCACAGGCGACGAAGGACTGCGCCCAGGACGCCGGGGCGGGGCGAAGGGCTCCCGACGCGACCAGCGCCTTGCACAGGGCTTCGGGGCTGGCGCGCACGATCTCGGTCAGGCGCAGGATCGGGTCCTGCCATTTGGTGGTCGGATCGACGCCGATGTAGTCGGTGCAGTGGGTGTTCTGAAGGTAGGTCAGGACCGGCTTCGAGATCGGCGGCCCGCCGAAGTTCATCACCCATTCCGGCTTGTGGGTGTCGGTGAAGCGCGTTGCCCGCAGGAAGGAATCGGCGCGCGCGATCACCGGAACGTCGCTCGGCGCGCCAAAACGCAGGTTGCTGAAGGGGTCGGCGATGATCGGCGCGCCGAGCTGGCGCGACAGCTCGTAGATGGCGGCCGGGAAGCCCGGCTCGTCGATTTCGCCGGCGCCGCAGACGATCACGCCGGGGCGTCCGGCCAGGGTCTCGGCAAGCCGCCGGGCGTCGGCCTCGTTGACCGTCAGGACGGGGGTGGTCACCACCGGCGGCGTGGGAACGGGGCGCTTGTTGCGGGCCTGCGCGACCAGCGGGTCGCGGAACGCCTGGTTCACATGCACCGGACCCGGAGTGGCGCCCGAGGCCTGCTCATAGATGCGGGAGGCGAGCGGCGAGAGCGAGTCGATGCTCGCGTCGGGAAGCTGGATGTTGTGGGATGCCCGCACGTGCTGGCCGAAGGCGCGGATCTGGTCGATCGCCTGCGCGGAACTCCGGTCCTGGTTTTCCGGTGCGCGATCCGCGGTGATGATGATCAGCGGGATCATTCCGTAGTTCGCTTCCATGACGCTGGGGTAGAATTGCCCCACCGCCGACCCGGATGTGCAGACCAGGATGGTCGGCTTTTGCGTCACGCTGGACAGTCCGAGCGCGAAGAAGCCGGCCGACCGTTCGTCGATGACGACCGACACTTTCAGTTTCGGGTTGGCGCGGCAGGCAAGCGCCAGCGGCGCCATCTGCGCGCCCGGGCACATCACAGCGTGCGTGCAGCCCGCCTCCACCAGGGAGTCAATCAGGAAGGCTGACCAGACAAAGTTCAGCTCCGCATCGCCGGACACGATCCCGCGGAAGGTTGTGTTGTCGGTTTCCGCGGGCGCCTTGGCTGCAACGGGTTGCGCGTCTGCAACTCGCTGCGTGGCCTGTGCCGCTCCATCACCGGCAACGCGCTCTGCCAATTCAACCGAGTTGCTCACCATAGCCCCCTTTGGAACGCCATCGTATGCCATACAAACGCGATGACCGCATAATACGTTAGTTTCTGTTGTTAGCACAACTTGAATATGGACTTTTGGAAATCATCGACAATTTATGATAATCACGGTTCAAGAAGAGAATGATGGGCGGTTTCTGATCTTTGAGGCTCGCACTCGCGGTTTTGGTCAGGGTGTCTAGCTGTGAATCGCTCTACGGTTGATGTCTAGGCTGTGACTATGCAACGTGGGGTGTCGCTTCTTGGTCCAGGCAAGAAGGAGGGGTGCCGGTGCGGCGTTCGGCGTATTGCGCGTTTAGCGCTCTGCGGCTTGGCAAAAAACACCAAAAACGGGCATTTTAAAGAATGGAACTTGAAGGCGCGGCGTTTCGTCTGCTTGCTTACCACTATTGTTAGGTTATGCTGCTGTCGTGTGACTTATTATCGCTCCATCACCAGTTGGGCATCGATGCCGGTTTGGGACCCTCAACCGCACTCCGACGCACCCGTCCTCGATGGGCCGGATCGCCGCTGACCGTGCAGGATTGTCGCACCGATTGGGCCGCTGGCCCGGAGCATGCCGCATGCGGAAACAGACGGTGACCAGCCATGCCAACGCAGGACGCAGACGGCGCCCCCTGCTGTATGCTGCCGTGGCACTGGCGGTTCTGGCCGGTTTCTGCGCCGTCCTCGGCATCGAGCTGATTCGTTCGCACGCCAGCGAACAGGCCTACGCCCGGCGTCACGCGGAAAACCTTGTGCTTGCCCTGGAAGGCCATGTGCGCGCCACCGTCCGGCGCATCGACCAAGTCCTGCTGGAGACCCAGTACCGGCTGCAGGAGCGTTTTCCCGACGGGTTGCCGTCCGGGACCGTCGCCACCGATCTTTTCGCCGAGGTCAACGCCGATCTGGCACGGATGCTGGCCTACATCCCGGAGTCGCAGAGCCTGCGCGTCGCGGATGCGAAGGGGATCTTTGTGTTCGACGCGAGCAGCGTCCCGCCGCCGGCCACCATTTCGGATCGCCGCTATTTCCTGGCGAACCAAGGCTACCCCAAGGCCGGTCTGGTGATCTCCGAGCCGATCTTCGCGCGCGCCACCAGCAACTGGGTGATCACGCTGAGCCGGCGCCTGGAGGACCGCGACGGCAATTTCGCCGGACTCGTCCAGGGGGCGGTAAACGCGCAGTTCTTCGAGGAATTCTTCAAGACGCTGAACACCGGCGAGCAGGGTTCGATCACCATTGCCGACGCCGACCTGCACCTGATCGCCCGCCATCCTGCCTTGCCCGACCGCTTCGGCGAACGGATCAACAACCAGGTCCTCGCCAACGAGTTGAGGGAGCACGAATCCGGATCGACGGTCGCGCGGTCGTTCCTGGACGGCGAGACACGGATCTACGGCTACCAGCGGGTCAAGGATCTTCCCTTCGTGATTCTGGCGGGGCTTTCCTACGACGATGCGATGGCCGGCTGGTACCGCAAGGCCGTTTCCTACGGCCTGTTCGCGACGATGCTGGCGGCGGCGCTGCTGGCTCTGATCCTCGTCTGGCAACGCAGCCACAGCCGTGCCATCGAAATCGCGCAGGACATGACGGCGGCCTACGCCGACACGGCGGCGCGCATGCGGGCGCTGCTGGACAGCATTCCCGACCTCGCCTGGATCCGGGGCACGGATCTCCGCTTCATCGCGGCCAACGAGGCCTACGCCACCCAGTTCGCCCTGGGCGTGGACGACATCATCGGTAAGCCCGTGCAGGATTCCTGGGCCAATGGCGGGGCGGCGATGTTCCACGCCGAGGACGCCGCCGTCCTGAACGGAGTCCCGGAAATCCGCTCCGAGGTCGAGACGCGCGATCCCCTGGGGCGGCGCCTCGTGCTGGAGGTCATCCGCGTACCGGTCAAGGACGCGGACGGCGCGATCACCGGCATCGCCGGGGTGGCCCGCGACATCACCAGCCGCACCGAAGCGGAGGAGCAACGGTCGGAAAACCAGGCCATGTTTCAGGCGATGTTCGAGGCGGACAGCGCGATCAAGCTGATCCTCGATCCGGAGGATGGCGGCCGGGTGATCCACGCCAACCCCGCTGCGGTGATTTTCTACGGCTACGCGCCGTCCGACCTGCTCGCCATGACGCTGGGGGATATCGAGGCGCGCGGCGATGCCCAGAAGGAACCACCGCCCAACCGCGCCTTCAAGGGCACGCGGATCGTGGCGCACCGGCTGGGATCCGGGAAGATCCGGCAACTCGAGGTGCATTACAGCCCACTGCGGCTGTCGGGGCGGAATCTCGTCTACGCCATCCTCTACGACGTTACCGAACGGGAACGGGAAGCGGCGCGGCAACGTCTGGCGGCCAGCGTGTTCCAGAACGCCCAGGAGGGCATCATCATCTGCGACAGCCGCAGTCGCATCGTGGACGTCAACCGGGCCTTCACCCAGATCACCGGCTACTCGCGCGAGGAGGCGATCGGGCGCGATCCGTTCATGCTGCGCGCCGGACAGGAGGCCGTCGATCCCTACCGCGATCTCTGGGCCACAGTGCGTCGGACTGGCCAATGGCGCGGGGAGTTGGTCAACCGCCGCAAGGATGGCACGCTCTGCACCGAGTCGCTGAGCGTCACCGCCGTCTACGACGCCGAAGGCAACGTCGAAAACTACATCGGTATCTTCAGCGACATCACCACCCACAAGGAGACGCAGGCCCGGTTGGAGCGCATGGCCTATTTCGACGCGCTCACCCAACTGCCGAACCGCGTCCTGATCACCGACCGGCTGCGGCAGGCGATCCGCCAGTGCGACCGCGACGGGAAGATGCTCGCGGTCTGCTACCTCGACCTCGACGGCTTCAAGGAAATCAACGAGGCGGACGGCAACAGCTGCGGCGACGCGCTTCTGATCTCCGTGGCCTCCCGGCTGGCCGGCAACCTGCGCACCAGCGACAGCATCGGCCGGTTGGGCGGCGACGAATTCGCCGTGATCCTCGGCGACCTTGATGATCAGGCGCAGGGCGAGACCGCCTTGCGCCGGGTGCTGGACCTCTTCGCCGAACCGTTCGAGGTGCCGGGCCGCGCCGTCGCCATTACCATCACGGCCAGCGTCGGCGTCAGCTATTACCCGACCGACGGCGACGATCCGGACGTCCTGCTGCGGCAGGCCGGCCAAGCCATGTTCAGCGCCAAACAAGCCGGGCGCAACCGATACGCCGCCTTCGATCCGGAGCGCGACCGGCAGGCCCGCACCCTGCATGAGACGCTGAGCCGAATCGACGCCGCGCTCCGGGCGGGGGAATTCCGGCTGCACTACCAGCCCAAGGTGGACATGCTCCGCGGGACGGTGGTGGGGGCCGAGGCGCTGATCCGCTGGCAGCATCCGGACCGCGGTTTGCTGGCTCCCGGAACCTTCCTGCCGATGGTCGAGGAGACGCCGCTCGCCGTCTCCATCGGCGACTGGGTTCTGGAGGAGGCGCTGCGTCAGATGGAAGAATGGTCGCGCGACGGGCTGAATCTTCCGGTCAGCGTGAACGTTTCGGCGCGGCAGCTTCAGGAGGACAATTTTCCGGAGCGGCTGGGGGCGCTGCTCGACCGCTACCCGACGGTGCCCGCCAACCGTCTGGAGCTGGAAATCCTGGAAACCAGCGCGCTTGAGGACATGGCCCAGGTCTGCGCGATCATCGAGCGCTGCCGCCAGTTCGGGGTCGAGTTCGCGCTGGACGACTTCGGAACGGGCTACTGTTCGCTTGCCTACCTCAAGCGACTGCCGGCGAGCACGTTGAAGATCGACCAGTCCTTCGTTCGCGGGATGCTGGACGATGCCGACGACTTCGCACTGGTCTCGGCGATCATCGGCCTGACCAAGGCGTTCGACCGCACCGTGGTGGCCGAGGGCGTGGAAACGCCGGAGACCGGTGCGGCCCTACTCCGTCTCGGCTGCCACGTCGCGCAGGGGTACGGGGTGGCGCGGCCGATGGCCGCCGACTTGATCCCGGCCTGGGTGCACGGATTCAAGGTGCCGGACGTCTGGCGTCAATAGCTGGTCCGGTCGGAACCGCGCGGCCCTATGGGTCGGAAACGGTCCTTCATCGCGCCCCGGCAGGAAAGAGCCTCAATACGTTATGGGGGCTCTCGGCTTCCGGAAGGTCCTGGAGATCGTCCCGACCACCCGGGGGCAGCATTGTTGGCAACGGGGAACCAGCGTGGTGGTCAGCGTGTGCCGGATCGGATTGTAGTCCCGCAGTTCCGGGACGAAGCCCCTCACTGTGGCCAAGCACGCGTTTTCCTTCGCGAACCGGAGGAAGGCCGCCTCTTGGCGCAGGGTGCCGATGACCTCCGGGTGGGCCATCGGCACCGGCTTGACGAAGAGCCCCGGATAGCCGGACTGGTACACCTTGAAATTGCGGTTGCGGCGGCTGGTGGCGGCGAGCGTAAAGTCGCCGTCGACGATGTCGCTCGCTTGCAACGTGCCGCGTCCGATCAGATAGGGTGCCAGAGTTTCGGCAATCAGAAATATGTGTGACCTCGGGTGGTGGCGGCATATCCGCTCGCGGACGGTCGGGTGTGCCGCCGGAACGCGAGCTGTCGCGGGCGCTTCGTCGGCAGCGCGCTAAAAAAGGCTGACGGGCGGCATCGCTGGGTGCGGCGGTGTGCGCTGTCGCTGGGGGGAGTGATACGGGCAGTCTTGCCAGCCGGTCGGGCCGACTGGGGCGAAATATGCCGGCGGTGGTGCTGGAAGCGGCGGCGCAGCCGCGTTGCCCGCGGGTGCCGGTTCCTGGGGATGGCCCTGATCGGGGTTGAAGGCTTGCGCATAACGCAGATGTGGGCGTTTTACACGTATTTGTGTGCCGGGATCATCATGGTGAAGTCATTCAAGTCAAATGACCTTCGGCAAGCCCGGCGGGGTTCAGTTTCAGCAACGCCATGTTCGCCGGCTCCATCGACAATCTTGTCGGCGACACCATCGCCGACTGCTTCGGCAGCGGCGCATTGCGCTTCACCGGCGCCAGCGGCACCCTCGATCAGAACGGCGCTACACACCGCGAAACCATCGTGTTGTCCGGCGCGGATCATCACCACTACTGGCGCCTTGGTCGCGCCGGGGCAGACGCCGTCGATTTGGACGACGAGCAACCCGGCTGGGGCGGTCCGGAATCGCGATCCGTTTCGCAGGCTGCGCCAATGGACAGGGCGCAGAAACCTGCCTCCGCTGAACGTGCTGAAACGTCGGTGGTCTCAATATTCCGATTTTACGACAAAGTGGTACTATGACCCTGCTGACGGCCAGGTCGCGCCTGCGCCGGACCCCGATCTGTGCGAGGAACCATGCCGCTCTATTCCTACCGGTGCAAAGCCTGTGGTCATGAGTTCGAAACGCTGGTGCGCGCTTCCGACGTGCCCGTCTGCGCGTCCTGCAACAGCCAGGATCTCGACAAGCTCGTGTCGCTCGTCGCACCGGAAGCCAAGTCGAAGGGCATTCTGGCGAACACCCGCGCCGTTGCGAAGAAGGAAGGGCACTTCAGCAACTACAGCAAGGCCGAGCGGTCCAAGCTGTAGCCGGGAATCAGCGCCCCTCCGGAATGCCGTACTTGCGCAGCTTGTTCGCGATCATCGTGTGCGAGGTGCGCAGGCGTGCCGCCAGCTTGCGGCTGGAGGGAAAACGCGGATAGAGGCGGCGCAGGAGCGTGCGCTCGAATCCTTCCAGCGCCTCTTCCCAACTGGCGGATTCCGGGGCTTCGGCGCCGTCCTCCGCCCCCATGCGGGCGCCGGCCAGCTCCAGGTCGGCGGCGTCGAGATAGGCGCCGTCGCTCATCGTCACCGCGCGGAAGACCACGTTTTCCAACTGGCGCACGTTGCCTTGCCAGGAGTTGGCGAGCAGGGCGGCGCTGGCCGCCACGGTCAGGCGGCAGGGCGGCCGGCGCGCCTGGGCGCAAGCGCGCGCAATGAAATGGCGGGCTAGCAGCAGGATGTCCTCGCCGCGTTCGCGCAACGGCGGGACCTGTAGCGTCAGCACGTTCAGGCGGTAGTAGAGATCCTCGCGGAAGCTGTGCTCCGCCACCATGGCGTTGAGCGGGCGATGAGTCGCGCTGATGACGCGGACATCCACCGTCTGCTCCCGCTCGCCGCCGACGCGGCGGAAGCTGCCGTCGTTGAGAAAGCGCAGCAGCTTGGCCTGGAGGTAGGGCGACATCTCGCCGATCTCGTCCAAAAAGACGGTGCCGCCGTGCGCCAGTTCCAAGAGACCCGGCTTGCCGCCGCGCTGCGCGCCGGTGAAGGCGCCGGGGGCATAGCCGAACAGCTCGCTCTCCGCGAGGCTCTCCGGCACGGCGGCGCAGTTCAGCGCCAGGAAGGGCTTGTCGCGGCGCGGGCTGGCGCGGTGGCAGGCGTGGGCGATCAACTCCTTGCCGGTGCCGGTCTCGCCCAGGATCAGCAGCGGCGCGTCCACCGCCGCCACGCGCGCGGCACGCGCCTTGAGTGCGCGGATGGCGGGGGAGTCGCCCAGGATGCGGTCGAACCCGCCCTCGTCGAAGTTCTGCAAGGCGTGCAGGCGCTCGCCGAGGCGGCTTGGCGCGAACAGGGTCACGACGCCGCCGGCCGCCCGCCCGTCTTCCACGATGGGGGTGGCGTCCAGCAGGAAGGGGCGGCCGTTCAGCATCATTTCCTGCCCCGGCAGGCGGAAGCCGCTGTCTACCAGCATGTCGGTCAGTTCCGCGTCACCGAACAGCCGGCCGACATTGGCGCCGCTCAGCTCCTTTTCCGGGCGCCCGGCGACCTCGGCCGCCGCGGCGTTCGCCACCACGATGCGACCGGCGCGGTCCACGGCCAGAACCGGGTCGGGCAGGGCGGCCAGCAGCGCGTCGAGGTGCAGCCGCCGCCGGGTGCCCGGCAGGATGTCGATGGGGGTGACGGAGCGCACGCCCTCCACGGTCCGCAGCGCCGCGTCCAGCGGGCCGAGCGCCTGGGTGTCCAGCTCCGGCGCGTCGATGTGGATGTGCGGCGGATCGACCTCCACCGCGACGACGTTCAGGCGGCGCTTCGCCAGCACGGCCAGAATTTCGTGGGCGATGCCGACGCGGTCGGTGAACAGGACGTCGATGCGCATAGGCCAATCCCGGTGGCGATGGAGGTGCTGCGAACGGGTGATGCGTAAACGAGTAAATACAGTGTAACGATATGTGTACGCAATCGCCAATGCACTGAAATCGTTCGGTTTTGATCGTGGCCCGTGGTGTGCCGCACGCCGATCTGTAAACTTTTGTGTACGGTTACGCGCCGCCACGTGTCCCGAACCCTAGCAAATCCGCCGTTTTGGCGGTTGGCATCCGGATTGCTGATGGTTTGGAAAGCCAATCTGCGAACTCGGGAGCCTTCCATGCGCGTCATCGTCCTCGGCAGCGGCGTCATCGGCGTGTCCACCGCCTACTATCTGGCGAAGGCCGGGCATGAGGTCACCGTCGTGGACCGGCAGAACGGTGCCGCGCTGGAGACCAGCTACGCCAACGCGGGCGAGGTGTCGCCGGGTTATTCCGCGCCGTGGGCCGCGCCGGGGCTGGTCGGGAAGGCGATCAAGTGGATGCTGATGAAGCACTCCCCGTTGGTCATCCGACCGAAGATGGACCCGGCCATGTGGGCGTGGTGCCTGAAGCTGCTCGCCAACGCCAACGAGCGCAGCTACGAGATCAACAAGGGCCGCATGGTCCGGCTGGCCGAATACAGCCGCGACTGCCTGCGGGATCTGCGCGACGAGACCGGCATCCGCTACGACGAGCGGACCAAGGGCACGCTCCAGGTTTTCCGCACCCAGAAGCAGGTCGATGCGGCGGCCACCGACATGGCGGTGCTGGACCGCTACAAGGTCCCCTATTCGCTGCTGGACCGTGACGGCTGCGTGGCGGCGGAACCGGCGCTGGCGCTGGTCAAGGACAAGATCGTCGGCGGCCTCCAACTGCCGGGCGACGAGACGGGCGACTGCTTCCGCTTCACTAATGTGCTGGCCGAGATGGCGGCGGGCCTGGGCGTGGAGTTCCGGTACGGCATCCGCATCCAGGGGCTGGAAAGCGACGGGCGGCGTGTCACCGGCGTGCGGACCGACGCGGGTACGCTGACGGCGGACGCCTATGTGGTGGCGCTCGGCAGCTATTCGCCGATGCTGGTCAAGCCGCTGGGCCTCGACCTGCCGGTTTACCCGGTGAAGGGCTACTCGCTGACGCTGCCCATCGTGGACGCGGCGGGCGCCCCGGAATCCACCGTCATGGACGAAACCTACAAGATCGCCGTGACCCGCCTCGGCGACCGCATCCGCGTCGGCGGCACGGCGGAGCTGACCGGCTACGACCTGACGCTGCGGCCAGGCCGTCGCGGGCCGCTGGACCATGTCGTCAGCGACCTGTTCCCGACGGGCGGCGACCTCGCCAAGGCGGAGTTCTGGACCGGCCTGCGTCCCAACACGCCGGACGGCACGCCCATCGTCGGCTCGACCCCCGTGCGCAACCTGTTCCTGAACACCGGGCACGGCACGCTGGGCTGGACCATGGCCGCCGGCTCGGGCCGCGTCGTTGCCGACGTGGTCAGTGGCCGGCGCACCGAGATCGACATGGAAGGGCTGACCGTGGACCGCTATGGCCGCCCGGCATTGGCCGCGTCCGGCACCCGTCCGGCCGTGGGCGTTGCCCGCCCGACTGCGTGATTGTGTCAGGAGTGATTGTGTGAGGGGTGTTCGTGCCGGCTGTTCTCGCCGGCATGGACGCCCTCCACGAACCCTGGCCCGTCACCGAAGCCGACGCCCGCGCCGTGCAGGAGCGGTTGCGCGGGCTGGTGGTGACGCGCGACGACTTCGGGCCGCTGCGCCGCCTCGCCGCCGTCGACGCGCATTTCAACGAGGAGCGCGGGCTGACCTGGGCGGCGGTCGCGGAGATCGATGCCGACACGCTGCAACTGACCCGCAGCGTGCTGCTGAGCCGCCCGACCGGCTTTCCCTACATCCCCGGCCTGCTGTCCTTCCGCGAGGCCCCGGCCATGGTGGAGGCCATCGGCCTGCTGCCGGAGCCGCCCGACCTGCTGGTCATCGACGGGCAGGGCACCGCACACCCGCGCCGTTTCGGGCTGGCTTGCCATGTCGGTGTGCTGACCGGGCTGCCGGCCATCGGTGTCGCCAAGTCGCGTCTCGTCGGTCGCTATGAGGATCTGGGCAACGAGCGCGGATCACGCGCCCTGCTCTGGCACCGGCGGGAGGTGGTGGGGGCGGCGCTGCGCACCCGCAACGGCACCAACCTGCTGTTCGTCTCCCCCGGCCATCGGGTCAGTCTGGAGACCTGCATCGACCTCGTGCTGCGCTTCTCGCCGAAGTGGCGCTTGCCGGAGCCGATCCGCCTTGCCGACGCCATCTCGCGCATGCACGGGTGAGCGGTCAGGATGCCAGCACCACGGCCGCCAAGCGGGGCAGCAGATCGTCCCAGCCTTCCAGTTCCACGGTGCCGGCCACCTTCGGAGCTCCGGCCAGGGCGAAGACCGGCTTGCGGAATTGCAGGCCGTAGGCGATTTCCGACAGGGTCCCGTTGCCGCCGCCGATGGCGATCAGGCACAGCGTGGCCCGCGCGATGATCGCGTTGCGGGCGACTCCGATCCCGGTGGCGATGGGAACGGTGACGTAGGCGTTGGCACTATCCCACTCCTCGCCGGGCAGCAGGCCGATGCTGATGCCGCCCTTGCTCGCCACGCCCTTGCAGACGGCCTCCATCACCCCGGCCCGCCCGCCGCACAGCACGGTCAGGCCGAGTTCCGCCAGCTCCGCGCCGATGCGCTCGGCAAGTTCGTATTGGAAGGGCGACGGCTCGCGCGGGCCGATCACGCCGATGGGTGGACGGCAGGGCGAACCACTCTCGCGCTGGAGCCAGCCGATGGCCGCCGCGTCGCCGATGGGCGTTGCGCTCCCCGGCACCTCGCTGACGATCCAGGCGCGGGCGACGGGGTCGAAACGCCGGCCCCGGCTGTCCCACAAGGTGCTGCGGTCGGCGTCGAGCATCCACATGGCGGTCCCCCTCCTTGAGCGGGCGCCAGTATGCACACTCGGCCGGTCAGCGGCGGGCGAAAACGCTCTCGTTGATCCGAGCGGTGTCGAAGGCGCCCAGCGATCGCACCTGATCGGCGGTGGTGGACAGGATAACCGCCGCCAGACCGGGCTCGACGCTCGCCGCGTCCCAGGGCTGGGCGTAGGGACCGCCGATGCCGCTGGTGGGTTCGACCACCACGGCCTGAAGGTTGCCGATCTGATCGAAGATGAGGTCGCTCACGGTGCCGAAGCCGTCGTCGCCCTCGGTCTGCACCGGTCGGCCGAGCAGGGCGGCGGCGCGCCAGTCGCCGGGACGGCTGATCGGCTGGGGCTCGTTGCGGATGATCGTCAGCACGTCGGCGCTGGTCGCCGGAAAGGTCAGGGTCCCGTCGATGGAGCCGGCCATCAGTTGCGTCCAGGGCACGGAGAAGCGGGCCTGCCCGGCGTCCAGCATGCCGCTCGCCTCGATCACCACCGATTGCAGCCGTCCATCCGGACTGATGACGAGGTCCACCACCTCGCCCAGCTCCTCGCCGACCAGCCCGTTCACCTCGGTCCCGATCATCGTGTCGGCGCGCCAGCCCTGGTACAGCGACGCGTAGGACCAGCCGCCCGGCAGCGCGGACATCTGTGGGGAACCGTGCGGCGCTTGGGCGAAGGCGGTCGCGGTGGAAAGGGTAAGCAGGGTGAGGAAGACGCAAAACCGCATGGATCGTCGCTCCCGATGGTGACTCCCGATGGTGCTGCAAGGGGGCCGTACTATCGGGAAACATGGGGGCAGGGGTGCGGTTCCTGCCGGAACTCCCTGGGCTTACTCCGGTTGCTGGCGCAGAGGCCAATCGAAGAGGGAAATCCCATGGCACAGACGCTCAAGGACAAGACCGTGGCCGTGCTGGCCACCGACGGCTTCGAGCAGGTCGAACTGACCGAACCGGTGAAGGCGCTGCGCGACGAAGGGGCGACGGTGCGGATCGTCTCGCCCCGGACCGGCCAGATTCAGGGCTGGAAGCATCACGACAAGGGCGACCGGGTGGATGTGGACGTAGCGCTCGACCAAGCCGACGCCAACCGGTTCGACGCGCTGGTCCTGCCGGGCGGGGTGATCAACCCCGACGCCCTGCGGCTGGAACCGAAAGCCATCGACTTCATCCGCAGCTTCGTCCAGTCCGGCAAGCCCATCGCCGCGATCTGCCACGGCCCGTGGACGCTGATCGACGCGGGCGGCGTGCGCGGCAAGCGCATGACCTCCTGGCCGTCGCTGAAGACCGACCTGACCAACGCCGGGGCGAATTGGGAGGACAGCGAGGTGGTGACCGACAAGGGCCTCGTCACCTCGCGCAAACCCGACGACCTGCCGGCCTTCTGCCGCAAGATGATCGAGGAGTTCGCCGAAGGGCGGCACCACGGCCATCGGCACGCGGCGGAATAGCCGCCCTCACGGCCCCTCCCGCTCCAAGGCGGGAGGGGTGACGAGTTTGCGATCTTTGGGCGGCCGGGCGGATGCGCTATTCTTCCGCTCATGAAAGTTCTCGTGATCGAAGACGACCGGCAGGCCGCCTCCTACCTCGCCAAGGGACTGAAGGAGGCCGGGCACGTCGTGGACGTCGCCAACGACGGCAAGGAGGGGCTGTTCCTGGCCGGCTCCGAGCATTACGACGTGATGATCGTGGACCGCATGCTGCCCGGCCGCGACGGGCTGTCGCTGGTCGAGATTCTGCGCGCCACGGGCAACGACACGCCGGTGCTGTTCCTCTCCGCGCTCGGCAGCGTGGACGACCGCGTGAAGGGGCTGAAGGCCGGCGGCGACGACTATCTGACCAAGCCCTTCGCCTTCTCCGAACTGCTCGCCCGGATCGAGGTGCTGGTGCGCCGCCGCAGCGCCGCCCAGCCGCAGACCAAGCTGACGGTCGCGGACCTGGAGCTGGACCTGCTGTCCCGCACGGTCAAGCGCGCCGGCAAGCCCATCGAGCTGCTGCCGCGCGAGTTCGCCCTGCTGGAATTCATGATGCGCAACGCTGGCAGCGTGGTGACCCGCACCATGATGCTGGAGAATGTCTGGGACTATCACTTCGACCCGCAGACCAACGTCATCGACGTGCACATCGCCCGCCTGCGGCAGAAGATCGACAAGGACTTTTCCGTGCCGCTGATCCACACGGTGCGCGGAGCGGGGTACAGCCTGCGGGCGCCCCAGTGATGGGTGATCCAGTGACGGGTGGCCCAGTGACGGGTGGCGCGTGAAAGCACTTGTGATTTCTGCCCTGCGGCTGGCGCGCACCACGCCGTTCCGGCTGGCGGTGCTGTATCTGGCGATGTTCGTGCTGTCGGTGGCCCTGATCCTCGCGGTGGTGTACCGCACCACCGCCGGCTTTCTGGAATCGGAAATCGGCGAGACCATCGCGCTGGAAGTCGCCGGCCTTCAAGACCAGTACCGGGGTCAGGGCCTGCGCGGGCTGGTCGATGCGGTGCGCGACCGCAGCGCGACGTCGCACACCAACTCCGTCTATCTGCTGACCACCCCCGGCGGCGTGATCCTGGCGGGCAACCTGTCGGCTTGGCCGACCGCGGTGCCGGACGCCAGCGGCTGGACCCATTTCAAGGTCGCCGAGTATGGCGGCACCAGCGACCGGCCCTCCACCGCCATGGCCGTCACCTTCACCTTGCCGGGCAAGTTTCGCCTGCTGGTCGGCCGCGACATGAGCGAGATCGACCAGCTGCGCGGGCGCATGATCGCCTCACTGCGCTGGATTCTGGCGGTGACCGCCCTGCTGGGGCTGGGCGGCGGGCTGCTGGTGGCGCGCGGCGCCATGCGGCGGATCGAGGCAATCAACCGCACGACCCGCCAGATCATGGCCGGCGACCTGACGGGCCGCGTGCCGCGCTCCGGCGGCGGGGATGAGATCGACCGGCTGGCCGGCAACCTGAACGCCATGCTCGACCAGATCGAACGGCTGATGACCGGTATGCGGCAGGTAACGGAAAGCGTCGCCCACGACCTGCGCACCCCGCTGACCCGCCTGCGCTCCCGCATCGAACTGGCGCTGATCCACGAGACCGAGGACCCAGAGGTCTACCGTGCGGTGTTGCAGGAGACCATCGCGGAGGCCGACCGGTTGCTCGCCACCTTCACCGCGCTGCTCTCCATCGCCGAGGCGGAATCGGGCGCTAAGCGGACCGAGTTGGAACCGGTGAAACTCGCCGAGCCGGTGCGGATCGCCGCCGACCTTTACGAGCCGGTGGCCGAGGACAAGGGCCAGACGCTCGTCACCGACATCCGGGGCGAGCCGGTGGTGCGCGGCAACGGCCAACTGCTGGCGCAGGCGGTGTCCAACCTGCTCGACAACGCCATCAAATACACACCCGAGGGCGGACGCATCGCGCTGGTGCTGGAGGGAGCGGCGCATGGGCGCGGCCCCCGCGTGACCATCGCCGACAACGGGCCGGGCATCCCGTCGGACATGCGCGAGAAGGTGCTGCAACGCTTCGTCCGCTTGGACACCGCGCGGGCCTCGCCGGGCAACGGGCTGGGCCTCAGCCTCGTGGACGCGGTGGCCCGGCTGCACGGCGCGCGGCTTGTGCTGGAGGACAACGCGCCCGGCCTGCGGATCAGCCTTGAGTTCCCGGCGAATGGCGGAACGTTCGCGACCCCACCCCATTGAGCCTCGTACCGAGAAGGGACAACGCGCGCCTCAAAGAAAAAGCCCGCCGTTTCCGGCGGGCTTGAAGTTGACATCAGCGAGAATGACTCCTTGGCGTCACCCATGATATGGGGTCTGAACGGTCGCCGCGCATTCGGATATGTGTATTACTACGAAAGTGCTAGTCATAAGGCTGTGAAACACTTTCCTTCGAGCGGCGTTTCCCCGGTGAGCCAATCGGGGAAACCTCATGGATGCGACCAGACAGGCGGCGGAAGGGGCGGCCCGCATCGAACACGGGCAAGCCGCGCCGGGCGGGCGCTCGATCCCGACCGAATTGAAGGTGTTCACCTGGAAGGTGCTGATCGCCGCCGGGATCTTCGGGCTGATGTTCGTCGCCTGGAAGGTCGCGGACGCGCTGCTGCTGGTCTTTGCCGGCGTGTTGCTGGCGATCCTGTTGCAACGGATGGCCGACGGGGTGCGGAAGGTCTCGCGTCTCTCTCAGGGATGGGCGTTGGGCATCGTGCTCGCGGTGATGGCCGTGGCGCTGGTGGGCGGCGTCTTTTTGCTGGGGCATTCGGTCATCGGGCAATTCGACCAGTTGACCGAGCAGATCAACCGCGCCGTGGAGCAGTTGCCGGGTACGATCCGGGACGAAATCGCCCAGCAGGGGCGCGACGCCACGTCCTGGATGAACCGCCTGCGGACGGTCGCCTCCAGCGTGATGTTCTTCCTGGGCGATGCGGTGGTTGTGGTGTTCACCGCGATCTATCTGGCGGCTTCACCGAAGGTCTATCGGCGCGGGATCGTGCTGCTGGTCCCGCCGCGCGGGCACGCGCGTGCCCACGAGGTGCTGGACGTCATGGGTGAGTCGTTGTGGAAATGGCTGATCGGCCAGCTCGCCTCCATGGCGATCGTCGGGGTTCTGGTCACCGGCGGGCTGCTGCTGCTCGGCATCCCGAGTGCCCCGGCGCTGGGGCTTTTGGCCGGCTTGCTGGAGTTCATTCCGCTGATCGGGCCGGTGCTGGGCGCGGTGCCGGGAATCCTGATCGCCTTCGCGCAATCGCCCACCGACGCGATGTGGGTGGCGCTTCTTTATCTGATCGTCCAGCAGATCGAGGGCAACGTGATCACGCCGCTGATGCAGAAAAGCGTCGTCGATCTGCCGCCGGTCATCACCATCGGCGCCATCGCGGCGGGCGGGGTGCTGTTCGGCCTCATGGGCATGTTCCTGGCGACCCCGCTGGCCGTGGTGGCCCTGGTGCTCGTCAACATGCTCTACATTGAGGACAAGCTGGGGGAGGGCCGGCATTTCCCTAGCGAGGATTGATGCCGGCCGCCTTCATTTTTCGGCCGGCGATCAGCTTCTTGTTGGATTGGAACGTTTTTCATTCGTCATGACCGGGCTTGACCCGGTCATCCACGCCGGAGTGACCACGCGCCAAAGTCGCCGTGGATGCCCGGCTCAAGGCCGGGCATGACGGTAAGGCGGAATGCGTCCAAAACAAAAAGGGAGCCGTTACAGGGCCCGCGCCGACGCCATGGGCGCCGACCGCACCTCGGCGACGTAGTTCTCAAGCTCCGCCGCGCGGCGGATGCCGGTGTGGGAGGCGAGCACCCGACGCCGCGCCGCCCGGCCGAGACGCCGCGCCTTGTCGCCCGGCGTGTCGCGCAGCCAGCGCATGACCTGTTCGCTGTCGTCGGTGATCAGGATTTCCTCGCCCGGCTTGAACAGGGTGTCCAGGCCCGGCCAGGGGTCGCTGATGATCGGCGTGCCGCAGGCCGCCGCCTCGAACAGGCGGACGCTGGGCGACCAGCCGGCCGCCACCATGTCGGCGCGGGTCACGTTCAGCGTGAAGCGCTGGGCGTTGTAGAAGCGCCGGTGCTCCGCCGGCGGCAGGTGGTCGATGCGGGTGACGTTGGCCGGCCAGCCGATCGCGGTGTCCGGATACTGTGGCCCCGCAACGATGAAGGTCCCGCGCTCCCACGCCCGCGCCGGTTCGACCAGCAGGCGGTTCAGCATGGGCTGGCGGTCGTCGCTGTAGGTGCCGAGATAGCCCATGTCCCAGCGCACCGGCCCCAGCTCCGGATAATAGGCGTCGGGATCGACCGAGCAGTAGAGCGTGCGGGCGCGCTGGGCGCCGAACTCCCGCTCCAGCCGGTCGAGGATCGGGCCGCCGGTGAAGGACAGGTAAAGGTCGAAGCCCGGCACCACCTCGGCCGCAATGTACTCGGTGTCACCGCGCTCCATGCGGGCGACGGTGACCGGCGTGTCGATGTCGTAGAAGGCGGTCACGCCCCGCGCGGTTTCCTGCACCCAGCGGGAGACGGCAACGCCCTCCGGCACGTAGGAGCCGACGACGACGAGGTCGGCGTCGCGCACCGCCGCCGCGTGCTTCTCCGCCAGCTCGTCCAGGCTGTCGTAGAGGACGGTCGTGCAGAAGTCCGGCTTGGGAAGATCGCGGTTGGATGCGTACCAGGGCTTGTCGCGCTCCAGGAACAGGACGCGGTGGCCGCGCGCCGCCATGCCCTTCAGCAGGGCGCGGTAGGTGGTGGCGTGCCCGTTCCCCCAGGAGGAGGTGATGGACAGGCCCAGAACGACGACATTGAGCTTGCGCGCCATCACACGCCCTCCCCAACGGAATTCAAGACCTCGCCGGTGAGGAGTTGTTCCACCAGCACCGCGCGGTTGTCGTAGGTGTGGTCGGCCAGAACGCGGCGCAGGGCCGCTTGGCCGATGGCCCGCGCCCGCTCCTTGGTCAGGGCGGCGACATGCTCGGCCACCTCGGCGCCGTCCTTGGCGACCAGAACCTCGGTGCCCGGTTCCAGGAACTCCTCGATGCCGACCCAGGCGTCGGTGATCAGGCAGGCGGCGGCGCCGGCGGCCTCGAACACGCGGGTGGCGGGGGAATAGCCCATCTCCGCCATGCTCTGCCGGCTGATGTTCAGCACCGCGAGGCCGGAACAGTTCAGCGCGTTGTGGTCGGCGGTGTAGACGTGGCCCAGCACGCGGACGTTCGGCGGCACCGGCTTGTCGTGCCAGCCGTTGCCGGCCAGCAGGAAGCGGCGGTCCGGCAGGCGCGACGCGGCGTCCAGGAAGAATTGCTCCACCCGCGCCTCGCGGTCGGGCAGGCGGTTGCCGAGGAAGGTCAGGTCGGTGTCGAACCGCTCGTCGTGGGGCACCGGATGATGCGTCTCCGGATCGAGCGCGTTGTAGACCGGCACGCACTTGCGGGCCCCCAGCGCCGCGAAGGCGTTCACCACCGGCGGGCCGCCGCCGTAGGTCAGCACCATGTCGTATTGCGGGATCAGCCGGTGCAGGACGGCGGCCGGGTTGGCGTGCAGGTCGGCCAGGGTGGCCGGCGCGTCCACGTCCCAGTAGATGGCCAGCCCGTCCGGGCGGCGGATCGACAGCACGCCCTCGGCCAGCTCGTCGTCGAAGACGCCGACGCCGCTGGCCTTCACCACCACATCGGCGCCGCGTCCGGCCTCCAGGGCGCGGTGCAGGCCGTCCTCGGTCGCCGGATAGACGACGACCTTGGCCCAGGGCGGGTCGGCGATGTCGCGATGCTTCTGCCGTTCATAGGCGTCGGGTTCGTAGAAGGTGACGCGGTGACCGCGCGCCGCCAGGGCGCGGATGATGCCCCGGTAATAGGTGGCGGCTCCGTTCCAATAGGCGGAGACCAGGCTCGATCCATAGAACGCGATGTCGAGGCCAGCCATCAGGCGATGCCCTCCTTCACGGATTCGGCGGTGTTTTGAAAGGGGGTGTTTTCAACGGGGGTGTTTTGGAGAGTGTGCGCGCCCAGCGTCCGGCAGACGTCCAGCAACTCCTCCACCCGGTGGGCGCAGGTGTGGCGGCGGCGGATGGTGTCCAGCCCGCTGCGGGCGAGGCTGGCGGCGATGTCGCGGTCGTTCAGCACGACGCGCAGCAGTTCGGCCATCGCGGTGCCGTCGCGGGCGACGAGATAGTCGCTGCCGGGCTGGAACAGCCCCTCCGCGTCGTTCCACGGTGCGCAGATCAGCGGGATGCCGCAGGCCAGCGCCTCGAACACGCGTATGGTCGGGATGCCGGGCAGGGCCTCCACATAGGGCCGGCGCGGCACATGGACGGTCACGCGATGCCGCGCGAAAGCCATCGGAGCCTTGTGGTTCGGCAGCCAGCCGCCGTAAGCGATGCCGGACTCCGCCAGCGCCGACAGCGCTTCGCCGGGGTAGCGCACGCCGTGGATGCGCGCCGTCAGGCCCAGATTGCGGACCGGATCCAGCAGATACTCGTGAAGCTCGGTGGTGCGCTCGCCGTCGCCCCAGTTGCCGACCCAGACCAGATCGCCCTCGACCGGCTGGCCGGGCAGCGGATGGAACAGGGCGGTGTCGGCGGCCTCGTGCCATGTCCAGGCGCGGCCGGCCCAGCCCAGTTCCAGATAGCGCTGGCGCAGCACCTCGCCGAAGGCCAGCACGCCGTCGTAGGCGCTGAGATCCAGGGCGGCCATCTCCTCTGGCTTGGAGACGACGCGGTGGTGGGTGTCGTGGAACAGCAGGCGGAAGCGCCCGCCCGCCGCGCGCTTGCGCCCGATGGATGCTACCAGCGCCGGGTCGGTCCATTCATGCACCAGCACCACGTCGGCCCCGTCCAGCGCCTCGTCGAGGTTCAGCGTGGCGGGATCGTAGGTCTCCGAGACCAAGCCGGGGAAGGTCCGGCCGAAGCTGGCCAGCGTTTCCGGCCCCGCCGATTCGGCCAGCAGGTTGGCGCGGCTCCACCCGTCGGCCGGCTCCAGGACGCGGACGGAATGGTCCTGCGCCTGAAGCTCCCGAACGATTCCGCGAAGGAAATGGGCGTTGCCGTGGTTCCAGCAGGAAACCAGGGAATGGCAGAAAATGACGAAGCGCATGGCACCCGCTTGTTGGCTTGTCTGGTTGGCGGCGCTGGACCGGCCGCAGGGGGGACACTGAACCGCGCCTTGGTGCGGCTGCGAAGTCCGGGAAAAGCAGTACTCTTGCTCGCCTAGATCGATAGGGGTGCGGAGCGGATGTCCTAGTCCGTCGGTCGTGATCCTGCGTCCTGGCGTTAGGGAATGGCCGTCGCGGCGGCCTTGGCGCGCAGCTCCGCGTAGGCGTCCAGTGTGCCGCGCACCATGCGGAGGGCGGTGTAGTCGTGCGCCCGGCGCCGCGCCGCCGTGCCCAGCGCCTTCACCCGCGCCGGGTTGTCGGCCAGCGCGGTCATCGTGCGGACGAGGTTTGCGCGGTCGTCCGGATCGACGAAGACGGCGGCGCCGTCCCACAGCTCCCGCAGGCTCGGGATGTCGCCCAGCACCAGCGCGCAGCCCGATAAGGCGGCCTCCAGAGGCGCAAGCCCGAACGGCTCGTAGCGGGCGGGGTGGGCGAAGATGGAGGAGCGGCCGAACCAGCGCGCCAGCTGGTCCGCCGGCAGATGCCCCAGGTGGCGGGAATGGCGCAGCGGCTTGGGTTGTCCGTCCGGGCCGTCCAGGCTGCCGGCGACGAACACCGACCAGGGCAGGGCGCCGGCCACCGCGTCCAGCATGCCGATGTTCTTTGCCTTGTCCCACACCCGTCCAGCGGCGAGGATGATGGGCTGTTTGGGCAGCGGGCGGTACTGCTGCGGGTCACGTCCGTTGGGGATGACGCGGGAGCGGGGCAGGTGTTGGTAATGCCGCTCCAGCGCGTCCAGCATGGCCTGCGTCGGCGCCGCCACCATGTCGGCGAGGCGCAGCCCGTCCGAGACCCGCTGCGCGTAGCCGTCCCAGGATTTCGGCGCATTTTCCCCGTGGACCGCGCGCCACCAGGACATCACGCAGGAATGGCCGACGCACAGCACCGGCGCGCGGAACGGCAGCGCGGCGGCGGCGTAGCCGTTAACGTGCACGATGTCGGGCCTCAGCCGCTTTTCCAAGTCCAGCAGCCAGTCGCCGGCCTTGTGCAGATCCTCCTCCGGGTCGGCCATCCATTCCAGCTTGAAGGGCGCGTGGTCGAGCGTCAGCCCTTCGATCTTCGCGGCGGCTGCCGCGCGCGCGGCGTCCGGGGGCGGCCCCATCACGGCCAGCGAGGTGGACACCCCCACCCGCGCCAGCCCGCGCGCCAGTTCCAGCGCGTAATCCCACACCCCCCCGACCGCGTCGGCGGTCATCAGAACGCGGGAGGGGCGAAGGGGTGCGGATGCGTGACCCATGGCGCTACTCCGCGGCCTTCAGGGGCATCGGGCCGATGTCTTCCAGCTCCGGCAGGGGCTTCGGCGTCTGGTCCTGGAAGTCGCAGAAGCGGCCGTAATGGGTGAGGTAGAAGTCCACCGCCCGCTCCCACGCCTGATCATCGGGCAGGCCCCAGCGCAGCCGGTAGTCGGGCGAGCCGGGGTAGGGGAACAGCGGCACCGGGTCGTTGGCCCACACGCCATTGTCGCGCATGTGGTCGCGCCACGCCGCGATGAAGGCCGGGTCGTCGCCCTCCGACAGGATCAGGTTGGCCTGGACGAAGGGCACGACCGTCTTCGCCAGGATCAGCCGCTCCGACAGCTCGTCCGTGCCCATCCGGCATTTTTTGTCCAGCGCGGCGCGCCCCTCCACCGTCAGGCTTTCCACGCCGGCCTCGATCGACACGCAGCCGGCCTTGCCCAGCAGTTCGATCATCGCAGGCTTCCACAGGTCGAGCCGCGTCTGAATGCCGAACTTGATGCGGCGCTCGGCCAGCGCCTCCAGCAGCGGCTGGTTGGGCAGGAAGATCTCGTCGATGAAATAGACGTATTCGATGCCCTGCGCGATCAGCCGGTCCAGCTCCTCCATCACCACCGGCACCGGGCGCTTGCGGTAGCCGTCGCGGAAATTCTCCTTCGCGCAGAAGGTACAATGATAGGGGCAGCCGCGCGAGGTCTCCATCTCCGCGCCCGGCCCGGTCGGCGCACCGTCGAAGCGATGATGGTGGTGGTGGTGGCGCTTCACCCACGCGTCCGGCCAGGACAGCGCCGGCAGGTCGGTGAAGGTCGCCGCCGCCGGCCCGCCGTTGACACGGATCTCATCCCCGTCCCCCTCCTTGGCCCAGGTGCAGACGTGCTGAACCGAACGCCAATCGTTGGAATCGGCGAGACGGACCAGCACCTCCTCGCACTCGCCCATCACCAGGGCCTCGACGCCCAGCTTACGCAAAGCCGCCTTGGGCGTCGTGGACCCGTGCGGGCCGACGCCGACCATGCGCCCGCCGATGTCCTTCAGCGCCGCAACGGTCTGCATGGGCACGCGCAGTTCGGGCGGGGCGCAGCGCCAGAACAGATAGCTGGGGGCTGTCGTGACCACGGTCAGGTCGGGGGCGAACGCCCCAACCCTGGCGCGGACCTCGTCCAGCGTCAGCCCGAACAGCTGGCCGTCGATGATCTCCGCCTCATGCCCGGCAGCCTCCAGCAGGGCCTTGGCGTAGCCGAACTCCAGCGGCAGGTGCGGTTCGCGGCAGCCGAAATAGATGCTGCCGTCGAAGCTCCAGGGCGGGTTTACGAGCGCGATCTTCATGCCGTCAGCCCCTTTACGACGCCACGCGTTGACGGTCCGCCGGGACCGCGCGCGCGTCGCTCAGCCAACGGGCCAACCGCATCAAGCCTTCCTCGACGCCGACCTGGGGGCGCCAGCCGGTGCGCGCGAAGAAGCGGCCGGTGTTGGACACGTACCAGGGCTGGTCGCCGGGCCGCCATTCGTCGAAGGCGACGTCCGGCTTCACGCCGATCAGGACCGGGAAACGGTCCAGCAACTCCAACAGGCTGACGGTGTTCGCCGTGCCGCCGCCGATGTTGAAGGCGTCGCCCTGCAACGACCCGATGCGCTCCTGCGCCAGCAGCATCGCGTCAACCAGATCGTCCACGAACAGGATGTCGCGCACCTGCCGCCCGTCGCCGTAGAGCGTGATGGGCTCGCCGGCCAGCGCCCGCTTCAGGAAATGGGCGACCCAGCCCTGATCCTCCGTCCCGAACTGGTGCGGGCCGTAGATGCAGCTCATCCGGAACACGGTCGCCGGAATGCCGAAGGTGCGGGCATAGTCCAGCACATACTGGTCCGCCGCCCCCTTGGAGCAGCCGTAGGGGCTCGCGAAGTCGAGCGGCTGTTCCTCGCCCACGCCGCGCCCGGCGAGCAGGGCCTCCTTCGGCCCATAGCGGTTGCCCGTGCTGGCGAAGTTCACGCCCGGCAGCTTGCCGTAGACCTTATTGGTGGACGTGAAGACCAGCGACGGCGGCCGGTCCTGCGCGCGGATCGCCTCCAGCAGGGTCAGCGTGCCGGCGGCGTTCACCTGGAAATCGTGAATCGGATCGACCACGCTGGTAGTCACCGCCACCTGGGCCGCCAGATGGTAGACCTGTTCGGCGCGGGCGACCGCCGTTTCGACGGTTTCCCTGTGGCGGATGTCGGCGACGACGGCTTCGATCCGGTCGCCGTGGGTGGCCTGAAGCCAGGCGAGATTCTCTTCGACCCCCGCCCGCGACAGATTGTCGAGGATCAGCACCTTCCGCCCGTCGGAGGCCAGACGGTGCGCCAGATTGCAGCCGATGAAGCCGGCGCCGCCGGTGATCAGCACGCAATCCCGTGTGCCCTTGCGCCCGCTCATGCCGACAGTCCCCGACAGGCCAGTTCCCGGCTCGCCTGTTCGACGCGGTCTTCGGCGACTTGCCGGCTCAGCCATTCCGACAGCTCGGCGAGGCCGTCCGACAGCTCGACGCGCGGCTCGTAGCCCAGCGTTTCGCGGATCAGCGTGATGTCGGGGAAGCAGTGGCGGATGTCGCCGACGCGGCAGCGCCCGGTGATCTCGGGCTGGATGTCCGGCCGTCCGACCGCGACGGCCAGCGCCGCCGCCACCTCCTGCACCGAGCGGCTGACGCCGCTGCCGACGTTGAAGACCTTGCCCGGCGCGTTCTCGTGGGTCATGGCGAGGCGGCAGGACTGCACCACATCATCCACATGGATGAAGTCGCGGCGCTGCAAGCCGTCCTCGAAGATCATCGGCGCCTTGCCGTTCAGCAGACGCGACGCGAAGATCGCCAGCACGCCCGTGTAGGGGTTGGACAGCGCCTGCCGCGTGCCGTACGCGTTCCAGAAGCGGAGTGCGGTGGTCGGGATGTTGTACGCCTCGCCGATGATGAGGCAGAGCCGCTCCTGCACGTACTTGTTCAGCGCGTACACCGAGCAGAGGCGGGGGTGGTGCGTTTCCGGCGTCGCGACGGGGGTCAGCCTGCCGCCGTTCGGCGCCACCGGCTCCCACCGGCCGGCCTTCATCTGCTCGACCGTGCGGGCGCTCACGTCCACCGGGCGGCCCTCGTCGTCGAGATAGAGGCCCTCGCCGTAGACGCTCATGCTCGACGCAACGACCAGCCGTTCGACCGGCTTTTCGATCAGCGCCTGCAACAGAACCGCCGTGCCGTGGTCGTTCACGCCGACATAGTCGCCGACCTGATACATGCTCTGCCCCACGCCGACGCGGGCGGCCAGATGCACCACGGAGTCGACGCCCTTCAGCGCCTTGGCAACGGCGTCCGGATCGCGCACATCGCCGACCATCAGTTCGATGTCGGGATTGAGATAATCGGGGCGGCGGCCCTTTTCCCCATGGACCTGTTCTTCGAGGCTGTCCAACACACGAACGCGGTGCCCCAGGGCCAACAGCTCATCGGCCAGATGGGACCCGATGAAGCCGGCACCCCCGGTAATCAGCACTGTGTGTGTCATCTGGCGTCCTCCACCGCATCTTGTTCCGCGGCGTGAACGTCCTTCGAAGCAGGCAAGTTCCTTAAATATTTGGAAGACTTTGATTCTTAGGTTGTAAGCTAATTCTTAGGTTGTATGCTTTTCTGCCGAAACGCATATGGGCCGCTCCCGCTCTGCGTGTGGCGCATTTTGTCGCACCCTCGGATCGTCGTAATTTGAAGCAATTTGTATATTAATCGCGCTATATGTTTTGCCTACAAAGGTAATACCATTACACCGTCGCTCTGGGCGGCGCAGCGGTACTGGAGAGGCAGGCGGGCATGGCGTTCACCAGCGTAGCACTGACCGGGCGCGAGCGGACGTTCCACGAGGACGAGATCATCGTCTCCAAGACCGACCTGAAAGGGCTGGTCACCTACGCCAACGACGTGTTCTTGCGGGTCAGCGGTTTTTCCGAGGCCGAGATTCTGGGCAAGCCGCACAACATCGTCCGCCATCCGGACATGCCGCGCTGCGTCTACAAGCTGCTGTGGGAACGCATCCAGGCAGGACACGAGATCTTCGCCTACGTCGTCAATCGGGCGAAGAACGGCGACCATTACTGGGTGTTCGCGCACGTCACCCCGGTCTTCGGTCCCGGCCAGACCATCACCGGCTACCATTCCAGCCGCCGGCTGCCGTCGCGTACGGCGGTGCAGGCGGCCACCGGCCTTTACGCGGCGCTACGCGCGGAAGAGGCCAAGCACGCCGACCGCAACGCGGCCATGGCGGCCTCGGGCGCCATGCTGGGCTCCCTCCTTCGCGACAAGGGCACGACCTATGACGAATTTGTCTTCAGTCTCTAAGGCTCTGGTCGCGGTCTGGCTGGTTGCGGCGCTGGCGGCGGCGCAGGCCATCCTCGGATTCGCGGGGGGCAATCCCGTGGCCGGTGCCATCGGCGCCCTGGCCGTGCTGCCCTGCGTGGGTGCCATTCGCTGGCTCGGCCTGACCAACCGCTCGCTCGCCAAGGCCAGCGCGGTTCTCGCGGCGGCCGAGAAGGGCGACCTTCAGCCGCGCATCCTGCACATTCACGGCACCAGCACGGTCGCCGAGATGCTGCGCACCATCAACCGCCTGCTCGACCGCGTGGAGTCCTTCGGCAAGGAGGCCAACGCCGCCATGCAGCACGCGGCGGAGGGCCAATATTATCGCCGCATCGTCATGACCGGCATGGTCGGGGAGTTCGGCTCCTATTCCCGCCAGATCAACAACGGCCTGGAGGCGATGGACGGCAAGAGCCGGGAGTTCGTGGACAGCGCCACCCGGATCGGCGCCAACATCAAGGAGGTGGCGCAGAGCCTCGCCGCCAGCGCCGCGCAGCTTGAGGCGGCTTCCTCCTCCATGACCAGCGTCGCGACGGTGACCAGCGAGCAGTCCTTCTCCGCCGCCTCGGCGGCCGGGCAGGTCTCGTCCAACGTGGACGGCGTGGCCTCGGCGACCGGCGAAGTGTCCGGCGCCATCGGCGAGGTCGCCCAGGGCGTGGCACGCACCGCCGACCTCGCCCGCAACTCCGTGGAAAAGGTGAGGGAGGCCGACGCGACCATCCGCTCCCTGCTGGCGGCGGCGGACCAGATCGGCGCGGTCGTCCAGCTCATCAACGACATCGCCAGCCAGACGAACCTCCTGGCGCTGAACGCCACCATCGAGGCGGCACGCGCGGGCGAGGCCGGCAAAGGCTTTGCCGTGGTCGCGACGGAGGTGAAGAACCTCGCCAACCAGACGGCCCGCGCGACCGAGGAGATCACCGCCCAGATCGCCCAGGTCCAGTCGGTGACCAAGGACACGGCCGACGTGATCCAGCTGGTCGGCGCCATGATCCACGACATCGACGAGATCGCCGTCGGCATCGCCGGTGCCGCCGAGCAGCAGAGCGCCGCCATCGACGAGATCAGCCGCGCGATCCGCGAGGCGTCGGCCGGCGTGCGGACGGTGGCCGACGCGGTCACCCACGTATCCACCGGCACGCAGGAAGCCAGCGCCGCCGCCAGTCAGGTGCTGGCCTCGGCGGGCGAGCTGTCGCGCCGGGCGGTGACGCTCAACGGCGACATCGACGGTTTCGTGACGCAGGTCTGCGGCGCGAAGCGGTAAAGCTTTCCACCGCATCGGGTGCGCGGAAATCGGCGCACCCGGCGCGGCTCATTGGTTATCGAGGCCTCATCACCCATTCGTCGGGTAGAGGTGGGGCTTCAGTTCGGCCCAGGTCCGGCCGGCCGTGAAGAAGTGTTCGTCGCGCACTTCCTCCACCATCACCCAGACATGCGCGGGGTCGTACCCCAGGTTTTCGGCCACCACGCGGTGGATGTCCGCCATTGTCCGGCGAATCGCTTCCGGGGATTTCCCTTCCATCGTCTTCAACGTCACCAGCGGCATGATGCGCTCCCATCCTGAGTCCAATTTATGGACTCAGGATGGCGAAGCTGCGTCCGCTTTGCAAGCTCTGATACTCTGCCCGTCATGGAACCGAACGATACCACCCCCACCCCCAACCGTGTCCCTCTGGACAAGTGCGGTCTTGCCCGCGCGCTGGCGCTGATCGGCGACCGCTGGACCCTCCTGATCCTGCGCGAAGCCTTTTACGGCGTTCGCCGTTTCGAGGAGATGCGCGCCGACATCGGCGCCCCCCGCACCGTGCTCAGCGAGCGCTTGGCATCCCTGGTTGAAAGCGGCCTGATGGAGCGCGAGCCCTATCAGGAGCGGGGCCAGCGCACGCGGTTCGAATACCGTCTGACCGCCCAGGGCGCGGACCTGCTTCCGGCACTCGTAGCGCTGATGCAGTGGGGCGATCGCCACCTTGGCGATGGAGAGCCGCCGCTGGACCTGCGGCACGCCGAATGCGGAGCGTCCGTCCGTGCAGCCCTTGTCTGCGAACACGGCCATATCCTCAGCCATCCGCGGGAACTGCGCCGCTGAAGGAAAGTTTCGCGCGAACGTCGGATGAAGTCGCTCGCGCATCGCGGAGTTGAGACAAATTGCCCGCAATGCGCCGCAACGCCCCGTGAAGAATTGAATGGCTTTCGACCGCTCTGGTAGACTGCGCCGCAGCGGATTATCGGAGTGTACGAATGAACGGCCTGTTCGCACGCATGTCGATCTCGGCCAAGGTGGTCGCCCTCAGCCTTGGCGGGCTTTTGGTGCTGGCGGCCGCAACCGTCTTCATGTCGCTCCATCTGGTGCAGAGCGAGATGGCCGACCAGGCCGCCCGCCGCCAGGAATCCAACATGGCCATCGCCTGGGAGGTGCTGAACCACCTGGGCAAGGAGTTCAAGGTCCAGGACGGCAAGCTGTACGCCGGCCCGACGGTCCTGAACGACAATGAAGAGCTGGTGGACCGCATTGCCCGCATCGCGGGCGGCGTCGCCACCGTGATCCAGGGCGACACGCGCATCGCCACGACCGTGCGCAAGCCGGACGGGACGCGCGCTTTGGGTGTGAAGGTCAATCCGGGGCCCGTCTACGACTCCGTCCTGAAGGCGGGAAAGCCCTATCGCGGCGACGCGGAGGTGCTGGGCGAGGCCTACTTCACCGCCTACGACCCCATCAAGAACGCCCGTGGCGAGGTCGTCGGCATGCTGGTCGTCGGCCTGAAGAAAAGCGAGTTCTTCGCCATGGTGACGCCGCTGATCGCGATGATCGCGCTGACGGCGGGCTTGGTGGCGCTTCTGGTGTGCGTGGCGTCCTTCGTGCTGGTGCGCCGTCTGCTGTCGCCGGTGGGGCGCCTCAACGCCGTGCTCGGCCGGCTGGCGGAGCAGGACTATTCGGTCGCCGTGCCGGCCACCGACCGCGCGGACGAGATCGGCTCCATCGCCCGTGCCATCGTCGCCTTCAAGGACAGCATGCGGCAGGCCTCCACCTTGAAGGCCGAGCAGGAAGCGGCCACGCGGGCGCAGATCGAGCGCGCCCGGCGCATCGAGGCGTTGCTGCGCGATTTCGAAAGCAAGGCGGAGGAGACGCTGTCCTTCGTCATGAACGGCGCCGACAAGATCCAGAGCACGGCGGAGGACATGGGCAAGGGCGTCAACCGCACCTCCCACCGCACGCTGGAGGTCGCGCGTTCCTCCGAACGGTCGCGCACCAACATCCAGCATGTCGCGGCGGCGGCGCAGCAGCTCGCGGCCTCCATCCGCGAGATCGGCCAGCAGGTCGCCTCCTCCTCCTCCATCGCGTCGGAGGCGGTCAGCGAGGCGCAACGGGCCAACGGCATGGTGCAGGGCTTGGCCGAGACGGCGGAGCGGATCGGGCAGGTGGTCAAGCTGATCACCGCCATTGCCAGCCAGACGAATCTCCTGGCGCTGAACGCCACCATCGAGGCGGCGCGGGCGGGGGAGGCCGGCAAGGGCTTCGCCGTCGTCGCCAACGAGGTGAAGAACCTCGCCAGCCAGACCGCCAAGGCGACTGAGGACATCGTCCAGCAGATCGGCGCCGTGCAGCAGGCGACCGGCGACGCCGTGGTCGCGATCGAATTGATCGGCGGCATCATCGAGCGCATGCGCGAGGTATCCGGGTCCATCGCCGCCGCCGTGGAACAGCAGAGCGCGGCGACCGAGGACATCTCCCGCAACGCCGTTTCGGTCAGCGAGGACACCACCACCGCCGCGCGCAGCGTGGTGTCGCTGACGCAGGCGAGTGCGTCGTCCTATGGCGCCGCCTTCCAGGTGTTGTGGGCGGCGAAGGATCTGCGCGAACCGGCGCAGGCGTTGCGTGCCGAAGTGACCACACTGCTGAACGGAGTGCGAAGCGCATGATCCGAAAGTTTGACACCCAAAAATTTGACGGTCGAACCGTAGTGTGCGCTATAACGTAAAGTGGTGGTAGGCCAGGAATCAATGAGCCGGAAAGTGATGGGTGGGAAATGAACTACACCGTCCGTGACCTGGGCGGCGTCCGGGAAATCGACCTGCGGGGGCAGCTGACCTTTGAAGCCAACGACGATTTTCGCCGAATCATCGAAGGCATGGAGAAGGACAAAATCTCCGACTGCGTGCTGAACCTCGGCAGCCTGGATTTTATCGATTCGGCCGGTCTGGGGCTCCTGGTGCTGGCCAATAACACCGCCAACCGCTCGCGCGTGCGCCTGAAGCTGAAGCAGCCCAAGGGGCAGGTGCGGGAGATGATCGAGATCTCCGAGTTCCACACCATCATCCCCTGCGAGTTTTGATCGCGCGGCAACCGATAAGGGCGGTGCGGACACGGGGTGATGCGGACACGGTGATGGACAGGCAAGCCCCGGCCCAACCAGCGGCCCCGTCTCCGGCCCCTTCCCCGGCCGCGGCCCGGTCGGTCGGCGGCCAGCGGGTGCTGGTGGGCCAGCCGCGAGCGGGAATCGCGACGGCGCTCCGCCGTGGCCTGGCGGGGATCGGCGTGCGCTATGTGGACGTGGCGCTGGACGTCGCCGGGGTTCTGGCATCGGCGGAAGCCGGGCTGCCCGACCTCGTGGTAATCGACCGCGCGCTGCTGGACCACGCACCCGACCTGATCGCGTCGTTGCGGGCCGCCGATGGTGCGCGGGAGCTTCCCGTGCTGGTGCTGGGTCGCTTCGGATCGGCGGCGGACCGGCGCGCGGTGATGGAACTGGGCGCCACCGACATCCTCGCCCGGCCGATCTCCCGTGCCGAACTGGCCGCAAGACTGCGCGTTCACCTGGAAAACCGCTCGCTCAACCGATCCCTGCGGGAGGTCATCCGCAGCCTTCAGACCTTCCACACCGGCGCCGTTCAGCGCATGCAGCTTGCCCGCGACATGCAACTGGCGCTGCTGCCGGACGTCGACGCCTGCCAGGACATCGAACGGCGCTACGCCGTGCGGCTGGACAGCCATTTCGAATCCAGCTCCGAACTGGGCGGCGACATCTGGGGGGCGCGGGTTCTCGACGAATCGCGCTTCGCCGTTTTCCTGTGCGACTTCACCGGGCACGGCGTGGCCGCGGCGCTGAACACCTTCCGCCTGCACGCGCTGCTCGCGAAGATCGACCTGCCCGGCGACGACCCGGCGGAGACGCTGGGCGCCATCAACCGCCTGCTGGTCGGGCTACTGCCGGAAACCCAGTTCGCGGCGATGCTCTACGCCGTCGTGGACACCGTCGAGGACCGCCTGACCTACGCGACGGCCGGCGCGCCGAAGCCGATCATCGGCATTCCCGGCCACAACCTGCTGGTGGGGGAGAGCGTCGGCCTGCCGCTGGGCGTGTCGCTGAAGGCCAGCTATCGGAACCGCGTCATTGACTTCCCGCCCGGTGCCTTCCTGTTTCTGTTCAGCGACGCGCTGTTCGAATCGCGCGATTGGGAGGGCCGTCCCTTCGGCTACGAGGGCGTTCTCGACCTTGTGCGCTGGAGCCACCGGGATCTGGACGGACAGGGGGAAGGTTCGCTCGCCAAACTGCTCGACCGCTATTTCGACGTCATGCCACGTCCGCTCGCGGACGATCTGACGGCCCTATGGCTGACGAGGCGAGGGCGTTAGGGCTCAGCCCGCCCGCGCCAAATCCACCACGCCGACCACGGTGTTTCCGGAGCCTTCGTAGATCAGCTCGTCGAAGCTGACCATGCGGGCCAGCGCGATGCCGCGCCCGTGGGTGGCGCTGGACCGGAAGGCATCCACGGCGAGGTAGCGGGTCCAGTCGAAGCCGCGCCCCTGGTCGGTCACCGTGAAGACGACGCGGGCGTCGTCGCGCGCAACGCGCAGGGTTGCAGTCTTGTCAAGGTTCTCGGGCAGGGCCAGCCGCCGCTCGATCTCGCCGGACAGCATGCTGCCCATCTTCAGCTCGCTCTTGGCCTCGTAGCCGATGCCCAGGTTGCCGTGCTCGACGGCGTTCATCAGCAGTTCCATCAGCCCGAAGGCGAGCTTGCGCGTGTTCGGGATGATCGAGGACACGGCGATGGCGAGGTTGTGCGCCTCCTGCGGGGTGCGGAAATGGAAGGTGCCGTCGCGCATCAGCGCCATGGCGTCGTTGCGCGAACGCACGTCGCCCTGAAGCTTGGTCAGGTGCGCGTAATCCTCCACCGCCGCCGATGCGACGGAGCGCAGCAGGTCACCGGCGTAAGGCTTGATGAGGTAGTAGAACACCCCGGCCTGGATGGCCTCGGCGATCTCCGCGCTGCTGTCGGACACCGTCTGCATGATGACCGGGATCGCGCCGAGGTCGGGATCGGCCTTCAGCCGCTTGAAGAACTCCATCCCGTCCATGCCCGGCAGCTGACGGTCGAGCAGGATGACGTGAATGGTCTCTTGCCGGTCGGCCAGGATCCTCCACGCCTCCTCGGCGGTGGCTGCGCCCAGCGTCCGATAGCCCATGCGCCCGAGATAGCCGGCGACAATGGCGCGGCTCATCTCCTCGTCATCCACGACCAGAGCGCTTATGGGATCGGCCATTTCGGGCGCTTTCATTGCTGTGGAAAGAGGATTCCACCAACCACGGGTTAATAAACCGTTCCCGGAGACAAGCCGTATTCCCGCGTGACCTCATCCACCGCCGCGACAAGCTCCTGGACGGCCTCCGGCGGCGGGCCGCTTCCGCCGAGCCGCCGCGCGTCGGTGACGATCCGGTCGGCGGCCTCGGCCACGCGGTCGAATCCGACGCTGCCGGCGGAACCCTTGATGATGTGCCCTTCCTGCTCCACCGCGTGCAAATCGCCCTCCTTCATGGCATCGCGCAGCCGGTCGAGATGCACGGCGACGTCGCGGAAGAAGGTGTCCATCAGGTTGGCGAAACCGTCCTTGCCCAGGACTTGGCGCAGTTCGTCGAACTTGGGCCGGTTGACCGGCGCGGGTGCGTTCGGGGGCGGGGACGTGCGGGTGCCCCAGCGGTCCACGGCGTGCAGCAGCAGTTCCGGGTTGATCGGCTTGGGCAGATAATCGTCCATCCCGGCGGCAAGGCAGGCCGCGTCATCGCCCTGCATGGCGTTGGCGGTCATGGCGACGATGGGGACGCGCCCCGACGGGCCGCTCCGCCGGCGAATGGTCCGGGCGGCGGTCAATCCGTCCATCACCGGCATCTGCACGTCCATCAGGACGAGGTCGTAGGGGATGGCGGCGACGGCGCTCACGGCTTCCTCCCCGTTCGACACTGCTTCGGCGACGTGGCCGGCGCGGCGCAGCAGGGCGAGGGTCAGCTGCTGGTTCACCGGGTTGTCCTCGGCCACCAGGATGCGGCAGCGCCGGCGCGGCGGTTCCGCGTCGGCAAATGGGTCGCCCGTGGCCAGGACGGACGGCTGCGGGTCGAACAGGCGGGCGAGGCAGGCGCGCAAGGCGTTGGTGCGGATCGGCTTGACGATCCGCGCGTCCACGGGCGCCACCCCTTCCTCCTTCCCCTCTGTCCGGTGCGAGGTGGCGAGCGCGAGGCGCAGGCCGTCCAGCGCGCGGGTGGCGCGGATGCGGGTCGCCAGTTCCGGCCCGGTCATGCCGGGCATGCGGTGGTCGATGATGGCGGCGTGAAAGGCGCGCCCAGCCTCCCGCGCGGCGTGCAGCCGGTCCAGCGCCTCGGCGCCGGAGGCGACGGCCTCCGCCTCGATGCCGAAGCCCTTCAGATGGCGCACCAGCAGGTCGCGGTTGACCGCCACGTCATCCACCAGCAGCACCCGCCGCCCGGTCCAGTCCGACGGCGCCAGGGTCGTCGCGACGGCGTCCGGTCCCCGCCCCAGCGGCAACGTCACCCAGAAGGTGCTGCCGACGTCCGGCGTGCTGTCCACGCCGATGCGCCCGCCCATCAGTTCGGTCAATCGCTTGCAGATCGCCAGCCCCAGACCGGTTCCACCATGGCGGCGGGCGGCGGAGGCGTCCACCTGGGTGAACATCGTGAACAGCCGCTCGCGGTCGGGCGCGGCGATGCCGATGCCGGTGTCGCGCACCTCGAACCGCACGTCGCGGCCCCCGGTTCCGGAAGTGCCTTCCTCCGAAACGACGCCTTCCTCCGAAACAACGATGGTGACGCTGCCCCGGTCGGTGAACTTCACGGCGTTGCCGGCGAGGTTGATGAGGATCTGGCGCAGCCGGCCGGGATCGCCGCGCAACGGCCCGCGCAGGGAGGGCGGGACGTAGCTGATCAGTTCCAGCCCCTTTGCGACGGCGCGCGGGGCCAGCAGTTCCACCACGCTCTCGACCAGCGGCAGCAGCTCGAACTCGCTGACCTCCAGGTCGAGGCGCCCGGCGTCGATCTTCGAGAAATCGAGGATGTCGTTGATGATGACCAGCAGCGATTCCGCCGATTCACGGATGGTCGTGGCGTAGCTGCGCTGCTCCTCGTCCATCCGGGTCTCCAGCAGGAGACCGGCCATGCCGATCACGCCGTTCATCGGCGTGCGGATCTCGTGGCTCATGGTGGCGAGGAATTCCATCTTGCTGCGCTGCCCGGCCTCGGCCTTGTCCTTCGCCTCGCGCAGCGTGCGCTCCACCCGGCGGCGTTCGGTCAGGTCGCGGACGATGGCGGCGAACAGCGGGCCGTTGCGCGTCTTCACCTCCGCCACCGAAAGGTCAAGCGGGAAAATCTCCCCATTCTGGCGGACGGCGTTCACCTCGCGTGTGAAGTTCACACCAATGCGCCGGGTGCCGCGCGCCACCTCCTCCATGGCGCGGGTGTGGTCGTCGATGTGCCGGGGCGGAACCAGTTCGCGCAGCGTCCGGCCGACCAGCGCGCCCGGCGGGTAGCCGAAGATGCGGTGCGCGGCGGCGTTGGCGCTTTCGATGGTGCCGTCGGGCCGGGCGGTCAGGATTCCTTCGACGGCCGTTTCCAGAATGGCGTTCAGGCGGGCGTTGCTCTCCTCCAGATCGGCGCCCTGCCGGTGGACCAGCGCCATGGAGCGGATCAGCGTCACCGCGAACAGGAGGATCACCAGAATGAAGCCGGCGGTGATCAGGCCGGCGTTGCCGAGGCTGGCGCGCCAGCCGGCCAGTTCCTCGTCCTCACCCCGGCTGACGGACAGGACCAGCGGCCACACCGGCGTTGTTCGGTAGGCGGTGATCAGGGCTTGCCCATCCGGGCCGGTTTCCCGAAACACGCCGTGTTCGGCGCTGGGAAGGTGGTTGCGGAACAGCTCCGACCCCGCCGCCTGCGCGCCGACCCGCTCGGGCGGCAGGGGCAGGCCGGTCAGCAGCACCCCGTCGTAACGGAACAGCGCCACCATGCCCTGGCGGCCGATCCGGACGGTTTGGAAGATGCTCTGGAAATACTCGGGATTCACGGAGGCGAAAACGACGCCCAGCAGCGCGCCGTCCACGTCGTACACCCCCCGGCTCATGGGCAGGGTCCATTTGCCCGAACGATCCTCGCCCGGTCCCACCGCCACCATGTTGCGGCCTTTGACCGGCAGCCCGACGAACAGCCCTCTGGGGCGTCCCGGCACATGCCCCCGGAACAGGTCGAGTTCAGCCAGCGACTGGCCGGACAGGGCGGTGTCCTCCGTGCTGGCCACCAGCTGCCCGTTGGCATCCAGCAGCGCCAGCGCGCGCAGATGGGGGGAGCGGCGCAACCGTTCCTGCAGCAGGGCGATGATCTCCGTCCGCTCCTGCGCGCCGGAGGGCAGGCCGGTCGTTCCCAGTGGTTCGGTGATGGAGGCCAGCGTGACATCCACCGCCTGCACGGTGCGCGTGGTCGAGGCTTCCAGCGCGCTCGCCAGGTTGTCGAGGCTCTGTTCCGCCTTTTCCAGCGTCAGCGCCCGGTTGACGTGGAACTGGTAGCCGATGTCGAACAGCAGGGCCGCCACGGACAGGGCCGCGAACGCCAGCATCCCGCCTCGGTGCAGAAAGAGGCCATGCTTGAGCATGTTGCGCGGTCCCAGTGTCGGAGTGGCCGCCTTCTCCAAAAAAGAGAGGGGCGGGCCAAAGGCGGTGTAAGGGCGATCTTGCCCAAGAAAATCTTAACAGCGGGTGGAAGATTGGCAAGCTTCCACTGCCGGTAACTGTCTCATGGTGTTATCGTGCCGCAGCCTTGCCGCCTGCGTGGCGGGTTGTTCGGAAGGGGGCTGCGGATCATGGGACGGCGTCTTGCGGTGTTGCCAGTGCTGGCGGTTGGCATGCTGGCGTTCGCCGGAGTGGGCGCGTCCGATTCGGCGGCGGAGGGGCGGCTGGAACGGCTGGTGCGGACCGGGCTTCTTCGCGTGTGCATGTGGCCGGACTACTACGCGATCTCCTACCGCAACCCGCGCACCGGCGAACTCCAGGGACTCGACATCGAGCTGGCGCGGGCCTTCGCGCGCGAACTCGGCGCGCGGGTCGCCTTCGTGGAGACGAGCTTCCCGCGCTTCATCGACGACCTGCGCGAGGATCGCTGCGACGTCGGCATGTTCGCCATCGGCGCCACCCCGGCCCGCGCGCGGACGGTGGAGTTCAGCCGTCCCTACCTGCGCAGCGGCATCTACGCCGTGACTACCCAGACCCACGCGCGCATCCGGCGTTGGGAGGATCTGGACCAGGAGGGCATGGTGATCGCCGTGCAGAAGGACACCTACATGGACGACTACGCCCGCGGCACGTTCAAGCAGGCCCGTATCGTGGCCGTCACCCGTCCCCAGGAGCGGGAAGAGGAGGTGCAGTCCGGCCGCGCCGACGCCTTCCTGACCGACTATCCCTATGGGCAGCGCATGCTGGCCTTTCATCCCTGGGCCCAGTTGATCGAACCGGCGGTTCCGGTCCAGGTGACGCCCTACGCCTACGCGGTCGCGCAGAACGATCCGGCGTGGCTGGAGCGGGTGAACCGCTTCGTCGATTCGATCAAGCGCGACGGCCGGCTGGAGACGCTGGCCGGCCGCTACAAGCTGACCCCCATCGTCGCCCGGGATTGAGCATCAGATCTCCACCTGCGTTCCCAACTCCACGACGCGGCCCGGCGGGATGCAGAAGAACTCCGTCGCCGATAGGGCGGTCTTGGACAGCAGGATGAACATCGGTTCCCGCCATCCCGGAAGGCCCTCGGTCTTCGATTGAATCAGCGTCTCGCGGCCCAGGAAGAAGGACGTTTCCATCATGTCCAAGTGCAGGCCGTAGCGGCGGCACCGTTCCAGCGCGCGGGGGATGTGCGGCTGCTCCAGATAGCCGTAGCGCAGGACCACGCGGAAGAAGCCCTTGCCCAGCTTTTCCACATACACGGCCTTGTCCGGATTGACGCGCGGTACCTCCTCGATCTGCACGGTCAGGATGACCACGCGCTCGTGGATGACCTTGTTGTGCTTGATGTTGTGGAGCAGCGCGTGCGGCACCACGTCGGGGTTGCCGGTCATGAAGACGGCGGTGCCGGCGACGCGTTGCGGCGACTGCGGCGAGACCCGTTGCAGGAACAGGTCCATCGGCAGCGCGTCGGCGTAGAGCCGGTCGGCCAGAATCGCCCGGCCCCGGCGCCACGTGCTCATCAGCAGATAGACCGCGGCGGCGATCAGCAGCGGGAACCAGCCGCCCTCCGGCACCTTCATCAGCGTGGCGCCGAACAGCGCCAGGTCGATGACCAGGAAGAAGGCGAAGGCCGCGATGACGAAGACCGGGTTCCAGCCCCACAGCCGCCACGCCACCACGGCGGCGAGGATCGTGTCGATGGCCATGGCGCCGGTCACCGACACGCCGTAGGCGGCGGCGAGGTTGCTGCTCGACCCGAAGCCGATCACCAGGATCACCACACCGGCCAGCAGCAGCCAGTTGTTGCGTGGGATGTAGACCTGCCCGACCTCGTGCTCCGAGGTGTGGCGGATCTCGCGCCGGGGCAGGTAGCCGAGCTGCACCGCCTGCCGGGTCAGCGAGAAGGCGCCGGAGATCACCGCCTGGCTGGCGATGACCGTGGCCGCCGTGGACAGCACCACCAGCGGCAGCTGCGCCCAATCGGGGGCCAGATGGAAGAAGGGGTTTTCCAGCGTCTCCGGCTCGTGGAGCAGCATCGCCCCCTGCCCGAAGTAATTGAGCACGAGCGCCGGCAGCACGAGGTACAGCCACGCGAAGCGGATCGGCGCGCGGCCGAAATGGCCCATGTCGGCGTACAGAGCCTCCGCGCCCGTGACCGCCAGAACCACGGCGCCCAACGTAATGAAGCCCAGCCAGCCGTGCACGGCGAACAGCCCGATCCCGTAGAGCGGGTTCAGCGCGCGCAGCACGTCCGGCCACTGAACCACCTGCACGAGGCCCAGAATCGCGAGCGTCGCGAACCACAGGGCCATGATCGGACCGAAGAAAATGCCGACGCGTCCGGTGCCCTGCCGCTGGAAAAGGAACAGAAAGGTGATCACCAGCACGGTGATCGGAAGGACGAAGGGCTCCAGCGCCGGGGTGACGACCTTCAGCCCCTCCACCGCGCTCAGCACCGAGATCGCCGGGGTGATGAGGCTGTCGCCGTAGAACAGCGCCATGCCGAGGATCGACAGCGCGATGATTGCCCGGCCGCCGGCCACCGACCCCAAGCCCCGGTGGGCCAGTGTGCCCAACGCCATCACGCCGCCTTCGCCCCGGTTGTCGGCGCGCATGATGACCATCACGTACTTCACCGTGACGACGATGATCAGCGCCCAGAAGGCCAGCGACAGCACACCGAGGATCGTGGGCTCGTCCAGTGGAAGCCCGGTGTGGGTGAAGGCCTCCCGCAGCGTGTAGAGCGGGCTGGTCCCGATGTCGCCATAGACGACGCCCAGCGCGCCCAGCACGAGCGCCGGCATGCGGTTGGAATGCGTGGCGCCGGCATCACCGCCGCTCGCGCCCGAGCCGCCCGTCCCCGCGTCGTTGGTGTGGTTGGCGGTGTCCATGAGCGATTCTTTCGTGCCCTTGCGCGTTCCGCCGTTCCACTATGGTGGCGCGCAATTGCTTTGGAAAGCGCTGTTCATCCCGCGAACGCTTTCCATACGTCATCGTTCCCATTTGCACCCTCGCCACCACCTTCGCCTCAATCAACCCCGGCGGCAACCCCGGCGGGTTTCGCCGTGGCCGAAACGCCACGCCCGTGCGGGCGTGCGCGGAGGTGGAACGAAATGAGAACTTTCCGCTTGTCGTTCATTCTTTGTTCTGTTACCTCTCGTGACACCACACGATGTGATGGAGGTCACCATGTCGGTCCTGGCTTTTCTGCGTGAGTTCGCGACTCTGACGGCCCTATTCGGCACGCTGTTCGTTTGGACTTTGGTCGGTCGCGCCTTCGGCTTCTGAACACCGCTCCGGTTCCGGCGTTTACTTCGCCAAGGCGCCGATCTGCTATATTGATTGGTCGCTTTCGCCGGTAGCTCCCCCGAATGGAGTCGCCTTTAGGGCTGATCTTCGTCGGTATAATCATCCGAAATCCCAAGCCGCATCGCGCGCCGCACCGCCTACATCCGGAAAGCGCGTCATCGAACCCGCCGCCTGCCGTGGTGGGAGAGGGGGCGCGTCATAATGAGTCGTCATCGGCCGGTTCCGGTCGATACGGGCAACGCGGACTGTTCGGGGTACGGGACGGATGCGGAACTTCTTTCGGAAGCGGCGGTCAGCCGCCGTTGCGGACGACCGGATGTCCAACACGGCCGGTGTTGGGGGCGCTGGAATCACGGGTGGCGGGATCACCGGGCCGGGCGCCGGGGGAGGCAATCCAGCCTTCGGGGCGCCGCCATCCGGACCGCAGATGGCTCGCCCGGCCCAAGGCCAGCACCTGCGGCCGGTCGGCGGGTCGGGGGGCGGTCCCGGCATGGGCTTCACCAACGGTCCGCGAGGGGCCGGCCTCGCGCGGGCTGATGCGATGCCGTCCGACGTGGATCTGCCGCGCTTCACCATGACCGTGAACGGCGGCCTGCGCTCGCCCGGCGCGGTCGGCGCGCCGGCCATGCTGAAGGGGCTGACGCCGGAGCTGAACGGCCTTCTGCGCGAGGCCTTCACGCCGACGCGGCCGAAGCAGCAGCTGAACTCCCTGTTCATCGGGCGCACCGACACGATGAAGCGGATCATCTCCGCCATCGAGGAGGAGCGGGCGCACGTGATCCTGTTCGGCGATCGCGGGCGCGGCAAGACCTCGGTCGCCAACGCCATCGAGAAGATCGCCGGTCAGGCCGGTTACCTGTCGCTGAAGCTGACCTGCAGCGCGGAGCTGAGCTTTGAGGACATCTTCCGGCATTTCCTGAAGAAGATTCCCTCGACCTATTACCGCTCCGGCGTGGACAACCCCTTCGCCGCGCGCCGCAGTTTCAGCAGTTTCAACGAGCTTCTGCCGGAAGGCACGTTCAGCGTGACGGAACTGAACGAGGTTCTGTCCGGCATTCACGCCACGCACGTCCTGCTAATTCTCGACGAGTACGACCGCGTCACCGACGAGGATTTCCGGAACAAGCTGGCGGAGCTGTTCAAGAACCTGACCGACAGCTCGATCCCCGTGACACTTCTGGTCGTCGGCGTGGCGGAAAATCTGGACCAGCTGCTCGGCAAACATCCGTCGATCCAGCGGTCGCTGGTGCCGGTCCATCTGCCGCTGATGAGCGAACAGGAGATCAACCGCCTGATCCAGGCTGGCGCCGAGAACGCCGGCATCACCTTCGCGCCGGATGTGGTCGAACGTATCGGTTCCTTCGTACGGGGCTTGCCCTATTACGCCCAGCTTCTCGGCCTGCATGCGGCGCGCAGCGCAGTCAGCCGTGGATCGACGACGGTGGAACGCGAGGATCTCGCCTACGCGGTCGCCCGCTGCCTGCAGGAAGCGGAACGCGGCATCGTCGACTCCTACGCTCGTGCGCTGGCCGCCGAGCGGCGGGCGGAGCTGGAAGACGTTCTGCTTGCCAGTGCCCTGTGCCCGGCCGACCCCTACGGAACCTTCGATCCCAGGGAATTGGCCGGCCCCGGCGGCACCGAGCCCTCCGGCGATGCCCTGGACTTGCTGGAGCGCCTGACCCGCGAGGACCACGGCGGGGTGCTGACCCAGGTCGTGGAGCCTGGTCTGACCCGCTACCGCTTCCGCAATCAGATGATGCGCCAGTACGTGCTGATGCGTCAGGCCCACGAGCGCGGCCAGATCTAGCGGCCCAGATCTAGCGGCCACGTCCAGCAAGTCACCGACAAGGCCCTCCCTCGCCGCGCGCGAGGGAGGGCTTTTTCATGTTCGGCCGGTTCATGTTCGGCCCGTCACGAATCGAGTGTCATGGCCACCAGCACCGCACCGGCGATGATCGCGCACAGGGTGGCGACGATCAGAAGGCTGCGCAGGAACTGCTTGAACTCCCCCTGCTTCCAAGCGCTGCGCGCGAGCAGCAGCAGGTAGCCGGCCATCATCAACCCAATCAACTGCCAAAGCGTCATGGAGCGGTCCCGAAAACTCATCCGGAGTGAGCGGACACCGTCCGGATGGAGGCGTCAAGCCGCAGTCCGGACGGGTGGGTCTTACTCTTTGAGGATGAAGCCTATGACCTTTGGTTAGCTACCAACTAAGCTATGACTCTGGGCGGAGGGGTTCTCCAGGCGAAGACAACGCCCCTCCATCTTACCCCTTTGCCGAAGGCGTCCCGGGCGATGCAACTCCGATGTGTGCAAACTCGCCTAGATTCGTCCGAAAAGGGCCCTTCTTCGCAAATTGGTGTTAGTTAAAACAAAAATTACTCTTTCGATTGGGTAAGACGAGTACTTTAAAAGTGAGCCCATCACCCCTGATTCGAAAATAGCTTTGCGCATATGCCTAATGCGTTCTTCTTTTAACACCACAGAGTGGTACCGTTCTGAACGACACAGGGGTATGGTCATCCAAAATATCGGCGCGTCCACGCCGTCAAGGGGCACAGGTTGGGCAACCTAGGGTGACTCGTAGCCAACAAGATCGCCCAAGGAAGTCTTGGCAACTTATCCGAAAATCGCGGGAGCTGACCTATGGAACCAGTGCGTGCTTTTCTGATCGACTCCAACAAGCTGTTCCGCGAGGGACTAAAGCGTTTGTTGGACGACTCACCGTTCCAGATCGTCGCCGAGGCCGGCAACCTGCGGGAGGCTCTGAACGCGGTTGAAAATGGTCTTCGTCCCCAACTGATCCTCCTTGACCTCGTGAACGGCGGGGATGAGGAAGCGGAAGGCATGCGTCGCTTGCGCGCCCAGCTTCCCGATGCCCGCATGGTGATCCTGACCAGCGACCTGTGCACCCGCCGCCTCGCCAACGCGCTGGAAGCCGGGGCTGACGGCTACCTGATGAAGGATCTCTCGTCCGACGCGCTGGCCCAGTCGCTGCGGCTGGTGATGATGGGCGAGAAGGTGTTCCCGACCCATCTGGCCGCCCTGCTGATCTCCGGCCGGGTGAACGGCAACGGCACCGACATGCCCGTGTCCCGCAAGGGCCTGTCGCAGCGTGAGGTTCAGATCCTGCGCTGCCTGCTGAACGGCGACAGCAACAAGATGATCGCCAACCACCTGAACATCACCGAGGCGACGGTGAAGGTTCACCTGAAGAGCCTTCTGCGCAAGATCAACGCCTCCAACCGCACCCAGGCGGCCATCTGGGCGCTGAACAACGGCATCGGCGGCGAGTTGGCCGGCGCCGGTGTGGTCGCGGCCGCCGCCGCGCACCAGTAGCGAACACGTCGAGCCGAACCGGGTCGGCCGTCACCGTGGCGGCCGGCCGGCGGCATTCCTGAAAAGCGCCGCACGCAAGATCCGCAACGGGCGGGACCTCGCAAGGTCTCGCCCGTTGCCGTTTTGCATGTTGGAGCCTCTTCACGCCATCGGACACGAAAAAGCCCGCCGAAGCGGGCCTTGCGCCAGTGATGCCCCAGCGGTGCCGAGGTGAGAAGCATTTCGGCACAAAAGCATCCCGGCACGGGGCCGGGATTACGACAGGGACGGGCAGGGAGGTGGACGATCAGGCCCCTGGACGGTGCGCCTGCGCGGCGTGCATGTGCGGCGGAACCATGCCGTCGCGGGCCGATTGCAGGGCACCCTGCTGGCGGGCCGCGAAAACGCCGGCTTCCGTTCGGTTGCGGAAATGCAGCTTCGACAGGACGCTGCGCACCATCGATTTGATGACCGCTTCCGACAGGTCGAGCTGGTTGGCGATGGTCCGGTTGTTCAGCCCCTGGCCGAGCAGGCGGAGCGTTTCGAACTCCGGTTCGGACAGGCGGGGCAGCAGCGTCAGCCGGATCTCGTCCACGCCCAGGCGCGAAAGGAACTGCTTGGGCATCAGGCAGTGGCCCTCAAGCCCCAGGTCGAGCAGTTCGTTGATCCGATCGACGTTGATGTCCTCGAACACCCAGGCGTCGGCGAAGGCGAGGATGTGGGCGGCGTCCAGGAGTTCCCGCGACGACAGCACCACCACGATGCGCGACCGGCGCGACAGGCGCAGGTACACCATCGGCTCGTTCTCGCGCAGCGCCGTGAACTGCTGAAGGCCGATCAGGATCGCGTCCGGCGTCAGCGTGCTCTGCGTCAGTTCCGAGATGTCGTGGAACACGGTGACGCGGTGACGGCCGGCTTTGTCCAGCGCCTGCACCACCGTTTCGGTGAGGGAATTGTTGTCGAGAATCAGGCAGACGTGCATGGGGGTCACCGCGTTGCGGGTCGAGTGCGATGCTTTCTCTTGGGCGTACTCATGGTGCATGTGCATGGGTCAGCTCTGTCTGGAGGAGGCATCCACGGCAGGCCCTTGATTGGGCATTATCGCCGCCTGCGTTCGAGGTTCGTCGGAGGTTGTTTGGGACTTCGATTAAATCCTTCATCGAATATCTCGGATATCATTTTAAAACCTGGAAAAAAACTTGACAGTGCGATAATGAGTTTATAAATTAGGACAGCGCCTCGTAAATCAAACGATAGATTATCATTCAAGATCGTCAAGCACATCTGAATGGTGACCGGCATCCCCCGACCGATAACACCTCCGTGATCATTGGCCCGGAAGGGCAGGTGGGCTCCTACGCAAGGGGGCAGGCTTCCCTATATCCACCGGGTGACCCCGACCGGCGTTGCATGAACCGCAATGGGGGTAGCAAACACAAAGTCAAAATCGATCATGTCGATGTCCCTGCAATTTCACGGGCAGGGCTGTCGCGCGGAGTCGCGCGCGAGTATTTCGGACGGTGAGGTATCACCTCCCAATCGCCATTGGTGCAGCCTCTATGACCAACGGCCGAACCTCCATTTCGTTCCGCAGGGTTCGGCCGTGTCAAAGGTCGTTTTTGCAGCCGCGAATGACCTATGGCCCTTGTCGATATATTGATGCTCTTCCGAATGTGGTAGCAGTCATCCAAGCCAGTTACGGCGAGAGGATGGTCCGGTCACCACGGGGTGACCCGGCCAGAGATCAGGCGAACGGGTCCGCAAGGACCGGCAAACCAGGGTGGACGGGGACCATGAAGATTCTGATCGGTGACGACCATCTGCTTTTCCGTGAAGGCCTGCGTCGGTTGCTGGAGCAGCTGCATTCCGACGCCGTCTTTGTCGAGGCGGGGACGTTTGGGGAAGTTGTCGAGCAGTGCCGCACCGGCGGCAGCTTCGATGTGGTTCTGATGGACCTGCACATGCCGGCGTGGCCCGGTTTCGATGGCCTTCGCGAGGTGCAGAGCCTCCAGCCGGGCGTTCCGGTGGTGGTGATCTCGGCCTCCGAATCGCTGGCCGACATTCGCGGCGCGCTCGACCATGGAGCGACCGGCTACATTCCGAAGTCCAGCAGCGTCAAGGTGATGATGGGCGCGCTGAACCTCGTGTTCTCCGGCGGCATCTACGTCCCGCCCGGCGCGCTCAGCGCCGCGACGGAGGCCGCACCGCGCCGCCGCTCCCTGGACGTCGCCGACCGCAGCAGCGGCTACGGCCTGACCCAGCGCCAGCGCGAGGTGCTGGAATGCCTGCGCGCCGGCAAGTCCAACAAGCAGATCGCCTATGAGCTGGGCCTGTCGGAAGGCACCGTGAAGATCCACGTCACCGCGATCTTCAAGTCGCTGGGCGTAAAGAACCGCACCCAGGCCGTGATCGCTGCCGCCGCCATGGCATCCTGATCGGGCCATCGTGATCGGAGCGATCTGATCGGCCTTCACACGAACGGCGCAAAGGCCGCGCGAGCACACGGACCCCCGTGCTCGGCGGCCTTTTCGATTCCGCTCGCCGGATCACTTCTTATAGTGCGCTGAAACGAACGAGAGGAGGCGACGATGGCGGCGGAAACCCCGGTGTGCGATTTCGGCTGGAAGGCGGTGGACTTCAGCCTGAAGGGCGTGGACGGCAAAACCTACGCCCTCGCCGACGTGCGCGGCCCGCGCGGCACGCTGGTGATGTTCATCTGCAACCACTGTCCCTACGTGAAGGCGGTGATCGGCCGTGTCGTCGCCGAGGCGAACGCGCTGAAGGAGCATGGAATCAACGCCGTCGCCATCATGTCGAACGACACGGACAGCTATCCCGAGGACAGCTTCGACAACATGAAGCGCTTCGCGGCGGAGCATGGCTTCACCTTTCCCTACCTGATCGATGAGACTCAGGGGGTAGCGCGCGCCTACAACGCGGTGTGCACGCCGGACTTCTTCGGCTTCAACGCCGACCTGGAACTGCAATACCGTGGCCGCCTCGATTCCTCGAAGCGGGAGCTGATCGCGGACGCCCCGCGCGAGCTTTACCACGCCATGGTTCGCATCGCCGACACGGGGCAGGGGCCGGCCGACCAGATCCCCAGCATGGGCTGCTCCATCAAATGGCGTGAGCGCCTGACGGGTCCCTGAACAGGTCCCAGGCAGGTCCAGTCGCCGCTTGCGCCTTGACCGCGTGCTTGCGCCAATGCTATCCGGCCCTGTGAACAACCAGAACCGCCCGCCGCGACCGCGCGCGGGCGCCTTTCCACTCGCGCCGCTGTAGGGCCATGAGCGATATTTTCCGCGAAGTCGACGAGGATCTGCGCCGCGACCGCATGGAGGGCTTGTTCAAGCGCTACGGCGGCATCGTGCTGGCCGGGGCGCTGGCGGTCGTTGCCGGCACCGGCGGTTACACCGCGTGGCGCAGCTGGAAGCAGAACCAGCAGCAGCAGGAAACGGTCGACCTCGTCGCCGCCATTTCCCAAACCGGGCAGGGCGCCGACAAGGGTGTGGAGGCGCTGGCCGCCTTCGCCGGCAAGGCCGATCCCGGCATGGCCGCGCTGGCCCAGTTGAACGCCGCCGCCGTTCTGGCCCGCGAGGGCAAGACGGCCGATGCCGTCGCCATCTACGACAAGATCGCCGGCAACGGCGGCGTGAACGCCGTCTACCGCGACCTTGCCACGCTGCTCTCGGTCATGCACCAGCTGGGCAGCGGCGATCCGGGCCAGCTTCAGGCGCGGCTTCAGCCGCTGAGCGCCGACACCAGCCCCTGGCGTTTTTCGGCCCGCGAGATGACCGCCGTGCTCGCCGCCCGCGCCGGCGACAAGGAGAAGGCGCGCACCCTCTTCCAGCAACTGGCGGACGACTCCCAGGCTCCGGCGGGCGTCCGCTCGCGCGCCTCCGACCTCGCCACCCTCTACGGCAAGACCTGATGACCCGCACCGTGACCAAGCCCCGCGCCACCCTGTCGCGCGCCGCCCTGCTGTCCGCCCCGCTGCTCGCCGTCCTGCTCGGCGGCTGCGACACGGTCAACAGCTGGTTCGGCAAGACGCCCGATCCGCCCCTGCCGGGCCAGCGCGTGGCGGTTCTGACGCGCGAACGCAAGATCGAGGCCGATCCGCGCCTTGCCGACGTCGCGGTAACCGTACCGCCGGCCGCGACCAACGCGGCCTGGGCGCAGCCGGGCGGCACGCCGGATCACGCGCTGGGCCATCTGGCGCTGTCCGCGACCCCGGCCGAGGCGTGGCGCGGCGACGTCGGCGCGGGCACCAGCAGCTCGCGCATGCTGCTTTCGACGCCGGTGATCGCCGACGGGCGCATCTTCGCCATGGACGCCGATTCGCACGTCGCGGCGCTCGATGAGCGCAGCGGCCGCCAGCAGTGGCGCATCGACACCCGGCCGGAGCATGAGCGCGGCAGCGCCAGCGGCGGCGGCGTCGCCTACGCCGATGGCCGGGTCTTCGCGGCGACCGGCTACGCCGAGGTTCTGGCGATCGACCCCGCTAACGGCAGCGTGATCTGGCGCAAGCGCGTGCCGGGTCCGGTACGCGGCGCGCCGACCGTGCTGAACGGGCGCGTCTTCGTCCTGACGCTCGACAACCAGCTGGCCGCGCTTTCGGCAACGGACGGCGAGATCCAGTGGACCCACCAGGGCATTCTGGAAACCGCCGGCCTGCTCGGCGCCGCCAGCCCGGCCGCCACGCAGACTCTGGTGATCGCTCCCTATTCGTCGGGCGAACTCTACGGCCTGCGTCCCGAAAACGGCCGCGTCGCCTGGCAGGAGAGCTTGGCCGCAATCCGCCGTGGCGGCGCGCTGAGCAGCCTTGCCGACATCCGCGGCCTTCCGGTCCTGGATCGCGGCGCCGTTTACGCCGTCGGCCATTCCGGCCGCATGGTCGCGGTGGACGAGCGCATCGGCAACCGCGTGTGGGAGACGGAAATCGGCGGCACCCAGACCCCCTGGCTGGCCGGCGACTTCCTGTTCGTCCTGACCAACGATTCGGAGATCGTGGCGGTCACCCGTCAGGCCGGCCGCGTCCGCTGGGTGGCGACGCTCGACCGCTTCAAGGATCCGGAGGACCGCAAGGGGCCGATCACCTGGTCCGGTCCGGTCCTGGCCGGCGGCAAGCTGTGGGTCACCGGCTCGAACGGGCAGATGCTTGCCCTGTCCCCAACGGACGGGCAGGTGGTCAACCGCTATTCCTTGCCGTCGCCCACCTACTTGCCTCCCGTGGTCGCCAACAACACCCTATATGTCCTGGGCGAGAACGGCACGCTGGTCGCGTACCGTTGATCGCCTCGGCTGAATAACCGAAGGCCTCCGGCCACATGTCCTTTACCGTCGCTCTCGTCGGCCGGCCGAATGTCGGCAAGTCGACGCTGTTCAACCGTCTGGCCGGCAAGAAGCTGGCGCTGGTCGACGACACGCCGGGCGTGACGCGCGACTGGCGCTCGGCCCCTGCCCGCATGGGCGGCCTGTCCTTCACCGTCATCGACACGGCGGGCCTGGAGGATGTCACCGACGACAGCCTGGAGGCGCGCATGCGTCGCCAGACCGAACGCGCGCTGGAACGCGCCGACGTTGCGCTGTTCATCATCGACGCCCGCGCCGGCATCACGCCGCTCGACCGGCACTTCGCGGCCCTGCTGCGCAAGGGCAAGACGCCGGTCATCCTGGTCGCCAACAAGGCGGAAGGGAAGGCGGGCGCGCCCGGCCTGTACGAGTCCTTCGAACTCGGCCTTGGCGAACCCATTCCGCTGTCCGCCGAGCATGGCGAGGGCATGGCCGACCTCGTCCAGGCCCTGATGCCCTACGCGAAAGAGGAGGAAAAGGCCGAGGAGGCCGCCGCCGTTGCCGAGGGCGAGGAGCTTCCCATCGGCGACCAGCCCGAGCCGGAGGAAGAGAAGACCCGGCCCATCCAGATCGCCATCGTCGGCCGCCCGAACGTCGGCAAGTCCACGCTGCTGAACAGCCTGATCGGGGAGGAGCGCGTGCTGACCGGCCCCGAAGCCGGCATGACGCGCGACGCCATCACCGTCGATTGGGAATGGCGCGGTCGCAAGTTCAAGCTGGTGGACACCGCCGGCATGCGCAAGCGCGCGCGGGTCGAAGCGAAGGTGGAGAAGCTGGCCGTCGCCGACGCGCTGCGCGTCATCCGGCTGGCCAACGTCGTCGTGCTGGTGGTGGACGCCAGCCAGATTCTCGACAAGCAAGACCTGACCATCGCCCGCATGGTGGTGGAGGAGGGCCGCGCGCTCGTTCTCGCCGTGAACAAGTGGGACGCGGTCGAGGATCGCGCCATGGCGCTGCGCCAGGTGGAGGACAAGCTCCAGGCGGCGCTGGCCCAGATCAAGGGCGTGGAGGTCGTGACCATCTCCGCCCTGCACGGCAAGAAGCTGGACACGCTGCTCGATTCCGTTCTGGCGACCTACGCGCAGTGGAACCGCCGCATTCCCACAGCCCAGCTGAACCGCTGGATCGGGGGCGTGCTGGAACACCACCCGCCGCCGCTGGTCGAGGGCCGGCGCGTGAAGATCCGCTACGTGACGCAGGTGAAGACCCGCCCGCCAACCTTTGCGCTGTTCGTGAACAAGCCGCTGGACCTGCCGGAGAGCTATCACCGCTATCTGATCAGCCATTTGCGCGATACGTTCGAACTGCCGGGCGTGCCGGTGCGCCTGCTGCTGCGCAAGGGCAAAAACCCCTACGCCGACGATTGAGCCTTTTCAAAGCAAGCCCCTCTCCCGCCGCGCGTGGGAGAGGGGCTTTTTTGTGCGCGTGAAAAGTACCGCCGGCATTTCCATCGCCCCCGATCCGAATTGCTTCGAAATTCGAACCATTTCGCGAAGGAACTGCCGGCGGAGTTCAAGTAAATGCCGAAATAGACGCTGTACAGGATGTGTTTTCATTAGGTCATTGAACGCTCTCCATTGCAACTCACCTTCGAAAGGAGTAGTCTTTTGAAGATGAGGCATAATGCCTCGGTTGGCTGAGTGTTGACCCGAAAGCCTGAGGCGGCCCATGGCCGGTAGGCCGAGGGCGGAGGTCGGGCCATGACGGCGCATCCTGTTCCCACGCTTCCCGTTTCCAGTGGTTTCCTGCATCGGCTGAAACGCGACGAAGGCGGCGCCATCGCCGTCATGGTGGCGCTGTTGATGTCGGTGCTGCTCGGGATGCTGAGCTTGGGTGTCGAATACGGCTCCTGGTACGCGGCACGCCGGCAGTTGCAGACCGCCGCCGACGCGGCGGCCTTGGCGGCGGCGCTTGAGCGGGCACGCGGCAGCGCCGATTCGGTGCTTCCGGTGGCGCAGCGGGAGGCGTTGCGAAACGGCCTCGCCGAAGCTCTCGACGAGGGGGCGGTTGAAATCAACATACCGCCGACTCTCGGCGCCATGGCCGGCAACGCCAACGCGGTGGAAGCCATCCTTCACGACCGCCGGGAACTGCTGTTCGCCAGCCTGTTCCTCGACCACGATCCGGTCATTTCGGCGCGCGCGGTGGTCTCCATCGCTAACGGCGGCCAAGCCTGCGTGCTGGCGCTGGCCCCGCAGGCAGCGGGCGCCATCAAGGGGCGCGGCACCGCCGATGTCGAGATGAAGGGGTGCTTGCTGGCGGCCAACTCCGTGAGCTCCACCGCCATAGACCTGAGCGGCAACGTCAGCGTCAACGCGAAATCCCTGTGGACGGCCGGTGGAATGTCCCAGTCGGGAAGCGTGAACGTCACGCTGGCCGAGCCTCCCACGACCCGTGGGGCGGTGCTCGCCGATCCCTACGCCGGAGTCCAGGTCGGCGCGGTTCCCGCCTGCACCTTCCAGAACGAAGTCAAGGTCAACAAGGACAAGGAATTGGAACCGGGCGTCTACTGTGGTGGCCTGTCGATTTCCGGCAAGGCCGAGGTCACCCTGAAGCCGGGCACCTACTACATCGTCGATGGCGATCTGACGATTTCCGGCGGCACCATCACTGGCGACTATGACAAGACGACGGACGGCGTCACCTTCGTCCTGACGACGCGCGGCACGCAGGGCAACAACATCGGCACCGTCCGCATCAACGGCAACACCAGCATCGATCTGCGGGCGCCGTCCGATCCCGGCGCCCCGTTCCGTGGCCTTCTCTTCTATCAGGACCGCCGCGCGCCAGTGAGCGGGCGGAACGTCTTCAACGGGACCGCCGAGATGAGCCTCCAAGGGGCGATGTACTTCCCGGTGCAGGACATCGACTGGGCTGGCAACAACGCCTCGGCCGCAGCAGGTTGCATCCAGGTCGTGGCGCGGACGGTGACGTTCACCGGCACGGCGGCGCTGGGCGCCGACCATTGCGGCGACCGGGGCGAGCGGCCGATCCGGATGGGTATGACGCGGCTCAGCGAGTGAGGCAGGCCATGCCGATGTTCCCGCCAAAGGCCAAAGACCATGCGCGCCGCTTCTGGCGTGACCGCCGGGGGGCGGCCGGGGTGGAATTCGCCCTGACCGCGCCCATCCTGATCGCCATTTTCGCCGTCGCCATCGATCTCGGCCGCGCGATTTACGACGACATGTCGCTGGCTTCGGCGGCGCGCGCCGGGGTGCAGTATGCCCGCGCGCGGCCGGACGATATTGCCGGAGCCAAGGCGACGGCGCTGGGCGGTGGCGGCCTGTCCGCCGAAGCCGCGGTCGAAACCGCCACCTTCTGCGAATGCCCAAGCGGCGAGGCGGCGGACTGCACCGACTCCTGCCCGGACGGTCCGCTGTTCACCTTCGTGTCGGTGTCGGTGTCGCAGCCCTACCGGCCGATCTTTCCGTATCCCGGTGTTCCTGGCGAAATCCTGCTGCAAAAGCAGGCCGTGCTGCGGGCCTCGTGAGGAAAGGGGGCGCCATGATCCGGCTCTTCCGCGCGCGTGATGGCTCGACCGCCGTCGAGTTCGCCGTCATCCTGCCGCTGTTCTTCGTGCTGGTTTTCACCAGCATCGAATTCGCGCGCTTCTATTGGGTGCGCAGCACGGTTCAGTTCGCCGTGGAAGAGGCCGCGCGCTACGCCATGGTGTCCGGGGGCGACGACGAGGCGATCACCAAGCGCGCGCGGGAGCGCGCCTCCACCCTCGACCAGGCAAGTCTGACGGTGGACGTGGAACGCGAAGTGTCCGGCGGCGTCGCCTACGTCGCGGTGGAGGCCCGCTACGACTGGCCGTCCGCCGCGTTCACCGGCTACTTTCCAAGGGAACTGCGATACGCGACCGGCCGCGCCCGCGTTCCCCTGGTCAACTGACAGCGCCCTTACTGGGCCGCCACGACGTCGCCGTGGCGGGTGCAGGCCGGCTCCGCCAGCTCGACAAAACGCTCCGTGATACCGTCCGGCTGGGCCAGGGTGTTCTGATCCTCGCCAGGGAAGGCCTGCATGCGCAGCTTGGTGGCGACCACGCCGGGGTCGATCAGGTTCACGCGCAGGTTCGACTTGGCGATTTCCATCGCGTAGGTCTTCACCATCATGTCTAGCGCCGCCTTGCTGGCGCCGTACGGGCTCCAGTAGGGATAGGGGGCGGTGGCCGCGCCGGAGGTCACGAAGATCGCGCGCCCGGCGTCCGACGCGCGCAACAGCCGGTCGAAGGAGCGGATCAGGCGGTAGTTGGCCGTGACGTTCACGTCCATAACCCGCTGCCACAGCTTCGGGTCATAGTGGGCGACCGGGCCCAGGGCTTCCAGCACGCCGGCGTTGCCGACCAGGATGTCCAGCTTCCCGAACCGCTCGAAGATCGAATAGCCGAGCTGGTCGATCTTGTCGAACTGCCGCAGGTCGAGCGGGACCAGCGTGGCGTTCTTTCCCGTCGCCTTTAGGATCGCGTCGTCGGTCTCCTCCAGGCCGCCGACCGTGCGGGCGGTCAGGATGACATGGGCGCCCTCGGCGGCGAAGCGCTTGGCGACGGCGGCGCCGATGCCGCGCGACGCGCCGGTGATGAGGGCGATGCGGCCGGAAAGACGGGACATGGGGCGGGCTCGATCTGGGGGTGGGATGTTCGTGAAGCCCTTCTCCCCTTGGGGAGAGGGGCAGGGTGAGGGGAAAACGTCGGCCACGCCGGGCCTTTTGCCGGCCTGTCGGCCGCCCCCTCATCCCAAACCCTTCTCCCCCCATTCTTATGATTGGGGGGAGAAGGGCTTACCTTAAGCGCGGATGCGGACGTTCGCCTCGGTCGGCGGGCTGTCCAGCGCGTCGGTCAGCTGGATCGGGTACTCGCCGGTGAAGCAGGCGTCGCAGAAGCGCAGGTTGTTCGGGTCGCGCTTCGCCTCGCCCATGGCCCGGTAGAGACCGTCCAGCGAGATGAAGGCGAGGCTGTCCGCCTGGATGAAGTCGCGCATCTCTTCCACCGACATGCGGTGGGCGAGCAGCTTGCTCTGCTCCGGCGTGTCGATGCCGTAGAAGCAGGGGTGCGAGGTCGGCGGGCTGGAAATGCGCATGTGCACCTCCTTGGCTCCGGCCGAGCGCACCATCTCCACGATCTTCTTGGAGGTCGTGCCGCGCACGATGCTGTCGTCCACCAGCACCACCCGCTTGCCCTCGATCATGGCGCGGTTGGCGTTGTGCTTCAGCTTCACGCCCAGATGGCGGATCTGGTCGGTCGGCTCGATGAAGGTGCGGCCGACATAGTGGTTGCGGATGATGCCCAGCTCGAACGGCACGCCGCTCTGGGTGGCGTAGCCGATGGCCGCCGGCACGCCGCTGTCCGGCACCGGCACGACCACGTCGGCCTCGATGCCCGACTCGCGGGCCAGTTCCGCGCCGATGCGCTGGCGCGCGTTGTAGACGGAGTTGCCCTCCATCACGCTGTCCGGCCGCGCGAAGTAGATGTACTCGAAGATGCAGAAGCGGCGGCCCTGCGGCTGGAACGGACGCAGGCTGTGCACGCCGGCCTCGTCCAGCACGACCATCTCGCCCGGCTCGACGTCGCGGACATACTCGGCGCCGACGATGTCCAGCGCGCAGGTCTCGCTGGTCAGGATGTGCGTGTCGCCCAGCTTGCCCAGCACCAGCGGACGGACGCCCAGCGGGTCGCGCACGCCGATCACCTTGTTCGCGGTCAGCGCGACCAGCGAGAAGGCGCCCTCGACCTGCCGCACCGCCTCGATCAGGCGATCGACGGGCGAACCGCCGCGCGCGATCGCCATCAGGTGGACGATCACCTCGGTGTCGGTGGTGGACTGGAACAGGCAGCCGCGGCGGACCAGCTGGCGGCGCAGGGTCTGCGCGTTGGTCAGGTTGCCGTTGTGGGCCAGCGCAAAGCCGCCGAACTCGAAGTCGGCGTAGAGCGGCTGGACGTTGCGGATGGTGGTGTCGCCGGTGGTGGCGTAGCGGACGTGGCCGATGGCCTGCGGGCCCTTCAGCTTGGCGATGATCGCTTCCGACGAGAAATGGTCGCCGACCAGACCCAGCGCGTGCTGCTGGTGGAAGCGGTCGCCGTCGAAGCTGACGATGCCGCACGCCTCCTGGCCGCGATGCTGCAGCGCGTGCAGGCCAAGCGCCGTGATGGCACCGGCCTGGGCGTGGCTGTAGATGCCGAACACGCCGCACTCCTCGCGCAGCTTGTCGTCGTCGAACGGATGCGTCGTCAGCATCGAAGGGTCCTCGTCCTGCTCGGGCGTCATGAAAATAAGTCGCGTCGTCAACGGGCGCGTCAGCGCGCGTTCTGGATCAATCGCTCAAGATCGCCACGGTCCCGATCCTTATAGCCGGTATCGGGCTGCGGCGCACCACCGGTCTTGGAGGCGCCGGGAACCGGAGTCGACAGCCGGTCCAGCGCCTCCTTCGCCTCGATGGCCTGACGCGCGCGGTCGCGCGCCATGTCCATGTGGCCGAGCCCGTCCTTGCGCAGGTTCTCGGGCACGAATTCGTAGATCATGCCGGCGCCGGCGGCCAGCAGCGGCCGGGTCTTGGCGGTTTGCAGCCAGGCCGGGTGCTCGGCCGGGTTCGGCACCAGCCAGGCGAAGAACAGGTAGGCGACCGAAGCAAGAATCGCGCCCTTCAGCAGGCCGAACACGAAGCCCAGCGAACGGTCCAGCGCCGACAGCCCGGAATTCTGCACGCCGCGCGACACCGCGCGCCCCAGGATCGTGAAGACCACGAGGCTGACCACGAAGACCGCCACGGCCGACACCGCGTAGGCCGCCATCTCGATCCGGATGTGCTGCTGGGCGAGCGGCAGGACGTAAGGCAGGGCGTACATCGTCACGATGGCGGCGCCGGCCCAGGCCGCGACCGACAGCACCTCGGCCACCATGCCGCGCGTGAAGGCCAGAAGTGCGGCCAGCAGAAGCACGACGATGACGGCGAGATCCGCCGGATTGATTGGGAAAGTCTCCATAACGCCGCTCAGCCCCTCAGTGCCACTCACTGCCTCAATCGCGCCGGTGCGTTGCCTGGAACAGAGGCATCAGCTCGCCCAGGTGATGCAGTTCCACCGTCTTCAGGCCGCCGTCGTTGCGGCTGGCCCTTTGGCCGTTCCGTCTAGCCGGAAAGATGGCCGTTGAAAACCCCAGCTTTGCGGCTTCCTTCAGGCGGGTGTCGCTCTGGCCCACCGCGCGCACCTCGCCGGACAGACCGATCTCCCCGAAAACCACGGCGTCCGCCGGCACCGGCTCGCCGGTCAGCGACGACACCAACGCCGCCGCGACGGCGAGGTCCGCCGCCGGTTCCGTGATCCGCAGGCCGCCCGCGACGTTCAAATAGACGTCGTTGGCGCCGATCTGCACGCCGCAGCGCGCCTCCAGCACCGCCAGAACCATGGCGAGCCGCGCCGAATCCCAGCCGACCACCGCGCGGCGCGGCGTGCCGAGCGGCGAGGGCGCAACCAGCGCCTGCACCTCCACCAGCACGGGGCGCGTGCCCTCCATTCCGGCGAAGACGGCGGCACCCGACACGTCGCCGCGCCGTTCGGCCAGGAACAGGGCGGAGGGGTTGGCGACCTCGCCCAGGCCGCCGTCGGTCATCTCGAACACGCCGATCTCGTCGGTCGGGCCGAAGCGGTTCTTGACCGCGCGCAGGATGCGGAACTGGTGGCCGCGCTCGCCTTCGAAATACAGCACCGTGTCCACCATGTGCTCCAGCACGCGGGGGCCGGCGATCATGCCTTCCTTGGTGACGTGCCCGACCAGCAGCAGCACGACGCCGCGGCGCTTGGCCGCGCGAATCAACTCCTGGGCCGAGGCGCGGACCTGCGCCACCGTGCCCGGCGCGCTGTCCAGATTGTCCACATACATCGTCTGAATGGAGTCGATGACGATGATGTCCGGCCCGTCCGCCGCGTCCATCGACGCCACGATGTCGCGCACACTGGTGGCCGATGCCAGCTGAACCGGCGCCGCGACGCAGCCCAGCCGCAGCGCGCGCAGCCGCACCTGATCGACCGCCTCTTCGCCCGACACGTAGGCGCAGCGGTGGTCCTGCGCCAGCCGCGCCGTCGCCTGGAGGAGAAGCGTGGACTTGCCGATGCCCGGATCGCCGCCGATCAGGATCGCGGAGCCGGGCACCAGCCCGCCGCCGCACACGCGGTCGAACTCGGCGATGTTGGTCAGACGGCGGGGCGGCGCCTCGCTGGTGCCGGCCAGCCCGACGAAGTCCAGCCGGCGCCCGCGCGCGCTGCCCAACCCCTTGGGCGCGCTTTCCGGAGCGGCTTCTTCGACGAGCGTGTTCCATTCGCCGCACGCGTCGCAGCGTCCCGCCCATTTCGGGAAGGTCGCACCGCACGACTGGCAGGCGTAGCGGGTTGAGGGCTTGGCCAAAGGTATAGCAGCGTCTAGGGGCGGAGGCGCCCCACATATAGCAAGCCCCCGCCGCAAATCCTATGCCCTAGGTCCCAAAAACTGGGGCTTTTCTCGGACCGTTCCGGTGTTAGGTTCTACGCCCGGACAGCCGAGGATGGCGTTGGGGGCGGAGAAGACCGTGAGTGACGACGATGACGAACACAGGTGAGTACGTGGCTGATAGGGAAGGGCGGCGCATTCCGCTGCACGGGGCTGAGGAATTCGAGGCGATGCGCAAATCCGGCCGGCTGGCCGCGGCGACGCTGGACTACATCACCCCCTACGTGGTGCCGGGGGTCAGCACCGGGCAGCTCGACCGGCTGATCGAAGCCTTCATGCGCGACAACGGCGCGATCCCGGCGACCATCGGCTACAAGGGCTACCAGCACGCCAGCTGCATTTCGCCCAACCATGTCGTCAACCACGGCATTCCCAGCGACGACAAGACGCTGGTCGATGGCGACATCGTCAACATCGACGTGACGGTGATCCTCGACGGCTGGTACGGCGACAACAGCCGCATGTACTTCGTCGGCGAGAAGATCGGCGTGAAGGCGCGCAAGCTGGTGGACATCACCTACAAGGCGATGATGGCCGGGATCGCCGCCGCCAAGCCCGGCAACACGCTGGGCGACATCGGCCACGCCATCCAGACTCTGGCCGAATCCCACCGTTACGGCGTGGTGCGCGACTTCGGCGGACACGGCATCGGCCGTGTCTTCCATGACGCGCCGCACGTGGACCATTTCGGCAAGCGCGGCACCGGGGTGCTGCTGAAGCCCGGCATGGTCTTCACCATCGAGCCGATGCTGAACGCCGGCAAGCCGGACGTGAAGATCTTGTCCGATGGCTGGACCACCGTGACCCGCGACCGGTCCCTGTCCGCCCAGTTCGAACATCAGGTCGGCATCACCGAGGACGGCTGTGAGATCTTCACCCTGTCCCCCGCCGGTTACACCCAGCCGCCCTATTGTGTTTCCGCTCCATGACCGAGGAACTGAAGCCCTGGACGGTGCTCGACCGCCGCATTCTGCTGGACGCCAGCCCATTTCTGCGCGTCCACGAGGAAACCATCGAACTCCCCGATGGCCGCCGGATCGAGAGCTTTTACCAAGTGGATCAAAACGACTTCGTCCTGATGTTCGTGGAGGACGAGGCCGGCCGTTCCCTGATGCTGCGCCAGTACAAGCACGGCGCCCGGCGCGTCAGCCTGACCTTTCCGGCGGGGATGATGGCCCCCGGCGAGGACCCGCTGGCCGCCGCGAAGCGGGAACTGCTGGAGGAAACCGGCTACGAGGCCGCCGACTGGACGGCGTTCGGCTCCTACGTGATGCAGGGCAACCACCGTGGCTGCGCCTGCCACATGTTCCACGCGCGCGGCGCCCGCAAGGTCGCCGAGGCAGACTCCGGCGACCTGGAGGAGATGCGCCTGGAACTCCTCACCCGCGCGGAACTGATCGAAGCCGCGGCGGCGGGCGATTATGCCTTCCTGCCGATGATCGCCATGCTCGGCGCCGTCCTTCTGCCCGAACTGCGCGAAAGTCTCGCCCGCTCCGCATCGAATCCGTAGCTTCGTCTCCCTGCGACACCCCGCGTCGTTGCGTTGGTCGTGAACGAATTCTAATGTTCGATCAATTCCGGCGGTGCGGGGAGCCAGGTCATGGGAATCGGCGGCGTTTCCTCACCCTTTGGCTCTGTGAAGCCGCAGAAGCCCAAAGCCAAAAAAGGAACGCCCCCATGCGCTCGCCCATGTTCGCCCCTTTTCTCCGCTCGGCCCTTTGTCTCGGCGCCTTCTGTGCCATGGCCTTCGCTCCGCCCGCGATGGCGGCGGGCCCGGCGGCGTTCGCCGCCAGTCCCCCGTCCGTCTCCGCTTCCGGTTCCTTCATTGTCGGTCATGGCACGGTTGGAACGGGGCCGGAAGCCATCCTCGTCATGCACGAGTGGATGGGCGACCACAGCAACTACGCCGGGCTGCTGCCGTATCTCAACACGAAGGCCTTTACCTACGTGTTCGCCGATCTGCGCGGCTACGGCTGGTCCAAGGACGTGAAGGGCGACTACACCGCCGACGAGGCCGTGTCCGACATGTTCGCCCTGATGGACAAGCTGGGGCACAAGCGCTTCCACATCGTCGGCCATTCCATGTCGGGCCTGATCGCCCAGGCCATGGCGGCCAAGGACAAGACCCGCATCAAGAGCCTGATCGCCGTCACTCCGGTCCCGGCCGCCGGCTTCAAGACCGACGATGCCGGCTTCCAGCGGCTGGTGGCGGTGATCGACACTGACGACGCCATGCGCGGCGCCATCAAGGCCCGCGTCGCCCAGCGCTACACCGACACGTGGATCGACTACAAACTGGCGATCGCGCGCAACGCCACCAGCCGCGAACCGATGCTTGGCTATCTGAAGATGTTTACTGGCACCGACGTCAGCGCCGCCGTCGCCGGCCTGGATGTCCCGGTCCTGCTTATTACCGGCGCCGACGACATTCCCTTCTACCAGGAAGCCGCCGAGCGCCCGAAGTTTGAGGCCGCCTACAAGAACCTGACGGTGGAGACGATCCAGAACGCCGGGCATTACCCGATGCTCCAAACTCCGCCGCTGCTCCTCGCCAAGATCGAAAAGTTTGTCGAAGCGAACGTCAAGGACTGAAAAGAACGAGGAGGATGGAGCGTGCCCGTCATCGTTTTCGAATCTGGCCAGTTGAGCAAAGAGGTCAAGGCGGAGCTGATCCAGCAGTTGACCGATGTCTCGGCAAAAGTGACCGGCATCCCGAAGGAGCTTTTCCTCGTTTCGATCCACGAGCTGCCCGACGATGACATCGCCGTGGGCGGCGTCACCGTCACCGAGTTGAAGCGGAGGCTGGCTGAGTCGAAGCCCTGAGAGCCTGTTTGGAAACGCTTTGTGCCGTGGATATCCCCCAGTCTCGTCATTGCCGCGAAGGCGGGGATGACGGGTACAAGGGTGCAAACGGTCTCTGAGCGTCCGGTTCTTGAGCATCGGGCCGGCCGCAGGTCGGTCCGCCCGGAGCCCAATGCGTCTGGCGTATCGGGATCTGGCGCTACAGCGCCCGCACCTGCATCTTGATCGGGCCTTCCGCCTTGCCGTGGACGAACTGATCCACGAACGGGTTGCCGGAATCGTCGATGTCCTTGGCGTGGCCGGTCCAGATGATCCGGCCCTGGTAGATCATGGCGATCCGGTCGGCGATCTTGCGGGCCGAGGCCATGTCGTGGGTGATCGTCACCGCCGTCGCGCCAAGATCCTTCACGCACTTCACGATCAGTTCGTTGATCACGTCGGCCATGATCGGGTCGAGGCCGGTGGTCGGCTCGTCGAAGAAGATGATTTCCGGCTCGTCGGCGATGGCGCGGGCGAGGCCGACGCGCTTCTGCATGCCGCCCGACAGCTCCGCCGGGGACAGCTCGCCCACCTCCGGCCCGAGGCCCACGGCGGCGAGCTTGGCGAGCGCGATCTCCTTGGCCTGCGGGCGGGGCATGTGGGCGCCCTGGATCAGGCCGAAGGCGACGTTCTCCCAAACCTTCAGGCTGTCGAACAGGGCGGCGCCCTGGAACAGCATGCCGAACTTGTGCAGCAGCTTTTCCCGCTCGCGCGGGCGCAGCCGGGTGGTCTCCTCGCCGTCGACGCGGATGGAGCCGGAGTCCGGCGTCAGCAGGCCCAGGATGCACTTCAGCATCACCGACTTGCCGGTGCCCGACCCGCCGATGACCACCAGCGATTCGCCCCGGCCGACCTCCAGGTCGATGCCGTTCAGCACGGTCTTGGGGCCGAAATGCTTGTGGACGCCCTTGAGCGCGATCTTCGGGACCTGCGTCATGACTGCGCTCACTTCGTCGAGAAGAAGATGCCGGTGATGAGGTAGTTCCACACCAGGATTAGGATCGAGGCGGAGACCACCGCGTTGGTCGTCGCCGCGCCCACGCCCTGCGCGCCGCCCTTGGAGTGGTAGCCGTGGTAGCAGCCCATCAGCGCGACCACGAAGCCGAACACCGCCGCCTTCACCAGGCCGGAGATGACGTCGATCGGCTCCAGGAACTCCCAGGTGCGGTTGATGTAGGAGGACGGGTTGAAGTCCAGCCGGTAGACGCCGACCAGGAATCCGCCGAACACGCCGATGATGTCGGCCACCAGAACCAGCAGCGGCAGCATGGTCAGGCCGGCCAGCAGGCGCGGCGCCACCAGATACTTGAACGGGTTGGTGGACAGCGTGGACAGGGCGTCGATCTGCTCGGTCACGCGCATGGTGCCGATCTCGGCCGCCATGGCGGCGCCGATGCGGCCGGCGACCATCAGGCCGCCCAGCACCGGTCCCAGCTCGCGCGTCACCGACAGCGCGACCACCGTGGCGATGGCGCCCTCAGCCTGGAAGCGGGAGAAGCCCGAATAGCTCTGAAGCGCCAGCACCATGCCGGTGAACAGCGCGGTCAGCCCGACCACCGGCAAGGAGTAGTAGCCGATGTCGATCATCTGCCGCCCGATCTGCCGCAGGTAGAAGGGCGGTCGGACGCAGTGGTACAGAGCGATGCCGGTGAACAGCGCAAGCTTGCCGGTCGCTTCCAGGAAAACCAGGAAGGCACGGCCGGTGGCTGCAAGGAAACCCATCAAGCGACCTCAGGCGGACGGGTCCCGATAGACCCTGTGGTAGCGCGCGCCGAGGGAGGTCAGGATCTCGTACCCGATGGTGCCGCCCTCGGCCGCCACGGTGTCCACCGGGCGGTTGGGGCCGATCAACTCGACCAGCCCGCCGGGCGCCACCGCGCCGTCGGGCAGGTGGCTGACATCCACCGTCACCAGATCCATCGAAACCCGTCCAACCACCGGCACCGGCACGCCGTCGACGAACACGTTTCCGCGCCCGCTGAGCGAGCGAAGATATCCGTCGGCATAACCCACTGCGATGGTTGCGATTTTCCCCTTAGCCGCAACGCGGTGCGTGGCACCGTAGCCAACGGTCATAGGGCTGTCAACGTTGCGCACCTGAAGCACGCGGGCGTCGAGCCGGATGGTGTCCCGCATCGGGTTCGGCCCGGCGGGCGTCGGGTTGACGCCGTACAGCGCGCAGCCCGGCCGGGCGAGGTCGAAATGGGCGGCCGGCCCCATGAAAATGCCCGACGAATTGGCGAAACTGGCCTTGGCCGCCGGCAGCCGTCCCAGCGCCGACCGGAAACGGCCGAGCTGCTGGGCGTTCATCACCGTGTCCTCGTCCGCGCAGGCGAGGTGGGTCATCCAGACCTGAACGTCGATGCCGTCGATCAGCGAAAGATCGCCCGCCAGCCGGTCCAGCTCGTCCGGACCCAGCCCGAGTCGGTTCATGCCGGTGTCGATGTGCACCACCGCCGGCAGCCGCTCGCCGCGCGTCCGGGCATAGGCTTGCCACGCCGCGATTTCGCCCAGATGGTTCAGCACCGGCAGGATGCGGTTGGCCGTGAAATCGTCCTCGCAGCCAGCGGGCAGCCCGCCCAGGCACAGGACCCGCGCGTCGGGCGCCACCGCCCGCACCGCCAGAGCCTCGTTCAGCTGCGCCACCACGAAGGTCGTGCAGCCGGCCGCCGCCAACGCCGGAACGACGCGCGCCACGCCCAGCCCGTAGGCGTCGGCCTTGACCACGGCGGCGCATTCGGCCGGCGCCACCCGGTCGCGCAGGCTGCGCCAGTTAGCGACGACGGCGTCGAGATCGACGGTCAGGATGGCGCCGGCGCGGGCCGCTGCTTCGGACATGTTCAGAATCACTCGTCGGGGCCGAAATCGTGCGTGGTGTCGAGATCGCCGAATCTGGTGAACTGGCCGTCGAAGTAGAGGCGGACGCTGCCGATCGGACCGTGACGCTGCTTGGCGATGATCGCCTCGGCGGTGTTGTGCACCTCCGCGTAGCGGCGCTTCCAGTTCTCGTAGCGGTCGTTGTACTTGTCCTCGGTCTCCTCGGGCCGGCGGGCTGGCTCGGCGCGCTCAAGATAATACTGTTCGCGGTAAACGAACATCACAACGTCGGCGTCCTGCTCAATGGAGCCCGATTCGCGCAGGTCGGCCAGCTGCGGCCGCTTGTCCTCGCGCATTTCGACGGCGCGGCTGAGCTGCGACAGGGCCAGGACGGGGACTTCCAGCTCCTTGGCGATGGCCTTCAGGCCGCGCGTGATCTCGGAGATTTCCTGCACGCGGTTCTCGTTGCCCCGCTGCGAGGTGCCGCGCAGAAGCTGAAGGTAGTCCACCACCACCATGCCCAGACCGTGCGTGCGCTTCAGCCGGCGGCAGCGTGTGCGGACAGCGGCGATGGACAGCGCCGGCGTGTCGTCCACGAAGAAGGGGACGCGGCCAAGCTCCACGCTCGCCTGGACGAATTTGGGAAAATCGCTGTCCTTGATCTCGCCGCGTCGGATCTTGTCGCCGGACACCTCGGCCTCGCCCGCCAGAATACGGGTGGCTAGCTGCTCGGCGGACATTTCCAGCGAGAAGAAGCCGACGCAGCCGCCTTCCTCCCCGTTCGAGCGCATGTAGGCCTTGGCGGCGTTGAAGGCGATGTTGGTCGCCAGCGCCGTCTTACCCATGGACGGGCGTCCCGCCAGGATGATCAGGTCCGACGGGTGCATGCCGCCCAGCTTGCGGTCGAGATCGCGCAGGCCCGTGGTCACGCCGGTGACGTGGCTCGACCGGCGGAAGGCGGTTTCCGCCGTGGCGATGGCCGCCTTCAACGATTCGGCGAAGGCGACGAAGCCGCCCTGCACGTCGCCGGTGGAGGCGAGGTCGAACAGCTGCTTTTCCGCCGCCTCGATCTGGTCCATGGCGTCGATGTCGAGGTCGTGCTGGTACGCCTCGTTCACCATGTCCGTGCCGACCTCGATCAGCTGGCGGCGCAGGAACAGGTCGTGGATGGTCTTGCCGTAGTCGCCGGCGTTGACCACCGTCACCACGCTGGCGGCGAGCTGCGCCAGATAGCTGGAGCCGCCGTCCGGAGCCAGCTCCGGGTCGTTGTCGAAATAGGCCTTCAGCGTGACCGGGTTCGCGATCTGCCCGCGCTCGATCATCTTGCCGATGGCGGCGAAGATGCGCTGGTGGGCCGGGTCGAAGAAGTGCTCCGGGCGCAGGAACTCGCCGACCTTCTCATACGCCTTGTTGTTCACCAGGATGGCGCCGAGCAGCGCCTGTTCCGCCTCCTCGTTGTGGGGCGGGGTGCGGTACTCGGCGGCCGCCTTGGCGCCGACACGGCCTTGGCCGCCGTCCATGGGGCGCGGCTCGAACAGCTGGGTGGTATTGTCGTCCATGGCCGGCACTGTATCAAAGTGGAGGGGAGGGGAGCTGTGCCAACGGCGACGACCCTACCCGAAATATTGTGCATAACTTTCATCCACATGGGGAGAATTCCGGGGATAAGCCGGAAATGCAAGCCGCTCCAGCGGCCTACCCCAAGCGTCAGGCGGCTACATCCGGTGTATGAAGGAACGTGCGTTCAGCCTCGGTCATGTAGTCGCGGGTCATCGGCACCGCGCCGACCGACCGGGCCAGCTGCATCTGAAAGACCATGTGCCCCTGGTAGCGGAAGCTGATCTCCGCCCCCGCCAGATAGAATTCCCACATTCGGCAAAAGCGTTCGTCGTACATGGCCTTTGCCTCGTCCCTGCGGGCCAGGAAACGTTCCCGCCAATGGCGCAGGGTCTGGGCGTAATGCAGGCGCAGGACCTCCGTATCCGTGTTCCACAGCCCGGCCCTTTCGACCTCCGGCAGAACCTCCGACAAGGCCGGAGAGTAACCACCGGGGAAAATGTACTTGCGGAGCCATGGGTTGGTCGCCCCTGGCCCGTCGGAACGCCCGATGGAATGCAGCAGCGCCACCCCATCCTCGGCCAGCAGTTCCCGTATCTTGCGGAAGAAGGCGCTATACTGCGGTACGCCGACATGCTCGAACATGCCGACCGAGACGATCCGGTCGAAGGTCCCCGTCATCTCGCGGTAATCGCGCAACTCGAATCGCACCCGGTCGGCCAGCCCGGCCTTGGCCGCCCGTTCGCGGGCGATGGCGAGTTGCTCGGCGGAGAGCGTGATTCCCGTCACCTGCGCGCCGGTGGCCCGCGCGAGGTACAACGCCATGCCGCCCCAGCCGCAACCGATGTCCAGAACCCGCATGCCGGACTGGAGCAGCAGCTTCGACGCGACGTGGCGCTTCTTCGCCTCTTGCGCCTCGTCCAACCCTATTCCAGGCTTGGCGAAGTAGGCGCAGGAATATTGCAGGTCCCGGTCGAGGAACAGTTCGTAGAACTGACGGGAGAGGTCGTAATGGTGCGCCACGTTCCGGCGCGCGCGTTCCAGCGGGTTGTGCTGTTGGGCCAGCCGCAGGGCAGGGGCGAACGCCTCGCGAATCTGGCCGAGAATACCCTGAACGTTCTCCTGCCCCTCGCAAAGCAGCGTCAGGAAATCATAGACTGAGCCGCCTTGGATGGTGAGGCTCCCGTCCATGAAGGCCTCCCCGAATCGCAGGCGCGGGTTCAGGACGAGGTCGCGATGCAGGGCCTTGTCGTGCAGGCGGAGTGTCAGGGCCGGCGTGCCGCTTCCCAGCCGATGAACCCGGCCATCGGCATCGACGAGGTCCAGGGCACCCGCGGTCACCGCGGGCTTCAGCAAACGGGCGAGAAGCATACCGTCCCTCCACACGGACGCATGCCGACTCACGTGGGAAGCCAGCCCGGCGCGTGCGAAGGGTTCATCCGGCGCACCCTGAAAGGGGAACCCCGATTTCGGACTCTAAAAAGCGGAAAAGCCGCCTCGCCCCTTGCGGGGCGGGCGGCTTCCGGACGAGCGAACTGAACTCGTGTGAGAGGCGGGTTAGGCCTGCTCGGAGTCCTCGGCCTCGACGGCCTCCGGGGCCTCGTACTCGTCTTCTTCCTCGTCGCGCAGATCGGCGGCGGTGACCATGCCACCACGCTGAGCCTGCAGCTCCGCCTCTTCCTGCGAGCGGGCGACGTTCACCGTGACGGCGATGGTCACCTCGGGGTGCAGGACCAGACGGACCTTGAACAGGCCGAGCGTCTTGATCGGCGACTCGATGGCGACCTGCTTGCGGTCGACCTTGTAGCCGGCGGCGGTCAGGGCGTCCGCGACGTCGCGGGTGGTGACCGAACCGTACAGAACGCCGGTCTCGCCGGCCTGACGGATGACCACCACGGTCACGTCGGTCATCTGGGAGGCGACCTGCTCGGCGTCCTTGCGGCGCTCCAGGTTCACGGCCTCCAGGTGGGCCTTCTGCTTGTCGAAGAACGCCATGTTCGCCTTGGTGGCGCGCAGGGCCTTCTTCTGCGGCAGCAGATAGTTGCGGGCGAAGCCAGGACGCACCTTCACGACCTGGCCCATCTGGCCGAGCTTCTCAACCCGCTCCAGCAGAATAACTTCCATCACTCGTCCTCCTGATCGGGGCCGGCGGGCCGGAGACGGCGACGCAGCCCAATCCATTGCTCGATCATGCCAAGGCCGACCATCAGCATGATCGGCCAACCGAAGAGAAACAGGAACATGTAGAACCCGACGAGGATCGGCGTCTTGGCCGACCGGCTTCGGGCAAACGCATGCACCACCGAAAGTCCGGCGAAGGCGAAGGGCAGCGCCAGGATCAGCGCCGTGTTGAGCGCGAGGAACCCGACCGGATCCGGTGCGACCGACGCCGCCAGGACGGCGGCCAGGAACGCCGGCGACAACCACCGGGGCAGTTCCAGATCGACCAGCCGCATGGGCGGACGCCGGTTGCGGCCGAACCGCATCAGCGCTCCCTGCGCCAAGGCCCCGTTGACGATCGTCATGGTCAGCCATGAGACCACCACAAGGCCCGGCAACACCTCGGCCATCCAGAAGGTTTCCGGGTCCGGGGCGGGTTGCCCCTGTGCGGCGAACAGCTGCTCGGCCATGCGGCCCAGCGTGTTGCGCACCGCGCCCTCCAGCCCGTCGGGCTGTCCGAGCGTCAGAACCACGGCACCCAGAAGGGCCGCGAGCCCCATTCCGGTCAGCCCCATCAGGAGCCGGCCCGGAGGATACCATTCGATGCCCCCGTCGGCGGCCGTCCGCGCCAGCAGCGCCTGCCGGACCACCAGGATGACCGGAAAGGCTCCGGTCACCAGATAGGCCAGCGCGACGAGCAGGCTCGACGAGACCGCCAGCACCGCCGCCGTCCCCGCCAATCCGGCGATGACGGTCGCGGTGGAGCCGAGCCACAGTCCCATGAGGAACAGTGGCAGCGGCGCCAGATAACCCAGGATCAGCGCGCCTGCCCCGCCGAACAGAACGGCGAGATAGAGAAACGCGCTGACCACGCCGACTCCGATGGCAGCCGCCAGCGGGGCGACCAGGGTCGAGGCCATGGGGACACCTATGCCTTCGCCGTCCGAATCCTAAAGCCTTACTTCACGATGTACGGAAGCAGGGCCAGGAAACGGGCGCGCTTGATGGCGCGGGCGAGCTCCCGCTGCTTCTTCGTGGAAACCGCGGTGATGCGGCTCGGCACGATCTTGCCACGCTCCGAAATGAAGCGGGACAGGAGCTTGACGTCCTTGTAGTCGATCGCCGGAGCGTTCGCGCCCGAGAACGGGCAGGTCTTGCGACGGCGGAAGAACGGACGGCGCGGACCGCCGCCGGTGCGGGCCGGAGCGCCCGTGGTCTGCTTGTCGGACATTTAGGCGGTCTCCCCTTCGGCAACGGGCGCTTCCTGGCGGCGCGGCGGGCGCGGGCCACGATCGTCAAAGCGGCGCGGGCCGCGGTCGCCGCGATCACCGCGGTCGCCACGCTCGCCGCGGCTCTGCATCATCACCGACGGGTTGGCGTCGTGGGCGTCCACGCGAACCGTCAGGTAGCGCAGGACGTCTTCGTTGATGCTCAGGTTCCGCTCAGCCTCGAGCACGGCGGCGGCCGGAGCGTCGATGTTGAACAGGGTGTAGTGACCCTTGCGGTTCTTCTTGATCTTGTAGGTCAGCGTCTTCAGACCCCAGTACTCGGTCTTGGCGACCTGACCGCCGTTGTCGCGGATGATCTGGGCGAACTGCTCGCTGAGCTGCTCGGCCTGGGCGGCCGAAATGTCCTGGCGCGCGATCAGCACGCACTCGTAAAGAGCCATATTACTCCCCATGGCTGTTCATGGTCCGGCGCTGTTCGCGATCCACGATGGACCGGCCAGCCGCCCGGGCCTAGCCGACGGCATGCCGCCGGCAAGGAGTTTGAAGCGGCGCAGTATGCATAAAAGCCTTATGCGGGCAAGCGGTTTCGGGGGCGAAAAGCGGCTTTTTGTTGCCGTTCTTCAAGAACAGGATGCGCTCCGCTTGACTTGCCCAAAAGGCCGGGTATGACTGTCGCGCAATTTCCACGGCAGCGCCGCCCCTGTGGCGCGCCATGATCAGGGTTTTCCACAGCATGACCAGGGCGTTCGTCTTTCCGGGCCAGGGCAGCCAAGCCGTCGGCATGGGCCGCGAGCTGGCCGAGGCGTTCGAGGTCGCGCGGCTCACCTTCGAAGAGGTGGACGACGCGCTGAACCAGCGCCTGTCCCGCCTGATGTTCGAAGGCCCCGAGGCCGACCTCACCCTGACCGAGAACGCCCAGCCGGCCCTGATGGCCGTCAGCGTTGCGGTCACGCGGGTGCTGAAGGAGCAGGGCGGGCTCGATCTCGCCAAGCATGCCGCCTTCGTCGCCGGCCATTCGCTGGGTGAGTATTCGGCGCTGTGCGCCGCCGGCTCCTTCACGCTGGGCGACACCGCGCGCCTGCTGAAGCTGCGCGGCCAGGCCATGCAGAAGGCCGTCCCGGTCGGCAAGGGTGCCATGGCCGCGCTGCTGGGCGCGGAGCTGGAGCAGGCCCAGTCCATCGCCGCCGACGCGGCGCAGGGCGACGTCTGCACGGTCGCCAACGACAATTCGTCCGGTCAGGTGGTCATCTCCGGCCACGCCGAGGCCATCGACCGCGCCATCGTGCTCGCCGCTGAGCGCGGGCTGAAGCGTTCGGTCCGTCTGCCGGTGTCCGCTCCCTTCCATTGCCCGCTGATGCAGCCGGCCGCCGACGCGATGGCCGAGGCGCTCGCCAACGTGACCATCAGCGCGCCGGAGGTGCCGGTCGTCGCCAACGTGGTCGCTGCCGCCGTCTCCGACCCCAACGCGATTCGCCGTCTGCTGGTCGAGCAGGTCACCGGCATGGTCCGCTGGCGTGAAGGCGTGCTCTATATGAAGGAGCAAGGCGTCGACACGCTGGTCGAGCTGGGCTCGGGCAAGGTGCTGTCGGGTCTGGCCAAGCGCATCGACAAGGAGCTGGCGGGCATTTCGGTGCAGACGCCGGCCGACGTCGAGTCGTTCCTCAAGACGCTGTGAGGCTTTCCATGTTCGATCTGACCGGCAAGAAGGCGCTGGTGACCGGGGCTTCCGGCGGTATCGGCGCGTCCATCGCCCGCGCGCTGCACGCGCAGGGCGCCACCGTCGCCCTGTCGGGCACCCGCGTGGCCCCCCTGGAGGCGCTGGCCGCCGAGCTGGGCGAGCGCGCCGTGGTCGTTCCCGGCAACCTCGCCGACGCCGCCGCGACCGAGCAGCTGGCCAAGGACGCCGAGGCGGCGCTGGGCCAGGTGGACATTCTGGTCAACAACGCCGGCCTGACCCGCGACCAGCTGGCGTTGCGCATGAAGGACGACGACTGGCAGTCCGTCATCGACGTGAATCTGACCGCCGCCTTCCGCCTGTCGCGCGCCGTGATGCGCGGGATGATGAAGCGCCGCTGGGGCCGAATCATCGGCATCACCTCCATCGTCGGCGTCACCGGCAATCCGGGGCAGGCGAACTATGCCGCCTCCAAGGCCGGCATGATCGGCATGTCGAAGTCGCTCGCGGCCGAGGTCGCGTCGCGAGGAATCACCGTCAATTGCGTCGCGCCGGGTTTCATCACCACGGCGATGACCGACGCTCTGAATGGCGAGCAGAAGGACAAGCTGCTCACCAACATCCCGGCCGGCCGCATGGGCGAGCCGGGGGAAATCGCCGCTGGGGTCGTGTACCTCGCGAGCGAGGAGGCCGCCTACGTCACCGGCCAGACGCTGCACGTCAACGGCGGCATGGCGATGATCTGAGGCGGTTTTCGCTGCCTGAACGACAGGCCTGGACCGGCACCCGCGGGCGCTGGTCAAGGCTGTTAAAATGTGTTATCGGACTGGGCTTTTCGTGGCAGGACGGCACGCATATGCGTGTCGAATCAGCCGAATTCGCCCGAGCGGTCTCAAGGATTGGAAGGTCTGAAAAAATGAGCGATGTCGCCGAGCGCGTGAAGAAGATCGTGGTCGACCACCTGGGTGTCGAGGAAGCGAAGGTGACGGAGAACGCCTCCTTCATCGACGATCTCGGCGCCGACAGCCTCGACACCGTCGAGCTGGTCATGGCTTTCGAGGAAGAGTTCGGCTGCGAGATTCCGGACGATGCCGCCGAGAAGATCCTGACCGTCAAGGACGCCATCGACTTCATCAAGGCGAACGCCGCCGCCTGATAGGGCGTTGGCGCTCAGAGGGCCAGGCACCTTTTCGTTGAAAAGGCCTGGCCGTCACTGAGTTCATTCGAGGAAAGGTTAGGGAAAAGCCCATGAGACGTGTCGTCGTTACCGGCCTCGGTCTGGTCACGCCGCTCGGTGTCGGCCACAAGCTCAACTGGGAGCGTCTGGTCGCCGGCGAGTCGGGCATCCGCTCGATCTCGGGCTTCGATGCCTCGGACCTTGCCTCGAAGGTTGCCGGGCAGGTCCCGCGCGGTGAGGGCGATGGGTTGTTCAATCCGGACACCTTCGTTCCGCCGAAGGACCAGCGGAAGATGGATGATTTCATCATCTTCGCGATCGCTGCGGCCCATGAAGCAATCAAGGATTCCGGCTGGGTCCCACAGACCGAGGAAGACCGCGAACTCACCGGCGTCATGGTGGGCTCGGGCATCGGTGGTCTGCCGGGCATCGCCGATGGTGCGGTCACGCTGCATGAGAAGGGTCCGCGACGGATTTCCCCCTTCTTCATCCCGGCCTGCCTCATCAATCTGGCGTCCGGCCACATTTCGATTCAGCACGGCTTCAAGGGCCCGAACCACGCGGTGGTCACGGCCTGCTCGACCGGCGCGCACGCCATCGGCGACGCCTCCCGCCTGATCATGCTGGGCGACGCGGACGTGATGGTGGCCGGCGGCACGGAAGCCGCGGTCAGCCGGCTGGGCGTCGGCGGCTTCGCCGCCATGCGCGCCCTGTCGACCAATTTCAACGATACGCCCGAGAAGGCCTCGCGTCCCTATGACAAGGACCGCGACGGCTTCGTCATCTCCGAAGGCGCCGGCGTCGTCGTCCTGGAAGAGCTGGAGCACGCGAAGAAGCGCGGCGCCCACATCTACGCCGAGATCGTTGGCTACGGCCTGTCGGGCGACGCCTACCACATTTCCGCCCCGGCGGAGGATGGCAACGGTGGTTTCCGCGCCATGCGCGGCGCCCTGAAGCGCGCCGGCCTGAACCCGGAGGACATCGACTACGTCAACGCGCACGGCACCTCGACGCCGCTGGGCGATGAGATCGAGCTGGGTGCTGTGAAGCGTCTGTTCGGTTCGGCCGTGGACAAGCTGACGATGTCCTCGACCAAGTCGGCCATCGGCCACCTGCTGGGTGCCGCCGGCGCGGTCGAAGCGATCTACTCGATCAAGGCGATCAACCACAGCCTGGTTCCGCCGACCCTGAACCTTGAGAACCCGTCGGAGAGCTGCCTCGGCGTCAACCTCGTTCCGAAGGTTGCGCAGGAGCGCCGCGTGCGGGCCGCCCTGTCGAACTCCTTCGGCTTCGGTGGCACGAACGCCTCCCTGGTGTTCAAGGAATTCGCCTGAAGGACGACTGTCTGAGGAGTTGGCCGGATGGGCTGGCGCCTCCGGATCGCGGCGGTCGGACTCGCCGCGATCACCGCCTGCATCGCCGCCGCCTTCTGGGGTGCCCTGCGCATCATGGCCCCCGGACCGCTGGAGCACCCGACGACGGTGGCCATCCCGCGCGGCAGCGGGCTTGAAACGATTGCGCTGACGTTGAGCGAGGCGGGAGTCGTGGATTCCCCGCTTCTGTTCATCGGTGGCGCCAAGCTGGCCGGCGGCCTGAAGGCCGGCGAATACGCCTTTCCGGCCGGCATCAGCATCGACGGCGTTCTCGACATCATGCGCCAGGGGCGGACGGTGGTGCGCCGCTTCACCGTGCCGGAAGGGCTGACCTCCGCGCAGGTGGTGGCGCTGCTGGACAAGGAGCCGGCTCTGTCGGGCGAGGTGAAGGCCGTGCCGAAGAACGGCAGCCTGTTGCCCGAGACCTATCACTATTCCTACGGCGATACCCGCGCGGCGCTGATCGAGCGCATGCAGCGCGGTATGGAACAGGCCCTGGCGGAAGCGTGGAAGGAGCGGTCCAAGGATCTGCCCTTCGAGACGCCGCAGCAGGCGCTGACGCTGGCCTCCATCGTCGAGAAGGAAACCGGCGTGGCGGACGAGCGGGCCAAGGTGGCCGGCGTCTTCGTCAATCGTCTGGAAACGGGCATGAAGCTCCAGTCCGATCCGACGGTGATCTTCGCCCTGACCGACGGCAGCGGGGAATTGGGCCGTGCCCTGACCCGCGCCGACTGGAAGTTCGAATCGCCGTACAACACCTACCATGTGGCCGGGCTGCCGCCGGGCCCCATCGCCAATCCGGGGCGCGCTTCCATCCAGGCGGCGCTGCATCCGGAACGGCATGACTTCCTGTATTTCGTTGCGGACGGCAGCGGCGGCCATGTGTTCGCCAAGACGCTGCCCGACCACAACAGGAACGTCGCCAAGTGGCGCGACGTTCAGCGCCGTCAGAACGGCGATTCCGGTCAGGATTAAGCGGCGTTCGACGCCTTCAGATCGACCGGGAGCACGCCGCCGAGGCTGCCATAGGACTTGCGCGCGGCGCGCAGCTTTTCCAGGGACTCCAGGAGGCTTTCTTCCGCGAAGCCGGGGGCGAGCTGGGTCAGCTCCTGTTCCGTCAGGGCAATGAAGGAGTCCAGAAGGCGCGCGTGGATGCGGCAGGCGTGGCGGACTTCATCGGAAATCATCGGTGCGGACATAATCGGGTGCTCCCCTTTCACGGAATAGGCATGGCACTGTTCTGCGTGCTGAGGGGATTTAGCGCCAGTTCCGGTTAATGAAACTTTAAATGCAATGTATCGGCTCGATGGTAATACGGGTTACCACTTTTGACAATTGCTCGAATTCGAAACTGTATTTGATGTGAGTGCTGTGATGTTTTGTGGTTTGCACTTGGGGTATTGAATGGCCGCAGGCTGGGCCGACCGAAGCACGGCCCAGCCTGCGATGCGCAATGCCGAATTCGTTACCGGCGCAATTCCTTGTCCAGGTTCAGGTCGGCCTTGCCACCCTGGATGCGGGCTCGATAGACGAGCATCGCCTCCATGACGCGCTGGACATAGTTGCGGGTCTCGTAAATCGGGATCAGCTCCATCCAGTCCACGACGTCGATGGCTTCGGTGCGCGGGTCGCCGTAGGTGTCGATCCACTGCCGCACCCGCGTCGGCCCCGCGTTGTAGGCGGCGATCGCCATGACGTAGGACCCGTTGAAGCGGTCGATCATATCCGCCAGATAGGCCGATCCGAGCTTCACGTTGTAGTCGGGATCGCTGGTCAGCTTGGTGTTGTTGTGCTTCAGCCCCAGCTTTGTGGCGACCAGTTGCGCTGTGCCCGGCATCAGCTGCATCAGCCCACGCGCGCCGGCCGACGACACGATGGCGGTGTTGAAGGTGCTTTCCTGCCGGATGATGGCGTGGACCAGCGCGATTTCCGGCGCGCTCGGCCGCGCGTCGATCATCGGATAGCCGGCCTCGACCAGGAACACGTCGTTCTGCGCGGCGTCCTTGGCGGCGGCTACGGCCAGATCGCGGCGCCCGACCTCGCGCGCCAGCTTGGCGGCCAGCACATAGTCGGCCGGCTCCTTCGAATCGAGACTGATGCGGCGCAGGAAGGCGGTCACCCGCTCGTCCTCCTTGCCTTCGATCTCCGCCAGCATGCGGGCGGCGCGGACCACCTCGCGGCGTTCGAAGGCGGTCGCGTCGGCGTTCGACACGCGGGGCTCGGCCGGCAGGTCGATGCGCCCGGTGCCGCCGGTGTGCCGGGCGGCGAGCTGGCCGTAGAAGGTCGTGCCGTACTGTGCGGCCTTGGCGTACCAGTCCTTGGCCTGCGCGGTCTCGCCCAGCGCCTCGGCCGCTCGCCCGCACCAGTAGGCGCCGCGCGCCTTGCTGATCGGGGCGCTCACCGACCGGTAAAGCTTGTGGAAATGCCCGAAGGCGTCGGACGGGTTGTCGAGGTATCGCAGCGCCAGGAAACCGGCCAGGAACTCCGCTTCGGCGACGCCATTGCCCTCAGTCTGGCCGTGCGCCTTCACCAGCCGGTAGGCGAGGTTGTAATCGCCCCGTTCGATGGAACGGCGGGCCAGGATGTGCCGCTCGGTCCACCAAGCCTGCGGCCGGCCCATGTCCTTGGGCGCCTGGGTCAGGATCTCCAGGGCTCCGGCGTCGTCGCCCTTGCGGCGGCGGTAGCGGGCGCGGTCGAACAGCAGGCCGGGGTCGTTGCGCAAGGATGCCGGCACGCGGGCCAGCGCCGCGTCGGCGTTCTTGGAATCGCTGTCCAGCGCAATCCGCGCCTCAATCAACAGGTCATAAGCCTCGTCGAAGAAGGGCAGCATGCGCCGCACCGCCGCTTCCTGCCTTTCCCACAGCAGCCGGTCGATGCGCGCCTTGTGGTCCTGCGGGCGCAGGTGCGAGCGGTAACGGCCGAGGAACGCCTCTTCGTCCGTTGGCGTCATGTTGGCCTCGATCCAGCGCTCGCGCACCAGCTTCACGGCGCGGTCGGCGTTGCCGGTCGCCATCAGCGTGTCGGCGTAGCGTAGGAAGCCCTCGGCGGTCAGCGGCGGATACTGCTTGAACCAGGCGAGCACCCGGTCCTCGTCCAGGTCGATGGGCATGGCCTTCTCGGCCTGCCGGCGCAGCTGCGCCTGGTTGGGCCAGTCGCCGTTCTCGCGGATGAAGGAGGATATCTCGTCGAAGCTGCCACCGCCCGGTGCGGCCAGCGCCATCCAGCGGATCACCTTGGCCGGCAGCTTCTCCCTGGCCTGCGACGCGATGCGCAACGCCTCGTCGTGCCGGTCGTCGTCGGCGGTCTTAAAGGCCTGCCGATAAATGGTGACGTCCTGCGCGGTCAGGCTGGCCGCGGCGACGGGCGCGGTGGTCAGCAGCAGAAAGGCGGTCAGGGATGCGGCCAGAGCGTTTCGGGCGCTCTTGCCCAGGAAGGTCGGGGCGGCTAAGGTGCGCGACACTTTTCTTGCAGTCCGTCGGAGGTGGCAGGCATGTTGTACGGTTCCATCGTCGCTCTTTTGACCCCGTTCAAAAACGGGAAAGTGGACGAGGCCGCCTTCCAGTCCTTCGTCGAGTGGCAGGTTGCGCAGGGCACCCACGGTCTCGTTCCGTGCGGCACCACCGGTGAGTCGCCCACGCTCTCCCACGAGGAGCACAACCGCGTGGTCGAGCTGTGCATCGAGGCGGCCGGCGGCAAGGTCCCGGTCATCGCCGGCACCGGCTCCAACTCCACCGAGGAGGCGATTTCGCTCACCAAGCACGCCAAGCAGGCCGGCGCAACGGCGGCTCTGGTGGTGACGCCCTATTACAACAAGCCGACGCAAGAAGGTCTGTACCAGCATTTCAAAGCGATCCATGACGCGGCGGATTTGCCGATCGTTATCTACAACATTCCCGGCCGCAGTGTCGTGGATATGTCGGTGGCAACGATGGCCCGTCTCGCCAAGCTGCCGAACATCATCGGCGTAAAGGACGCGACGGCCGATCTGGCCCGCCCGGCCCGCCTGATTCAGGAGGTCGGCCCCGACTTCATCCAGCTGTCGGGCGAGGACGTGACGGCGCTGGCCTTCAACGCGCAGGGCGGGGTGGGGTGCATCTCCGTGACGGCCAACATCGCCCCGGCGCAGTGCGCGGCCATGCAGGACGCTTGGCGCCAGGGCGACCTCGCCACGGCGTACAAGTACCGCGACCTGCTGACCCCGCTGCACGATTCGATGTTCGTGGAGACCAGCCCGGCCCCGGTGAAGTACGCCGCCAGCCTGCTGGGCAAGTCCACCGACGAGGTGCGCCTGCCGCTGGTCCCGGCATCGGAAGCCACGCGTACGACCGTGCGCGAGGCCATGAAGCAGGCCGGCCTGTTGTCGTAAGCGACGGCACCAGAGGCTTCAGGAGGAGAAAGACGTGGCCGCGCGCGAGCCAGAACCAAGGCGGATAGCGGCACAGAACCGCCGCGCGCGCTTCGACTACTTCATCGAAGACACCCTGGAGGCCGGTCTGATGCTGACCGGCACCGAGGTGAAGTCGTTGCGCGGCGGCCGTGCCAGCATCAACGAGGCGTACGCCGGCCTCAAGGGCGGGGAACTGTACCTGTTCAACGCGTACATCCCCGAATATCTGCAAGCGGGCCGCTGGCTTCAGCACGAGGTCAAGCGGCCGCGCAAGCTGCTGGTGCGCAAGCGCGAGCTGAACAAGCTCATGGGCGCCATCAAGCAGAAGGGTGTGACGCTGATACCGATGCAGGTCTATTTCAACGACCGCGGCATCGCGAAGCTTCAGGTCGGCGTCGCCACCGGCAAGAAGAAGCACGACAAGCGCGAGTCCGAGAAGGAACGCAGCTGGCAGCGCGACAAGGCGCGCCTGATGCGCGACAAGGGCTGAGCCTATTCCCTTATCTCCCTCTCCCCTCTGGGGAGAGGGAATTCAGGACATTGAGAGACCAGCAGTGAGCCGACTGTCCAACCGCGCGACGGACCGTGAATCCACGGTGGCCGGAGTCGCCGCCGAAGCGCTGTCCGAACGCCGCCCGCAGGGCCGCATCCTCGTCGCGGGCGACTCCGACGGGGCCATGGAAGAGGCTCTGGCCGAAGGCGGTGCGCAGGTCGTGTCCTGGAACCGGCTGGCGCTGGACGGCAAGCCGGCCACGCCCTGGCCCGTCCAAGGGCCGTTCGACGGGGCCGTCCTGCGCTTGCCGCGCGGCTGGGCGGCGTTCGAAATGGCGCTGCACGCGCTGGCCTCCCGCCTTGCGCCCGGCGCTCCGCTGTGGATCGTCGGCAGCAACGACGAGGGCATCACCTCGGCACCAAAGCGGTTCGACGGGCTGGTGGACGGCGCCGAGACGCTGACCATCAAACGCCGCGCCCGCGTGCTGGAGACCCGCCGCACCGATGCGCCGGCCAAGGGCAACCTTGAGGATTGGCGGGAGACCGTCACGGTTGCCGTTCCCGGCCATGGCGATCCCCTGTCGCTGGTCTCCTACCCCGGCCTGTTCGCCCACGGGCATCTGGACGCCGGCACCGAATGTCTGCTGAAGGTCCTGCCGGAGATCGCGCCGGGCACCGCCGTGCTCGATTTCGGCTGTGGCGCGGGCGTCATCACGCGGGCGGTGCGGGAGCGCACGCCTGACGCGCGCCTGACCCTGCTGGACATCGACGCGGTCGCGCTCCACGCCGCCCGCCAGAACGTTCCCGACGCCGAATACGTCCTCAGCGACGGGCTGTCCGGCCTCGGCACGCGGGAGCGGTTCGGCCTGATCCTCTCCAACCCGCCGCTCCATCGCGGCAAGGACGAGGATTTCGGCATGCTGGAGGCGCTGGTCGCCGGCACCAAGCAGTATTTGAAACTGCGCGGCTCCTTGGTCGCCGTCACGCAGCGGACGGCCGGCGTCGGCAAGCTGTTCAAGACCGCCTTCGGTCACGCCGACCTGCTGCTCGAAACGCCGCAGTTCCAGGTGTGGAAGGGCACGCCGAAGTAGCGCGCCCTTTCTTCCTCTTATCCCTGCTTCAGCAGGCGCGCCGCATCGACGGCGCCGTAGGTCAGGATCGCGTCGGTGCCCGCGCGCTTGAAGCCCATCAGGGTTTCCATCAGCGCCTTGTCGTAATCCATCCAGCCGTTCAGCGCGGCGGCCTTCAGCATCGCGTATTCGCCGGACACATGGTAGGCGAAGGTCGGCACGGCGAAGCTGTCCTTCACGCGGCGGATGATGTCCAGATACGGCAGGCCGGGCTTGACCATCACCATGTCGGCCCCTTCCTGAAGGTCCAGCGCCACCTCGTGCAGGGCCTCGTCGGTGTTGGCCGGGTTCATCTGGTAGGTCTTCTTGTCGCCCTTCAGGAACCCGCCGGAGTTCACGGCGTCGCGGAACGGGCCGTAGAAGGCCGACGCGTACTTGGCGGCGTAGGAGCAGACGCGCACCAGCTCATGCCCCTGGGCGTCAAGCGCATCGCGAACGGCGGCGATGCGGCCGTCCATCATGTCGGACGGGGCGATGATGTCCACGCCGGCGTCGGCCTGGGACAGGGCTTGGCGGACCAGCACCTCGACCGTCTCGTCGTTCTGGACGTAGCCGTCGCGCACGATGCCGTCGTGCCCGTGGCTGGTGTAGGGGTCGAGCGCCACATCACCCAGGATCCCGACCTCCGGAACGGCGGCCTTCAGCGCGCGGATGGCGCGGTTCATCAGGTTGTTCGGATCGTAGGCGGCGGCGGCGTCCTCCGACTTGCCCTCGGCGCCGACGACGGGGAACAGGGCGACGCAGGGAATGCCCAGGTTGCCGGCCTCACCGACCGCTTCGATCAGCAGGTCGATGGTCAGGCGCTCCACGCCCGGCATGGAGGCCACGGGCTCGCGGCGGTTCTCGCCCTCGATGACGAAGACCGGCCAGATCAAGTCGTCCACGGTCAGCGTGTTCTCGGCGACGAGGCGGCGGGTCCAGGCGTCGGCGCGGTTGCGGCGCAGGCGGGTGCGCGGGAAGGCGGACGACGAGCGAAAGGTCGGAGAGGGCATGGGGCGGGGAACCTGACGAATGCTCTTAAAGCGTGCGGCGCGATCCTACGCCCCTTGGGTGCGCCGACTCAAGCCGCACCACCCATGCGGCCGGCGCATGGTTGTTTTCATGGTCGGCCGGCCGCATGCCGCTCTCGCGCTCAGCCGCGCAAAGTGCTGTCGGGTTGGACCGGCGTCGTTTGATGAAGGCCATCGAACGGCGTCGGTGGCACAGGCCTGAATCCCGAATCCTGCGCCTCCATCAGCCAGCGGTGCGAGTCCTTGCGCCATGTGGAGACGAGGCCGCCGGTGAAGGCCGCTCCCTCCCACGAGCGCACCTCGAAGGTCACGCGCGGCGGGGCGATGGTGATGAGGTTGTAGGCGTTCGCCTCGTTGCGCAGGCGGGTGGAGGTCGCGGTGGAGGCCTGCGCCACCAGGATGGAGCGGGCGACCTGGGTGTGGTGGGTCATGATGTCGCCGGAATAGGCCTTATGCAGGTGCCCGGCCAGCAGCAGATCCACCCCGCAACTCTCAAGCGCCGGCAGGGCCAGCTTGTGCCGGCCGACCAGTTTCGTCCCCGGCGCGTCCGGCGGCGGCAGGAAGGGGTGATGGGTGAACAGCACCTTGAAGACCGTCTCGGGCAGGGCGCAGAACACTTCGCGCACGCGCTGGATCTGCGCCTTGTTCATGCGCCCTTCGGAAAAATCCATGATGACCGAGCGCGCCGTGTTGATGCCCAGCACCGCGATCTCGGAATCGACGTGGAACGGGCTGAGGTCGCGGCTGATGTAGCGCTTGTAGTTGCCGAACGGGTCGATGAACCGCCGCACCACGTTGTAGACCGGGATGTCGTGGTTGCCCGGCACCACCAGATAGGGGAAGGGCAGGCGTTGCAGGAAGGCGCGCGCCTCTTCGAAATGCCTGGCCTTGGCGCGCTGGACAAGGTCGCCGGAGATGACGATCAGGTCCGGCTTCGCGGCGGTCAGGTCGGCCAGCAGCCCCTCGACCACATGCGGGTCGATGCGGCCGAAATGCAGGTCGGAGATGTGGGCCAGGGTCTTCACGGCGTCACACTCGTCTTCACGGCGTTCCACTCGATGGATTGGCCTTCGGGGCGAGGATCGTCAGCGCCTTGGGCCGGATCCGGTAATGCAGCGGCTGCTCCATCTGCCGCACCTCGCCATCGTTGACCATCTTCAACCGCCGCCGCCGGCTGTGCACGGTCAACTGGGTGGCGGTCAACGTTTCCAACTCCTCATCCTGCTGCCAGGTTCCCAACACCGTGCGGCCCATCAGGCGCAGCATCGCCCAGGCGTCGCGGTGCCGCGCCACATAGACGCCCAGCTTGCCGGAATCGAGCACCGAGCGGCGCACCAACAGGCTGCCGGCACTGGCGTCGTACGGGTCGTTGGACACGGCCAGCACCGGCGTGCGCACCCGGCGCGGTCCGTCGCCCCAGTCGATGCGCACGTCCAGCATCGGCAGCCGGTACAGCGCCTTGCCCATGGCGACGGCGGCGGCCGGCCATTTCAGCAGGCGGTGGCGGCGCCGCTTCTCCTCCCGCTCCTGCACGACCATGGGATAGAAGCCGAGAACGGAGCTGTTCAGGAACACCTCCCCGTTCACCTCCGCCACGTCGATGGCGCGCTTCTCCCCGTCGGCCAGGGCCTGCACGGCCTCGTCCAGATCCAGCGGGGTTCCGAGATCGCGCGCCAGCAGGTTCAGCGTGCCGAGCGGCAGGATCCCCATGGCCTTGCCGGTCGGCAGCAGCATGTTGACCGCCGTGTGGATGGTCCCGTCGCCGCCGCCGACGATCACCGTGTCGGCATCGGAATCAAGAGCACGCTGGATCTCCTCCGTGCAGGCGGCGGGTTCCACGGTGGCCAGCTTCACCTCCGCGCCCTGCCGTTCGAAGGCGGCGCGGATCGACTCCACCGTGTCGTCGATGGGCCGGCCGGCCAGCGTGCCCGCGGACCGGTTGAGGACGATGGCCGCCTTCATTCGTTTCGTGCCTTTCCGTCAGCCTTGGGGAAACATGAGCGCTGCCGCGCAACGGACAAGACGGGTGCGGTGTTCCGCCACTGGTCTTCCGCCACTAATGTTCCGCCACTCTGCGGCGCGTGCCTCGCATGGGTCGCGATTTGACACGCGGCGTTCGGCCCGTATCATCGCGGGCCGGAAGGACAACGCTCCCGCAACGCACAAACGAGAACAAGCAATCCCATGAATGACGCTGCCGAAATTCTCCCCGCCGAAATCCTGTTCGAACGCCGTGGCTCCATCGGTCTCGTCACGCTGAACCGTCCGAAGGCGCTGAACGCGCTGACCCTGGGCATGATTCGCCAGATGGACCCGCAGATGCGGGCCTGGGCGGCCGATCCGGAGGTCAAGGCGGTGGTCGTGCAGGGTGCCGGCGAGAAGGCCTTCTGCGCCGGCGGCGACGTGGTCAGCCTGTACGAGGCGGGCAAGGCGGCGCGCGCGGGGCAGGGCGACGGCTCGGCCATTCGCGCCTTCTTCAGCGAGGAGTATGTCCTCAACCGCCTTATCAAGAACTACCCGAAGCCCTATGTCGCGCTGATCGACGGCATCTCCATGGGCGGCGGCGTCGGCCTGTCGCAGCACGGCTCGCACCGCGTGGTGACGGAGCGCACGCTGTTCGCCATGCCGGAAACCGGAATCGGCCTTTACCCGGACGTCGGCGGCACCTACTTCCTGCCGCGCCTTCCGGGGCAGGTCGGCACCTGGCTGGGCCTGACCGGCGACCGTCTGAAGGCGGCGGACCTGCTGAACATCGGCGCGGCCGACGCCTTCGTTCCCAGCGCCAAGATCGAATCGCTCATCGCCGCCCTGGCGGACGGCGTCGCCGCCGACGAGGCCATCGCCCGCCACAAGGAACAGCCCGGCGACGCCCCCCTGGCCGCGCACCGCGACGCGATCGACCGCTGCTATGCCCACGACACGGTCGAAGCCATTCTGGCCGCCCTGGAGTCGGAAGGAACGGAGTGGGCCGCCGCCCAGGCCGCCACGCTCAAGCGCGTGTCGCCGACCAGCCTGAAGATCACGCTGGAGGCCATCCGGCGCGGCGGCACGCTCGACTTCGACGGCTGCATGAAGCAGGAGCTTCGTCTCAGCCTTGCCTGCCTTCTTGGCGGCCATGACTTCTACGAGGGCATCCGGGCGGTTCTGGTGGACAAGGACAAGAACCCGCGCTGGAACCCCGCCGATCTCGCCGGTGTCTCCCGCGCCGATGTGGAGCGTCATTTCGCCGAAGCTCCCGGCGGCGATCTTGAATTCAAGGACTGACAGGAAAATCGCACTTGCAACGTACGGGGGCGCGGGCACTTTCCGCGCCCTTGAGCGTTAGTAAGGGGAAATCCCTGCGGGACTTGTCTCAAACGCGGCGGTTGCAGTCACAAACAAGGGACGAGCGAACAAGACCCCGGACCTACGGGGCGCGGACAATTGAGTTTCTGACGGTTGGGGAGGGCGGCGATGGAAATGGCTGCGTTCATCACGGCTGGCGCCAAGCCCCGCCCCATGTCTGGTCTTCAGGGACCATGCCCCCTGGCGTCTCGCCACCCCCGGCTGAAAATCACTCCCGGCTGGAAATCACCGCCGCCACGCCGCCGAACGGCATGCATCGGGCGGGTGCGCAACCCAGGCGGTATCTCCGGTTGGGGACGTTCCGCCACGCCTTACACCCATTTTCCACAATTCAGGACGGTCCGGAATGGACTTTTCCGGCATTATTGAGATGATTACCGACGAATGATCGGTTAATCTCGTCTTAAGGACCCGGAAAGGCCACAGGTCGGCCCATGTCCGGTACGAGCCAAAGGAGACCGCGGTGCGCAAACCCTACTACGAAAGCATCCTCTTGATTGAACGGCTTCACCGCCACTTTCTTGAGGTGCTTAAGACCGAGCTGGACCGGCTCGGTATCCAGGACATAAACAACGTCCAGAGCCTGATTCTGTACAACATCGGCGAAGACGAGATGACCGTCGGCGAGTTGACGGCGCGCGGTTACTATCTCGGCTCGAACGTGTCGTACAACGTGAAGAAGATGGTCGAGAACGGCTACCTGGGGCAGGAGCGTTCGCCGCACGACCGCCGGTCGGTGCGCGTCCGCCTGTCGGAAAAGGGCCTCGACCTCCGCGAAAAGATCAGCCGCATGTTCGAACGCCACCTGACGGCGTTGGAGAAGGCCGGCTTCAGCGACGAGGAACTGGTCAAGGCGAACGAGACCCTGCGCAAGCTCGAACGCTTCTGGTCGGCCTCCCTGGACTACAGCGGTTTTCCGCTGACGTCCGCGGCCTGATCTCCAGGTCGCAACCCGCGGTTTCCGGCTCCTGCGTTTGAAACGGGCGCGCCCCCGGCATTTCGCCGGTGCGGGCGCGCTCCGAGTCGGTATGCGGCCCAATCCGGCCGCGTATGCTTGAGTGAAATTTCCTCAAATCATATCCAGTTTTCGAGTACGCCCGCCGCGCCGCGGCGGGTGAGCTTCCGCGAGCCGAATTCCTCCTTTCGGCGTTGATCCTCCGTGAATGGACGGAGTTGGCCGGAAGCGCATGTCCTCCTACATCGTCGCTCTTGTCTGCGTGGGCTTCCTGATTCTGCTGGTGGCATGGCTGCCGATGCTGTTGAAGGAACTGCCGCTGTCGCTGCCCATCGTCTGCGTTGTTTTCGGCTTTCTCGTCTTCCAGGCGGCCGGCCTTGAAACGCCCGACCCGCTCAAATACCCCGTGGCGACGGAGCGGCTGACCGAGCTGATCGTGCTGGTCGCCCTGATGGGCGCGGGCCTGAAGCTGGACCGGGTGCCGGGATGGCGGTCCTGGATGGTGACGTGGCGGCTGCTCGGCATCACCATGCCGCTGTCGATCCTGCTGATCGCGCTGATCGGTTGGGGCGTGCTGGGCCTGCCCGTCCCCGTCGCCGTGCTGCTGGGCGCGGCGCTGGCGCCGACCGACCCCGTGCTCGCCTCCGACGTTCAGGTCGGTCCGCCAAAGTCGGGGGAGGAGGATGATATCCGCTTCAGCCTGACCTCGGAGGCCGGGCTGAACGACGGTCTTGCCTTTCCCTTCACCAACCTCGCCATCGCCAAGGCGCTCTACAGCACCACGCCCGGCCTCTGGACGCTGGAGTGGCTGGGCATCGACGTGGTGTGGAAGCTGGCGGCGGGAGTCGGCGTGGGCTGGCTGGTCGGCAAGGCGCTGGGCATCGCCACCTTCCGGCTGCCGAACCGGGCGAAGCTGTCGCGCACCGGCGACGGTTTCGTGTCGCTGGGGATCACGCTGATCGCCTATGGCGTGACCGAGCTTGCGCACGGCTATGGCTTCCTGGCCGTCTTCGTCGCCGCCCTGTCCCTGCGCCACGAGGAGCGCAACCACGAGTACCACGAGAAACTCCACGACTTCATCGAGCAGACCGAGCGTCTTCTGATGATGCTTCTGCTGGTCCTGTTCGGCGGCGCGCTGGCGCGTGGTCTGCTGATCCCGCTGACATGGACCGACGTGATTGCGACGATCCTGATCCTGTTCGCGGTGCGGCCCCTGGCCGGTCTGGCCGGGCTGTGGGGCATGCCGATCCCGTTGGGGGAGAAGCTCGCCATCGGCTTCTTCGGCATTCGGGGGATGGGGTCCTTCTATTACCTGGCCTTCGCGCTGAACAACGCGCATTTCGGCGTTCCCAACCAGCTTTGGGCGGTGATCGGCTTCGTCGTGCTGGTGTCCATTGTCGTCCACGGCACCACGGTCACGCCGGTGATGCGCGCGCTCGACCACGCGCGCCGACGGGGTAACCAGCGAGAAGCGGCGGCTGGGGGGCATGTGCTAGGCCGATCGGGATAAGCTGTTTGATGTTCTTTCCGTGAGCCGTCCGCGTGGCAAACTGTTCGGCACCGGTGCCAACAAAAAGCGGTGCTTCGAACGCCGCGCGAAAGGGAACGGGGGGAAATGGCAGGTGACGTGATCCTTGAGACGCGCGGCCTGACCAAGGAGTTCCGTGGGTTCGTCGCCGTGCGCGACGTCACCCTGCGGGTACGCCGAGGGTCCATCCACGCGCTGATCGGTCCCAACGGGGCCGGAAAAACTACCGTCTTCAACCTTCTGACCAAGTTTCTTCAGCCCAGCGCCGGGCAGATCCTCTTCAACGGGCGCGACATCACGGCGGTGAAGCCGGCCGATGTGGCGCGCATGGGCATCATCCGCTCCTTTCAAATCTCCGCCGTCTTCCCGCACCTGACCGTGCTGGAGAATGTGCGCGTGTCGCTGCAACGGCCGCTCGGCAACTCCTTTCATTTCTGGCGCCCGGAATCGGGCCTCAACCGGCTGAACGGCCGGGCCATGGAGTTGCTGGAGGATGTCGGCCTCGCCGGCTACGCCGACCTTCCGGCGGCCGAACTGCCTTACGGCCGCAAGCGCGCGCTGGAGATCGCCACGACGCTGGCCCTGGAACCGGAGATGATGCTGCTGGACGAGCCCATGGCCGGCATGGGGCACGAGGACATCGGGCGCATTGCCGCGCTGATCAAGCGGGTCTCGGCCAACCGCACCATCCTGATGGTGGAACACAACCTGTCCGTCGTTTCCGACCTGTCGGACTGGATCACCGTGCTCGCCCGTGGGGAGGTTCTGGCCGAGGGCGCCTATTCCGACGTCTCGCGCCACCCGAAGGTGCGGGAAGCCTACATGGGGAGTGCCCATGCCTGACGTGGCCATGCTGGAAATCCGCGACCTGCACGCCTTTTACGGCGAAAGCCATGTGCTGCACGGCGTCAACCTGGAGGTGCGGCAGGGCGAGGTGGTGACGCTGCTCGGCCGCAACGGCGCCGGCAAGACCACGACGATGCGCTCGATCATGGGCATCGTCGGCAAGCGCACCGGCTCCATCACCTTCCAGGGCCGCGAGCTGATCGGCATGGCCCAGCACAAAATCCCGCGCCTGGGCATCGGCTATGTCCCGGAGGAGCGCGGCATCTTCTCGTCGCTGTCGGTCGATGAGAACCTCGTGCTGCCGCCGGTGGTCAAGGACGGCGGCATGACGGTGCCGCAGATCTACGAGCTGTTCCCCAATCTGAAGGGGCGCGGCACCACCCAGGGCACGCGCCTGTCCGGTGGCGAGCAGCAGATGCTGGCCATCGCGCGCATCCTGCGCACCGGCGCCACCCTGATCCTGCTGGACGAGCCGACCGAGGGGCTGGCCCCGGTCATCATCGAGCAGATCGGCGTGGCGGTGCGCAAGCTCAAGCAGCGCGGCTTCACCATCGTGCTCGTCGAACAAAATTTCCGCTTCGCCTCGACCATCGCCGACCGCCATTACGTGATGGAGGAAGGCCACGTCGTGGACATGATTCCCAACGACCAGCTCGCCACCAACATGGAGAAGCTTCACGCCTATCTCGGTGTCTGAGCTGACAACCACAAAGCTGAACGGGGAGGGATGGAAATGATTGCACGTCTTTTGACGGGGGCCGCGCTGGCCGCACTGGCTGTCGGTACAACGGCTGTCGGCACGGCGCACGCCCAGCAAGGCAAGGTTTCCGGTGACGTCATTAAGATCGGCGTTCTGAACGACCGCTCCGGCCTCTACGCCGACCTGGGCGGCGAAGGCTCGGTCGTCGCCGTCCGCATGGCGGTGGAGGAGATGGGCGGCAAGGTGCTCGGCAAGTCCATCGAGGTCATCGCCGCCGACCACCAGAACAAGCCGGACATCGGTTCCAACATCTCGCGCGAATGGATCGACCGCGACGGCGTGGACGTGATCGTGGACGTGCCGAACTCCGGTGTCGCGCTGGCCGTGCAGGAGGTAACGCGCGAAAAGAAGAAGGTCTTCCTGGCGGAAGGCCCGGCGACGTCACGCCTGACCGGTGACGCCTGCTCGCCGACCGGCGTTCACTGGGCCTACGACACCCGTGCGCTGGCGGTCGGCACCGGCCGCGCCATGGTGCAGGAAGGCGGCAAGTCCTGGTTCTTCCTGACCGCCGACTACGCCTTCGGCCATCAGCTTGAAGCCGACACGGCGGCCGAGGTGAAGAAGGCCGGCGGCACGATCAAGGGTTCCGTCCGCGCCCCGCTGAACACGGCGGACTTCTCCTCCTTCCTGTTGCAGGCGCAATCCTCCGGCGCCGACGTCATCGGCCTTGCCAACGCCGGTGGCGACACCATCACCTCCATCAAGCAGGCGTCGGAATTCGGCCTGATGCAGGGCGGCAAGCAGAAGCTGGCCGGCCTGCTGATCTTCCTGTCCGACGTCCACGCGCTGGGGCTCCAGGTGTCGCAGGACCTCGTCCTGACCACCGGCTTCTATTGGGACATGGACAACGAGAAGCGCGCCTGGTCGGAGAAGTACAAGGCCAAGACCGGCAAGATGCCGACCATGGTCCAGGCCGGCAGCTATTCGGCCGTGCGCCACTACTTGAAGGCCATTGAAGCGGCCGGCACCGATGACGGCCCGGCGGTGGTCGCGAAGATGAAGGAGATGCCGGTCAACGACATGTTCGCCAAGAACGGCAAGATCCTCGCCAACGGCCGCATGGTCCACGACATGTATCTGGCCCGCGTGAAGAAGCCCAGCGAGTCCAAGGGCCCGTGGGATTATTACGAGATCATCCGCACCATCCCCGGCGATGAGGCCTTCGCCAGCATCGCGGAGAGCGGCTGCAAGCTGACGCAGTAAGTCCCGCATCCCTTGCCCGGAAAACCCCTCCCCCCTCGTGGGAGAGGGGTTGGGGTGAGGGGGCCGCGACAGCAGGAGGACACGGACATGTCCACCATCTTCGGCATCCCGCCCCAGGCGCTGTTCGGGCAGCTTTTGCTGGGGCTGATCAACGGGTCCTTCTACGCCATGCTCAGCCTTGGGCTGGCGGTCATCTTCGGCCTGCTGAACGTCATCAACTTCGCGCACGGCGCCCTCTACATGCTGGGCGCCTTCGTTGCGTGGCTGCTGCTGACCCAACTCGGTCTCGGCTACTGGTGGGCGCTGGCGCTGTCGCCGCTGATTGTCGGGGCGTTCGGCGTGGTGCTGGAAAAGCTCTTCCTCAGCCGGCTTTACAAGCTGGACCACCTCTACGGCCTGCTGCTGACGTTCGGCCTCGCGCTGATCGTCGAAGGCGCCTTCCGCCATTTCTACGGCGTGTCGGGCCAGCCCTACCCGATTCCCAGGGAATTGACCGGCGGCCAGAACCTCGGCTTCATGTTCCTGCCGAACTATCGGGGCTGGGTGGTCGTGGCATCGTTGGTCGTGTGCCTCGGCACTTGGTTCGCCATCGAGCGCACCCGGCTCGGCGCCTATCTCCGCGCCGCGACCGAAAATCCTGTCCTCGTCCAGGCCTTCGGCATCAACGTGCCGGTGATGATCACGCTGACCTACGGCTTCGGCGTCGCGCTGGCGGGACTGGCCGGCGTGCTGGCGGCGCCCATCTATCAGGTCAGCCCCTTGATGGGCTCCAACCTCATCATCGTGGTGTTCGCGGTGGTGGTGATCGGCGGCATGGGTTCGATTCTCGGCGCCGTGTTGACGGGATACAGCCTCGGTCTGTTGGAAGGTTTGACGAAGGTCTTCTATCCGGAGGCGTCCAACATCGTCGTGTTCGTCATCATGGCCGTGGTGCTGATGATCAAGCCCGCCGGCCTGTTCGGGCGGGAGAGGTGAGGCATGGCAACCGAAACCCATGGTGTGAGCCGCGAAGCGGTCGGCAGCGGGACGCTGGCGTCCTCGACCGGCGTCTGGATGCTGGTCGGTCTGGCGATTCTGCTGGCCGCACCCTTCGTTCTGTATCCCGTGTTCCTGATGAAGGTGCTGTGCTTCGCGCTGTTCGCCTGCGCCTTCAACCTGCTGATCGGCTTCGCCGGCCTTCTGTCCTTCGGCCACGCCGCCTTCTTCGGTGGGGCGGCCTACATCACCGCCCACACGGTGAAGGTCTGGGGCCTGTCGCCGGAACTCGGCATCCTGCTGGGCGCCGCCTTTTCCGCAACGCTCGGCTTGGTGTTCGGCATGCTGGCGATCCGCCGCCAGGGCATCTACTTCGCCATGATCACGCTGGCGCTGGCCCAGATGATCTATTTCATGGCCTTGCAGTTGCCCTTCACCCATGGTGAGGACGGCATCCAGGCGGTGCCGCGCGGCATGCTGTTCGGCGTGATCGACCTGACCCAGCCGCTCGCCATGTACTACACGGTGCTGGTCGTCTTCCTGTTCGGCTTCATCGTGATCTGGCGCACCGTGCATTCGCCCTTCGGTCAGGTCCTGAAGGCCATCCGTGAAAACGAGCCGCGCGCGATCTCGCTGGGATACCGCACCGACCAGTACAAGCTTCTGGCCTTCGTTCTCTCCGCCGCGCTGACCGGGCTGGCCGGTGGCACCAAGGCGATCGTCTTCCAGCTCGCCACGCTGACCGACGTGCAGTGGCAGATGTCGGGCGAGGTCGTGCTGATGACGCTTCTCGGCGGCATGGGCACTCTGTTCGGCCCGGTGATCGGCGCCGCGCTTGTGGTGACTCTGGAGAACTATCTGGCCGCGACCAACCTGCCGGTCCCCGTGGTGATCGGCACGATCTTCGTGGTGTGCGTGCTGCTGTTCCGCCGCGGCATCGTCGGCGAGATCATCGCCCGCATGCGTTCCCGCCGGGGGTAATGCCGGCGGCCCACCATCAGCGCTGCCGTTCCTCCACGAGATCGAGCCAGCGGCGGGTCACCGTGCGGGCGAAGCGTTCCGCCGCCGGCAGATGCGTCGCCAGCGCCACGTCGAGGCCGTCGAGCACCGCGCGGTTGCGCTCCCGCGCTTCTTCCCCGAACCGGGACGCCCAGCCCTGGACGATTCCGGCCGTGGCCTCCGGATGGAACTGGAAGGCGTAGACCGCCGAGCCGAGGCGGAAGGCCTGCCGCTCGCACTCCTCGTTGCGGGCCAGGGGAACGGCGCCGTCCGGCAGGTCGAAGGTGTCGTAGTGCCACTGCACGAGATGCTGTTGGCGCTCCAGCCCGGCCAGCAGCGGGTCCGACGACGCGGCTTCGGTGAGGTCCACGCGGGCGACGCCGAGTTCCGCCACAGAATGGCGATAGACGCGGGCACCGAAGGCGCGGGCGGCCAGCTGGGCGCCCAGGCAGATGCCCATCACCGGCCGGTCCTCGGCGGCGAAGCCACGGATGAGGTCCATCACCTGCGGGAAATGCGGCCCCTGCGCGTCGTCCCAGGCGTCCTGCGGACCCCCCAGAACCACCAGACCGGCGTAGCCGTCGGGTGCCGGAGGCAAGGCTTCCCCTTCATTCGCGGCGACGGTGACGAGGGTCGCGCCGTACTCGGCCAGCGCCGCGCCGACGATGCCCGCCGGAGCGGTTCGGTTGTTCTGAACGACCAGAATGCGCATGTCGGTGTATAGTTCCGTGATGAGCCCCGCCTGTCTTAATGATGAGCGGCGGGCCTGAAATCAAGCGGCGCAACGCGGCTATGCGCGCCACCCGAAAGCCGAGGGGAGACGAAGAAACCGATGTTCATCAGGCTTCGCGCGCTGGCCGGTGCGGCGGCGCTCGCCGGAACCCTGCTGCTTCCGGCGGCGGGCATGGCGCAGAACGGCACGCTGACCTTTCTGCACGTCAACGACATCTACGAGATCGCACCGGTGAAGGGCCAGGGCGGCTTCGCCCCGCTGATGACGCTGCTGCGGCAGGAACGCCAGCGCAGCGCGAACGCCGTCACCACGGTCGGCGGCGATTTCCTGTCGCCCTCGCTGCTGTCGGGGACGACGCAGGGCGCGCAGATGATCGCGCTGTTCAACGCGGTCGGCGTGGACGCTGTCACCTTCGGCAATCACGAATTCGATTTCGGCAACGAAGCGCTGAAAGCTCGGATTGGTGAATCGAAGTTTCCGTGGCTCGGCACCAACGTGCTGGGGACGGACGGCAAGCCCTTCGCCGGGTCGGTCGCGACCTGGACGAAGACGGTCGGCGACGTGAAGGTCGGCTTCCTCGGCGTCCTCACGCCGGAGACCGCGCATCTGGCCAGCGCCGGCCCGGATGTAAAATTCGCCGACGTGAAGGAAACCGCGACGGCGGCGGTCAAGCAGTTGAAGGCCGAGGGCGCCCATGTCGTCGTCGCGCTGACCCACCTGACCATCGAGGACGACCGGGAACTGGCGTCCAAGGTGAAGGGAATCGACTTGATCCTGGGTGGCCATGACCACGACCCGATCAGCTTCCACGAAGGCTCCACCCTGATCCTGAAGGCCGGGCACGACGGCCATTACCTCGGCGTCGTGGACCTTTCCGTCAGCACGAAGCAGACCGACAAGGGGCCGGCGACCACGGTCGTCCCGACGGAATGGAAGTTCGCCACCACGGCGGGCGTCGCCCCGGACGCGGAGGTCGCGGCGCTGGTCAAGACCTACACCGACCAGCTCGACAACAGCATGGCGGTGGCCATCGGCACGACGGAAACGGAGCTGGACAGCCGCAAGGACGTCGTGCGCACGCGGGAGGCCAGCATGGGCAACCTGATCGCCGACGCACTGCGCGACGGGCTGAAGGCCGACGTCGCCATCACCAACGGCGGCGGCATCCGCGCCGACGCGCTGCACCCGGCGGGGTCGAGGATCACGCGCAAGGACATCTTCGCGGAGCTTCCCTTCGGCAACGTCGGCGTCCTGACCGAGCTGAAGGGCATCGACCTGCGCTCCGCCCTGGAACACGGCGTGTCGAAGGTGGAGGAGAAGGCCGGGCGCTTCCCGCAGGTGTCGGGCCTGACCTTCACCTACGACCCCAAGCTGCCGTTCGGCTCGCGCGTGACGGACGTGACGGTCGGCGGCAAGCCGCTGGATCCGGACGCCACCTACAAGGTCGCGACCAACGATTACATGCTGAAGGGCGGCGACGGGTACGGGCCGCTGACGCGCGGCAAGATCATCGTCGATCCGTCGGGTGCCGTTCTGATGGCGACCATGGTCATGAACTACGTTGAGGCCAGAAAGACGGTGGCCCCGAAGGTGGAAGGCCGCATCGTCGCGAAGTAGACCGGAAAAAAGACGCCCCCGGTCGGGAAGACCGGGGGCGCAAGGCCAGGATGGATCGTGCCGGATCGTATCAGGCGCTGCGGCGGGTCTGCCGGGCAGCGGCCTCCGTCCGGGCGTTCAGGCGGCGCACCGCGTCGTTCGCGGTTCTCGCCGAGAGTTCGGAGACCTTGACGCTGCGGTTCAGCAGCAACGCGACCTCGTCCTTCACCATTTCGCTTTGGGCGGCGTAGAAGTCCTGGACCGAACGGCTGCGCATCATCGCGTTGAGGCCGTCCGCGTTGCGGGCCATGGCTTCCTGCGCGAAGGCCAGCCATTCGCGCCAGATCGACTGCATGCCGTCCATCAGCACGCTGCTGCACTGGACCATGACGTCCATGTTTTGCTGGGCCTGCTGGGCGACCTCGCCCTGCGCTTCCGCCGAGAAGCCCATCATGCGGTTGAACTGTTCGGTCGTCTGACCAGCGACCTGGCTCGCCTGTCCCATCAGGTTGCGCGCGGTTTCCGCACCGCGCTGGGTCATCTCGGCCCCGGCTTGGGCCCCGGCCTCGGCCATGCGGCGGGTGGCGTCCGCCCCTTCCTCGGTCATTGAACGCGCCGCGTCGGCGGCACGCCTCGTGGTCGCCTCTCCGGCCCTCGCGGTGTCCTCGGCGATTCCTCGCGCCTTGGTCGCCGCATCGCGGGTGGCCGTCTGAGCGTCCTTGTCTGCTGCCATCTGCCTCGCTCCTGATTGCGTTTCGTCCGTTCTGGACGTTCCCTCCATTTTCTTTGCGCCGGCGATTTTTGTGCACCGCGACACAAGCCAGCCCTATATCACGCCAGTCAACGACCAATCCAGAACTCTAAAAACTACCTGCCTATCCTTTATTGCGCGATTTGGTCACCTTTGCTGACTTGGTTTCTGACCGACAATTTCCCTGATTTTTATTTATCGGACAGGGCTGCGCGGAAGCGGTGGAGTTCCCACATCCAGGGGTAACAACTCACCGGCCGGCGCGGCGCAAGGCATCGTCCTGCTCCGGCCTTTGCTTGCGGAGGTTGTGATGCTCATCGGTGTGCCGAAGGAGATCAAGAACCACGAATACCGCGTCGGCCTGACGCCGGCTTCGGTCCGCGAACTGGTCCACCACGGGCATTCCGTGATCGTGCAGGCGGGGGCCGGGACGGCCATCGGGCTCGACAACGAGCATTACGCCGCCGCCGGAGCGGAGATCGCGCCGGACGCCGCAACCGTCTTTGCCCGTGCCGAAATGGTCGTGAAGGTGAAGGAACCGCAGCCGCAGGAATGCGCCATGCTGCGCGACGGGCAGGTGCTGTTCACCTATCTGCATCTCGCCCCCGATCCCCGGCAGACCAAGCTGCTGATGGAGTCCGGCGCCGTCGCCATCGCCTACGAGACGGTGACCGATGCGCGCGGCGGCCTGCCCCTGCTCGCCCCGATGAGCGAGGTGGCCGGGCGCATGTCGGTGCAGGCGGGCGCCCATTGCCTGGAAAAAGCGCAGGGCGGGCGCGGCGTCCTGCTGGGTGGGGTGCCCGGTGTCCCGGCGGCCAAGGTCGTCGTGCTGGGTGGTGGTGTGGTCGGGACCAACGCGGCGCGCATGGCGATGGGGCTGGAGGCCAAGGTCATCGTCATCGACAAATCGCTGGCCCGGCTGAAGGAACTGGATTTGCAGTTCGGCGCGAAGTTGCAAACGCTCTATTCCACCGTGGACACCATCGAGGAGCATGTGCTCGACGCCGATCTCGTCATCGGCGCGGTTCTGGTGCCCGGGGCGGAAGCGCCGAAGCTGGTGACGAAGGACATGGTGTCGCGCATGCGGCGGGGTGCCGTGGTGGTGGACGTCGCCATTGACCAGGGCGGCTGTTTCGAGACCTCCCGACCGACCACCCACGCGGAGCCGACCTATCTGGTGGACGGGGTGGTGCATTACTGCGTCGCCAACATGCCGGGCGGGGTCGCGCGCACCTCGACCTTCGCGCTGAACAACGCCACACTGCCCTTCGTCCTGGCACTGGCGGACCAGGGCTACCGGGCGGCGCTGGCGAAGGACCCGCATCTGCGGGAAGGGCTGAACGTGCACGCCGGGGCAGTCACCTGCAAGGCGGTGGCCGAGGCGCAGAACCTGTCCCATCAGCCGGCGGAGGAGGCGCTGCGGCTCTGACCGGCGGGGTGTTGGGCCAACCGAGGGGCAGCCCGGCATGCACCCCGGTCACTCCCGCAATTCGGCCAGCAGTTCCGGCGTGTCCACGTCGTAAAGGATGCCGGCGTCCTCCACCGGCACCTCCACGACCTGCTCCGCATAACGGCCGATCAGGCTCTTGGCGCCTGTGTCGCCGGTGAGCGTCGCCATCTCCGCGAAGAAGCTGCGGTCCCACAGCACCGGATTGCCGCGCTTCCCGTGAGTCACCGGAACGCAGACCGCACGCCCTTCGGTCGGGTTGTAGGCGGCGATCAGCCGGTCGATGGCCGCCGGCGTGACGCGCGGCATGTCGCCCAGGCAGACCACCACGCCGTCCACATCCGCCGGCAGGGCGGCCAAGCCGGCCCGCAACGACGCGCTCAGCCCCTCGCCGAAAGCCGGATTTTGGACCAGCGTCAGAGGCCGCCCGGCCAGCGCCGCCGACACCGCCTCTGCCTGATGGCCGGTCACCACGACCACCGGCCGCGCCTGCGATTCCAGCACCGCTTCCACGGTCCGCACGACCAGCGGCTTTCCCCCCACGTCGGCCAGCAGCTTGTTGGTGGCGCCCATGCGGCTCGACCGTCCGGCGGCGAGCACCAGCGCGGCGATGCGCGGCGCGCGCGGCACCTCGACCGGCGCGGCTCCGGCGCGGGGCAGGGGGCGGCTGGGGATCTCGGCCAGCAGGCCGCCGACGCCCATGCGCATCACATCGGCGCGCGTCACCGGCACGCCGGCCGCCACGCGCTGAAGCACCCAATCGAAGCCGTTCAGCTTGGGCGAACGTGCGCAGCCCGGTAGCCCCAGCACCGGCCTATGCCCAATCCGCGCCATCAGCAACAGGTTGCCCGGATCGACCGGCATCCCGAAATGCTCCACCGTGCCGCCCGCCCGCTCGATGGCCGAGGGCAGCACGTCGCGCCGGTCGGTGATCGCCGACGCCCCGGCGATCAACAGCAGGTCCACCGGCCCGACGGACGCGATGGCATCGGACAACGCGGCTTCGTCGTGCTCGCAACGGGTCTCGGTTTCCAGATGCCCGCCCAGCGCCTCCAGCCGCTCCCGCGTCACGCCCACCGTCTTGTCGAGCACGCTGTCCTTCACGCCCGGCAGGCGCGTCTGGATCAACGCGGCCGACAGTGGACGGAAGCTTGCCACGCGCAAGGGCTCGGCCTCCGCCTCGGCAGCCTCGACGCAGGCGTGCGGGGCGGCGAAGGGAATGATCTTCACCGTCGCGACCATCTGCCCCGGCTCGACCGACGCGAAGGCCGGCAGGGTGGCGACGGTCACGCTCTCGTCGACCAAATTGATCGCATCGATGCGCGTGGAATCCAGGACCAGCAGGCCACGCGTCTCGGCGAACAGATTGACGCGGCCGGTGAAGGCCGCCCCCGCCTTCACGTTCTCGCCGGTCAATGCGTTGGCGACGCGCGTTGCCGCCGCATCCTCGGCGACGTCGCCGTTGCCCAGCTTCGCCGCGACCACCGTGTCGAAGCCAGCCTCGCGCAGGGCGGACAGGTCCTCGGCGCTCAGCACCCGGCCCTTCTTGAAGCTGACGGGGCCACGGCGCACCGAATGCGCCAGGATGGCGCCCTCGGCATCGTCCAGCGGCAACGGGCCGAAGAACATGGAGACCTCCCTATGCCGCGCTCCCCTTGCGGCGCACAGCGGTGATCTGGGCCATGACCGACACGGCGATCTCGGCGGGCGTCACCGCCCCGATGTCTAGCCCGACCGGCGCGTGAATGCGGGCCAGTTCGGCATCACGGAGGCCCTCTTCCTTCAACCGTTCCAATCGCTTGGCGTGCGTTCTTTTGCTGCCGAGTGAACCGACGTAAAAGGCCGGCGAGCGCAGCGCCACCAGCAGCGCCGGATCGTCCAGCTTCGGGTCGTGGGTCAGCGTGACCACCGCCGTGCGCGAGTCGATCTTCAATTGCGTCAGCGCTTCGTCCGGCCAGGCGTCGTTCAGCGTCACGCCGGGAAAGCGCGATTCGGTGGCGAAGGACCCGCGCGGGTCGATGACCGTAACCGCGTAGCCGGTCAGCGCGGCGATCGGTGCCAGCGCCTGCCCGATGTGCACCGCCCCGACCACCAGCAGCCGCAGCGGCGGGTTGTGGGCGTGCACGAACAGGCGCAACCCCTCATCGTCTTCCGGATCGGTGATCAGGCCGGAACGGTCCTGGCGCAGGCGCTCGCGCACCTTCGTCAGCAGATCGTCCTCCAACCCAAATCCGCCATGCACGGCGTCTTCGAAAACAAGGGTTTGCAGGCCGCTGTTCAGATCCGTGACGAGCGCCACGGGGATCGAATCCGCTTTCGCCGCCAGCAGCCGGTCGAGGATATCCTGCTTCATTCCACCGCCTCGACATAGACCTGCACCTGACCGCCGCAGGCCAGCCCGACTTCCCAGGCCATTTCGTTGCTGACGCCGAAGGACAGCAGGCGCGGCTCGCCGTCCTCCATGGTCTTTCGCGCCTCGTGCACCACGGCGCCCTCGATGCAGCCGCCAGAGACGGAGCCGACCATGGCCCCCGCCTCGTCCACGGCCATCTGGCTGCCCACCGGCCGGGGCGACGAGCCCCAGGTGGCGACCACCGTCGCCACGGCCACCTTGCGCCCCTCGGCACGCCAGCCGGCGGCCTGTTGCAGAATGTCGTCGGTCATGCCGCCTCCCTCAGCCACTTGCGCAGCCCCTCCGCCCGCCGGGGGCCTTCGCGGTTCAGCGCGTCGGCAAGCCCGGCCAGACTGTCCAGATTGTGCACCGGGCGGAAATCGTCCACATGCGGCAACAGCGCCCGGATGCCCGAAGATTTCGGTGCGAACCCCTCCCAGCGCAACAGGGGATTCAGCCAGACGAGCCGCCGGCAGCTTTTGTGCAGCCGATCCGCCTCCGCCGCAAGCCCTTCGCCGGCGTCCCGGTCCAGCCCGTCGGTGATCAGCAGCACCACCGCCCCCTGTCCCAGCACCCGCCGCGCCCAGGTCCGGTTGAAAGCGTGCAGCGCCGAGCCGATGCGCGTGCCCCCCGACCAATCCTCCACCGCCGCCGACACGGCATCCAGCGCCACGTCCACGTCCTTGTGCCGCAGATAGCGCGTGATGTTGGTCAGCCGTGTCCCGAACACGAAGCTGTAGACCCGGTCGCGGTCGTTGGTCACTGCGTGCATGAAGTGCAGCAGCATCCGCGAATAGCGCGTCATAGAACCGGAAATGTCGCACAGCACCACCAGCGGCGGCGGCCGGGTGCGCCGCTTCCGCCGCGCCAGCTCCGCCAGATCGCCCCCCGACCGCAGCATCCGCTGCAGCGTCGCGCGCGGGTCCACGCGCTCGCCCCTTGGGTCGGTGCGGTAGCGGCGTGTCGCCGCCTCCGCCACCGGCAGAGCGATGCGGGCGAGCATCTGCTTGGCCTGCGCCAACTCCTCGGTGGACATCTTCTCGAAGTCCTTGGCCTGCAACCGCTCCTGGGCGGAGACGGTGAAGGCGGCGTCCACCTGGATTTCGGTCTTCTCCGGCCCCTCGACCTCCGGGCTGCTGCCCTTCAGCGCCTCGGCGACACGCCGCGACAGTTGATCCCGGTCGGTCGGCATCTCCGTCCGGATCGTCGGCAGCATCAGTCCCATCATCCGCTTCAGGATGTCCGGGTTGCGCCAGAAGACGTGAAAGGCTTGGTCGAACACCTCGCGCTGGTCGCGCCGGTTCACGAACACCGCGTGCAGCGCCCAATAGAAGTCCGTCCGGCTGCCGACCCCGACCGCCTCAACCGCTTCCACCGCCTGCAACACCTTCCCCGGCCCGACCGGCAGGCCCGCCGCCCGCAGCGCGCGGGCGAAGTGCATGAGGTTGACGGCAAGTCCGCGTTCGCTGTCGGTCATCGTGCCGTGGTCGCGGCCAGTTCGGTCTTCACCAGGGTCAGAATGCGCGCCGCCTCGCTGCCCTGGATGCGGGCGATGTCGTCCTGGTACTTCAGAAGCGTGCCCAACGTGTCGTTGATGGTCGTCGGGTCCAGTTCTAGTTGGTTCAGCTCGACCAAGGCCTGCGCCCAGTCCAGGGTCTCCGCCACGCCCGGCGCCTTGTAGAGATCCATCCCCCGCAAGGTTTGCACGAAGCCCACGACCTGCGCCGCCAGCCGCGCGTCCGCCCCCGGCGCCTTGACCTTCAGAATGGCGCGCTCCCGTTCCGCCGAGGGGTAATCGACCCAGTGGTAAAAGCAGCGCCGCTTCAGCGCGTCGTGGATCTCGCGGGTGCGGTTCGAGGTCAGGATGACGATGGGCGGTTCCGGCGCGCGGATCGTGCCGAATTCCGGGATGGTCACCTGGAAATCGGACAGGACCTCCAGCAGATAGGCCTCGAACGGCTCGTCCGTGCGGTCCAGCTCGTCGATCAGCAGCACCGGCGCACCCGCCAAGTCCGGCTCCAGCGCCTGCAACAGCGGCCGCTTGATGAGGAACCGTTCGGAGAAGATGTCGGCCCCCAGCGTGTCCCGGTCGCGATCCCCCGCCGCCTCCGCCAGCCGGATTTCCATCATCTGCCGGGCGTAGTTCCACTCGTAGACCGCCGCCGCGACGTCCAGTCCCTCGTAGCATTGCAGCCGCACCAGCCGCCTCCCCAGCGTCGCCGACAGCACTTTGGCGATCTCGGTCTTGCCAACGCCGGCCTCGCCCTCCAGGAACAGTGGGCGCCGCAGCTTCAGCGCGAGGTACAGCGCGGTGGCCAGCGACCGGTCGGCGACGTAAGACCCGCGCGACAGCAGGTCCAGCGTGGCATCGACGGAGGTGGGGAGGGAGTTGGGCATGCGACTCACAGCTTTTCTTACAAACCCCTCGCCCGGCCCCGCCGGGAGAGGGAGGGGGCCACGGCAAAGCCGTGGGAGGGTGAGGGCAGGGATTCTCGGGAAAGCCTTGCCCTCACCCTAACCCTCTCCCGCCGCGGGCGGGAGAGGGGACTTATGTTCTCTCACCCACAGGCCTCGACCGCCCGTTTCGCCATCACCGTGACGAGGTGCGCGCGGTAGTCGGCGCTGGCGTGGATGTCGGCGTTCAGGCCGTCCGCCCCCACGGCGATGCCGTTCAGCGCCTCGGCGCGGAAGTCCTGGGCCAGCGCCGTCTCCATGTCGGTGGCGCGGAACACGGACGGGCCGGCACCGGTCACCGTCACGCGCACCTCATTCCCGAACCGCGCCACGAACACGCCGACGATGGCGTAGCGGCTGGCGGGGTTGCGGAACTTGGCGTAGGCGGCCTTGTCCGGCTTTTGGAAGTGCACCGCCGTCACGATCTCGCCGGGCTCCAGCGCCGTTTCGAACATGCCGGTGAAGAAGTCGTCGCCCGCGATCTCCCGCCGGTCGGTCTTCACCGTTGCCTTCAGACCGACCACGGCGGCGGGATAGTCGGCGGATGGGTCCGCGTTGCAGATCGACCCGCCCAGCGTGCCCATGTTGCGCACCTGCCGGTCGCCGATGCCCTCCGCCAGATCGGCCAGCGCCGGGATGACGCGGCGGACCACGTCGGAATGGGCGACCTCCGCGTGCCGGGTGAAGGCGCCGATGGCGATGCCACCGGCTTCCTCGCAAATGCCCTTGATGTCCGGGATCTGGCCCAGGTCGATCAGGTCGGACGGCCGGGCGAGCCGCTGTTTCAGCGTCGGCAGCAGCGTCTGGCCACCGCCCAGGATCTTGGCGTCCTCGGACTGGCCCAGCAGGGCGGCCGCGTCGGCGAGTGTCTTGGGACGGTGGTATGTGAACTCGTACATCCGTTCTTCTCCTTCACTCGGCGATCATTCGGCGGCCGCTTGCGCCGGGGTGGCCCGGCGAATGGCCTGCCACACCTTTTCCGGCGTGGCGGGCATGTCGATGTGCGTGACGCCGTAGTCGCTCAGTGCGTCCACCACGGCGTTCATGACGGCGGCCGACGCGCCGATGGTCCCGGCCTCGCCGCAGCCCTTGACGCCCAGCGGGTTGTGGGTGCAGGGCTGGTCCTCATGATAGCGCACCGTGAAGGACGGCACGTCGTCCGCCCGCGGCATGCAATAGTCCATGTAGGATCCGGTGATCAGCTGGCCCGAATCCTCGTCGTAGACGCAGTTCTCGTACAGCGCCTGCCCGATGCCCTGGACCAGCCCGCCGTGCACCTGCCCCTCGACGATCAGCGGGTTGATGACCCGGCCGAAATCGTCCACGGCGGCGAAGCTCGCCACCTCCACCACGCCGGTCTCCGGATCGACCTCCACCTCGCAGACGTGGCAGCCGTTGGGGTAGGTGAAGTTCTTCGGGTCGTAGAAGGCCTGCTCGTCCAGCCCCGGCTCCAGCTCGTCCAGCGGGAAGTTGTGCGGGACGTAGGCTTGCAGAGCGATGTCGCCGATCGACAGTGACTTGTCCGTGCCCGCCACGACGAAGCGGCCGTCCTTCACCTCGATGTCGGTCTCGGCGGCCTCCAGCATGTGGGCGGCGATCTTCCGCGCCTTGCGCTCCACCTTGTCCATGGCCTTGACCAGCGCCGACCCGCCGACCGCCAGCGACCGCGACCCGTAGGTTCCCATGCCGAACGGCACCTTGGCGGTGTCGCCGTGCACGATCTCCACATTCTCGATGGGGATGCCGAAGCGCTCCGCCACGATCTGCGCGAAGGTCGTCTCGTGACCCTGCCCATGGCTGTGCGATCCGGTGAAGACCGTCACCGAGCCCGTGGGGTGGAACCGCACCTCCGCCGACTCGTACAGGCCGGCCCGCGCGCCGAGCGCGCCGGCGATGTTGCTGGGCGCGATGCCGCAGGCCTCAATGTAAGTGGCGAAGCCGATGCCGCGCAGCTTGCCGCGCCGGGCCGATTCGGCCTTGCGCGCCGCGAAGCCGTCGTAATCGACCAGGGGCAGGGCGATTTCCAGATTCTTGGCGAAGTCGCCGGTGTCGTATTGCAGCGCCACCGGGGTCTGGTAGGGCATCGCCTCGGCCGGGATGAAGTTCCGCCGCCGGATCTCCGTCTTGTCGATGCCGGTTTCCTGCGCCGCGATCTCGACCAGCCGTTCGATCAGATAGCAGGCCTCCGGCCGCCCGGCGCCGCGATAGGCGTCCACCGGTGCCGTGTTGGTGAAGACCGCCTTCACCTCGGCGTAGATCGCAGGCGTCTTGTACTGCCCGGCCAGAAGCGTGGCGTAGAGGTAGGTCGGCACCGAGGGCGCGAAGGTGGACAGGTAGGCACCCATGTTCGCGATGGTCGAGACCTTCAGCGCCAGGAAATGCCCGTCCTTGTCCAGCGCCAGTTCGGCGTGGCTGACGTGGTCGCGTCCGTGCGCGTCGGACAGGAAACTTTCCGACCGGTCCGCCGTCCACTTCACCGGCCGCCCGACCTTGCGCGCCGCCCAGGTGACGATGGCCTCTTCCCCGTAATGGAAGATCTTGGAGCCGAAGCCGCCGCCCACGTCCGGCGCCACGACGCGCAGCTTGTGTTCCGGAATGCCCAGCACAAAGGCGCCCATCAGCAGCCGGATGACGTGCGGGTTCTGGCTGGTGGTGGTCAGCGTGTAGTCGCCGTTCGCCGGATCGTATTCCCCGATGGCCGCGCGCGGCTCCATGGCGTTGGGAATTAGCCGGTTGTTGACCAGATCGAGCTTGGTCACATGCGCCGCCTGGGCGAAGGCCGCATCCGCCGCGGCAAGGTCGCCCAGATGCCAGTCGTAGCAGACGTTGCCCGCCGCGTCGTCGTGCACCAGCGGGGCGCCCTCGGCCAGCGCCTTCCGCGAGGTGGCGACCGCCGGCAGTTCCTCGTAATCGACCATCACCAGTTCGGCCGCGTCCCTGGCCTGCTCGCGGCTCTCGGCGATCACGATGGCGACCGGGTCGCCGACGTAGCGCGCGCGGTCGCGGGCCAGCGGGAAGTGCGGCGGCTCCTTCATGGGCGAGCCGTCCTTGGAATGGATCTGCCATCCGCAGGGCAGGCTGCCGACCTTGTCGACCTCCATGTCGGCGCCGGTCAGCACGGCGATCACGCCGGGCGCCTGCATCGCCTCGGCCGCGTCGATTCCGCCGATCCGTGCGTGCGCGTAGGGCGACCGAACCAGCACCGCGTGGGTCTGGTTCGGCCGGTTGATGTCGTCGGTGTAGGTGCCGCGCCCAGTCAGAAAGCGGGCATCCTCGCGGCGGCGCACGGAAGCGCCGATGCCGTTGGGGTTCGCCATCTCGGTACTCCTCCCATCGGAACGGTTTTTCTTTATTCGATCATTCGAAACCCTGACGAAAGGCCGCCTTGCCCGGCGGCTTCTATTCGGCGGCCACCTTGGCGCCGCTGCCGTGCATCGCCTCGGCCCCGGCCTTCACCGCTTTCACAATGTTGTGATAGCCGGTGCAGCGACAGATGTTGCCCTCCAGCCCTTCGCGAATCTCCTGCTCGGTGGGGGAGGCGTTGTCCTTCACCAGATCGATGGCGCTCATCACCATGCCCGGCGTGCAGAATCCGCACTGCAACCCGTGATGCTCGCGGAACGCCGCCTGCATCGGGTGCAGTGTGCCGTCGCTCGCGGCCAGCCCCTCGATGGTGGTGATCTGCGCGCCATCGGCCTGGGCCGCCAGCATGGTGCAGGCCTTGACCGAGCGGCCGTCCACATGGACGACGCAGGCGCCGCACTGGCTGGTGTCGCAGCCCACATGCGTGCCGGTAAGCCCCAGATGTTCGCGCAGGAAGGTGACGAGCAGGGTACGCTCCTCCACCTCGCGCGAGACCGCCTTGCCGTTGACGGTCATGGAAACGGTGCACGGCATTCGGTGTCCTCCCGAATCGTATTTATATGCCGGTCTCGGTTTTATATGCCGGTCTCGGTGTCTCTTGAATTATGCCCGACGACCGATCCGCACAAGGATAGGGTGTTGCGCCCCCGTCCGGTCAAGGCGGCGTTTAGCCCACCCCCCGAAAGGAGTGGCCTATCCAATGGCGCAGGTCCGCAAAGGCAGGCCAATGGAGCAAACCCGCGAAGGCGGACCAACGGCACAGGGTCGTCTTTGCGGATCCTACGGACTGGCGCGGTTTCCCGCATCACGATACAGTCACACCCAAACGCGCGGAAAAACACCGCGCAACAAGAAGCAATCCCAAGGGAGGGTTCCCCGATGAAGCGTATTCTGGCAGCACTCGGACTCTGCGCGTTCGTGGCGGCTCCGGCCAACGCGGAACAGTTCGTGACCGTGCTCACCGGCGGCACCAGCGGCGTCTACTACCCGCTGGGCGTGGCGATGTCGAACGTCTACGGCAAGGCGATTCCGGGTGCCAAGGTCACCGTGCAGGCGACCAAGGCGTCGGTCGAGAACCTGAACCTGCTTCAGGCCGGCCGTGGCGAGATTGCCTTCACGCTCGGCGATTCGCTGAGCCAAGCCTGGAAGGGCGACGAAGAAGCCGGCTTCAAGGCCAAGCTCGACAAGCTGCGCACCATCGCCGCCATCTACCCGAACTACATCCAGGTCGTCGCCAGCAAGGAGTCGGGCATCAAGACGCTGGCCGACCTGAAGGGCAAGCGCGTGTCCGTCGGCGCGCCGAAGTCGGGGACGGAACTGAACGCGCGCGCCGTCTTCGGCGCCGCCGGCCTGACCTACAAGGACTTCGCCAAGACCGAGTATCTGCCCTTCGCCGAATCGGTGGACCTGATCAAGAACCGCCAGCTCGACGCGACGCTGATCTCCGCCGGCCTCGGCGTGGCGGCGATCAAGGATCTGTCGGCTTCGCAGGACATCACCATCGTGTCGATCCCGGCCGACGTGGTGGAGAAGGTGGGCGATTCCGCCTACATTGCGGAGACGGTTCCGGCCAACACCTACAACGGCCAGACCGAACCGGTGCCGACGGCGGCGGTGCGCAACCTGCTCGTTACCCATTCCGGCGTGTCGGACGACGCGGCCTACGCCATGACCAAGGCGGTCTTCGAGAATCTCGACGCGCTGGCCGCCGCCCATGTCGCCGCCAAGCAGATCAAGCTGGACGCCACGGCGCTGAAGTCGCCGGTTCCGCTGCACCCCGGCGCCGTGAAGTTCTACAAGGAAAAGGGCCTGATGTAAGCGCGCGCCAAATCGGACCCGTTCCATGACCGCGCCCGCTCAAGAGGCGGACACCAAAATCCGCCAGGCGATCGACCGCGAGAATCCGTCCACGGTGGTGGCCTTCGAAGGCATGGCCGGAAAGGCCGTCTTCGCCATCGCCGTGGCCTTCTCGATCTTCCAGATCTGGACGGCGGCGTTCAACCCGCTGTCCAGCATCGTCGTCCGCTCCGTCCACGTCGGCTTCCTGCTGTTGATGACCTACGCCCTGTTCGGCTTTCGCCAACGTGGGGAACGGCGGAGCGTGCCCTGGTACGACTGGCTGCTGGGCCTGACCGGCTTCGGCATCGGCCTCTACCACTACGTCTTCGAAACCGACCTGATCCTGCGCTCCGGCGACCCGAGCACCACCGACCTGATCGTCGGCGCGATCGAGGTCGCGCTGGTGTTCGAGGCGGCGCGGCGCATCATGGGCATCGTGCTGCCGATCATCTGCGGCATCTTCATCCCCTACGCCCTGTTCGGCCGGCACTTGCCCTTCGGTCTGGCGCATCGCGGCTACGACATCGATCAGGTGATCGACACCCTGTTTCTGTCCACCGAGGGCATCTACGGCACGCCCACCTTCGTGTCGGCGACCTTCATCTTCCTGTTCATCCTGTTCGGCGCCTTCCTGGAACGCGCCGGCATGATCAAGCTGTTCAACGACGTGTCGCTGGGCATGGTCGGCCACGCCAAGGGCGGGCCGGCGAAAGTGGCGGTCATCTCGTCGGGCTTCATGGGGACCATCAACGGCTCCGGCGTCGCCAACGTGCTGACCACCGGCCAGTTCACCATTCCGCTGATGATGCGTTTCGGCTACCGCCCGGCCTTCGCCGGTGCTGTGGAGGCGACCGCCAGCATGGGCGGGCAGCTGATGCCGCCGGTCATGGGCGCAGCCGCCTTCATCATGGCGGAGACCATCGGCGTCCCCTACAGCGAGGTCGCTATCGCCGCGGCCATCCCGGCGATCCTCTATTTCGGCAGCGCCTTCTGGATGGTCCATCTGGAGGCCGGCAAGCGCAACCTCGTCGGCCTGCCCAAGGACCAATGCCCCAGCGTTTCCCGCGCGCTGGTGGAGGGCTGGTACCTGCTCCTGCCGCTGGCGGCGCTGGTCTACCTGCTGTTTTCCGGCTTCACGCCGTTGTTCGCGGGCGTCATGGGCATCGCCGCGACCGTTGCGCTGATCCTCGGCACGCGCGTTGCCGGCGGCATCGGCCCGACGGCGTTGCGCGTCGTCTTCTGGATCGCTCTGGGCCTCGCCGCCGCCGGGCTGTGGCGCCTGGGCCTGCGGACGGAGCATGTGGCCTTCGCCATCGTCGGCCTGCTGATCCTGCCCTGCCTGATCTTCAAAGGCGGGCGCGAGACGCTGGCCCTGCTGGTGCAAAGCCTCGCCGACGGCGCCAAGAACGCCGTGGGCGTGGGTGTCGCCTGCGCGCTGGTCGGCGTGCTGATCGGCATGCTGACCTTGACCGGTCTGGCCTCCAGCTTCGCCGGGACCATCGTGGAGTTGTCGGGCGGCAACCTGCTGCTGGCGCTGGTGCTGACCATGCTGGCCTGCATCGTGCTTGGCACCGGACTGCCGACCACGGCCAACTACATCATCACGGCGGCCATCGCGGCGCCGGCCCTGTTGCAGATGGGCGTGCCGTTGATCGTTTCGCACATGTTCGTCTTCTACTTCGGCATCATGGCCGACCTGACGCCGCCGGTGGCGCTGGCGGCGCTCGCCGCCTCCTCCATCTGCCGGGCGAACCACCTGGACATCGGCTTGATCGCCACCCGCATCGCCATGGCCGGCTACGTCGTGCCCTTCATGGCGGTCTACGATCCGGCACTGGTGCTGCAAACCTCCGATCCGCTGGCCGTGGCCTATGTCGTCACCAAGGCCTTCGTCGCCATCGGCCTGTGGGGGGCGGCCACCATCGGCTTCTTCTGGACGCCGCTGAACTGGCCGGAGCGCATCTTCGCGACGGTGGGCGCCTTCCTGTTTGTGCTGGCCCTGCCGCTCACCGACGAGATCGCTTTCGCGATGGCGGCGGCTTTCGTGCTGTGGCAGCGCTACCGCCTGCGGGGAATGCGCGGCGCCCAGTCAGCTGCATGAAGTTCAGCAGCATGAAGCCGGCGGCATGAGCGCCGGCATCTGCCTGATGGCGCTCGGCGGGGCGGTCCTAGCCGCCCTGCCGGGGCCCTCCTTAACCCTGGCCTGGACCCACTCCATTGAAAAGACCGAATGGCGGGAGGAATGGCGCGCCGAAGCCGGCCGCCTCGTGCCGGTCGAGGCGCGCGTGAAGGGCACCGGCGCCGGCATGGAACCGCCGCCGCAGGCCTGCCTGTCCGACGGCTGGCTGGTCTGGACCCCGGACCTGCCGCCGCAGGCCGAAATCGTTCTGGCGGCGTCCTCCTTCACCGGCGACCACACGCTCTGCGCCGGAAGCCGATGTCGGCCGCTGTCCGACTGGACCGGCGCCCGCCCCGAAGGACCCATCACGATAATGGTTTGCCCGTAGACCTTTCCGGCTTGGCTTCAGCTTCATCGCGACGCATACTTTGGACCCTCACCAATTCCCGATCCCGTTTGGCTGATTTTCTCGAAATGACAAAAGCTTGCGCGCCCCGCCCGATCCTCGCCGGCCTGTTCGCGGCGCTCACCACCGCCGTCCTGCCGGGCTTGGCCTTCGCAGCGGAGGCCGCCGGGGCGCCGCATCTCGACGGGGGGGAGCTCAGCGCGCTCTGGGTGGTGCCCTTCGTCGGGATCCTGCTGTCCATCGCGCTGTTGCCGCTGATGGCCCCGAACGTCTGGCATCATCATTTCGGCAAGATCTCCGCCGGCTGGGCGCTGGCCTTTCTGGTTCCCTTCGCCGCCGTCTTCGGCCCCGGCCTGGCGCTGTACGAGCTGCTGCACACGCTGCTTCTCGAATACATCCCCTTCATCGTCCTGCTGACCGCGCTGTTCACCGTGGCGGGCGGCGTGCGGCTGGCCGGCTCGCTCGTCGGCACGCCGCTGGCGAACACGGTCGGCCTCGCGCTCGGGACGGCGCTGGCGAGCCTGATGGGCACGACCGGCGCCTCGATGCTGCTGATCCGCCCGCTGCTGCGCGCCAACGAGCATCGCAAGCACAAGGTCCACACCGTTGTCTTCTTCATCTTCCTGGTGTCGAACGTCGGCGGCTCCCTGACTCCGCTGGGCGATCCGCCGCTGTTCCTGGGCTTCCTGAAGGGCGTCAGCTTCTTCTGGCCGACCACCCACCTGTTCTGGCCGATGGTTCTGGTGGCCGGCTGCCTGCTGGCGATCTACTTCGTGCTGGACCTCTATCTGCACACCAAGGATCCCGGCAAGCACCCGCTGATCGAGGGCGTGCACGAACGGGAGCCGGTGCGCATCGAAGGTGCGGTGAACCTGCTTCTGTTGGTCGCCATCGTCGGCGCCGTGCTGCTCAGCGGCGTGTGGCATCCGGGCGTCGGGGTCACGATCTACCACGTGCATGTGCCGCTGGAGACCATCGTCAGCCAGGGCCTGCTGATCCTCATCACTGCCCTGTCGCTGAAGCTGACCAGCCAGCAGAGCCGCCGCCTGAACGCCTTTACCTGGGGACCGATCCTGGAGGTGGCGAAGCTGTTCGCGGCGATCTTCCTGACCATCATCCCGGCCATCGCCATCCTGCGCGCCGGCACGGACGGGGCGCTCGGCGCCATCATCACCGCGGTGAACGAGGGCGGGCAGCCGAACCCGGCCGCTTATTTCTGGGCCACCGGCATCCTGTCCAGCTTCCTCGACAACGCGCCGACCTACCTGATCTTCTTCAACACGGCCGGCGGCAACGCGGGCGTGCTGATGAGCGACCTCGCGGTCACGCTGACGGCCATTTCGGCGGGTGCGGTGTTCATGGGCGCCAACAGCTACATCGGCAACGCGCCCAACTTCATGGTCAAGGCCATCGCCGAAGAGCGCGGCGTGAAGATGCCCAGCTTCTTCGGCTACATGGCCTGGTCCTGCGCCTTCCTGGTGCCGCTGTTCGTCCTGACGACCTGGGTCTTCTTCCTGTAAGGCCCCCCGGCGGCTGACCGGACAGCGGTCCTTAACCCTGTCCGGTCAGCCGCCCGTCAGGCGGCCTCCGCGACTCCGCGCCGGACCAGGGAGGCCGCCTTCAGCAGAACCTCCGGCCCGGCGCCCGGCCGATGGGCGTTCTCGCTGATGTGCCGCCGCCACGCCCGCGCGCCGGGCAGTCCCTGGAACAGGCCCAGCATGTGGCGGGTGATCGCCGACAGGGGCGTGCCCTTCGACAGCCGGTCCTCCACATAGGGGATCATCGCCTCGACCACCGCCTGCCGGTCCGGCCCCGGCTCGCCGCCGAAGAAGCGGCGGTCGGCGTCGGCCAGGATGTAGGGCGTCTCGTAGGCCGCGCGGCCGATCATCACGCTGTCCAAATCCGCCAGATGCTCGGCCGCCTCGTCCAGCGTGCGGACGCCGCCGTTGATGGCGATGGTCAGATGCGGGTACTCCGCCTTCAGCCGGTGCACGAGGTCGTAGCGCAGCGGCGGAATGTCCCGGTTCTCTTTGGGGCTCAGGCCTTTCAGCCAAGCCTTGCGCGCGTGCACGATGAAGTGCGTGCAGCCCGCCGCCGAAACCGTCCGAATGAAGTTGTCCAGCGTCGGCCATTCCTCCATCTCGTCGATGGCGATGCGGGACTTCACGGTGACGGGAATGGAGACCGCCTCGCGCATGGCGCCGACCAGCCTCGCCACCAGATCGGGTTCGGCCATCAAGCAGGCGCCGAAGCGGCCGGACTGCACGCGGTCGCTGGGGCAGCCGACGTTCAGGTTGACCTCGTCATAGCCCCATTCCTCGGCGATGCGCGCCGCCGCCGCCAGCTCTCCCGGCTCCGACCCGCCCAGTTGCAGCGCCACCGGATGCTCCGCCGCGTCGTAGCCCAGCAGCCGTTCCCGGTCGCCGTGCAGCACGGCCCCGGTGGTGACCATCTCGGTATAGAGCAGCGTGTTCTTCGACAGCAGGCGATGGAAGGTCCGACAATAACGGTCAGTCCAGTCCATCATCGGTGCAACGCTGAGAGGAATAGCGGTCATGCGCGGAGAAAACCTTGGTCCTGATCCCAAACGCCCTCATTTGGACGAGTGCGGCCGGGATGGCAATCCCCAATCCCCTGATCCCACCCCATGTCCTAGAGTTAAGCCGAAGACCGCGAAAGGACCCGACCCATGACGACGCAATCGCCCACCGGCTTCGACCTGTCCCCGCCGACCGTGGAACAGCGCCGGCATTTGGAATCCCGCCTGACGCACGAGGAAAGGGCCGTCCTTCTCGAACATGGGACGGAGGCGCCCCACTGCGGCACCCTCCTCGGCAACAAGGAACCGGGGACCTACTGCTGCAAGCTGTGCGGTCTTCCCCTGTTCAAGGCCGGTACGAAGTTCGAATCCGGCACCGGCTGGCCCAGCTTCACCGCACCCTACGACAACGCCCATGTGAAGCTGCGGCAGGACACCAGCTACGGCATGACCCGCGTCGAGATCCTCTGCGCCCGCTGCGGCAGCCACCAGGGCCACGTCTTCCCGGACGGGCCGCCGCCGACCGGCATGCGCTTCTGCATCAACTCCATCTCCCTCAACTTCGTCGCGGAGGGTGAAGCCCTGCCGAAGACGGTGGCGGAATACGAATGACGACTCCCATTTCCATCCTCGACCTCGCGCCGGTGCCGAAGGGCTTCACGCCGGCCGATGCGCTGCGCAACACGCTCGACCTCGCCCAGCACGCCGAGCGTTGGGGCTACCAGCGCTATTGGCTGGCCGAGCATCACAACATGGTCGGCATCGCCAGCGCCGCGACCTCCGTGGTCATCGGCCATGTCGCCGCCGGCACGAAGACGATCCGCGTCGGGGCCGGCGGCATCATGCTGCCGAACCACTCGCCCCTGGTGATCGCGGAGCAGTTCGGCACTCTGGAATCGCTGTTCCCCGGCCGCATCGACCTCGGCCTTGGCCGCGCTCCCGGCACCGACCAGCTGACCCTGCGCGCACTCCGCCGCGACCCTTCGGCGGCGGAGAACTTCCCGCGCGACGTTCTGGAACTGCAAGCCCTCCTCGGCCCGGTGCAACCCGGCCAGCGCATCCAGGCCGTGCCCGGCGCCGGCCTGAACGTCCCGCTCTGGATCCTGGGATCGAGCCTGTTCGGCGCGCAACTCGCCGCCAACCTCGGGCTGCCCTACGCCTTCGCCTCGCACTTCGCGCCGGAGGCGCTGATGTCGGCCCTGCACGTCTACCGGGCCAACTTCACCCCGTCCGAGCAGCTTGACCGCCCCCACGCCATGGTCGGCCTGAACGTCATCGCTGCCGACACGGATGCGGAGGCGAAGCACCTCTTCACCTCGGCGCAGCAGTCCTTCGCCAACCTCGTGCGCGGCACGCGCGGCCAGCTGCCGCCGCCCATCGACGACATCGAAAGCTACTGGTCGCCAATGGAGAAGGCGCAGGCGTCGGGCATGCTGGCCTGCTCCTTCGTCGGCTCGGCGGAAACCGTCCGCGACGGCCTGCGCCGCTTCATCGCCGACACCCAGGCCGACGAGCTGATGGTGGCCTCCGCCATCTACGACCACGCCGCCCGCCTGCGCTCCTACGAAATCCTCGCGGAGGTGGCGAAGACGCTTTAACGCCCAACCCCGCTCGGCGCTGCGCGGGAGGTTTCCGCCGTTGCGGCGCCGGTGGAGGCGGGCATCACCTCGCCCTCGATCGGTCGCTTCAACACGATGAGCGCCACCGTCGTCACCAGGGTCCCGGCCAGGATCGCGATCACATAAAACCCCAGCGGCGCCACCGCGTTCGGAATCGCCAGCACGAACACCCCGCCGTGCGGCGCCCTGAGCCCGCAGCCGAACCACATGGACAAGGCTCCGGCCACCGCCGACCCCGCCACGGCCGCCGGAATTACTCTAAGGGGGTCCTTGGCCGCGAAGGGAATGGCTCCTTCCGTGATGAAGGCAAGGCCGAGGACGCCCGCCGCCTTGCCGGCCTCACGCTCCTGCGCGTTGAAGCGGTTGCGCGCGATCATGGAGGCGAGCGCCAGCCCCAGCGGCGGCGTCATCCCCGCCGCCATCACCGCCGCCATGGGGGTGAAGGTGTTGGACGCCAGCAAGCCGACCGCAAACGTATAAGCCGCCTTGTTGACCGGCCCGCCCATGTCCAGCGCCATCATGGCCCCCAACAGCGCGCCCAGCGCCACCGCGTTCGCCCCGCCCATGCTTTGCAGGAAGCCGGTCAGCCCCGCCATGATCGCCGCCACGGGCGTGCCGATCACATAGACCATCAGCAGCCCCACCACGAGGGTGGCCAGCAGCGGGATGATCAGCACCGGCTTCAGCCCTTCCAGATTCTGCGGCAGCCGGATCGTGTCGCGCAGCCAACGCGCCACGTAGCCGGCCAGGAATCCGGCGACGATGCCGCCCAGGAACCCGGCCCCGATCTTCGCCGCCAGCATCCCGCCGATGAACCCCGGCGCCAGCCCCGGCCGGTCGGCGATCGAATAGGCGATGTAGCCGGCCAGCACCGGCACCATCAGCCCAAAGGCCGCCTCGCCGCCGATCTGCATCAGCGCGGCGGGCAGGGTGCCCGGTTCCTTGAATGCCTCGATGCCGAAGACGAAGGACAGGGCGATGATCAGCCCGCCCGCCACCACGAAGGGCAGCATGAAGGACACGCCGGTCAGCAGATGCTTGTAAGGCCCCGACTGGGCCTCCTTCTGCCGCGTCTTGGCCCCGGCGACCTCGTCCGCATAGCCCGGCGCCGCAGCGGACGCGGCCGGCAAGGCCACCGCCTCGTCGATGACCCGGTTCGCCTGCTTCAACGCCTCACCGACCGAGGTCTTCAGCACCCGCTTGCCGGCGAAGCGGTCGGTCGCGACGTGCGTGTCCGCGCCGATGATGACCGCCTCGGCCTCCGCGATCTCCTCCGGGGTCAGGGCGTTCTTCGCCCCGACCGATCCCTGCGTCTCGACCTTGATGCGGTACCCTTTGGCCTGCGCCGCCTGCTTCAGCGCCTCGGCGGCCATGAAGGTGTGCGCGATGCCCGTCGGGCAAGCGGTGATCGCGACCAGCAGCCCACCCCCAGCGCGCGGGGCGGGGGCGGGGGAGGGCGCTGGCGCGGCGGCCTTCGCCACAGGCGCATGGCCCAGCGCCTCGTCCAGAACGTGATCCGTGTCGCGAATGGCCTTGGCGGTCGTGGTCCGCAGGATCGGCTTGCCGGCGAAGCGGGACTCGTCCACCGCGATGTCGGCGGCCAGGATGACCGAGTCGGCCGCGTCGATGGCCGCGCCGCTCAGCGGCGACCCCACCCCTTGGGCGCCCTGCGTTTCGATGTCGATGGCATGCCCCTTCAGCGCGGCGGTTCGGCGCAGAGCCTCGGCCGCCATGACGGTGTGGGCGATGCCCGTCGGACAGGCGGTGACCGCCACGAGCCTAGCCATATCGAACCTCCCTTTCGCATCCGCTCAAGGCGCCCAAATCCCTCTCCCGCCTCGGGAGAGGGAGGGGCCCACGCGTCAGCGTGGGAGGGTGAGGGGGCCATCAAGAATCAAGGCTTTGATCCTTGGATGCACCGTCACCCGCCCGCTGCGCGGGCACCCTCTCCCGGGACGGGAGAGGAGTTTGGATCACAACGCTTCGACCCTCACCGCTTTCATCAGTTCGGCGATCCGCTCCAGTGACGGCAGTTCCGGCCCCAGCCGCGACAGCGTGCCGGCCGCGAAGGCTGTGCCGCGCCGCGCGCAGTCCTCCAGATCCCCGCCGCTCAGCCGCGCGGCGATCACCCCCGCCACCATGGCGTCCCCGGCGCCGACCGTGCTGGCGACCTCCACCGGCGGAGGCACGGCCAGCAACGCCCGCCCACCCTCGACGAACACCGCGCCCTCGGCCCCCAGCGACACCGCCACCAGCGCAATGCCGGCCTCGCCCAACTCCCGCGCCGCCAGCACCACCTCGTCCCGCCCCGTCAGCGGTCGGCCGAGCAACTCCGACAGTTCATGCACGTTGGGCTTCACCATATCCGGCTTGGCGGTGACTGCATGCCGCAACGGCTCTCCGCTCGCGTCCACCGCCATGAACACGCCGCGCCCGCGCAGGCGGGGGACCAAATCCGCGTAAGCCGTTTCCGGCACCCCCGCCGGCACGCTGCCGGCCAGCACGAAGGTCCCGTTCTGCGTGGCGAGGTCGTCCACGGTGGTCATCAGGCCCCGCCACGCCTCCGCCGGCACATGCAGGCCGGGCAGGTTGATGTCGGTGACCGAGCGGCCCTCGCGGTCCACCACCTTGACGTTGACCCGGCTGTTGCCGGGCAGGCGCAGGCAGCGGTCGCGGATGTGCCGGCGGCGGAACAGCGCCTCGAACACTGAGGCGTTGTCCTCGCCCAGGAAACCCGTGACCGTCACCGGCGCCGGTCCACTGGACAGGAAAGCCGCGACGTTGATGCCCTTGCCACCCGCCGTCCGCGTCTCCGCCACCGCGCGGTTGACCGCGCCCGCCGTGAAGCCCGGCACGTCCAGCGTCTGGTCCACCGCCGCATTCAGCGTGACCGTAACGACGCCCATCGCCTGCGTCATGCCGCCCCTCCCGTCCCTGCGAAGCGTTCACGGACTAGCGCCCGCACCTCCGCCGCGTCGGCGCAATCCAGCGCCTCCCGCGCCACCCGTTCCGCGTCCGCCATGGCGATCCCGCGCAGGCGCGCCTTGACCGAGGGCACGGTGGGGATGGCGACGCTCAGCTCCGCCACGCCCAGTCCGGACAGCAGCACCGCTCCCGCCGGGTCGCCCGCGATGCCGCCGCAAGCCCCCACCCAGATCCCGGCGCCCTTTGCCGCCGCCACCGTCCGTTCGACCATGCGCAGAACGGCCGGATGCAGGCCGTCCGCCTGTGGGGCCAGCACCGGGTGCAGCCGGTCCATCGCCAGCACATACTGGGTCAAATCATTCGTCCCGATGGAGAAGAAGGCGACCTCGCGCGCCAGCCGGTCGGCCATCATAACCGCCGAGGGCACCTCGATCATAATGCCCAGCTCCACCGGCTCCACCCCGACCTCCCGCCGAACTTCCTCGGTGATCGCCTTGGCCTTCGCCAACTCGGCGGGGGCCGCGATCATCGGGTACATGATGCGCACCGGCCCTTCCGCCGAGGCGCGCAGCATGGCGCGCAGCTGCGTGCGGAACAGGTCTTCCCGCTCGAAGCACAGGCGCACGCCGCGCACGCCCAGGAACGGGTTTGCCTCCGCCGGCATGCGCAGGTACGGCACGTTCTTGTCGCCGCCGATGTCCAGCGTGCGCAGGATGATCGGCAGCCCATTCATCGCCCGCACCATGCTGCGGTACGCCTCGAACTGCTCCTCCTCGTCGGGCGGAAAGTCGCGTTGCAGGAACAGGAACTCCGTCCTCATCAACCCGACGCCCTCGCCGCCGGCCTCCACAGCGCCGGCCGCCTCCGCCGGGTCGGAGATGTTGGCGGCCACCTCCACCCGTTTGCCATCCGTGGTGATGGCCGGCTTGTATCGGTCCAGCCGCTCGGCCTCCCGCCGTTCGCCCACCGCGACGCGGGCCGCGGCGGCGCGTCCCCGGTCGCGGTCGCTGGGGTCCACCACCAGAACGCCGTCGTCGCCGTTGAGGATCGCCTCCCGCCCGTTCTCCAAGTCCAGCACCGCCGGCCCGGACGCCACCACCGCCGGAATGTCCAGCGACCGCGCGATGATCGCCGTGTGCGAGGTCGCCCCGCCGCCCGCCGTGCACAGTCCCAGCACCATGGCGGGATCCAGCTTCGCCGTGTCGGACGGCTCCAGATCCTCGGCCAACAGGATCACGGGATGGTCGGGCAGGGCGGCGACGCTCTCCGTCGCGTCGGCCAGCAGGCGCAGCACCCGACGGCCCACGTCTCGCAGGTCCGCCGCGCGCCCGGCCAGCAGCGGGTCGGCGAGCTGCGCCAGCATGGCCGCGCGCTCCTCGTACACCTCCCGCCACGCCCAACCGGCGCTGGCGCCGGTGTCGATGCGCGCGTGGGCGTCGGCGACCATCTCCGGATCGTCGAGCAGTTCCAAATGCGCCTTGAAGATGGCGGCCTTGGCCGCGCCGGCCTTCTTCCAGAACTCCTCGTGAAGGTTGCGCAGATCGGCCGCCGCTCCGGCCAAGGCCTGATCCAGGCGCACGTGCTGCATCGCCGGATCCGGGGCGGTCTCAGCGACGGTCAGTTCCTCGCGCTGGAACTTCCAGACCGGACCGATGGACACGCCGGGGGAGGCCGAGATGCCGGCCACCACCCGCCCGTCATAGTCCAGATCCACCGGTGCCGTGCGGGACGTTGCGGGAGGTGCCGCTGGCGTCTCGGACGCGGCCGGCTCGTCCAGCCCGGCCTCGAACGCCGCCCGGATCGCCGCCAGCGCCGCTCCGGCATCGTCGCCCGCCGCCGTGATGGTGATCGGCCGCCCGCCCGACACCCCCAGCCGCAGCAGCGACACGAGGCTCTTGGCGTTGCCCACGTCCTCGCCATGACGCACGGCGATCTCCGCCCGGAAGCGCTTGGCCACCTCGACCAGCGCCGTCGCCGGCCGGGCGTGCAGGCCGTGCGGCACCGGCGCCGTGACCTCAATCGACTCGCCGACCACAGGGGCCTGCGTCGTTGTCTCGGAAGTCGCACCGCTGCCGTTCAGCACCGCCATCACGTCGCGGGGATCGCGGGTGGTGCCCAGCCGTTCGGCCTCCGCCGGATTCCCCAGAACGCTGGTCAGCCGTTGCAGAACGGCGATGTGCTCGTCCGACTTGGCGGCGATGCCGACCACCAACCGGGCCGGTTCGCCCGTTCCCCAATCGACGCCTTGCGGGAACTGCACGACCACCACGCCCGTCCGGCGCACCAGATCGCGCGCATCGGGCAGGCCGTGCGGGATGGCGATGCCGCTGCCCAGATAGGTGCCGGCGACATTCTCGCGCCCCAGCATGCTGTCGATGTATCCGGGGTCGATCAGGCCGCTGTCCACCATGGCGCGGCCGGCGATGCGGATCGCCTCCGCCTTGTCCGGCGCCGAGAGCCCAAGGCGCACCTGCGATTCGGATAGCTGGAGCATTCGCCGTCCTCCCCGCTGTGGAGTCCTTTCCGCATGGTAAGGCGCGCGGAGGGCTCTCGTTCAAAGAGCTTCAACGCCGCATTACCGACAACGTTCCTCCCTATTCCTTGTCGCGCGCGCCATCCACGGCGACGTTGCGATCATCCGTGAAGCGGCCATCCTGTCCGGGCTGCGGTTGCGGGCGGTCGCGGTCATCCGTCCCGCGCGTCGGGCCGGCGGTCGCGCTGGTTCCCAAATCCAGAACGCCCTGGGTTCCACCCTCCGTGGCGCCGACATGCGGGCCGCCGCCGGCCTGCGCGCCGTCCTCACCGATGGCAGGCGTGGCGGGGCCGCCGAGCGCCGCCGGATCGATTCCGCCACCGCCGGTGCCGGGCGTCGGGTTCTCCACCGATCCATCCCGCCCGGCTTCCTCGCTGTTGGGAATACCGAGATCGCGTTGTGAATTCGTCTTGTCGGCGCCCATGCCGCTTCTCCTGTCTTGGGTGAATCGAGCCCAAGCGGTTCAACAGGAAAGCGCGAACCCCGTCACATCGAACCAGGCTCCCACGGTATGCCGCAGGTCGCGGCGCCGATCCTCCTCCGGTGCCGGAGCGATGTCCCAATCCCAGCGTCGGTCCGGTGCGGGCAGGGGAATGCCCCAGGTCGAATCCTCCCGTTCCACCACTCGTCCGCCGTCCAGCCACAGGCTCTCGATGTCGGTGAACAGCGCGGCGGTGTGAGCGGTGCGGGCCAGCCACGCCAGATGGCTTCGCGCCAGCGCCTTGGCGAAGGTCGCCCGTTCGGCATCCGGAACATGCGGCGCACGCCGGTCGATGGCGTCCAGCGGCATCAGCGGCAGTTGCGACAGCAGATTGCACGACACCGCGAAGGCGAACCGCCCGCCCGCCAGTTCCGGCGGGTTGGGGGAGGGCAAGTGCCCACCGCTCCGCAGCGTCGCCTCCAGCGGGTCCAGAATCCCGGCCACGTCCAGTTCCACCAAGCGTACGTTGGCGAACCGCCGAACCTCCCGCCGGACCGAGCGGGCGTGGATCACGTCCACCAGCACCACCTCGTCGAACCGTTCCGCCAGTTCGCGCAACGGCACTTCGATGAGCAGGCCCGAGCCGGCGACCAGCGCCCGCCCGCCCCTCGGCGCCCGCTCCGCAGCCTCCGCGACAAAGCGGCGGCAGGCCTCCACATGCGGCTCCCACGCCCTCCGCTGCCGCCGGTATCGCGCGCCGAGCGCCACCGCCTCCGCCAGATAGCCGAATCGACGTGCCAGGGGCGGGCAGGGGGTCGTCAGATACTCGAACGCTTCGCGCAACACGGAACAGGCCCCTTGACCGAAACCGGGTGCAGGGTACCTATGGCGGCATGGTCGAGATCAAGAGGAAAGCGGCCCTGGTCACCGGGGCTGGCAAGCGGATCGGGCGCGCCATCGCGCTCGACCTCGCCGCGCAGGGCTGGGCCGTGGGCGTCCACTACCTGAACTCCCGTGCCGATGCCGATTCGGTGGTCGCCCACATCGAGGCGCAGGGCGGCATCGCTGTGGCACTCCACGCCGACCTGGAGCGGGAATCCGACGTCCAGGCCTTGGTGCCCGAGGCCGTCGAACGGATAGGCGCGCTGTCCCTCCTGGTCAACAACGCCTCCTGCTTCGAGCGCGATTCGGTCGAGGACGCCACCCGCGCCTCCTGGGACCGGCACATGGAGGCGAACCTGCGCGCCCCCTTCGTCCTGTCCCAGGCCTTCGCCGCGCAGGTTCCGGCCGACGAGAAGGGGCTGATCGTCAACCTGCTGGACCAGCGGGTGTGGAATCTCACCCCGCACTTCGTCTCCTACACGCTGTCGAAGGCCGGGCTGTGGACGCTGACGCGGACGCTGGCCATGGCGCTGGCGCCGCGCATCCGGGTCAACGGCATCGGCCCCGGCCCGACCCTGCGCAACAGCCGCCAGTCGGAGGAGGAGTTCGCCGCCCAGCGCGACGCCACTCCGCTCCAGCGCGGCACCTCGCCGGAGGAGATCTGCGCCGCCCTGCGCTTCCTGATCGACGCCCCGGCGGTGACCGGCCAGATGATCGCGCTCGACGGTGGAGAGCATCTGGGGTGGGCGCAACCCTCCGTCGGTTTCGTTCCCGTGGAATAGAACCAAGGCATGGCTTCGCCGCCTCGCGGCCATAGACCGCAAGTAACAATTTTTAACCAATTTGAAGCTTTGTCCGCTCGCAAGGACCGCGCGTTTTATACAGCTGTCCACCGGCTTGCAAGAGGTGGTTTGGGGGGTATGACAATTTTGTGCGCCGCATGCACCTACCCCTCTTGACTCTCATGCGCGCGAATAAAATCAACCACTTAGCAAGTTTGCTCAAAAAATAGGCAGCTCCCAGGAAGGCGTTGCGGCGCCTGACTTCGGAACAGCTACCCCATCCGTTATCGACAGACTTATCCACAATTTCCGTGGATATCCTTTCGAACGGGTGAGTCGGAAGCCTTAACTCTTTCGGCCAGGGGGCGGTTGACCCGGCCTGCGGCTTTGACGACATTCGGCCCATGGCCGACACCGTTCCAGAAACCCCGGATCTCGCCGTCAACGAGACCTCCGCCCCAGAGTCGTCCGCCCCCGAGGCAGCTGACGACTCTCCGTCGTCCCGCGCCCGCCGCCGCCCGGCGGACCTCGCGCGCGGCGTGGAGGTGATTCGCGAGCATCTGAAGACCCTGCCGCAGACGCCGGGCGTCTACCGCATGCTGGCTGGCGACGGGGCGGTGCTGTACGTCGGCAAGGCGAAGAACCTGAAGCGGCGGGTGTTCAACTACACCCAGGTCAACCGCCTGCCCGTGCGCCTTCAGCGCATGGTGTCGGAGACGGAAACCATGGAGTTCGTCACGACCCACACGGAGGTCGAGGCGCTCCTGCTCGAATCGAACCTGATCAAGCGGCTGATGCCGCGCTACAACGTGCTGCTGCGGGACGACAAAACCTTCCCGCACATCATGATCACCAAGGATCACGACTACCCGCAGCTGACCAAGCATCGCGGCGCCCGCAACCGCGACGCCGACTATTTCGGCCCCTTCGCTTCGGCCGGTGCCGTCAACCGCACCATCACGGCGCTCCAGCGCGCGTTCCTGCTGCGCAACTGCGCCGATACGGTCTTCGCCTCGCGCACGCGACCCTGCCTGCAATACCAGATCAAGCGCTGCACCGCGCCCTGCGTCGCCCGCGTCAGCCCGGAGGAGTACCAGGCCCAGGTCAACCAAGCCCGCGCTTTCCTGTCGGGCAAGAGCCGCGACATCCAGACCGAATTCGCCGCCAAGATGACCGAGGCGTCCGAAGCCCTGGACTTCGAGACCGCCGCCCGCTACCGCGACCGAATACGCGCCCTGACCGCTGTGCAGGCGCACCAGGACATCAACGTGGAAGGCGTGGTCGAGGACGCCGACGTGATCGCCGCCTATGCCGAGGGCGGGGTGACCTGCGTCCAGGTGTTCTTCTTCCGTGGCGGGCGCAATTACGGCAACCGCGCCTATTTTCCCAGCCATGACAAGTCCGCCGACACGCAGGAGGTTCTGGCCGCCTTCATCGCCCAGTTCTACGAGAACAAGGCCGCCCCGAACCTCGTGCTGGTCAGCCATGAGCTGCCCGAACTCGACCTGCTGACCGAGGCGCTCTCCCTCCGCGCCGGCCACAAGGTCGAACTGATCGAGCCCAAGCGGGGCGACAAGCGCCGCATCGTGGAGCACGCCCTGACCAACGCGCGCGAGGCGCACGGCCGCCGTTTGGCCGAAAGCTCCTCCCAGGCCCGCCTGCTCGACGGTGTCGCCGCCGTCTTCGGCCTGGACGGACCGCCGCAGCGAATCGAGGTCTACGACAACTCCCACGTCCAGGGCGCCCACGCCATCGGCGCCATGATCGTCGCGGGGCCGGAAGGCTTCATCAAGAACGCCTACCGCAAGTTCAACATCAAGTCCGAGGGTGCCGCCGGCGACGACTTCGCCATGATGCGCGAGGTTCTGACCCGCCGATTCGGCCGCGCGCTGAAGGAAGACCCCGAACGCGCCCAGGGCAGCTGGCCCGATCTGGTCCTGATCGACGGTGGGCAGGGGCAGCTGAACGTGGCGCTTGAGGTGCTGGCCGAACTGGGCATCGACGACGTGACGCTGGTCGGCATCGCCAAGGGCCCCGAACGCAACGCCGGCCGCGAGCATTTCTTCATGGAGGGCCGCGCGCCCTTCCAGATGGAGATGCGCGACCCGGTCCTCTACTTCCTGCAACGGCTGCGCGACGAGGCGCACCGCTTCGCCATCGGCACGCACCGCGCCAAGCGCACCAAGGCGCTGGGCAAGTCGATGATCGACGAGATCCCCGGCATCGGCCCGGCCCGTAAGAAGGCGCTGCTGCACCATTTCGGCAGCGCGGTCGCCGTGTCCCGCGCGGGACTCGCCGATCTGGAAGCGGTGGAAGGGATCAATCGGGCAGTTGCGAAAAAGATATACGATCATTTCCATCAGGACGGTTAGAATGGCGGTTCCCGTCGCGCCCGTCCCTCCCGAGTGTCCGAGTCCGAACCGATGCTGACCAGCCTGCCCAACCTGCTCACCCTGTCACGCATCGCGGTGATCCCGGTGGTCGTCGGGCTGTTCTACGTGCCGGAGGCGTGGGCCGCCTACACGGCCTGCGGGCTGTTCGCGGCGGCCTGCATCACCGACTATTTCGACGGCTATCTGGCCCGCGCGTGGGAGCAGGAAAGCGTCATCGGCAAGTTCCTCGACCCCATCGCGGACAAGCTGCTGGTCGCCGCGACGCTGATCATGCTGGTCGCCTTCACGCGCCTGACCGGCCTGTCGGTGCTGGCCGCCGTGGTCATTCTGCTGCGCGAGGTTCTCGTCTCGGGCCTGCGCGAATATCTGGCAGGCCTCAACGTCGGCGTGCCGGTGACGTGGCTGGCCAAGTGGAAGACGACCATCCAGATGGTGGCGCTGGGCTTCCTGATCGTCGGCGACTACGGCCCGGCGCACATCCCGGTCACCGCCATCGGCACGGCCGGCCTGTGGGCGGCGGCGATCCTGACCTTCGTCACCGGCTGGGACTACATGCGCGCCGGGCTGAAGCACATGATGGCCCACCAGCCCGCGAAGCGTCCGAAGGGTGCTCCGGCCCGGACCCCCGGCTGATCCTTATTCCATTCGCACGCGTGCGTGTTTCTGCTATTTGACCGCATCGACCATGCGGGGGTGAGCGCGTTCATGAAGATGTTCGGCCTGACGGGATGGAGCGGCAGCGGCAAGACGACGCTGATGGTCCGCCTGATCCCGGCGTTGACCCGCCAGGGTCTGACCGTCTCGACCATGAAGCACGCGCACAAGGGGTTCGACATCGACCACCCCGGCAAGGACAGCCACAACCATCGCATGGCCGGCGCGACGGAGGTCCTGGTCAGCTCGCCCAAGCGCTGGGCGCTGATGCATGAGATCCGCAACGACGAACCCGAACTGACCCTGAACGAGCTTCTGCCGAAGCTGTCGCCGGTGGATCTGCTGCTGATCGAAGGCTTCAAGCGCGAGCCCCACGAGAAGATCGAGGTGTGGCGCCGCTCGGTCGGCAAGCCGCTGATCGCCCCCGACGACCCGACCATCGTCGCCATCGCCAGCGACGGCCCGGTCCCGGATGCGCCCGTCCCCGTTTTCGACCTGAACGACGAGGATGCCATTGCAGAGTTCGTCATCGCCCGGTGTGGGTTGGCGGGCAGGGGACTTTAGCTTCCTGCGGCCCCCTCTCTCGCCGAGCGTGGGAGGGAGAGGGAGGGCAGGGCAATCGCATTCGAAGACGGTTGTCATTCCATAAAACAGCCGTCATCCCCGCGAAGGCGGGGATCCAGCGAGAGCCGCGTCAGCGGCGAGATAAGTCATGAGGCTCACGGACGCTCGCTTCTGGATTCCCGCTTTCGCGGGAATGACGATTTTCCTTTACAAAGAAGTCTCTCTCCGAATGCGATCGCCCTATAGGGAGGGGCAAAAGCTTGCAAAACAGGCAAGTCTCGTTCTGGGATTAAAATCCCACAAACCACCCCCGCACCCACCCATGCCCCGCACACCCGCCCTCATCCCTTCGTCCAATTCCCCGGCGGATTGTGCACCGACTGCTACACGTACGCTCACGAACAAATCACGCCAAGCCCTTATCCCGAAACGACAAATCACCCCATTTGCCCCATTGTGCATTTCCCGTTCCCTGCACAATCTGCACAACGATGTACAACGGGCTTCAACCCGCCCGGCCCGCCGGACTAGAGTGCGTCCATGGCTCAGCTCAGCAACGATTGCTTCGCCTTCGGCGGCGAGATGATGGCGGTGGAACAGGCTCTGGCCCAGCTGGCTGAGCGCGTCCACACGGTAACGGGAACCGAACGGGTCGGGCTGACCGACGCGCTGGGCCGTGTCCTGGCGGAGGAGGTCGTGGCGCCGTTCGACGTGCCGCCGCACGACAATTCCGCCGTGGACGGATACGCCGTCTTCTTCGACGACCTGACGCCCGATGGCGACACCACCCTTCCCATTACGGCCCGTGTCGCCGCCGGCCACCTGCTGGGTCGCCCTGGTCAGCGGGGCGAGGCGATCCGCATCTTCACCGGCGCCCCGATGCCCTCTGGCTTCGATACCGTGCTGATGCAAGAGGACTGCAGGACCGAAGGCGACACCGTCACCATCCCGGCCGGCATCAAGCGCGGCGCCAACCGCCGCCGTGCCGGCGAGGACATGGCGCGCGGCAGCACCGTCCTGAACGTTGGCCGCCGCCTGCGGCCGGAGGACATCGGGCTGCTCGCCTCGCTCGGCCGCCGCGACGTGGAGGTGCGCACACCGTTGCGCGCCGCTGTCTTCTCGACCGGCGACGAGGTCCGCGACCCCGGCGTTCCGCTGACCGAAGGCTGCATCTACGACGCCAACCGCTTCGCCCTGATCGCGGCGCTGCGCCAGCTCGGCTGCGCGGTCACCGACCTCGGCATCCTCCCGGACCGCCGCGACGCGATCCGCGACGCGCTGGGCGGCGCGGCCGCTTCCCACGACGTGCTCGTCACCTCCGGCGGCATGTCCATGGGGGAGGAGGACCACGTCAAGACGGCGGTGGAGGCGCAAGGCTCCCTCCATTTCTGGCGCCTCGCCATCAAGCCCGGCCGTCCGGTCGCGCTAGGTACCGTCAAGGATGCGGCCTTCGTCGGACTGCCTGGCAACCCCGTCGCCGTGATGGTCACCTTCCTGCGCATCGCCCGCCCGATCCTGCTGCGTCTCATGGGCGTGGCCGACGAGGCGCCGGCCCTGTTCCCGGTGCGTGCCGGCTTCACCTACAAAAAGAAGCCCGGCCGCCGCGAATATGTCCGCGCCACGCTGGTCCGCGCCGCCGATGGCGTCATGACCGCGGTCAAGCACCCGCGCGACGGTGCCGGTATCCTGTCGTCGATGGTTGAGTCCAACGGGCTGGTCGAGTTGCCGGAGGAGGCGACCCGCGTCGAGCCCGGCGTGATCGTCGATTTTCTGCCTTTCAGTGAGGTTCGGTGATGAAGGTCCTCTATTTCGCATGGTTGCGGACGAAGATCGGTGTCGCGGCCGAGACGGTGGACCTGCCGCCGGAGGTCAAGGACGTGGGCGGTCTGGTCGAATGGCTGAAGACCCGCAGCCCGAAGCACGCCGAGGCGCTCGCCAACTCCAAGGTCGTGAAGGTCGCGGTCAACCAGGAGCACGTCCCCTACGATCACCCGCTGAGCCCCGGCGACGAGGTGGCCCTGTTCCCGCCGGTGACCGGCGGCTGAGGCGACCGACATGGCCGGCGGCGCGCCGTCTTCCCGCCAATACCTGTTCCAGCCGCCCGAGCACGGCTTGCAGGCGGAACTGTACCTGCCCAAGCGCGCTGACTTTCAGGGCGTCCTTTACGACACGCTGACCGAGGCGTTCGACGCCGCCAACATCCGTGCCTACCTCGCCAACCTCCACACCCGGTCGCACATCGTGACCCTGCTGGAACGGCACTGGCCGGAACTGGCCCACAACATCGACGCCATCGCCGCGCGCCTGTGCTCGGGCATTCAGGGCTACACCATGTACGAGGTGGACGGCGTCTACGCCGGGGCCGGGGGCGTGGTGTCGGAACGCACGCAGATCGTCCGCCTGATGTTCGTGCCGGGCCTCGACGCCATGGCCGCCCGCGTCACGCTCGACCCCGATCCGGAGCGCAACCGCGCCCGCGTGCGGGACGAGGCGCAGATCCTGCTGCGCAACTACGGCGCCGACGCTGCCTTCTTCAAGGCGCGCAACGAGGACGCCCTAAAGCGTGGTGCCATCCCGGCCGAACTGCTGGACCTCTGCCGCACGCTGGAGGATTGGGTGGAGGAGGTGGGGCTGGTGCTGTACGGCTACGTCGCCGGCCGCGTCTGCCTCGCCATCCGCGACCGCCATCTGCGGCCGGAAGAAGAAATCTGGGTCACCACCAACTGGGGCTTCACCCTGAACGCCTTGCGCCTTGGCGGTGATGATGGGCGGTGACGACAAGGAAGGGGAAACGCCGTGACGGTGAAGGTTCAGCGCGAGGATTTCGACGTCGGGGCCGAACTGGCCGCCATGACGCGTGGAAAGACCTCGATCGGTGGCGTCACCCTGTTCGTCGGCCTTGTTCGTGATATGGCCGGCGGGGAGTCGGTCAGCGCCATGACGCTCGAACACTATCCCGGCATGACCGAAAAGCAGCTGGAGGCCATCGAGGCGGAGGCCCGCGCTCGCTGGCCGCTGGACGATGCGCTCATCATCCACCGCTACGGCCGGCTGGAGCCCGGCGACCAGATCGTGCTGGTCGCCACCGCCAGCGCCCACCGCGAAGCCGCTTTCGAAAGCTGCCACTTCCTGATCGACTGGCTGAAGACCAAGGCCCCCTTCTGGAAGCTGGAAGCGACCCCGGAGGGCGAACGCTGGGTGGAGGCCAAGGACTCCGACGACGCGGCGGCGGCCCGCTGGGCCAACCAAGACGGAGATCAAAAAGGGTGAAATGAGACGCGGGACACAGCCGGAGCCTCGCCTGTTGTGATTAGGCTCTCCCCTCGCGAAGCCAGCGAGACAGTCCGGAGTGCCTGATCATGCGAGTCTGGCCTGTGGCCCTCGGCGTCATCGCCGTGCTTGGCGCAGCCGTCCCGACCTCACGTTCCGTTGCGGAGCAGGTTGTCGCCGACCGCGCCAGCGGCTGCCGGATCCGGGACCAATACCCGGATGCCCGCAAGACCATCCGCTGGGCCGGCCAATGCCGCAACGGCTTCGCCCACGGCGGCGGCATGCTGGAATGGGCCTACAACGGCCGTCCCGACGGCTGGGTCGAGGGCACCTTCGCCGATGGCCGCCTGGAGGGCGAAGCCCGTGTCGAGTGGGAGGATGGCCGGGAATTCACCGGCACTTTCCGGAACGGCCGCGCCTCCGGCTATGGCGTCTTCGTCTGGCCCGATGGCCGGCGCTACGCCGGGGAGTGGGAGGACGACCGCCGCACCGGCTTCGGCACCCTGACCTTCCCGGATGGCCACCGTTACGTCGGCAACTTCATCCGCAACCGTCCGACCGGGGAAGGGGAGTTCATCACCGCCATGGGCACCCGCTACGCCGCGCGGGTCGAGCCGAACGGCGACATTCGCCCCGGCCCCATTCTGAGCCCCGACGAGCGCGCCCAGCCGCCGCAATCCAAGCCCCAAACACGCAAACCCAGAGAAGCCAAGCCCGGGGAGTCCAAATCCCCGCAAACCGCCGAGCGGCCATCCCAGCCGGAAAGCCTCGACGAGTGGCTGCGCGAACCGACCCCAGCCCCCAACCGTTGAGCAGACCTGCATCGACTGCAATTGCGGCGGGCCATCCCGCCGTGCTCCCATCCTTCTCCCCATTCCAGGAGACGATGGATGAGCTGGCAGACGCTCGGGCTGTTTCTGGTGACCACCTTCGTGCTGTCGATGACGCCCGGCCCCAACATGCTGCTGGCGATGAGCCTCGGCCTCAGATACGGCGTCAGCCGCGCCGCCTGGGGCGGGTTCGGCATGTGCGTGGCGCTTGCGACCCTGGCGACCCTGTCGGTGCTGGGCCTCGGCGCGCTTCTGGCCGCGTCGGAAGCAGCCTTCCTGACCGTGAAGTGGGCGGGTGTGGCCTATCTGACCTGGCTCGGCATCGCCGCGTGGCGCGCCCCCACGGGGGAAGGGACGGCCAATTCCGCCACCCAGCCCACCGAAGACGTCTCGGCTGTCCGGCTGTTTCTGCGGGGCGCGCTGGTCGCATTCAGCAATCCCAAGGCCCTGGTCTTCATGGCGGCCCTGTTCCCGCAGTTCATCGAGCCGTCGGCACCGCTGGGGCCGCAGCTCGTGGCGCTGGTCATCATGATGACGGTGGTGGAGTTCGCCTGGATCATGGCCTACGCCATGGGCGGAAACAGCATCGGCGCCCGCCTGACCAGCGCCTCCGCCGCCAAGACCCTGAACCGGCTGACCGGTGGGCTGATGATCGGTGCCGGCGGGCTGCTCGCGCTCGCCCGCCGTCTATAAGTTCCGCTTCTGTAACCTCAGTTTACCTTGCGCAGCACGGTTTCCAGGCGGCCCTTACCGGACCTTTCCAGCCACATGGCCGCCATCCGCCCGTCGGTGCGCAGGTTGTACCGCAGGGTGTTCCGGCCCTTCTCGTCGAAGACCAGCTCGTCGCCCTCGACCCGGCCCTTGCGGCGGACCCGTTCGATGGTCTGGTCGGGCTCCATTCCCGGCCCCAGCACATAGTCGGCGTAGACCGTGTCGCCCTCGATCCGGTCCACCGACAGGGCCACCTCCCGACCGTTGATGTAGGCGCCGTACCACGTGCCGAGGAACGGCTGGGCCGAAGAGGCCGGCGCCGAACCGCCGGTCCGCGAACCGGGCAGGGCCGCCTGCAACAGGTCGGGGCTCGGCGTGCGGCCCCACGCCTCGTCGCAGGACGGGTCGCCGGGCTGCGGAGGGGCTTCCGCGAAGCGCACGATGCAGGCCCCGAACCGGCGGACGAACAGGCCGGTGTTGGCGGCACCATGGCCGGTCAGAAGGGCCGGCTGGTCCACCACCAGATGCTGAAGCCCGCGCGAGGCAAGGACGTTGCGGGCCTGTTCCCCACGCCCGCCCGGATCGAAATCGTCGCCGTGGAAGAAGAACAGCATCACCCGCGAACTGCGCACGTTGCGCAGGATCGGCCAGAGCTGGCTGGCGTTGTCGCGGAAGCTGTCGTACGCCTCCGAGAAATTCCCGAAGGCCGCCGGCGCCGTGCCGATCACCGCGTCGATCCGCTCCGTCTGTCCCGCCGCCATCAGCGAAATGAACGCCCCGAACGACTGGCCGGTCAGGACCACGCGCCGGTATCCCCGTTCCTTCAACTGGTCGGCATGACCGGCCAGCGCGCGGGAGCTGTTGGGCAGGGTATCGCTGACCCGCATGCGGTCCAGCCGGTACACGTCCCAGCCGGCGTCGCGCAGCGCCTTCATGTAAGAGGGGGTCGGGGCGTTGGAATCCTCGACCTCGATCGAGCGGCCATGGCTCCAGACCACGGCGCCCCTGGCCTGGGAGGGCCCCAGAAGGGCTTCCTCGCCATAGGCCGCGTTCAACCGAATCTGCGCCGTGGCCGTGGTCGCCGTCGCAAGAACGGCTGCCGCCGCCATAAGCCCAAGAATTGCCTGTCCGAAAATCCGCTTCATCCTTCCACGCTCCATGCTGCGAGCGAGGGGAAGAATTCGCCATTACGGTTAATCCAATCTTTCCAGCGCGGGCCGGCCAAACATTGTCACGGTTTGGGAAGCCAAGCGGGGCTGTGGCGGTCCGCCGCACCTCTGAAAATGAGAATTACTCGCAATTAAACGCGGACTGCGTTAACTTCCTTCCGTCACTCATGTCGGGAAGGGTTCGTTATGTGTGAGACGGTTGGGGAAGGGCGTCTGTCACCCTGGACGCTGGCGGATCTGACGGCGGCGGAGCGGGCGCTTCTGACCAGTTTCCGACAGTGGTTTCGCGATGGCACGGCGGGCGCGATGGTCGCCATGAGGGCGGGCTTCTCGGTCGCCGGCGTGCCGGCCACGGCGCTGCTTCCCCTCTTCGCGATGCTGGGCACCTTCGCTGTCTCGCAGGCCGCTCGGCCGGAAATTCGCTGCCCGTCCTGTTCGCGGGTTGGGATGGACGAAATGGCCCTGCTCGACGCCTTGGCGGCCATGCAGGCAGGGGAGGAGGACGTGGCGACCCAGGTGCTCGACCGCTGGCTCCCGATGGTGGCCCTGTGCATGGCGACCGATTCCGCGCGGGAACTCACCCGCATTCTGGACGGTGCCCGCATCCGTCTGCCGCGCCGCCGGCCCGCCCGGCTGATCGCCATGGCGGCGGAGTAATCGCCTCAGGAATGGGCCATCCGCTTTACGGGTTCGATCACCAGAGACTTGCTCAGGATCCACTGGTCGATTGGGACCTGCACGAACTCCCCGGACGGGGTGCGGTAGGAATACCGGCCCCGCTCCGTCCCGCAAGGCACGTAGCCGAGCCGGTCGTAGAAGGCGAGCACCCCGGCGTTGTCGCGATCGACCCCCAGTTCGGCCTCGCGAAAGCCGTGATCCAGGACCGTTCGCTCGCCCATCGCCATCAACCGCGTTCCGAGCCCCTGCTTGCGGAACGGCTGAAACACCCGCAAGGCCCACAGGGTGGCCCGGCGCACGTGGCGCTTGCGGATGAAATCGATGCAGAGCTGGCCGGCCGGAAAGCCGTTGACCTCGGCCACCAGCAGGGCGCCGCTGCCGCGTTCCTGCATGCGGTACGCGTTGGCGAGGATTTCCCGATGGGGGGTGTGCAGGCCGAACCACTCCAAATCCGGCAGGTCGTTCCGGCGGGCGAAGCGGATCGTGACGGGCAGAGTAAGAACGTCCTGTTTTGTGGAGCCACCCTCCATGATTCCTCCCGATCTTCATTCCTTTGCCGGGAAAACGGCCATCGACCGGATCGCGTTCCCGTGTGAAACCGGACACGCCCGTTCGCGTTGATCCGGCGATCGGGTTCTGAACGGAGAAGACGTGTGGACACCGTTTGGCCGCCGGAAGCGGTCGACCTGCTCGGTCGAGCCGCTGCGCTGTTGCGAGCGCGCCAAGTCCGAGAAAGCTTGGACCTGTACGATCAGGCCATGATGCTGGGTGTCGATCCGCTCGCCATCGGAGGCGAGCGGTGGAAGGCGCACATGCTGCTGGGAGAGTTCGAGGCCGCCTGGACCATCAGCGACCAGGTGCTTGCGGCGATGAATCCCGCCGATCTCAACCGGACCGACCGGCCCTTTCACCAGCGGGCGGTGTGGGACGGCACGCCGTTCAATGGACGGTCGGTGGTGGTGCGCTGTTACCATGGGCTCGGTGACATCGTGCAATTCGCCCGTTACCTGCCGCTCGTCGCGCGGCAGGCGTCACGGTTGACGGTGCAAGCGCCGGAGGCCGTTCATGACCTGCTCTCGACGTTTCCCGGTGTGAAGACACTGGTTCCATTGTCCGACGACGCGCCACTGCCCGGGATTTCGGTGCAGGCGGAACTGATGGAATTGCCTTTTGCCTTCCGCACGTCTCTCGACACCTTGCCGGCTTCGGTTCCCTACCTTGCGGTGGACGCCAAACGCGTGGCCGAACAGGCGGCTCGTCTGACGCGTCGAGGGCGATTGACCGTCGGGCTGGCTTGGGCGGCCGGCGGCTGGGACGGAGGGCACCGGTCGCTCCCGTCATCGCTGGTCGAACGATTGATGAGCGTGCCGGACATCGATTGGGTCTGCCTGCAACGAGGCGCACCGCTGGACCACGCCGGAGCGCTCCCATTTTGCGACCGAGGCCCGCGCAGCATGGATCTGCTCGATACCGCGGCGACGATCAGGGCTTTGGACCTCGTTGTTTCCGTCGATACGGTGGTCGCTCACTTGGCTGGTGCGCTGGGGGCGCCGGTCTGGACGATACTCCACCATGAAGCGGACTGGCGCTGGATGCTTGGCCGCTCTGACAGTCCTTGGTACCCGACAATGCTCCTTTATCGCCAGCTGTCTCCCGGCCAGTGGGAAGCTGTCGTCGAGGAGATCCGGGAGGCCTTGGCCGGGTGGGATATCACCGCGTGACGGAATAGGTCGGTTGACCGGTTGCAAGCATGAGCAACACGAGCGAGACTTTAATGCGGCACCGTACGGCATGACGACGCGTGGCCGCGGTCGTGCAACCTTTTGGCACCCTGCTCATTGAACTGAGCCAAAGGCATACAACCGCAGACCGCGTTGACAGCCTTCGCGTGTTTCGGTAAGTGTCTAAACGAAGGACGATAAAGACTGAATCACCCCGGTGGACAGAAACTTTTATCTAAAATCGTCTGAATCGGTGGAGGGCACAGCCATGATGAGAGTTGTGAATCTTGGGCGTACCGGGCTTTTCGTCGTTATGCGCGGTGGGGCGGTGGAGACCTTGGCGGGGCGCAGCTATTGGCGCTCGCTTGACGATGTCTGGAAGGCCGCGCGCGCTGAAAACGTGACCGTGAGCGACATGGTCGTCCGCACAGCGATGTGACCAGACCATATGAGACACCGGAAAGGGCGTGCGCGCCGACGGCATCCATGAAGCCGATCAGGCGCGCACCCATTCGGTGCACCGGTCAACCAGCGCGCACCCGCGCCAGGAACCGATCCACTTCGGTGCCGAGCGTGGAAGACTGGCGGGTCAACTCGTTGGTCGCGTCAAGCACGTTGCGCGCCTCGCTGCCGGTGTCGGCGGCTGAGCCGTTGACGCGCACGATGGTCTCGCTTACTTCGCGGGTGCCGATGGACGCCTGCTGAACGTTCCGAGCGATCTCGGTGGTCGCGGCGCCCTGTTCTTCCATGGACGTGGCGATCGACGTCGAGATCTCGTTGATCCGCGAGATGGTTTCGGAGATCGAGCGGATCGCGCCGACGGCCTCCTGGGTCGCACCCTGAACGGCGCCGATCTGGGCGTTGATCTCTTCGGTCGCCTTGGCCGTCTGGTTGGCGAGGCTCTTCACTTCCGACGCCACGACCGCGAAGCCCTTGCCGGCCTCTCCGGCCCGCGCGGCCTCGATGGTCGCGTTCAGCGCCAGCAGGTTGGTCTGGCTGGCGATGTCGTGAATGAGCTTCACCACCTGCCCGATCTTGCTGGCAGCGTCCGCAAGGCCCTGCACCGTGTTGTTGGTCCGTTCGGCCTGCGACATCGCCTCGCTGGCGATGGCCGCGGACTGAGTCACCTGATGGCTGATCTCGCCGATGGAGGCGGTCAGTTCCTCCGCCGCCGCCGCCACCGTCTGGATGTTGACGGAGGCTTCCTCGGCCGCCGCCGCCACCTGGGTAGACTGGACGCTGGTTTCCTCGGCCGTGCGGCTCATCTTCTGGGCGGTGCCCTGAAGCGTCTGCGCGGCGTTCGCCACGGCTTGGACCACGCCCTTGACCTCACGCTCGAAGGCGTCGGCGGTGCTGCCCAATTCGCGGGAGATGATGGCGGCGGTGTTCAGATCGACATAGACCGAGGTCGCCAAATCCATGTCGAGGAAGACAGCCTTGTTGATCGACTGCAACAGCAGCGCCAGCTTTTCCGGCTTCTTGCGGTACACTTGAGCGGCAAGGTCGATCAGCTTGTTCAGGGTGAAGCAGTAGGCGCCCATGTACCAGCGCGGCTCCAGGCCGATTCGCTGGTGCGCCTGACCGATCTTGAGCACCTGCGCCATGTAGGTGTCGTCGAAAGTGCCGGTGAAAACGCTCTTCAGCCAGTGCTGCTTCTGCATGTCGCGCGCGCGGCTGACCGTCGCCGGATTGACAAGAAGATGCGAGACCTGGGGGATCGTGCGCAGGTAACCGTAAAAATCTTCCAGGATTTGGTCAATGCGTTGCGCCAGATAGGGCTGGAACTCCCGAAGAGCGGCCTTTCCGGTTTCGTCGATGCGCAGAAACGAGATGCGGTCGAGGATGGACTGAGTCTGGGCGGCATGCGACATGGCGGCTTCCTCGGGCGAAAGGTCGACGGCAGCTTACGCAGGATTTGTATAGAATGCAAAATAATCTACTGCGAGTGGGCCACTATGGTGTGGTGATAGAGTTGTGAAAACGGTCCCCATTGTCGCAGGTACATTGCAGGCGCAAAAAATAACCGGCGGCGCCGTATGGCAGCCGCCGGTCGTGTGTACGGAAAGGTTATGGAGGCCGTTCTGTATGCGACTCGAGCGGGTTAAGCCGCCATGTGGGCGGGACGCCGCAGCGCCTGAGCGGCACTCAGCACCGCCTTTTGCAACTTCTCGAACGCGCGCACCTCGATCTGACGCACCCGTTCGCGCGACACGCAGAACTGCTGGCTCAGCGCCTCCAAAGTCGAGGGGTCGTCCTTCAGCCGGCGCTCGAACAGGATGCGCCGTTCGCGGTCGTCGAGCCGCTCCAGAGCTTGCCCGACCAAGCGCCGCCGCAAAGCCAGCTCATCGGCTTCCGCGATCATGCTTTCCTGGGTCGGACGTTCGTCGGCCAGCAACTCCAGCCAGTTGGTCTCGCCGTCGCTGGACAGCGTGGCGTCCAGGGAGCTGTCGTTGGACGAGAGGCGGCGGTTCATTTCCACCACTTCCAATTCCGGAACGTCCAGTTCGGTCGCAATGGCGGTGACCGTTTCCGGCGACAGGTCGCCCTGCTCAAGCTCTTCCATTTGGCTCTTGAGGCGGCGCAGGTTGAAGAACAGCTTCTTCTGCGCGGCGGTGGTGCCCATCTTCACGAGCGACCAGCTGTGCAGGATGTATTCCTGGATGGCGGCTCGAATCCACCACGTGGCGTAGGTCGCAAAGCGGAACCCGCGCTCGGGATCGAATTTCTGGGCGGCCTGCATCAGTCCGACGTTGCCTTCGGCCACCAGGTCGGCCAAGGGTAGGCCGTAGCCGCCGAAGCCGCGCGCGATCTTGATGACCAGCCGGAGGTGGCTGCCGACCAGACGTTCGAGCGCTGGCGCGCTGCCGCGGTCGCGCCAGGCAACGGCCAGTTCGCGCTCTTCATCCGGGGCGAGGATGGGGAAGCGCTTCGATTCTTCGACGTATCGGGTCAGGCTGGCATTTTCACCAGTCAGGAGTTTCTTGAGCACTCCAAGGCCTCCTCTCTCCAACTCTCCACCGTCAGCCGTGACGCCTTACCCTGCCGATGAACGCTGAGAGCGCTCATCGTTTCGGCCTTTGTTTTATGGAATTTCGCCGAACTTCTTCAGGATCGCGTCAGTCAGACACCGATAATGTGCCGGGATGACCAAGTTGGATCAAGCCTGTAAACGGTTCTCCGACAATATTTTTCGTCGTATATCCCGGCTATTCTACAGCCGAGACAGTTGTTCCAAAAGTGAGAACCTTTGTTGTGGTTGTTCGCGGAGGAGGTCTGACGTTTTGGAGACGAGCGATTTTGGGCCTGTCCATTTGGCCAGTCTCAGCCAAAAAGCCAAAACATCGATCGACCCAACCAGCCTTTCGGAATATCGCGATCAGCCGAACGTCATGGGGCGGCGTCCAGGCGCTTTGTTTGCGATCAGCCGGGAAAGCGGGGCGGTCGCGGAATTTTGAAATGGGAGCGCTCTGCCATGCGACCAGCCTTTTCTTCCGGGATGCCCTTGCTTTGCCGCTACTCGCCTCCTCGGCAATCGTCGGCTAGCGTGGGTTGCAACCGGCGTGTTAGCCTGGAGGAAAGACACAGGGTTCCCCCATGATCATTCGCGACAGTCGAGCTTCAGACTTGGATCGCATCCAGGCGATTTACTCCCATCATGTGTTGCGGGGCCTTGCCTCCTTTGAAGAGGTGCCGCCGGACCAGGCCGAGATGGGGCGGCGGCGGGATGACGTGCTGGAGCGCGGGTTTCCTTATCTGGTGGCGGAGATCGACGGCGAACTCGCCGGATACGCCTATGCCGGTCCCTACCGCCTGCGCACCGCCTACCGTTTCACGGTCGAGGACTCGATCTACATCGATCCGGGCTGCATGGGGCGGGGCATCGGGCGCGCGTTGCTGGCGGGGATCATCGACCGCTGCACCGAAGCCGGATGCCGGCAGATGGTGGCGGTGATCGGCGACAGCGGGAACGCGGCGTCCATCGGGCTTCACCGGCATCTCGGCTTCGAGCCGGCGGGGGTCCTGAGATCGGTCGGCTTCAAGTTCGGTCGGTGGGTGGACGGCGTCCTGATGCAGCGGGCCTTGGGGGACGGCGACAGAACCCTTCCCGAGCAATAAAAGAGGCCGTCGGCGATCACCAACGGCCTGAGTAAGGGAGGAAACGCTCCAGAGGCGTATGACCAAAGCTTATGCCGCAGCGCACAATGGCGCCATGAGTGGAATGTCGCAGATCCCGTGATCCGGTTATGAGAAGCGGGAGCATGAAAAACGGGCGCACCCGGTGGATGCGCCCGTTGATCGCTAAGCCAATAGCGCCAGCGTCAGCCTTGGGGCGTCAGCCGTGGACGGCCCGCTTGCGGCCGAGGCCGAGCTTCGTCGCCATTTCCGAGCGCGCCTTCGCGTAGTTCGGAGCCACCATCGGGTATTCCGGCGGCAGATTCCACTTCACGCGGTATTCGTCCGGCGTCAGATCGTAGACGGTCTTCAGATGCCGCTTGAGCATCTTCAGTTTTTTGCCGTCCTCCAGGCAGACGATGTAGTCGGGGGTGACCGACTTCTTGATCGGCACGGCAGGCGCTTGCTCGGCTTTGACCGGAGCGGCCTTCTCCTCACCCAGACCGCGGAACGCCTCTTGAACGTTGCTGATCAGCGACGGCAGGTCGCCGACCGCCACCGTGTTGTTGCCGACATACGCCGCCACGACCTTCGCGGTCAGCGTCTGCAGTTCCGATGGTTCGATGGTCATTGTGGCGCTCCGCTGGGTCCGGTGCGTATCAGCCGTTGACCGAATCGCGCAGCTGCTTGGCGGGCTTGAACTTCGGCGCCTTGGAGGCGGCGATCTTCACGACTTCGCCGGTGCGCGGGTTGCGGCCCTCGCGGGCGGCGCGCTCGGCCACCTCGAAGATGCCGAAACCGGCCAGGCGAACCTCTTCACCGCGACCCAGCGCCGAGGAGATGCCCTCGAACACCGACTGGACGACCTTGGCCGCTTCGGTCTTCTTGATGCCGGCGCTGGTGGCGACGGTTTCGATGAGTTCGGCCTGGTTCATGCACAACTCCATGGGCTGGATTGACTGCGGATTTTTCCGTGTTATTGGCAGAAGGAAACCATCCGCACAAGAGCCAAGGCGCCCAAGGCAACCTGGGGTGTTTTACAGGGTCTGACTTCTTGCCGGAACTGTGGCCCGTATGCATCAAGCCGGCCGCGGAACCCGTGCCGGCTTGGATGCGGAGCCTCTGCCGGCGCCGGGATTCCCGCGACTCGCAGGCATTTCGGGCCGCTTCTCCGCGTCACCCGGAGAATCCGAGCGTCTTGAGGGCTTCGATCGAAGTCTTGGCGCTGGTGTGCAGGATGAAACGGCCGCCGACGGACTCCCACGGTTCGCGCGCCTTCTCGCGGTCGTCCACCAGCACCTTGCCGGGGCCGCCGTAGCGGTGCTTGTCGCGGGCCATGCAGGTGATGACGCGGACGTGCGAGCCCAGCATGTGGGCGACCCAGCGCCGCTTCTGCTCCGGCGCCCAGGACCCCAGCGGCAGGCCGGTCAGGATCGTCGGCTCGTAGGGCTCGCAAAAGCGCCAGAGATCCTGGGCGTCGTGCATGAACTCCAAAGTGCCGAAGAAGTCGGGATGCCGGGACAGCTCCCGCCACATGACCTTCATCGGCAATTCCTCCGGGCGCTTGCCGGTCACGGCCTTCACGCCGCGGTCGAAGTCGGCCAGCACGCCGTCGAGGTCGAGAAACAACTCCAGCTTCGTCATCGGGGGACCGTCGGTTCCTCAGGTGGTTCGACCACAGAATAACCCCGGAGGAGCGGAGATGTTTGGGGAACCTTCGCCGGTGGGGTGGGGTTGCTGGGCAAGACGCTTTTGGGGAGCGGGGTATGACCGTCATAGGCATTTCAGGATCGTATGGGGGGTTGAACCTTGGGGACGAAGCGATCCTGACATCGGCGGTGGCGCAGCTGCGCGCCACCGTGCCGGGGGTGGAGGTGGTGGTCTTCACCCGCAACGCGCAGCACACGCAGGAAAACCACGCGGTGGACCGGGTGCTGAACCCTCGGGAGGCCATGCGGGACGAGATCACCCCGGAGGTGGAGCGGCTGGACCTGCTTCTGCTGGGCGGCGGCGGCATCCTGTACGACAGCGAGGCCCAGACGTACCTGCGGGAAGTGACCATCGCGCAGAATCTCGGCATCCCCACATACACCTTCGCCATCGGTGTCGGGCCGCTGAAGGACCGGGTGGAGCGGGAGGCGGTCCGGGAAGGGTTGGACCGCATGGCCGGGATCACCGTGCGGGAGCAAAGCGCCAAGCGCCTGATCGAGGAAATCGGGGTCACCGTCCCGGTGACGGTCACCGCTGATCCCGCCCTGTTGCTGGAGCCGGAACCCTTCACCGACGCCATGCTGGCTGAAGCCGGTATTCCCAGGGACCGCCCTCTGGTCGGCCTGTCGGTGCGCGAGCAGGGCGCGGCGGCGCCGGACCTGTCGGAGACCGCGTACCACCAGCTGCTGGCCGAGGCGGCGGACTTCATCGTCGAGCGGTTTGGGGCTGACGTGGTCTTCGTGCCGATGGAACTGGCCGACGTGCGGGAAGCCCATCGGGTGATGGGGCGCATGAGCCTCCCGGAACACGCCCATCTTCTGAAGTACCAGTACAAGCCGCGCCAGATCATCGGACTGATGGAGCATTTCGAGATGGCGGTCGGCATGCGGCTGCATTTCCTGATCTTCGCCGCCATCACCGGAACGCCGCTGATCGCGCTGCCCTACGCGTCGAAGGTCTGGGACTTTCTGGCCTCGCTGGGGCTGGAGCCGCGCGCCATGGCGGGGCACACCACGGCGGGGACCTTCCTGGCCGACCTCGACCGGCTTTGGGACAACCGCGCCGAACAGAAGGCGCTGCTGCGCCAGCGCGTGCCCGACCTTCAGGACCGCGCCCGCCACACGGTTGCGCTCGCCGTCCAGACGGTTCGGCCGCGCGACGATGTGGCGATAGCCTGACGAGAGGAGTGTCGACGTGCCGTTCCTGACCTGTCCCAGCTCTCCGGAAACCGTCACGCTGCCGCCTCGCCAAGCCTTGAGGGCAGGGCGGTGCAACGTCCTCGTGGTCGGCGGCGGGCCGGCTGGCATGGGCGCGGCCATCGGCGCGGCGCAGGCCGGGGCCGACACGGTTCTGGTGGAGCGCTACGGTTTTCTGGGCGGCAACGCCACGGCGGCGCTGGTCATGCCCTGGATGAGCTTCTACACCCAACGCGGCTCGGTCGCGGTGGTGGACAACACCGCGCTGATGCCGCAGGACCACGGGCCGGGAGAGCCGGTGGTCGGCGGCGCCCTGGCCGTGTTCCTGGGGCGGCTCTACGCCAGCCACGGGGCGATCCCGCCCTCTCCGGACACCGGCTTCACCGTGCCCTTCGACCCGGAAATCCTGAAGGTTACCGCGCAGGAGATCCTGGACGAGGCGGGGGTGAAGGTGCTGCTGCACGCCTTCGCCTCGACCGTGCTGGGCGAGAAGGGGCGGCCGAGCGGGGTGGTGTTCGAAACCAAGTCCGGCCCGGTGGTGATTGAGGCCGATGTCATCATCGACTGCACCGGGGACGGCGACATCGCGGCGCTCGCCGGCTGCGACTACGAGGTCGGGCGGGAGGAGGACGGGCTGACGCAGCCCATGACGCTGATGTTCCGCATGGTCGGGTTCGACCACGCGGCCTTTTCCGACTTCGTGCACGGCAACCCGACGCAATGGCGCGGCGTGCACGGGTTGTGGGATCTCGTGTCCAAGGCGACCGCGAACGGCGACCTGAATTTGACGCGCGAGGACATCCTGTTCTTCGCCACCACCCATCCGGGCGAGGTCGCGCTGAACTGCACGCGGGTGACCGGGGTTCTGGGGACGAACGTCTTCGACCTGACGCGGGCCGAGTGGGAGAGCCACCGGCAGGCGGCGCAAATCGCCGCCTTCCTGCGGAAATATGTGCCGGGGTTCGAGCGCGCCTACAACTGCCAGACGGGGACCGGGATCGGGGTGCGCGAGACCCGCCGGATCGTCGGCGAGTATTATATGACGGCCGATGACGTTCTGGGCGCCGCCAAGTTCGACGACGCGGTGGCACGCGGCACATACCCCGTGGACATCCACAGCCCGACGGGGAAGGGGACCGTCCTGAAGCGCGTTCCCTCTGGCGAGTGGTACGAGGTGCCCCTGCGGGCTCTGCTCCCCAAGGGGATGGAGAATCTGTTGGTCGCCGGCCGCTGCATTTCCGGCAGCCACGAGGCCCATTCGTCCTACCGCGTCACGCCGACCTGCATGGCGACCGGGCAGGCTGCCGGCGTCTGCGCCGCCATGGCCGCGAAGGGCAGGGCAAGGACACGGGACGTCGTGGCCGGGGCCGTGCAGAAGGAGTTGCTGCGGCAGGGGGCTTTGTTGCGGGAGGTTGGCTGAGCCGCTGGTGGCGTTGCTTGCCTTCTTGTGCACCATTGTGCGGATTGTGCAGGGGACGGGTTCTGCACAACGGGGTTTTTGGGCGGTTTGTCGTTTGATTTTAGGGGGATGGTGAGGGTTGTGGGTGGGCGTATGTTGTGCGGTGGGTGCACAACGGTTGGCGGGCGAATGATCGGGTGTGCTGTGCCCCCACCCTAACCCTTCCCCGCCGCGCGGGAGAGGGAACTCCGCCGTTGTTCCCTCCACCGCTGAAAGCGGGGAAGGGTTAGGGTGGGGGCCCGTGTTATCCGGGATGATCGGCGGCAACGGGCGGTCCAACCGGCCCTCGTCGTCGGGCGGCAGGGTCCAGGAGGGGGCGAGCAGGTCGTTGTGCTTGCGGAGTTTGACGCGGGCCTCGCGGACCAGAGAGACATATTCCCAATAGGTGCGGTAGCGGAAATCGGTGTGTTCCTGCCAGGCGCCCCAGATGGTGGTACGGTGCAGGCCGACCTTGGCTCCCGCTTCGGTGGGTGAGTAGCCGGCGGCGATCAGGCGGGCGACGCGGGCCCAGACTTCGTCGGGGTAGGGCGAGCGGGGGACGAGACGGCCTTCCTCGCATTGCGGGAGGGGCGGGCCGTCCAGCGCGTCGGGGCCGCTGGTCGGGGCGCGGCCGTCCTGGGCGTAGCGGAGGACGCAACTGTCCAGGCACTTGGGATCGGAGCGGTCCCAGGCCGTCTACCAGCGTGGGATGGGAGAAGCCGAGCGCGGCCAAGCCCTGCGTGCGGTCGCGGGGGATGCAGCTCTTGCCTCGGCGGAACCCCAGCGCGACGGTGATGGCGCGTCCCCCCGGAAGAATGAAGGACGATAATCCTATTATGGGCGCGCAGAGAGGTCAACCGTCCCCCTCGCTCGTCTATGGCGGCGGAGGAGACAATCGCCGGTTTACCGACGATCCCAGACCTTGGTTTCGATGAAGCGGTTGGCCAGGAAGCGGTAGGTCTGCTTTTGCAGCTGCTCGGCGGCGGGGGATTTTTCGATGGGAGTGCTGTCCCAGGCTTGCAGCAACTCCTCCCACTCCAGGAGGCGGGCGCGGAGGTCGTCGCGGATCTTGCGGATGAAGCGAACCGTCGTGTCGAACGCCTTCAGCGCGCCGACGATCTCGCCGGTCTGGGCGTCGGCCTGTTCGAAGATCGCGTCGTATTCCTTCAGCGGCTTGCTTAGAAGGCCCTGCATGCGGGCGATCTCGCTGCAAAAGGTGCGGTCCGTCCGGTAGAACTGGCCGAGCTTGGCGAGGCCGGTGCTGATGGCACGGATGTGGTTGAAGCGGTCGCGCAGCGCCTCGATGTAGGACAGTTCCTGCGTCAGGTCGTCGATGCGGTCGGTCAGGAACTGTTCGGCGTTGTCGGTGATGCCCAGCTTGGTCGCGATCTCGGTGAAGGCTGTCTTCAGGCGCTGCTTGGTCTGGGGATCCTCGACGATCTGTTCCAGTTCGTCGGCGTCCACGACGATCATCTCGCTGCCGGTGATCCAGGAGACGAGCTGAACCGTCAGGCGCCCCTTGGCGATCAGGCGGTGCTTGTCCTCCACCGACCAGGAGGCGCGTCCGTCCAGAAGTTCGCCCGGAATCTGCTCACCGGGGCGGATCTGCTTCACGTAGTTCAGGCCCTTCGTCACGACCTCCAGAAGGCGGGCGTCGTGGCTGTCGTCCGGGATCTGAAAGGATTCCTGCAACGTCACGAAGGGCAGGGCCGCCTTCAGGTCGCCCAGCAGGATGTTCAGGACCGGCTGTTTGCTGCCCGGATCGATGCAGAAGAAGGCGCCGGGAAGGCTGAACACCTTGTGCTGGAAATCGAAATGCGTGTCCCGCATGGGGGCCGGCGCTTCGCCCTCCGGCGTCGGAGTCGCGGCCGGGTCGGCCGGGTCGATGCCGGTGGGGGTGTCGGGGGCGTCGGTCATGGTCGGCGGGCCATTCGGGTTATGTTCGGGGCTGGGTTGTTATCGGTACAGACTATGCGTTCGCCGGGGACGGGGGGTGCGGTCCAATGTCGCTCCCCCGCCGGTGAGGCGATTTCACACTACAGCAGATCGCGCAGCCGGAACCAGAGCATCGCGAGGACAAGCGCCGGCGTGCGGAAGGGCCGTCCGCCGGGGAAGGGCTGGTGCGGCAGGCGGGCGAACACGTCGAAGCGTTCCGCCGTGCCCCGGATCGCCTCGGCCATCACGCGGCCCGCCATGCCGGCCAGGGCCACGCCGTGGCCGGAATAGCCGTGGGCGAACAGGGTCGTCGGCGTCAAACGGCCGACCTGCGGCATGCGGTTGACCGTGATGGCGACGTTGCCGCCCCAGAAATGATCGATGGCCGCGTCGCGCAGCTGCGGGAAGACTGCAAGCATCTTGGACCGCATCGTCAGGCGCAGGCCGGGCGGATCCATGCCGGAATAGCTGACTCCGCCACCGAACAGCAGCCGGTGGTCCGACGAGCGGCGGAAATAGTTCAGCACGAAGTTCATGTCGCTGACCGCGACGTTGGTGGGGAGGAGGGATTTGGCTGTGTCCTCGCCCAGCGATTCGGTGGCGATCAGGTAGGTGGCGACCGGCATGATCATGGAGGCGAGGCGAGGGGAGAGCCTGCCCAGGTAAGCATTGCCGGCGAGAACCAGAAAGCGGGCGCGGACCTTCCCCTTGGCGGTCTTGGCGGAAGGATTGGCGCCGGTGTCGATGGCGGTGACGGGGGACTGCTCGAAGATGCGGACGCCGGCCGCCGTGGCGGCGCGGGCGAGGCCGAGGGCGTAGTTCAGTGGATGCAGGTGGCCGCTGCCGGAGTCGTGAAGGCCGCCGACGTAGGCGTCGCTGTTGACGTGCTCCCGTACCGTGGCGCGGTCGAGCGTCCGGATGCGGTCGTAGCCGTAGCGGCCGCGCATCTCGCCGTCCAGATCGGCCACGTCGGCCATATGGCGCGGCTTCACCGCCGCGTAGACGAAGCCCCAGGTCAGGTCGCAGGCGATCGCGTGCCGTTCGACGCGGGAGGCGAGGAGGGCCTTGGATTCCTCGCCGAGTTCCCACAGGCGCAGCGCGTCGTCGCGGCCGACCCAGCGTTCGATGGTGGACATCGGCTTGTTGTAGCCGGTGATGACCTGCCCGCCGTTGCGGCCCGAGGCGCCCCAGCCGACGCGCTGCGCCTCCAGCAGGATCACATCGAAGCCGTGCTCGGCCAGTTCCAGCGCGGTCATCAGGCCAGTGTAGCCGCCGCCGACCACGCAGACGTCACATGTCTTCTCCCCCTCCAGCGTGGGGTGGGGCGGGTGCGGAGTCGCGGTGTCGGCGTACCAGGAACGCAGGTAGGAGGGCTTTGGCATGGTGCCGAGTTAGGGGGCGGGGGCGGGGGGCGTCAAGGCCGCCGATACGGCCGCCGATACAGCCATTGGGGCAACCTCCACCTTCCCCTCTGGCGCGATGGGGGGCTTCGGGGTCATAGTGGTGGCGGTTGTTCAACAGCAGGGAGGGGCTGCCCACCGTCCGGTGCGGTCCATCGTTTCATGGGATTCATGGAAGATTTCATCAAGAAGAACCGCATCACCGAAGTGGAATGCCTCGTGCCCGACATGTCGGGCATCGCCCGCGGCAAGATCGTGCCGGCCGAGAAGTTCCTGCGCATCCTGCGCGACCGCGGCCTGCGCCTGCCCGAGGCGATCTTCGTCCAGACCGTGACCGGCGAGTATCCGGACGACGAGGACGTCACGTCGGACGAGAATTCCGACATCTACATGATTCCGGACGAGCGCACGATTCGCTTCGTCCCCTGGTACGAGGAGCCGACGGCGCAGGTCATCACCGACTGCGTCTACGCCGACGGCAGCCCGGTCAGCTTCTCGCCCCGGCATGTGCTAAAGCGCGTGCTGTCGCTCTACGAGGAACGCGGCTGGAAGCCGCTGGTCGCGCCGGAGCTGGAGTTTTTCCTGGTCCAGGTGAACAAGGACCCGGACTATCCGCTGGTGCCGCCGGTCGGGCGCAACGGGCGCGTCGAGAGTGGGCGGCAGGCCTTCGGCATCGACGCGGTGAACGAGTTCGATCCGATCTTCGAGATGGTCTACGACTTCTGCGAGGCGCAGGACATCGACATCGACACCCTGACCCACGAGGCCGGGGCCGCGCAGATCGAGATCAATTTCAACCACGGCGAGGCGCTGGAACTGGCCGACCAAGCCTTTCTGTTCAAGCGCACGGCGCGCGAGGCGGCGCTGCGCCATCAGGTCTACGCGACCTTCATGGCCAAGCCTATGCAGAACGAGCCGGGCAGCGCCATGCACATCCACCAGTCCGTGGTGGACGCGGAAAGCGGGAAAAACCTGTTCTCAGAACCGGATGGCAAGGACAGCGCGCTGTTCATGGCGCATGTCGCGGGGCTTCAGAAATACCTGCCCTACGTCATGCCGCTGCTGGCGCCGAACGTGAACAGCTACCGCCGGCTGGTGCCGAATTCGGACGCGCCGATCAACGTGCATTGGGGCCGCGACAACCGCACCACCGGCCTGCGCGTGCCGGTCTCGCAGCCGGACGCCCGGCGGGTGGAGAATCGCGTGGCGGGGGCTGACGCCAACCCGTATCTGGCCATCGCGGCGTCGCTTGCCTGCGGCTACCTCGGCATGGCGCAGGGGCTGGAACCGACGGAGCCGGTGAAGGGATCGGCCTACCGCCTCGCCTTCACGCTGCCGCGCCACCAGGGCGACGCGCTGTCGAAGTTCAACAACTGCAAGCCTTTGAAGGAAATCCTGGGCGAGAAGTTCGTGGACGCGGTCACCTGCGTGAAGGAGGCCGAGTACGAGGCCTATCACCGGGTCATCAGCTCGTGGGAGCGCGAGAACCTGCTGCTGAACGTGTAACGGCCCGTCCGTTTGCGGATTTCGGATGAATACCCGCCGCCTTCGGCATCGCGGCGGGCATGTCCGAGTCCCTGATCCTCACATGCTATTGCAGGACACTTGGCGCGAAAATTGCGCGCATAGGCATGCAACTCAAAGAACTTGATGGAGGGTGGTGACGGGATGTCCTGATGGTTGTCTAGGTGGTGAATTTTTCTCTTTATGGCGCTGGATTGCTCGCGGCATTATTGCAATTCCAGAAAATTCATACAGCCATAGGGAGAGCCACATGGATCGCCGCCAGTTCATCGTCGGGGCCGCCGCCATCGGCGCCGCCACGGCCCTGGTTCCGGCCACCGTCCGCGCCCAGACCGGGCGGGTCCGCCGCAACGTCATGAGCCTGAAGGCCGACGACCCGTTCTTCACGGATTACGCCAAGGCGGTCTCGGCGATGCACCAGCTCCCGGCCTCCGACCAGCGCAACTGGCGCAATCAGGCGCTGATCCATCTGAACCACTGCCCGCACGGGGCGGTGGATTTCGTCCACTGGCACCGCTACTACCTGACCTATTTCGAGCAGATCTGCGGCCAGCTCAGCGGCAATCCGAACTTCGCCTTGCCCTATTGGGACTGGTCCTACGGCACCGGCAATATCCCGGATCCGTTCTACGACGTGGACGCGCTGAACGTCACCTATTGGAAGGACAAGTCGGACGCCCAGTCGGACAACTGGGGGCCGGACGAGGTGACGACGATCGGCATCCGGATCCTGCCGAAGGGCCAGGGCGTCCAGAGCGACCCGGTGCGCGGCGGCGCCTTCACCAAGGAGAACCTTCAGAGCATCCTGGCCTCCACCGACTTCATATCCTTCTGGCAGTCGCTGGAGACCAGCCCGCACAACAACGGCCACGTCGTGGTCGGCGGGAGCACCGGGCACATGGGCGACGGCATGTCGCCGCTCGACCCCATCTTCTGGCTGCACCACACGATGGTCGACTACATGTGGGCGTCGTGGCAGGCCAAGGCGACAACGACGCCGGGCCTGGACAAGAACTACAGCGGGCAGTTCGTCAACGGCCAAGGCCAGACGGTCACCGGCATCGCCTCCGCCGGGTCGCTGAACTATCCGGGGCTCGGCTACAGCTATGAGGGACTGCCCCCGCCGTCGGCGCAGATCGCCCTGGCGGAAGCCCCCCGGCGCGCGACGCTTTCCGCCGCCGCTCCGCTCGCCAGCTCCAGCGACCCGACGGTCGTCTCCGCCCCTTACGTCACCACCATCCCGCTGACCAGCGCGCGCTCCCGCACCAGGATGCTGTCGGCACCGGCGACCGCGTCGGGCGGCGGACGGGTGCGGGCGGTGATCACGGTGGGCAACGCCCCGACCATCGCGCCGATGCTGATCAACGTCTTCGTCAACAAGCCGGACGCCAACGCCCAGACCCCCACCACCGACCCGAGCTTCGCCGGTTCCTTCAGCTTCTTCGGCGGCCACCGGCTGCACGCGGCGCCGCAGGACATCGTGATCGACCTGTCCAGGGCGCTGTCGCAGGCCACTTCCGCCAACCCGTCGGACGTCAGCCTGCAGCTGGTCCCGGTGATGCTGGAGCCCTACACCGGCGCGCCGCCGACCTTCACGGTGCGCGGCGTCCGCGTCGTTCAGAGCTGACGCACGCGGCCCGGTTGCCATGCCGCTCCGTCGCGCCAATTTCTCTGTCAGGGACTTTTCCTCTCAGCGGTTTGGAACGACGGATGGTCGGCCATGGGCAAGAAATCGGCGTGCCTTCCAACGATCGGGGCTTTGTTAACGCTGGCGGCTCTCGGCCTGACGGGAGCCGCCATGCCCCTTTCCGCCGCCGGCGCGGCGACAGAGGCGCTGGGGACGGTCGGCGCGCACAAGCCGGCCGAGGTTTCGGTGCCCGTGCCGGCGGGCGGGCAGCGCTATTTCCTGGCCCTCACCGTGGCGCCCACGCGGGTGGAGCGCGGGGAGGGCTATTCCGTGGCGGTCTACGACTCGGCCGCCGGACCGCCCCCCGCCGGAGCGAAGCCCCTGGCGGTGTTCAGCTTCTTCCCGCCGCCGCAGGTCGGCAAGGCGGTGGAATTCGTCGCTCCGCTGCCCGCCGAGACGGTGGCAGCGCGTGGCGGGAACGGCCAACTGGCCCTGACGGTGACGCTGGTTCCCGTGGAGGAAAAAACGAAGCTGGAGAATTCCGCCCTGGAAATCCGCTCGGTCCGCCTCAGGGCGGAATAGCCTTCGTCCGGCCCCCCATTGACCGCGCGGCATCGTGCTTCGCCGCCCCCGCGAATCGTTGACAACCCACCCCTTCGTGGGTGCAATAACGCCCGCGCCGGGGACGCCGTGCGGAGCGCGCCGCACCCCTGCCGAACGACTAAGAAATTCGGCCAAGAAATTCGGGGGCTTACGACATGAAACGACTCGCTTTCAGCATCCTCGGCGCGGTGGCCGCCGTCGCGGTCGCCGCGCCGGCAATGGCCCAGGACAAGAAGCCCGTCAACATCTACATCTGGAACGATTATCTGGGTGAGACGACGACCGACGACTTCACCAAGGCCACGGGCTACCCGACGAAGGTCGATCTGTACGACAGCCTGGAACTGCTGGAGCAGAAAGTCACGGTCGGCAAGTCCGGCTACGACGTGATCGTCCCGACCGCCGAACCGACCCTGTCGCGCCTGATCCAGGCGAAGGTCGTCGCGCCGCTCGACAAGTCGAAGATCCCCAACCTGAAGAACGTCGATCCGAAGGTGCTAAAGCTGCTGGAGGCGTCCGACCCCGGCAACAAGTTCGCCGTCCCGTATCTGGGCGGCACCGTCGGCATCGCGATCATCCCGGAAAAGATCAAGGCCGTCGCCCCCGACGTCCCGCTCGACAGCTGGGACCTGATCTTCAAGCCGGAGGTCGCCAAGAAGGTCGCGTCCTGCGGCATTACCGTGATGGATTCGGCGACCGACGTGATCCCGTCGGTTCTGAACTACCTCGGCCTCGATCCGAACTCCGAGAAGAAGGAGGATCTGGAGAAGGTCGAGAAGACGCTGATGGCGGTGCGCCCGTACATCAAGCAGTTCGTGACCGGCGGCAACATCAACATCCTGGCCGGCGGCGACGCCTGCGTGGTGATGTCCTACAACGGCGACGCCATCCAGGGTGCCGCCCGCGCCGAGGAAGCCAAGAACGGCGTGAAGGTCGAGTACGTCACCCCGAAGGAGGGCGTGCAGGTCTGGTGGGACACGCTGGCTGTGCTGGCCGACGCACCGAACAAGGCGGGTGCCTACGAGTACATTAACTTCATTCTGGACCCGGCGAACATCGCGGCCATCTCCAACAAGGTGAACTACGCCAACGCCGTTCCGGCTTCTCTGGCGACGGTGGACGACGCCGTGAAGTCGAACCCCGCCGTCTTCGTGCCGGAGAACAGCAACGTCAAGCTGTTCGCCCTGAAGGCGATCAAGCAGTCGACGGAGCGCGCCCGCACGCGCCTGTGGACCAAGGTCAAGACTGGCAAGTAAGGCCGTCTTAAGAGTCGATGCGCTACCAGCGCCCCGGTCGTTCCCGATGAGGGGGCGGCCGGGGCGTTCCCTTGTCGGAATCCCCTGTCGGATTTCCCCTGTCAGCCGGACTTGAGAAGGACACCGATGGCCGTCCAGCCGATCCGCAAGCCCACGCGTCTGGAACCCTGGCAGGACCCGGCCCAGACACCCTATGTGCGCATCGAAAAGGTGACCAAGGCCTTCGGCGATTTCGTCGCCGTGGACGACGTCAGCCTGTCGATCTACCGGGGGGAGTTCTTCGCCCTTCTGGGCGGCTCCGGCTCCGGCAAGACGACGCTGCTGCGCATGCTGGCCGGTTTCGAGACGCCGACCGAGGGCAAGATCTACATCGACGGCGTCGATATGGCCGGCATCCCGCCCTATGAGCGGCCGGTCAACATGATGTTCCAGTCCTACGCCCTGTTCCCGCACATGAGCGTCGAGCAGAACGTCGCCTTCGGCCTTCGCCAAGATGGCGTGCCCAAGGGCGAAATCCGGGAACGGGTGGCGGAGATGCTGGACCTCGTCCAACTCGGCCGCTTCGCCAAGCGCAAGCCGCATCAACTCTCGGGCGGACAGAGGCAACGCGTGGCGCTGGCGCGCTCGCTGGTCAAGCGGCCGAAGCTGCTGCTGCTGGACGAGCCGCTGGGGGCGCTGGACAAACGGCTGCGCGAGCAGACGCAGTTCGAGCTGGTCAACCTCCAGGAAAAGCTGGGCGTCACCTTCATCGTGGTCACCCACGACCAGGAGGAGGCGATGACCATGTCGAGCCGAATCGCCGTCATGAACCACGGCGTCATCGCCCAGGTCGGCACGCCCACGGAAATCTACGAATACCCGCAGTCGCGCTTCGTCGCGGAGTTTATCGGGTCGGTGAACATGTTCGAAGGCCGCGTGGTCGAGGACGAGGCCGACCATGTGCTGATCCGGTCGGAGGAGGCGGGCTGCAACCTCTACATCGACCACGGCGTGTCCGGGCCGGAGGGCGCCACGGTGGCGGTCGCCGTGCGTCCGGAAAAGATCGCGCTGAGCAAGGAGCCGCCGCCGGGCGCCGATGGGCGCAATATGGCGCGCGGCATCGTGCGGGAGATCGCCTACCTCGGCGACGTGTCCATCTATCTGGTGGAGCTGAACACGGGCAAGACGGTGCGGGTGACCGCGCCGAACCTGACGCGGCGCACCGAGATGCCGATCACCTGGGACGATTCGGTTTATCTGACGTGGCAGCCCTTCGCCAACGTGGTGCTGACGCAATGAAGGACCTTCTGAGCCGTGTCGGGCTGTGGAGGCGCGGGGCGGTCATCGCCGTCCCGTACCTGTGGCTGCTGCTGTTCTTCCTGGTGCCGTTCCTGATCGTCTTCGGCATCAGCCTGTCGGAGGCGGTGATCGCCCAGCCGCCCTACGCGCCGCTGGTCGATTGGCTGCACGACGAGGACGCCGGCACGAGCAAGCTTCAGCTGGTCCTGAACCTGTCGAATTACCTTAGGCTGGGCGAGGACGAGCTGTATGTCCTGGCCTATCTGAACTCGCTGAAGATCGCGCTGGTCACGACGGTGTGCTGCCTGCTGATCGGCTATCCCATGGCCTACGCCATCGCGAAGGCGGAGCCGGCCAAGCGCGGGCCGCTGATGATGCTGGTCATCCTGCCCTTCTGGACCTCGTTTCTGATCCGCATCTACGCCTGGATCGGCATCCTGAAGGCCAACGGCGTGGTGGACAACCTGCTGCGCTGGACCGGGATCACGACGGAACCGTTCGAGCTGCTGTATTCGGATTGGGCGGTCTACATCGGCATGACCTACTGCTATCTGCCCTTCATGGTCCTGCCGCTCTACGCCACTCTGGAGAAGCTGGACCCGACGCTGCTGGAGGCGGCGGCCGACCTGGGCTGCCGGCCGTGGAAGGCGTTCCTGACCGTGACGCTGCCGCTGTCGCTGCCGGGCATCGTCGCCGGGTCGCTGCTGGTCTTCATCCCGTCGGTGGGTGAGTTCGTGACGCCGGAACTGCTGGGCGGGCCGGACACGCTGATGATCGGGCGCGTGCTGTGGAACGAGTTCTTCGCCAACCGCGACTGGCCGGTGGCCTCGGCGGTGGCGATCGCGCTGCTGCTGTTCCTGGTGGTGCCGATCATGGCCTTTCAGCACGTCCAGGGCCGCCAGACGGAGGCAGGCCGATGAAGCGCTTGGGATTCCTGGCATGGGCGCTGTGGTTCGGCTATGCCTTCCTGTATGTGCCCATCGCGCTGCTGGTCGTGTACTCCTTCAACGAGTCGCGTCTGGTCACGGTGTGGGGCGGCTTCTCCACGAAATGGTACGCGGAGCTGTTCAACAACGACCAGCTTCTGAGCGCGGCCGGCCTGTCGTTGCAGGTGGCGGCGATGACGGCCACGGCGTCGGTCGTGCTAGGCACCATCGCGGGCTTGGCGCTGGCGCGCTTCGGGCGGTTCCGGGGGCGGACGCTGTTCGGCGGCATGATCACGGCACCGCTCGTCATGCCGGAGGTCATCACGGGCCTGTCGCTGCTTCTGCTGTTCGTCGCGCTGGAGCAGCTGACCGGTTGGCCGGACGGGCGCGGAATCACCACCATCACCATCGCGCACACCACCTTCACCATGGCCTATGTCGCGGTCATCGTGCAGTCGCGGCTGGTCAGCATGGACGAAAGCCTGGAAGAGGCGGCCATGGACCTGGGCGCGCGGCCGGCCAAGGTGTTCTTCGTCATCACCCTGCCGCTCATCGCGCCGGCCATCGTGTCCGGCTGGCTGCTGGCCTTCACCCTGTCGCTGGACGACGTGGTGGTCGCCAGCTTCGTGTCCGGGCCGGGATCGACCACGCTGCCGATGGTCATCTTCTCCAGCGTGAAGTTCGGCATCAGCCCGCAAATCAACGCGCTCGCCACGCTGATGATGCTGGTCGTCTCCACCGGCATCTTCATCGCCAGCCTGGTGATGGCGCGCCAGCACCGGCAAAAGCAGCGCGACGAGCAGATGGCCGTGCAGGAGACCGTTCCGCGCCCGCTGCGGTGATCCCCCCTGAGCCCATCTCCGTTCATCCCGTTGCCAAATCCGCCGTCCGATGGTTAGGGTGGATTGGGAAGAGAGCGATCTACAAGCTTTCACCGTCATTCCCACGAAGGCGGGGATGACGGAAACGTTGAAGAACCGAGGGATCGAGGGATGACGACACCGGCGGCCGAAGGGCTGTACATGCCCGGCGAATGGGAGCAGCACACGCGCTGCTGGATGGCGTGGCCCTGCCGTCCGGAAACCTGGCCGGAAGGCGCCTTCGACGCGGCGACGGACGCCTATGCCGAGGTTGCCCGCTCGATCAGCCGATTCGAGCCGGTGACCATGGTCTGCGACCCGGCGGACGTGGCGGAAGCCTCGCTGGCCTGCGGGGCCGGCGTGGAAATCCTGCCGTTTCCGATCAGCGATTCGTGGATTCGCGACACCGGCCCCAGCTTCGTCGTGGATGGGAAAGGGCAGGTGGGCGGCGTCCATTGGCGGTTCAACGCCTGGGGCGGCAACTACGAGGGCTGCGAGAAGGACCAGCAGGTCGGCCGGATGGTGCTGGAACATCTGGGGATGCGCCGGTTCGAGGCGCCACTGGTCATGGAGGGCGGCTCCTTCCACGTGGACGGGCAGGGGACGCTGATCACCACGGAGCAGTGCCTGCTGAACCCCAACCGCAACCCGAGCCTGAGCAAAGCGGAGATCGAGGAACTGCTGAAGGAGCACCTCGGCCTGTCCACGATCATCTGGCTGGGCGAGGGCTATCAGGACGACGAGACGGACGGGCACATCGACGAGATCGCCCTGTTCGTGAAGCCGGGCGTGGTCATGGCGATCACGACGGACGATCCGGGCGACGCCAACTTCAAGGCGTTCCAGGACAATCTGGACCGGCTGAAGCGCGCCCGCGACGCGCAGGGGCGTGAGTTGGAGGTCATCCCCGTGCGCCAGCCGGCGCGGCGGGACGAGAACGGCGTGCGGCTGACGCTGTCCTACACGAACCTCTACATTGCCAACGGCGGCATCGTCATGCCGGCCTTCGAGGACCCGGCCGACGACGAAGCCTACCGGACGGTGCGCAAGGCCTTCCCGGACCGCGAGGTGATCCAGGTCCCGGCGCTGGACATCGTGCGCGGCGGCGGCGGCATCCACTGCATTACGCAACAGCAACCAGCGGTCCGATAAGACACTGGAAACAAATAGAATTTTCAGATGCAAGGCTGAAATGTCCTGTTGCGAACTTGTTGCGAGGTCTTGATTTTCCTCGGAAGTGGCGCGCATTGTTGCGAAGTAGTTGCGAACTTTCGAGGTATCATGTCGGAAGCCGAAGCGGCCACGCTGGCGGAGCGCAAGGAGATTGAAGACGGGCTCTTGATCTGGCGCGACAGCAAGAGCCCGTTCTGGCAGATGCGCGCCTACGTGCCCGGCACCCGCCGCTACGTCCGGCAAAGCCTCAAGACCACCGACATCCACACCGCTGTCGTCGAGGCGCGCAAGCGATGGATGCGGCTTCAGGTGCGCGTTGAGGACAATCTACCCGTCTTCGAGATGCGCATAGAGAAGGCGTGCGACTTGTGGTTGGCGGAAAAAGAAGAACTGGCCAAGAAGGGCGCATACAAGGCCAGCGTGCTCCGAGTAGCCAAGGGAGCGATCAAGCGATACCTAAAATCCTACTTTAAAGGTCGGCCTTTGAGCAGCATCGACCATGCTGAAGCGGATCGCTATTGGACATGGCGGCTCACCAACGCTAAGCGCAGCGTCCAACCCAGCAAGGTCACCATCGGCGCCGAACTGAACACCATCAACCAGATCATCGAGTGGGCGGAGATCAAGGGGCACCTGAAGCGCGGAGTGGTGCCTCGCCTGAAAAAGCCCAAGGCCCTCGCCAAGACCAAGGTAAACCGGCGTGCGGCCTTTACGCCGCAGGAAATGAAGACGCTCTTCACGATCCTGAAGCTTTGGCAGAACGAGGCGCGCAACGACCGCGACCGAATGGTCCGAACGGTGCTCTACTACGCTGTGAAACTGGTCTACTACAGTGGTATGCGAACGAACGACATGCCTCTGCTGCGATGGCGAGATGTCAAGGCGACCTGGAGCGACAAGGACAGCCACTGGTATGTGCAGTTCCTCCTACGCGGCAAGGTCGAGCCGCGCTGGGTAGTGGTCCAACATGACGCCGGGCCGCTGCTGATCGAATGGCGCAATATCTGCCCGCACACGGAGCCGGACGACCTTGTGTTCGCCTACAAGAAGGGAGAAATGCCCTTGCTTGAGCAGAGTTTCCGCAACTGCCTAAAAAGGTTCGATCTCTGGCTCGACACCGATGGCACGCCTCGCTCCCTCTACAGCTTGCGCCATACCGCAGCCACCGAAGCCCTTGACCGAGGCGTTCCCATCGAGGATTTGGCGCGGAACATGCGGACGAGTGTTCAAATAATAATGGACCACTACGGACATATCGCAAACCTCGACAAGGCGGCACTACTGACCCATCGACAGAGCGAAAACGCACCCGAACGGCCCGCGTGGGCGAACTGAGTTCAGGTAGCGCATTCGGCGGCTCCGGATCAGCTAAGGGTTTATGCAGTGTTGGCCGCCTTCACCTACTGTGGAAGAGGTTGGCAAGCCGTTGAGCCTGCACTCAACAGACTTCACGCTTCACTCTGAGTGAGGCGCAACATTAGCAAGCCAATTTGGCTCTTGGTCCGCGTGCGCGGTATGCGTAGGATACCCACAGGATAATACCGCAGCCGTGTAGGATCGGTCAATAAGAGATGAGCATGGGCAGCAGGATGCCTCTCGTTTCATTGTGCTCGGCGTATGGAACGGCGAACTATAGTTAGGGTCCAGCAGCCGTCACTTTGAGTGAAGGAAGACTGCGGCAGGGCAGGGGCGGTTTCTTCTTTACATGGCTCCAAGGTCGTGGTAGGGTTGAGCTGGTATGGGCGATTTTGCCCGTGCGGCAACCTCGGGCCGGCATTTGCCGCCCATTTTGAAGCGCATGAGCGGCCACTTCGGTGGTGGACCGGACGTATGTGCCGGACCCTCCAAGATGGAGCAGTCAATGTCTAACGAAGTTGAAAAGAAGTCTCTGGCGTCTGTGTTTGACGAGGTTCGCTACAGAAACAGTGAGGTCAAGAGCACGAACAGTGACGAGACCAAGAAACTGTCTGTTGCGAAGCGATGCCGAGTTTATCAGCTCATTGCCGATGCTTATGCGGCAGGGCTGCTAGCCTTGGAACCTGATCGAGTTGAAGAACTCGCGAAAGAGTTGATCCGGCATCAGGTGAAGTCGCCCAAGGAAGGCCAGAACAAATGGCTGGCGTTGGTTTCTTGCATGTTTGGGGAGTTTCAGGAAGACAAGGACTTCGTGAGCTTCATGGGCAGCAGCAACCTCGTTCCTTGGAAGCGTGATCGCTCGGCTGAGAAGTACGCATATGTAATGGCCTACCTGGAGAAGATGGGGGTAACTCCTGACCGGGTGGTTCAGTACATCGAGAACTTCTCGAACGACCGTGGAAAGAAGCTCAATGGCATCATCGCTACTTGGACTGAACTCTACGGTGAGCGGCGCAGCGTTGCGGAAAAGTCGGCCTTCTTCAAGTCGGCTCTCCCCAAGGGTGCGCACATCATCGTGGTAGACTGTGACGGGAAGCGGGCGAAAGTTCGCGGTACCGTTGTTCTGCCCGAAGCCGAAAAGATGCGGATCGTCAACAGCGTCAAGGGGCATCAGCCGGTGGTTTCGTCCGACGACGTGTCTAAGGTCGGAACTTCGATCACAGGGCGTTGGATCTCGGTCGACAAGGAACAGATTGTTCCAAGAGCCGTTGAGCGGGCTGCGTGATTGAGAGGGCGGGGGCAACCCCGCCCTTCACCCACGGAACACGCAATGATTGATGACTTGCGTCGAGCCTACATCAGGATCGTCCTCGAAAATCTGAAGGCCGAGCCTGAAGCCACCGTTCCCGAAACCGAATTCGCTGACCTGCTCACGAACGAGCAACAGGCAGAGTACCAGGAGCACCGAAACACGCTGCTTGCTGCGATGAAAGGACCCAGCTTGTTTGAGATGAGCCCTGACGCTGAGGTCTATTGGCAGAAGGCACAGCACGCGATCCGTAGCGCCAAGGCAGCGAGAACCCGTAAAGGGGAGAAGACAGCGGAAGAAAAGGTCGAGAAAGCTCTTGAAGCATTCAGTTGCCTTGAACCGCGTGAGCAAGCCGCGTTCAGAGAGCTGACTGATGAAGAGCAGCTACTCCTTCATCACAATAGAATTTCTTGCAACCTTCCGATGCCGATCCGCATGGACCACTCGCTAAGCCAAAGCGCGGCCATCAACCACGCGCAACAAACGGCCCTGGAGGCGGCTTTACCCTCGCGCTTCACTAAAGCGGATTGTTTTTGGGTGTAGACGGCATTTTGGCTGGCCCGTGCTGTTGGAGTGAGACACCGTCGAAGGGTCTGCGTCCATGGGCCAGCCGTATTCC
>NZ_JAGINQ010000016.1 GCF_017876165.1 Azospirillum soli
CGAGCGGCGCGCCGACATCTTCTCCGCCTTCCATCACATCGCCGCCAGCCTCATCTGCTGGCGCTTCGTCCAGAAATGGTTTTGTTAGGCGCTCTAAACGGTAAACAGTTTACCGTCTCTATCGCGGTGCCTGCGACATTGCGCCGCAGAGCGGATGGTCTTCCAGCTTTACCCCTGAGAATTGCAACGGTACTTTCCGCCGTTCGTCAAATGCTACCGCGTCAGTCTGTTTTGCACCATCTAAGGAGAGAGCGAGTGCCCATTAAAACCACGAAGATCTTCGACGATCAGGTGGTCAGCCCAGGATCTGGCGCGGCCGTCATTTTGTTCCTTTTAGCCGTGCTCAGCATAGTCCTCATTCCTATAGCTGTCATCATGTACAAAAGCTCATGCAAGAAGATGACGGAGGAGGCAGAGAAACGGCTCCGCAATCAAGCGCGTGAGTGGGCAGCTAAACACTTTGGGGCAGAGCCAGATTACCTTGATGTTGCGCGAGTTCAAATCGCAGTGAACAGCATAAATGCAAGCGGCTTTGCAGTTTCGCGGAACCGCATCATCGTTATTGAAAAAGGGGTTGCTGCTGAGTTGCCTTGGTCCAGTATTCGCAGCTGGAACTGGAAAGTATCCGGGTATGAACAAATAAGGACTTTCGGGCCGGTTGGCCTCATTCAGGGTGCGCAGGTTGACGCTGTCAACAGAGCGCAGAGAGACCAAGCAAAGGCAGAGAGCGGATTCTTTATTCAAGTCGCTGATATTGAAAAGCCTGAATGGCATGTCCAAACGGACGACATGAAGATGCTGAAGAAGTGGCATGAGATTTTCCTTCAGCTTAAAGAGACATGCAACCAAAGTACGATGGCGCAGGCGTGAGGTGAAAGCCGCCGCCATCATCCTGATCGCCACCACCACGCCAGCGGTGGCGGCCGACCTTGCCGTCCGCGCCCGCGGCCACGAGGTCTATGAGGTGGTGAAGGACACCGCCGTCCTGGACGCGGTGCGCAAGATCATGCCTGCGAAGGATTACAAGGTCTGGTTGAAGTGGGCCAAAAACGGCGTCAGCGCGCCCATGGAGGAGCGCAACGGCGTCGTCTTCGGCTTCGGCTGCCAGCCGGGCAACTGCTCGACGGTGCACGGCCGCTTGGCCTTCGACCACGAAGGCCACGTCTGGGCGTCACTGACCGAGGACGGCGAGATCACCCGCTACTACGGCGATCCGCCCGGCGCAGTGAAGCCGCTGCTGACCGTCGGCACGAACTGAAGCAGTGCCGGGCTCCTGGCCGCCCGCGGGCAGTCAGGAAAGCGGGCAAAACGGGTGCCTGCACCGGCCCCTCCTTTCCCCCGCCCTGCGGTAGGGGTGACGATGCCACCAATCTAGTGGAGCGCGCCAGACGGATCATCTCGTTCTACAAACGTAACGATCCGTCTGGTGCATACCACTAGGTGCCCCCGTGCGAGTTTGACTGAGGCGAATTTAGGAAAGGGCCGGAGGTCGGTTGAATGCCAGCCCGTGCGAACTGTGGCCCCGGTGTGGCTCCAGCGCCCTCCCGATAAAAAAACCGCCGCTAACCCAGTGGATTAGCGGCGAGTTGAACAGGGAGGCTTCACGTCTGGGAGACGCTGGGTCCGAAGACCCAACCCCGGAAGCCAGGCTTCCGGGACGAAACGCCGGATGTTGCGTCGCAATATCCAACGCCCAAAATTTGGCCATTCTGGTGCCGCGAATCCATCCACAAATCGCTAAATCGGCCATGCGATATCCGCATGGCTTGCAAGTGGCTGGAATCGCTCTCAAAAATCGTATTCCAGTGGTGGTGATGCCAAAGAAGCATCACCCCACCACCCGGCGCGGCAACCGGCTTGCAATGCCGCTTTATCGGACGCCTGACTGATCAGAAGGCAGTCTCGGCCACCTTTTTGACCAGGAAGTCGCGGAACACCGCGATGCGCTTGGAATGGCGCAGTTCCTCGGCGTAGACGAAATAGGCGTCCACCTTCGGCCCGTCGATGTCCGGCAGAACGCGGGCCAGATCCTTCGATCCGTCCACTAGGAAGTCCGGCAGGGCCGCGATGCCCAGGCCGCTCTCCACCGCCCGGTAGATGGCGTAGATGCTGTTGACCTGCAGGATCGGCTTGCGGGCACCCGGCGCCGGGTCGCCGATGTCCATGATCCAGTTCACGTTGGTGACCGGGGCGCGCACGTCGGGCGGGTAGGCGATGATGTCGTGCCCGTCCAGGTCGGCCGGCAGCTTCGGCACGCCGCGCTTCTTCAGGTAGCTCTGGTGCGCGTAGAGGTGGAAGCGGATCGACATCAGGTGCCGCTGGATCAAATCCGGCTGGCGCGGCGTGTTCATGCGGATGGCGATGTCCGCCTCGCGCATGGCGAGGTCCAGTTCCGTGTCGTCGATCAGCAGCGTCAGCTGGATGTCCGGGTAGATCGACAGGAACTCGTTGATGCGCGGCGTCAGCCAGGTGGAGCCGAAGGCCACGGTGGTGGTGACGCGCAGCGGTCCCTTGGGATGCTCCCGGCTTTCGGTCAGCATCGCCTCGGTCATCGACAGCTTGGCGAACACGTCGCGCGCCGTCCGGTGCAGAAGCTCGCCCTGCTCCGTCAGGATGAGGCCCCGCGCGTGCCGGTGAAACAGCGGCACCCCGAGGCTTTCCTCCAGCGCACTGATCTGGCGGCTGACCGCCGATTGGCTGAGGTTCAACGTCTCGCCGGCGTGCGTGAAGCTTCCAGCCTCGGCCACGGCGTGGAAGACCCGAAGCTTGTCCCAGTCCATCATGCCTGTCCTTGCCCAGCCGCATCGTGGCGGAGGGCCTCCCGTTCATTCTTTATTGCCGGCGCATAGCCGCCATGCACTTATATACCGGGAACGCGGTGCGAACGCACGTCCAACCGCAAGCGGTCGGCACGAAAAAGAGCCAAGCTTGGTAAGAATTTTCGGCCGCCACAGCAATAGTGGGCCTTTATTCACCCTTTCTCGCCGCCAAGGCGACCGCCCGCAACTGCGAGATGGTAAAGCCGGCGGTGATTTGCTCGGGGTCCACACGCAGTTCGATGACCGCTGGCTTGCGACTCCACATCGCGTCCCAGAAGGCCTGGACGAAATCCTCCGTGCGCTCCACGGTCACGCCGAAGGCGCCGAAGCTCTCGGCCAAGGCCTTCAGGTCGGGGTTGGCGAGCGCGGTGGCACCGACCCGGCCGGGGAAGCGCCATTCCTGGTGCAGGCGCGCGGTGCCGAACATGCCGTTGTTGACGACGATCAGGATCACGGCGGCGCCAGCCTGGACGGCTGTCGCCAGTTCGGCCGAGGTCGCCAGGAAACCGCCGTCCCCCGCCATGCCCACGGCGACCTTCTTCGGGTTGGCGAGCTTGGCCGCGATGGCCGCCGGCAGGGCGTAGCCGAGCGCGCCGTTGGCCGGCCCCAGCTGTCGCCCCGGCCGGCGGTAGAGCAGGTGCCGTTGCGCCCAGTTGGAAAAGCTGCCGGTATCGACCGCCACGGCGGCGTCCAGCGGCAGCCGGTCGCGCAGCCAGCCGAAAACCCAGCCGAGGTCGAGGTCGCCGACGCAGGGGCCCGGTTCCAGCCATGCCATGAAGTCCGCGCGGGCCGCCTCGGTCCATTCCGCCCAGCGCGGGGATTCGGTGGTGGGCAGGGTGGCGGGCATGGCGGCCAGAGCGGCGGCCAGCGGGGCCATGGCGGTGCGGATCGTCAGAGCGGCGCCGGGGATGCGGTCCAGTTCCTCCGCGCAGGGGTGCGCGTGGACCACCGTGCCGGTCGGCGCGGCGTCGCCGATCTCGTCCAGCCGCGCGCCCAGCACCAGCAGCAGGTCGGCGTCAGCCACCCGCTGGACCAGAGCCGGGCTCGGCCAAGTGCCGAGATCGCCGGCATGGCTGGGGCTTTCGTTGTCAAGGATGTCCTGACGCCGGAAGGCGCAGGCGACGGGCAGGCCGTGGGCCTCGGCAAAGCTCTTCAGGTCGGCGCAGGCCGCGTCGGTCCAGGTGGAGCCGCCGACGAGCAGCAAAGGCCGTTCGGCCTCGGCGAGCAGTGTGCGGAGCGCATCGAGGTCGGGGAACGGGGTGTCTTCCGGGGGGAAAGGGGGCGTGTCGGGAATCGCTGCCTCGGCCGCCAGCATGGTTTGCGGCAGGACCAGCACGACCGGCCCCGGCTGACCGGAGATGGCGGTGTGGAAGGCCTGGGCGACGATCTCGGGAAGCTGGGCGGCTTCGTCGATGCGCGCGGTCCATTTCGCGACGGGCTCGAACAGGCGGCAGGGATCGGGGGTGCCGTAAACGCCCGCCGCGCCCTCGCCGATCAACAGAAGCATGGGGGTGGCGTCCTGCCGGGCGGTCTGCACCCCGATCATGACCGACGCGGCGGATGGGCCGCCGTTGACCAGGGCGACGCCGGGGCGGCCAGTCAGCCGGCCGTGCGCCTCGGCCATGAAGCTCAGCCCCACCTCCTGCCGTCCGGTCACCGTGCGGACGTCGGGCGTGTCGAGCAGGGCGTCGAGCACATCCACCAGATGGTCGCCGGGCAGGGTGAAGACGGTGTCGGTGCCGTGGGCGCGCAGCGCATCGACCAGCAGGCGGGCGCCGGTGCGGGCGGGGAGGTCGGGCATGGGCTGGCCTTTCGCGGCGTCCAGACGGTGAATGCGCGCGGAGTTAAGGCGGGCCGCCGCCCTGCTGTCAACGCGGCGAAATCGGCCCATCAAATCTGATGCTGCCACCCTTGCGCCGTTGCGCCCACTCTGGCCGCCCGCTAATCCGGTGGCAGCGGTTCAGGCAAGGAGGACCCCCGAATGCCCGATCAGCACCAGCCGACCCTCACCCGCGATCAGGTGATCGAGATCTGCGGCCGGCTCGACGACATGCGCATCGCCGGCATCATCGGCACCGGCGCCAGCCCGGCCGAGCTGATGGAGGCACGCACCTGGACGGCGGCCGACGACTACATGGGGCTGGCGACCCGCCATCCGCCGTCCGGCCGCGTCGCGCGCCTCGTCGAACTGCTCAAGGCCGACGAGCCGGATTGGGACGATCAGTAGCTTCGTCTTCCGTGCCGACCTCGCTGTTGCTGTCGGCCTCCGGCCGCGACGGCGCGCGTCCGGGCAGCGGCGTCTGCGGGATGGTGCCGGGCGTCGTCTCGATGGACGGCGCCTGCAATCCGTCCAGGTCGTTGGCGAAGGTCGGCTTGTCGCGGTTCTTGTCGGGCATGGTGAATCTCCGGTGGTGTCGTTCCGGAAGTAACAGGCGTAGCCGTCAATCCGCCGCTTCGACCGCCTCCGACACCGCTTTTTGTGTCCGGCCGTGGCCGCTGATCTCCGCGCCCGCGTCGGCCGGCAGCGGCACGAAGAACAGCGCCGAGACGCAGGCCATCACGCCGATGGTCAGGAAGGCCGGCACGAAATCCGCCGGCGCCAGCGCAGTGCCGCCGGTCCACAGCTGCGTCAGGCTCAGCACCAGGGCGCCCACCGCGACGCCCAGGCTCAGCGCGATCTGCTGCATCACGGTGGACAGGGTGTTGGCGCGGCTCATGCGCCGCTGCGGCACCTCGGCGTAGGCGAGGCTGTTGAGGCCGGAGAACTGGAGCGAGCGGAAGAACCCGCCGGCCAGCAGCGCGCCCAGGATGACCCAATGCGCCGTGTCCGGCCGGAAGGCCGCGTAGCTCATCAGGATCAGGCCGCTCAGCAGCGCGTTGGCGATCAGCACGCGGCGGAAGCCGAAGCGGCGCAGGATCGGCGGGGCCACCGTCTTCATGGCCAGGGCGCCGACCGCCCCGGCGAAGGTCAGGCTGCCGGCCTCGAACGCCGTCCGCCCGAACCCGACCTGGAGCAGCAGCGGCATCAGGAAGGGCACGGCACCGATGCCGATGCGGAACAGCGTGCCGCCGAGAACCGAGGCCGAATAGGTCGGCAGCCGGAACAGCGTGGGGTCGAGCACCGGCCGCTCCACCCGGCGGGCGTGGCGCAGGTAGAGCCATGCGGTCAGCACCCCGACCGCCAGCACCCCGGCGACCGCCCAGGGCCGCAGGACGCCGTGGCCGACATTCTCCAGCCCGAACATCAGGGCGGCCAGCGCCAGCGCGCTCAGCACGAAGCCGGTGGCGTCGAACGGGTCGCGCTCCGCCTCCTTGACGTTCGGGATGAGGCTGAGCACAAGGCCGAGGCCAAGCAGGCCGATGGGCACGTTGATGAAGAAGATCCAGCGCCACGAGGCGTAGGTGGCGATGAAGCCGCCGACCAGCGGTCCCAGCGCCGGCCCGATCAGCGCGGGGAGGGTCATGGTCGCCATGGCGCTGACCAGCTGGTCCTTGGGCACGGTCTTCAGCAGGATCAGCCGGCCGACCGGCACCATCATGGCGCCGCCGATGCCCTGGACCACGCGCGCCGCCACCAGCTCGTAAAGCCCGTTGGACAATCCGCACAACACCGAGCCCGCCGTGAACACCACGATGGCCGAGGCGAACACCGTGCGCGCGCCGAACCGGTCGGCGGCCCAGCCGCTGACCGGCAGGAACACCGCCAGCGCCAGCATGTAGGAGGTCATGGCGAGGCTGAGCCGCAACGGATCCTCGCCCATCGACCGCGCGATCTGGGGGAGTGCTGTCGCGATGATCGTCGCGTCCAGATGCTCCATGAAGAAGGCGCAGGCGATGATCAGGGGGACGATGCGGCTGGTGCGAGGCATAGCGAGCTATGTGGGGTTTGCGGGTGCGTGGACCATCGCTTTGGCGGGGACCCTGTCATGCGGTCAGAGAAGTTCGGCAAGCGGGCCCCCATCCCGACCTTCCCCCACCTTCGGTGGGGGAAGGGGTTTAAAGTTCCCTCCCTCGCCGAAGGTGGGGGAGGGTTAGGGTGGGGGCCCGCCGCAGGGGCTTCTCACGGGGCTTCTCACCGCCCCCGGAACACCGGCTTGCGCCGTTCCAGGAAGGCCCGGTAGCCCTCGCGGAAGTCTTCCGTGCCGTAGCAGTCGCAGCATTCGGCGATCTCATCCTCGCTGAGCGGGCCCGGGTCGGCGAAGCGGCGGATGAAGCGCTTGTGCAGGCGGGCGGCCAGCGGGGCGCCGCCGACGATGCGCTCGCAGGTCGCGGCGATTTCGCCTTCGAAGGCGTCCTGGGCGACGATGCGGTGGACGAGGCGCTTGTCCTTGGCCTCCGCGGCGTCGAAGACGCGGCCTTCCAGCAGGATTTCCAGCGCCGCCGGGCCGCCGGCGATGTCGTAGAGAAGCTTCATTTCCGGCAGGGGCATGGAGATGCCGAGCCGGCTGACCGGCACGCCGAAGCGGCTGGCGTCGGTGCACACCCGCAGGTCGCAGGCCAGCGCCACGGCGAGGCCGATGCCGCAGCAGGCGCCCTGGATGGCGGCCAGCGTCGGGTGCGGCAGCTCGCGCAGCAGGTGCAGCCCTTCGTCCATCAAATGGCCGTAGGCGATGCCCTGTTCGGGGCTGTTGCGCTCCGTCTCGAACTCCGAGATGTCGGCGCCGGGGCTGAAGGCCCGCCCGCCGTCCCCGCGCAGCACCACCACGCGCACCGAGTCGTCCGCCCCAAGCTGCCGCAGCGCCGGGATCAGCGCGTGCCACATGGGCTTGTCGAAGGCGTTGAGCTTGTCGGGGTTGCTGAGCGTCAGGGTGGCGACGACGCCCTCGCGCGTCAGGGTCACGGTGCCGGCCATGGGGTTCCCGGTGGTTTCGTTGTCCATTAGCGAATGCACAACCACGCACCCGCGTTGCGCGTCAAGCGCTTAGACTCTGGACCAGGACTGCGCCGCTCCCCATAGTCCGTAGGTTCGAATGTCGAGGAGGGGGACGACACCGCGATGCGATCCGGATTGGCCGCGCTTACCATTGCCACCTCGCTGCTGTCGGCCCCGGCTCTTGCCGAGAAGGACGAGCTGGTCATCGGCCTGACCCAGTTCCCGGCCAACTGGCACCCCTCCATCGAGGCGATGGCGTCCAAGGCCTATGTGCTGTCGATGGCGCGCCGGCCCTTCACCGCCTACGACACGGACTGGCAACTGACCTGCCTGCTGTGCACCGAACTGCCCGCGCTGGAGAAGGGCACGGCGGAGTATGAGACGCGGCCTGACGGCGGCAAGGGCATCAAGGTCACCTACACCATCAACCCCAAGGCGGCCTGGGGGGACGGCAAGCCGGTGACGACCGAGGACGTGCTGTTCACCTGGACGGTTGGCAAGCACCCGCAGAGCGGCTACGGCAACTTCGACCTCTTCGCCCGCGACATCGTCGCCATCGACGTGAAGGACGAGCGCACCTTCACCATTCATCGCGAAAAGCCGGTCTGCACCTACCGCGAGATCAACGACTTCGAAATCCTGCCGTCCCATCTGGAACGCCCGGTGTTCGAGGCCGACCCGGCCAATTACCGCACCCGCTCCAAATACGAGACCGACACCACCAACCCCGGCCTGTGGTTCGGCCCCTACCGCATCACCCAGGTCGAGCCCGGCAGCCATGTGGTGCTGGAGCCGAACCCGACATGGTGGGGTCAGGCGCCCGCCTTCAAGCGGGTGATCGTCAAGACCATCGAGAACACCGCCGCGCTGGAGGCCAACCTGCTGGCGGGCCAAGTGGACATGGTGCCGGGCGAGACGGGCCTGCCGCTCGATCAGGTGCTGGCCTTCGAGAAGCGGCACGGCAGCCGGTTCCAGGTGATCTACAAGCCGGGCCTCTTCTTCGAGCATGTGGAGCTGAACCTCGACAACCCGGCGCTGAAAGACCTGCGCGTGCGCAAGGCTCTGCTGCACGCCATCGACCGCGAGGCGATCTCCAAGCAGTTGTTCGACGGGCGCCAGCCGGTCGCACACAACGAGATCAGCCCGCTCGACCGCGTGCACGCGCCGGGCTACGCGACCTATGCTTACGACCCGGCGCTGGCGGCCAAGCTGCTCGACGAGGCCGGCTGGAATCAGCGGCGCGCCGGCGTGCGCCACAACGCCCAGGGCGAGCGGCTGTCGCTGGAGATCATGACCACCGCCGGCAACCGCTCCCGCGAGGTGTTGCAGCAGGTGCTTCAGGCGCAATGGCGGCAAGCCGGCGTCGACGTGCGCATCGTCAACGAGCCGCCGCGCGTCCTGTTCGGCGAGACCCTGGACAAGCGCCGCTTCAAGGCGATGGCTCTGTTCGCCTGGGTCAGCGCGCCGGAGAACATCCCGCGCACCATCTTCCATTCCAGCATGGTCCCGACCGAGGCGAACAACTGGTCCGGTCAGAACTACGCAGGCTACCGGAACCCCGAGATGGACAAGGTTCTGGAAGACCTGGAGCATGTCTGCGAGCCGGACGCCAACCGCGCGCTGTGGGCGAAGCTGCAAAGGATTTACGCGGAGGATCTGCCGAACCTGCCGCTGTTCTTCCGCGCCGACCCCTACATCCTGCCGCCCTGGCTGGACGGCGTCGTGCCGACCGGGCATCAGGATTCCAGCACCCTGTGGATCGAGACGTGGAAGCCGAAGGGGTGAGGAGGTTCTTGATGCGGGCCCCCACCCAACCCTCCCCCACCTGCGGCGGGGGAGGGCTTCTCTCCTTCCCCCGCCGCAGGTGGGGGAAGGCCGGGATGGGGACTCGTTGCAGAAGCGCGGCCAAGGAGCCCGCATGACCCGCTTCCTCGCCTCCCGCCTGCTCCAGGCGCTGGTCGTGCTGGCCCTGATGAGCCTTGCCGTCACGGTGCTGATGGCGCTGATGCCGGGCGACCCGGTGGACATGATGCTGGCCGGCAACCCGCGCGCCACGCCGGCCGATGCGGCGCGGCTGAAGGCGCTGTACGGGCTCGACAGGCCGCTGCTGGAACGCTACTGGCACTGGCTCTCCGCCGCGCTGTCCGGCGACTTCGGCTATTCGCGGCTCTACGCGCAGCCGGTGCTGACGGTCCTGGGGCCGCGCCTGCTGAACACGCTGGTGCTGCTGGGGGCGTCCATGGCGCTGTCGGTGGCGGTCGCCCTGCCGCTCGGCGTCTACGCGGCGCGGCGGCCGCACGGCTGGGCGGACAACGTCATCAACCTGTTCTGCTTCGCCGGCATCTCCGTTCCGGTCTTCTGGCTGGCGCTGCTGCTGATCCTGCTGTTCGCCGTTGAACTGCAATGGCTGCCGGCCTCCGGCCTCGGCCCGGTCGGCGGGGAGAGCCTGGTGGAGCGGCTGCCCTACCTCGTGCTGCCGGTGGCCTCGCTGACGCTGGCCAGCATCGGCGGCTACACGCGCTACGTCCGGGCGGCGATGATGGGGGAACTGCGCCAGGACTATGTCCGCACCGCCCGCGCCAAGGGGCTGGGCGAGAGCCGCGTCGTCTGGCGGCACGCGCTGCGCAACGCGCTGATCCCCATCGTCACCGTCGTGGCGCTGGAGTTCGGCGTGCTGTTCTCCGGCGCTCTGGTGACCGAAACCATGTTCGCGTGGCCGGGCATGGGCAAGCTGATCTACGACAGCATCATGGGCAACGACCTGAACGTGGCGCTGGTGGCGCTGCTGTTCGCCACGCTGACCACGTTGGTCGGCAACCTGCTGGCCGACATCGCCTACGCCGCGCTGGACCCGCGCGTGTCCTTCAAGGGAGGGGAGGGGTGAGGGGCCGGCGCTTCCTGCGGCGTTTTGGGCGTCACCGTTTGGCGGTCGCGAGCGCCGTTCTGCTGCTGGTGCTGGCCGGCGCGGCGCTGGCCGCCCCCTGGGTGGAAAACGCACTGGGCACGGAGGTGACGGCGATCAGCCTGCTCGACCGCTTCGGCCCGCCGACCCTGGCGCACCCGTTGGGCACCGACGAGCTTGGGCGTGACGTGCTGGTGCGGCTGCTCTACGGCGGGCGGGTGTCGCTGTTCGTCGGGGTGGCGGCGGCGCTGGCCTCCGGGATCATCGGGACGGGCATCGGGCTGCTGGCCGGCTATTTCGGCGGGCGGCTGGATGACTTGCTGATGCGGCTGACCGACGGGCTGATCGCCTTGCCGCTGCTTCCGCTGCTGATCGTGCTGGGCGCCATCGACCTGACGCGGCTGGGTGTTCCGCCGGAGGTCGCGGGTGCGGAGGACGCCAGCCTGCTGCGCATCGTCGTGCTGGTGGCGCTGTTCGGCTGGACCACCGTGGCGCGGCTGGTGCGCGGGGCGACCCTGTCGGCGCGGCGGCGCGACTATGTGCGGGCGGCGGTGGCGATGGGGGCGGGCAGCCGGCGCATCATGCTGGCCCACATCCTGCCGAACGTGGCCGCCCCCGCCGTGGTGGCGACGACGCTGACGGTCGGCAACGTGATCCTGCTGGAATCGGTGCTGAGCTTCCTCGGCCTCGGCATCCAGCCGCCGCTGCCCTCCTGGGGCAACATGCTGACCAACGCGCAGGAACTGGTCGGCACGGCGCCCCTGCTGGCCGTGTGGCCGGGGCTGCTGATCTTCCTGACGGTGATCGCGGTCAACCTCCTGGGGGATGGGTTGCAGGATGCGCTGGACCCGAGGACCTCGGGGAAGCGGTGAGGCGCTCTGCCCCCTCCCTAACCCTCCCCCGCTTCGCAGGGGAGGGGATGTGGTTACTTCTCGCGCTGGAACTTCGGCGTGCCGGCGACCTTCGGCAGCAGGCGCACGGCGTAGGGGCTGGTTTGCATCTGCGCCACGGCCTGCGTCGGGCCGGGGACGCGCTCATGATAGCCGACGAGGAGATCGCCGCCGTTCACCTGCACGCGGTCGATGCTGACGCCGTAACCCGCCGTGTCACGGGGGCCGACGAACACGGCGACCGCCATCTGGCCGTCCGGCAGCGACACCGGCGCGGGTTCGCCGACGCGGGACCACAGCTCCGTCCATTCCTGGGGAGTGCGGGCGACGACGTAGGCGCGCTCGAACGCCTGGCTGCGGTCGCCCTGCCAGTAGGTGCCGGGGGCGGCGTCGGCGGGGATCAGCGAACGCGACGCCCCCGCCCCATCCGAAGTCGTCTGGCAGGCGCCCAGCAGAGGCAGAGCGACGGCGAAGGCGAGAAGGGCGGCGGCGGGGGAGGTCGTCACTCGCATGCGGTCAGGCGCTCCGTGGCAGGATGGTCTCGACCAGCGTGGCCCAATAGCTGGCGCCCGTGGTCAGGATGTCGTCGTTGAAGTCGTAGTGCGGGTTGTGCAGCCGGCAGCCCGGACCCCCATGCCCATCGTTGCCGCGGGCTCCGTGGCCGAGCCAGATGTAGGCGCCCGGCCGTTCGCGCAGCATGTAGCCGAAATCCTCCGCCCCCATGGTCGGGTCGGGGGCCCAGGACACGTTGGTCTCGCCCACCACCTTGGCCGCGACGGCGGCGACGACGCGCGCCTCGGCCTCGGTGTTGACGGTCGGCGGATAGCCGGGGCGGAACTCCAGCGACGCCTTCGCGCCGAAGCCGGCGGCGATGCTCTCGGCCATGCGGCCCAGCTGCTGCTCGATGCGGGCGCGGGTGGCCTCGTTGAAGGTGCGCACGGTGCCGTGCAGCTTCGCCTCGTCGGGGATGACGTTGTAGGCGGTGCCGGCCTGCACCCAGGTGACGGAAACGACGGCGCTGTCCGCCGGGTCGGTGAAGCGGCTGACGAGGCTCTGCACCGCCGTGACGATGTGTGCGGCGACCAGCACCGGATCGACCGCCTTGTGCGGGATCGCGGCGTGGCCGCCGTGGCCTTCCACGGTGATGGTGAACTGGTCGGCCGCCGCCATCACCGGGCCGGGGTGCACGGCGATGGTGTTGGCCGGCAGGTCCGGCCAGTTGTGCAGGCCGTAGACCTGTTCGCAGTCGAACTGTCGGAACAGCCCTTCCTCGATCATGCGCCGGCCGCCGCCGCGCCCTTCCTCGGCGGGCTGGAAGATGAAATGCACCGTGCCGTCGAAGTTGCGCGTCTCCGCCAGATAGCGGGCCGCACCCAGCAGCATGGTAGTGTGGCCGTCGTGGCCGCAGGCGTGCATCTTGCCATCGTGGCGCGAGGCGTGGTCGAAGGTGTTCGCCTCCGGCATCGGCAGCGCGTCCATGTCGGCGCGCAGCCCGATGGCCCGCGTGCCCTCGCCCCGGCCCTTCAGCGTGCCGACCACGCCGGTGCCGGCAAGGCCGCGGTGCACCGCGATGCCCCACTCGGCCAGCTTGGCGGCCACGATGTCGGAGGTGCGGTGCTCCTCGTACCCCAGTTCGGGGTGGGCGTGGATGTCGCGCCGCCAGGCGGTCATGTCCGTGTGGAATTCGGCGATGCGGTTGATGATGGGCATGTTTCTAACGTGCGTTGGTTGGGGCGGCGGGCCGGGTTACTCCGGCACCGCCATGCCGCGCTTGACCGCCGGGCGGTCGGCGACCGCGTCGTGCCAGCGCTTCAGGTTGGGGAAGCGTTCCAGCAGGCTGCCGCCGGCCACTGCCGCCGCCGCGATGAAGGGATAACAGGCGATGTCGGCGATGGAGTAGCTGTTGGCCAGATACTCCGCCTCGCCCAGCCGGCTATCCAGCGCGCCGTAGGTGCGCATCAGCTCGCCCTTGAACAGGTCGATGGCGTAGGGGATGCGCTCCGGCGCGCGGACGGAGAAGCGGAACATGTCCACCGCCGTGGGGCCGAGATCGCTGATGCCCAGCATGAACCAGCTCATCGCCTCGGCGCGGTCGTCCACGCTTTCGGGCAGCAGGCGGCCGGTGCGCTCGGCGTAATGCAGCAGGATGGCGCCCGACCCGAACAGCCGGCGCTTCTTGCCGCCGGGCAGATCCTCGACCACCGCCGGCACCTTGCTGATCGGGCTGACGGCCAGATAGTCGGGCCGCTTGTTCTCGCCCGCGACGATGTCGATCTTCTGGACCTTGTAGGTGAGGCCCAGCTCCTCCAGCAGGATGGAGGCCTTGTGCCCGTTCGGCGTGGCGAAGGTGTACAGCGTGATCATCGGTGTCGGCCCTCTCCCGCATCGGTGATTGTGCGGTTTGGACACACTGTCGCCGATTTGCGGCCGGAAGGCCAGAGGGCGCGGCGTCCTGGCTGTGGGCCCCCACCCTAACCCTCCCCCACCTTGCGGCTCTCAGCGAATGCCGAAGGCATTCGCCTGACGCCGTCAGCGCAAACCATTGGTTTGCGCGAGAGGCGGGGGAGGGGACGAAGCTCCTTCCCCCGTGCCCAGCATGGGGGAAGGTTGGGATGGGGGCCCGATTGCCGGACTTGTCCTTACACCGCGCGGCTGTGCCGCCCAGCACCTGTGGACAGGTAAGTATCAAAGCGCGCGGCCACGATGCGCATCAGCGGGCGGGCGGATTCGGGCACGCTGACCCGGCGGCCTTCCACCACGGCGACGCCGTCGGCGACCAGATCATCCATCCCCGCCAGATCGGCGTCGAAGGCCCCGGCGTCGAGCCCGTGCGCGGTCGCCACGGCGCCCACGTCCACCGCCAGATCGCACATCAGCCGCACGATCAGGTCGCGGCGCAGCCGGTCCTCGTCGGTCAGAACAAGACCCTTCCCGGTGGCAAGCTTCCCGGCCTCGATGGCCTGGGCGTACTGGTCGAAGGGCACGGCGTTCTGCACGTAGCCCTGCGGCAGCGCGCCGATGGAGGACGCGCCGAAGCCCAGCAGGACCTCCGCGTCGTCGGTGGTGTAGCCCTGGAAGTTGCGGCTGAGCCGCCCTTCGGCCTGCTGCACCGACAGCTCGTCGGTTGGCTTGGCGAAGTGGTCGAGGCCGATGGGGTGGTAGCCGGCGCCGGTCACCACCTCAGCGATGGCCGCGAACTGCTCCCACCGGCCGAGCGTGTCGGCCAGGGCGGACTCGTCGATCTTCTTCTGGTGCGTCTTCATCCACGGAACGTGGGCGTAGCCGAACACCGACAGGCGGTCCGGATCCATGGACAGCGCGATCCGGGCGGAGCGGGCGACGCTCTCCACCGACTGCTTGGGCAGGCCATACATCAGGTCCAGGTTGACGTGGTGGATGCCGGCGGCGCGCAACCATTCCAGCGTCCGCTCGGTCATCTCCTGCGGCTGAAGGCGGTTGATGGCCGCCTGCACGTCGCCGTCGAAATCCTGCACGCCCAGCGAGGCGCGGTTGACCCCGGCGCGGCCCAGCGCGTCGGCCATCTCCTTGGTCAGGGTGCGCGGGTCGATCTCCACCGCGATCTCGGCGCCGTCCACCACGTCGTACCGCTGGCGCAGCAGGGCGATGATCGACTCGAAATCCTCGGGCGCCATCATGGTCGGCGTGCCGCCGCCGAAATGGATGTGGCGAACCTTCAGCCGGCCGGGGATCAGATCGGCGACCATGCCGACCTCGCGCCGCAGATGGCCCAGATACTCCGCGATGGGGGCGTAGCGGGCCACGATCTTGGTGTGGCAGCCGCAGTACCAGCACATCTTCTGGCAGAAGGGCACGTGCAGGTAGAGCGAGCCCGCGAGGCTGGCCGTGTCCAACTCCGCCAGCCAGCCGCGATACACGTCCGCGCTCACCTGGGGCGTGAAGTGCGGCGCGGTCGGGTAGCTGGTGTAGCGGGGCACGCGCAGGCCGTCGTACTTGGCGAGCAGGCCGGCGTTGAGGCCAACATTCAGGGAGGCGGCGGCGGAGGTCACGGGGAGGATCGCGTTCATGGCTCGGGAAGATCGTCGAGGCGGCATCATACCGCTTTGACCCACGTCAAGCGACCGTCAAGGACCCCCTCCCTCACCCTTTTGCGCGAAGCCCCCCTTTCGCCGTCAGCCGGCGGCCCAGCCCGGCACGCCCAGGAAGGCCGTGGCCATGTCCATCGACGCGCTGCTCATCTGCCCGCCCGACAGGGTCATCTGGCCGGACGCCTTGCTCAGTTGCTGGATGACGGCGTCGAAGCGGCGCATGACGCGGTCGCGCTCCTCCTCGTCCTTGGCCTCGTCGAGCGCGATGCGGTAGCGCACCCCGACCATGCCCAGGGCGATCATGGAGTTGTCCTGCGAGACCTGGCGGTACCGATTGGCGAAGTCCGGATCCTCGGCGAAGAGGCTTTCGATCTTCGCCTTGTCGGGATGGTCGCCGCGCACGACGACGCTGCCGTCCTGGGCCACGTCCAGCGTGACGGGCACGTCCGTGTTCACGCCCGCGCAAACCAGCCGCTGGTGCAGTTCCTCGGCAAGGGCGGCAGTTTCTGCCTTCACCTCCTGGGCGGAACGGGACAGTGGGACGCTTTTGCCGACCTGGGTCCCCGCGCTCCCGGACAGCGAGGAGGCGGGCGCCTTGCCGGTGGATGGGGCGGCCGCTTTCGTCGCGGCCTCTCCGGCCGGCGCCGCCGCCTCGGCCAGGAACGTTGAAAACGGCCGGTCTTCCGGCGGGGCGGCCGTGTGTTGGCGGTGGGGAAGGGCGTGCGCTCTCGCGGCCTCCGCGACGGATGTCACGGTCATGTGTTTCTCCTGCTCGTTTCTCTGCGGCCAAGCTTGGGCCCAAGCCATGCAAGCGGCTTGCCGTCAATCCGCCTGGGCATGGACCGGCCGGGAGAGTGCGGGCGTCGAAGAGACCGCTAAGCGAACGCCGCCAGCCGTTCCTCCAGATGCTCGTGCAGCAGGTCGAGGTTGCGGCGGTTGGCCTTGAAGGCGATGTCGAAGATGGTGCCGACCACCGGGACCGAACCGCCCGCCCAGTCCAGAACCACGTTTCCGACCATGCGGGCGATCAGGCTTTTCGGCAGGCCGAAGCGCGCCGCCTCCAGGACGATGTAGACCGACACCACCGCCGTCGCCGTGTCGCCGACGACGGGGAGGAGGCTGGCGATGCCGTCCAGCCCGACCGGGATCCGGGTGCCGGGAACGCGCCAGCGCGTGTCCATCAGCCGCGTCAGAGAGCGCAATCGCTCCAGCCGCTTCAGGTCGATGTCGATCGCCGGCGACGCGGCCGAGGCTCGCGAATGGCGTGAGGCGGGCGCGGGGCGGGTGCTGGTGGCGTTCATGGTGGTCACCGGATGGTGTTCGCCGGGCAGGCTACATTCGATCAACCACCTGCCCCGCGACCGGGTTCCATGAACCTCCACACCCGATCATCGCATGGGTTGGGCCACCCGGACGGCGCGCGTCGCCCCGGCGACGTAAAGCAGCGCGTAGCCGAACAGCGCCGAGGCGATGGACCCCGCCAGCACGCCCAGCCGCACCGCCACCGCATGCTCCGGATCGGGGAAGGCGAGGTTGCCGATGAACAGGCTCATGGTGAAGCCGATGCCGGTCAGCACCGACACGCCGTAGAACTGCACCCATCCGGCCCCGGCCGGCAGTGCGGACAGGCCGAAGCGGACCGCCAGCCAGGAGGTCAGCATCACGCCCACCTGCTTGCCCACGAACAGGCCCAGGGCGATGCCCAGCGGCACCGGCTCGGCCAGGCTCGCCGGGGTGATGCCGGCCAGCGAGACGCCGGCGTTGGCCAGCGCGAAGACCGGCAGGATCAGATAGGCCACCCAGGGGTGCAGCGCGTGCTCCAGCCGGTGCAGGGGGGACTCCTCATGACCGTTTCCATGTTCATGCCCGTTCCCGTTTCCATTCCCATCGCCGCGCAACGGAATGGCGAAGGCCAGCGCCACGCCGGCCAGCGTGGCGTGGATGCCGGATTTCAGCACGCAGACCCACAGCACCAGCCCCAGCAGCATGTAGGGCGTCAGGCTGCGCACCCCGATCAGGTTCATCCAGAACAGGCCCAGCCCGGCGATGGCGGCGAAGCCCAGCGCCGTGGGGACGATGCCGTGGCTGTAGAAGGCGGCGATGATGACGATGGCGCCGAGGTCGTCCATGATCGCCAGCGCCAGCAGGAAAATGCGCAACGTCGTCGGCACCCGCGACCCCAGCAGCGCCAGGACGCCGACCGCGAAGGCGATGTCCGTGGCCGCCGGGATGGCCCAGCCCTGGAGCGTCACCGGGTCGCCCCAGTTGAAAAAGACATAGACCAGCGCCGGTACCGCCATGCCGCCCAGCGCCGCGATGCCCGGCAGCATCGCCTTGGCGCGGTTGGACAGTTCCCCCGCCAGCACCTCGCGCTTGATCTCCAGCCCGACGAGCAGGAAGAACACGGCCATCAGGCCGTCGTTGATCCACAGCAGAAGCGGCTTGTCGATCCCGATCCCGCCCGCCGTCATGGTCACCGGCAGCGCGAGGAACGCCTCGTACAGCGGGGCCGCGGGCGAATTCGCCCAGATCAGCGCAATGGCCGAGGTGATCATCAGCGCCACGCCGGCGGTGGCCTCGCTTTGCAGAAATTGGCGGATCGCGGGAAGCTTCATCATACTCGCCTTGTTGTGTCGTCTTTTTGCGGTCATCCGGGCTTGCGGGGGCGGCCGCCTTGCCCTCAACACGCGGGGCGCTCCAGGGTGCTCTGGAATCGGGGGTACCGGAATCGGTCTGTCGGGCATGTAGGGGCATCAGGCCCCGAGCGAAAGGTCGAGCTTGCGGCGGATTGACGCGGAACGGGGGTTGCGTTTGGACGCTAAACCATTCTTCGCGCAACAATTTCAACCGCCCTTTGTTGGTCTTAGGAAGCGGATACCAACGGCCATATGCCGATTGCTCGCTGGCGTGCGAAGGGCTGGCGCGCGAAATAATGGGCTCAACGACAACAAAACGAACAAACGGCACCGGCCACCAAAGGCCGGGCATTCGGAGCTTGGGAGGAAACCATGGAAACCCTTTACTGCGCCTGCTGCGGGCAGCCGTTCAAACGCAGTTCGTCCCGTGGACCGGCGCCGCTTTACTGCTCGCGCGACTGCCGCCGCCAGATCGAGGTCCGTCGCCGCACCTGGGCTGCCATGGGGGCCGCCGTGGGGTCTCTCGGAGCGTCCGTGGGAGCGAGCGACAAAGCCTGGGGCATCGCGGCCCTTCAGGGTGGCGGTTCCGACCGTGACGGCCGCTTCGCCCGCGCGGTCTCGGCCTGACGGTCTCGCGCACCGAACGATCAAAAGGGCATCCCCCGGGGGTGCCCTTTCGTGTTTCGGAATGCCGCATCCCCCTCTAAAAAGGCGGCAAGACCACACCATATATGCGGACGTCATACACAGCGGACGACCCGACCAGAGGGCTGATACGACAGGCCATGACCCAGAACACCCGACCCACTCGTACCAAGACCCGCGCCTTTGGCGCCGTCGCCCTCGCGCTGGCGGTTGCGCTGACCGCCGGCACCGCCGACGCCCGCGCCGGCAAGAGCAGCTCCTCGGGCAGCCGAGGCTCGCGCACCTATGAGGCCCCGGCGACGACCAACACGGCGCCGTCCACCGCCGCCCCGATGGAACGCTCCGCGGCCCCGACCCCGTCGCCGGGCATGCAGCAGCGTCCGGGCGCGGCCGCTCCGGCGGCGCAGTCCGGCGGCTTCTTCTCGCGCGGCGGCTTCATGCCGGCCCTGATGGGCGGCCTGATCGGCGCCGGCATCGGCGGCCTGCTGTTCGGCGGCGGCTTCTTCTCGGGGCTGGGCAGCTTCGCCGGCATCCTGGGCTTCATCCTGCAGATCCTGCTGGTCGTGTTCCTGGTCCGTCTGGCCATGAAGTTCTTCCGGAACCGCTCCGCGCAGGCCGGCCGGCCGATGGGCGCCGGTCCGCTGGGTGGCAACACCGCCTACGCCGGCCCGGTGCCGCCGGGTGGCCCGCTGAACCGCGACGCCGCCGACGTGCGCTACAACCCGGTCGGTGGTGGGCCGGTCGGTGGTGGGCCGGTCGGTGCTGGCCCGCTGGGCGGCGGCGCCGCTCCGGCCGGTGCGGCCCGTCCGGGTGTCGGGCGTGACGACGTGGGCATCGGCCCGGCCGACTACGAGGCGTTCGAGAAGACGCTGGTCGAGGTCCAGACCGCCTACGGGCGGGAGGATCAGGCCGCTCTGCGCGCCGTCGTGACGCCGGAGATGCTGTCCTACTTCTCCCAGGAACTGGCCGAGAACGCCAACCGCGGCGTGGTCAACAAGCTGTCCGACGTCCGCCTGCTCCAGGGCGACCTGGCCGAGGCGTGGCGCGAGGGCAACGTCGAGTACGCCACCGTCGCGATGCGCTTCTCGCTGATCGACACGACGGTGGAGCGCGCGACCAACCGCGTGGTCGATGGCGACCCCAACCGCCCGGTCGAGGCGACGGAGGTCTGGACCTTCGCCCGTCCGCGCGGCGGCCGCTGGCATCTCTCGGCGATCCAGCAGGTCCGCTGACCGGTTCCGGCGCAACAGCCGATCCCGCGAAGGGGCGTCCGAAAGGGCGCCCCTTTTGCTTTGCGGACTCCCCTGGACGGGCGGGCTGTGATAGAACATATCAGGAACAAAAGCCTGATCGACGGACTCGAGTCATGCCCGACGCCCTGCTTTCGGCGGCCCCGGATTCATCTCTGGATAAAGCCGCACGCCTTGCCGATCTGCGCGCCCGCATCCAGCGCCTGGAGGGGCTGGGCGGGGAGGGCGCGCGCGTTCTGCCCTTCGGCCTGCCCGATCTCGATTCGGCGCTGCCGGGGGGCGGGTTGCCGCTCGGCTGCCTGCACGAGGTGGCGGGGGAGGACCCCGGCGCCGGAACGGCTTTCGCCGCCGGCCTGCTCGCGCGGCTGGCGACGGGGGCGGCTCCAGCCGTGTGGATCGTGCGGGGACGGGATTTGCACGCCGCCGGGCTGGCGGCCTATGGGCTGACGCCGGATCGCCTGATCGCCGTGCGCGCGACGCGGGATGCCGACGCCCTGTGGGCGATGGAGGAGGCGTTGCGCTGCAAGCGCCTGTCGGCCGTGCTGGGCGAGGCCGGCGGCCTGGATCTGACGGCAAGCCGGCGGCTTCAACTGGCCGCCGAGTCTTCGGGTGTGACGGGATTCCTGCTGCAACTCGGCCCGCGCCGTTCCGCCGCGAGTGCCGCCGTTACGCGCTGGAGCATCGGCTCGGCCCCCAGCGATCCCGATGAACCGGGCGTGGGAGACCCGCGCTGGCGGGTGGCGCTGGAGCGCTGCCGGGGAGGCCGTCCGGGCGCGTGGTTGCTCGACTGGCGTGACGGTGCGCTGACCCAGGCCGCGCCAGTCGTGGCTGAACCCGCCGAACGCCAATTGGCCCAACACAAGCTGGTCGGGGTCGCCTGAGCGAACAGGGTCAGGACCGGCTCAGTAGTTGGTCGCCCAGTCCGGCTCCGTGCGCGGCGTCTCGCCGTCCTGTTCCGGGTCATGAAGGTAGGCGGGGTCTTCCACATAGAGCGGAAGCTGCCGGGTGAATTCCGCCGATTCCTCGGCCCGCCGCTGCTTCAGCAAACGGTCGGCCAGATGTGGGGGCAGCATGGCGGGCCTCCTTCTGATCGTCGGGGAGAGCCTTTCCAAGCCCAACCCGTCCTGTGTATGCCTGGACCCTATCATGCAAGGTCCAGACCCATAGTGATCCAGGTCACTGGTTACCGAACGTTTAATCCCATTGTTTTCATCCGACCCCGCTCCCGACCCTCGATACAGGCTATATCACGGCCCTGAATCCGCCTTTCGGTTTCCTTTTGCCGCCGGGCGGCCCATATAGTCGCGCCATCGCGCTTTTCTGTCCGAGACTGACCATGCACGCCGAACCCTGCCCCACCTGCCTAAAACCTCAGCATTTGTGCGTTTGCGAGGCGGTGGAGCCGATCGACAACCAGATCTTCCTGCTCATCCTCCAGCACCCGCAGGAAAAGCGCGAGACGCTGGGGACGGCGCAGATCGCGCATCTCCAGTTCAAGAATTCGGCCCTGAAGGTCGGCCTCAGCTGGTCGAACCTGAAGCGCATCCTGGGGCGCGAAGTCGATTACAAGCGCTGGGGCGTGCTCTACCTCGGCCCGGTCAAGCAGGGCGACAACGCGCCGAAGGCCGAGGTCGCCGTGGTGGACAAGGGCGGCAACGTCCAGAAGGACAGCGATCTGGTGCTGGGCGATTTGGAAGGCGTCATCGTGCTGGACGGCACCTGGAGCCAGGCCAAGACCCTGTGGTGGCGCAACCCGTGGCTTCTGAAGTGCCGCCGCATCGTGCTGCACCCGCAGTTTCGCTCGCTTTATGGGCAGGCCCGCAAGGAGCCCCGGCGCGAAAGCGTTTCGACCCTGGAGGCCGGCGCCTTCCTGCTGTCCCGGCTGGAGGCCGACCCGACGGTCCTCGACCGGGCGCTGAAGCCATTCTCGCTGTTGCTGAAGAAGCTGCGCGCGCCGCGCCCGCGCCCGGTGCTGCCGAAGGCTGCGCCGGCCGAGGCGGAGGTTCAGGCGGACGCGCCGGCAACGCCGGAAGACCACGGATAAGAGGCATTCATGTCCCGCGATTTCGTCCCGTTCGGCCTGACCGTTTGCGGCCTCGATGAACTGAACGGCTTCTGCGAGGCCGGGGTGACGCATGTGCTGTCGATCCTCGACCCCAACCACCCGGAGCCGACCGCCTTCGGCGCCTATGGCGAGCACGAGCGGCTGGAACTGCGCTTCCACGACATCATCGACCCGTATCTCGGCCAAGTCCTGCCGCAGCGGTCGGACGTGGAACGCATCCTCGCCTTCGGCCGCGACCTGCTGGCCGAACCGGCGGGGGTGGGGCATCTGCTGGTGCACTGCCACGCCGGCATTTCGCGCTCGACCGCCGCGCTGACCATGATCCTGGCCCAGGCCCGCCCGGAGCGTCCGGCCGCCGACGCCATGGCCGCCGTGGTGAACATCCGCCATAAGGCTTGGCCCAATCTGCGCATGATCGAGTTCGCCGACGACCTGCTGGGCCGGGGCGGCGATCTGGTCGCCGCCGTGCGCGCCCGCCACCTTGCCTACGGCAAGGAACGGCCGGATCTCGTCCAGTACATGATCGACAACGGCCGCGTCCGCGAAGTGGCCGACCTGATCGACTGACGTTTCGAAGGCGTTCCCCAAAGGCGTTTGCAACGGGCCCCCATCCCGACCTTCCCCCATGCTGCGCACGGGGGAAGGGGCTTTTAATTCCCTCCCTCGCCGAAGGTGGGGGAGGGTTAGGGTGGGGGCCCAACGGCCGGAGCCCTCACCGGAAATTCCGCCCTTCCGGGAGCGCCCCGACCGCCATGCCGGGGGCGAAGTCTCCCATCAGGTCGTTCAGCCTGTGGGTCAGGTCCACCAACCGTTCGACGCGCAGGTGGATGACCTCGCCCGCCGGTCCTTCCTTCTCCACGCGGCCGGTGGCGGCAAGCAGGCGGGCGCTGAGGATCTCCTTCCGGAACGTCTCGAACACGTCGGGCATGATGACGAGGTTGGCGATGCCGGTTTCGTCCTCCAGCGTGATGAAGATGACGCCGTTGGCGCTGCCCGGCCGTTGGCGGACCAGCGCCAGCCCGACCACGGTCACCCGCCGGCCGGGGCGCACCGCGCGCAGTCGATCGGCCGGGGTAACGCCCGCGAAACCGTCGCGCAGCAGATCCATCGGGTGCGCCTTCAGCGACAGCGACAGGCTGCCGTAATCCATCACCACATGCTCGCCCAGGGCCATGCCGGGCAGGGCGGCGGCCGGCTCGTCGATGCCGGAATCGTCCAGTTGCGCGAACAGCGGCAGCGGTTGCTCCCCCAGCGCCTTCACCGCCCACAGCGCCGCCCGCCGGTCGAGCCCCGCCGAGCGGAAAGCGTCGGCTTTGGCCAACCGCTCCAGCGTGGCCACAGGCAGCCTCGCCCGGCGCCACAGGTCGTAGGGGTCGCGGTAGCCGGTCCCACGCGACAGGACGAGGGCGTGAGCGTGGTCTTCGGTCATGCCCCGGATGAGGCGAAGGCCAAGGCGCAGGGCGTGCCTCTCTCCGGAGGGGCGAGGGTGCAAGGGCTCCAGCGTGCAGTCCCAGTCGGACCGGTTCACGTCGGGCGGCAGGATGGTCACGCCATGCTCCCGCGCGTCGCGGACGATCTGGGCGGGGGCGTAGAAGCCCATGGGCTGGCTGTTCAGCAGCGCCGCCGCGAACACGTCGGGATGGAAGCACTTCACCCAAGCCGACACGTAGGCCAGCAGGGCGAAGCTCGCCGCGTGGCTTTCCGGGAAGCCGTATTCGCCGAAGCCCTCGATCTGGCGGAAGCAGCGCTCGGCGAAGGCGCGGTCGTAGCCCTTGGCGGCCATGCCCTCAATGAACTGGTCGCGGAAGGTGTGGACCAGCCCGGTTTTGCGGAAGGTCGCCATGGCGCGGCGCAGCCGGTCGGCGTCCTCCGGGCTGAAGCCGGCGCCGACGATGGCGATCTTCATCGCCTGCTCCTGGAACAGCGGCACGCCCAGCGTCTTGTGCAGAACCGCTTCCAGTTCGGGTGAGGGATAGCTGACCGGCTCCAAGTCGTTGCGGCGGCGCAGGTAGGGGTGGACCATGTCGCCCTGGATCGGGCCGGGCCGCACGATGGCGACCTGGATGACCAAATCGTAGAACTCCCTGGGGCGCAAGCGCGGCAGCATGGACATCTGCGCCCGGCTCTCCACCTGGAAGACGCCGAGGCTGTCGGCCTTGCTCAGCATCGCGTAGACGGCCGGATCCTCCGCCGGGACGGTCGCCAGCGTCAGCGAGCGGCCGTAATGCCGTTCCAGCAGGTCGAAGGCCCGGTGCATGCAGGTCAGCATGCCCAGCGCCAGCACGTCCACCTTCAGGATGCGCAGCGCGTCGATGTCGTCCTTGTCCCATTCGATGGTCGTGCGGCCGTCCATGGCGGCGTTGGCGACGGGGCACAGCTCGCTCAGCAGGCCGCGCGTGATGACGAAGCCGCCGACATGCTGCGACAGGTGGCGGGGAAAGCCGATCAGCTCCCGCGCCAGCTCCAGGGTCAGCTTCAAGCGCGGATCATCGGGGTCGAGGCCGTATTGGCGGGCGCGTTCCTCGTCCACGCCTTCGCGGCTCCAGCCCCAGATGGAATTGGACAGCCGCGCCACCAGATCGGCCGACAGCCCCATGGCCTTGCCGACCTCGCGGATGGCGCCGCGCGCGCGGTAGCGGATCACGGTGGCCGTCAGCCCGGCGCGGTCGCGGCCGTATTTTCCATAGATGTACTGGATGACCCGCTCGCGATGCTCATGCTCGAAATCGACGTCGATGTCCGGCGGCTCGTTGCGGGCGGCGGAGACGAAGCGTTCGAACAGCAGATCGAAGCGGGCCGGATCGATCTCCGTGATGCCCAGGCAGTAGCACACCGCCGAGTTGGCCGCCGACCCGCGCCCCTGGCAGAGGATGTCCTGTGAGCGGGCGTAGCGCACGATGTCGTGCACGGTCAGGAAATAAGGCGCGTAGCCCAGCTGCCCGATCAGCCCCAGTTCATGGTTCAGCGCCGCCGTGACCTTGTCCGGAACGCCGTCCGGGTAACGCTTCGCCGCCCCGCGCCACGTCAGGTCGATCAGCGTCTCCTGCGGGCTGCGGCCGTCCTCCGCGACCTCGTCCGGGTATTCGTAGCACAGCTCCGTCAGGGAGAAGCGGCAGGCCTCGGCGATCTCCACCGTGCGGGCGACGGCGTGCGGGTAATGGCGGAACAGGCGGGCCATTTCGACGCCGGGCTTCAGGTGCCGTTCGGCGTTGGCGGACAGGCGCCAACCGGCCTCGTCGATGGTCGTGCCCTCGCGGATGCAGGTCAGCACGTCGGCCAGTTGGCGGCGGGCCGGGGAGTGGCACAGCACGTCGTTGGTCGCCACCAGCGGCACGCGCTCCGCCTCCGCCAGACCGGCCAGCCACGCCAGCCGCCTGGCGTCGTCGCCCCGGTAGCGGTGGCTGGCCGCAAGGTGCAGCCGCCGGCCCAGCCCCGCCTTCCACGCGCGCAGCTCATGGATGAAGGAGGCGTCGCGCCGCTCCGGCGGGACCAGCAGGAACAGCATGCCCCGGCCGTGCTCCAGCACGTCCTCGCGTCCCAGGAAGCATTCCCCCTTCGGCGCCCGGCGCTTGCCCAGCGTCAGCAGGCGCGACAGCCGCGCGTAGGCCGCGCGGTCAGTGGGGTAGGCCAGCACGCTGCCCGAGTCGGTCAGGTCGAGCCGGCAGCCGACGACCAGCCGCAGCCCGTGCTCCTTGGCGGCAAGGTGTGCCCGCACCACCCCGGCCAGCGTGTTGCGGTCGGTCACCGCGATGGCCGCATGCCCGAGCGACGCGGCGGTCCGCGCCAGTTCATCCGGGTGCGACGCCCCTTCGAGGAAGCTGAAGTTCGTGGTGACCTGGAGTTCGGCGTAGGGGGTCATGATTCCCCTCTCCCATCCCCGATGGGAGAGGGTGGCCCGCAGGGCCGGGTGAGGGCTAGGTTTTCCCAAGAAACCAAGCCCTCACCCTCCCGCTTCGCGGGTCCCTCCCTCTCCCGGCGGGGCCGGGCGAGGGGATTTGGGGCAACCCCGCTCACCCGAAGAACCCGTGCAGGAACCACGGGGCCGTCACGTCGGGCTGGTAGAGCCCCTGGCGGAAGACCCAGAAGCGGCGGCCGTCGGCGTCCTCGACGCGGTAATAATCGCGCACCTCTCCCTCCCGCCGCCACCATTCGGCCTCAATGCGTTCCGGCCCGTCGGCGTGGCGGACGCGGTGGACGGCGCCGCGCCAGCGGAACATCACCGGCGGGTCGTCGGGGACAGGGGCCATGGCGTCGATGGGCTCCGGCGGGGCGAGCAGCCGCACCGGGCGCGGCCGGTCGTCAGGCCATAAGACAGGGGGCCATAAAGCGGGGGGCCAAAGCGGATCGTTCGCGGCGGCCATCATCGCCGCCGCCGGTGCCACGCTGCGCTCGGGCAGCCAACTCGGCCGGGGAATGAGCCGCAGCACCGCCCGCTCGCCCAGCCGGTTGCCGATCCGGTCCACCAACTCGCCCAGCGCCGACTCGTCGCCCGTCCCGTCCAGCCCGGTCTGCACCGCGCCCAGCGGCCCAGCCTCAGTGGTGGAGAGTACTATCAGCTCGATGCCGGGGCCGGGTTCGATGCGTTCAAGCTTCTGCGCGAACAGGCGCATCAGCGCGCCCGCGTCGCGCACCGGACGGCTGGTGCCGATGGTGAGCGTTTGCGGCGGATCCTCCAGACGGTGATCCACCCGGTGCGTCTCCAGCAGCAGGCGGCGGGCGCCCTCCTGCGCTGCCTCCAGCCCGACGCGGAGCCTGTCCAGCAGGTGACGCACGGCGCCGGCGATGGCTTCGGGCGTCGAGATCGGCTCGGGCAGAGCGAGGCGCACGCTGTGCGGCGGCACCGGCCGGCGCGGCGACACCGGTTCGTCCAGCCGCCCGAGCGCCTGGTCGAGCCGCCGCGTCACCGCCGTCCCGAATCGGGCGGCCAGCGCGGCGCGTGGCATGGCGTGCAGATCGCCGATGCGCCGCAGGCCCACCGCCGCCAATCCCTCCACGGCGGTGACGGGCAGGCGCAACGCGGCGACCGGCAGCAGGTCGAGGGCGGCGCGTTGCTGGGTGGCGGGGATGATGGCGTGCGTGCCGAACCGCGCCACGGCCCAGGCCGCCGCCGGGGTATCGGCCAGCGCGGCGCGCGACTCGAAGCCGGCCGCCGCCAGCCGCGCCTTCAGGTCGGCCAGCAAGGCCCGCTCGCCGCCGAACAGATGGGCGCAGCCGGTGACGTCCAACACCACCCCGTCGGTCCCGTCCGGCGCCGTCCAGGGTGTGTAGCGCGTGCACCACGCAGCGAGCCGTTCCAGCAGCCGCGCGTCCGACTCGGGTTCGGCGTCGAAGACGGCCAGAGCCGGCTCGACGGCGCGGGCGTCGGCCAGAGTCATGCCCGGCAGCACCCCGGCCGCCTCCGCCGCTTGGTTCACGGCGACGACGGTGAGCCGCCCGCACTCCGCCAGAACGGCGGCCAGCGGCCGGTCCCGCAGCTCCGGGAAACGGCGGACGTGCGCGTCGGTGGACAGCCGTGGCAGCCAAAGCGATACGATGCGCCGTGTCATGCCCGTCCTCCTTCCCGCCGTTGGATTGCTCAGAACAAATCAAGAACATGATAGCGGCAAACAGCGGCGGAGGGGAGTCCGCACGCACGATGCACGCACATTGATCCCCGCACATTGATACACGCGTATGGGATATCGGCTGACCCCGCCTGGGGCACCTTGTCCCCATCGTGGCGGAGGACGACATTCTTGGAATGAAACCGCATCCACTGTGTCTCGCCGCCGCGTTGCTGCTCGCCGCCTGCGCGACGGGGGAAATTCGGGACGAGACGCCCGGCCAAGCCCAGTCCGTCTCGCCCGTCCGCACGCAGACCTACCTGCCGGGTGGTGAGCGCAAGACCCTGCGCCAACTCCAGGCCGAGGAGAACGCGCGGCCCGATGTGGCCCAACCCCAGGCCCAACCCCAGATCCGGCAGAAGACCGCGCAGGCTCCGGAGCAGCCGCCGACTCAGCAGCAGCCCGCTCCACAGCGCCGCCGGGGCAGCTCCTCGCCACCGCCGCCGTCGCTCATCGAGATGCCGACGCCGCGACCGCAGCCCACCGCCCCCTCGACCGAGGCGATGACCGACCGCTTCAAGTACGACCTGATGCGTCCGGAGGTGGACCGCCTGCGCACGGAGGACGCCTTGGGCCAGCTCGACCCGCTGCAACAGCGCGACCTGATGCGCAAGCAACAGGATCTGCGCCAGTATGGGACCAGCCCGCTCGGCCGCTGATGGGAGCGGTGATCGGTCGGTAAGCATGGTCACTTGACCCCACCCGCGCCCGCCGCCATACCGGCGCAACGGTGCGCGAAAGGGGTAGGGCATGGCGGCGATCCGGTCGGTTCTTCTGGCGGTTCTTGCGATCGGGCTGACAACCGCGCCCGCGTTAGCGCGGGTGACGGTGACCGGGCCGTTCGGCACCGGCCTGACCGAGCCGGTGTGGGTCCTGCAACATCTTCTGGGCTTCCTCGCCATCGGCGTCTGGGCCGGGCAGAACGGCGGGGCCGCCGTGTGGCAGCTGCCGGTTTCCGCCCTGACGGCGGCGCTGGCCGCCGGGCTCGCCGCCCAATTCGATGTGCGCCTGCCCTATGCGGGGGAGGGGCTGGCGGCCTCCCTCATCCTGATGGGCGTTCTGGTCGCCGCCGCCCTGCGGGTGCCGCTGGTGCTGGCGGTGCTGATCGTGGCGGTGGCCGCCGTCTTCCACGGCTACGTGCACATGGGCGGCCCGCTGTTCTGGGCCGGCTACGCGGCGGGGCTGCTGCTGGTGGCCTGCGCCGGCCTCGGCCTGTCGGCGGTTCTGGGGCAGGCGGTGTCGGCGCGGGCGGTGCAGGTGTGTGGCGGCGCGGTAGCACTCGTCGGCCTTCTTGATCTGCTGGGCACCTTTTGACCCTTACCGCCTTGAAAAGCGCCGCGTGCTGGCATTTCTTGTAGAGGCGTTTCCTCAAACCGATTCCAGCAGGAAGGGTGGACCCGCCGGTGCCGCGCGCAGGAGCCAACACCCGCCTTTTGCCGAAAGGCCCCAGTCGCCGCCATGTTCTGGCGGGGTTGGCCGGATCCCTTCTGCTGAGCGGTTTGCCCGGCCGGCTGGCCGCGCAGGACATCCGCTATTTCCGCATCGGCACGGGCACCACGTCGGGCACCTATTTCCCGATCGGCGGTCTGATCGCCAACGCCATTTCCAACCCGCCGGGCTCGCGCCCCTGCGACCGGGGCGGCAGCTGCGGCGTGCCGGGCCTGATCGTGGTGGCGCAGGCGACGCTGGGCTCGGTCGAGAACATCGAGCTGCTGCGCTCCGGCGGCGTGGAGGCCGGGCTTGCGCAGGCCGACATCGCCTATTGGGCCTACACCGGCACCGGCACCTTCACCGGCAAGCCGCCCTTCGAGGCGCTGCGCTCCATCGGCATGCTCTATTCGGAGGCGCTTCAGCTGGTGGTCCGCGCCGACGGCGATCTGCACACCATCGCCGACCTGAAGGGCAGGGCGGTGTCGCTGGGCGAGGAGGGCTCCGGCACGCTGGTCGAGGCGCGTCAGATCCTGGACGCCTTCGGCGTGAAGGAGGCGGAGATGAAGCCCGCCTACCTGAAGCCCGGCACGGCGGCCGACCGTCTGGCGAAGAACGAGCTGGACGGCTTCTTCATGGTCGGGGGCTGGCCCGTGGCGGCGGTCAGCGACGTGGCGGCACGCGTGCCGATCCGGCTGCTGCCGTTGGACGGCGAGATGGCCGACCGCCTGCGCGCCCGGCAGCGATTCTACACGGAACTGACCATCCCCGCGGACACCTATCCCGGCGTGGCGGCCACGCCGACGCTGGGGGTCGGGGCCGAACTGCTGGTCCGCGCCGACCGCGACCCGGACCTGATCCACGGCGTGACCAAGGCGCTGTGGCACGAGAACACGCGCCGTCTGCTGATCGAAGGCCACCCGAAGGGGCGCAGCTTCGACCCGACGAAGGCCATCGCCAACGTGTCGGTCCCGCTGCACCCCGGCGCCGAGCGCTACTACCGCGAGGTCGGCCTCGCCGGCAACGCCGCCAACGAGCCGACGTCGGGTCCGTCGCAGTAGCCGGGCCCCCATCCCGACCTTCCCCCACCTTCGGCGGGGGAAGGAGAATTCTGCGCCAATTCCCTCCCCCGTGCGCAGCATGGGGGAGGGTTAGGGTGGGGGCCCGCCGCAGGAGCTTATCGCAGGGGGCCGCTCAAAGCGCCCCGCCTTAGAGCGCCTCGACCGGGATGACCCAGGGCTCGGCCTCGGCGGCGGCGGTCCATTCCCGCATGGACGGGAGGGCGCGCACCGTCTCCGCATACTCCCGGCAGACCGCGTCCAGCTCGACCCCGTAGGTGACGAGGCGCGTCACCACCGGTGCGTACATGGCGTCGGCGATGGAGAAGCGGCCGAACAGGAACGGTCCTTCCTTTCCAAACCGCTCCCGCGTCTCGCGCCAGATCGCCGTCACGCGGGCGATGTCGGCCTCGCTGTCCGGGGTGCGGCCCACGCCGGGGCGCATGGTCTTCAGGCTCATGGGCATGTGCGTGCGCAGACCCATGAAGCCCGAATGCATCTCCGCCGACACCGAACGCGCCACCGCGCGGGCGTGGGCGTCGTCCGGCCACAGCTTCGCCTCGGGGAAGGTTTCCGCCAGATACTCGCAGATCGCCAGGGAATCCCAGATCACGCGGTCGCCATGCTTCAGCGCGGGCACCTTGCCGGCCGGCGAATGCTCCAGAACGCGCGCCTTGCTGTCCGACTGACGGAGCGGGATCACCACCTCCGCGAACGGCTGGCCGATGTGCTTCAGCACCAGCCAGGGCCGCAGGGACCAGGACGAGTAGGCCTTGTTGCCGATGATGAGGGTCAGGTCGGTCATCGAATGTCCCCGGTTGCAGGCGAGAGCCGGAGCATACCCGATCCCCCCTTGGGGGCAAGGTCGCCCTCATTCCCCCTTTTCAGGCCCGCCCCGGCGCGCCATCCTCCTGTCCCTGTTTTCAAAGTCAGACGAAGGACGCCCGTCTTGCTCGCCACCCTGCTTGCCACGGCCGGCACCGACACCGTTGCCATCACCCCGCTGACCAAAGCCGACCTGTCCGGCTGGCTGGACGCCCAGCCGCCCGCCACGGCCGCCTGGGTCAAGGCGCTGAATTTCGGGGCGGAGGCGGGCGCCACCGCCTATCTGCCGGGTGATAACGGGGCAATCGCCCGCGTGCTGGTCGGCGTCTCGGCGCTCGACGACCTCTGGGCTTTCGCCGGCCTGCCGTCCAGCCTGCCGCCGGGCAACTACCGCATCGACGCCGATCTGGATCGCCGCGCCGCCACCCGCGCCGCGCTGGGCTGGGCGCTGGGCAGCTACCGCTTCGGCCGCTACAAGGCGTCCGACAAGACCTTCGCCAACCTGATCTGGCCGAAGAACGCCGACCATGGCGAGGTGGAGCGCGCCGCGACCGCCACCTACCTCGTGCGCGACCTCGTCAACACGCCGGCCAACGACCTCGGCCCGGCCCAGCTCGCCGAGGCCGCCGCCCTGCTGGCCGAGGAGTTCGAGGCGGGGCTGGACGTCATCGTCGGCGACGGCCTGCTCGACCGCGACTATCCGGCCATCCACGCCGTCGGCCGCGCGAGCCCCCGCGCGCCCCGGCTGATCGACCTGCGCTGGGGCCACCCGACTCACCCGAAGGTGACCATCGTCGGCAAGGGCGTGTGCTTCGACAGCGGCGGCCTGGACATCAAGCCGTCCTCGGCCATGCTGATGATGAAGAAGGACATGGGCGGGGCGGCGCACGCGCTGGCGCTCGGCCGCATGATCATGATGGCGGGGCTGCCGGTGCGCCTGCGCGTGCTGGTGCCCGCCGTGGAGAACGTCATCTCCGGCAACGCCTTCAAGCCGATGGACGTGCTGAAGACGCGCAAGGGCCTGACCGTAGAGGTCGGCAACACCGACGCCGAGGGGCGCCTGATCCTGTGCGACGCGTTGGCCGAGGCGGATTCGGAAAAGCCGGACCTCATCATCGACTTCGCCACGCTGACCGGTGCGGCGCGTGTGGCGCTCGGACCCGACCTGCCCGCGCTGCTCTGCAACGACGACGCGCTTGCCAACGACCTGCTGTCCGCTGGCGAGGCGGAGAACGACCCGCTGTGGCGCCTGCCGCTGTGGGCGCCCTACCGCAAGGGGCTGGACAGCAAGGTGGCCGACATCGGCAACGTCACAAGCAACGGCTTCGCGGGCGCCATCACCGCCGGCCTGTTCCTGCAGGAGTTCGTGTCGAAGGAGACGCCCTGGGCGCATCTCGACACCTACGCCTGGAACGGTTCGGCCCGTCCCGGCCGGCCGGAGGGCGGGGAGGCCTTGGGCCTGCGCGCCGCCTACGCCGTGATCGCCAAGCGCTTCGGGAAGACCTGAGCGGCGGAACCTGATCGGGTATGGTTAAAATTGTCACCCCCGTGCCCGCGCGCGGGGGTGGATCGGCGATTCGGAAAGGTTTAAAACGATTGCGTTACGACCGGCGGAATTGTGCGTCCGGTGATGTGGTGGAGACCGATTCATGGCGCTGAAGGTTCGCGAGGACTACCGTACCCTCACCGGTCCGGAGAAGGCCGCCATCCTGATGCTGGCGCTGGGCGAGGAGCATTCCACCAAGCTCTTTTCGATGATGGATGACGAGGAGATCAAGGAGCTGTCCCAGGTCATGGCGAACCTGGGCACGGTGTCCGCCAACATCATTGAGCGCCTGTTCGTCGAATTCGCGGAGCAGATGTCGGCCACCGGCTCGCTGGTCGGCTCGTTCGACTCGACCGAACGCCTGCTGATGAAGACCCTGCCCAAGGACAAGGTCGATCAGATCATGGAGGAAATCCGTGGTCCGGCCGGCCGAACCATGTGGGATAAGCTGGCGAACGTCAACGAATCGGTCCTCTCCAACTATCTGAAGAACGAGTATCCGCAGACCGTCGCCGTGGTGCTGTCCAAGATCCGGCCGGAGCATGCGGGCCGCGTGCTGACCCAGCTGCCGGAAAGCTTCGCGATGGAAGTCATTATGCGCATGCTGCGCATGGAGGCTGTGCAGAAGGAGGTTTTGGACGACGTCGAGCGCACGCTGCGCACCGAGTTCATGACCAACCTCGCCCGCACCAGCCGCCGTGACAGCCACGAGATGCTGGCGGAAATCTTCAACGGCCTGGACCGCACGACCGAGCACCGCTTCATGGCGGCCCTGGAGGAACGCAACCGCGACAGCGCCGAGCGCATCAAGTCGCTGATGTTCACCTTCGAGGATCTGTCGAAGATGGACCCGTCCGGCGTCCAGACCCTGCTGCGCAGCGTGGACAAGCAGAAGCTCGCCACCGCCCTGAAGGGCGCGTCGGAGACGCTGAAGGACCTGTTCTTCTCCAACATGTCCGAGCGCGCCGCGAAGATCCTGCGCGAAGACATGGCGGCCATGGGGCCGGTCCGCGTCCGCGAGGTGGACGAATCGCAGATGTACATGGTCCAGCTCGCCAAGGACTTGGCTGCGCGTGGCGAAATCGTCATCGCCGAGGGTGGTGGCGAGAACGAGCTGATTTACTGACCATATTCCACTGCAGCATAGGTTGGGCCAAGTGCAGCGCGGCCCAACACCCGTTTTCGTGGCGACGAGTGTTGGGGGAACGTTCGGGGCATATTTGGGAACAATCGTTCCGGTTTTTTGTAGAGACTTTTTCTATTTTATGTGCATAATCGGTTGTCGCCCTTCCCTTCAGGACGACACCATGCCGACCATCCATCGCCAGGACGGCTTTCGGTTCTACTTCTACAGCCATGAACCCAACGAGCCGCCACATGTACATGTGGACCGTGGCGGCGCATCGGCGAAAGCGTGGCTGACCCCGGTGTCGGTTGCCCTTAATATGGGCCACTCGGCAAAGGATCTGGCCGAGGTGCTGCGGATTGTGCGCGAGCACCGTGAGCGGTTCCTGGAGGAATGGCATGGCTTTTTCGGCACCCAAGGTTGACCTGCGCATCAAGTCCGTGTCGCTTGACGATGAGCGGCTGACGGTGGACCTGAAGGATGGGCGCTCCATCGCCGTGCCGCTCGCCTGGTACCCGCGCCTGTTCGACGCCACGCCGGAACAGCGCCGCAATTGGGAAATCGCCGGTGGCGGTTACGGCATTCACTGGCCCGACGTGGACGAAGACCTCAGCACTGAAGGGCTCTTGCGCGGAGCGCCCGCGCCGCGTGCTTGAAAGCTTGCCCACTCACGCCTACCCTTCACTTCGGTTCTAAAGGCAGCGAGGCCTGAACATGCCGTCAGCGGTGTCGATGACCATTCGTGTGGATGAAAAGACCGCCGAGACACTCGACCGCCTGTCACGGGCTAGCGATCATGACGCCGCATGGCACCTGGAACGCGCTGTAGAATCCTATCTGTCTGAGCAGCTTGAGGAATTCGAGGAAATCCGCCGTGCCGTCGCCGAAGCCGATGCCGGTGATTTCGCCACAGACGACGAGGTGGAGCAGGCTTTTGCCTCGTTCGGCAAGCCGCTGAACGCGCCGTGAAGGTCCGTTACCTTCGTAGCGCCATTCGGAACATCGAAGAAATCTCCCAATACATCCGTCAGCACAATGAAACAGCCGCATTGAAAGTCGGTCAACGTATCCACGATGTGGTGGACCTCATCGCGGAACGCCCAGGGCTCGGGAAGCCGGGCCTTTTTCCGGGAACGCGAGAGTTCAAAATTCCCAATCTTCCGTACCGGATCATCTATCGCGTCTCGGCAACCAATGAACCGGCGGCCGTTCTGGAAATCCTGCGCGTTCATCATATCCGCCGCCGTCCGGTTCCGCCGGATTGGGCCTGAGGTGCCCGCGACTCCGTGACCAATTTGATCCGGCTCCGAAACGCTTGCCAGTTTGGGCGGGGTTGGGCAAAACTCGGGACCGCGCGTCCGGGGGCGGGATCCGGGTGCGGCTTGCGGGGGTAAGCATGGCACGGAACCTCAAGGCGCTCGGGTTGTGGCGCACCGCGCTGGTTGCCAGCGTGCGGCAGGATGGGCCGGATTTGTCGGCCCGCCAGATGGCGATCATGCTGCAGATTTACCTGACCGACCCGCCGCACACCGTGCGCGGGCTGGCCGCCACGCTGAACATCTCAAAGCCCGCCGTCACCCGCGCGCTCGATCGGCTGTCGCTGCTGGGCTTCGTCAAGCGCAAGCGCGACACCGAGGACAAGCGCAACGTGCTCGTCCAGCGCACGGTGAAGGGCAGCGTCTTCCTTTCCGACTTCGCCGAACTGGTCATCGCCGCCGGGGCAGTGGCGCCGGAGGACATGGCGAAGGTCCAGGCGGAGGAGGAAATGGCCGCCGCCGCCAAGGCGAGGCTTGAGGCGGAACTGAAGCCCGCCAAAACCCCCGTCCCCAGCGAAGCGGTTTAATCTCCTCCTCAGTATCCCTTGGAGCGGTCCACGAGGTTCGGCAGGGGCCGCCCCTCGCGGAAGGCGCGGACGGCATCGGCCACCACGTCGGCGGAGCGCGAGGCGTGGGTGATGGCAGCGACGTGCGGTGTGACGTGCACCTTCGGGTGGCGCCAGAACGGGTGTCCCTCCGGCAGCGGTTCCTCCACGAACACGTCCAGGCTGGCCCCGGCCAGATGACCGCTGTCGAGCGCCGCCAGCAGATCGTCCTCGACCAGATGCCCGCCGCGCGCGGCGTTGACGACCACGGCTCCCTGGGGCAGGGCGGCGAACAGGTCGCGGTTCAGGATGCCCTGGGTGTCCGGCGTCAGCGGCAGCAGGCAGACCAGCAGGTCGCATTGCGGCAGCATCGCCGCCAGCCCCTCCGGCCCGGCGAAGCCTTCCACCCCCTCCAGGGCCTTCGGCGAGCGGCTCCAGCCCAGCACGCGGTAATCCATGCTCAGCAGCGTCCTGGCCGAGGCGGTGCCCAGCTCGCCCAGCCCCAGGATGCCGACGCTGACCTCCGAGGCCGGCTTGTGCCCCAGCGGCTTCCAGCTGCCGGCCCGTTGCAGATCCTTGTACTCGTCCAGCTGCCGGTGCCAGCGCAGCACCTGAAGGGCGACGTAGCCGGCCATGTCCACGGTCAGCCCTTCCGACACCATGCGGACCAGCGGCACATCCGGCAGGGTGGGATCGAGCAGCAGGCTTTCCACGCCAGCGCCCAGCGACACGATCAGCTTCAGGTTCGGCAGGCTGGCCAGCAGGCCGTGCGGCGGCTTCCACACCAGCGCCATGTCGATGTCCGCCGGGTCCCCGCCATTCCCGTTCAGGTCCGGCCAGTAGCGGACCTCCAGATCGGGCAGGCGCTTGCCCAGTTCCTCCGGCCAGCGCCCGGGCTCGTCGGTGGTGGAGCAGAAAAGAAGCGTCACGATGCAAACCCCTGTATCATTGAAAGCTGTGGTGCTGTCATTCGTTCTCGAACCCTTTGAGCCAACCGTGCCCCGTCTGATCCTGCTGAACAAGCCCTATGGCGTGCTGCCGCAATTCACCGACGACCAGGGCCGCCCGACGCTGGCCGACCATGTTCCGGTGAAGGGCGTCTACGCCGCCGGGCGGCTCGACCGCGACAGTGAGGGGCTGCTGGCGCTGAGCGACGACGGCGCGCTGATCGCGCGCATCGCCTCGCCCAGGCACAAGCTGCCGAAGACTTATTGGGTGCAGGTGGAGGGCTTGCCCACGGAGGAGGCGTTGCAGCGCCTGCGCGACGGGGTGACGCTGAACGACGGCCCGACCCTGCCGGCCGAGGCCCGGATGATGGACGAACCGGCCGACCTCTGGCCGCGCGACCCGCCAGTGCGCTACCGCGCCAGCATCCCGACCCGCTGGATCGCGCTGACCCTGCGCGAGGGCCGCAACCGGCAGGTCCGCCGCATGACGGCGGCGGTCGGCTTCCCGACCCTGCGCCTGATCCGCTGGTCCATCGGCGACTGGACGCTGGACGGGCTGGCGCCGGGCCAGTGGAGGGAAGTGGCGTTGGAAAAAGAGAAGCCCGTCAGCTCCGCGGGGAGGGATCGGGCGGGGTCGCGTCCGCCAGCTCGCGCAGCAGGCGGACCATCGCGGCGCTCTCGGCGATGACGGTCGGGTCGAACCCGGCGGGCATGTATTTCCGGATGATCGCTTCCTGAAGCGGCCCGGCGCCGATGTAGCGCATCTCCCATTCGGCGAAGAGGCGTTGCTGCGCGGTGCCGAATTCCATCAGCGTCACGCCCGTGTGGCGCGGGTCCGCCGAAATCTTCAGGAACATCTGCGTTACGATGTCGCGCGCGCCCTCCAGAACCTGAACGAACCAGCTGCCGTTGTAGAAAAGGGCGCCCGTGAGGTTCTCCAGATAATTGTTCGCGTAAGATTTTGTCAGAATGTCGGTAACATCTGCATTCCCAAGCGGAACGGGATGACTAAAATAGACAAGCCGCGACAAAAACATGGGCGCCTCCAATTCTTGATCGGAGGCTACCGCATCCGTGCGTATGAACAACACGGAAGATTGATTTATGTCCTCACGGCCTCCGATTTCATGGCTTCCAGATTCAGCGCGGCGGCCAGCAAGGCGCGTGTGTAGTCCTGCTCCGGCTCCTCGAAAATGCGGCGGGTCGGGCCTTGCTCCACCACCTTGCCGTCCTTCATGACGATGACGTGGCTGCTGAGCGCCCGCACCACCCTCAGGTCGTGGCTGATGAAGAGGTAGGCGAGGTTGTGCCGCGCCTGGATGTCGCGCAGCAGGTCCACGATCTGCGCCTGCACCGACATGTCGAGCGCCGAGGTCGGCTCGTCCAGCACCACGAACTTCGGCTTCAGCACCAGCGCGCGGGCGATGGCAATGCGCTGGCGCTGGCCGCCGGAGAATTCGTGCGGGTAGCGGTGCCGGCTGGCGGGGTCGAGGCCCACCTCCTCCAGCGCCTGGGCGACCATGGCGTCGCGCTCCTTGCCGGACCCCATGCCGTGGATCTGCAACCCCTCGCCGATGATCTGGCCGACCGACATGCGCGGGCTGAGGCTGCCGTAGGGGTCCTGGAAGACCACCTGCATCTCCCGGCGCAGCGGGCGCAGCCTCGCCGCCTGCAAGCCCTGGATGTTCTTTCCGTCGAAGCGGATCGCCCCCTCGCTGGCGTGCAGCCGCAGCAGCGCGAGGCCCAGCGTCGTCTTGCCGGACCCGGACTCGCCGACCACGCCGACCGTGTGGCCCCGGCGCACGTCCACCGACACGCCGTCCACCGCGCGGACGTAATCGACGGTCCGGCGCAGCAGGCCCTTCTTGATCGGGAAATAGACCTTCAGGCTGTCGGCGGCCATCACCTCCGGCGCGTTCTCCGGCGGGGTCAGCGGGTTGCCCTTGGGCTCGGCAGCCAGAAGCTTCTGGGTGTAGGGGTGCTGCGGGCGGATGAAGATGTCGGCGACGTTGGCTTGCTCGACGATCTCGCCCTGATTCATGACGCAGACCCGGTCGGCCATCTTGCGCACCACGCCCAGGTCGTGGGTGATGAGCAGCAGCGCCATGCCGAAGCGGCGCTGGAGATCCTTCAGCAGCTCCAGAATCTGCGCCTGGATGGTCACGTCCAGCGCGGTCGTCGGCTCGTCGGCGATCAGAAGGTCCGGCTCGTTAGCCAGCGCCATGGCGATCATCACGCGCTGGCGCTGGCCGCCCGACAGTTCATGCGGATAGGCGCCCAGGCGCTTTTCCGGGCTCGGCAGGCCGACCAGCCGCAGCAGCTCCAGCGTGCGCTTGCGCGCGGCGGCGCGGGTCAGGCCCTTGTGCAGGAACAGCGTCTCGTTGATCTGCCGCTCGATGCTGTGGAGCGGGTTCAGCGAGGTCATCGGCTCCTGAAAGATCATGGCGATGCGGTTGCCGCGCACGTCGCGCAGCACCTTCTCCTCCGCCCCCACCAGCTCCGTGTCGCGGAAACGGATGGAGCCCTGGGGATGGTGCGCCATGGGGTAGGGCAGCAGTTGCAGGATCGACAGCGCCGTGACCGACTTGCCCGACCCGGACTCGCCGACCAGCGCGACGGTCTCGCCCTTCGCGATGTCGAACGACACGCCCTTGACCGCGTGCATCGTCCCGCCGGCGGAGCGGAAATCGACGTGCAGGTTGCGGACCTGGAGGAGATCGGTGAGGGGAGGCTGGGTGGTCATGGGCTATTCCGCCTTCTTGAGGGTGGTCATTCCGCCGCCTTCTGCTTTTCGACCACCGCGCCCGACTCGTTGGCGGTTGCGGTTGCGGTGGACAGCTGGCCGATGGTCTTGCGCGGATCGAAGGCGTCGCGCACCGCCTCGCCGATGAAGATCAGCAGGCTCAGCATGATCGCTAGCACGAAGAAGGCGGTCAGGCCCAGCCATGGCGCTTGCAGGTTTGCCTTGCCCTGCGCCAGCAGCTCGCCCAGCGACGGTGATCCCGGTGGCAGGCCGAAGCCCAGGAAGTCCAGCGCGGTCAGCGTGGTGATGGAGCCGTTCAGGATGAAGGGCAGGAAGGTGAGCGTCGCGACCATCGCGTTGGGCAGCACGTGCTTGTACATGATGGTGGCGTCGGTGGCGCCCAGCGCGCGGGCGGCGCGCACATAGTCGAAGTTGCGCGCCCGCAGGAACTCCGCCCGCACCACTCCGACCAGCGAGGTCCAGGAGAACAGCAGCAGCAGGCCCAGCAGCCACCAGAAGTTCGGCGTGACCACGCTGGACAGGATGATCAGCAGGAACAGCGTCGGCAGGCCCGACCAGATCTCGATGAAGCGCTGAAACAGCAGGTCGGTCAGCCCGCCGAAGTAGCCTTGGACCGCGCCCGCCATGATGCCGACGACCGACGAGAACAGCGTCAGCACCAGCCCGAACAGGACCGAGATGCGGAAGCCGTAGATCAGCCGCGCCACCACGTCGCGCCCCTGGTCGTCGGTGCCCAGCCAGTTGTCGGCGGACGGCGGGGCGGGGGCGGGGACCGGCAGGTTGTAGTTGATGGTGCGGTAGCTGTAGGGGATCGGCGGCCAGACGGCCCAGCCCTTCCCGTTGATCAGGTCGCGCACGTAGGGGTCGCGGTAGTCGGTCTCCGTCTCGAACTCGCCGCCGAAGGTCGTCTCCGGGTAGGTCTGGAAGACCGGCCAGTACAGCGCGTTGTCGTATTTGACCAGCAGCGGCTTGTCGTTGGCGATGAACTCCGCGAACAGCGACAGCGTGAACAGCACCAGGAAGATCCAGAAGGACCAGAAGCCCCGCCGGTTCGCGCGGAAGTTCGACAGCCGCCGCCGCGTCAGCGGCGTGACGCGCATGCCCATGAAGCGCGGTGCGAGAGGCGAGGCAAGGGGCGATGCGGCCATCACACCCTCCGCGCTTCGAAGTCGATGCGCGGGTCCACGGCGACGTAGGTGATGTCGCCGATCAGGTTCATGATCAGACCCAGCAGCGTGAAGAAATACAGCGTCCCGAACATCACCGGGTAATCGCGGTTGATCGCTGCCTCGAAGCCCAGCAGGCCCAGCCCGTCCAGCGAGAAGATCACCTCGATCAGCAAGGCGCCGGTGAACAGGATGCCGATGAAGGCGCCGGGGAAACCGGCGATGACGATCAGCATGGCGTTGCGGAAGATGTGCCCGTACAGCACCCGCCGCTCCGCCAGCCCCTTGGCCCGCGCGGTGATGACGTACTGCTTGTTGATCTCCTCCAGGAAGGAGTTCTTGGTCAGCATGGTCAGGCCGGCGAAGCCGCCGATCACCATGGACATCACCGGCAGCACCATGTGCCAGAAGTAATCCAGCACCTGTTGCCACCATGGCAGATCCGACCAGTTGTCGGACACCAGCCCGCGCAGCGGGAACCAGTCCAGATAGCGCCCGCCTGCGAACACGACGATCAGCAGCACGGCGAACAGGAAGCTGGGGATCGCGTAGCCCACGATCACGATGCCCGACGTCCACACGTCGAAGGGCTGCCCGTCGCGCACCGCCTTGGCGATGCCCAGGGGAATGGACACCAGATAGACGATCAGCGTGGTCCACAGCCCCAGCGAGATCGACACCGGCATCTTCTCGATGACTAGATCGACCACGCGGCGGTCGCGGAAATAGCTCTTGCCGAAGTCGAACACGAGATAGTTCGACATCATGTGGATGAAGCGCTCGTGCAGCGGCTTGTCGAAGCCGAACTCGCGCTCCAGCTGCTTGATGAACTCCGGATCCAGGCCCTGCGCGCCGCGATAGCGGCTGCCGGCGTCGCCGCCCTGCGCCGCCTGCTGCTGGGCACCGGCCCCGCCGCTGTCGCCGCCGGCCGTGCCGCCGATGCGGGCGGTGGCCTCCACGGCCGTGCCCTGGACGCGGGCGATCATCTGCTCGATCGGGCCGCCGGGGGCGATCTGCACGATCAGGAAGTTGATGACCATGATTCCGAACAGGGTCGGGATGATCAGCAGCAGACGGCGGATGATGTAGGCCAGCATCGCGCGGGTTCGTGCTCCTTAGGGTCCGGTGCGGCGGGCGGTCGAGGCGAGCTTCGCATTCTTCTCCGGATCGACCCACCAGGTGTCGGCGAAGGCCAGCCCGTACTTGGGCGCAACCGCCGGGTGGGAGAAACGGTTCCAATAGGCCACGCGCCGCACGGTGTCGTGCCAGTGCGGGACGACGTACCAGCCCCACAGCAGCACGCGGTCCAACGCCCGCGTCGTCGCCACCAGCGTTTCGCGGTCGGGGGCCCGGATCAGCTTCTCGACCAGCTCGTCCACCACCGGGTCCTTGATGCCGGCCATGTTGCGGCTGCCCGGCTGGTCGGCCTTGGCCGACTGCCAGAAGTCGCGCTGCTCGTTGCCGGGCGACAGCGATTGGGGCAGGCGCTGGATGACGATGTCGTAATCGAAATTGTCGGTGCGGTTCTGGTACTGCGCCGTGTCCACCACGCGGATGGACGCCTCGATGCCCGCGCGCTCCAGGTTGCGCAGATAGGGCTGGACGATCCGCTCCATGTCCGCCTGCACCAGCAGGAACTCGAAGCGCATCGGCTCGCCGGTCTTCACGTTGACCAGCTTGTTGCCCTTCAGCTCCCACCCCGCCTCCTTCAGCAGGCCGAGCGCCGTGCGCAGGTTCTGGCGGATGTTGCCGGACCCGTCGGTCTTCGGCGGTTCGAAGGGCTTGGTGAAGACCTCTTCCGGCACCTTGCCGCGATAGGGCTCCAGCACCTTCAGCTCGGCCGGGGAGGGCAGCCCCTCCGCCGCCAGTTCGGAATTGGAGAAGAAGCTTTTGGAACGCTGGAACAGGCCGTAGGACAGGTTCGCCCGCGTCCATTCGTAATCGAACAGGTAATTCAGCGCCTCGCGCACCTTGCGGTCCTGGAAGACCGGGCGGCGGGTGTTGAAGACGAAGGCCTGGAGCCCCTGCGGGTCCTGGTGCTTGATCTCTTCTTTCACGATGTGCCCGTCTCGCACGGCGGGCGTGTCGTAGCCGGTGACCCAGTTCTTGGACGAATGCTCCAGCCGGAAATCGACCGAACCGGCCTTGAACGCCTCGAACGCCACGTCCAGGTCGCGGTAATAGTCGTAGCGGATGCGGTCGAAGTTGTAGCGCCCCCGGTTGATCGGCAGATCCTTGCCCCACCAGTCGGCCACGCGCTTGTAAGCGATGGAGCGGCCCGGCTGCACGTCCGCCACTTCGTAGGGGCCGCTGCCGATCAGCGGCTCCAGCGTCGTGGAAGCGAAGTCGCGCGTCGCGAAGGCGTGTTTCGGCAGCACCGGAAGCTGGCCCATGATGACCGGCAGTTCCGGGTTGCTGGTGTTCTTGAAGCTGAACTTCACCGTCCGCTCGCCGGTCTTCTCCGCCTTGCCCACGTCGGCGTAATAGGTGCGGTAGACCGGGTGGCCCTTGTCGCGCAGGGTCTCGAAGCTCCACAGCACGTCTTCGACGGTCACCGGCTTGCCGTCGTGGAAGCGCGCCTGCGGGCGCAGCGTGAAAGACACCCAGCTGCGGTCGTCGGCCACGGCGATGCTCTCGGCCAGCAGGCCGTATTCGGTGATGAACTCGTCGCCGCTGCCGGTGGTCAGCGTTTCGAACACCATCCCGGCCCCGGCGGCGGTCTGGCCGCGCAGGATGAAGGGGTTCAGGTTGTCGAAGCCGCCGTAGGTCGCTAGCTTCACCTCGCCCCCCTTGGGCGCGTCGGGGTTGACGTAGTCGAAATGCTTGAAGTCCGGCCCGTATTTCGGCGCCCCGTGCAGCGCGATGGCGTGGCTGCCCGTCGATTGCGCGAAGGCGGCCGGTGCCAGCAGCGACAGGCCGAACACGGCCGCGAGCATCATCGCCTTTTTCGTCATGCGCCCCTCTGTTCCCTCTGCGGTCTGGAAAGCCGCGTTCCCGGTAAGGTAGGGGGCGACCTATGGCACAATCAAGGCGGAGGCACCGCCTTATTGCCCGCGCTTCTCCCACCACGCCGCCGGATAGCCGGTGTTGCGGAAATCCAGATCGTATTTCGGCGTCTTCTCGGGAAAGGCGAGCGTGGTCTTGTAGGAGATCCAGCTTTCCGGGTTGTACCAGTGCGGGACCATGTAGAAACCCCACAGCAGCACGCGGTCCAGCGCCTTTGTCGCCGCCTGCACGGACGCCAGATCCTTGGCCGCCAGCGCACGGTCGATCATCGCATCCGCCGCCGGCTCCTTGATTCCGGCATAGTTGGCCGATCCCTTCACGTCCGCCGCCGCCGAGCCGAAATAGCTGCGCAGCTCCGTCCCCGGCGGGGTGAAGAAGTTGAAGTTCGCCACCACCACGTCGAAATCGAAATCGTCGGTCCGCGACTCGTACTGCGCGGTGTCCACGATGCGGTAGGACGCGTCGATGCCGACCTTGCGCAGCGATTCGACGTAGGGCTGGATCACGCGCGCCAACCCGCCGGAGCCGTCGAGGAACTCGATCGACATCGCCTCGCCCGTCTTCACGTTGGTCAGCCTGCCGTTCTTCAGCTCCCAGCCGGCCTCCTTGAACAGGCGCGTCGCCTCGCGCACGTTCGCGCGGTTGTTGCCGGTGCCGTCGGTCTTCGGCGGCTCATAGGCCCTGGTGAAGACGGCGTCGGGGATCTTGCCCCGGAAGGGCTCCAGCAGCTCCAACTCGGCCGGCGTCGGCAGCCCCTTCGCCCCGAAGTCGGAGTTGGGGAAGTTCGAGGTGGTCCGGACATACTGGCCGTACAGGATGTTCTTTTGGATCCACTCGAAATCGAACAGGTAGCCCAGCGCCTCGCGCACGCGCAGGTCGGCGAACTTGGCGCGGCGGGTGTTCAGGCGGAAGCCTTGGGCGCCCAGCGGCAGCTCGCTCTTCACGCTGACGCGCGCGACGCGGCCGTCCTTCGCGGCCGGGAAGTCGTAGCCGGTGGTCCAGCGCTGCGCCCGATTCTCGGCGCGGAAGTCGTAGGCGCCGGCCTTGAACGCCTCGAACATCACGTCATCGTCGCGGTAATAGTCCACCTTCACGACGTCGAAGTTGTTGAAGCCCTTCGCCGTGGGCAGATCCTTGCCCCAATAGTCCGCCACCCGCTCGTAGGTGATGGAGCGACCCGGATCGACCGCCTTGATCTTGTACGGACCGCTGCCCAGCGGCGGTTCCAGCGTGGTCTTGGAGATGTCGCGCCCGTTGGCCGTCCACCAATGTTTGGGCTGCGGCGCGATGGACTGGGCGAAGTCGATGATCGGCTTGATCTCGTTCGTCGTCTTCAGCGTGATCTTCAGCCGTTGGTCGTCCAGCGCCTCCACCGTCTCCACGCGGTCGAGGAAGGACTTCAGGAAGGGCGCCCCGTGCGCCTGGATGGACTCCCAGGCGAACACCACGTCGCCCGCCGTCACCGGAACCCCGTTGTGCCAGCGCGCCTCCTTCCTCAGGTGGAACACCGCCCAACGCCTGTCGTCGGGCAACTCCACCGTTTCCACCAGCGCACCGTAGGCGGCGTCCATCTCCCACCCCGAGGGCACCATCAGCGCGTCGGAAATCAGCCCCATCGTGCGCGGCCGCACGCCGCGCAGGATGATCGTGTTCAGGCTGTCGAAGCTGCCCAGCGCGCCGAGGGTCAGCTGCCCGCCCTTGGGCGCGTCGGGGTTGGCGTGCGGGAAGTGGGTGAAGCCCGGCTTGAACTCCGGCTCCCCGAACTGCTTCAGCGCGTGGACCGTGACGGTGTCGGCGTAGGCCGGAACGGCCGCCCCCAAAATTGGAAGCGTCAGAACGGCCAGCATCGGAACGGCGAAGGCGGTGAGAATGCGGCGCATCGGCGGACCTGTCCTTGGTGAGGGGCGACAGCTTAGCACGGCCGCCGGCCGCCCGCAGGCAACCGTATGTTACGGGCACGGCCTTCGGCATGAACGCGCTGCGGCGCAAGATGCGCCCCCGTGACGTGCAATCACAAACGGAGGGCGGCGGCCATGACCATGGTTCGGCGGACAACGGCCGAGTTCATCGGCACATTCTGGCTGGTGTTCGGCGGTTGCGGCAGCGCCGTGCTGGCCGCCGCCTTTCCGCAGGTGGGCATCGGGTTGACCGGCGTGTCGCTGGCCTTTGGGCTGACGGTGCTGACGATGGCCTATTCCATCGGGCACATCTCCGGCTGTCATCTGAACCCGGCGGTGACGGTGGGCCTGTGGGCCGGCGGGCGTTTTCCGGCCAAGGACATCCTGCCGTACGTCATCGCCCAGCTGGTCGGGGCCTTTCTGGCGGCGCTGGTGCTGTACGTCATCGCCAGCGGCAAGGCCGACTGGTCGCTGGCCGAGAAGGGGCTTGCCGCCAACGGCTACGCCGACCATTCGCCGGGCGCGTACAACCTCACCTCCGGTCTGGTGGCGGAGGTCGTGCTGACCTTCATGTTCTTGGTCGTCATCCTCGGATCGACCGACCGGCGCGCGCCCGCCGGCTTCGCCCCGCTGGCCATCGGGCTGGCGCTGACGCTGATCCATCTGATCAGCATTCCCGTGACCAACACGTCGGTGAACCCGGCGCGCAGCACCGGGCCGGCGCTGGTCGTCGGCGGCTGGGCCTTGCAGCAGCTCTGGCTGTTCTGGCTGGCGCCCATCGTCGGCGGCGTCCTCGGCGGCTTCGCCTACAAGCTGCTGGCCGAGGAGCTGCCGCCCAAGCCGGCCATCACCGGCGAGGCCCGGCCCTCCGCCTGAGGCACTTCCTCCCTGTTGGCCTTGGCCGCGACGCCCCGGTCGCGGCCGCTTTTTTGCGCGCTTGTCACGGGAACTCCGCGCGCGTCAACGGTTACTCTGGGGTGACCGTTGACACATTCGGAGTACACCCGTGCGGCAGTTCGACCCCGATTCCAATCCGATGACCGACGAGGATTATGGGATCGTCCTCGGCCTCCTGACCGGCATCTATCTCGGTCTGCTGATCGTCTCTGTGCTGCCTTAGCCGACGCGTTGCGCCGCGCGCTTCCAGTGGTCGGCCATGCGGTCCATCAGCTGGCGGTAGCGGCGGTCGGTCTTCATCAGCTTGCGCACCGCCTTGCCGTTGCGCGGGTCGGCCAGCATCCAGGCCTCGGCGGCGCTCTGGTGCTCCGGGTGGATGGACAGGATGTAGACGGCCGCCTGTTCGGGGACGGTGATGGCGTCCTCGTTCAGCCCTTCCAGGATCGCACCGACGTAGAGCGGCAGCACGTTGCGAAAGTCCGCCGGCCCCGTGTCGTCGCTCTCCGGCGTCTCGCCGCCGTGACCCATCAGAGCCATCCGCTCCTCCGCCGGCAGGGCGAAGAAGGCGTCCAGCCCCAGCAGCAGGTCGCAGACCGTCTTCTTGCGCACCATCCAGTTCGACCCGCCCGACACCCGGTCGGCCAGCGAATGCAGGAAGGGGCGCAGCTTTTCCGGCGAGGTCTCGAAAACGGAACGCTCGGGCTTGGGGATTGCGGTCATGTCGTCTCTGTGAAGAAAGGGGCGCTGTGGGCCCCCACCCAACCCTCCCCCACCTTCGGCGAGGGAGGGCTTAAATAACCTGCCCCCGCCGTCAGGTGGGGGAAGGAGGGGCCCACGGCGCAGCCGTGGGAGGAAGGGGGCTCACCTCAGCGACGTTTCACCCGGCCAGCGCGGCCAGGGTTTCCTGATGGGTGCGGGCGTCGCCGGCGGCGACCACGCGGCCGTCGGACTCGGCGTTCAGCGGGTTGCCCTGCCAGTCTGTCATCAACCCGCCGGCCCCGGTCACCACCGGCACCAGCGCGGCGAAGTCGTACAGCTTCAGCCCCGACTCGACGACCAGATCATAGTAGCCCGACGCCAGCAGGCCGTAGGTGTAGCAGTCGCCGCCATAGACCGACACCTTGGCCCGCCCCGCCACCCGGCGGAAGCCGTCGATGTCCGCGCCCGGAAACAGGTCCGGCGACGTGGTGCCCAGCGTCGCGGCGGCAAGGCCCCCGGCGCAGGCGCGCACGCGGGCCGGCTGGCCGTTGTGGATGGTCGGCTGGCCCTTGATGCCGACCCAGCGGTCGTTGATGATCGGCTGGTCGATGATGCCCAGCACCGGCGTGCCCCGATGCAGCAGCGCGATCAGCGTGCCGAAGATCGGGCGGCCGGTGATGAAGGACTTGGTGCCGTCGATGGGGTCGATGACCCACACCCACTCGGCGTCCAGATTTTTGGTTCCGAACTCCTCGCCATAGATGCCGTCGTCCGGGCGCTCGGCCTCGATGATGGCGCGGATGGTGCGCTCGGCCTCGCGGTCGGCGATGGTGACCGGCGAGGCGTCGGCCTTGTCGTCCACCGCCACCGGCGTGCGGAAATACCGGCGCACCACAGGGCCGGAGGCGTCGGCCAGACGCTGCGCCAGCGTCACCAGGGGGGCGGGACAGGTCTCGGTCATTGCGGGCTCCGCCGGCTTGCGAGGGGAAGGGGAGCGGCATCCTAAACGCGAGGCAGACGGCCGCAAACCGGAAAGGTGGAGGATTGCACCGCCGGGCACTTCCGTGCCGCCCGGCCTTGTGGCAGCCTCTCGCCCATGCTCGACCGACCCAACATCTACGCGGGCGTTCCGCTCGACCGTGCCGCGCTTCGCCGCAAGGACAAGGACTGGCTGGCAGAGGCCTGGGCCTCGCCCGCGGCGCGGGTCATTCCCGTTTGGCGGACGCGCAGCTTCGTCGGCGGGCCCGCCGAATCGCCCTGCGCGGTTTTCACCCCCGCCAGCCTGGGCGTCGAGGGCGACCCCATCTTCCTCGGCCTGTGGTCCGGCGCGCCGCTGTTCGCCCTGGATCTCTCCACTCACGAGACGCCGGAGGAGCATCCGGCCCTCGCCGGCCTTGGCCGGTTCGAGGATCTGCGCGTTGCCGGCCCATTGATGGAAGCGGGGGAGGCCGGCCTGTGCGCCTACGCGCGGGGCATCGTCTGGTGGAACGCACGGCACCGCTTCTGCGGCGTCTGCGGCTCCCCGGCCGAGAGCGCGGAGGCCGGGCACGTCCGCGTCTGCACCAACCCGGACTGCGCCACCCACCATTTCCCGCGCACCGACCCGGCGGTCATCATGCTGGTGCACGACGGCGGCGGCCGGATGGTGCTGGGCCGCAACTCCCGCTTTCCGCCCGGCATGCACTCCGTCCTGGCCGGCTTCGTGGAACCGGGCGAGAGCCTGGAGGACGCCGTCGCCCGCGAGGTGCAGGAGGAAGTCGGCCTGACCGTCACCGACATCCGCTACCATTCCTCCCAGCCCTGGCCGTTTCCGTCATCCCTCATGCTGGGCTTCAGCGCGCGGGCGGTGGACTTCGACATCCGCGCCGATCAGGACGAGCTGGAAACCGCCCGCTGGTTCGACCGCGCCTTTCTGCGGGACCACACCCCCGGCGACGACTTCCGCCTCGCCCGCCGCGACAGCATCGCGCGGCGCATGATCGATGAGTGGATCGCCGCGGGCGACTGACCGGATGAATTGCCACGGCCGGCGCGCTCTGCTAGGGTTGTGGCATGCTGCACCGCAATACGCCGCCTTGATCGACCTGTTCTGATCCCCCCTGGCCCTCTGTCCGGGCCGGGTGCGGCGTGCCGTGCCTTTGGACACATCGCTTGCCTCTTCACCGCGCGATTCGCGCGATCCCTTTCCCTGTTCCCAAAAGAAATCCGATGACGTTCGATTTGAAACGACTCCGCGCGGAGTGGTTCGGCAATGCGCGTGGCGACGTTCTCGCCGGGCTGGTCGTGGCCCTCGCGCTCATTCCCGAAGCGATCGCCTTTTCCATCATCGCCGGCGTGGACCCCAAGGTCGGGCTCTACGCCTCCTTCTGCATCGCCGTGACCATCGCCTTTGTCGGCGGACGGCCCGGCATGATCTCGGCGGCGACCGGGGCCATGGCGCTGGTGATGGCCGATCTGGTGAAGGACCATGGGCTTGACTACCTGCTGGCCGCGACGCTGCTGACCGGCGTGCTGCAGATCGGTATGGGCCTGCTGCGGCTGGGGCGCTACATGCGCTTCATCTCCCGCTCGGTCATGACCGGCTTCGTCAACGCGCTGGCGATCCTGATTTTCATGGCCCAGACGCCGGAGCTGATCGGCGTTACCTGGCAGACCTATGCGATGGTCGCGGCCGGTCTGGCCATGCTCGTCCTGTGGCCGCGCCTGACCAAGGCGGTGCCGGCGCCGCTGATCGCCATCGCGGTCCTGACGGCGGTGGCGATGCTGACCGGCGCTGACGTGCGCACGGTGGGCGACATGGGCCAGCTGCCGACGGAGCTGCCAGCCTTCGCCCTGCCCAATGTGCCGCTGACGCTGGACACGCTGTGGATCATCCTGCCGGTGGCGATCACCCTGTGTTTCGTGGGCCTTCTGGAATCGCTGCTGACCGCCGCCATCGTGGACGACCTGACCGACACGCGCAGCGACAAGAACGTGGAAGCGCGCGGCCAGGGCATCGCCAACATCGTCGCCGGCCTGTTCGGCGGTATGGCCGGCTGCGCCATGATCGGGCAGTCGGTCATCAACGTGACCTCCGGCGGTCGCGGCCGCCTGTCCGCCTTCGTGGCGGGCAGCGTGCTGCTGGTGCTGGTCGTGGCCTTGCAGGAGTGTCTGGTTCGCATCCCCATGGCGGCGCTGGTCGCCGTGATGATCATGGTGTCGGTCAACACCTTCGACTGGCGCTCTCTGACCCGCATCCGGACGGTGCCGGTGGGCTCGACCATCGTGATGCTGGTGACCACCGCCACCATCGTCGCGACCCATGACCTGTCCAAGGGCGTGTTCGTCGGCGTGCTGCTGAGCGCGGTGTTCTTCGTCCGCAAGATCGCCCGCCACGTCGGCGTGTCGGTGGAGCCGGGGGCCGACGGCCGCACGCGCACCTACCACGCCCATGGTCAGGTCTTTTTCGCCTCGGCCGACCGCTTCGCCCGCTCCTTCGACACGGGCGCCGGGGCGGAGCGCGTGGTCATCGACCTGACGCGCGCCCATTTCTGGGACCTGACCGCCGTCGCGGCGGTGGACAAGGTGGTGATGCGCTTCCGCCGCGCCGGTGCCGACGTCCAGCTGATCGGCCTGAACGAGGCCAGCGCCACGCTGATCGACCGCCTCGGCCGTCACGACAAGCCGGAACTGGCGGCGCAACTCGGCCACTGATGCGAAAAGGGCGGCCCCGTAGGCCGCCCTTTCTTTTTCGGTTTCAGTCTTCGCCGACCCGCTGGCTTTCCTGATAGCGGAAGGGGTTGGCCGGATAGACGCCCAGGATCTTCACCTCGCGGGCGAAGAAGTCCAGCTCCTCCAGCGCCAGCCGCAGGGGCCGCTCGTCGGGGTGGCCTTCCACATCGGCGTAGAACTGGGTCTGGTGGAATTGCCCGCCGACCATGTAGCTTTCCAGCTTGGTCATGTTGACGCCGTTGGTGGCGAATCCGCCCATCGCCTTGTACAGCGCGGCCGGCACGCTGCGGACGCGGAAGACGAAGGTGGTGATGACCTTTCCCGTACCCACGGGCGGCAGCTTCGGCTCGCGCGCCAGGATCAGGAAGCGGGTGGTGTTGTGCTCCGCGTCCTCGATGCTGCCCTTCAGGATGTCCAGCCCGTAGATCTCGGCGGCCAGCGAGGAGGCGATAGCGGCGTGCCGCGGGTCGTTCAGCTTGGCGATCTCGACGGCGGCCCCGGCGGTGTCGGCGTGGCTGATCGCCTCCAGCCCCAGTTCGCGGATCATCTTGCGGCACTGGGACAGCGCCTGGATGTGGCTGCGCACCGTCTTGATGCTGTCCAGCGTGGCGCCCTTCGGGGCGAGCAGCTGGTGGTTCACCCGCTGGAAATGCTCGCCGATGATGTGCAGGCCGCCTTCGGGCAGCAGATGGTGGTTGTCCGCCACGCGGCCGGCGACCGAATTCTCGACCGGGATCATGGCGAGCGCCGCGCGCCCTTCGCGCACGGCGGCGAAGGCGTCCTCGAACGTGGCGCAGGGCAGCGTCGTCATCTCCGGAAAGACGTTCCGGCACGACAGGTCGGAGTAGGCGCCGGGGAAGCCCTGAAAGGCGATCACGTTCGAGGTCGGCATGGGATTTTTCTTTAAATTATGAGCTGCGTTTGGCCAGGATCGCGCGGGCGCGCTCCAGGTCGGCCGGAGTATCGACGCCGAGCGGAACCGCGTCAACGACGGCGGCGTCGATGCGCATGCCGAAGGCGAGCGCCCGCAGCTGTTCCAGCTTCTCGCGCTGCTCCAGCACCGACGGCGGCAGCCGCACGTAGCGCTCCAGCGCGGCGCGGCGGTAGGCGTACAGCCCGATGTGGTGGTACAGCGGCCCGTCGCCCCACGGCGCGGTGGTGCGGCTGAAGTACAGCGCCCGGCCGCGCCTGGCGCCCGGCGGCAGCTCGATGATTGCCTTCACCACGTTGGGGTCGGTCCGCTCCTCCTCGCGGGTGATCTCCACGACCAGCGTGGCGATGTCCACCTGCGGGTCGGACAGCGGCGCGAAAGCCGCGCGGACCACGGCGGGTTCGACGGTCGGCAGATCGCCCTGCACGTTGACCACCGCGTCGTACTTCTCCTCGGGGTCGAGCAGGCTGACCGCCTCGAAGATGCGGTCGGAGCCCGACGGATGGTCCGGCCGGGTCAGCACGGCGGTGCCGCCCGCCGCCTCGATGGCCCTGGCGATCTCCGGCTCGGCGCAGGCGACGACCACGGGGCCGATCTCCGCCTCCATGGCGCGGCGCCAGACCTGGACGATCATCGGCTCCCCCGCGATGTCGGCCAGCGGCTTGCCGGGCAGGCGGGTGGACGCCATGCGGGCCGGGATGACCACGATCGGATTCGATGGCGGGGGATTTGAGGGCGGGGGATTGGCGGCGCTCATCGGACTTGGACCCGTGTCACGTCTGGGAATTGGCGCGGGTGAACCATGGATCCCTCTTTTCGTCAAGCGTCGCGGCACCAACATTCAGGCAACGCTTGCGCTTGTCCGTCCCCCCGCCGGGGCGATGACAAGCGGCGGCGCGCGCGCTATCGTTCGATGAAACGCCTCCGATGGAACGCCTCGATCACGGGCGGTCACCCCGCAGGGCAAACGAATAAAGGGATAGAGACGCAATGAGCATGGAGTGGAACAAGATATTCGGCGCCGTGCTGCTGGCGGGTTTGATCGCCATGTTGTCGGGCTTCGTCGCCGAGGTGCTGGTGCATCCGAGACAGCTGGAGAAGGCCGCCTACGTGGTCGCCATGCCGGAAGGCCAGGGCAAGGCGGAGACCGCCGCGGCACCGTCCGGCCCGGCCCCCATCGGCCCGCTGCTCGCCAGCGCCGATCCGGCGGCCGGCCAAGCGGCGTCCAAGGCCTGCGCCGCCTGCCACAGCTTCGATAAGGGCGGCGCCAACAAGGTCGGCCCGAACCTCTACGGCATCGTCGGGGCCAAGCACGGCCACATCGACGGCTTCGCCTATTCCGACGCCATCAAGGGCAAGGCCGGCGACTGGAACTACGACGAGCTGAACAAGTTCCTCTACGACCCGAAGGCCTATGCGCCGGGCACCAAGATGACCTTTGCCGGCCTGAAGAAGGATCAGGAGCGCGCGAACGTCATCGCCTATCTCCGCTCCCTCTCCGACAACCCGGCCCCGCTGCCGCAGTAAGGGGGCAAGGGGCGTTCAATCCCTCCCCCGCCCAGCGGGGGAAGGGGCTCCTCACAGGTAAGGGCCGATCACCGCCATGGCCCGCGCCAGATACTCGTCCTTCTGGCCCACCGGGGCGACGTAGTGCAGGATAGCCTCCGCCTCCTCGCGGCCGGCCCCGCGCGCGATGACCCATCCCGCCAGATAATGGGACCCCAGACAGCCGCCGGCCGTGGCGATGTTGCCGACCGCGTGGAACGGCTGCTCCAGCACGGTGATGCCCGCCTCGACGGCCCACGGCTTCGTGACCGTGTCCGTGCAGGCCGGCACGTTCTCCAAAAGACCCAAAGCTGACAGCAACAGCGCGCCGCTGCATTGTGCGCCAATCAGCTGACGCGACGGGTCGAGAGCCAATTCCTGCAAAATCTTTTCATCCCGCGCAATGTCGCGGGTCCTCACGCCGCTGCCGACGAGCACGATGTCGGCCTCCCGTGCGAAGGAAAGCGGCTGCTGGCGCTCCACGCGCACGCCGTTCATGGAGGTGACGACCGGGGTGGGGCTGGTGATCTCGGCTTTCCAGCCGGGGCGGTTGACCCGGTTCAACAGGGCGGACGCGATGAAGGAGTCCAGCTCGTTGAATCCGTCGAAGGTCAGGACGGCGGTGCGCATGGCGGGGCTCGCTTGTTGTTCGCCCCGATTATGGCTGCCGTTCGTCGTTTTTGAAAACTAAAGCGGCCGCCGCGCCTTCAGCGCCGCCGTCAGGGTCCCGTCGTCCAGATAATCCAACTCCCCACCCACCGGCACGCCGTGGGCGAGGCGGGAGACGGCGACGTCCGTGCCGGCCAGCCGGTCGGTCACCACATGGGCGGTGGTCTGGCCGTCCACGGTTGCGTTCAGCGCCAGGATGACTTCCCGAACCGCCGGGTCCTTGGCCCGCTCCACCAGAGCGGGGATGTTCAGGTCGTCCGGCCCAACGCCCTGCAAGGCCGACAGAACGCCGCCCAGCACATGGTAGGTGCCGCGAAAGGCGCGCGTGCGCTCCAGCGCCCACAGGTCGCCGGCATCCTCCACTACGCAGATAGTGGCGCGGTCGCGCGTCGGGTCGGAACAGACGGTGCAGGGATCGCGGCTGTCCAGGTTGCCGCAGACCGAGCAGCCGCGGATCGCCTCGCCGGCCAGCGCCATGGCCTCCGACAGCGGCACCAGCAGGGTGTCGCGCCGCTTCATCAGATGCAGCGCCGCCCGCCGCGCCGACCGGGGACCCAGCCCCGGAAGCTTGGACAGCAGGTGGATCAGCCGCTCGATTTCAGGTCCGATCATGGAAAAACAACGGAGTTCATCGGTGTCTATCTGTGTTCATCTGTGTCTAAATTCCCAATTCACAAGGAGGGATTTGACACAGATGGACACAGATGAACACAGATTGGACCGTCCGCGTTCATCCGTGTCCTGGCGGCTGAGTAAGGATCAGAACGGCAGCTTCATGCCCGGCGGCAGCTTCAGGCCGCCCATCATCTTCTGGGTCTCTTCGGCGACGAGCTGCTCGGCCTTGGTCTTGGCGTCGTTGAAGGCGGCGACGATCAGGTCTTCCAGCATCTCCGTGTCGTTCGGATCGACGATGGACTTGTCGAGCTTGACCTTCTTCATCTCGCTCTTGCCGTTGATGGTGACCTGGACCATGCCGGCGCCCGACTGGCCGGTCACCTCGACCTCGCCCAGGCGGTTCTGCATCTCCGCCATCTTCGTCTGCATCTGCTGGGCCTGCTTCATCATCTGGCCGAGGTTCTTCATGGGTCAGAAATCTCCTTCATCGTCGAGCGGGTAATAAACCCCGTCTTCCTGCTGCATGACCATAAGGTCGGGAGTCTCGCCGTCATCCGCAACCGGGGGCTCGGCTTCAACCGTGGCCGCGAGGTCGCGGACCTCGGCGATCTTGGCGCCGGGAAAGGCGTCCAGAACGGCGCGCACCACCGGGTTGGCCTCCGCCTCCGCGAAGGCGCGCTGAATCGCCGCCTGCTCCTGCTCGGCCAGCGTCGGTTCGCCCGGAGCGTCCGACACGATCACCACCCAGCGATGCCCGGTCCATTCCGTCAACAGTTGGCCGACGCGATTCGGCAGGGTGGGCGGTGCGACCGACTTCAGCCGCAGCTCCAGCCGCCCCGGCTCCATGCGCACGAGGTGCGCGCTACCGGTCAGGTGGCCGTAGAGCGCGCCCTCGCGCTGGTCGGCGAACAGCTGGACGAGGGCCTTGAAGTCGCGCGGCATCGGCAGGCGCTCTTCCGCCGCGACCGCCACGGCCTCCACCGGCTGCGGCGCGGCCTGTGCCTCCACTGGCCGGGCCACGGCGCGCACGCTGGTTCCGGCGACGGCCACCGGCCCGCCACCCGGACCGCGCGGCGCGGGACCGCCGCCGGCACTCCCGTTCCCACCGTTGTTCGCGTTCTGGAATTGGCGGATCAACTCGCCCGGCGTCGGCAGGTCGGCAGCGTAGGACAGCCGCACGATGACCATCTCCAGCGCCTGCTGCGGCACCGGTGCCGCCTGCACCTCGCCCAGCCCCTTCAGAAGCAGCTGCCACGCTCGCGTCAGCGCCGGCATGCCGAGCCGCCCGGACAGCGCCGCGCCGCGCGTCCGCTCCGCCTCGGGCAGCGACAGGTCGTTGGCCGTCTCCGGCACCACCTTCAGGCGGGTCAGGTTGTGCACGAGGTCCAGCAGGTCCTGGAGGATCACCACCGGATCGGCGCCGACGCGGTGCAGGTCGGCCAGGATGTCCATGGCCTCCGCCGGCTTGGCGGTGACGGCGGCCTCGAACAGGTCGATGACCTTCGACCGGTCGGCGAGGCCCAGCATGTCGCGCACCTGCTGCGCGGTCACGGTCCCGGCGGCCAGCGCGATGGCTTGATCCAGCAGCGACAGCCCGTCGCGCACCGACCCGTCGGCGGCGCGCGCGATCAGCGACGCGGCGTCCGGCTCGATGCTGGAACCCTCCAGCCCCGTCACGCGGGTGAAATGCTCCTTCAGCACCTGCGCATCGACGCGCCGCAGGTCGAAGCGCTGGCAGCGCGACAGCACCGTGACCGGAACCTTGCGGATTTCGGTGGTGGCGAAGACGAACTTCACATGGGCCGGCGGTTCCTCCAGCGTCTTCAGGAGCGCGTTGAACGCGCTCTTGGAGAGCATGTGGACCTCGTCGATGATGTACAGCTTGTAGCGCGCCGAGACGGGGGAATAGCGCACGCCCTCGATGATTTCGCGGATGTCGTCCACGCCGGTGTGGCTGGCGGCGTCCATTTCCATCACATCGACGTGCCGGTCCTCCGCGATGGCGCGGCAGTTGTCGCAGACGCCGCAGGGGGTGACCGTCGGCCCGCCGGTGCCGTCCGGGCCGGTGCAGTTCAGCGCGCGGGCGATGATGCGGGCGGTGGTCGTCTTGCCCACGCCGCGCACGCCGGTCAGCATGAAGGCCTGGGCGATGCGGCCGGAGTTGATGGCGTTGGTCAGCGTGCGGACCAGCGCGTCCTGCCCGATCAGCTCGGCGAAGGTCTTCGGCCGGTACTTGCGCGCCAGCACTCGGTAGGCGAGCCCGGTCGCGGGAGTCCCAGCGGTTTCGGCGGAATTTTCGGCAACAGTGGTATCGGTCACGCGGCTGGCCCGGAAATCGGCTTCACGACGGAGCGCAGAATAGCGTCACGGCGCAAGGCTGTCGCCGTTTCAATTCGCTACCACGATGTTGAGGGGGGGTTGAGGGTAGAAGGTGGGAGACTGGACAAACGACCCGAGCCGAAACTCGTTGCGGCTGCTTCCTTCCGGACCTGACCGGGTTGGCGAGGGACTCGTCCGCCGCCAGCCTCCCGCGCCTTATATCGGCGATGGGGCCGTCATATGCAAGGTGATTCCGACATGGTGCGTTACGACACGGCGCGCCCCGGCGACGAGCTCGGCCGCGCAGCCCCCGCGTCGAAATACTGGCTCGGCGTGGCGCCCAGGGCGCGGCGGAACATGGCGGTGAAGGCGCTGGCGCTGCCGTAGCCGGCGGCGCGGGCCACCTCCGCGACCGACCGCCCCAGCGCCAGCCCCGCCATTGCTTCGGCCAGCCGCGCCTGCTGACGCCACGCCCCGAAGGTCAGACCGGTTTCGCGCAGGAACAGCCGGGCCAGGGTGCGGGCGCTGGCCCCGGCGCGCTCCGCCCAGGCCTCCAGCGTGTCGTCCTGGGTGGGATCGTCCAGAAGGGCGCGGCAGAGCGCGGCCAGACGCGGGTCGCGCGGCAGGGGAAGGCGCAGCGGCACCTCGGCGGCGCGTTCCAGCTCGTTCAGGATCAGCCCGCCGATCATCTCCGCCCGCGCGCCGTCCTCCGCCTCCTCCACCGCCGCGAGGATCAGGGCGCGCAGCAGGCCGGACACCTCGATCACCCGGCAGGAGCCGTCCGGCATGAAGGGCGCCGCCGACGGCGTGATGAACAGGGTGCGCATGGACAGGGCGCCGGTCATCTGCAACGCGTGCTCCATCCCCGGCGGAATCCAGACCGCCCGCAGCGGCGGCACGATCCATGCGCTGTCGGCGGTGGTTACCCGCATTGTGCCGGAGGTCGCGAACAGAAGCTGGGCGCGCCCGTGCCGGTGCGGAGCGACTCGGGCACCGTGCGGATACTCCTTCGCCATCGCCAGGATCGGCTGCGGCCGGTGCTCGTGAGCCCAGGGGTTGGTGCAGGGGACGCGCATGCTTGTCCGTTTCGCGACGAAATCTGGCCGGACGCAGTATGGCGGACGCCTTTATCCTCGCCAATGCCCTAATGCAACGGAGAAAGAGGAGTGCCCCCGCCATGCCGCCCCACGCCCGGCGCGTGATCGCGTTCGTCAACGTCGGCCATTTCATGGACCATCTGCTGATGCTGGTCTTCCCGACCGCCGTGCTCGGCATGGGGGAGAGCTTCGGGATGTCCTATGGGGAGCTTCTGCCCCTGTCGCTCGGCGGCTTCATCGCGTTCGGCGCCGGATCGCTTCCGGCGGGCTGGCTCGGCGACACGTGGAGCCGGCGGAACATGATGGCGGTGTTCTTCCTGGGTATGGGGGGCGCCGCCGTCCTCACCGGGCTGGCGTCCACGCCGATGGCGCTGGCGGTGGGGCTGACCGGCATCGGCCTGTTCGGCGCCATCTATCACCCGGTTGGCACGGCGCTGCTGACGGCGCACGCGCAGCGCATGGGCCGCGACATCGGGATCAACGGCGTTTACGGCAACCTCGGCATCGCTTTCGCCGCCCTGGCGACCGGCGGCCTGACGCAGTGGTTCGGCTGGCGGTGGGCCTTCGTCGTGCCGGGCGTTCTGTCGATGCTGGCGGGCGTCGCCCTGCTGGCGATGCTGCCCGACCTGCCCGCCGTCCGGAAGGCGGCGGCGCGGCAGGCGGCCCGGCTGCCGCGCGCCGTGGTCGTCCGCGCCTTCGCGGTGCTGGCGGTGACCACCGTGGCCGGCGGCGTGGTGTTCAACGCGGCGGTCATCGCCATGCCCAAGCTGTTCGACGAGCGGATGGCGGCGCTCGGCGCGACGCCCGTCGGCATCGGCGCCCTGGTGTTCGGCGTCTACGTCATCGGCGCCACGTCGCAGCTGATCGTCGGCCGTCTGGTGGACCGGCACACGCTGCGCCGGATCTTCGTCCCGCTGTCGGTGTTGCAGGCGCCCTGCCTGATGCTGGCCGCGACCTCCTCGGGCTGGACCCTGGTCGCCGTGGCGGTGGTGATGATGTTCGCGATCTTCGGGCAGGTGACCATCAACGACACCATGGTGGCGAAATACACCGACGAGGGATGGCGGGCGCGGGCCTACGCCGTCCGCTATCTGGTCTCCTTCGCGGCGAGCGCGGCGGCGGTGCCGCTGGTCGCGGTCCTGTACGAACGGTCGGGGGGCTTCGACGTCCTGTTCCCCGTGCTGGCGGCGGGCGGCGCGGCGATCTTCCTGTCCGCGCTGTTCTTCCCCGACCGCCCCGGCGAGGTGGAGGCGCGTCCGGCGCCCGCTCCCGCGACGGCCGGGTAAGGCGGCTACACCGCCGTGTCCTCCGTCGGCGCCGTCGCCCGCACGTATCGGGCGACGGTGTCGAGCAGCAGGGCCTTGTCCACCGGCTTGGTGATGGAGCCCTCCATGCCGGCGGCGCGGTAGCCGGCGACCTCGTCGGGCAAGGCGCTGGCGGTCAGCGCCAGGATCGGCGTGCGGGCCGCCGGGCCGGGCAGGGCACGGATGGCACGGGTCGCTTCCAGCCCGTCCATCACCGGCATGTGCACGTCCATCAGCACGAGGTCGAAGCGCTCGCGCCGCATCGCCTCCACCGCCTGGGCGCCGTCCTCCGCGCACACCACCGCGTGCCCGGCCAGGGTGAGCAGGCGGGTCACCAGCTCCCGGTTCATCGCCAGATCCTCGACGACGAGGATGCGTCCCGTTCCGGTGGCCGAAGCCGCGCGGGGCGCCTCGGCGGCCTCGTTCCCGGCTGGCGGTTCGCGCAGCGGCAGCGTGAACCAGAAGGTGCTGCCGACCCCGGTGCGGCTCGTCACGCCGATGCCGCCGCCCATGATCTCCGCCAACTGCCGGCTGATGGCGAGCCCAAGGCCGGTGCCCCCGTGGGAGCGGTCGATCTGCCCGAACTTCTGGAACAGCAGCGGCTGCTTGTCCTCCGGAATGCCGGGGCCGGTGTCGGTCACGGACAGGACGACGCGCGGTTCGGCCCCGCGCTCCGCCTGCCGGGTGACGCGGACGGTGACGCTGCCGGCCTCCGTGAACTTCACCGCGTTGCCCAGCAGATTCAGCAGGATCTGGCGGATGCGGTCGGGGTCGCCCAGCAACCGTTCCGGCACGTCGTCGGCCACGTCCAGATGCAGAGCCAGCCCCTTCTCTTCCGCCGCGAGACGGACGATGGCGCCGCAGCTTTCGACCAGCGGCCGGGGGGCGAAGGGCGCCTCGCGCAACTCCAGCCGTCCGGCCTCCAGCCGCGAGAAGTCCAGGATGTCGTTGATGACGGTCATCAAGGACCGGCCGGCGTCGCGCACGTGGGTGGCGAAGCGCTCCTGCTCCGGCGACAGCGGCGTTTCCAGCAGCAGGTTGGCGAAGCCGACGACGCCGTTCATCGGCGTGCGGATCTCGTGGCTCATGGTCGCCAGGAAGTCCGACTTGACGCGCGCCGCCTGTTCGGCCTGCCGTTTGGCCTCCAGCAGTTCGGTCTCGATGCCTTTGCGCTCGCTGACGTCGCGCAGGGCCGCGATCCATTCCTTCTGGCCGCTGGGCGGATCGACGATCAGGGACACCGCCGTCTCCGTCCAGATGACCCGGCCGTCCTTGCGCACCGCGCGGAAGGGCAGGACCACGCGGCCCGATACGGCAAGGCGGCTGTGCAGGGTGTGGAAGACCTCCTCGCGCTCGTCGGGGTGGATGAATTCGATGCGCGGCGTGCGCATCAGCTCCTCCGGCGTGTAGCCCAGCACCGCCGTCACCGAGGGTGAAACGTAGAGGCGCGTGCCGTCCAGCCGGGTGCGGAAGATGGCGTCCGACGCGTTGTCGGCGATCAGGCGGTAGCGTTCCTCGCTCTCCGCCAGGGCGTGCAGCGCCCGCGCCCGCTCCATCCCGTGCCGCAGCGCCACCGCCGCCAGGGCGCCCAGCCCGGCGACGCACAGCAGCCATACGACCGCCTGCCGGCGCGCGTCGATCCACCAGTCGCCCAGCGTGTCCTGCACCGCCGAGCCGATCACCACGACCAGCGGCAGCCCCTCCACCCGGCGGTAGGAGTAGGTGCGCTCCACCCCGTCCGTGGAGGCGATCTGCCGGAACCGTCCGACCGGCGCCTCGGGCAGATGCTTCCGGAACAGGGGGATGTCCGCGTAGCTGCGGCTCAGCATCTCCTCCTCGAACGGCTCGTTGACGATCAGGGCGCCGTCGAGGCGCAGCAGCGTCACCGCGCCCCGTTCGCCCGGATGCAGCGCCTTGTAGAAGGCGCGGAACCGCTGCGGCTCGACGATGGCGACCAGAACGCCGTCGAAGCGCCCGTCGACGGTGGTCAGACGGCGGCTGGCGCCGATGAACCACGCGCTGTTGTTGCGGCTGATCGCGGGCGCGCCGATGAACAGGCCGGCGTCCTGCTCCACCTGCGCCTTGAAGAAGTCGCGGTCGGCCAGATTGACGGGCGCCGGGTCCGGCCGCCCCGCGTGGTGGCGCACCCTGCCGTCCGGGCCGAGGATGGCCAACTGCCGGGCGTGCGTCATGGTCGCCAGATTGGCCTTCAGGATGCCGTGCGCCAGCGCGTCCGCATCCTGCCCCGTCTCGCGCAGGGAGCGCAGATGCGCGATGGTCGTCCGCAAGGTGCCGTCGATGGCCTGGAAACTGTGTTGGGTGTGCTCCTCCAGCGCGCGGGCCAGCTTGTCCGTCAACTCCTGCGAATCCGCCATGCGCTGCCGATGGCTCTGGTACAGGCCATGGCCGAACATCACCGTCAGCAGGCACAGCGCCGCGAGGCCGAAGACGAGGGACGGTGTGCGAACCGGCTTCATGGAGGCAAGACCCTGGAGGATGTCCTCGATCCTAACCGTGTCGCCGCCGTGCCGCCTGTGAAAAAAGCAAAGTTCCGACCCGTCGAACGCGCGGGGCTGAAAGAAAAACGGCGGAAGAGCCCTTCGACCCTTCCGCCGCGCAACATTCCAACGGACGGTGTGTCCGTTTGTTACTTCTTCAGCGCCGCGACGCCCGGCAGGTCCTTGCCTTCCAGCCATTCCAGGAAGGCGCCGCCGGCGGCGGAGATGTAGGTGAACTTGTCCTCGACCCCGGCGTGGGCCAGCGCCGCGACGGTGTCGCCGCCGCCGGCCACCGACAGCAGGCCGCCCTTTTCGGTGCGCGCTGCCACCAGACCGGCGACCGCGTTGGTGCCCGCGTCGAAGGGCTGGATCTCGAAGGCGCCCAGCGGGCCGTTCCACACGATGGTCTTGGCGCCCTGGAGCTTCAGGCCCAGGAACTCGACCGTCGCCGGGCCGACGTCCAGCGCCATCTCGTCCGCGCCGATGGCGTTCGCCTCGACGACGCGGTTGGCGGCGCCCGCCTTGAACTCCTTGGCGACGACGAAGTCCTTGGGCAGCAGGATTTCGCAGCCCGAGGCCTTGGCCGTCTCCATGATGGCGCGGGCCTGGTCGGCCATGTCCTTCTCGCACAGCGAGGCGCCGACATCGACACCCTGCGCGAACAGGAAGGTGTTGGCCATGCCGCCGCCCAGCGCCAGCATGTCGACCTTGCGGACCATGTTGCCGAGCAGGTCGAGCTTGGTGGAGATCTTGGCGCCGCCGACCACGGCGGCGACCGGACGCTCCGGCTTCTCCAGCGCCAGCGTCAGGGCCTTCAGCTCGGCCTCCATCAGGCGGCCGGCGGCCGACGGCAGCAGGCGGGCGACGCCCTCGGTCGAGGCGTGGGCGCGGTGCGCGGCGGAGAAGGCATCGTTGACGTAGAGGTCGCCCAGCTCGGCGATCTGCTTGGCGAAAGCCGGATCGTTCTTTTCTTCCTCAGCGTGGAAGCGGGTGTTCTCCAGCAGGACGATGGCGCCGGGGTGGACGGCGGCGATGGCGGCCTTGGCCTTCTCGCCGACGCAATCCTCGGCGAAGGCGACCTTCTGGCCGACCGCGCGGCTCAACTCCTCCAGCACCTGACGCAGCGAGTTCTTGGTGTCCGGACCACCCTTCGGCCGGCCGAAGTGCGACAGGACGACGACCTTGGCACCCTTCTGCGACAGCTCGGTCAGGGTCGGCGCCAGACGGTCGATGCGGGTGGTGTCGGAGACCTTGCCGTCCTGCACCGGGACGTTCAGGTCGGCGCGCACCAGCACCGTCTTCCCGTTCACGTCGAGGTCGTCGATGGTGTTGAACTCGGTCATGGCCGCTGTTTCCCCAAGCTGAAAATTTTGGGGCGCACCCAAGCACAGCCCCGCTTTCTTTGCAACGCCCCGCGTGGTCATCCCCCCGTGGCGAAATGGTGTGCGGCGAAAAGGCATGCGGTGAAAAGGCGTGCGGTGAAAAGGCGTGCGGCGAAAGGGGGCGGTGCTGGGCGCCCGCCCGAACCGTTCCATCTTCATTCCCATGAGCACCCAACCGTCTCCCCACACCGGCCCCCGTCCTGGCCCCCAGATCGCCCAGCGCCTCGCCTACGCGGCGAGCCAGTCGGCCCGCGTCGCGTGGTTCTTCGGGCAATACATGCTGGCCGCCCGTTTGAACGGCAGGACGCGCCTCCAGCGCCCGCCCGAAGGGCCGGTTCCCGACACCCGCGCCATTCTTGAGGAACTCCGCGCGCTGCTCGCCCGCGACCTCGCCAACATCGAGGCGGGCTACTACCGGCTGCCCCACGACCTCGTGCCCGATCCGCGCCGGATCCTGGCCGATGCCGCCGCCTTCTTCCGCGACGTGCCGGAGGTGCAGCGCCGCCGCCGCGACCGCATCGCGACGGAGGTGCGCGCCAACCCGCCGCCGGGCTCGGAAAGCCTGCCCGCCTACTACCGCCAGAACTTCCACTTCCAGACCGGCGGCTACCTGACGGAAGAAAGCGCCCGCCTCTACGACCATCAGGTGGAGGTGCTGTTCGGCGGCGGCGCCGACGCCATGCGCCGCCAGACTCTGGTTCCGATCTTCGAGCATCTGAAGACCCGCCGCGTCGCCGACTGCCGCCTGCTGGACGTGGCGGCCGGGACCGGGCGCTACCTGACCTTCGTGAAGGACAACCACCCGCGCCTGCCGGTCACCGCGCTCGACCTCTCCGCCGCCTATCTTCGCGAGGCGCGGCGCAACCTCGCCCCCTGGGCGCGCACGTCCTTCGCGGTCCAGGCGGCGGCGGAGGCCATGCCGCTGGCCGACGATTCACAGGACATCGTCACCTGCATCTACCTGTTCCACGAACTGCCGGCCAAAATCCGCGTCCAGGCCGCCCGCGAGATGGCCCGCGTGCTGAAGCCCGGCGGCATCCTGGTCTTCATGGACAGCCTGCAATACGGCGACAACCCGGCGATGGACGGGTTGCTCGACCTGTTCCCGCAGGCCTTCCACGAACCCTACTACGCCCATTACGCCCGCGACGACCTGGACGCGCTGTTCGCCGATGCGGGCTTCCGACCGCGAACCACATCGCTCGCCTACATGTCGAAGCTGCTGGTTCTGGAGAAGCCGTAACAAAAAGTTCACAAGTTTGGCGTTGCCGCAGCCGCCCGGACCGTATTCGTTCTGTAACTTGACCAGGGCAGTGGCCTGTGCAACACGGGTTTTACGGTCATAGACGGGGTGAATATGGTCGAGGCGGAGTCCAACCGGGAAACGGAACTGAAGCTGGCCGTCCGGCCTGAGGACATGGCGAAGCTCCGTTCGGCCCCGGCCATCGCATCCCGCGCCAGGGGGAAGGCGGCCAGCAAGACGCTGGAAAGTACCTATTTCGACACCGCCGATTTGCGGCTGGCGAGCCGTCTGGTGACGCTGCGCGTGCGCAAGGCGGGCGACCAGTACCTCCAGACCGTCAAGGGCGCCGCCGGCCCGGACGGGCTGGGCCGCGCCGAATGGGAATGCCCGGTTGCCGGTCCGGAGCCCGACCTGTCCCTGATCACCGCGCCGGATGCGCTCGACCTGCTCGGCCCGATCAGCGCGGCGGAACTGCGCCCCCTCTTCACCAGCCACATCCAGCGGACCATCCGCAACGTGACGGTCGGCGAGGGCGAGTCCGCCAGCAGCATCGAGGTGGCCTTCGACAGCGGCGACATCCGTACGCCGGAGGGCGCCTCCGTCGCGGTTTCCGAGGTCGAGCTGGAATTGAAGCAGGGCTCCCCCGCCGCCCTCTACGACCTTGCCCTGGAACTGGCCCAAACGGCCCCCCTGCGCCTCGACACCCGCACCAAGGCCCATCGCGGCTACGCCCTGGCGGAGGGCCGTGGCGACGCGGTGGTCAAGGCCGGCAAGCTGGAACTCACCCCCGACACCACCGTCGAGGGCGCGCTCGCCCGCATCGTGCGCGCTTGCGTCACCCACCTCGCCGCCAACGAGGCCGTGTCGGTCGAGGGCAAGGACCCGGAGGGCATCCACCAGATGCGCGTGGCGCTGCGCCGCCTGCGTTCGGCGCTCGCCCTGTTCCGCCCCTTCGTCCCGGCCGACCAGTACGGCTGGGCGGTGGGGGAGGTGAAGTGGCTGGCCGGCAACCTCGGCCCGGCGCGCGACTGGGACGTCTTCATCACCGAACTGCTGGAGCCGGTGCGCGAGGCCTTCCACCGCGCCGACGGGCACGGCAAGCCCTTGCAGGACGACCTTGACGCGCTGGCCGCCGCCGCCGGGGCCAAGCGCGACCGCGCCTACGACTCGGCCCGCGCCGCCATCCTGTCGGACCGCTACACCACCTTCCTGCTGCGCCTGGGATCCTGGGTGGAGGGGCGCGGCTGGCGCGCCCAGCCGGTCAGCGAGCATTCCGCCCGCCTGTTCGAGCCGGTGGAGGATCTCGCCGACCACCTGCTGTCACGCCGCCACAAGAAATCGCGCCGCGCCGGCCAGGGCTTTGCCGACCTCTCCGTCACCGAACGGCACGAGTTGCGCATCACCCTGAAGAAGCTGCGCTACGCGGCGGAGTTCTTCCGCAGCCTCTACGACGATAAGCCGGCGCGCCGCTATATCCAGCAGCTGTCCGCCTTCCAGGACGCGCTGGGCCACCTGAACGACGTGGCGACGGCGACGCGCCTGCTGCACGAACTGCACGACGACGGCAGCCGCCCCGAACCCGGCGAGCCGCGCGCCGCTGGCATCGTCATCGGCTGGCACGCGCGCGGTGTGATCGACGCCGAATCGACGCTGGTCGGCCTGTGGGAGGGCTTTGCCGGCGCGAAACCCTTCTGGTCAAAGCCCGAACGGTTGGCGTAGACTCGTCCGTCATGCGCACGATCCTGGTTGCCAACATCAAGGGTGGCTGCGGCAAGACCACCATCGCCACCCACCTGGCCGCCGCTTACGCCGGGGCGGGGCACAGCACCGTTCTGGCCGACGTGGACCGCCAGCGCTCCTCCCTCGGCTGGATCGACCGCCGCCCGGCCAGCGCGCCGACGCTGCTCGGCCTCGACTGGGCCAAGGACTTCACCGACACCCCGAAGGGCACCCGGCGCCTCGTCATCGACGCACCAGCCGCGCTGAAGACCAAGCAAATCGAGGAGCTGGTGAAGATGGCCGACCTCGTCGTCCTGCCGGTCCTCCCCGGCGCCTTCGACGAACAGGCGACCCAGCGCTTCCTCGACAAGCTCGACGAGCTGAAGTCCATCGCCCGGAACAAGAAGTCGGTCGCGGTGGTCGGCAACCGTCTGCGCGCCCGCACCAAGGCCGCCGACCGCCTGGACCAGTTTCTTGGCGGAGTGGGCCATCGCGTGGTGGCCCGTCTGCGCGACAGCCAGATCTACGCGGACGCCGCCGCGTCGGGCCTCAGCCTCTTCGACCTGACGGGGAAGCGGGCTGCGGACCACCGCGCCGATTGGGACCCGCTGCTGGCCTACATCGACGAAGCGTAAAGCGAAGGGCTCACATCCAACCGGCCTTCGCCGATGATCGGCCGGGCGGATTACACCCGCGCCACGATGAACAGCCGCTTGAAGGGGAACAGCGTGTTGCCGTCCGGGTGCTGCGGGTAGGCGGCCTCCAGTTTCCCCCGGTACGCGGCGAGGAAGGCGTCCAGTTCCTCGCCGGCCAGGGTCTCCAGCACCGGGACCAGCGTCGTGCCGCGCGTCCATTGCAGGACCGGCACGTCGCCGTTCAGCACTTGCAGATACTCGGTTTCCCAGATGTCCACGCGCTTGGCCAGCGGGCTCAGCCAGTCATAATAGTCCTGCGGCGCGTGCACCGGCTTGTGGCGCAGCGCCTTGTCCAGCTTTGCCGCCCACGGCCCCTCCGCCGCCGTCTCGTACAGCAGCGTGTGCGACGGCGCGTCGAAGTTGCGGGGCATCTGCACGGCCAGCACGCCGCCGGGGGCCAGCGTCTCCAGCAGTTCGGGGAACAGCCGCTCGTGGTCGTCCAGCCAGTGCAGGGCGGCGTTGGAGATCAGCAGGTCCACCGGCCAGTGCGGGCGCCACGTGCGCAGGTCGGCGCGCTGCCAACGCACACGGGATGCCGTTCCCTCCGCCCATTTCAGCATGGCGGGGGAGTTGTCCACGCCCAGCACGTCGGCGTTCGGCCAGCGCTCGGCCAGCAGGCGGGCGAGGTGCCCGCCGCCGCAGCCGAGGTCCACCACCGTTTTAGGATCCAGGGAGGGCAGCGCCGCCGCGAGGTCGTGGGCCGGGCGGCGGCGCCAGACGTCGAACAGCTCGTATTGTTCGGGATCCCATGGCATGTCCGACCCTCCCCCTTCCGATCAGGCGATCAGTGCACCCGGTGCCCGTCGGCGTGGCCGCGCCGGCGCGCGATCTCCGCGTCCATCCGGTCGTAATGCTTGGTCACCATGGTGAAGATCGCCACCACGCAGCCGACGGCCAGGATGATGCCGCCCCAGTAGAACGCCTCGTCCGCCGCGCGCGACGACGCCAGCAGCCCGATGAAAGCCATCAGGCCCAGGGCGCCCCCGGTGATCCACTTGCCCGTACCTTCCACGTCCCGTCCCTCTTCTTGGTTCGTTGCCTGTGGGCCGAATTCTGGGCAACCCCCGTCCGGAAATCAATGCGGCATGGATAAACCTCAGCCGGGAATCTCCAGCGCGAAGCGCGTCCCCTCGGCCGTGCTCTCCACCAGCCGCAGGTCGCCGCCGTGCGCCCGCAGCACTTCGCGCGCGATGGCGAGGCCGAGGCCGATCCCGCCCGCCCTTGCCGAGCCGGCGAAGGGCTGGAACAGGTTGTCCCGCGCCCGTGGCGGCAGGCCGGGCCCGTCGTCCGCCACCGTCACGACCACGGCATCCCCCCGCCGTTCCGCCGTGACGGTCACCGCGTCGGCGCCGGCCTGGACGGCGTTGCGCCCCAGATTGACCAGCGCCCGCGCCAGCTGCGCCGCGTCCGCCCGCACGGTCAGCCCCTCCGGCACCCGGTTGTCCCACCGCGCCTCCACCCGCGAACCATCTGGGCGCAGGCCTGCCAGAACCGCCGCCCCGGCCTCTTCGACGAGAGCTTGCAAATCCACCTCCGTCCGCTCCAGCGCCAGCACGCCGTCGCGGGTGTAGGCCAGGGTCTGGCCGCACAGCTCCACCGCCCGGTCGATGGAGGCCAGCAGCCGGGGCGTCACCCGCCGCGCCTCCGGATCGGCGCTTTCGCCCAGCCGCTCTGACAGCAGCGCGGCGGTGGACAGGATGGCGCGCAGGTCGTGGTTGATCTTGGCGACGGCGGTGCCCAGTGCGGCCAGCCGCTCCCGCTGGCGCAGCGCGGTGCGCACGGTGTCCTGCATGTCGGCCAGTTCGCGTTCCGCGATGCCGATCTCGTCGTTGCGGCGGCTCGGCTCGATGGGCGGCGTGGTGTCGGGGGCGCGGCGGAAGGCCACCATGCTCGCGGTCAGCCGCCGCATCGGCCGCACCAGCAGCCCGGTCAGCGCCAGGAACACGAGCCCCGCCGTGATGAAGGAAATCACGATGGACAGCGCCAGGATGCGGCCGGAGAAGTCCACCATCGCCAGGACCATCGGCCGCTCGTCCATCACCAGCTCGACCCGGTAGGCGGGGTCCTTGGGCGAATGGCCGATCACTTTGATGACGCGCCGGCCGCCCGCCGCCAGGGCGTCGAACGCGTCGATAATCAGCGTCATCGCGGTCGCGTCGCGCAGGTCGAAGGTGGCGTCCACCTCCGGCGGCATGGAGCGCGCCAGCATGTAGACGCGCGTGTCCGGCTGGACCAAATCGACGATGTGCGCGCCGACCAGGGCCAGCAGCTTTTCCTGAAGCTCCATCGCCACCCTAAGGTCTGGCGTCGCCTCCACCGAGAGTGCCGCGAGGTGGGCGGCGGCCAGCCGTTCCTCCAGATAGGTCAGGCGGAACCGTGCGACCGAGGGCGTGTAGATCAGCACCTCGGCCAGCATGACGAACAGCACCGTCAGCACCAGCAGCTTGGCCGACAGGCTTCTCGTCACGGGCGGGAGCGGCATTGCGGGAAACATCCAGAGAAAGGCCCGCGTATGCTAGGCCAAGTTCGTGCTGCCGTCACCCGAACCAGCGCAGGAACCGCACCAGCCGCCGCGTCCGTTCCCCAAACAAGGTCGGCGTGTAGAAGCTTCCCGCCGCGCGCTTGCCGGCCTCGGACAGGGTGGGGTAGGGCAGGGGCAGTCCCGCCACGTCCCCGACCGACATCCGCTTCGCCACCACGAGGCACCACAGCGCGATCTGCTCGCCCGCGTTCGCGCCGACGATCCCCGCCCCCAGCACCCGCCCGCGCCGCCCGACGACCAGCTTCACCAGCCCCTCGGTCTCGCCCTCCGTCCGGGCCCGGTCGTTTTCGGCGAAGGGCGCGCGCAGCACGCGCACCGCATCTCCGAACCGCTCCCGCGCCGCCGCCTCCGTCATCCCGACCTGCGCCAGTTCCGGGTCGGTGTAGGTCACCCAGGGCAAGGCGCCGTAATCCACTTTGGCCGGCAGCCGGAACAGCGCGTTCCGGATGACCACCGAGGCGTGCTGCCCCGCCACATGGGTGAAGGCCGGCCCGCCCGTCACGTCGCCCACGGCGAAGACGCGCCGGTTCGTGGTGCGCAGCCGCGCGTCCACCTCCACGCCCCGGTTTCCGAAGGCGATCCCCGCCGCCTCCAGCCCCATCCCCTCGACGTTCGGCACCCGCCCCGCCGCGACCAGCAGGTCGGAGCCCTCGACCCGCCGCCCGTCCTCCACCGCCACCGCCACGCCATCCCCGGCCCGCTCCACCCGAGCGACGCCCACCCCCTCGACGATGTCCACCCCCTCGGCCTCCAGCCGCCGCCGCACGACCTCGACCAGTTCCGGGTCGTCCTTGGGCAGCAGAGCGGCCTTCTCCACCACCGTCACCCGTGCCCCCAGCCGCCGGAACGCCTGCGCCATCTCCACCCCGATGGGGCCGCCGCCCAGCACCAGCAGATGCGCCGGCAACGCCGTCTGTTCGAACAGAGTCTCGTTGGTCAGGAACGGCACCGCGTCCAACCCCGGCACCGGCGGCACGGCGGCTCGCGATCCGGTCGCCAGCACGAAGCGCCGCGCCCGCACCAACACCCCCCCGGCCTCCACCGCATCCGGCCCGACGAAGCGCGCATTCTCCCGAAGGACCCTGGCGCCCAGCCCCTCGAACCGCTCCTGGCTGTCGTGCGGGGCAATGGCCGCGATGACCCCATGCACCCGCGCGTGCACCTCGGCAAAGTCCGACACCGGCCCGCGCTTCGCCGCTGCCAGCAACGTCTTCGACGGCACGCAGCCGGTGTTCAGGCAGTCGCCGCCCATGGCCCCTCGCTCGATCAGCACGGTGTCGGCGCCCATCTGCGCGGCCCCTGCCGCAACGGACAGACCGCCCGACCCGGCCCCGATCACGCACAGATCGCAGCGGATCTCCCTCATCGTTCCCGCCCATGATTTTTAAAGCGCCGAACGACCACTGGCAGCAGCGCCAGCACGCCCAGCCCCACCAGCGGCAGAAGCACCTCCGGCGCGAAGATCAGCCCCAGATCGGGCCGTCCCCCCGTGTCCAGCACCGCGCCCAGCCCGTTCCCCACCGACGCGTAGACCAGCGCCCCCGGCACGATGCCGATGAGGGTCGCCAGCGCATACACCCCCAGCGGCACGCCCAGCACCGCCGGCACCAGATTGACCAGCCAGAACGGGAACAGCGGCACCAGCCGCAGGAACAGCGTGTAGCTGAAGGCGTGCTCCCGGAACCCGCCCTCCAGCTTCGCGACCCACGGCCCGGCCTTGTCCCGCAGCACGCCCCCCAGGGCCGACCGCGCCGCCAGGAACACCGCGACCGCCCCCGCCGTCGCGCCGACGACCGCATAGCCCGCCGCCGCCAGCGTCCCGAACAGGAACCCCCCGGCCAGCGTCAACACCGTGGCGCCCGGTACGGAAAAGGCCACGGTCAGGGCGTACACTCCCACATAGGCGGCCACCGCCAGCGGCCCCTGCTCCTCCACGAAGCGCGCCAGACTCTCCCGATGCGCGGCCAGGGCATCGAGCGTCAGCTGCCGGTGCAGCCCGAGCGCCAGCGCCACCCCCAGCCCCACCACCAGCAGCCCAAGCGGCAGCCACCTGCGCACGTCCATGCCCTCCGTCCCGCGATCACCCCCATCCCACCTAACACCGCTCCCTACCCTCGGCCATTCACGCCCCCGTGAGCCCCTTCACGATTTCGTCACCGGTAACGGCTCTGGAGTCCGTCGCGCAAGATTGGTAAGACGTGCGGCATGAGCGACCTTGCCCGTCACATCGAAAGCCTGTCCCGCGCCCGTGTTCTGTGCGTCGGCGACGTTATGCTCGACCGCTTCATCTACGGCTCGGTCGACCGCGTCTCTCCCGAAGCGCCCATCCCGGTCCTGCGGATCGAGCGCGAGGCGTCCATGCTCGGCGGCGCCGGCAACGTGGCGGCCAACCTTATGGCGCTCGGCTCCGCCTGCCGCTTCGTCTCGGTGGTCGGCGAGGATCCGGCGGGTTTGGAGATCGTCCGCCTCGTCGCCAGGGAGACGGGCGACGGCGGCGGCCTCGTGTCCGAGCCCGGCCGCCAGACCACGGTCAAGACGCGCTTCATCGGCAACCGTCAGCAGCTTCTGCGCGCCGATGCCGAAACCGTCGCCGCCATCGACTCCGCCGAGGAGGTGATGGTCGCCGCCCGCACCGGCATGCTGACGGTGGGCGCTGTGATCCTGTCCGACTATGGCAAGGGCGTGCTGACCACCGACCTCGCCATGCAGTTGATCCACGCGGCGCGCGAGGCCGGCCTGCCCGTGGTCGTGGACCCCAAGGGCGACGACTACAGCCACTATCGCGGTGCCAGCGTCGTGACGCCCAACCGAAAGGAGCTGATGCAGGCCACCGGCATGCCCGCCGACACCGACGCCGAGGTCGAGGCCGCTTGCCGCTTCCTGATCGACGCCTGCGGGATCGAGGCCATCGTCGCGACGCGCAGCGAGCGCGGCATGTCCGTGGTCACCCGCGACCGCGCCACCCACCTGCCGGCCGAAGCGCGCGAGGTGTTCGACGTGTCGGGCGCCGGCGACACGGTGGTCGCCACCCTCACGGCCGCCCTGTCGGTGGGCATCGACCTGACCGACGCGGCCCGTCTCGCCAACCTCGCCGCCGGTATCGTCGTCGGAAAGGTCGGCACGGCGGTGGTGCGCGCGCCGGAACTCCTTTCCACGCTGCACCAGCAGGAATGGCGTCACGGCGAGGAAAAGGTCGCCACGCTGGCCCAGGCCGTGGAGCAGGCGGAGCGCTGGCGCCAGCGCGGCAAGCGCGTCGGCTTCACCAACGGCTGCTTCGACCTGCTGCACCCCGGCCATATTTCGTTGCTGAATCAGGCGAAGGCCGCCTGCGACGTTCTGATCGTCGGGCTGAACAGCGACGCCTCGGTCAAGCGCCTGAAGGGCGAGACCCGCCCCATCCAGAGCGAGACCGCCCGCGCCACCGTTCTCGCGTCGCTCGCCTGCGTCGATCGGGTGGTGATTTTCGGCGAGGACACGCCGGAAACGCTGATCCGCGCCCTGCGCCCCGACGTTCTGGTGAAAGGGGCGGACTACACCATCGCCACGGTGGTGGGATCCGATTTCGTGCAGAGCTACGGCGGTTCGGTAGTGCTGGCCCAACTGGTCGAGGGCCAGAGCACCACCAACACCATCAAGCGCATGGCGCGCTGATCCGAACTCCCTCCCGATCCTCCCCCATCCGTGACGGGGGAGGATCGCAGAGGAAGGCAACCGACCTTACATCTTCTTCTGGACGCTGTCCGCCGACCGCTCCATGGCGCGGCCACCGGCCTGCACGTCCTCGCCCGCGCCGGCGACGGTGTTGCAGGCGGCGAGGCTGGAACCCAGGGCGGCGCCGAGCACGGCGAACATCACGAACTTCTTCAGAGTACGCATGGTTGTCTCCCGGTTGCAGTGACGTGCAATCGCCGGAAAAACGCGGAAAAGGGGCAAAGGGTTTCCGATCCGCCGCGGAACAGAGGGGCAGATCCCCCGTTCAAAAGGATTAGGGAACCCGGAAGAGGAGGGTGCGCATGTTCGAGGGATTCGCTCGCCGTCGTGTCGCCACCAGCGGGGCGGAGATCAACGCGCTGGTTGGGGGCGAAGGCCCTCCGCTCCTGCTTTTGCACGGGTTTCCGCAGTCCCAAGTCATGTGGCATCGGGTCGCACCGATGCTGGCCGAACGCTTCACCGTGGTGGCCGCCGACCTGCGGGGGTACGGCGATTCGTCGAAGCCGCCGGGTGATCCGGCGCATGAGACGTACTCCAAACGCGCCGTCGCCAAGGATCAGGTCGAGATGATGGCGGCGCTGGGCTTCGACCGCTTCCGCTTGGCCGGCCATGACCGGGGCGCACGGGTGGCGCACCGCCTGACGCTCGACCACCCCAGCCGGGTGGAGCGCGTGGCCTTCCTCGACATCATCCCGACCGTCGAGGTGTTCGAGCGCGTCGATCAGGCCATGGGCATGGCCTATTACCACTGGTTCTTCCTGATCCAGCCCGACGGCCTGCCGGAGCACATGATCGGGCTGGATCCCGAATTCTACCTGCGCCGCGTGCTGGGCTCCATCAGCGGGACCGGCGACGTCTTCGACCCGGAGGCCGTGGCCGCCTACCTCCGCGCCTTCCGCGATCCCGCCACCGTCCACGCCATGTGCGAGGACTACCGGGCCGGCGCCAGCATCGACCTCGTCCACGACCGCGAGGACCGCGCCGCCGGCCGCAAGATCACCGGCCCGACGCTGGCCTTGTGGGGCAGCAACAGCACGGTCGGCCGCCTCTACGCCGACCCGCTGTCCATCTGGCGTCCGTACGCTCCGGCGATCCAGGGCCAGGCGCTGCCGGCCGGCCATTTCCTCCCGGAGGAAGCCCCGGAGGAGACGGTGCGGGCGCTGGTGGACTTCTTCGGGTAGCCATACCCCCTGAAACCCGCCCCAGCCAGGGCGCGACGTACTGCCCGACCCGCCCCCTCGGACGAACTGTCCCGTTGCCAGTTGCGGTTCGCGCGGGCATAAATCGGCGCGCGGCCCTCCCCGCTGGATGGGACGGCTTTTGGCGAAGACAAGAATGGCGGAAGGAAAGCCCCCTATGGCTGAAAGCACTTACGACGTCGTCGTTGTCGGCGGCGGTCCCGGCGGTTACGTGTGCGCGATCCGTGCGGCGCAGCTCGGTTTCAAGGTCGCGTGCGTGGAGAAGCGGTCCGCTCTCGGCGGCACCTGCCTGAACGTCGGCTGCATCCCGTCGAAGGCGCTGCTCTCGGCGTCGGAGAAGTATGAGGAAGCCAAGCACGGCCTCGCCAAGTTCGGCATCAAGGTCGGCGACGTGCAGCTCGACCTGCCGGGCATGCTGGCCCACAAGGACAAGGTCGTCAAAGAGAACACCGGCGGCATCGAGTTCCTGTTCAAGAAGAACAAGATCGCCTGGCTGAAGGGCGCCGGCCGCATCACCGCCCCGAACACGGTCGAGGTCGAGGGCGTCGGCACCGTCACCGCCAACAAGGCCATCGTGATCGCCACCGGCTCCGAGGTCACCCCGCTGCCGGGCATCGAGATCGACGAGCAGAAGATCGTCTCCTCCACCGGCGCCCTTGAGCTGCCGGAGGTGCCGAAGCGCCTCGTCGTCATCGGCGGCGGCGTGATCGGTCTGGAGCTGGGCTCGGTCTGGGGCCGCCTCGGCTCGCAGGTCACCGTCGTGGAGTTCCTCGACCGCGTGCTGCCGACCATGGACGGCGAAGTGTCCAAGCAGATGCAGCGCATCCTCGGCAAGCAGGGCATGACCTTCAAGCTGGGCGCCAAGGTCACCGGCGCCAAGGTCACCAACACCGGCGTCACCCTGTCGGTCGAGCCCGCTGCCGGCGGCACCGCTGAGGAGATCGAGGCCGACGTGGTCCTGGTCGCCATCGGCCGCCGCCCGTACATCAACGGCCTGGGTCTCGACTCGGTCGGCGTGGAGTTGGACAACCGTGGCCGCGTGAAGATCGGCAAGCATTTCGAGACCAACGTGCCGGGCATCTACGCCATCGGCGACGTGGTCGAAGGCCCGATGCTGGCCCACAAGGCGGAAGAGGAGGGCGTTGCGCTCGCCGAGCTGCTGGCCGGTCAGGCGGGCCACGTCAACCACGACCTCGTCCCCGGTGTCGTCTACACGTGGCCGGAAGTGGCCGCCGTGGGCAAGACCGAGGAGGAGCTGAAGGCCGCCGGCATCCAGTACAAGGCCGGCAAGTTCCCCTTCACCGCCAACGGCCGCGCCCGCGCGATGGCCGCCACGGACGGCTTTGTGAAGATCCTGGCCGATGCCCGCACCGACAAGGTTCTGGGCGTCCACATGGTCGGCCCGAACGTGTCGGAGATGGTCGCCGAGCTGGCTCTCGCCATGGAGTTTAGCGCGTCGGCCGAGGACATCGCCCGCACCTGCCACGCTCACCCGACCCTGTCGGAAGTGACCAAGGAAGCGGCCCTGGCCGTGGACGGCCGTCCGCTGCACATGTAAGTCGCCTTGGCTCCCTCCCCTGCAAGAGCGGGGGAGGGAAACCCCTGTTCGTCATCCCCGCGAAGGCGCACGGCTGTCCGGTGAAACATTTCCGCTTGGAGCGTTCTGTTTCTTCACCGTCATCCCCGCGCAGGCGGGGATCCAGAAGTTTCCCACCTAAGCACTTGTTCGGCCTGGATTGCCGCCTTCGCGGGAATGACGAATTGGGGGCGAGCAGGCTCTGTGAAACACTGGTGTCAATCCGGAAGACTCGCGCAAAAACAATCCAGCCCCTTCAAGCCCTTAACCCCGTTCCCCGGACAGCCGTGCGCGAAGGCGGGGATCCAGAAAGCTCCGCACAGACCTGCTGATCCGGTCTGGATTCCCGCCTTCGCGGGAATGACGGTGGAGAGGTGGATCAGCGCCCGTGAGGGGTAGGGTGGGGTGGATTTACTCTTTTGTCTTCGCCCGTGGATGCGCGGCGCGATAGACCGCCATCAACTGCTCCGTCTCCACGTCCGTGTAGCGTTGCGTCGTGGACAGGGACGCGTGCCCCAGCAAGTCCTGGATCGCTCGCAGATCCCCACCGTCCGCCAGCAGATGCGTGGCGAAGCTGTGCCGCAGCGCGTGCGGCGTGGCCGTCTCCGGCAGTCCCATCAGCCGCCGCAGGTGTTGCATCTGCCGCTGCGCGATGGCCGGGTTCAGCGGCCCACCCCGCACTCCCACGAACAGCGGCGCGTCCGGCCCCTGGTTAAACGGGCAGGCGTCCATGTAGGCCCGCACCGCCTCGGTCACCGCCGGTAGGACTGGAACGATCCGCTCCTTGCGCCCCTTGCCGGTCACCCGCAGCACGTCGCCGAGCGGCGCGTCCTTCCGCGCCAGCCCCAACGCCTCCGAGATGCGCAGGCCGCAGCCGTACAGCAGCGTGAACAAAGCGCGGTCCCGCTTGCCGATCCAAGGCTCGTCGGGGTCTGTCTCCGCCGTCTCCAGCAGCCGGTCGGCGTCCACTTCGGTCAGGGGGCGGGGCACCGGCCGCTTCACCTTCGGGGTGGACAGCGTCCCGATGGCCGCGTTGTGGAGCCGCCCGCTGCGGTCCATCCAGCGGAAGAGGTTCCGCACGGCGGCCAGCGCCCGCGCTCGGCTTGCGTTGATCAGTCCGTCGCCGGCCAGCCGCGACAGCCAAGCCCGGAAGTCGGCCGGCTTCAGCGAGCCCAGATCGTTCATGGACGGCGGACGGCCTTGGTAACCGGTCAGGAACTCCAGGAAGCCGGCCACGTCGCCGATGTAGGCGGTCAGGGTGTGGGGGGAAACGTTGCGCTCGCTCTCCAGCCAGCGCCGCCAGTGGGCCAGCGCGTCCTGCACGTCCGGCTGGGCCGAGAAGCCGAGAACGGCTTCCTGCTTTTTGGTCATGCCGCCCCGATTATGCCGGCAGTTCGAGCCAGCCGCGGATCACCCGCTCCACCACGCGAGCGAGGAAGCCGACCAACTCCGTGCCCTGTCCGGTGTGGAAGGTGTCCGGCTCCCGGCTGCCGAAGGCCAGCATGCCCTCGGGCGTTTCGCTGGAGACCTGAAGGCGGATCAGCGCCTCCGACCGGACCAGCCCGGCGCCGGGGCCGTAGATCTCCGGATCACCCTGGATGTCGGCGTTCAGCGCCACGTCAGCCTTGCCGAGGTAACGGTCGACCGTCCCCGGCTCGACCACCCGGACGCCGCTGGTCTGAACGTGCGGGGTGTCGTACCCGTTCGACTCGACGACGAGGCAGGCGACGTCCAGGTCCAGCAGGACGGCCAAGTCGGTCGTGATGGTCTGGATCAGCTGCTCGAAACTCTGCGCGTCCAGCAGGAACAGCACGGCCGCGTGGATGCGGTTCTGGCTGTTCAGGTTGGCGCGCGAGGTGCCGATCAGCTCGCGCTGCTGGTCCTTCAGGTGGCGCACCTCGCCGCGCAAGCGCTCCACCATGAAGGCCTGGAGGTCCACCACCCCACGGCCGCGATCGAGCGACGGCGGCGTCAGGTGGTGGACCAGATCGGCATGCTGGACCAGGAAATCGGGATGTTCCCGCAGGTAGGCGCACACGTCCTCAGGGGTCAGTGCGTCTTTCATGCGGTGGGTGTGTCCCGGCTCGCGGCCCATGGTATCCGTCCAACCCTTATTACAGGATCGACCCTTACAGGATCGGCCCGTTAAAGAATCGACTGGCCGGTCTTCTTCCAGTCCTCGACGAACTGGGCGAGGCCCTTGTCGGTCAACGGGTGGTTGAACAGCTGCTTCAGCACGCTGGCCGGGGCGGTCACCACATGGGCGCCCAGGCGGGCGGCCTTGACGATGTGCATCGGGTTGCGGATCGAGGCGACCAGCACTTCGGTCTTGAAGTGGTCGTAGTTGCGGTAAATCTCGCAAATGTCGGTGATGATGCCCATACCGTCCTGGCCGATGTCGTCCAGGCGGCCGACGAACGGCGACACGAAGGAGGCGCCGGCCTTGGCGGCCAGGATCGCCTGCGCCGGCGAGAAGCACAGCGTGACGTTGACCATCGTCCCTTCGGAGGACAGAATCTTGCAGACCTTGAGACCCGCCGGCGTCAGCGGCACCTTGACCGCGACGCGGTGGGAGATCTTGGCGATCTTGTGCGCTTCGGCGAGCATGGTTTCGAAGTCGGTGGAGGCCACCTCGGCGCTCACCGGGCCGTTCACCACCTCGCAGATCTCCGACACGAGGTCGAGGAACTTGCGACCGGTCTTGGCGACCAGGGAGGGGTTGGTGGTAACACCGTCCAGCAGGCCGCTGTCGGCCAGATCGCGGATCTCGGCGATGTCGGCGGTGTCGACGAAGAACTTCATGACGACGAATCCATACTTGCTGATGAAGACCGGGCCCCGCCGCGCGGGATATGCCTCCAGGCGCTATCCCCATTGGCGCTTCGGCCAGGGGGCACTTTAGCCCATGCGCGGCGCTTCCGCCAGTTCCGGCCAGCCCCTCCAGGCCGATCTTCTGGGGCCAGAGGTGCGCGTCCGCGTGCTTTTGCCCCTGCCGCTGCGCGAGCCGTACGACTACCGCGTGCCCGCCGGGATGACTCTCAACCCCGGCGACTTCGTGGAGGTTCCGCTCGGCCCCCGCCGCGTCATCGGCGTGGTCTGGGGCGACGGTGCCGGCGCCGTCGAATCCGCGCGGCTGAAGGCCGTGGTCCGCCGCTTCGACGTGCCGCCCATGCCGGAGGTGGGGCGCCGCTTCGTCGAATGGGTGGCCGCCTACACCATGACCATGCCGGGGCAGGTGCTGCGCATGGCGGTCAGCGTCCCGGCGGCGCTGGAACCGCCCAAGCCGACGCTGGCCTATCTGCGCAAGCACGACGCCGAGCCGCCGCCCGGCTTCAAGATGACCGACCCGCGCAAGCGCGTGCTGGCGCTCCTTGACGACGGCCCGCCGCGCACCCCCGCCGAACTGGCGGAGGAGGCGGGGTGCGGGGTCGCCGTCGTGCGCGGGCTGGCCGAGGCCGGGCTGCTTGAACCCGTGCTGCTCCAGCCGACCAAACTCGGCAAGCCGGACTGGACGCGCGAGGGGCCGACCCTGTCCGGCGACCAGGAGGCCGCCGCCGAGGAACTGCGCCAGCGCGTCGCCTCCGGCGCCTACTCCACCGTGCTGCTGGACGGCGTCACCGGCTCCGGCAAGACGGAGGTCTATTACGAGGCGATCGCCGCCGCCCTGAAGCAGGGCAAGCAGGCGCTCGTCCTGCTGCCGGAAATCGCGCTGTCGGCGCAGTGGCTCGACCGCTTCGCCCGCCGCTTCGGCGCGCCGCCGGCCGAATGGCATTCGGAGCTGACCGGCGCCCAGCGCCGCGACACTTGGCGCGCCGTTGCCAACGGGGAGGTTCCGGTGGTGGTCGGTGCCCGCTCCGCCCTGTTCCTGCCCTACAAGGATCTCGGCGTCATCGTCATCGACGAGGAACACGACGCCGCCTACAAGCAGGAAGAGGGCGCCATCTACCACGCCCGTGACATGGCCGTGGCGCGCGCCCATCTCGGCGGCATCCCCATTGTGCTGGTGTCGGCGACCCCGTCGCTGGAGACCAAGGTCAACGCCGACAGCAACCGCTACGCCCGCATCCACCTGCCGGGCCGCCACGGCGGCGCCGTGCTGCCCGACGTCGAACTGATCGACCTGCGCAAGGACCGCCCGCCGGCCCGCCACTGGCTGGCGCCGACGCTGAAGAAGGCTCTGGAGGAGACGTTGGCGGAGGGCGAGCAGGCGATGCTCTTCCTGAACCGCCGTGGCTATGCCCCGCTGACCCTCTGCCGGGCCTGCGGCCACCGCCTGCAATGCCCGAACTGCACGGCGTGGCTGGTCGAGCATCGGCTCGCCCGCAAGCTCCAATGCCACCACTGCGGCCTGTCCCAGCCGCTCGCCCACAGCTGCCCCGAATGCGGGGAGGAGGGCACGCTGGCCGCCTGCGGTCCCGGCGTGGAGCGCATCTTTGAGGAGGTGGCCGAACTCTTCCCCGACGCCCGCTCCGCCATCATGGCGTCCGACACGCTGTTCGGCCCGCGCGCCATTCAGGAGATGGTCCGCAAGATCACCGACCACGAGCTGGACATCCTGATCGGCACCCAGGTCATGGCGAAGGGCCACCATTTCCCCATGCTGACCCTGGTCGGCGTGGTGGACGCCGACCTCGGCCTTGCCGGCGGCGATCTGCGGGCGGGGGAGCGGACCTACCAGCTGCTCCATCAGGTGGCCGGTCGCGCCGGCCGAGGCCAACGGCCCGGCCGCGTCATGCTGCAAACCTACATGCCGGAGCATCCGGTCATGCAGGCGTTGGCCGCCGGCGACCGCGACGGCTTCTACCAGCTGGAGGCGGAGATGCGGCTGGAGGCCGGCATGCCGCCCTTCGGCCGGCTCGCCGCCCTGATCGTTTCGGGAGAGGACTCGGTGGCGGTGGAGCGCGTCGCCATGGCGCTCGGTCGGGCGGCGCCGCGCAGCGAAACCGTCCATGTGCTGGGACCGGCGCCAGCACCGTTGGCCCTGCTGCGCGGCCGTCATCGGCGCCGCCTGCTGCTGAAGGCGCCCCGTACGACTCAGGTGCAGCCGCTGATCGCGCGCTGGCTGGAAGACGTGGAGGTTCCGCCCAACGTGCGCGTGCAAGTTGACGTGGATCCCTACAGCTTCTTGTAAAGGGGGCTTGCGACTTATTGTCTCTGCGCTCGTCGCAAGGCACCTGTGACGATTGGTCCGTTGCAGAAACGAACTCTTGGTATTACCAGACTAGGGACAGTCTTTTCCCAGAGCGTTTCCATGCCCAGGCTTAACCGCCGTTTCCACATCCAGCACCTGCTGACGGTGCTGCCCGTCCTCTTCCTGCTCGCCGTTATCGCGCTGGCGGCGGGCGTGCCCGCGCAGACGCGCGGCAGCGAGGCGGAGGCGAACGCGCTGCTCGACAAGGCGACGAGCTTTCTGCGTCAACATGGGGTCGCGGCCGCGCCGGACGCCTTCGCGCGCCGCGACGGCACCTTCATCGACCGTGACCTTTACCCGACCTTGATCGACGACGACGGGGTGATGATCGCGCACGGCTGGACGCCGGGCCTCAACGGCACGGACCTGTCCGAACTGAAGGATGTGGACGGCAAGCCCTTCATCCGCGACGCGCTCGACCTCATCGCGGAAAAGGGCGTCGGCGCGGTGAGCTACAAGTGGACCGATCCCCTATCGGGGCAGATCGCGCCCAAGACCATGCATGTCCGGCGCGTCGTTCTGAACGGTGCGCCCTACATGCTGTCGGTGGGCGTCTACCGATAAGGCGACTTGGCCGTTAAAGCGACTCGGCGGGAATTTTATAGAGATCCGGCGGATTTCAGAGGACGGAGAAGGCTCGTTCCTGGCGCGGGCGGGGGCGCCAGATCGATAGGCACTCGGTGGCGGTGGAACCGGACCCGATGCCGTACCAGCCGGAACGATCGTTGAAGGAGAGGCTGTAGCGACCCTGACCGTCGCGTTCGAAACGGAACACCGGACGGTCGACGCCGGGCAGCAGGACCAGCAGGCGGTCGTACTCCCGCCCCGTCTCGCGGATCACCCCGGCCCAGTGGCCGAGACGCAGCTTCGGTTCCGCGACCGTTTCGAATTCGGTGAGGTCGGCGGGCGTGAAGCGGGCGCGGGAGAAGGCGACGACAGTCATGGCAGGCCTTTGGTCGTTTCCGTCCGGAGAGCCTTCCAGGGGTCGGCCACCGGTTGCATTCGATGGCCCGACCGTGCGCGTGAATGGTTAAGCGGATGTTAAGCGGCCCGGAAGGTCACAGTCTCGTCTCCTCCATGGCCCTTTCCGGCATGCGATGAAGCGGACGGTCCACGGGGACCGGCAAGGCGGGCGGCAGAAAACACCTGTTTGGCGCGTACATTCGCGGCAGGACATTTCCGAGCAGGACAGGCGCAAAACGCCGCACGCAAATTGTCCAGACCCCGTTGCGCATAGGCTAATCCTGTGATATTGGACCGCTCGCTTTCGCGGACCGGGTCGCCGCGATGTGGGTTTTCCCGCCCTTAAGGCCCTGAAAATTCATCGTCTACCGACACTCAATTCGAGGGATCAGGTGGCATCCGAAGGTACAGGCGTTTCCGAACTCGCTACGCGCTACTCCATCGCGCTGTTCGAGCTTGCGGATGAGAACAAGGCGTTGGATCAGGTCGCGAGCGATCTGGTTGCGCTGAAGCAAATCCTGGCCGAGAGCGCCGACCTTCGCCGCCTCGTCCAGAGCCCCGTGATCAGTCGCGACGACCAGGGCCGGGCCATTGCCGCGGTTCTGGATCGTGCTGGGGCCTCCGATCTGACCAAGCGCTTCATCGGGCTGGTGGCCAAGAACCGCCGCCTGTTCGCGCTGGACGGCATGATCGCAGGCTTCCTGGCCGAGCTGGCCCGCCGCCGAGGCGAGGTCACGGCGCAGGTCACGTCCGCCAAGCCGCTGAGCGACGCTCAGCTCCAGGCGGTCACGGACGCGCTGAAGGCGTCGGTTGGATCGAAGGTGTTGGTCAACGCCTCCGTCGATCCCGCGCTGATCGGTGGGATGATCGTTAAGTTCGGCTCGCGCATGGTCGACACCTCGGTGCGCACGAAGCTGGACAAATTGCAACTAGCCATGAAGGCCTCAGGGGGATCAGTCTGATGGATATCCGCGCCGCAGAAATCTCTGCGATCCTCAAGCAGCAGATCGCGAATTTCGGCACCGAGGCGGACGTCGCCGAGGTCGGCCAGGTGCTGTCGGTGGGTGACGGCGTCGCCCGCGTGCACGGTCTGGACAACGTCCGCGCCGGCGAGATGGTCGAGTTCCCCGGTGGCATCAAGGGCATGGCGCTGAACCTCGAGACCGACAACGTCGGTATCGTGATTTTCGGCGGCGACCGCGACATCAAGGAAGGCGACACCGTCAAGCGCACGGGCACCATCGTGGACGTGCCGGTCGGCCGTGGCCTGCTGGGCCGCGTCGTGGACGGTCTCGGCAACCCGATCGACGGCAAGGGTCCGCTGGTCGATGTCGAGCGCAAGCGCGTCGAAGTGAAGGCCCCCGGCATTATCCCGCGCAAGTCGGTGCACGAGCCGATGCAGACCGGCCTGAAGGCCGTTGACTCGCTGGTTCCGATCGGCCGCGGCCAGCGCGAGCTGATCATCGGTGACCGTCAGACTGGCAAGACCGCCGTCGTCATCGACACCTTCCTGAACCAGAAGCCGATCAACCAGGGCGACGACGAGAGCAAGAAGCTCTACTGCATCTACGTCGCCGTCGGTCAGAAGCGCTCCACCGTCGCCCAGATCGTCAAGACCCTGGAAGACGCCGGCGCTCTGGAATACTCCATCGTCGTCGCCGCCACGGCTTCCGAGCCGGCTCCGCTCCAGTTCCTGGCGCCGTACACCGGCTGCACGATGGGCGAGTACTTCCGCGACAACGGCATGCACGCCCTGATCGTGTACGATGACCTGTCCAAGCAGGCCGTCGCCTACCGTCAGATGTCCCTGCTGCTCCGCCGTCCGCCGGGCCGCGAAGCCTACCCCGGCGACGTGTTCTACCTCCACTCCCGCCTGCTTGAGCGCGCGGCGAAGATGGGCGACAAGCACGGCGCCGGTTCGCTGACCGCCCTGCCGGTCATCGAGACGCAGGCCGGCGACGTGTCGGCCTACATCCCGACGAACGTGATTTCAATCACCGACGGCCAGATCTTCCTGGAGACGGGCCTGTTCTATAAGGGCATCCGCCCCGCCATCAACGTCGGTCTGTCGGTGTCGCGCGTCGGCTCGGCCGCCCAGATCAAGGCGATGAAGCAGGTCGCCGGCACCATCAAGATGGAGCTGGCCCAGTACCGCGAGATGGCCGCCTTCGCGCAGTTCGCCTCGGACCTCGACGCCGCTACCCAGCGCCTGCTGGCCCGTGGCGCCCGTCTGACCGAGCTGCTGAAGCAGCCGCAGTTCCAGCCGTTGCCGGTGGAAGAGCAGGTCGTCTCGATCTTCTCGGGCGTGAAGGGCTACCTCGACAAGATCAAGGTCGAGGATGTCAACCGCTTCGAGGCCAAGTTCCTCGCTGAGATCCGTTCCAAGGGTGCCGACATCCTGGCGACGATCCGCAACGAGAAGCAGATCTCGGCGGCGACCGAGGAGCGCCTGAAGGCCTTCCTCGACAACTTCTCCAAGGTGTTCGTCTGATCGATGGCGGGGGCGCGGTGATCGCGCCCCTTCCGTCCAACCGAACGACCCCGAGCGGAATGAAGGGCCGGCATGCCTAGCCTTAAGGACCTTAAGAACCGGATCAGCAGCGTCCAGTCGACGCGCAAGATCACTTCGGCGATGAAGATGGTCGCCGCTTCCAAGCTCCGCCGCGCGCAGGAGCAGGCGGAAGCCGGTCGTCCCTACGCCGAGCGCATGGGCCGCATGCTGGCCTCTCTCGCGGCCAACGTGCAGGACAGCGGCAACGGGCCGAAGCTGATGACGGGCACGGGCGCCGACCAGGTGCACCTCCTGATCATCATCAGCTCCGACCGTGGCCTGTGCGGCGCCTTCAACGGCTCCATCGTCCGCGAGTCCCGTCGCCAGATTCTCCGCCTCCAGTCGGAAGGCAAGACGGTCAAGCTGCTCACCGTCGGCCGCAAGGCCCGCGACCAGCTGCGCCGTGAATTCGGCTCGCTGATCGTCGAGACCTACGAGGACGTGGGCCGGCGCAAGCTGTCCTTCGCCGACGCCGACATGGTCGCCCAGAAGGTGCTGTCGCTGTTCGACGCCGGCGAGTTCGACGTCTGCTCGGTGATCTTCAACAAGTTCAAGTCGGCGATTTCGCAGATCGTCACCGTCCAGCAGCTGATCCCCTTCGCCGTCGAGGCGCAGGCGGAGGAAGTTGCCAGCGACGAGCTGAAGCCGGTCTACGAGTTCGAGCCGGACGAAGAGCAGATCCTCGCCGAGCTGCTGCCGCGCAACCTGTCGATCCAGGTCTACCGCGCTCTCTTGGAGAGTGCCGCGTCCGAACAGGGCGCGCGCATGACCGCGATGGACAACGCCACGCGCAACGCCGGCGACATGATCAACAAGCTGACGATCACCTACAACCGCACGCGCCAGGCCTACATCACCAAGGAGCTGATCGAGATCATCTCCGGCGCCGAGGCGGTCTAACCCAGTTCACCTCTGGGCGGTCGATACGACGGCTATTCCGACAATTATTCGAGTTCCGAGGGAGCTTTACTCCATGGCCACCAACACCCAGGCGACGAACGCCGTCGGCAAGATCACGCAGGTTACGGGCGCCGTTGTCGACGTCCAGTTCGAAGGTGATCTGCCGGCCATTCTGAACGCGCTGCACACCCAGAACGACGGCAAGACCCTCGTGCTCGAGGTTGCGCAGCACCTCGGCGAGAGCACGGTCCGCGCCATCGCCATGGACAGCACCGACGGTCTCGTCCGCGGCGCCGAGGTGGTGGACACCGGCGGCCCGATCGCGGTGCCGGTCGGCCCGGCCACCCTCGGCCGCATCATCAACGTGATCGGCGAGCCGATCGACGAGCGCGGCGACGTCGGCGCCGAGCGCGCCTTCCCGATCCACCGCTCCGCTCCGGAGTTCGTCGAGCAGTCGACGGAAGCCGAAGTGCTGGTCACGGGCATCAAGGTCATCGACCTGCTGGCCCCGTACGCCAAGGGCGGCAAGATCGGCCTGTTCGGCGGCGCCGGCGTGGGCAAGACCGTGACCATCATGGAGCTGATCAACAACGTCGCGAAGGCGCACGGCGGTGTGTCGGTGTTCGCGGGCGTTGGTGAGCGTACCCGTGAGGGCAACGACCTCTACCACGAGATGATCGAGTCGGGCGTCATCAAGCTCGACGGTCCGGGCTCCAAGGTGGCGCTCGTGTACGGTCAGATGAACGAGCCGCCGGGTGCCCGCGCCCGCGTCGCCCTGACCGGCCTGACCCTCGCGGAATACTTCCGCGACGAGGAAGGCCAGGACGTGCTGTTCTTCGTGGACAACATCTTCCGCTTCACGCAGGCGGGCTCCGAGGTGTCGGCGCTTCTCGGCCGTATCCCGTCGGCGGTGGGTTACCAGCCGACGCTGGCCACCGACATGGGCGCCCTGCAGGAGCGCATCACCTCGACGAAGAAGGGCTCGATCACCTCGGTGCAGGCCATTTACGTGCCCGCCGACGACCTGACCGACCCGGCCCCGGCCACCTCCTTCGCCCACCTGGACGCCACCACGGTGCTGTCGCGTTCGATCGCCGAAATGGCGATCTTCCCGGCGGTGGACCCGCTGGACTCGACCAGCCGCATTCTCGACCCGCGCGTCGTGGGTGACGAGCACTACGCGGTGGCCCGTTCGGTGCAGCGCGTTCTGCAGACCTACAAGTCGCTGCAGGACATCATCGCGATCCTGGGCATGGACGAGCTGTCGGAAGAGGATAAGCTGGTCGTGGCCCGCGCCCGCAAGATCCAGCGCTTCCTGTCCCAGCCGTTCCACGTCGCCGAGGTGTTTACCGGCACCCCGGGCGTGCTCGTCCCGCTGGAGGAGACGATCCGCGGCTTCAAGGGCATCGTGAACGGCGACTACGACCACCTGCCGGAGGCCGCCTTCTACATGGTCGGCACCATCGACGAGGCGATCGCCAAGGCGAAGAAGCTGGCCGCCGAAGCCGCCTGATAAAGGCAGCGTGAGGCAAACGAACGAGGCTCCCCTCTCCCCCGGCTCCGGGGGAGGGGGTTCTTATGAAGAGGCACCAGGAAACCCATGGCCGATAAAGTCGAATTCGAGCTGGTCTCTCCGGAGAAGCTGCTGACCTCGCAGCCCGTCGACATGGTCGTGGTGCCGGGTTCGGAAGGTGATTTCGGTGTCCTCGCCGGCCACTCCCCGATGATCTCGACCGTCCGTCCGGGCGTGATCGACGTCTACGAGGGCGACCGCATCGTGGACCGCGTGTTCGTTGCCGGCGGCTTCGCCGAGGTGACCGAGACCCGCTGCACCGTGCTGGCCGAAGAGGCCGTTCCGGTGGCCGAGATCGACCGCGCCAAGGTCGAGCAGGCGATCCGCGACCTCGGCGAGGATCTGGAAGACGCCAAGGCCGACGACGAGCGCGCCCGGGTGGAGGCGAAGCTCGCCATCGCCCGCGCCAAGCTCGATGCGGCCGGCGCGTCCGTGACCGCGCACTGACATCGGCGACGGCCCGGCCGCCAAGCGTGGACCGGGCCGTTTCCTTTGGCGATCCCGTTGCAACGCAGCGGAGCCAGCATACATACTGCCCCCAAGGGGATCCGCGCCTCCCGGTCCGTCCGTCGAGGCGTTTTGTTTTTTCCGTTCAGCCTTTCAAGAACAAGCCGGCCGAAGCGCCGGCACAGGAGCGGGACAGGACATGGCGACGATGCATTGGCGCTACGAGGAGCTTCCCTGGGATCAGCTCGACCGCTCCAAGGTCGATTCCGATCTGGTGCCTCTGATCAAGGCGGCGGCGCTGGTCGAGTTCAACGCCGACGACTACACCGCCTACCTCTGCAACGTCTTCCACGACGATCCGGAGTTCCAGGAGGTTGCCAAGGGCTGGGCGGTCGAGGAGGTCCAGCACGGCCGGGCGCTCGGCAAATGGGCCGAACTGGTCGATCCGACCTTCAACTTCGACAAGGCGGTGGAGCGCTTCCGCGCCGGCTACCGCGTCCCCATCGACCTGAACGCCTCCGTGCGCGGGTCGCGCACCGGCGAGATGATCGCCCGCTGCATGGTCGAGACGGGCACCAGTTCCTACTACGCGGCCATCGGCGACTCGACGGAGGAGCCGGTGCTGAAGCTGATCTGCCGCAACATCGCGGCGGACGAACTGCGCCACTACAAGACCTTCTACACCTACACGAAGAAGTATCTGGAGCTGGAGCAGCTGACCAAGTTCCAGCGTCTGAAGGTCGCCCTGTCGCGCATCGGCGAGTCCGAGGACGACGAGCTGGCCTACGCCTACTTCGCCGCCAACGCGGCGGACGGCGAGACCTACGACCACAAGACCTATAATCAGGCCTACATGCGCCGCGCCTACGGGCGTTACCGGCCCAAGCACGTGGATCGTGCGGTGGCGATGGTCTTCAAGGCCTGCGGGCTGAAGCCGCACACGCGCTTCTACAGTCTGGCGGCGCGCGGGGCTTGGTGGCTGATCGACAGCCGGGCGAAGAAGCTCGCGAAGGCGGCGGCGGCTTAACGCCGCCGCAGGTTCTCGATCACCGTTTCGAACTCCTTCAGGACGGCCTCATAGACCGGGCGCTTGAAGGGAACGATCAGGTCGGGCAGGTCGTCCGCATCGACCCACTTCCAGGCGTCGAACTCCGGATGCTCGGTGGCGAGGTCGATGTCGGCGTCGGTGCCGGTGAAGCGGGCGGCGATCCACACCTGCTCCTGCCCGCGCCAGCGCCCCTTCCACACCTTGCCCAGCAGGTGGTCGGGCAGGTCATAGCGCAGCTTCTCGGTCGTCTCGGCCAGGACCTCGGCCTTGCCCGTGCCGATTTCCTCTTCCAACTCGCGCAGAGCCGCCTCGCGGACGCTCTCGCCCTCGTCGATGCCACCCTGCGGCATCTGCCAGGAATCCTTGCTGTCGCAGCGTTTGGCGACGAAGACCTGCCCGCGGTCGTTCAGCAGCATCACCCCCACGCAGGGACGGTAGGGGAGGGACTCGCGGTCGATGGTCTTGCCCATGGTTCCTGTTGCTTCCGCCGTTATTGTTTTTGGCCGTTATTGCTTTTGAATGTTGACCACCGCCGACACCGGCGCCAGCACGAAGCCACGGTCGGCGAGGCTGGTGAGCCACAGGTTGATGCGCTCGATGGTGCTGGGGTAGGGCGACCCTATGCCGACCGCCGCACCATTGGCTTTGGCCAGCGTCTCCAACTCCTTCAGCTGGTCGTCGATGGCGCCGCGCGACAGGTCGCGGTCGATAACGCGGTCGCCGAAGGCGCGCGGCACGCCGGCCTGAGACGCCAGCGGCCCGCCGGCGCTCTTCGGGTTGGCACGGGCGTCGAGGAACAGCAGCCCGCGAGCCTTCAGCACGTCGATGACCGGCTTCATGGCGTCGGCGTTGCCGGTGAACTTGCTGCCCGTCGTGCTGGTGATGCCGACATAGCCCACGGCGCGGCCCAGCGACCATTCCAGCCGCTCCAGGTTCCGGTCGGGCGCCAGCATGGTCAGCAGCGCGTTCGGGCCGGGATCGTCGCGGGGATAGTTCTGTGGCTCCATGGGCACGGACAGCATGACCTCGTGCCCCTTGGTGCGCGCCCGCTCCACCCAGTTGTCCAGCCGCTCGGCGTAGGGCACGAAGGCCAGCGTCACGGTCGGTGGCAGTTTCTGCAGGGCGTTGCCGGTGGTCACGCCGGACAGCCCCATGTCAGCCATCACGATGGCGATGCGCGGGCGCTTGTCGGCGGCCGGGAATGGTCGGGCGTAGACCTGCCAGGGCTTGCGCCCGTCGTCGGCGATGCGGGGCAGGGGGCCGTTGCGCGAGTCCTCCACCAAGCCCGGTACCGGTGCTGGGGCCAGCGTGATGGGTCCCTCCGCCACGCCGGGCAAGGGCAGCGGAGCCGGCGCGGTGACCGGCGCTGGAGCGGCGGGTGCGGGGGCGGCCGGAGCGGGCGTTGGGGGCGGCGGGGGAGGGGCGACCACCGCCGGGGCCGGCGGCGGCGCCACGGCCACCTGGGGCGTGGGAGCGGGAGCGACGGGCTGCGCGCCCTTGATCGGCACCTGCACCTTGGGGATGCCCGCCTCCCAAGCGAAGGTGGTGTCCTCCGCGTGCAGGGCGAGCCAGCCGATCAGCCCCGCGAACCCCAGCGCCACGGCGGCAGACACGCCGATCAGCGCCTTGGACAGCGGGTGTTTCGTTTCCCTAGGCGGGGGTTCCGTGTTCCGGGGAAAGTCATCGCCGCGCCGGGCGCGCTTGAAGCGCGACAGCCAGCCGAATCCGGGGCGCAAGCCCCGGACATCGACTTTCAAACGGCCCAGCATGGCGGTGGCGTTCACGGAAGGTTGGCTCCCTTAGTGCGTGTTGCGCGCCTGGAACAGGGCGACGCCCCGCAGCAGGTCGAGCGCACGCGCCAGCTGATAGTCGAACGGCGGCTGCTGGCCGTTGGCCGCAGCCTCACCACCCTCGCCGGCCGGAGGCGTCGCGGCCGGTGCGGCGTTGCCGTTGGCCGGGGCGGGCGTGCTGGGCGCCGGTGCGTTGGGGGCGGGCGCGTTGCTGGCCCCCGGCCCCGGAGCGGGCTGGTTCGGCTTGGTGGTCGCCGGCTTCGGCGCGCGGTTGGCCGCGTCCGGGTTGCTCAGCGCGCCGCGCAGGTCGCTTTCGCGGCGGCGGATAAGGCCCTGGTCGGTCTCCTCGACCTTGGCCGGATGCACCTCGATGTCCGGGGTGACGCCCAGCGCCTGGATCGACCGGCCGCTCGGGGTGTAGTAGCGCGCGGTGGTCAGGCGCATGGCGCCGTGGCCCGGCAGCGGGATGATGGTCTGGACCGAGCCCTTGCCGAAGGTCTGGGTGCCCAGAACGATGGCCCGCTTGTGGTCCTGCAGGGCGCCCGCGACGATTTCCGACGCCGACGCCGAACCGCCGTTGATCAGCACGACCATCGGCAGGCCCTTGATCATGTCGCCGGGCTTGGCGTTGTAGCGGGTGCCTTCCTCCGCCTTGCGGCCACGGGTGGAGACGATCTCGCCCTTGTCGAGGAAGGTGTCCGACACCGACACCGCCTGATCGAGCAGGCCGCCGGGGTTGTTGCGCAGGTCGAGCACGAAGCCCTTCAGCTTGTCGCCCAGCTGCTGCTGGATCGAGGTGATGGCCTTCTCCAGCCCCTGCTGGGTCTGCTCGTTGAAGCTGGTGACGCGGACGTAGCCGATGTCGCCCTCGGTGCGGTAGCGGACCGACTGCACCTTGATGACGGCGCGGGTCAGCGTGACCTCGAACGGTTCGCCGGCCTCGCCGCGCCGGACGGTCACCTTGATGTCGCTGCCCACCGGGCCGCGCATCTTTTCCACCGCCTCGTTCAGGCTCAGGCCCATGACCGCCTCGCCGTTCAGCTGGACGATCAGGTCGCCCGGCTGCAGGCCGGCGCGGAAGGCGGGCGTGTCGTCGATGGGGGACACGACCTTGATCAGGCCGTTCTCCATCGTGACCTCGATGCCCAGCCCGCCGAACTCGCCACGGGTCTGCACCTGCATGTCCTGGAAGCTTTTCCGGTTCAGGTAGCTGGAATGCGGGTCGAGCGAGGTCAGCATGCCGTTGATGGCCGCCTCGATCAGCTGCTCATCGGTGGTCTGCTCCACGTACTCGGCGCGCACGCGCTCGAACACGTCGCCGAACAGGTTCAGCTGCCGGTAGGTTTCGGAGCTGTTGTTGTTCGACTGCGCGGTGACGGTGGCAACGCCGGCGCCCAGAAACACCAAGGCGGCTGCCGTGGCGGCACGCTTGACTATCCTCATCTACCCTTGTCCTTTCCCCTCCGGGGCGCCGAATCCGCGTTGCGGGTTGATCGGCTGTCCGTGTCTTCGCAGCTCGAAGTAAAGATCTGGGTTGCCGTCGGTCGGCATCAAACCAATGGGTTCACCCGTGGCCACGCGCTTTCCGACGGCCGTGTCGATGCGGCCAAATCCAGCAATGAGGCTATGATATCCATTGGCGTGTTCCACGATCAAGATTTGGCCGTAGCCGCGAAAAGGTCCAGCGAAGACGATGGTGCCGGCCTGCGGCGCGACGACCGAGGCGCCCGGCCGGGCCTGGATCGTGACCCCCCGGCTGGCGGCGCCGAACCGGTCGGCCTCGCCGTAGCGCGTGGCGACCCGCCCGCCCACCGGCAGCCGCGTTCCCCCGGCGCCGGCCGGCGCGTTGGGCGCCCGTTGCGCGGCGGCCAGTTCGGCCTCGGCCTTGGCTTTTTGTTCGGCGGCTTTCTGTTCGGCAGCCTTTTGTTCAGCCGCCTTCTGTTCCGCTGCCCGCAGTTCGGCCAGCTTGCGCTCGGCCTCCTTGCGCTCCGCTTCCTTCTGGGCGGCGAGCTTGCGTTCCGCTTCGCGCTGTTCGGCAAGACGCCGTTCGGCCTCCCGGCGCTCCGCCTCCAGCCGTTCGGCCTCGCGCTTGGCGGCGGCTTCGGCGGCGGCCCTTCGTTCCGCCTCGATGCGCTCCATCAGCTGGCGCAGGTCGGCGGCCTGTCCGGCCAGCCGCGCGCTGTGCTGGGCAACCTGAAGCCGCTCCTCTTCGGTCTGGCGTGACAGCTCCTCGCGCCGGGCGACGAGGCGGGCCATTTCCTTCTGCCGCTCGGCCAAGGCCACGCGGGCGGCCAGCGTGCGGGTGCGCTGCCCTTCCAGCTTCTCGCGCGTCTCGGCCAGCTTCGACAGGGCGGCGGCCAGCGCGTCGGCGCGGGCGCGCAGGGTCGGAACCGTGTCGCGCAGCAGCAGGGCGGAGCGCAACGTGTCCACCGGCCCTTCCGGCCGGGCCAGCGCCGCTTCCGGCGGAATGCGCGCCAGCCGTTGCAGGGCCGCCAGCAGCGCGGCGATCTGCTGCCGTTCGCTCTCCAGCCGCCCGGCTTGGTCGTGTTCTTCCGCTTCCAGGGCGGTCAGCGTCTCTTCCAGCTGGTCGAGTTCACTTTCCTGCGCCCGTTCCTCTTCGGCCAGACCGACCAGCCGGCCGCGCAGTTCGTCCAGTTCCTTCTGGATCGTCTGCGACTGGCGCTCCAGCTGCTTCTGGCGCGCCTTGTCGGCCTGGATCTCCTGTTCGACCCTTTTGAGTGCCTGATTGGGCGACTCGGTCTGGGCGAGGGCGTGGGTAGCGATACACAGGGAAAAAGCCGCAGCGACGGGCCCCCACCCAACCTTCCCCCACCTTCGGCGGGGGAGGGCCTCACAACCTTCTCCCGCCGCAGGGGGGAGAAGGAGAGGCCCGCGCCGAAGGCGTGGGAGGAAGGGGGCCCGCCCTGCGCCCATGCCCTATTCCGCAGCGGCGCGCGCAGCGGCGCGGTCGATCAGGCTGTTGCCGGTCATCTCCACTGGCTTCGGCAGGCCCATCAGGTCAAGCAGCGTCGGCGCGATGTCGGCCAGACGGCCGCTGCGGATCGCCGTCACTCCGGCGGGCGCGTTCACCAGCACCAGCGGCACCTTGTCCAGCGTGTGGGCGGTGTGCGGGCCGTTGTTGTCCGGGTCCTTCATCATCTCGCAGTTGCCGTGGTCGGCGGTGACCAGCATCACGCCGCCCTGGCGGCGCACCGCCGCTTCCAGCCGGCCGACGCTGGTGTCCACCGCGTGGACCGCCTTCATGGCGGCATCGAGGAAGCCGGTGTGGCCGACCATGTCCGGGTTGGCGTAGTTGATGACGATGAGGTCGTACTTGCCGCTGTCCACCGCCTCCACGACCTTGTCGGTCACCTCGGCGGCCGACATCTCCGGCTGGAGATCGTAGGTGGCGACCTTCGGCGACGGCACCAGGATGCGGTCCTCGCCCGGATACACCCGCTCCTCGCCACCGTTGAAGAAGAAGGTGACGTGCGGATACTTCTCCGTCTCGGCGATGCGCAACTGGGTCAAACCGGCCTCGCTGACCACTTCGCCCAGCACCTTGGTCAGGGATTTCGGCGGAAAGATGGTCGTCATCAGCTTGGCGAGGCCGGACGAATATTCGACCATGCCGACGGCGGCGGCCAGCTTCGGCGCGTTGCCCCGGTCGAACCCGTCGAAGGCCGGATCCACGAAGGCGGCCAGGATCTCGCGGGCGCGGTCGGCGCGGAAATTCGCCATCAGGATGGCGTCGCCGTCCTTCATGCCCTCATAGCCGTCGATGACCGTGGGCAGGATGAATTCGTCGTGCTTGCCGGTGGCGTAGCTCTGCTCGATCGCCTGGATCGGGTCGGCGGCCTTCTCGCCCTCGGCGCGGACCAGGGCGGCGAAGGCCTTCTCCACGCGGTCCCAGCGCTTGTCGCGGTCCATGGCGTAATAGCGGCCCGTCACCGTGGCGACGTTGACGCCGGGCAACTCATACACGTCCGCCATGAACTCGGCGACCTGATCCTTGGCGCTCTGCGGCGGCACGTCGCGCCCGTCGGTGAAGGCGTGGATGTCGACCGGCACGCCCTCGCGCGACAGCACGGCGGCCAGCGCGGCGATGTGGTCCTGGTGGGAATGCACGCCGCCCGGCGACATCAGGCCCATGATGTGGCAACGCCCGCCGGTCTTGTGCAGAGCCTTGACCAGATCCGAAATGGCTTGGTTGCGCTCGAACTCGCCCTCGACGATGGCGTGGTCGATCATGACGAGGTCCTGCATGACCACGCGCCCGGCGCCGAGGTTCATGTGACCGACTTCCGAGTTGCCCATCTGGCCCTTGGGCAGGCCGACCTCTTCCTCGCTGGCCTCAAGGAACGCCTTCGGCTCCGACGACCACAGCCGGTCCCAGTTGGGGGTGTCGCCCAACGCGATGGCGTTGTCCTCGCGCTCCTCGCGATAGCCCCAGCCATCCAGGATGCACAGCACAACAGGACGGGGACGTTTGGTCTCGGTCATCGCGTTCCTCTTACGCCAGTCGTGATTGATCGCCAATGAGTCGGGCCGGCACGCCCATCGCGCCGGGGGCTACGCCCGGTGATATGGGTGTCCGGCCAGGATTTGCTGAGCCCGGTAGATCTGCTCTGTCAGCATGCCACGCACCAACATATGCGGCCATGTCATGGGTCCCAAGGCCAAAAGAAGGTCGGCGCGGGCGCGCACGGCGTCGCCATGCCCGTCGGCCCCGCCGATCAGGAAGGCGATGTCGGCCACTCCCTGGTCCCGCCACGCGCCCATTTTGGCCGCGAAGGCTTCGCTGGACAGCGCCTTTCCGCGCTCGTCCAGCGCCACGACGACGGATCCCTGTGGAATGGCGGCCAGCAGCAATTCGGCTTCCTGCCGCTTCATTTCGTCGGGCGGCAGGCGCTTCTTGACTTCCACTTCGCGGAGCGTCAGCGGCCAGCTCAGCCGGCCGGCGTACTCCTCGAAGAGGTCGCGTGCCGGACCGACCCGCGCCCGCCCAACGGCGGCGAGCCACAGACGCATCGATCCGGCTCCTCTCTATCGTCCCGTCAGGATCGTCCCGTCAGGCGCTCATGCGTTCCGCGGACGGCCGGGGCGTGTCGAGACCCCACATCTTCTCGATGTTGTAGAAGGTCCGGACCTCGGGACGGAACAGGTGCACGATGACGTCGCCGGCATCGACCAGCACCCAGTCGCACTGGGGCAGGCCCTCCACCTCGATGCCACGGAGTCCGGCCGACTTCAGCCGATCGGCAAGCTTCATGGCCATGGCGGCGATGTGCCGCGTGTTGCGGCCCGACGCCACGATCATGTAGTCCGCGATGCTGGTTTTGCCGGCAAGATCGATGACGATGACGTCATCCGCCTGATCGTCGTCCAGGGACTTCTCGATAAGCGCCTTGAGTTCCTGCGGCTGGGGAACGGGCGCGGGCCGCACAACGGGCGCGGCCGGTTCGATGAACGTGTTGATGGTACCCACCTCGTGATACAGGGTCACGACCCGCGGGCACGCGCCCGACGGATCGCCGTCGCCGAAGCCGGATGCAGCGGGTTGCGCAGGAAAATCCAGGCCGGCGTTTTCCGGCTGGCCAGTCCCTTGGCCCGATGCTCCTTCACCCGGCGGCGGGCATAGCGCTGAGCGGCTATGCCACCAAGCGCGCTTATAGAATAAGTTGGACGGGCCAGAACTGCAACCGGCACCAGCCGGAAGATTCGCGTCCAATGCCGCCAACGGGGTATTTGGCGAAGATTGTCCGCGCCCATCAGCCAGACAAAGCGCGTTCTTGGAAAGCGACGCTTCAGCTCTTGCAACGTATCGACGGTGTAGCGGGTGCCAAGCTCGCGCTCGATGTCGGTGACCTGGATGCGCGGATGCCGCGCCACCCGCCGGGCCTCCGCCATCCGTTCCGGCAGGGCGCCCATGTCGGCGGTGGACTTCAGCGGATTCTGCGGGCTGACCAGCCACCAGACCCGGTCGAGGCCCAGCGTCTTCAGCGCGTACAGGCTGATGTGCCGGTGCCCCGCATGCGCCGGATTGAACGACCCGCCGAGCAGCCCGACGCGAAGGTTGGCGTAATGGGGGCCGGAGTAGGGGTGGGGGAGTGGTCTCATCGGGCCCCCACCCTGACCCTCCCCCACCGTTGGCGGGGGAGGGGAAAAAGCTCCTTCCCCCGCCGAAGGTGGGGGAAGGTTGGGATGGGGACCCCTTGCAACAACGTCACGGCCGGGTCTGGCCGTCGCCGCGCACGACGTACTTGTAGCTGGTCAGCTGCTCCGCGCCGACAGGGCCGCGCGCGTGGAACTTGTCGGTGGAAATGCCGATCTCCGCGCCCATACCGAACTCGCCGCCGTCCGCGAACTGGGTGCTGGCGTTCCACAGAACGATGCCGCTGTCGATGCGCTGGAGGAAGCGCTCGGCCGCCGCCGCATCCTCCGTCACGATCGCGTCCGTGTGGTGGGAACCGTACTGGTTGACGTGCGCGATGGCGCCGTCCACCCCGTCCACCACGCCGCAGGCGATGATGGCGTCCAGATACTCGGTGGCCCAATCTTCGGTCGAGACCGGAGTCACGCGGGGATCGGCCGCCTGGGCCGCCGCGTCGCCGCGCACCGCGCAGCCGGCGTCCAGCAGGTCCTTCACCAGCACCGGCAGCACCTTGTCCGCGACGGCCCGGTCGACCAGCAGCGTTTCCGCGGCACCGCAGATGGAGGTCCGGCGCATCTTGGCGTTCATCACCACCTTGCGCGCCTTCTCCAGATCGGCGCCGGCGTCCACATAGACGTGGTTGTTGCCGTCCAGATGCTTGATGACGGGGATGCGGCTCTCGTCGGAGATCCGCTGGATCAGCGACTTGCCGCCGCGCGGCACGATCACGTCGATGAAGTCGCGCATGGTCAGCATGTGGCCGACCGCCGCCCGGTCCGTCGTGGGGACGAGCTGGATCGCCGCTTCCGGCAGCCCGGCGGAGCGCAGCCCCTTGGCCAGGCAGTCGGCGATGGCGCGCGAGGAGCGGTGGCTCTCCGACCCGCCGCGCAGGATGGCGGCGTTGCCGGACTTCAGGCACAGGCCGCCAGCATCGGCCGTCACGTTGGGGCGGCTCTCGTAGATGATGCCGATGACGCCCAGGGGCACGCGCACGCGCTGGATGTTCAGCCCATTGGGCCGGGTCCATTCGGCGATGACGCCGCCGATGGGATCGGGGAAGTCGGCGATGTCCTCCAGACCCTTGGCCATGGCCTCGATGCGCGCGTCGTTCAGCATCAGACGCTCGATCATGGGACCGGCGAGGCCGCGTTCCTTCGCGGCCGCCACGTCCTGGTCGTTGGCCGCCTGGATCTCGGCCTTGTGGGCGCGGATCGCGGATGCGGCTGCCCGCAAGGCCTGATCCTTCACCGGGCTCGGCACGACCGCCAGTTCCGCAGCGGCGGCGCGGGCGGCGCGGCCGAGGGCGAGCATCTGGTCGTGCAGGGCGTCGGTGGTCTCAAGCAGGGCGGACATGGAACTCACTCCAGTAAAAAGGGCGGGAACTGTATCCCATCCCGCGACCTTGGGAAAGCGCGCGTCCCCGCCCATGGCGCATGCCCATGATGCGGTGCAAAAACGCAGTACAAGTCCGCGCCTGGGCAGGGCATAGTCCCCCGGTCCCGCCCTTTCGCCATTCGTTCGGATTACCGCCTGATGCTGACGCTGCTGTTGATCGTCTCCGCTTTCTTCGCGGGCGTGCTGAACGCCGTGGCTGGGGGCGGCAGCTTCCTGACCTTTCCGGCCCTGGTGATGGCGGGCGTGCCGCCGCTGAACGCCAACGCGACGAGCACGGTGGCGGTCTCCCCCGGCGCGCTGGCCAGCGCCTATGGCTATCGGCGGGAACTGGGGCGCATCCGGGAGATCAACCTTCCCATCTTCCTGGGCGTTAGCCTCGTCGGCGGCCTTGTCGGCGCGCTGCTGCTGCTGTGGACGCCGCAGCGCACCTTCGAGGTCATCGTGCCGTGGCTGCTGCTGTTCGCGACGGTTCTCTTCGCCTTCGGGCCGAAGGTGTCGGCCTATGTGCGCCGGAACTTCCACGTCGGGCACGGCACGGTGCTGTTCATCCAGTTCTTCATTGCGGTCTACGGCGGCTATTTCGGCGGCGGCATCGGCATCCTGATCCTTGCGACGCTCGGCGTCTTCGGCCTGACTGACCTGCACGCGATGAATGGCCTGAAGGCGCTGGTGTCCGGCTGCCTGAACGCGGTCGCGGTGGTCGCCTTCGTGTTCGGCGGGGCCGTTTATTGGCACGAGGCCATCATCATGACCTTCGCCGCCGTGGCCGGCGGCTATGCCGGGGCGTCGGTCGCCCGCCACATCCCGCCGCCGATCCTGCGCAAGTTCGTGATCGTCGTCGGCGTGGCGATGACCGCCTACTTCTTCATCACCAAAGGCTGATCCGTCTCAGAGCGTGACCGTCACGCTGACGCGCGGACCGCCGTCCGCCTTCAGCGTTCCCCGCGCCAGTTCGACCAGCCGGCGGATGTCCGCCAAACCTTCCGGATCGAAGCCGGCGGGGGAGTCCACCGCGACCTCGGCCTGTTGGTTGCCGACGCGCCGCAGGCGCATGGCGATGGTCCCGCCGCTCCCAACGCCAACCGTCCGACGCACGGCGGCGGAGAGAAGCGCTTCCACCGTCGCCCCCAGCGTCAGAACGCGGTCGGCCGCCAGCGTGACCGTTTGCACGTCGCATTCCATCGTGATGTGATGCGCGTCCGTCCGCTCGATCTCTGCGATGGAGCGGCAGATCAGCGCGAGATGGTCGCCAAGCGCCGTCGTCCCGTCCGGCTCCAGCGCCAGCAGCCGGTCGAGATGGGCCGCCAGCGTCGTCGCATCGACCACCGCCGCGTCGTCGCGCATGCGCTGCCGCACCCGTTGCAGCAGAAGCCGCTGCCGCTCCGCTGTGGCCTCGCGCCGGCAGCGGACCACCGCGTCGCCCAGCGTGTTGGCGAAGGCGGTCAGGAAATTCACGTCGGCGATGGTGAAAGCGCGCTCCTCGTCCGTGTCGACCTCCAGCACGCCGAATGCTCCCCGGTCGGTCATGATCAGGACGTTGACGGTCGAACGGATGCCGTACTCCCGATAAATCGACGGCAAATGGTAGATGGGATTGTCCTGCACATGGATATCCACCAGCGGCCGTTCCTCCAACAGCACCTTGCCGCAGGGGTTTGTCTCGTCGGCGGGCGCGCGCACGCGGCCGACCACGCCCGGTTGCCAGCCATGGCCGGCGCGCACCACCAGCTCCTTCCCGTCGGGCAGGAGTTCCAGGATCTTCGTGTAGGGGACTTGCGTGCCCTCCGCGCACAGGCGCGCGGCGTCGCTCAGGATACGGTCCAGGGAAGTTTCCACCAAAGCCCGCCGCCCGAAATCGGTCAGCACCGACTGTTGGTGGAGCAGCTGTTCGGGGGAGGGCGCCGCGTCCAGCGGCTGATCGGCGGTGATCGTCGTCCGCCAAGGATGCCCTTTGGGGGCCTCGCGGGTGACCGATTCGGTGTGCGGCATGAAGGGGCATCGACGGTTGTGTGTGTTCTCCCCGTCAACACGCCGCCGCCCCAAGCGTCACACGCTCAGTCCGCCGCCATCCGCTCGGCCAGCCCGCACAGAGCGTCCCAATCGAGCGCCGCCGGGTCCTCGACCACATGGTCGGCGGCCTCGAACAGCAGGTGCGGGGGCTGCGGCCAGGCGATGGTCAGCATGCCGGCGGCCTTGCCGGCGCGGGCGCCCGTGGGGCTGTCCTCGATCACCGCGCAGGCTTCCGGCGGCACGCCCAGCCGCTCGGCGGCCAGCAGATACGGCTCGGGATCGGGCTTGCCGTTGGTCACGTCGTCCCGGCTGATGCCGAAGGCGAAATGCGGGATGCCCATGCGGCGCAGGTTGGCCTCGACCACCCGCCGGCCGCTGTTCGACACGCAGGCCTGCCGCAGCCCGCGTGACGCGAAGGCCTCCACCAGAGCGAAGGCCCCGGCGCGCGCCTCGACCTCGGCGATCCGTTCCAGATAGATGTCGGTGATCGCGTCGGCCCATTCCCGGAAGGTCAGGACCATGGGCCGGGCGGCGTGCAGTCGCGCGTACAGCTCCGGGAAGGCGATCCCCAGCGTGTTCGCGTAGTCCGCGTCGCTCATCTCGTGCCCGAGTCGCCGGCACACGGCGATGGTGGAGTGCTGGTGCCACGGCTCGCTGTCCAGCAGCGTGCCGTCGATGTCCCAGAGGATCGCCTGGATGGGGATCGCCTTGATAGGAGAAAGACTCAACGCACCACCAGATCGTCACGGTGGATCATCTCGTCCCGTCCGCGATAGCCCAGGACCTCTTCGATCTCCTGGCTCTTGCGGCCGATGATGCGGCGGGCGTCGTCGGAGGCGTAGGCGGTCAGGCCGCGCGCCACCTCGCGCCCGTCCGGCGCCTTCACCACCACCACGTCGCCGCGCTCGAACGTGCCCTCGACCGCGCGCACGCCGGCCGGCAGCAGGCTCGCCCCGTTCGCCAGCGCCTTCAAGGCGCCCGCGTCGACGGTCAACGCCCCGGCGGCGTTCAGGTTGCCGCCGATCCACGCCTTGCGGGCGCTCGACGGTTCGGCCGCCGGCAGGAACCAGGTGCACAGCGCGCCGCCCTTCTCCGGCCGCGCTTCCAGCGCCGCCAGCGGGTTCATGCGCTTGCCCTTGGCGATGACCATGCGGCAGCCGGCCGACAGGGCCACGCGCGCCGCGACGATCTTCGTCACCATGCCGCCGGAGCTGTAGCCGGGCGGCGGCTCGCCCGCCATGTTCTCGATGTCGGAGGTCAGCTCCTGCACCACGGGGATGTGCCGGGCGTCCGGATCCTTGCGGGGGTCGGCGGTGTAGAGCCCGTCGATGTCCGACAGCAGGACCAGCGTGTCGGCGGAGATCATCTGCGCCACGCGGGCGGCCAGACGGTCGTTGTCGCCGAATCGGATTTCCGCCGTCGCCACCGTGTCGTTCTCGTTGATGACCGGGACGGCGCCCAGCTTCAGCAGCGTGTCGATGGTGGCGCGGGCGTTCAGGTGGCGCCGCCGCTCCTCGGTGTCTTCCAGCGTTACCAGCACCTGGGCGACGGTCACGTCGTGCCGCGCCAGAGTTTCCTGATAGGCGTGGGCCAGACGAATCTGCCCGGTCGCCGCCGCCGCCTGCTTTTCCTCAAGCCGCAGCGGACGGCCGACGAGGCCCAGATGCTCGCGCCCGCAGGCCACGGCGCCGGAGGTGACGATCACCACCTCCTGTCCGCGCTTGCGGCAGGCGGCCACGTCGTCGGCCAGCGCGTCCAGCCATTCCCTGCGGATCTGCCCGGTCTCGCCGTCCACCAGCAGCGCCGAGCCGATCTTCACGACCAGCCGGCGCGCGTCGAGCAGGGTGGGGAGATCAGCCCTTAGCGTCGTTGCCGTCGTCGTCATCGTCCGAGTCGCCGTCATCGAGGTCATCGTACTCGCCCGTTTCTTCGTTCCAGCCCGCATACTCGTCGTCCATCCGCTGGCCGACCGGCGGTCGCGGGATGGAGCGGGTGGCGGGAGCGTGGATGACGTCGGGCTCCTCTTCCTTGGACTGTTTGATGGCGGTGAGCAAGCGGTAAAGAACCGGCTGGACGCCTTGGCTGGTGGCGCCGGACAGCACCATCACCTCCGCCCCGGACGCCTCTTCCAGCGCCGCCTTCTTCTCCTCGATCTCCTCGTCCAGCAGGGCGTCGGCCTTGTTCAGCCCGATCACCTCCAGCTTGCCGGCGAGGTTGCCGCCATAGGCCTCCAGCTCGTGCCGGATGATCTGGTAGCTGTGGACCACGTCGTCGGCCGTGCCGTCGATCAGGTGCAGCAGCACGCGCGTGCGCTCCACATGGCCCAGGAAGCGGTCACCCAGCCCATGCCCCTCGTGCGCGCCCTCGATCAGGCCGGGGATGTCGGCGATGACGAATTCCTCGTCGCCCGCGCGCACCACGCCCAGATTGGGGGCCAGAGTCGTGAAGGGATAGTCGGCGATCTTCGGCTTGGCCGCCGTGGTCGCCGCCAGGAAGGTGGACTTGCCGGCGTTCGGCAGGCCCAGCAGGCCGGCGTCGGCGATCAGCTTCAGCCGCAGCCACACCCAGCGTTCGTCGCCCGGCCAGCCGGGGTGGAACTTGCGCGGGGCGCGGTTGGTGGAGGTCTTGAAGGCGGCGTTGCCGAAGCCGCCGTCGCCGCCCTTCAGGAAGACGACGCGTTGGCCGGGCTCGGTCAGGTCGAGCAGCACGGTCTCCTGATCCTCGTCCAGGATCTGGGTGCCGACCGGGACGCGCAGCACCACGTCGTTGCCCTTGGCCCCGTTGCGGTTGCTGCCCATGCCGTGGTTGCCGCGCTGGGCCTTGAAATGCTGCTTGTAGCGGTAGTCGATCAGCGTGTTCAGGCCGTCCACGGCCTCGATGACGACGTCTCCGCCGCGTCCGCCGTTGCCCCCGTCGGGGCCGCCGAACTCGATGAACTTCTCGCGACGGAACGCGACGGCGCCGGGGCCTCCGTCACCGCTCTTCAGGAACACTTTGGCTTGATCGAGGAATTTCATAGCGACTCAACAAACGAAAATCGGGGGCCGGTTGCCCGGTCCCCCGATTCTTAGACTTCCGTACGGGCCGGACGAGTGTTACTCGGCCGCGACCGCCGGGACCGCGTCATTGGCCGCCTCGATGGCGACGTAGGTGCGGCCCTTGGCGCTGTGCTTGAAGGCCACCTTGCCGTCCACCAGGGCGAACAGGGTGTGGTCCTTGCCGATGCCGACGTTCTCACCCGGGTGGAACTTCGTGCCGCGCTGGCGGACGATGATGTTGCCGGCGATGACGGCTTCGCCGCCAAAGCGCTTCACGCCAAGACGACGGCCAGCGGAGTCGCGACCGTTGCGCGAGGAGCCGCCTGCTTTTTTATGAGCCATGGGGGGTTACTCCTGTGAACTGATCGGCGGCCGCTCAGGCGGCGCCGTTGATCCCGGTGATGCGCAGGACGGTCAGGTCCTGGCGGTGGCCGTTCTTACGGCGATAGTTCTGACGGCGCTTCTTCTTGAAGACGATGATCTTCGGGCCGCGATCCTGGGCGACCACCTCGGCCACCACAGCCGCGCCGGCCACCGTCGGGGTGCCCACGGTGGTGTTGCCGCCGTCGCTCACCATCAGCACGTCGTTGAGCGTGATGGAAGCGCCAGCCTCGGCCTCGAGCTTCTCAACGCGGATCACGTCGCCATTGGCGACCTTGTACTGCTTGCCGCCGGTGCGGATCACTGCAAACATCGTCGTCACTGCCTATTTCAAAACAAACGGCGGGCCGCTCGCCCACCATTTGAGGTGCAAGCCCGTTCGTGAGAGCGAGGAGTTATACGCAGGAGGCATCGTGAGTCAACAGTCATGGTGACAGAATGATGTGCATTTTCCTGCAAACGAGTGCTTGCATCCCCAAAAGCTTTTGGGTAGGTTCCGCGCCACCCCGGAAACGGGGCAGCGGATGGGTGGCAGAGCGGTTGAATGCACCGCACTCGAAATGCGGCATACCCGCAAGGGTATCGGGAGTTCGAATCTCCCCCCATCCGCCAGTTTTCCTGAAAAACGCACGGTCGAGCCTGCCCCTCGCGGGGTCATGACGCTCCCGTGCGTTTTTCGTTTCAGGCTCCCTCGATCAGGTCCATCGCCGCGCCGAACAGGTCCCCCTGCGGGTCGGCGAAGCGGTCGACCACGGTGAAGTGGTTGGCGCCCGGTTCGACCATCTCGCGGATGGCGTTGCCCTCCGCCGCCCAGGTGCGGGCATAATCGGCCTGCTGGCGGTGCATCTCGTCGGTCTCCTCCGCTCCCAGCGCGAGAACCAGCGTGGGGGCGGGGGCCTTCACCGCGTGGATCGGGCTCAGCCGCCGCGCCGATTCGGCGTCGAGCCGCAGTTGCTCGTTCACCTCGAAATGCAGCAGCGGTTCCAAGTCGTAGATGCCGCTCAGCGCGAAGGCGCCCTTCACCAGTTCCGGTTCCTCCGAGGCGAGCGTCGCCGCCAGATGCCCGCCCGCCGAATGGCCGGCAACGACCAGCCGTTCCGAATCGGCTCCAAACTCCCCCGCATGCTCTGCCACCCAGGCCAACCCGTGCCGCGCGTGGCCGACCAGCGTGTCCAGCGTCACGTCGGGGCACAGCCCGTAGCCGATCAGCGCGACCGCCACACCCTTCGCAACGAACGGCTCGGCGACGAACGAGAACATGTCCTTGGACAGCCCCCGCCAATAGCCGCCATGGATGAAGACCAGCAGCGGCGCGCCGTCGCCGGCCGGGAAGGCGTCCACGCGCTGGCGCGGGTGTGGCCCCACCGGAATGTCGAATCGGCCGGGCAGCCGCCCGCGCACCTCGGCGCTCTGCGCTTCCCAGCGGGCAAAAATGTCGACGTGCTCCGGCACCAGCTTGCGGAAATTATACTGGCGGTCGATCTCGGCGGCGTCCATGCCGCGATGGAGGGGCTCAGACGCCAAGATAGCGCTCCTTCAGGCCGGGATCGGCCAGCAGGTCGGCGGAGGTCCCCGCCCAGACCAGCCGGCCCTTCTCGATGACATGGTGACGGTCGGCCAGCTTCGCCAAAGCGGCGACGTTCTTGTCCACCACCAGAATCGCCTGCCCCTCGGTCTTCAGGCGGGCGAGGCAGTCCCAGATCTCCTGCCGGACCAGCGGGGCCAGCCCCTCCGTCGCCTCGTCCAGGATCAGCAGCTTCGGGTTGGTCATCAGCGCCCGCCCGATGGCGAGCATCTGCTGCTCGCCCCCCGACAGGTTGCGGGCCAGATTGCCGGCGCGCTCGGCCAGCCGGGGGAACAGCGCGTGCACGCGCTCCACCGTCCAGGCGTCGGCCCGGCCGAACCGATTCGCCGCCGTCGCGATCAGGTTCTCGTGCACGGTCAAGGTGGGGAAGACCTGCCGCCCCTCCGGCACCAGAGCGATGCCGGACCGCGCGATCCGGTGCGGCGGCATGCCGACCAACTCCACCCCTTCGAACGCGATCGACCCGCCTGCCGCCGCGACCAGCCCCAGGATGGACTTGATGGTGGTCGTCTTGCCCATGCCGTTGCGGCCCATCAGCGTGGCGACCTCGCCGGCCCCCACCGACAGCTCCATGCCGAACAGCACCTGGCTCGACCCGTAAGAGGCGGTCAGTCCCGAGACGCGCAGCATCACACCGCCTCCAACTCGTCACCCAGATAGGCCTCGCGCACCGCCGGGTCGTTGCGGATCTCGGCCGGCGTCCCGCTGGCGAGGTCCTTGCCGCGCACCAGCACGGTGATCCGGTCGGCCAGCGCGAAGACCGCGTCCATGTCGTGCTCGACCAGCAGGATGGTGACCGTCCCCTTCAGCTCCTTCAGCAGATCCACCATGCGCGCCGATTCCTCCGGCCCCATGCCGGCCATCGGCTCGTCGAGCAGCAGCAGCCGGGGGCCGGTGGCGAGCGCCATTGCCAGCTCCAGCTGCCGCTTCTCGCCATGGGCCAGCGCCTCGGCCGGGGTGTTCGCCCGCGCGCCGAGGCCGACTCGCTCCAGCACGGCGCGCGCCGGATCCACCAGACGGCGGTCGCGCCCGGCGTCCCGCCAGAAACGGAAGCTGTGCCCGGCGTGCGCCTGCACCGCCAGCGCCACGTTGTCCAGCGCCGAGAAGCTCGGGAAGATCGAGGTGATCTGGAAGCTGCGGGCGAGGCCGCGTTGCGCCCGCTTGTGCACGGGCATCCGCGTCACGTCGCGCCCGTCGAACAGGATGCGCCCCTCGTCGGGCGTCAGCTCCCCCGCCAGCTGGCCGATCAAAGTCGTCTTGCCGGCCCCGTTCGGGCCGATCAGCGCGTGCAACTCGCCCTCCGCCACGGCCAGCGACAGCCCGTCCGTCGCCGCCAAGCCGCCGAAACGCTTCACCAGGGATTCGGTGCGCAGCAGGGCGGTCATCGCCGCGCCCCCGCGATCACGCCCCAGATCCCCTTGCGCGCGAACAGCACCAGCCCCAGCAGCACCGGACCCAGCACGATCTTCCAATGCTCGCCCGTGCCGGCGTGAACCATGTCCATCAACTCCGGCACGAACTCCTCCAGCAGCAGCAGCGAGGCGGCGCCCAGCACCGGGCCGATCAGCGTGCCGATGCCGCCCAGCACGACCATCACGATCAGGTCGCCCGACCGGCTCCAATGCAGATATTGCGGGCCGACGAACATCGTGGCGTTGGCCAGCAGCGCCCCCGCCAGCCCGGCCAACCCGCCGGCGATGACGAAGGCCGCCAGCTTGTAGCGGGTGACCGGGTAGCCCAGCGCCTTCATGCGCCGCTCGTTGTCCTTGGCGCCCCGGATGACCCGCCCGAACCGCGAATTCACCAGCCGCCAGCCCAGCACCAGAACGGCGACCAGCAGCCCCAGCGTCACGTAATAGAAAGTCGTGTGGTCGGCGATGTTCAGCGCGCCGGGGAAGCTCGACCGGCTCCACAGGGCGATACCGTCGTCGCCGCCGTACGCCTTGAGGCCCGTCATCAGGTAGAAGAGCATCTGCGCGAAGGCCAGCGTGATCATGATGAAGGGCACGCCGCTGGTGCGCAGCGAGATCGCCCCGATGGGCAGCGCCGCCAGCGCCCCGGCCAGGAAGGCCAGCGGCCAGACGATAAAGCCGTTCACCGTCCCCGGAAAGCCGAACAGGGTTGAGCCGTCCGCCTGATGGGCGAACAAGATGCCGACCACATAGCCGCCGATGCCCACGAAGGCCGCGTGCCCGAAGCTGACCATCCCCCCGAATCCGAGGATCAGGTCCAGGCTGACAGCGGCCAGCGCGAACACCAGGATGCGCGCGCCGAGGCGCACATAGAACGGTTCGTCAATCCAGACGGCGACGCTCGGCAGGGCAAGCGCTGCGGCGAACAGGATCAGGAGGGCGATGCGGGGGCGGGTGAGGGGCATGTGACTGGTCGGAAAGGGCGTGCCTCGGTTCGGTGTCGGGGGTTTTGACACAGATGGACACAGATGAACACAGATGAGCGTCGGCTCCGCCGCTACAGCGCCACTCGTTTGAACCCGAGCCTCGGCGTGCCGAAGTTCAGGACAAGCCCCGTCCGTAAACCGCTGGCCTTCAGGTAATTGAGCGTCTGTCCGATGTGTGCCGAGACAATTCCTTCGACGGCCTTGATCTCAACGACAGCCGTATGGGCCACGATCATGTCCGCCACATAGCGCCCGACGGGTGCCCCTTTATAGGCGATCTTGAACTCGACCTCCTCCCGCACCGGAAGCCCTCGCAAAGCAAGTTCATAGGCCAAGGCCTTGCGATAGACGACTTCCAAGAACCCATTGCCCATGACATTCGCGACTTCGACGGCGGCTCCGATGATGGCCTGGGTCAATGGGTCTTTCCCGTCCGGCGACGACTGATCCGTGTTCATCTGTGTTTATCTGTGTCCATCTGTGTCAAAACACCCGAAGTATGGCGGATCGACCAGTGGTACGAAAGGGCAGGGGTATGACGGGCAAGAACGCGGTCGTCCTGGTCAGCGGCGGGCTCGATTCCACCACGGTCCTCGCCATCGCCAAGGCAGAGGGCTACCGCGTCAACGCGCTCAGCTTCCGCTACGGCCAGCGCCACGCCGTCGAACTGGAGGCGGCCAAGCGCGTCGCCTCGGCCATGACGGTGGACCGCCACGTCATCGCCGACATCGACCTGCGCGCCTTCGGCGGCTCGGCGCTCACCGACGCCATCGACGTGCCCAAGCACGCCAGCGCCGCCGACTTGGGGGAGGGCATTCCCGTCACCTACGTTCCGGCGCGCAACACCATCTTCCTGTCCTTCGCGCTGGCCTGGGCGGAGACTCTCAATGCGTCGGACATCTTCATCGGCGTGAACGCGCTGGACTACTCGGGCTATCCCGACTGCCGGCCGGAATACATCGCGGCTTTCGAGACCATGGCGAACCTCGCCACCAAGGCGGGCGTGGAGGGCACCAGCCGCTTCAAAATCCACGCGCCTCTGATGACGCTGGACAAGGCCGGCATCATCCGGCGCGGGCTGGAATTGGGCGTGGACTACACCCTGACCCACTCCTGCTACGATCCCACACCCACCGGCGAGGCCTGCGGCACCTGCGACAGTTGCCTGCTGCGCCTGAAGGGCTTTCAGGAGGCCGGGCTTACCGATCCGGTGCGCTACCGGGCTCTGTAAGCCCCCAATTCTTTGGAAGTGCGGACCCACATCCGGCGGGGCGAGCGAATTAGGCCCGAAGAGGCAAGCCCTCCGGACCGGCGCGGTGCGACAATTCCTTCCATCGCCCTTGCGGCGTCTTGCAGAGGGAGGAATGCATCATGCGGCAGTCCCGTATGGCTCTTTCTCTGTCTCTGGCCATGACGGTCGCTGTTCCCGCGCTGGCTCTCGCCGACACCACCAGCGCCCAGCACACGCCACCCAGGACCGACCAAGAGATGATCACGAACGCCATGTCCGCCGCCCCGCGGGCCGTGGCCGAAACGGCGACCATCATCGCCATGAACGAGAAAGGAGAGGCGCGCACGCTGCGCCAGGGCACCGGCGCCGGCAACTTCACCTGCATGCCCGACAACCCGATGACGCCGGGCAACGACCCCATGTGCCTGGACAAGAACGGAATGGCCTGGGCGCAGGCCTGGATGGAGCACAAGGACCCGCCGAAGGGCAAGGTCGGCTTCGGCTACATGCTGGCCGGCGGATCGGACGCCAGCAACGACGATCCCTACGCGACCGCTCCGGCCACCGGGCATGCCTGGGTGGACACCGGGCCGCACGTCATGATCCTGAACGCGACGGACATGATGGACGGCTATCCGAGGACGGCCGCCGATCCGAAGGCGCCCTACGTGATGTGGGGCAACACCCCCTACGCCCACCTGATGATCCCCGTGCGCGACACGGCCGGCGAGGTCGCCGAAGCGCCCAAGTGATCCGCCCAAGTGATAGGTCCCGGACGGGCCGCTGAAAGATGCGGCCCGTTCCGCCTCACGCGGCCGGGAACAGACCCTTCGGCTTGATCGCCAGCACCACCGCCATCAGCACGTAGATCGCCATGGAGGCGAGCGCCGCCCCCGCCGCGTTGGCGCTGGCCGCGTCCATCACCATCCGGAAGGCGGAGGGCAGCAGCGCCCGCCCCATCGTATCGACGATCCCAACCAGCAAGGCACCCACCAAGGCCCCCCGGATCGACCCGATCCCCCCGATCACGATAACCACGAAGGTCAGGATCAGGATCTGCTCGCCCATGCCCACCTGGACGGCCAGCACCGGCCCAGCCATGGCGCCTGCGAGCCCCGCCAGCCCGCAGCCCAGCGCGAAGACCAGCCCGAACAGCAGCCGGACATCGACGCCCAGCGCCATCACCATCTCGCGGTTGGTCGCCCCGGCCCGGATCAGCATACCCAGGCGCGTCTTGGCGATCAGCAGCCACAGGAACACGGCGACCGCGATGCCCACCGCCAGGATGGTCAGGCGGAAGGCCGGGTACTTCAGCCCGAACAGGTCCACCGTCCCGGCCAGCGCCGCCGGCGGGTTCAGGAAGATCGGCACCGGCCCGAAGACGATCTTGACCAGTTCGTTGAAGAACAGGATCAGCCCGAAGGTCGCCAGCACCTGATCCAAATGGTCGCGCCGGTACAGCGTGCGCAACGCCACCGCCTCCACCGCCAGCCCGATCAGCGCGGTCAGCAGCACCGCCGCCACCAGCGCCAGCGGAAAGTTGCCCAGCACTGGCACCAGCGCCGCCGTCAGATAGGCGCCGACCATGTAGAAGGACCCGTGCGCCAGATTGATCAGGTCCATGATGCCGAAGACGAGCGTCAGCCCGGCCGCCATCAGGAACAGCATCACCCCAAGCTGAAGCCCGTTCAGCCCCTGTTCGGCCAACAGAAGCGCGTCCATTATCTCAACCCGATCATTTCAGGGGGCAGTTTTGGGCGTGCACGTCGGCGTGGTCGGTGAAGACGATGCCGGTCAGCCGGTTGGTCAGCGCCCCCGTCTCGTCGCGCACGACCTCACGCTGGTAATAGTTCTGGATCGGGTAGTGGTTGGTGTTGAAGCGGAACCGCCCGCGCACCGAGTCGAACGGCGCGCTTTCCAGCGCCTTGCGCAGCCTGTCCTTGTCCTTCAGGTCGCCGCCCACGGCCTTCACCGCCCCGTCGATCAGCTTCGCCGCGTCATAGCTCTGCGCCGCGTAGAAGGACGGGATGCGCCCGAATTTGGTTTTGAAGCCCTCGACGAACCGCTTGTTCTCGGCGTTGTCGAGGTCGGGGCTCCATTGCAGCGGATTCTTGATGCCGATGGCTGCGTCGCCGACCGCGCCCAGAATGTCCTGGTCGAAGGAAAAGCCCGGCCCGACCAGCGGGATCTGCGTCAGCAGCCCGGCCTGATCGTACTGCTTGATGAAGTTGATGCCCATCCCGCCGGGATAGAAGATGAACAGCGCGTCCGGCTTGGCCGCCTTCACCTGCGCGATCTCGGCGGCGTAGTCCAACTGCCCGAAGGGCGTGAAGGCCTCGCCGACGATCTCGCCCTTGAAGCCGCGCTTGAAGCCGGCCACCACGTCCTTGCCGGACGGGTAGTTCGGCGCCATCGCGTAGACGCGCTTGAACCCCTGGGTCTGCGCCGCCTGACCCGCCGCCTCGGCGACCGTGTCCACCGGCCAGGAGACGTTGAAGAAGTACGGGTTGCACTGCGCCCCGGCCAGCTGCGCCGTGCCGGCGTTCGGGCTGATGAAGAAGGTCTTGGACGCCGCCAGCGTCGGCACCATGGCGAGCGCCAGGTTCGACCAGATGATGCCGGTGACAAACTGCACGCGCTCGCGCTCCGTCATCCGGTTGGCGAGGCCAACCGCGACGTCCGGCTTCTGCTGGTCGTCGGCCTCGATCACCTGAGTGTCGAGGCCGCCGAGCTTGCCGCCCGCATGCTCCACCGCCAGCGCGAAGCCGTCGCGGATGTCCGCCCCGACGACGGCGCCGGGACCGGACAGGGTCGTGACCAGCCCGATCTTCAGCGTCTCGGCGGCTGAAACCGAAGAGGCGCAGAGGGAAAGGGCGGTGGCGGCGAGGAGAATGCGTTTCATGGGAAATGCCCCCCTCACTTCATCGGGCAGTCCTTGGCATAGGCGTCCGCGTGGTTGGCGAACACCGTGGCGACCGTCTTGTTGGTGATCGCCCCGTCCGGCCCGGCCACCACCTCGCGCAGGTAGATGTTGTGGATCGGGTAATGGTTGTTGTTGAAGGTGAACTCGCCGCGCACGCTCGGCACCTTGGCGGTCTTGAACGCGGCGCGCAGCTTGTCCTTGTCCTTCAGCTCGCCGCCGACACCTTTGACCGCCGCGTCGATCAGCAGCGCCGAATCATAGCCCTGCGCCGCGTACATCGACGGGATGCGGCCGTATTTCGCCTTGAAGGCGGCGACGAAGGCCTTGTTCGCGGGGTTGTCCAGGTCCGGGCTCCACTGGGCGGAGTTCTTCACCCCCAGCGCCGCCGCGCCGACCGCCGCCAGGATGTCCTGGTCAAAGGAGAAGCCGGGGCCGAACAGCGGCACCGCGCCCTTCAGGCCGGCCTGCTCGTACTGCTTGATGAAGTTGATGCCCATGCCGCCGGGATAGAAGACGTAGACGGCGTCGGGTGCCGCGGCCTTCAGCTGCGCCAGTTCGGCGGCGTAGTCCAGCTGGCCCACCTGGGTGTAGACCTCGCCCGCCACGTCGCCCTTGTAGAAGCGCTTGAAGCCTGCCAGCGCGTCCTTGCCGGCCGGGTAGTTCGGGGCCATCAGGTAGACCTTCTTGTGGCCCTTGTCCTGGACGTGCTGCCCGACCGCCTCGTGGATCTGATCGTTCTGGTAAGCGGCGTTGAAGAAGTACGGGTTGCACTGCGCGCCGGCCAGCTGCGACGGCCCGGCGTTCGGGCTGATGAAGAAGGTCTGCGCCCCGGCCAGCGTCGGCATGAGGGCAAGCGCCAGGTTCGACCACACGATGCCGGTCACGACCTGCACGCGGTCGCGCTCGACCATGCGGTTGGCGAGGCCCACGGCCACGTCCGGCTTCTGCTGGTCGTCCGCCTCGAAAACCTGCGTGTCCTGCCCGCCGAGCTTGCCGCCCTTCTGCTCCAGCGCCAGCGCGAAGCCATCGCGGATGTCGATGCCCAGTCCGGCGCCCGGACCCGACAGGGTGGTGATCAGGCCGATCTTCAGCGGTTCAGCCATAACTGGCGTGGCGAGCAGAGCCAGCGCGGAGGCCAGCGGAAGCAACTTGCGGGTCATGACGGTCCAGCCTCCAGACTTCTTGTTATACGTCGCTTATTGTACGTCGTTGCGTTGTTAGGCCGCCGCGCGCCTTTCATCGGCCCTCTTGTCGGCCCAGGCGCGGGCGGTGGTCGGGCGTCCCTCGGCGTCGATCAGGCCGCGTCGGTGCAGCTCGTCCACATGGCGGATGAAGAAGGTGGCGGTGCTTTCCCGCTCCCAGCTTTCCATCCAGTTCTGTTCCAGGAAGGCGAGGATCGCCGGCTGCCCCAGCTCCGCTTCCCATAGGACGCCGAGCAGCGAGGTCTGCTGCTCCTCGTGCATGCATTCCTCGAAGGTCAGTTTCTGCTGGCTGCGGGCTTCCTTGCGCAGCGTGGTCTCCGGCCCCGGCCCCAGGCCGAAGTCGTAGAGCGGCCGGCGTTCCGGCGCCGCGACCAGCCAGTGCGCGACCTCGTGCACGATGACCGTGGCCTCCACGTCGGTGCGGATGACCTGACCGTCCCACATGAAGGAGGTGTTCGGCGGTTCGTCCAGCGTGCCGATGCCGTGGGCGTGCGCCATCCGGACGGCCTCAGCGCGCTGCTCGGGCGTGTCCACGCCGCCGGGAACCGGCCAAGTCGCGGCGATGCGGCGAAAGGCGGCGAGCGCCAGAGGCTGTTCGGCCAGCATCCGTTCAAAGGTGGCCAGCGCCTCCGGCATCACCTCGGCCGGGATCGGAGTCAGGATCATGGTGCTTTTGTATGCTGCGGTCCGCTGAGGCGCTTATTTGCCCAGGCAGGCCCACCCGACGCAAGATTTATTCCCTCCCCCGCCGTGAGGTGGTGGAGGGTTAGGGTGGGGCCGCCGCTGGGTCTTTACGCCGCGCGCATGTCGCCGAGGAAGCGGGAGACGAAGCCGCGCAGATCCTCCGCCTCGTGCGACAGGCCGTCGGCGGCGCTCAGCACCTGACGCGACGCCTCGTCGGCGGCGGCCGCCGCCTGGGTCACGCCGGTGATGGTGCCGGACACCTCCTGGGTGCCGCGCGCGGCCTCCTGGACGTTGCGGCTGATCTCCCGCGTGGCGGCGCCCTGTTCCTCGACCGCCGCGGCGATGGTCGTGGAGATGCCGTTGATCTCGCCGATGATGCGGCCGATCTCGGCAATGGCCAGGGCGGCCTCGCGGCTGACCTCCTGGATGCCGTTGATCTGGGCGGAAATGTCCTCGGTCGCCTTGGCCGTCTGGCTGGCGAGGTTCTTGACCTCCGACGCCACCACGGCGAAGCCCTTGCCGGCCTCGCCCGCGCGGGCCGCCTCGATGGTTGCGTTCAGGGCCAGCAGGTTGGTCTGGCTGGCGATGTCGTTGATCAGCTGCACGACCTCGCCGATGCGCTGGGCGGCATCGACCAGACCGCGCACCGTGGCGTCGGTCTGCCGGGCGGTGGCCACAGCCGTGCCGGCGATGCTGGTGCTCTGCGCGACTTGGCGGCTGATCTCGGCGATGGAGCCCGACAGCTGCTCGGCCGCCGCCGCCACCGTCTCCACGTTGGCCGTGGCCTCGCCGGACGCGGCGGCGACGGCGCCGGCCTGCCGGGTGGTCTGCTCGGCCGTCGCCGACATGCCCTGCGCGGTGGCCTGCAATTGCGTGGCGGCGGACGAGACGCGGCCCAGCGCCTCCAGCGCCAGCTGGTCGAACGCGTGGGTCAGGGATTCGATGCGCTCGGCGCGCTTCTGCCGGGCCTGCTGCTCGGCGGCCTGCTGGGCGGCCAGCTGGTCGGCGCGGATCAGGCTGTCCTTGAAGACCTGCACGGCCTTCGCCATGCCGCCGATCTCGTCGCCGCGCTCCAGGCCGGGGACCTCCACCGTCCGGTTGCCGCCGGCAAGGCTGGTCATGGTTTCCGTCATCGCCACGATGGGGCGCGACAGGCCACGGCCGATCAGCACCGCCGTGGCGAGGCCGAGCGCGATGGCGATCAGCGAGGCGACGACGGTCAGGGCGCCGGCCGCCTCGACGTTGGAGCTGGCTGTGTCGCCCAGCGCGATCTGCTCGTTTCCGCTGGCGGCCTTCAGTGTCTCCACCTCGGCGTTCACCGACGGGCCGAGCTTGTCGAGCGTGTTGCGGACGAGGTCGTCGCGCTTGTTCGTGGCCACCACCATCCTTTCGAACTCGGTGGCGTAGACCCGCTGCATCGCCAGGAACGACATGGCGCCCTTGCGGCGTTCGGCGTCGGACAGTCTGGCCAGCATGGCGTTCCCACGGTCGCGCGCGTTCTGGAATTCCTTGCGGGCGCTGTCCGCGTTCTCCGGCAGGCTGTCGGTCAGGAAGCGCGTTGCCGCGACGCGGGCAGCCAGGAAATGCCGCCCCGCCATGCCGGCCAGATAGGCGGCTTCGGTGTCGCCGTTCGCGTGGGCGCTGTCCATGACGTCGCCCAGCGCCTTTTCCATTTTCGGGCCGATCTCTTCAAGTTCGGACACGGCCTTGTTGCGGGCGGCCTGAAGCTCCTGAACCTTGGCGAAGGCGTCCTGATACTGGCGCAGCTCCGCGCCCATGGTCTCGACCGTCGTCGTCAGGGCCGCGTCGGAGAACAGCGCCTTCGCCTCCTCGATCTGCCGGGCGAGGGTCGCGGCCCGCGCGTCGACCTCGCGCGTCGCGTCCTCGTTGCCGGTCAGCAGGAAGGTCTTCGCGTGCAGCTGCGTCTCCAGCAAGGTCGCCTGAATTCGTCCCAGCTCGTTCGTCTGGCGGACCAGCGTGCGGTAGGTCGCGAAATCGTCCTTGGCTCCGGACAGGGCGACGGCGGCCAGGATGCTGATGGCGATCAGGAAGATCAGAATGCCGGCGCTGCCGGCCGTGATCTTGGTTCCGACCCGCAGATGGTTGAGCGCGCTCATGGCGGAAAAACTCCGATAGGGCACGGATGGTTTAGACTGCAAACATCACGCTTTGGTAACACCAATTCATCAACCGTGCCAACCTTACGTAGACCTACGCAACTTGGCCTAGACAGTCCCCAGCAGAGCAAGCCGCTCCCCTTGGCGGCGCTTACACTTCCGAACGCTGGCGGTTTGGTGGCGTGCTGGAATATTTGTCCTGCGCCCGGTGTTCGCCTTCATCGAATCGGTTCGCTGCGTGGCGATCGGGGCGCGGTTTGGTCAAGGCTTGTGCCGCGAAATGACCACAAGAGAGGCATTTTGCTCATTCCATCGTATCGTGGTATAGGACCAACGGCGGAACGTCCGGCCGGGGACGCCCGCAATCCGTCTTCCATCCCGGCTCACGACGACTTGACGCAACGGCTGGCCATGCCTCTCCCCGACGCGCCCTCCACGGCGGCACCGGCCGTTCCCGGCGACACCGGTTCTTCCCCGGCCTCTTCTTCCCCGAAAGCGAAGCGGGGCACCCGCGCCACCCGCGCCCGCCTGTCGGTGGTGATCCCCTTCTACAATGAAGGTCCGAACGTCGATGCCCTGTTCGACCGGCTGGTCCCGGTGCTGGACGGGCTGGACGTGGAGTGGGAGGTGGTTTGCGTCAACGACGGCAGCCGCGACGACACGCTGGACCGCCTGCTGGACGTGCACGACCGCGAGCCTCGGGTGAAGGTGGTGGACCTGTCGCGCAACTTCGGGAAGGAACTGGCGCTGTCCGCCGGCCTGACCCACGCGACGGGCGACGCCGTGGTGCCGATGGACGCCGACCTCCAGCACCCGCCGGAGATGCTGCCCCAGTTCCTCGCCAAATGGCGCGAAGGTTTCGACGTGGTCGTCGCCGTGCGCAACGCGCGGGTGGGGCAGAGCCTGAGGCACCGTATCTTCGCGAAGACCTTTTACTGGATCTTCGACAACCTGTCCGAAATCAAGCTGCCCCGTGAGGTCGGCGACTTCCGCCTGATGGACCGCAAGGTCGTGGAGGTCATCAACCGCATGCCGGAGCGCACGCGCTTCATGAAGGGCATCTTCGCCTGGGTCGGCTTCCGCCAGACCAGCATCCCCTACGAACAGGGGGAGCGCGCGGGCGGTGAGACCAAATGGGGCTTCCTGAAGCTGCTCAGCCTGTCCTTCGACGGGCTGACCGCCTTCTCCACCTTCCCGCTGCGGGTGTGGAGCCTGGTCGGCATGGCGTTGTCGGGCGTGGCCTTCGTCTACATTCTGATCCGCTTGGTCCGCACGCTGTTCCACGGCATCGACGTGCCCGGCTATGAATCGCTGCTGGTCGCGGTGCTGTTCCTGGGCGGTATCCAGCTGATCACGCTGGGCATCATCGGCGACTATCTCGGCCGCGTGTTCGCCGAGGTCAAGGGGCGCCCCCTCTTCATCGTCCGCTCCGCGCATGGCTTCGAGGAGGACGAGGTCGCCGCGCCGCCGGCCCGCCGCACCGCCGGGCCCGAGGATCGCCCCGTCAAGGATCGCCCCGTCAAGGATCGCCTTTGATGAACTACCAGACGCCCGCCGTTCTCGCGTCCGAGGCGGCGGCCTTCCCGCAGCGCCGCGCCGGCGCCCTGTGGGACGATCTCGCGCGCGCCCTGCTTCTGGTGCTCGTCATCCTGGCGGCGCTGAGCTTCCGCTCCTACGGCATCAGCACGGACGAGGAGGTTCAGCACATCTACGGAAAGAAGCTGCTGTCCTTTTACCTCTCCGGGTTCCAGGACCAGTCGGCCTTCCATTTCAAGGATCTCTACCTCTACGGCGGCCTCTTTGACTTGGTGACGGCGGTGCTCGTCCACGTCTCGCCGTTCGAGGAGTACGAAACCCGCCATCTGCTCTGCGCGCTGGTCGGCGTGCTGGGCATCGCCGGCTGCTGGCGCTACGCGCGCCTGCTGGGCGGCCCGCGCGCCGGTTTCGTCGCGGCGGCCCTGCTGGCGCTGTCGGGCGTCTATTACGGGGCGATGTTCAACAACACCAAGGATGTGCCCTTCGCGGCCGGCATGGTGTGGACGCTCTATTTCGCCACCCGCATCCTGAACCAGTTGCCAAGGCCCAGCCGCAGCGCGGTTCTGAAGTTCGGCCTGACGCTGGGCCTGACGCTGGCGATCCGCATCGGCGCGGTGTTGGCCGGCTTCTACCTCGCGGTGGCGCTCGCCCTCTACGTCGCGCTGGTGGCGCGGCGCGAGGGAATGGGCGTGGCTCTGTCCGACACGCGGCGGATCGTGGTGGCGCTGCTGCCGGCCATTCCCGTGGCCTACGTGTTGATGGCGGCCTTCTGGCCCTGGGCAGTGCAGCATCCCCTGAACCCGCTGGAGGCGCTGCGCGTCGTTTCGCATTTCCCCATCGACATCCAGACCCTCTTCATGGGGGAGATGGTCAGTTCGGCGGCGCCGCCCGCGCTCTATCTGCCCGTCTACCTCGCCGTGAAGGTGCCGGAGGCGGTGCTGATCGGCACGGGCGTGGCCGTCCTGCTGGCGCTGGCGTGGTTCGTGCGCGGCGGCTGGCGCCTGCGCGCCGGCTTCGAGGCCGTACGCTTCGTCCCGCTGGCGCTGGCGGCCTTCTTGCCGATCCTGCTGTTCGTGCTGATGCGCCCGTCGGTCTACAACGGCATCCGCCACTTCCTGTTCGTCGTTCCGCCGATGGTGGTCATGGCCGGATTGGCGACGGACCGGCTGTGGGTGTACGCGGAGAGACACGGCCGCCGGGCCGGTCAGGCCTTCAGCGCGGGCGTCACCGTGGTGGCGGTGCTGTACGCGTGGCAGCTCGGCTGCATGCATCCGAACCAGTACGTGTACTACAACCAGTTCACCGGCGGCCTGAAGGGCGCCCAGGGCCGGTTCGAGCTGGACTATTGGGGCAATTCCCAGCACGAGGCACTGCAAGAGCTGATCGCCTTCGTGGAGCGCGAGAACGACGGCCACCCGCCGCCGCGCCAGTACACGCTGACGGTCTGCGGCAACACGCTGGCCGTACGTTTCGAGCTGCCGCCCTGGCTGCGTCTGGTCAACGGCATCGAGCCCGACTGGCGCCGCGCCGACTTCTTCATGGCCTTCACCCAGGTGAAGCGCTGCCCGTCTCTGCTCGGCGGCCACCCGATCATCGAGATCGCGGCCGACGACGTGCCCCTGACCATCGTCAAGGACCGCCGCCCCCCGCCGGCCGAAATCCCGACGGAATAGCCGCACCACCCGGTTACCCCGCCCGCCGCTGCTAGGCGCGTTGGCGTGATGTCCGTCCGCGGGCGTACCGCCGGGCGCGTCCGGTACCCACTGTCCGAACTCGTTCTCCAAGACGGAGGGTGGGATGCGGAGGCCGGTGGTGGGGGTCCTGACGTTTCTCGCGCTCTGGGGTTGGGCGACCGTCCCGGCCGACGCGGTGGGCGTCGATTCCTTGCGCGACACCGTCACGGCGCTGGCCGAGCGGCGCCTGTCCGAAGCCGGCCCCGGCAGTCTGGTGGTGGGGGTCATCAAGGACGGCCGCACGATGGTCGTCGGGCGCGGCGCCAGCGGCCGGCCGGACGGCGGCCCGCCCGACGGGCGCACGGTCTTCCAGATCGCCTCGCTGACCAAACCCTTCACCGGCACCATCCTGGCCGAGCTGATCCGCGCCGGCCGCGTGGCGCCGACCGACCCGCTGGCCCGCCACCTGCCGCAGCCGGTTCGCGCGCCGGACTATGACGGCAAGCCGATTCGCCTTCTCGATCTCGCCACCCACACGGCGGGCCTGCCCAACGTGCCGGAGACCCCGCGTTTTTCCTGGAGCCGCCTGGAGGATCCCCGCAACCCCTACAAGCCCCTGACGCGGGAGGAGGTGGCCTCCTGGCTGTCCGGCTTCAGCCTGCCGGTGCCGCCGGGCACTCGCTTCCGCTATTCCAACGTCGGCATGGCCGTGCTGGGGGAGGCATTGTCATCGGCCGCCGGCACGCCTTACGAGACTCTGCTGAAGCGCGTCGTCACCGACCGTTTCGGCCTGAAGGACACGACGCTGCGCCTGACCGCCGAGCAACGCGCCCGCAAGGCGGTCGGCCACGCCCACGGGCAGGTCGTCCCGGATTGGGAGGCGCCGGCCATGCAGCCGTCTTTCGGCCTCTATTCCACCGCCGACGACCTGCTGCGCTGGCTGCGCGCCAACATGGGCGAATGCCCCCGCATAAATGGAAGCGGCGCCAATGGAAACGGTGTCAATGGGGGCGGCTGCGAGGCCAACGCGAGTGCCACGCTGGCGCTCGCCCAATCCGTCCAGGTGGACGGCCGGGCCTTGACCGATCCGGGCACGTTGGGGCAGGGGGCCATGGCGCTGGGCTGGTTCGTCGCCTGGGCCGGGGACGGCACGCCGATCCTCTGGCATTCCGGCTCGACGGGCGGCTTCAACGCCTATATTGCCTTTTCCCGCGCCCATCGCTGGGCCGCCGTGGCCCTGACCAACAGCGACCCCGAACGCGTCGTGGCCGACAAGGTCGTCGGCGACCTCATCCGCCACTTCGAGGCGCATTGATGCCCACGACCGCATGGCGTCGGAACGCAGCCTGCGCCCCACTGCCTTCAAAGACGCCGCCTTTCCTCACTGTCATCCCCGCGCAGGCGGGGATCCAGAAGTTTGACGCATAAGCGCTTGAAGGGGCTGGATTCCCGCCTTCGCGGGAATGACGGTGGTGAGCTGCCGTCTAAAAAGTTCTCATTGTCGCTCAGTGCAGGACGCGCGGCGGCTTGTCGCCGGCCGGCGGGGAAGCGCTGGCGCGTGGGTCGGCGATGGGGCCGGCCTGATGGTGGGCGAGGCGCCACACCCCCTCTTCACGAACGAACAGGTTGGTGGCAGCCAGGACGGCGCCGCCAAGCACCTCCTCGCACAGAACCAGGGCGGTGTCGCCGTACAGCGACACCCGCTCGTTGCGCGGCTGGATGGTCGGGCCGCTGGGTGCGTCCAGCACGTCTTCCCAGGCGTCCATCACCGCTTCCCGCCCGAACAGGATGGCCCAGCCCGGATGGACGCAGGACACCGGCAGACTCGTCGCCCACAGCGCGTCCATGGCGGGATAGTCGCGCTGGTTGAAGGCCCGGTAAAAGGCGCGGTTCTGGGCCAGGACGGCGTCGCGGTCGGTCATGATGGAAACGGGCTCTCGAACTGCTCAGCCCGCTTCTAGACAAGCAACTTTCCATCCGCAAGCGCTGGCCCCGCATGGGTGATGGGCCAGCGCCGGATGGAGGGATGGGAACCGCATCAGGCCTTGATGTCCACCGCCGACTTGGCGTCGCCCGTCTTGGCGCCCGAGTCGACCGTGTCGGTCAGGCCCTCGACGGGCTGGGACAGGTCCAGGTTCAGATGCATGACGCCGTCCGCGCTCTTGGTCGGCTTCAGCACGCCGAGGCCGCTCATGCCGCCCTTTTCGGCAAGGCCGTTCAGCTTTTCCAGAACGCCCTTGATCTCCTCGTCGCTGAAGCCCTCGGCGCGGACGATCATGCCGGTGGCCTTGCCGTTCACCGTGGTGGTGGCCTGCTGAACGCCGATGCTGCCCGAACCGTCGGCGTTCAGGGTCGCCTGCATGCTCTGGTCCTCGCGCCGGAAGTCCAGCGTGGACTTGGCGAAGGAGATGCGGACCGACTTGTCACCGTCCTTGATGGTCAGCTCGATGCCCTGCGACTCGATGTTCCAGGCGGAACGCGCCTCGGACATGTCCATGGTGAGCTGGCTGAAGTCCATGTTCTTCAGCTTGGCCTTCAGATGGTCGCCGAAGCCGCCCAGAACGTCGTCGACCTTGTCCTTCGGCATGCCGAGGCCGCCGAGCAGGGTGCCCAGGTCGCTCTTCATGCCGTCGATGGCTTTGGAGAAGACGCCGGCCAGACCCTTGCCGTGGTCGAGCGCGCTCTGCATGATCTTCTGGGCTTCCTGGGCACGCGCGGCCATGGCCTTCATGCTCGAGCCGTCACTGCCGCCGGTGATGCCACCGGCGCCGGCGTCAGCGCCCCCTGCGGGCTTCTTGCCGGACAGATTGTCCAGCAGGGATTCCATGGACTGGCTGATGGTGTAGGCGGGGCTGTCCGTCTTGCCCCCGGCCTTGGCCGTTTCCGGCGTCGATGCGGACTTGCCCTCGGCGGGCTTGGCCTCGGAGGACTTCTTGGCCGCTGCCTGCTGCATGACCGTGCTGGTCGTGCCGTTCGGTCCGGATACTTCCGCGTAATACATCGACGCCTCCCGCGCGCGCATGTTGCCGTCGCAGGGTAATATCGGCCATACCGGGTTTACCGGAAGTTAATTTTTCGAACAATCCGCAACGCAGAGTCGTAACCATAAGCCTGCGTACGGTTGGATCATCGCGTTGCCGGCGCCTCATCCACCGGCGCGAGCGGCGCCGCCGCCGGCCCGTTCAGCACCTTGCCGTCCACCGTGAAGCGCGATCCGTGGCAGGGACAATCCCACGTCTTCTCGCCGGGATTCCAGTGCACGACGCATTTCAAGTGCGGGCAAACCGCCGACCGGCGGTGCAGCGCCCCCGCGTCGTCGCGGTAAACGGCGACGGGCCGCCCGCCCATCTTCAGCACGGCGCCCTGGCCCGGTTCGATGCGGTCCTCGCCCTCGACCTCCGACGGCCGGACATGGTCCAGGAACTGCTTCGCCACGTCCAGATTTTCGCGCAGGTAGGTGCCCAGCTTGTTGGTCATCTTGCGCGCCGGGTCGTACAGCGCCGCCCAATGGCTGTCGCTTCCGTGGATCAGCTCGCACAGGATCAGGCCGGCGATGGTGCCGTGGGTCATGCCCATGCCGCTGTCGCCGGTCGCCACGAACACCCGCCCGCCATAGGCCGGGTCGCGCCCGATGAAGGCCAGCCCGTCGAACGGCTCCATCACCTGGCCGGACCAGCGGTATTCGACCGCCCCGGCCATCGGGAAATGCTCGCGCGTCCAGGTCTCCAGCGCGGCCCAGCGCTCGTCCATGTCCCTGGCCTCGCCGGTCTTGTGGTCCTCGCCGCCGACGATCAGCAGGTCGCGGTCGGCTTCCGGCTGCAAACGCACATAATGATAGATGTCCAGCGTGTCCCAATAGAGCGCGTCCGGCACCGACCCCTTCGGCACCCGCGCCGCGATGGCGTAGGTGCGGTAGGGCGCCTGCTTGCTGTGGATGGCGAAGCGGTCGCTGATCGGCGAATTGGTCGCAACCACCACGGCGTCCGCCTCGATGGTCTTATGGCCCGGCCCCACATGGACGTGCGCCCGGTCGCCCTCCTGGCCCACCGACGACACATGCGCCCCGGTCGCCAGTTGCCCGCCGCGCTTCAAAAAGGCCTGGGTCAGCCCGGCCAGATACTTCAGCGCGTGGAACCGCCCCTGCCGGGGAAAGCGCAGGCACGGCCCCGGATGAGTGATCGGCGGGTGGGCCACCCTGGCCACGTCGGTCAGCCCGGCGCGGTGCGCGGCGTCCAACTCCTTGTCCAGATCGGCCGGATCGCAGCCCGGCGCCAGCATCAGGTAACCGTCCAGCCGCGCGAAGTCGCAGTCGATGCCCTCCTGCTCGACGATCCGCTCGATGGTGTCGATGGCGGCGGTGTGGCTGTCGGCGGCCATGCGCGCGCCGGATTCGCTGTGCAGCCGCTCCATCTCCGTGTAGCGGTCGTCGATGGCGTTGGACAGGTGCGCGGTGGTGCGCCCCGTCTCGCCGTCGCCCGGCAACCCGTCGTCCAGCAGCAGCACGCGCTTGCCCGACCGTTGCAGCAGATAGGCGGTGGTCACGCCCGCGATGCCGGCGCCCACGACGATGACTTCCGGCCGGACGCTGCTCAGATCGGCGCTGCCGCCCGGCGTCGGGCCCGCGACGGTGCCCATCCAGACGGAGGTCGTGGTGCCGGAACCTTGCATGGCCTGTTACCTTTCACCATGGACGTGTCTTCCTGCAGAGGAACAGAAGCGCGGCAGGCGGGTTCCGGTGCTTTCGCGCCCGGTCTCGCACTGCTACGCTGACGCCAACCCGCCGCCCATCACACGATGAAGCCCCGCAAGACGCCATGACCGACCGCCTTTCCATCGCGCTGGCCCAGCTGAACCCGACCGTCGGCAACATCCCGGCGAACATCGACCGCATCCGCAACGCGCGGGCGGAGGCCGCCGCGCGCGGCGCCGACCTCGTGGTCTTTCCGGAGCTGATCGTCACCGGCTACCCGCCCGAGGATCTGGTGCTGAAGCCCTTCTTCCTCGACATGGTGGAAAAGGCCGTGACCGATCTGGCGGCGGAGACGGCCGACGACGGCCCGGCCCTGCTGGTCGGCGCGCCGTGGCGCGACCAGGGCAACCGCTACAACGCGGCCCTGCTGCTGGATGGCGGCAAGATCGCGGCAACCCGTTTCAAGGTTGATCTGCCGAACTACGGTGTCTTCGACGAAAAGCGCGTCTTCGTCCCCGGCCCGATGCCCGGCCCCATCAACTTCCGCGGCGTCCGCCTCGGCGTGCCCATCTGCGAGGACATCTGGACCCCCGACGTGGTCGAGACGCTGGCCGAGAGCGGCGCCGAGATCCTGATCGTTCCCAACGGTAGCCCGTTCGAGGCCGGCAAGCAGGACCAGCGCGTCCAACTGGCCGTGCGGCGCGTCATCGAGGCCGGCCTTCCCCTCATCTACGTGAATCAGGTTGGCGGCCAGGACGAGCTGGTCTTCGACGGCGCCAGCTTCGCCATCGGCGCCGACAGCGGCCTCGTGGCCCAGGCCCCCGCCTTCACCGAGCACCTGATGCTGACCCGCTGGGAGCGCGGTTCGGACGACGTCTGGACCTGCGCGGAGGCCGAGCGCATCGCCCCCGCCGAGGGGCTGGAGGCCATCTACACCGCCCTGGTCCTGGGCCTGCGCGACTATGTGAACAAGAACCGCTTCCCCGGCGTGATCCTCGGCCTGTCGGGCGGCATCGACTCGGCGCTGTCGGCGGCCATCGCCGTGGACGCGCTGGGCGCGCAGCGGGTGCATGGCGTGATGATGCCCTCGCCCTACACCTCGCAGGAGAGCCTGGACGACGCCGCCGAATCCGCCGAGCTGCTGGGCTGCAAGCTCGACACCATCCCCATCGTCCCGGCGATGGAGGCGTTCGAGAAGATGCTGCTGCCCGCCTTCGCCGGCCGTGATCCGGACATTACGGAAGAGAACATCCAGTCCCGCTCGCGCGGCATCACGCTTATGGCGCTGTCCAACAAGTTCGGCGCCATGGTCCTGTCCACCGGCAACAAGTCGGAGATGTCGGTCGGCTACGCCACGCTCTACGGCGACATGTGCGGCGGCTACGCGGTGCTGAAGGACGTCTACAAGACGACGGTCTACGAGGTGTCGCGCTGGCGCAACGAACACCTGCCGGCCGGTGCCCTCGGCCCCGGCGGCCGCGTCGTGCCGGAGCGCGTGCTGGTCAAGGCCCCGACCGCCGAGCTGAAGCCCAACCAGACCGACCAGGACACCCTGCCGCCCTACGACGTGTTGGACGACATTCTGGAATGCCTCGTCGAAAAGGATCTCGGCGTGCCGGAGATCGTGGCGCGCGGCCATGCGGCGGAGACGGTGAACCGCGTCTGGCGGATGCTGCATCTGGCGGAATACAAGCGCCGCCAGGCCCCTCCCGGCCCGAAGATCACAAAACGCATCTTCAACCGCGAGCGGCGCTATCCGATCACCAACGGCTTCACCAGCATCGTGTGAGGTGTCGGCCCCAACAAAAAAAGCCCCGGCCAACCGGCCGGGGCTTTTTCATGTCGGGTAATTTTACCGACCCTCACCCGCGCGTCAGGCGGATGATGGTGATCATCATGCCGACCACGTAAATCTCGGCCAGCGGCACGATCCAGGCCGGGTGGAAGATGATGCTCAGCGGCATGATCAGCAGAAGGATCAGCGCCGGAAACACCGTGTACGGCGAGTTCCAGAGAGGATGAAGGCCGTGAAACGTCTTCTTTTCTTCGCCAACCAGATTGTTGGCGCCATCAACAGTTTGATCGGTCATTCTCTAACGCCCATTATTTCTGTGGTCTTTCCCTGTCCGTCTGCTTGCGACGGAGCCAGTGTTTTCATAACACAGAAATCGGTGACTCGGGCATGACTTTGCGCCGTCTTGGCTGGGCGCCGAAGGTGGCGCGCAGAGTCCTGAGAAATACTGTGGTCTTTTACGCCGCTTCGGTCAGCGCCAGATGCGGGCGGCGGACCATCGACTGGATGGTGAAGGGCGCGCGCACGCCGCCGCTGAACAGCTCGGCGATCTCCAGCGCCTTGCGGACGCGCTCCTCGGCCGGCAGCCCCTCGGTGGAAGCCAGCGAGCCCAGCGCGTAATCGGCGCCGCAGCCGATGGCGTGATAGCCGCGCACTGCCTCGCCGACCTGATAGTCGGACTGGACGGAGAACAGCCGCCCCTCATAGCCCACCATGAAGGTGCCGCCCGTCTCCACGTCGTTGGAGCGGTGGGCGTAGCCGCCGTCCTTCAGGCAACCGCGCACGGAATCCACGAAGTCCACGACCATGTAGCGGAAGATGTCCGCCTCCGGATCGCGGTGCGGCGGCTCAAGCCGGTAGTGCAGAAGCTGGCCCATGCGGAAGGAACTGGTGAAACCGATCAGCATGTCGTTGTTGCGGAACACCTTGGTGTCCGCGCGGACGGTGATGTCCAGCCCGTTCACGCCGGCGCTGTCGCCGCCCATCCACACCCGATCGCCGTCCACCAAGCCCACAATGCAGGTCATCGCCGTCCTCGTTCTCATTCCCAAATATGCGAGAGCCAGGGCAGAGTGGGCGATTATGGTTAATGAAATCTTGCGAAAGGCTGGCCCCGAAGGGGGTATGCCCCTTCGGTAGCCTCAGCGGAACAATAACTTAAAGCGGATCTCGATCCGCTTTGGACCGCGACGGCGGGCCCGGACGCCCATGCGTCCGAAGCCCGGCCGGCAAGTGAGGCCATTTGAATCTAAAGCGAATGCAAATTCGCTTTAGCGCGCCAGCTCGATCAGCGCGCGGACGGCGTTCTCCGCCCCATCGGCGATCTGCGCCACCGACGCGTCCAGCATGTAGCAGGGGGAGGTCACGACCTTCAGATTACGGTCCACCACCACCTCGCAATGGCTGGTGTTCGTATGCTTGGCGCCCAGCTTCTCCAGCGCGGCGGCGGTCTCCGCGTCCGACCCGATGGTCAGTTCCACCCCCTCGTCGCCCAGCAGCTTCGCCAGAATCGCCGGGGCGATGCACAGCGCGCCGATGGGCTTGCCGGCGGCCCGCATGGCGCGCACGGCTTTCTCCACGTCGGCGTTGACCGTGCAGTCCGGCCCCTTGAAGGCGAAGTCGCAGAGGTTCTTGGCCGCCCCGAACCCGCCGGGGAAGATCAGCGCGTCCACCGCCGCCGCGTCGAAGGTCGCGAGGTCGCCGATCTTGCCCCGCGCAATGCGCGCGGCCTCAACCAGCACGTTGCGGGTCTCCGTCGCCTCCTCGCCCGTCAGGTGGTTCACCACATGGGCCTGCGGGATGTTCGGCGCGAAGCACACGGCCTCCGCCCCGGCCCGGCTGATGGCCAGCAGCGTGCACACCGTCTCGTGAATCTCCGCCCCGTCGAACACGCCGTTGCCCGAAAGCACGACGGCGATGCGCAGCGTCTTGTCCGCCATGGTTGCTGTCCTCCTGTTCCTGTTTTTTCACACGAAGACGCGAAGACACGAAGGCCGGTACGCCCCGCCTTCGAGTCTTCGCGCCATCAAGTGTCCGGGTTTTTCTAATATCACTCCCTCGGCGGAGCGTGCATGCGCTTCTGCCCCTGGACGAAGCGGGCCAGCGTGTCGGACAGCACGCCGCGCGGGATCATCGCCTCGATCAGCTGGAACTGCCCGCGCGTCGCCCAGGCCTTCTCCAGCGCCGCTTTCAGTTCCGCCCGCGTGCGCACCCGCACGCCGTCCCCGCCCATCCCGGCAGCCATGTCGGCGAAGCGCCAGTCATCCAGATCGTTGAAGGCCGACTCCGGCTGGAAGGTGCGCAGCATCTCCCAACTGGCGTTGTTGAAGACGATCACGATGGGGTCGATGCCCAGCCGGCGGCAGTTGCCCAGCTCCCACCCCGTCATCTGGAAGGCGCCGTCGCCGACCACCGTCAGCACCCGCTTGCCGCCGGAGACCGCCTGCGCGCCGATGCCGGCCGGCACGCCAAAGCCCATGCCCGCGTAATAGCCCGGCGCCATCAGCCCGGCGTCGATCATGTCCATGGCCGTGAACAGGCAGTCCCCCATGTCCGACGCGATCAGCAGCGGCTCGTTCCCGCCCCGGATCTGGTCGTTGACCGCCCGCGCGATGTCCATGGGCGTGATCGGCTGGTCGTCGGCCTGCAAGCCGGTCGGCCACTCGTGCCCCTGATTGCCCTTGCCGGTCCGGTTGGACGGAGGCAGCCGCTCCAGCAGGGCGTCCACCAGCCCGTCCAACGGAATGTCGGCGTAGGTGTGATACCCCAGCGTCACCGCCCGGTCGAAGGCGTGGATGGTCTTGCGCAGGTCGATCTTGCGCTGGGACACGGCGAAGTTGGTGTCGCTGAGGATCGCGCCCAGCAGGAACAGCCCGTCCGACTCCTCGACCAGCGTCGTGATCGCCGGATCGCCGGCCACGCCGATGTAGGTGCCGAGCGGCGGCGTCGGCGCCGAGGCCAGCAGCCCGCGCCCCATGAAGGTGGTCACCACCGGCACGCCCAGCCGCTGCGCCAGCTCCGCCACCTTGGCCTCCAGCCCGTAGCGGCGAACCTCGACGCAGACCATCAGCACGGGCGACGATGCCGCCTTCATGCGCGCCAGCACCTCGTCCGCGCAGGCGGCCAGCGCGTCGCGGTCCACCGGCCAGGCCGGATCGGGACCGACCGCCTCGACCTCCGCGTTCACCATGTTGCGGGGGATTTCCAGATAGACCGGCCGCGACAGCGCCCGCGCCGCGCCCAGCACGCGGGCGATCTCCGCCGGGGCCTTGGCCGGATCGTCCAGCCGGGCCTGGGCGACGGTGATCTCCTTGAAGACCTGGAACTGGGTGTCGAGCGTGCGGCCCTGATGGTGCAGCAGCAGCCCGGCGTTGCCCTCCGTCGTGCCCGGCGCGCCGGAGATGACGACGACCGGCGACTTCTCGGCATAGGCGCCGGCCACCGCGTTGACCATGTTGAAGGCGCCGGCCCCGTAGGTCACTGCCGCGACCCCCAGCGTGGAACTGTAGCGCGCCGCCGCGTCCGCCGCGAAACCCACCGCCGGCTCGTGGCTCAGCGTGTGAAGCGGCAGCACCTTGGTCTCTTCCGCCACCTTGAAGAAGGGCAGGGCGAAATCGCCCGGAATCCCGAACATGGCCTGCGCGCCGCGCTCCTTCAGCGCGCGCAGCAGGGCTTCGGCCAGTCTCATGGCCGCTCTCCCTTGATTATGGTTCTGCGGGCCGACGCCCGCCCTTGGGAGTTAAGATCGCGTCAGCGCGGCCGGCGCGCAACCGCGCCTTACGTCGTGGTCTGCCCGTGTGCGGAACCAGCACGGTCAGGTTCGCTTGCGCAGCACTCGTGCGCGAAAAAGGTGCGCGCGGCGCCGTTCGTATGTCCAAATTGCGGTTCAGCGATCGGCGTGATTTCGTACGGCGACCTTTGGTCGCGTCTGGAGATGTGCCTTGGCTGTGCTACCCATGCGGATCATCTCCCATGGAGCAGAAACCGATGCGGCGCGCCGTTCTTCTGTCTGCAACCGCCTTGGCCGTGCTTGCCGGCTGTGCCGGCGATGGTGCGCCGTACGAGCGTTCGATCTTCCGCGCCGCCGTGTTCGAGGACACCAATGTCCGCCCGCTGACGCCGCTCGCCTACCCGGTGCAGGCCCTGTCGCTGACCGGCAACACCGCCTGGGCGGAGGGCAAGGAAGGGCAGGCCGTCGCCATCGACAGCCAATACGGCATGTGGATTTCGGTCGAACCCGAACTCAAGGCCATCTGCCGCGCCTACCCGCGCGAACAGGTGATGGAGCGGCTGCACTACCTTTTGGGTCTCAAGCCGGCGACCGAGGCCGACCGCAACGCCCGTTTCATCCGCTTCACCGTGAAGGAGCCGCAGGCGACCGGCCCCACTGGCCAGGGCATCTTCCGCCCTTGCGCCGACCCCGATCCCAAGGCAACGCAGTGCGGCAACCAGATCAAGGGCACGCCGGATTACGTGTCCTGGTTCGCCAACCAGCAGGTCTTCTCCTATCAGGTCAACGGCGAGATCAAGCGCACCGGCTATCCCTGGACGCGCCTCGGCTACACCTACAACTGGGCCCCGGATGCCGCCGACATTCGCGGCGTGCAGGAATACGTCGTGCCCGACAAGACCGTCGTGACCGTGACCGAAATCGTGAAGCCCGAGGACTACTGCGCCCGTTGAGACGGGGGCAGTGCTGACAACAGTCCTAAAAAGTGGTAGGCTGCACGTCGTCATGGGGCGACGTGCGCCCGCTCGGCAATTCTTCTGGGCAGTTGTCGTCGATCACCGCGTTGGGCCATGCGTCCTGCGAATGGCCGGCCAATTGCTCGTACACAAATCGTTGTGCAGTCGCTGTACAACGACGGTTCACGAACAATTGCCGACAACGCTTTGAAGCAGGACGAAAAAGCGGTGTTTTTCGTCATTGTGCAGAATGCGGGGGCTGCACAATCTGCACAATGATGCGGCATTATGGAGCAAACGCCACCAACACTTAGCACACTAAGCGTCTGATGGCGGGCTAGACTCCCCGGAGGTTGAACGCACTTCCGGGGACG
>NZ_JAGINQ010000017.1 GCF_017876165.1 Azospirillum soli
CCGAAGCCCTCGTTCGACTTGCATGTGTTAGGCATGCCGCCAGCGTTCGTTCTGAGCCAGGATCAAACTCTCAGGTTCAAGATGAGCTGACGCTCACTTGACGTGGTCGCCCTCAAGCAACCTCACCCAAGCTTTCGAAACTGATGTCTCTTGCTGCATAGATCAGGATGCTCCAGGCAACCGCAATGCCAATCCCCAAACCAGGAGACCGGCTCCGCGACGCGGCACCAAACACCGCCGCCTGCGCATCCCTTCTCACAACACGGTATCAACTTGTCCAAGAAACCGCAGAACCGAGAACCGGAACCGCAATGCCCAGCACCCAACCCCTTCCGGGGCGGGCCGCCAGGGCCAATTTTTCATCGCTGCCCGACCCGTCGGCGCCTTGTTGGCGGCCACCGCGTCGGTGACGGGTATATAGTTCGGCGGGTCGGGGCCGCGCAAGGGCTTTTTTGACAGAGTCGTGAAAATTTTCAGGACGCTTGGTTTTTCAAGGCCTTGGCCGTCCGCATCAGCCAATGGGTCTATAACAGGCCCAGCGAGCGCAGTTCCGCCGCGAGATGTGGAGGCAGTTCGTCCCCCTGCCCGCCCGCATCGGCAAGATCCTTCGGCGCGGCTTGCGGATCGAGATAACGCCAACCCTGAAACGGGCGGTGCGCGGTGGGGACGGTCGGCACCAGTTCGGCGTCGAGGCTAAGGGTGCAGTAGCTTTCCCCTTCCTCGTCCACGCCGGTGTCGATGGCCAGGACGCGCTGACGCGCCAGGACGCTGCCCCGGATGACCCAGTAGATGGAACCGCTGGCCAGGATCTCCTCGCCGCGCTTCGGCACACGGCGGGTGTAGACGGGAACGATGGAGCGGCCGTCCGTCCGGTGGGCACGGCCCGCCTGGACTTCGGTCAGGTGGTCGAGGTCGCGGATGCCGACGGCGAGTTTGATGAGATGCAGGGACATGAAGGGCTCTGGATGGGCTGGCACAAGGGTCCGGTGCCCAGATGGGGCGACCCGGCACTGTTTCCAGCCGCCCCGGATGAGAGCCGCTTTCGGTCAGGCCGGGCGTCAGGCCGGGATGGGGTTGAGGGCGCGGCAGCGCTCCTCGAAGTCGGGCGTCACGAAATCGGGCTTCTTGTAGAGCCCTTTGATCCAGCTGGCGAGCATGCAGAGATCCTCCAGATGGGCGGTCTCGTGCAGTGTGTCCTCAGGGAAATGGATCTCGAACGCTTCGCCGATATGATCGAGCACCTGTTCGAGCTGTTCGGCGTTTAGGCCGACGCCGTCCTCCAGCACCGCGTTGCGGGTGAGGATCTTCTCGTCCACGCCGTACTCGTCACGGATCAGCTTCACGATCCAGCGGAAAAGCTGCATCCAATTGGTGATTCCAAGGATCGCGTCCGACATACCCAATTACCCCTACGCTCCAAAAGGGCGGCAGTGTGGCACGCATTCCTTGCAGATTCATTGCGTAAAAATGACGCTTCGGACGACCGAGCGCCACGCTGCTAGAGTGCGGTCATGCGCACAGCCTATCTGAACCTCGCCCTGTCCATGACCCTGGTTGGCCTGTCGGTGCCGGCGTCCAAGGTGCTGGTCGCCCACATGCCGCCGCTGGCGACCGCCGAGATGCGGTTTGCCATGGTGGCCCTGCTGCTGGCGCCCTTCGCTCTGCGCGGCGGGAGGGGGGCGTTGCCGACCAACGCGCGGGACTGGACCAGCCTGACTCTGCTGGCCCTGTTCGGCATGGTCCTGTTCAACCTGTTCCTGCTGTACGGGCTTCGCGCCACCAGTGCGGTGGCGGCAGGCATCATTACCAGCACCATCCCGGCCATGACCGCGCTGTGCGCCGCCCTGATCCTGCGGGAGCGGATCTCGGCCGGGAGTGCCGGGGCCATCGCGCTGGCGGTGCTGGGCATCGCCGCCCTGAACCTGCGGCCTGGCGAGAGCGCCGGAACCGACGATTCGCTGGTCGGCAACGCGCTGGTCTTCGGAGCGGTGGTGTCGGAGGGGCTGTACGGGGTCTTCGCGCGGCGGCTCGGTGGGCGGGTGCCGCCGCTGACCTTGACCTTTCTGGCGAACGTCTTGTCGGCGGTGATGATGGCACCGGCGGCGCTGCTGACCCTGGACGGGTTCGATCCGACGGCGGTTCCGGGCTGGGTCTGGGGGCTGTTCGTGGTGTCGGGGCTGGCGGGCGGCCTGCTCGCGGTGGTGCTGTGGATGCGCGGGATCGTTCATGTGCCGGCCAGCCGCGCCGGGCTGTTCACCGGCCTGATCCCGGCGGCGGGGGTGGTGGCCGCTGTTCTGTTCCTTGGCGAGGCGTTCACTCTCGGCCATGCGGCCGGGCTGCTGTGCGTTCTGCTGGGCATCGCGCTCGGCACCGGGGCGTTTCAACGATCGAAAATCCAAGACAAGAGGGAGGAGACCACACCATGACGATTTCCGTGACATTGCTGGGCGCCACCGGCTGGGTCGGTAAGGAACTGGTGAAGGCCATTGCCGCCGCGCCGGACCTGACGCTGGCCGCCGCCATGGCGCGGCAGGCCGCCGGGCGGGATGCGGGCGAAGCAGCCGGTGTCGGCTCGGTCGGTGTGACCATCGTGCCGACGCTGGAGGAGGCGCTCTCCATCCCGAGCGACGTTGTGATCGACTACACGGCGCCAACGGCGGTGAAGGGGCACACGCTGGCCGCCATCGCCGCCGGGCGAGCGGTGGTCGTCGGCACCTCCGGCCTGACGGGGGAAGACTATGCCGAGATCGACCGGGCGGCGCGGGAGCACGGGGTCGGCGTGCTGGCCTCCGGCAACTACTCCATCACGGCGGCGCTGATGCAGCGGTTCGCGCTGATGGCGGCGCGGTACGTGCCGGACGTGGAGGTCATCGACTACGCCTCCGCCAAGAAGCCCGACGTGCCGAGCGGCACCGCGCGGGAAATGGCCGAGCGGCTGTCGGCGGTCCGGCAGGACGCCACCAGCAAGCCCATCGACACGCTGATCGGCCCGCAGGAGGCGCGCGGCGCCACGGTGGGACGCACGCAGGTGCATTCGCTGCGGCTGCCGGGCTTCGTGCTGTCCTGCGAGGTGCTGTTCGGCGCGCCGGACGAGCGTCTGTCGATCCGCCATGACGCCGGGTCGAGCGCCGCGCCCTATGTGGCCGGGACGCTGCTGGCGGTGCGCCGGGTGCGCGAGCAGGCGGGGCTGCGGCGCGGGCTGGACACGCTGTTGGACTGACGCGGAATCACATGGGACGGCCCGCTTTACAGCGGGTCGTTCCGGTCGCGATGGTCGCGCGGGTTGGCGTGGCCGATGATGGCACTGAAGCCAAAGAGCAGCAGCAGCACGCCCATGATGATCTCGATGCCGCAGACGAGGCGCACCGCCCCGGTCACCGGGTGAATGTCGCCATAGCCGACCGTCGCGAAGGTGACCAGCGAGAAGTACAGCCCCTCCGGAAAGGTCAGGTCGCGGCGCATGCCGTCCACGATGAAGTTCGGCTCGACCATGAAGCGGTCCATGATCGTGTAGATGGCGCCGAACATGATGATGCACAGCGAATAGAAGGTCAGGAAGGCGAAGGCCGGCAGCACCAGCCGGGACGCCTGCTGGAAGAACCCTTCGAACAGAAGCCCGGCGTCGAGCAGGAAGATGGCGATGTCGCGCGCCACCAGGACGACGATGCCGCCAATCGTCAGCATGGCCAGGATGAAGATGGCGCCGAGCGTTTCCGGCGGGATGTCGCGGCCGGGCAGCAGGAAGGTCAGGGCGCCGATGCCCCAGACCGGGGCCATCCACAGGAAGATGCGGTCGAAATGCCCGCCCTCCCGCAAGCGGCGCGACATGACGATGGTGCGGATGTCGCCGGCCCGCCACCACGCCCCGCCGAGAAAGGCGGCCAGCGGTATCACGAAGGCCACCGCCTGGATCAGGGGCGGCATGTTCTGGAAGTTGCTTTCCAGAAAAAAGACGAAGACGCAGGCGTACACGCCGATGAAGTTCGCCAGCGCCAGGGTGAAGAACTGGCTGCCGGGGAACAGATAGTGGAACGCGCCCACCACCATGCCGACCGAGCCCAGAAGCACGAAGGCCAGATCGCCGGAGACCGATCGGATCGACAGGGCGATCATGCCTTGCAGCAACGCGGTGAGGACCGCGCCGCCCATCCAGGATCGGCGCACGGCGCGTGACGCGTGGCTGGAGCCGGCGGCCTTGGTTCGGCGGTCGGAAACGGTCTGGTTCATGCGGCGAATCGGCAGAAGCGGGTCGCCCCTGTTATAGCGCCGCGTCCCTTCGTTTTGTCAGGAATTTCGCCCGGAAATGATCGGCTGCGCCGTCCCGCGCGTCCGTGCGATCATCCGGCGATGATGCGCCGAATCGTCCAACTTCTGTTGCTGGCCTTTGCCGCCGGCCTTCTGCTCGCGGGCTGGAGCGTGCTGATCGAGCCGGGGCGGCTGGTTGTCCGCCACGTTCTCTTCCAGACGGAGCAATGGCCCGAAACGCACCCGCCGCTGCGCGTCGCGGTGCTGAGCGACCTTCACGTCGGAGCGCCGCACGTCGGCCTTGAGAAGCTTCGCGAAATCGTCGCCACGACGAACGCCGAACGGCCGGACCTCGTCCTCCTGCTGGGAGACTATGTCATCCAAGACGTGCTCGGCGGCCGTTACGTGCCGCCGGAAGCCATCGTGGATGTGCTGACCGGGCTGAAGGCGCCGCTCGGCATCGTGGCGGTGCTCGGCAACCACGATTGGTGGGACGATGGCCCGAAGATCGCCGAGATGATGTCCGACATCGGAATCCGCGTGCTGGAGAACGACGCGGTCCGCCTCGATCTGGGGAACGGGCGCGGGCTGTGGATCGGCGGCCTTGCCGACGACACCACGCGCCGGCCAGACATTCCCCGCACGCTGGCGCGGATCGACGACGGCGAGCCGGTCCTGATGCTCAGCCACGACCCCGCCCCCTTCGCCGCGATGCCGGAACGGCCGCTCCTGACCCTGGCCGGACACACCCACGGCGGGCAGGTCTACCTGCCGTGGATCGGCGCCCTGATCGTGCCGGGCCGGGCGCCCCGCCGCTGGGCCTACGGCCACATCGTGGAGAATGGCCGGCACTTGATGGTGACCGGCGGCATCGGGACCAGCACCCTGCCGATCCGCTTCAACATGCCGCCGGAAATCCTGGTGCTGGAGATCGGCCGGGAGAGCGGCTGAGCGCCCTTCTCACCAGCCTCCGGTCGCCAGCCAGCGGTCCGCCATCTCCAGCCGGTCCCAACCCCAGAAGGGCTCGTCGTCCACGATGATGAAGGGGGAGCCGAAGACGCCCCGGTCGATGGCGGCCTCGGTCTCCGCGCGCAGGCGGTCCTTGATGTCCTGGTCCTGAAGTGCTGCCGCCACCGCCGCGCGGTCGAGCCCGAGTCCGCCGGCGATCTCCACCACCGTTTCGGCCGGGCCGATGTCGCGCCCCTCGCCCCAGTGGGCGTGGTACAGCGTGCGGGCCAGCAGCTTGGCCTGTTCCGGATGCTCGTCGGTCAGCCAGTAGAAGGCGCGCGAGGCCGCCACCCCGTTGACCGGCGCCGAATCGGGATAGGTGAACGGAACCTTGGTCAGCCGCGCGATCCGGCCCACGTCATGGACCAGATACTCGCCCCGCAACGGTTGTTGCAGGTTCGGTTTCATGCCCGTCACCTTGAAGACCGCGCCGAGCAGGATCGGGCGCCACGTCACTGTGCGGCCGTGCGCCGCAGCCAGTTCCTCAATGCGTCGGCTGGCGAAATAGCCGTAGGGCGAGGCGAAGTCGAAATAGAAATCGATGGGTTCGGGCATCCGCCGTTCCTCCCGGTTTTGGTTTTCCGAGAAGGTTAACGCGCGGCGAGCCCTTCCGTCCACCCGGCGCGACGTCACAGCCGGCTCCTGTCGCCAATTGTGCATCGTCGTGCGGATTGTGCAGTCGGGCGGTTCTGCACAATGGGTGGATTGGGATGTTTTGTCGTTGCCGATCAGTGTGTTGGGCGTGTTCGTTCGTGAACGGTCATTGTGCAGTGGGTGCACAACGATTTGCAGACGAATGATGTGGATGAGCCCCGCGCAGCGGCCCCATGGCCAGCGTCGGAAAAGGCGCAGTTCGGATGGTGATGGCCAAGGGTAAGCGACCGAACGAAACAAATCAAGAACGGCAGGAGAGACGCTCCTTTGGAGCGGCTTTCCATTGGATGCGATGCTTCTCCACCGTCATGACCGGGTTTGCCCCGGTCATCCACGCCAGCGCAACTATGTCCGGCAGTAACTATAGATGCCCGGATCAAGTCCGGGCATGACGATCCTTGGAAGTGTTATGTCAGATGGATAGACAAGATCCGGGTCTGTGCCCGTCGTCACGCGCCCCGTCAGATGGCGCGCACCTTGGCGTCGAAGACGTAGCCGGCGCCGCGTTCGGTTTTGATGATGCGCGGCTCCTTGGGGTTCGCCTCGATCTTGCGGCGCAGGCGCAGGATCAGCACGTCAATGGAACGGTCGAACACCTCGGCCCCATCGGCGCGGGTCAAGTCCAGCAGCTGGTCGCGGGTCAGCACGCGCTGCGGCCGCTTCACGAAGGCGGCGAGCAGGCCGAACTCCGCCTTGGTCAGCTCCACCTCGCGCCCGCCCTCGCCGCGCAGTCGCTGGGCGGTGAGATCGAGTTCCCAATTGGCGAACTGCACCACGGCGCGCAGCTCGTCCGCGCTGCGGGGCGGGCGCCCCTCGCCGGAGACGCGGCGCAGCACGGCCTTGATGCGGGCCAGCAACTCGCGCGGGTTGAAAGGCTTGGTCAGGTAGTCGTCGGCGCCCAGCTCCAGCCCGACGATCCGGTCCACATCTTGGTCCTTGGAGGACAGGATGATGACGGGAATGTGCGACTCCGTCCGGATGTGGCGCACCAGCCCCAGCCCGTCGCCGTCCGGCAACCGCAAGTCACACACGACGAGATCGACAGGGTCACCCTCAAGCGCCTGCTTCGCCGTCGCCGTATCCGGCGCGGTCGTGACGCGGTAGCCCTCTGCCGTCAGATAGGACGCCAGCAGGTCCCGTACCGGTTCGTCATCATCGACCGCGAGAATATGCATGCCCTATACCTCCCGCCCTCTTCTTATCCCACAGTAGGGGGTACACGCAATCGGTTACAACCCCGTAACAGGCTCTCGCGCCACGGCCTTTTGGTGAATCGGTTGAAACAACCCATCCCACAACCGAAACGAAAAATCCCGTTTTCTGAAATCACGCATTCATAAGCGTTGGGTTTACTCCGGATCGTGACGCGGAAGCACTGCGACACGTAAGACCAGGGGACAGACCATGAGCGTGATCGAGCAATGTCTGGAACGTATCGCACACCTCGATCGGGCCGATCACCTGCTGAACGAGGTGCGCGTGTACAACCACCGCCTGCCGATTCGCGAGGCGCTGGCACAGCACCGCGCCCTGCTCAGCGAGGCGCGCCGCCATCTCGAATCGGCGCGCACGCTCAGCGGCGGCGCCTGATCCTTCCGCAGCGTCACTCACCCAGGGAACCTCACCATGGCGCCGGCCTATTGCCCCGCATGCGATTGCGAGCGACGGACCGACCGGTCCCCGGCGCGTCCGCCGTCGCACGCGCGGACCTGCCGGGGGACGCGCCGTTCGGCGCACGAGCGGTACGGGCACCAGCTTGGCCGGCGCGACGAAACTCACCGTTCACCGAAGCACCCGGAGGGTGACCGGATGCTTCCCCTCGCCTCCCCTCCCCCGTCCTGGGGGAGGGGGCTTTTTTCACCCCAGGCGGTTTCCGGGCAGGTTGCGGGCCTGTGGTCCGAGATGATGAACCGCTGGCTGCCGACATCGTAACCGCAAGGCCGCAGCGGACACCGTCCGCGTCATCGCCGCGCCGTCACCTCGATTTCGATCTTCATGCGGGAATCGATCAGGGGGCAGACCACCGTCGTGTTCGCCGGCCGGATGTCCGCGAAGTAATCCCCCAGGATCGGGGCGACCCGCGCGAAATCGGCGGCGTCGGCCAGATAAACGCGCACGCGCACCACATGCTCCAGCGCCGCGTCGGCCTCGCGCAGGGCGGCGCGGATGTTCCGGAAGGTCTGGTGCGTCTGTTCCACCACATCGTCGGATATGGTGCCGGCCGCGTAGTCGAATCCGGTCGTGCCGGACACGAACACCCACTTGCCGTCCACCACGGCGCGGGAATAGCCGGCCAGCCGTTCGAAGCTGGAGCCGGAGGAGATCAGCTTGCGGTCCATGCGGCGGCGTCCTTCCCCAGGACTGCGGTGCAGTCTTTCGTCGTCGACGACCAGCATGACACAAACCGTTCCGTGCACCATCCCCACCGGAGGGCGAATCGGAGGGAAGGCGAATCGGCCCTTTCGCCTATGACTCTGGGTCCCGTGACATGGCCGCCGCAATCTTTCCCAAATGAGCGCGTATTCCCCTGTTTCAGGATGCCTCGATCAACGACGGAAGAAGCCGCATGACCAGGATGCCGAAGACCGCCCTATTCACTCTGATGGGGCCCTTTGTGATCGTGCCGTTGCTGGCGGTGCCGGCTTTCGCGGCCGATGCCGCGCCGGGTGCGCTGGCGCTGAAGCGGGTGCTGCTGTCCACCGGCGGCGTGGGCTATTTCGAGCATGAGGCGCGGGTGACCGGCGACGCCGCCCTGACGCTGGAGGTGCGGCGCGACCAGGTGGACGACGTGCTGAAGAGCATCGTCGTGTACGACGACCGGGGCGGCGTCGGCACGGTCGGGCTGCCGGGGCAGGAGCCGCTGGAAACAGCCTTCCGCGAACTGCCCTTCTCGCCGGACGACCTCGCCTCCCCCACCGCCATACTGAACGCGCTGAAGGGATCGGAAGTGCGTGCCCAGGGCGCGCGGGAAGTGACCGGCCGCCTGCTGTCGGTGACGGAGGAGACCGTTCAACTGCCGAACGGCGGCGGCACCGTCACGCGGCACCGGGTCAGCCTGATGACGGCGGACGGGCTGCGGCAGTTGGTGCTGGAGGAGACGGATTCGCTGCGCTTCACCGACCCGCGCGTGCAGGCGCAGTTGGACGCCGCGCTGGCCGCCGTCGCCGGGAACGCCGGCAAGGAGCGGCGGCGCCTGACCATCCGGACCACCGTGCCGAAGGACGGCGCGAACGCCGAGCGGACCGTGCGCGTCGCCTATGTGGTCGGCGCCCCGCTGTGGAAGGCGACCTACCGCCTGACCCTGCCCGACGCGCAATCGAAGACGGGCAATTTGCAGGGCTGGGCGGTGCTGGAGAACCTGAGCGGCGAGGACTGGAACGGGGTCGAGCTGTCGGTGGCGTCGGGCAATCCGGTGACCTTCCGGCAGGCGCTCTACGACGCCTATTTCGTCAACCGCCCGACCGTCCCGGTGGAGGTGCTCGGCCGCGTGCTGCCCAAGCCCGACGAGGGGGCCGTTGCCGCTGACGCCGTGGCCGAGAAATCGATGGCGCCGATGAACCGGGCGCAGATGGCTGCTCCCCCCGCGCCGGCTCCGATGGCCGCGCCGGCACCCATGGCAGGCCCCGTGGCAGGGATGAGCGCGATGGGCGCGCCGCAGCGCGCGGCGGAAACGATGGCGGCCGAGAACACGGAAGCAACCGCCCAAGTGCTGTTCCGCTACCCGCAACCGGTGACCGTGCCGAACGGCGGGACGCTGATGATGCCCATCGTCGCCCGCGCCGTTCCGGCCGAACGGCTGGCGCTGTACCAGCCGGGCACCCAGCCGCGCCACCCGCTGGCCGCCGTCCGGCTGAATAATGACGGGGGAGGTGATGGCGGGAATAGGGGGCTGCCGCCGGGGGTTCTGACGCTGTACGAGGCGGTCGGGGGGGCTGCGGCCTATGTGGGCGACGCGCGGCTGGCGGCCCTTCCGGCGGGAGAAAGCCGGCTGCTGAGCTTCGCCGTCGATCAGGCGGTGACGGTGGACCGGTCTGAGCAGCCGAGCCGCACTATCTCCCGCGCCACGCTGGCCGATGGCGTGTTGCAGCTGACCGTGACGGAGCGGCAGACGACCACCTACCGCATCGCCGGCGCCGCCCGCGAGGACCGGACGGTCATCGTCGAGCACTCGCGCCGTCCGGGGTGGGATCTGGTGGAGCCCGCCGGCCCGGCGCCGGACAGCACGGCGACCGCCTATCGCCTGCCGGTGGCCGTGCCCGCCAGCAAGACGGTCAGCCTGACCGCGACGCTGGAGCGCCCGCGCACCGACCGGCTGGGGCTGGTCGATCTGTCGCCGGAGCAGGTGCAAGCCTATGCGTCCTCCGCCGAATTGCCGCCAGCCGTCCGCGAGGCGCTGGGCAAGGTCGCCGCGTTGCGCTCCGCCGTCGCGGAGAAGGAACGCCGCATCGCCGACATCGAGCGCGAGCAGGCCGAACAGGCCAAGGAGCAGGAACGGATGCGCCAGAACCTCGATTCCCTGCCGCGCGACAGCGACCTGCACAAGCGCACGCTGACCAAGATGGGCGAGGCGGAAACCCGGCTGGACACGCTGGCGCGTGATCTTGCCACGGCGCGGAAGGACGCCGACGCGGCCCGCGCGAGCCTGCGCGAGCAGGTGCGGGCGATGCGGCTCTAACACCACTCTGCCACTCCCATCTGCCGAGACAGGCTCAGCGGCTGCATGCTGCCCCTCTCCCCTCGTGGGAGAGGGGTTGGGGTGAGGGGGGCATACCGTCCGGCAGGACGGGAAAAGAGGCTCAATCGCATGTGCGGCTTTGCCGCATACCCCTCATCCCAACCCTTCTCCCACAAGGGGAGAAGGGCTTTACGCCAGAACCGACCTCTCTTCGGAAGCTGCAGAGTGGTGTTAGCCGGCTTCCTTGGGGCGGGCTTCCTTCGGGCGAAAGGTGATGACGCGGTAGACGTACCAGACCGCGGTCGCACCGAGGATGAGGTTGGACACTGGGTTCACCCAGCCGGAGACCTTCTGGTACTGGTCTTCCAGCAGATAGCCGCTCCCGGCGAGGAACGCCGACCAGATCGCCGTTCCCGCCGCGGAGTAGATCAGGAAGCGCACCAGCGCCATGCCGGCGATCCCCGCCGGAACGGAGATCAGCGTCCGCACCGCCGGGATCAGGCGCCCGAAGAACACCGACGCTCCGCAATGCCGCTGGAACCAGTGGGCGGCGTCATCAATCTCCTCCGGCCCCAGGGTCAGCCAGCGGCCGTGGCGGGCGGCGAGGCGCTTCAGCCGCTCGCAGCCGAGCCAGCGGCCCACATAGTACCAGAACAGCGCCCCGGCGACCGAACCGGCGGTGCCGGCCAGCACCACCAGCGCGAGGCTGAGTTCGCCGCGCGCGGCGGTGAAGCCCGCCAACGGCATGATCAGTTCCGACGGAATCGGCGGGAACACGTTTTCCACCAGCATCAGGACCGCGATGCCGAGATAGCCGGTCTGCTCCACCATGCGCGTGATCCAGTCAAACACCTCGCCTCCTCCAGCGCTTGTGCATGACATAACCCCGCATGGGGAAATCGTTCCCTGCTGGACGGTTCAGGGAACCGCCCCGGCGGCCGGTGACGCCGGTCGCCGGGGGTGTGGCTAAGACTGGGGCCTCACGCCGACTTTTCGACCGTCGTGCCGCTGCAATAGGCCCAGTCGTCGCCTTGCAGCCCGAAGAACAGCGCGACCGGCTGCTTGCCGGAGCGGTCGATGACGACGCGGAAACGGTTGCCGGTGCAGGCGCCGGCCGCCTGCTTCTGGTAGGGAAGCTTGACGTGCTTGGACTTCAGGCAGCTGTCGGCGGCCTTCGGCGGGTTGGCGGACGCGTCGATCTTCTTGCCGTTCAGGACCATGTAGTAGTTGGTCGCCTGCCCACCCTTCACGTCGGCCTTGATCTCGATCTTGCCGAAGCGGGACTTGTAGAGGCCGGCGTCCTGCTCCCCGTCCGGGGCGCCGGGCGGGATCGGCCGGAAGGAGATGGCGGCGCAGGCCGGCGGCTCCTTCTGGGCGTGGGCCGGCGAGGACAGCGTGACGGCGGCAAGGCCCGCAACGAGCAGGGCACCGGAAAGACGCGACGGCGACATTCAAACATCCCCCATGGCTGAAAAGGGAAACGGGCTCAGGCGGGCATCTGGCAGAAGCAGGTCTGCTGCATGATCGCGCAGTCCTTCTCCACACCGCCGTCGAGCATGGAAACCTCGACGCTGGTGACGGTCAGCGTGCAACCCGGCTTCAACACGCGGGCGCGGGCGATCATCACCTCGCCCTTGGCCGGGGACATCAGGTTGACCTTGAACTCCACCGCCAGAACCTCGCTGCCGGCCGGCATCAGGGTGTAGGCGGCGTAACCGCCGGCGTTGTCGGCCAGGGTCGTGACCATGCCCGCGTGAAAGAAGCCGTGCTGCTGCGTCAGGTCGGCGCGGAACGGCATGCGCATCTCGCAGAAGCCGGGCTCCGTGCGCGTCAGCTCGATCCCCAGCGTCTGGCAGATCGGCTGGCGGTCGAAGCTGGCGCGGATGCGCGCCTCCCAATCGGGGTCGCGGGGCTCGAAACGCTTGGTCAAGGCAGGGTCCCTCCGGTTGTCCTCGTGAAGCGACCCTACCCTGCGCCAGCCTTACGTTCCAATCAAGCCGAGCTGCGGGCTGGACGGTTCGGCAAAGGCCCGCTTGGGCATGCGCCCGGCCAGACGCGCCGAACGCCCGGCGGACACGGCGTCGCGCATCGCCGCCGCCATGCGCACCGGATCGCGCGCCTTGGACACGGCGGTGTTCAGCAGCACGGCGGAGCAGCCAAGCTCCATCGCCAGCGCCGCGTCCGACGCCGTACCGATGCCGGCGTCCAGCACCACGGGCACCGGGCTGCGCGCGCAGATGGTTTCGATGGCGTGCGGGTTGCGGATGCCGAGACCAGAGCCGATGAAGGCCCCCAACGGCATCACCGCCGCCGCCCCGAGGTCGGCCAGCTTGCGGCAAGTCACCGGGTCGTCGTTGCAGTAGGGAAGCACGGTGAAGCCGTCGGCGACGAGTTCCTCGGTGGCGCGTAACAGCTCCTCCACGTCGGGGTAGAGCAGTTCGCGGTCGCCGATGACCTCCAGCTTGACCCAGTCGGTGCCCAGCGCCTCGCGCGCCAGCTGCGCGGTCAGCACAGCTTCCCGGGCGGTCAGGCAGCCGGCGGTGTTGGGGAGAAGTCCGACGCGGCCGCCCAGCACGTCCGCAATCACATCCACGAGGCTTTCCGAATAGCCGTCGAGGCTGATGCGGCGGATGGCGACGGTGGCGAGTTCGGTGCCGCTGGCCTCCAGCGAATCGAGCATGACCTGCTGGTTCGGGTAACCGGCGGTGCCGAGGAACAGACGCGACCGGAAGGTCCGGCCGGCGATGGTGAGGGTGTCGTCCTGCATGGGGATATCCTCTCAGCCGCCCTGGATGGGGCGGACGATCTCGATGGCGTCGCCGGGGGAAAGCGGGGTTTCCGCCCAGCGGCGCGACGGCAGCACGGCCCCGTTCAGCGCCACGGCCACGCCGCGCGCCCCGGGGACGATGCCGCGTTCGGCCAGAAGCGCCGCGACGGTCGCGGCGGTGACCGCCTCGGCCCGGCCGTTGATCTGGATGGTCGCGCTCATGCGGCGGCTCCCCTGGGCTGGAAGCGGGTGATGGCGAAGGGCCGGATCACCGGGTCGGCCTCGCCGGTCAGGATCAGCTTTGCCACCGAATCGGCGGTGACCGGGGTCAGCAGGATGCCGTTGCGGTGGTGCCCGGTGGCGAGGATCAGGCCATCGATGCCGGAAGGCCCAAGGATCGGCGCGTCGTCGCGGCTACCGGGGCGGAAGCCGACCCAGCTTTCCTCGATGGGCAGTTCGGCGATGCCCGGCAGGGCGCGCCACGCGCCTTCCAGAAGGGCGAACTGGCCGCCGGCCGTCAGGCGGTCGTCGAAGCCGCGCTCCTCGGTGGTGGCGCCGATCAGGAGGCGTCCGTCGAGGCGCGGGATCAGGTAGGTGCCGGGCGTCCACACGACGTGGCGGAGCAAGGGCAGACGCTCGTCCATGCGGACGCAGATCATCTGGCCTTTGATGGGGCGGACGGGGACGGGAGGCAGGCCGTCGATGCGGCCAGACCCGATGTTTCCGGACCAAGCTCCGGCAGCGAGGACGACGCGGTCGGCGTCGATCAGGGTGTCGCCGACGCGGACGCCCGTGGCGCGGCCGTTTTGGACCTCGACGCGGGTGACGTTGGCGTGCTCGTGCACCCGGCCGCCGGCCTGGAGCACGGCGGCGTGCAGGGCGGCGGCGAGCTTGCGGTTGTCGACCTGATGGTCCTCGCGGCAATAGAGGGCGCCGGCCACGCCGGGTTGCAGGTAGGGCTCGCGGCGGCGGACCTCGGCGCCGGTCAGCCACTCCACCGGCAGACCGAGCTTGGTCTGGAAGTCGTGGAGAAAGCGCACCTTGGCCGCGTCGTCGGCGTTCAGTGCGATGACCATGGTGCCTTCGATGCGCAGTTCCACCGACTGGCCGGTGGCCGCCTCCAACTCCGCCGCGAAGGCGGGCCAGAGGGCTTGCGAGGCGCGGGTCAGGGGGAGAAGGCTCTCCTCGCCCGGTTCGGTCTCCACGCAGGCGGCGAGCATGCCGCCGGCCGCGTGGCTGGCCCCGCGCCCGGCGGCACCGCGGTCGAAGACATCGACACGGCAGCCGGCGGAGGCCAGACGCCACGCGATGGACAGGCCGATGACCCCGGCCCCGATAATGGCGACGGAAGGATTTGAGGACGGTAATGGGATTCGTGGCGCGGACGGCGCGATGACCATGCGGCGGCTCCCTTCGCTGGCATTATCCAGACAGGTTCGTTGGGTGTGATCTCAGCCACGCGGCGGACCCGCGCAGCACCCCAGCCAATGCCTGGATAATCGGAGAGAGCCTTCGCTTTTGCAACTCTAAATCTAAAGAAGGATCGCCGCCGCGAGGCCCAGGAACGCGAAGAAGCCGACCACGTCGGTGATGGTGGTCAGGAACACCGAACTGGCCACCGCCGGGTCGATGCCCAGCTTGTCGAGCCCGATCGGGATCAGCACACCGAACAGACCGGCGACGAACAGGTTGATGACGAGGGCGCAGGCGATGACCCCGCCGATCATGGGCGAGAACCAGAAGGCCGCAATTAGGCCGACCAGCCCCGCGAAGACCCCGCCGTTGATGAGGCCAACCAGCATCTCCTTCCCCACCACGCGCAGCGCGTTGGAGGACGACAGCTCGTGGGTCGCCAGCGCGCGGACGGCGACGGTCAAAGCCTGGGTGCCGGCGTTGCCGCCCATGGACGCGACGATGGGCATCAGAACGGCCAGCGCCACGATCTGCTCGATGGTCGCCTCGAACAGCGAGATGACGCCCGCCGCCAGGAAGGCGGTGACCAGATTGAGCCCCAGCCACCCCACGCGCGATTTGACGATGTCGCCGACGCCGCTGAACACGCCGGTGTCGCCGACGCCGCTCAGCTTGCGGATGTCGTCCTCCGCCTCCTCGTCGATGATGTGAACCACGTCGTCCACAGTGATGACGCCGATCAGCCGCCCGCCGGCATCCACCACCGGGGCGGACACCAGGGCGTATTGGCGGAAGAGGTTCGCCACCTCCTCCTGGTCCATGGTCGCGGGGATGGCGTCCACCTCCTCCGTCACCAGATCGGCGATGCGGGCGGAGCGCTTCTGGCGCAGCAGGCGGGACAGCGGGACCGCGCCCACGACCCGGTGCATGGGATCCACGACGAAGATGTCGTAGAAGTCCTCTGGCAGTTCGTCGGTGGCGGCGCGGACATAGTCGATGGTCTTGCCCACCGTCCAGAACTGCGGCACGGCCACCAGATCGCGCTGCATCAGGCGACCGGCGGTGTATTCGTCGTAGGTCAGGTTTTCCTGGACCAGCGCGCGGTCTTCGGCGGGCAGGTTTTCCAGGATTTCCCGCCGCGTCTCCTCGTCCAGATCCTCGATGACGTCGACGGCGTCGTCGGTGTCCAGCTCGGCAACGGCGGCGGCCAGTTCCTTCGGCTCGAACAGCTCCACGACCTCTTCGCGGAGGTCGGGGTTGAGGTGGGTCAGCACCTCGCCGTCGAAACCGGGCCGCAAAGCCTCGATCAGCCGTTCGCGGTCGTCATGGCCGAGCTGTTCGATCAGGTCGGCGATGTCGGCCGGATGCAACTCGTCCAGCTGGGCGCGCAGATCGTCCAGACGGCCGGCGTTCAGAAGCTCCACGACCTCTTCGACGAACTCCGGCTCGACGCCGTAGGCACGCTCTTCCTCGCCTTCATCGCGGGATTGTTGGGCGTCGCGCGGCTGTTGCGGGCGCTCGGCTGGGCGCGGCTCATCGTCCGGAATACGATTCGGTTCCTGGGGGTCGGCGTGCATGGCGGCACCCTCCCTTAACGATGGCAACGCGCCATGACGGCATGGTCCAGGGAACGGTCGGCCATGGCGCACCGGCGTTTGCAGGTTGGGGGAGCCCCGGTTGCGGAACACCGGGGCGCCCACCGAATATAGGTGCTCAACCGCTTTGTCCAGCGCGGCAAGCGGCGGCGCGGACGGGTGGAGAGCATGGCCCCGCGCGGTCGCCGGTCCGCAAGATCCCGTCGCGCGCACCAACAATTATTGCGCGCATAAAGTAAAAAATTCCCCACCGCTAGCGTTCGTTTCCGTTTCGCATCAGCCCCATGCCGCGCAGCCGATCCATTGCCCGCACGTGTATTCTTGACGTATCGTGGCGCGGTCATAGATTTCGGACGGCGTCACTGGCGCAAAACTTGCGCCGCACCGGAACTTGGTGCACCCATAGGGTGCGCCCGGCTTTCGGCCCCGGCTTTTGTCTTGGGTCTGCGGTCAAGACGGCGCGACGGCACCTCAACAAGCGGAAAGACCGATGGAGTACGCCTTTACCGACGTCGACGGCCAGGAAGGCATTCTCCTGTCGGGGCGCTTCACCTACGACGACAGCCGCAAGTTCCACGACATGCTTGGGCAGTGGGACTTCACGGCACGGCCGCAGGTCAATCTGGACCTGCGTTTCCTGACCTTCATCGATTCGGCGGCCATCGGCATGCTGTTCATCCTGGCCAACCGCTGCCGCGACGCGAAGGGCCTGGTGACGGTCGTCGGCGCGCAGCCCTACATCACGCAGACACTGCGGCGCGTGGCGATGGACCAGTATGTGGAGTTCCGCTGACGGGGCCGGGGTTTTGGGGCCTGCGCGATGCGGATGCGAGGATGCGGATACGAAAAAGCCCGCTTCGATCCGTTTCGGACCGGCGGGCTTTTTTCGTCCTGCCGCCCCCAACCGCCCAAGGGCGTTTGGAGGTGGTGCGGTCGAGAAGACTCGAACTTCCACTCCGGTTAAGGAACAGCGACCTCAACGCTGCGCGTCTACCAATTCCGCCACGACCGCACGAGGCTGGTAGCTCCCGACGAGTCGATTGCTCTTGTCATCGGGTGGAGCGGGGGAATACCAGATCCCCAACGCCCGATCAAGCGGCGTCTCGCGTTCTCCGAAAAGAAAGTCTTCCGAGCCTTCCATGACAGACATCGAATGGCGCATCAGTGACACGCTCGTCCCCTACCCCGAGGCGCTGGCCGAGATGGAGGCCCGCGTCGAGGCGATCCGGGCCGGCACCGCGCCGGAGCTGGTCTGGCTGCTGGAGCACCCGCCGCTCTACACCGCCGGCACCAGCGCCCGCGACGAGGACCTGCTGGAGCCCAACCGCTTCCCGGTCTACCACGCCGGCCGTGGCGGGCAGTTCACCTATCACGGGCCGGGGCAGCGCGTGGCCTACGTCATGCTGGACCTGAAGAAGCGCGGGGCCGACGTCCGCGCCTTCGTCCACGACCTGGAGGAGTGGCTGATCCGCACGCTCGCCTCCTTCAACATCAAGGGGGAGCGGCGCGAGGGGCGCGTTGGCATCTGGGTCAACAAGCAGCCCTATGGCGGCGCCCCCGGCCAGGAGGACAAGATCGCCGCCATCGGCGTGCGGGTGCGCCGCTGGGTGACCTTCCACGGGATCGCCTTGAACGTGGAGCCGGACCTGTCCCATTTCGCCGGCATCGTGCCCTGCGGCATCGCCGAACATGGGGTGACGTCGATGGTCGGGCTCGGCCATCTGGTGACCATGGAAGACGTGGATTCGGCGCTGATCGCGACGTGGCCGGAGGTGTTCGGGGAAGAGGTGTTGGACGAGGAATAAGGTGTCGCGGCGGGCCCCCACCCTGACCCTCCCCCACCTGACGGCGGGGGAGGGAACATGACCTTGCCTCGCCGCAAGACCGTTTACTTCTTGGCGGGCGTGGCCTGCGGGTCATCGTTGAGGACCCGCAGATCCTCGTTGGTGATGGAGACGACCGTGCAGCCGGTGGTGTCGCCGTTGCGGAACAGGTAGATCAGCTTGCGGTCGGCCAGTTTCTTGGTATCCACCAGATTCAGGCCGTGGCCGAAGGCGACGCCCAGAATCTCGCCCTTGAAGACGGCGCGGAAGCGGAGCGGCGACAACTGGCGGAAGTGCCGCGCGGCGCAGGCGTCGCTCAGCTTCTTCTCGATCCGGCCGGCCTTGCGCCAGTCCTGGGTCGAGCGGATCGTCACCCATTGCGGCGGCAGCGGGTACGGCACCACCGGTGGGGACAGGGGCAGGTTGTAGCCGCCGGGCGGGACCGGCGAGAGGTGCTGCGGATCCGTCTTCTCCAGCGGGCTCTGGGCGACGGCCGGAAGAGCGGCCAGAAGGGCGATCGGGAAGAGGATCGCGGGCGCGAGGCGCTTCATCGTCACACCCGCACGTCGAAGCCCTGCTTCTCGATCTCCTTGCCCATGGATCCGGCGGCCTTGGCCCCCTTCTCGCCAAAGGCCGAGGTCAGCAGGCCCTTCAGGTCCAGGGATAGGTGCAGCGCCTCGCCGTCCTTCGGGGCGTTCAAGGGCTTCAGGGTCGCCTGCCCTTCCAGCCCTTCGGACGGCTTGGTCATGGCGCCCTGGAGGCTCTTCATGATGCCGTCCAGTTCCTCGACGCTGAAGCCATCGGCCTGTAGGGTGAAGCTCTCGGACCGCGCGTTCAGCGTGGCGGCCGAACGCTCCATCCCGAACACGGAGCTGCGGCCGTCGGTGGCGGCCTGGACCGTCTCCGACGTGTGGGCCATGGAGAGGGAGGTGCGGTCGAAGGTCAGGGTGAGTGTCTTGCCGCCCTGCTCCAGCGTCAGTTCGATGTTGGTGGCTTCGACGGAGACGGCCGAGGATTCGCGGTGCTGGGACAGTTCGGCGGCTGGCGGCGCCTCGTGGGCGGCCTTTTGGCGCTCGTCCTTGCCGAAACGGTCGGTGAAGCCCTTGACGGCCTCGTCCGTTTCCTCGTCGCCCATGCCGAAGGCCTTCAGCATGCGCCCAAGATCGCGGCCCATGGCCTGCATTACGCCGTCGAGCTGTTCGGCGAATTCGTCGGTATAGTCGAGGATGCCCTGCATCCGGCCCAGCGCGTCGTCGGCCTGGGCGACGCCGTTCTTGGCCGCGTCGCTCGCCCCCTCGGTCAGATCGCGCAGGCGGCCGGTCAGATCCTGAAGGTTGGCACTGAGCAGGAAGGCGGGGTCGGAGGCGTCCTTCTTCTCGGCCTTGGGCTGCGTGTCCCTGGCGGCCTTGTCCTTTGCGGCGGCGGCGCGGGTGAACGCGTTCGCCAGCATGTCCTTCATCGACGTCAGGTCCGACCCGATCACGGCGGCCTCCCAGGAAAGCGGGAACAGGCCGCCAGCCTAGTCAGATCATGGCTAACGAAATCCTAACCCGCGCCCCTAGGCCAGGAAGCTGCTGAAGCGGCCCTTGTTGGTGTCGCGCTCGGGCGATGGGGTCCTTGCGCGCCCCCGTTTGGAGTCCGTGTCCGAATCGTAATCCGGAATGTTGCCGACCTTTTCGTATTTGTGGCTTCCGTTGCATCGCGTGCACAGGGCCCGCAGCTTTGACGGATCGTCATGGTCGGCCCGGATGACGTGGGGCGGTTTGCCCAGCAGCTTTTCGTAACGGCGGCTCCACGGCGGATTGTGGTCCATCGCGGCCGCCCGCATCGTCTCCTTCTTTTTCTTCTTCTTCGTGATGTAGGTGTAGTCCACAAGCTCGAACGCGCCATTCTTTTCGTAGGCGAGCGGCCTGCCGCAACCCGGACAGGTCCACACCGCGTCATAGGCGGCGTTGTAATACTTCTTGCGATGTGCGGTCGTTCGGATCACCTGTTCGACGGTGCCGGACGAAAATGTCCAGCGCGGAGGGCCTTTCTTCGTTGGCTCATAGCTCTCGTCGCTGCTGTCATCTTCCTCCTCGCTGCTGCTGGAGGCCTCCCCCTCGCTTTCGATTTCCATGCGTTGAATGACGCCGCGCGACGGCGCGACGGCTTGGCGTTGCACCACCGCGCCCGGCGGAGAAGGCGCGCGGACGGCGCCATGGTGCGCCGGACATCCGCCTCCGGCCGCAGGTGGCCGCAAGGGGAGATTGGAACGATGGTCCGGGCGCACCCCCGGGGCGAATTTTGGCTGCACAGCGAGCACCGGTCCATGGGCCGGCGCGGGCGGCCCCACCGGCGCGACCGCGCGCTTTGGCTGCACGGCAGGAAACGGTCCGGCGCTGTGGGCCGGAACCGGAGGACCGGGAAGCAGCGGGGACGGGCGCGGTGATGCCGACTTCGCCTGGATCGGGTGCGCCTGGATCGGGTGCGCCTGGATCGGGTGCGGCTGGACCTGCTGCGGTCCGGCGGCGTTCCCCGGCCAACGGATGGCGGGCGTCCCGTTTTGGGGAAACCGCTGCGTCATGCGCCGCGCTCCTGTCCATGGTCATTGGCGCTTCCACCCGCCCCTGGCGAGTCGTGTGGAGTATGAACAATTTTGGGCACGGAGTCACCAGCGCATGCCGTCCCGCCCTCCGCGCGCCGTCCTGAAAGCCGGAAAGCCCGTCACACCGTCGGGCGCTGTTCGAAGGGGCCGGAGCCGGGATCCTCGGCGGGCTCGACGGCGATGTCGCGGACGATGGCGGCGGACGGTCCCTTGCGGCAGGCCTCCAGCATGCGGTCCACGGCGGCGGCGGGGCCGGCGAAGACCGCCTCGACCGTGCCGTCGCTCCGGTTGCGCACCCAGCCGTTCAAGCCGAAGGCCGTGGCCGCGTCCACCGTCCAGCCCCGGTACCAGACGCCCTGCACCCGCCCATGGATGCGGGCGCGGACCGATTTGCGCTCTGCGTCAGTCATTGCCGGACTCCGTCTTGGCCTTGCCCCACCAGCCCATGACATAGGCCGCGTGCACGGCCAGGGGGGCTCCCCAGCCGACCAGGGGGAAGAGGAACCAGGGCGTGCCGGGTGCCAGCAGGGCGTTGATCGGCACCAGAACCACCATCACGCCGAAATAGGCGATCAGGTGGTTCAGGAAGCCGCGCAGGCGCTTGCGCCTGATCGTGTCGTCGGGCGCCTCGTCAGCCGCCTTGTTTTCCGGAGTTTCGACGTCGCTCACGCCGTGCCGGAGGCACTCTTGCGGCGCGCCTCCTCCTCGTCCAGCAGGGCCTTGCGGTTGAGTTTGCCGATCATGGTCTTGGGCAGTTCGTCACGGAATTCGATCACCTTGGGCATCTCGATGGGAGAGAGCTTGTCCTTCAGGAAATCCAGCAGGTCTTCCCGCGTCAAGCTCTGGCCCTCGTCCAGGCGGATGTAGGCCTTGACCGTCTGACCCCGGTATTCGTCGGGCAGGCCCGCCACCACGCATTCGGCCACGGCCGGGTGCAGGTAGATCGCCTCCTCCACGTTGCGCGGGTAAACGTTGAAGCCGCTGCACAGGATCATGTCCTTGATGCGGTCCACGATGAAGGTGTAGCCGGCCTCGTCCATGGTGCCGACGTCGCCGGTGTGCAGGCGTCCGTCGATGAGGGCCATGGCGGTCTCGCTGGGCTTCTTCCAATAGCCCTTCATGACCTGGGGGCCGCGGATGCAGACCTCGCCCTTCTCGCCGGGCGGCAGGACGCGGCGGGGCTCCTCCAGGCTGACGATCTCAATCACCGTGCCGGGCAGCGGCAGGCCGATGGAGCCCGCCTTGTTCACCCCCGTCATCGGGTTGGCCGTGGCGACCGGCGACGCTTCCGACAGACCGTAACCCTCGACCAGCGTGCAGCCGGTGTTGCGCTCGAACGTCTCCTTCACCTCGACGGGCAGCGGGGCGCCGCCGGAGATGCAGAAGCGGATCGAGGACAGGTCGTACTGCGACAGGTTCTTGTGGTGGTTGATCGCCGTGTAGATGGTCGGCACCGCCGGGAACAGCGTCGGCTTCTTCTTGTGGATCGTCTCCATGACCTGATTCAGGTCGAAGCGCGGCAGCATGACGATTTCCGCCCCGAAGCGGATGCTGAAATTCATCACGACGGTCATGGCGAAGACGTGGAAGAAGGGCAGAACGCCCAGCATCCGTTCCTGCCCCGGCCGGGCGCCGTGGAACCACAGGGCGCACTGAACCGTGTTGGCGTAGAGGTTGGCGTGCGTCAGCATCGCCCCCTTGGGCACGCCGGTGGTGCCGCCGGTGTATTGCAGGACGGCGATGTCCTCGGCCGGGTCGATGGCGACCGGCTGGGGGCGGCCGTCGTTGGCGACAAGCTTCTTGAAGGGCATGTGCCGGTCGTCGGCGGGGATGCGCGCGACCTCCGCCCGCTTGACGATGGGAAACAGCAGATTCTTCGGAAAGGGCAGGATGTCGGCCATGGAGCAGACGACCAGCCGCTTCAGCCGCGATTCGGCGAGCATGCGGGCCATCTTGTCGTAGAGCACCTTGAGATCGAGCGTGACCATCATCTCGATCCCGCTGTCGGCGATCTGGTGCTCCAACTCGCGCTCGGCGTAGAGCGGGTTGAAGTTCACCACCGTGCCGCCGGCCTTCAGGATGGCGTAGTAGCAGATCACGTAATAGGGGGTGTTGGGCAGGAACAGGCCGACCCGGATGCCCTTTCCCACCCCGGCCGCCTGAAAGCCCTTGGCGGCGCGGTCCACCATGCGCGCGACCTCGGCGTAGCTGGTGCGCTTGCCCATGAAGTCGAGACATGGCCGGTCGGCGAAGCGGGTCGCCGCCTCATCCAAAAGTGCCGTCAGAGGCAGCGATGGAATCGGGGCGTTCCAATCGACCTCCGCAGGGTAACTGCGTTCCCAGGACTGCTCCGGCAGGTTGCGGGCCGCTTCGCCCATGATCGTCCTCCCCATCGTTTTTCGGTGCCCCCTCTGGTTTGCGGTGGGGCTTTGCGGCAATTGTACCCCTTTTCCTGGCGAAATGGGCCGCGACATGCTCCGCCGCAAGGCCGAGCGTCCGGATGAGCTGTTGCCTTTCGGCTACTGCGGAAGGGCATAGCGGCACGAATGCACCGTCAGACCAATTAAGAGCATTTTCGATAAGGTGTTCGATGTATAATGGAGGCTGATCCTCCCCGGACCCCGGGAATTGAAGGAGCGGCCCCATGCCACTGTCCGGCATCACACGGCCCAGCATCAGCGCGTTCCAGCCGCCCGGCGACCCCGCCGACGGCTATGACCGGCGTGGCGCCGCCTTGGACGGCGTGCGGGCCGACGGCAGCTACTTCGATTCCGAGTTCCAGGCCTACGTGGTCCCGGTGGTGCTGGGGCATCATCGCATCTCCAGCCGCACCGACGACATGCTGGTGACGACTCTCGGCTCCTGCGTCGCGGCCTGCATCCACGATCCAGTGGCGCGGGTCGGCGGCATGAACCATTTCCTGCTGCCGGGCGCGCCGGTGGGCGGCGACGGCTTCGGCGTGGCGACCCGCTACGGCAGCGTGGCGATGGAGCGGCTGATCAACGACCTGCTGGAGCGCGGCGCCCGGCGCGAGCGGCTGGAGGTCAAGGTGTTCGGCGCCTCCCGCGTCATCGAGACCAGCATGGACGTGGGCGCCAGCAACGCAGCCTTCGTGCTGGACTATGTGCAGCGGGAAGGGCTGTCGCTGACGGGCCAGGATCTCGGCGGGCCGGTGGGGCGGCGGGTGCATTTCTTCCCGACCACCGGCAAGGCCTTCCGCCGCCTGCTGCGGCCGGAGACGGAGCGCGAGACGATCCATCAGGAACTGGATTTCCTGAAGATCCTGAAACGGACCCCCGTCGAAGGGGAAGTGGAACTGTTCGACCGGCGCTGAGCGTCCGCTATCGCAGCGCATGGGCGGCCTCGACGGCCATCCATTCGGCCTGGGCGCCATCCTCGCCGTCGGTGAAGACGGCGACGGTCAGGGGGCTGGGGCCGGGGACATGATAGGCGACCGGCGTGCAGCCGGGGCCGCCGCCGGTGTGCCCCCAGAGGGGGCCGGCTTGACCGTCCAGTTCCACCATGAGGCCGAGGCCGTAGGACGGCTCCACCCAGGGGCGATCGCGCATCGGGGTGATGACGGGCTCGGCTTGGGTCATGCGTGAGAGAAGCTCGGGCGGCAGCAGGGCGCCGGTGGACAGGCCGTGCAGAAAGCGGACAGTGTCCAGGGCGCTGGCGGCGACAACTCCGTGGGAGACCCAGCCGGGGTGGTAGAGCGGAACGACGGGGACCGGCGTGCCGTCGCTGCCATCACCAGAGCCCAGGTAGGGGCTGGGGCCGAAGAGAAGCGGGTCCAGATCCTCGCGGCGGGTCGGGACCGTGGGGCCGTCGATGCCGAGGGGCTGGAAGAGTTCGCGGGTCAGGACCTCGGCAAAGGTGAGGCCGGTGGCGCGCTCCAGCACCCGCTTAACCAGCAGATAGCCGATGTTGGAGTAGGAGAACTCGCGGCCGGGCTCGGTGTAGAGGTGGTCGGCGCGGCAGCGGGCCAGGAACTCGTCCTCGGTCCAGGGCTCGGCGCCGGAGCGGACGGCGGCGTGGTAGAGGGGCATGCCGCCGTAATTGTGGAGGGCGGCGCGGTGGGCCAGCACCTGGGCCAGCGTGATGCGGTCAGCGGGACCAAAGTCGGGCAGCCAGCGGTCCAGCGGGGCGTCGAGGTCGAGGACTCCACGGGCCGCCAGACGCAGGATGGCGGCGGCCGACATGGTCTTGGTGATGCTGTAGGTCAGGAAGCGGGACGCGGGGTCCGGCGGGTCATAGCCGTCACGGGCGAGGCCTGTGGTCCAGGCATCGTTGCCCCGGCAGACGGCGAGGACAGCGACTCGGGCGGACGTGGGGGCGGAATTCGGGCCGGGGTCCTCGTTGAGGAGATTGGTGAGTGCCTGGGCGGGGTCGCGGGTCACGCGGCGGCGGAGCCGTGCTTGGCGGCGAGCCAGAGGCCCAGCGCCTTGTCGTCGCGGAGGATGTGGCCGACCAGCCAGTTGCCCACGAAGTCGACGATGCGGGCCGGCGGAAGGGCGGCGCCCGTCTCGTCCATCAGGTCCATGAAGTGGTTGATCTGATCCAGCAGGTCGCCGTGGAGCTGCCGGTGCCGGCCATAGTCGGGATAGCCGTGGCGGCGCATGATCCCCTCCTCCCGTTCGAAATGTTCGCCGACGTGGCGGACGAGATCGTCGAGGGTGGCGCGCAGGAAGGCGGCGTCGCCTTGGCGGGCCGGGTCGGTGAGGCGCTGGAACAGCTCCACCAGTTCCCGGTGTTCGCGGTCGATGGCGGGGGAGCCGACGGACAGGTCGTCGGTCCAGGCGAGAGAGGTCGTCATAAGATTATTCTACTAAAAGAAAGGCCCCCGTGGGAGGGGGCCTTTCCGTAACCATCACGATCCGTTGCCCGTCAGTCGCGCTTGACGGTGTCGGCGTTGAGCGCCGCCTGGGCCGCAGCCAGACGGGCGATCGGCACGCGGTAGGGCGAGCACGACACGTAGTCGAGACCGACCGACTCGCAGAAGGAGATGGAGGCCGGGTCGCCGCCATGCTCGCCGCAGATGCCGAGCTTGATCTTCTCGCGGGTCTTGCGGCCGCGCTCGGCGGCGATGGCGATCAGCTCGCCCACACCTTCCTGGTCGAGCGTCTGGAACGGGTCATGCTCCAGGATGCCCTGGCGCTGGTACTCCGGCAGGAAGGCGCCGGCGTCGTCGCGCGACAGGCCGAAGGCGGTCTGCGTCAGGTCGTTGGTGCCGAAGGAGAAGAACTCCGCCGTCTCCGCGATGTCGCCGGCCCGCAGGGCGGCGCGCGGCAGCTCGATCATCGTGCCGACGAGATAGTCGAACTCCTGGCCGGTGGCGGCCTTCACCTGGGCGGCGGCGCGGTCCACCACCTCCTTCAGGATGTCGAACTCCTTCTTGGTGCCGATGAGCGGGATCATGATCTCCGGCGTCGCCGTCTCGCCCGTGCTCTTGGAGACCTCGGCCACCGCCGTGAAGATGGCGCGGGCCTGCATCTCGTAGATCTCGGGGTAGCTGATGCCGAGACGGCAGCCGCGATGGCCGAGCATCGGGTTCGCCTCGTGCAGCTGCACCGTGCGGTGGTGCACCCGCAGCGGGTCGGTGCCGGTGGCCTTGGCGACCTCGGCCATGTCCTCTTCGGTGTTCGGCAGGAACTCGTGCAGCGGCGGGTCGAGCAGGCGGATCGTCACCGGCAGGCCGGACATGATCGTGAACAGCTCGACGAAGTCCTGCTTCTGGAACGGCTCCAGCTTGGCCAGCGCGGCGCGGCGGCCGGCCTCGTTCTCCGCCAGGATCATCTCGCGCACGGCGAGGATGCGCGCCGGGTCGAAGAACATGTGCTCGGTGCGGCAGAGACCGATGCCCTCGGCGCCGAACTTGCGGGCGGTGCGGGCGTCCAGCGGGGTTTCCGCGTTGGTGCGGATCTTCATCCGGCGGATCGAGTCGGCCCAGCCCATCAGCGTGGCGAAGTCGCCCGACAGCTCCGGCTGGATGGTCGGGACTTCGCCCAGCATCACCTCGCCGGTCGAGCCGTCGATGGTGACGATGTCGCCTTCCTTCACGACCGTGCCGCGCACCGTCATGGTCTTGGTCTTGTAGTCGATGCGCAGGTCACCCGCACCCGACACGCAGGCGCGGCCCATGCCGCGCGCCACCACGGCAGCGTGGCTGGTCATGCCGCCGCGCGTCGTCAGGATGCCGCGGGCGGCGTGCATGCCGTGGATGTCCTCGGGCGAGGTTTCCACGCGGCAAAGGATGACCGCGTCGCCCAGCCCGGCCTGCGCCTCCGCCTCGTCGGCGGTGAAGACGACCTTGCCGGAGGCGGCGCCGGGCGACGCCGGCAAGCCCTTGGCGATCACGGTGCGGTCGGCCTTCGGATCCAGCGTCGGGTGCAGAAGCTGGTCGAGCGAGGCCGGGTCGATGCGGCGCACGGCCTCCGCCTGGTCGATCAGCCCTTCGTTGGCGAGATCAACGGCGATCTTCAGCGCCGCCGGGGCGGTGCGCTTGCCGTTGCGGGTCTGCAGCATGAACAGCTTGTTCTGCTGGACCGTGAATTCGATGTCCTGCATGTCGCGGTAGTGCTTCTCCAGCTTGAGGCGGACCTCGTTCAGCTGGTTGAAGACCTCCGGCATGACCTCTTCCATGGCGGGGAGGTCGGACTTGTTGGCGTGCTTGCCGGCGATGGTCAGGTGCTGCGGCGTGCGGATGCCGGCCACCACGTCCTCGCCCTGGGCGTTGACGAGATATTCGCCGTAGAAGGCGTTCTCACCGGTGGACGGGTTGCGGGTGAAGGCCACGCCGGTGGCGCAGTCGTTGCCCATGTTGCCGAACACCATGCACTGCACGTTGACCGCCGTGCCCCATTCGGCCGGGATGTCGTGCAGCTTGCGGTAGGTGATGGCGCGGGCGTTCATCCAGGAGCCGAACACGGCGCCGATGGCGCCCCACAGCTGCTCCTGCACGTCCTGCGGGAAGGGCTTGCCCAGCTCGTGCTCGACGGCTTTCTTGTAGCCTTCGATGACCGACTGCCAGTCTTCGGCCTTCAGGTCGGTGTCGAGGTTGTAGCCCTTGTCGCGCTTGTGGTTGTCCAGGATCTCCTCGAAATGGTGGTGATCGACGTCGAGCACCACGTTCGAGTACATCTGGATGAAGCGGCGGTAGCTGTCGTAGGCGAAGCGCGGATCGCCCGAGCGCTTGGCGAGGCCGGCGGCGGTCTCGTCGTTGAGGCCGAGGTTCAGCACCGTGTCCATCATGCCCGGCATGGACGCGCGGGCGCCGGAGCGCACCGAGACCAGCAGCGGGTTGGCCGGATCGCCGAAGGTGGCGTCCATGGCCCGCTCCAGCCGCTGCACGGCGGCGGCGACCTGGGCCTTCAGCTCCGCCGGGTAGGTGCGGCCGTTGGCGTAATAATAGGTGCACAGCTCGGTGGTGATGGTGAAGCCCGGAGGGACGGGAAGACCGAGGTTGGCCATCTCGGCCAGATTGGCACCCTTACCACCGAGCAGGTTCTTCATATCCGCCCGGCCTTCGGTGGCATCGGCCCCGAAGCTGTAGACCCACTTGCTTTCGCCCTGGCTCGCCATCGTGAAATCCTCGTTCACTCTCATGGTCGTCCGGCACCGGGCCGCACGGTCGTAAAACTGGTATGACCGCGCGACCGTCTCCGATATGCGCCCTTCTAGCCCCGCGCGGAAGGAGAAGACAAGACGATCCGTTGCATAGCGTGAACGCGACCGTGTTGGTCCCTTCGTTGCCACAGGGGTCGGAAGGGGTGGAACGGAGGGGGTGGAGACGCCCGGCCGATTGTGCATCGTTGTGCAGATTCCGGCGATTTTCAAAAATGCACAATGGCGTTTTTGGGCGTTTTCTCCTTTCATTTCAGCGCGTTGCAGTGGTTTGTTTGCGCCCTTATGTTGTGCGGTCAATGCACAACGATTTGTGTGCTTATGGCTAGGCGCGGCGGGGCGTTTTTTTCGGTCCAGGGACGCGCGACACGGGATCACCGGAAGGGAAGATCCGGAGCGAATTCATCCTGCCAATCGAAAGGAACCGACTCGGGCAGGTCCATTTCGGGAACGCGCTCGGCGCGGTCGGCGATGTCGGGACCGGGCGGATCGCCGGGACCGTCAAGCGCCGGAACCGCCGCGAGCTTCAACTGACCGGCCAGCCAGCGGATCGTGTGCATGTCGCCCTTACTGATGGCGTTTTCGATGTGGGCGGTCACGACGTGGGAGAGGGAACGCAGGCGGGCCGATGCCTCACGGCGCAGGCAGGCGCGTTCCCATTCCACGCGTTCGCGGAAGGCGCGAGAGACGTAGTAGGCGCGCCAGATGGTGTTGCGGTGGCAACCCATGGCGCGGGCCACTTGGAGCACTGGCCAGCCGGACGCGAGGCGATGCGCCGCCATGGCCCAATCGGCGTCGGAGTAGCGGGAGCCGGGAACGAGTTGGCCGTTGGGCGGGATCGGGGGTTCGGACAGTTCGACGGGGAGGTTGGTGACAGTGGGGTGCGGGGGCATGGGGTGTATTCCTGGCCTTGTTTTCTGCATATATTCCTATCATAGGAGTTGCAGAATCGGCAAGGCAGGACGCCGTCAAGCAGAATGAAGATAGTTTGCCCCTCACCCGCCCCGCTCACGCGGGGCAACTCTCTCCCACAGGGAGAGGGTTCGTGCTGCGCACGAGCCCCCTCACCCTAACCCTCTCCCCGGAGGGGAGAGGGGACACCGAATGGGGGGAGAGCAGTGAATAAAAAAGCCGGGGGCCCGAAGGCACCCCGGCTTTTTCGTGGAGTGAGGTGCGCTTACCCCTCGATGCGCGAGAAGTCGGCGACCGCGTTCAGCGTGCTGCGGATCTGGCTGAGCAGGCGCAGGCGGTTGGCGCGGAGGCCGGCGTCGTCGGCGTTCACCGTCACCTTGTCGAAGAAGGCGTCCACCGGGCCGCGCAGGCGGGCAAGCGCCGCCATGGTGCCGGTGAAGTCCTCGTTCGCGAGGAGGGGTTTGGCGGTCTCGGCGGCGTCGGTCAGGGCGCCGTAGAGATCCTTTTCCTCGGCCAGGGTCAGCAGGGCGGCATCGACCGGCTGGTCGTAGGTCTTGCCGTCCTTCTTTTCCTCGATGCGGACGATGTTGCTGGCGCGCTTGTAGGCGGCCAGCAGGTTGGCACCCTCATCGGAGCCGACGAACTCCTGCAACGCCTTCACGCGGGCGAGCAGGCGGACGAGGTCGTCCTCGCCGCCGAGCGCGAAGACCGCGTCGATCAGGTCGTGGCGGACACCCTGGTCGCGCAGCGTGACCTTCAGGCGGTCGGCGAAGAAGGCCATGAGGTCGGACGACACCGCATCGGCGGCGGCGAAGCCGTTGACGCCGTAGGCACCGTGCGCGGCCTTGAAGACCTGGGACAGGTTCAGGCGCAGGCCGTTTTCCAGGATCAGGCGGATGATGCCCAGTGCGGCGCGGCGCAGCGCGTAGGGGTCCTTGGAGCCCGTGGGCTTCTCGTCGATGGCGAAGAAGCCGACCAGCGTGTCGAGCTTGTCGGCCAGCGCGACCGCGACGGAGACCGGAGCGTTCGGGCAGGAGTCGGAGGGGCCGAGCGGCTTGTAATGCTCGGCGATGGCCTCGGCGACCACCGGGTTCTCACCCTCGCCCAGCGCGTAGTAGCGGCCCATGATGCCCTGGACCTCGGGGAACTCGCCGACCACTTCGGTGACGAGGTCCGCCTTGGCGAGCAGGGCGGCGCGGGTCGCTGCGTTGGCATCCGCGCCGATGGCACGGGCGATCTCCGCCGCCAGAACCTGCACGCGGGTCACCTTCTCCGACACCGTGCCGAGCTTGGCGTGGAAGGTGATGGCGGCGAGCTTGGAGACGCGGTCCTCAAGCTTCGTCTTGCGGTCCTGGTCCCAGAAGAACTTGGCGTCGGACAGGCGGGCGCGCAGGACGCGCTCGTTGCCGGCGACGATGGCCTTGCCGCCGTCGGTCGTCACCATGTTGGCGACGACGACGAAGCGCGGCGCCATCTTGCCGGCCTTGTCGAGCACCGCGAAATACTTCTGGTGCGTGCGCATGGAGGTGATGAGAACCTCCGACGGCACGTCCATGAACTTCTCGTCGATGGAGCCGATCAGCACGACCGGCCATTCGACAAGGCCGGCGACCTCTTCCAGCAGGCCGTCGTCGGGGGAGAGCGTCAGGCCCTCCTTGGCGGCCAGAGCCTCAGCGTCGGCCTTGATCTTGGCCTTGCGCTCCTCGCGGTCGAGGATGACGTGGGCCTCAGCGAGCTTGGCCTTGTAGTCGGCGAAGTTCTCGACCGTGAAGGCGTCGGGGGAGAGGAAACGGTGGCCGCGGGTGCTGTTGCCGAAGGCCAGCTTGCCCTGGACTCCGCCGAGGTCGTAGGCGCCGTCCAGAACCTTGCCGCCGAAGACCGCGATGATGGAGTGCAGCGGACGCACCCAGCGCACCGTGCTGGTGCCCCAGCGCATGGACTTCGGCCAGGGGAATTCAGCCATCACGGCGGGGATGATCTCCGCCAGCACCTCGGCGGTGGCGCGGCCCTTCTTCTCGGCGACGGCGAAGTAGAAGACGCCCTTGCCGGTGTCGCGCTGCTCGCACTGGTCGAGGCTGGTCAGGCCGGCGGACTTCAGGAAGCCCTGGACCGCCTGCTCGGGCGAGCCGACGCGGGGACCCTTCTTTTCCTCTTTCACGTCGGCGGTGCGCTCGGGCAGGCCGTCGATGACGAGGGCGAGGCGGCGGGGGGTCGAATGGGCCTGCGCGTCCGTGAAGGTCAGGCCGTTGGCGGCCAGACGGTCGGTGACGAGGCGCTTGAGGTCGTCAGCCGCGCGCGCCTGCATGCGGGCGGGGATTTCCTCGGAGAAGAATTCGATGAGCAATTCGGGCATGTTACTTGGCCCCTCCGGCGGTCCACGCCTCGCAGCAGGCCTTCGCCAGCGCGCGGACGCGGCCGATGTAGGCGGCGCGCTCCACGACGCTGATGACGCCGCGCGCGTCCAGCAGGTTGAAAAGGTGGGACGCCTTGATGCACTGGTCGTAGGCCGGCAGGGCCACGCCCTTGGCGATCAGGGACTGGCACTCGGCCTCGGCGTCCTTGAAATGCTGGAGCAGCATGTCGGTGTTGGCGTGTTCGAAGTTGTGCGCCGAATACTCGACCTCGGCGCGCTTGAAGACGTCGCCGTACTTGACGCCCTGGCCGTTGAAGTCGAGGTCGTAGACGTTCTCGACGCCCTGGACGTACATGGCGAGGCGCTCAAGCCCGTAGGTCAGCTCGACCGCCACGGGGTCGCACTCGATGCCGCCGACCTGCTGGAAATAGGTGTACTGCGTGACCTCCATGCCGTCGCACCACACCTCCCACCCCAGGCCCCAGGCGCCGAGCGTCGGGCTCTCCCAGTCGTCCTCGACGAAGCGGATGTCGTGCAGCGACGGGTCGATGCCCAGCACCTTCAGGCTTTCCAGATACAGCTCCTGCGCGTTGGCCGGCGAGGGCTTCAGGATCACCTGATACTGGTAATAGTGCTGGAGACGGTTCGGATTCTCGCCGTAGCGCCCATCCTTCGGCCGGCGGGAGGGCTGCACGTAGGCCGCCTTCCAGGCGTCGGGACCGAGTGCGCGCAGCGTCGTCGCCGGGTGGAAGGTGCCCGCGCCAACCTCCATGTCGTAGGGCTGGAGGATGACGCAGCCCTGCTCCGACCAGAACTGGTGAAGCTTGAGGATCAGGGCCTGGAAAGACAGGCCGCGATTGTCTTTGGGAATCCCGCTCTGGGAGGCCATCGGCGGTCACGTACGATTATTGTTGAAAAAGCGCGCCGCACGATACGCGCCAGCATTCTTGCTTGCAAGCCGCCTTAGCGGCCGTAGGGGCAGCCGGGACGGCCGCAGGACACCGCCGAATGGGGGGCGACGTAGGCGCCGCACTCCGGGCACTTCTCCATGTCCTCGGCGGAGACGCGGGAGGATTGGGCGGTGCCCCCCGTCTGGCGCTTCTGCTCGCGCTCGCGTTCGCGCAGGCGCTCGCGCCCGACCGCGCCGACGCGGTTGTACCAGCGCCAGCCGAACCAGACCGCGCCGATCACCAGCGCCAGGAGCAGTATCTTTCCGAACATGCCGCAGGATTAAGGGGGGACGGCGCCTTGGGTCAAGGCGGATCGGTTCAACCCACGGCGATCTTCACGGCCAGGGGGATCAGGATCACCGCGAAGACGCGCTTCAGCAGCGGCGCCGGGATGCGGGAGGCGAGGCGTGCGCCGAGCGGAGCGGCCAGAACGCTGGCCGCGCTGATCTCCAGGAAGGCCGGCAGGTGCAGGTAGCCGACCTGACCCGGCAGGTCCACGCCCTGGCGCAGGCCGAGACCGGTGTAGAGGATGGCGCCGAGCACCGTCACGGGAAGCCCGATGGCCGTGGAGGTGGCGATGGCGCGGGTCATGGGGTGGCCCCGGCCGCTGAGGAAGGGGACCATCAGCACCCCACCCCCGGCGCCGATGAAGCTGCCGGCCACGCCGATCAGCGCGCCGCCGAGACGGTAGGTGGTGGGGGATGCGGGCGTGGCGGCGGTTTTGCGCGCGGAGGCCGTCAGCATGCGCCAGGCGGTGTAAAGCAGGAACGCCGCGACGATAACGCGCAGGGCAACGGCCGGCAGATGCGTGGCGACGGCGCTGCCCAGCGCGACGCCAAGCAGGCTCGCGGCGATGGTGGTGCGGAAGACGCGCCAATCAACGTTGCCGAGCCGGTGATGCGACAGCACCGAGGAGACGGAGGTCGCGGCTACCACGGCCATGGAGGTGGTCAGCGCGGTCAGCGGCGCCACGGCGGCGGGCACGCCCAGCCAGGGCAGCAGCAGCGTCAGGAGCGGCACCGCCACCAGCGCCGTTCCGACGCCCAGCATGCCCAGAAGCAGGCCGCCGGCCGCCCCGCCGGCCAGAAAGATGAGCGCGCTGAGCATAAAGTAAGCCTTGCCGTCCGCCGCAGGATCGGCACCTTAATGAATCCCCAGACGAAGGAGGAGCAAAAGACAATGGACGTCAGCGCTTACCCGGTCATCGTCCGCCCGCTGGCGCCGGAGCAGGGCGTCGGCTACGTGACCGAGGTGCCCGACCTGCCGGGCTGCACCGCCGGGGGGGCCACGCCGGCCGAGGCGGAAGCGGCGACGCGCGCGGCGATCCGCGCGTGGATCGAGGCGGCGCAGAAGGGCGGCCAGCCGGTGCCGCCGCCGTCCGAGCGTCTGCGCGAAGTGACGCAGTGACGCGTCAGAGGCCGTAGCGGGACCAGAGGGCGCGTTCCTCGACGGCGGCCAGCGCCGCGCCCGGAAGCTCGGAGGCGAGCGAATCGAGGGCCGAATCGAGGGCGGGCGCCCCCACCCGCAGGCCGACGCGGCGGAACCAGCGGCGGTCTTCCTGCACCACGCGCAGGCGGACCTTTTCGCCGAATCGGCCACGCAGGATGGTGCGCAGATCGCCGATGCCGTCGATCAGGCCCATCTCCAGCGCCTTGCGCCCGGCCCAGAAGGCGCCGGAGAACAGAACCTCGTCCGGGGCGTTCAGCCGCCCGCCGCGCCGGTCGCGGACCATCGCCTTGAAGGCGTCGTGGATGTCGGTCTGGATGGCTTTCAGGTGGGCGACGCCGTCCTCGCGCTCCGGCGCGAAGGGGTCGAGCAGAACCTTCTTGTCGCCAGCGGTGTAGAGACGCCGCTCGATGCCGTGGCGCTGGATGAACTCGTGCGCGCCGAAGCCCGAGGACACCACGCCGATAGAGCCGAGGATGGAGCTTTCGTCGGCCCAGATCTCGTCCGCCGCACAAGCCAGCCAATAGCCGCCGGACGCCGCCGCGTCCTCGCAGAAGGCGAAGACGGGGACGTTCTTCTCGGTGGCGAGGTCGCGGATGCGCTTGGCGATCAGCGCCGACTGCACCGGCGATCCGCCCGGCGAATTGACGATCAGCGCCACCGCCGCCTGCTTCTTCAGGGCGAAGGCCCGCTCGATCAGGGGGGCGGAACCGGCCAGCGTCAGCCCGTGGCGCAACGGCCCCAGCTGGCCGATGACGCCGGTCAGGCGCAGGACGGACACGATCGGCCCGGCCTCGCGCCAGGGGCCGAAGGGGAGCTTGGCGAGGAAGTCTTGCATGGTCATCGCCGGTTGAAATGGTGACGCTGGCGGTGGGTTTGCAAGGATCGGGCGGGGGTGACGGGAAAAAAGCGCCGGCCGGGGGCCCCCCACCCTTGCACCAAGGCTATCGCATTTGGCCGTTGAAGCCGCTTTCCGTGTCAAAAGCAACTTTCCAGCGTCATTCCCGCGAAGGCGGGAATCCAGGGCACATCAGTGCTGAGGTGCGAAGTTTTCTGGATCCCCGCCTTCGCGGGGATGACGTATGGGAAGCTGTCTGCTGGCCGGCCGAGCCTTCCCATTGACGACCCTATTGGCGGTGGAAATTCAAATGCGATAGCCCCCACCCTCCCCCGTGCCGCGCACGGGGGAGGGAATGAAAGACCTCACGCCGCGCGGATGCGGGCGATGAAGCTTTCGACGGTGGTGGTCAGGGTCCGCGACTGGCTGGACAGGTCGTTGGCGGCGTGGAGCACCTCGCTGGCCGAGCGGCCGGCGTCCTGCGCCGCCTGGTTGACGCCGGTGATGTTGCGGGTCACCTCGGTCGTGCCGGCGGCGGCCTGCTGGACGTTGCGGGAAATCTCCCCGGTTGCCGCCGTCTGCTCCTCCACGGCCGAGGCGATGGAAGCGGCGATCTCGTTCACCTTGCGCACGGTCGTGGTGATGGAGCGGATGGCCTCCACCGAGTCCTGCGTCTCCTTCTGGATCGCCTGGACCTGACCCGAGATTTCCTCGGTCGCCTTGGCGGTCTGGTTGGCGAGGCTCTTGACCTCCGACGCCACGACGGCGAAGCCCTTGCCAGCCTCCCCGGCGCGGGCCGCCTCGATCGTCGCGTTCAGCGCCAGCAGGTTGGTCTGCGCGGCGATCTCCTGGATCAGCTGGACCACCGTGCCGATGCGCTGGGCGGCGTCGTTCAGGCTTTCCACCATGGCGTTGGTGCGCTGCGCCTCGTCCACGGCGGTCTGGGTGCTGCGGGCCGAATCCTCGACCTGACGGGCGATCTCGGCGATGGAGCCGGCCAGTTCCTCGGCGGCGCTCGCCACGGTCTGGACGTTGGCCGAGGCCTGCTCGGTCGCGGCGGCGACGGCGGCGGCCTGCCGGGTGGTCTCCTCGGCGACCGAGGACATGCTCTGCGCGTTGCCCTGGAGCTGGGTCGCGGAGGACGACACGGCGCCGACCACGCTCTTCACCGACGCCTCGAAGCTGTCGGCCAGTTCGTTCATCAGGCGCTTCTTCTCCTGGGCGGCGCGCTGTTCGGCCTCCTTGGCCTCCTCCTCCATGCGGCGGGTGCGGATCAGGTTTTCCTTGAAGATCTGCATGGTGCCGGCGATGTCGCCGATCTCGTCCTTGCGGCCGACGCCGTAGATCTCGACGGCGGTGTCGCCGTCGGCGAGGCGGCGCAGGCAGCCGACCGAAGCGGCCACCGGACGGCCGATGCCGAACCGGGCGATGAGGAAGCCCACGACGATGCCGCCGACCACGCCCAGCACAGCGACGGTGAGGACCAGCGTCTGGATGCGGGCCGCATCCTCCTGCGCGCTCTTGGCGACCGTGTTGGCCTTGTCGTCGGAGTAGCTGTTGAATGCCCCCATGGCCTGCTGAAGCTGGGTCGCCGCGGCGCGCGACGCGAGGGCGGAATCGACGATCTCCTGCCGCGCCTTGTCGTTGGTGACCTGAGCACCGTTGCGGCGCGCCACGGCCATGGTGTCGTCCAGTTCCTTGAGGTAGGCGGCGTAGGCCAGTTCGACCGCGCGCAACAGCTCCGCCCCGCGCGCCCCGGCCGTAGCCTTCAGGCCGGTCAGCCGCTGCTCAAGCTGAGCGCGCTGTTCCTGGATGACCTTTTCCACCTCGGCGACCTGCGCCGGCGACGGCTCGGCGGCGACGCGGAACTCGGCCCGGTTGAGCGCGATGACGTTCTGGTTCAGGCGGGAGCCGGTCAACGCCTCCTGTCCGGCTTCCTGCACCTCGCCGGCCTCCAAACTCAGATTCTTCAGTGCGTTGACGCTGATCACGCTGATGACGGCCATGGTCGCCGACAGCAGCCCGACCACGAAAAGCACCTTGGTCAGGATTTTCCAATCGCTGAAACGCATGTCCAACTCCCCCGCCCTTTTAGGCTGTTAATTTTGAGTCGATACCATCCACATTGTTTTGGGGAGCGGTCCGGCAAGAGACAACTGCGTTTTTTGCATTGCGGCATACTGCCTCAGGTTGAGAATTTTTGCCTGAGCGTTTTTGCCTACGGGTTTCTGCCTGGGTGGACTCAGGGCGCCAGCGCGGCGGCATCGCGCAGGATGCGCTGGGCCTCGTCGGTGTAGGAGCCGTTGGGGGTGTGCAGGGTCAGGCCCGACGTGAAGCGGGCCGGGGCCTTGCCGCCCTTCCGCGTGGACAGGAGGATACGGCGGGCGTCCTCCCCCGGTTTGGGCCACAGCGGGACAAGGATGAGGGAGCCGAAGCGGGCGCCATGGAGGGCCGCCAGGATCTCGTCCACCCGGTCGGCGCGGTGGACCAGGGTCAGCGCCCCGCGCGGCTTCAGCATGGCGGCGGCGAAGCGCAGCCAGTCCTTCAGCGCGGCCTCCCCTTCCACGTTGGCGGCGGCCTTCCAGGGGTCGGGCGGAAGGCTGGCGGCACCGGCGCGGAGATAGGGTGGGTTCATCATGACGCGGTCGAAGGAGGCCGGCGTCAGGTTCGGTGGTGGGGACAGAAGGTCGCCGTCGAGGATGGTGACGCGGGAGTCCGCGCCGTTGAGGGCGGCGTTGCGGCGGGCGTAGCCAGCGGCATCCGCGCGCTTCTCCAGGCCGGTGACGAGCGCGTCGGGGACGCGGGCGGCGAGGCACAGCGCGGCGGCCCCGGTGCCGGTGCCGACGTCGAGCACGCGCTCGCCGGGACGCGCGTCGGTGAAGGCGGCGAGCAGCACCGGGTCGATGGCGGCGCGGTAGCCGTCAAAGGGCTGGAGAAGACGGACGCGGCCGTCGAGGAGGGTGTCGGTGGTCATGGCCTTTCCGGGCAATGTTCCCTCGCCCAGCCCTGCTGGGAGAGGGGTCAGGTTTCCTCGCCCGCGTCGCGCAGGAGGCGGCGGGCGCGGGCGTGGTCGGCCTCGGCCACCATCAGGCGGCGGGGGATGGCGCCGATGGAGCCCTCCAGGATGCTGGTGTGGGTGTCAAGCACGACGCCCTCGATCCCGGCGTCCGCCAGAAGGGCGAGAAGCCAGGACAAACGGACCGGATCGGTGGTGCGCAGGAGTTCCTTCATCACATCTCGAATGCGAATCGCCCTGCGGACTTGACCGAAGAGGCTATGCCGTTATGCTCCCTGCCGGAATTCGTCACGTCAATCATCATTGGAGTCGACCTTGGCGGTCGTGACCAACCTCGAGCCGAAACGGCGCAAGTCCACCCCGCTCGACGATCTGACCGCCCTGGTGGCCGATGACCTGAGCGCGGTCAACGATCTGATCGTTCAGCGGATGCATTCGTCCGTGGATCTGATCCCGCAGCTTGCCGGCTACATCATCGCGGCCGGCGGCAAGCGGCTGCGCCCGGTCCTGACGCTGGCCGCCGCCGAGCTGTGCGGCTACCAGGGTGAGGATCACAAGATGCTGGCCGCCGTGGTGGAGTTCATCCACACCGCCACGCTGCTGCACGACGACGTCGTGGACGAAAGCGATCTGCGGCGCGGCCTCGCCTCGGCCAACGCGGTGTTTGGGAACAAGGCCAGCGTGCTGGTCGGCGACTTCCTGTTCTCCCGCTCCTTCGAGTTGATGGTCGAGGTCGGGTCGCTGGACGTGCTGCGCATCCTGTCCAAGGCCTCGGCCGTCATCGCCGAGGGCGAGGTGCTGCAGCTGCGCACCACCAACGACACGGAGACCAGCGAGCAGGCCTACCTTGAGGTCATCAAGGCCAAGACCGCCGAGCTGTTCGCCGCCGCCTGCCGCGTCGGCGCCGTGGTGGCCGAGCGCCCGCAGGCGGAAGAGCTGGCGCTGTACGATTACGGCATGAACTTGGGCATCGCCTTCCAGCTGGTGGACGATGTGCTGGATTACTCGGCGCTCCAGGCCAAGTTGGGCAAGACGGTCGGCGACGATTTCCGCGAGGGCAAGATCACCCTGCCGGTCGTGCTGGCCTTCCGCCGGGGCAACGACGAGGAACGCGCCTTCTGGCGCCGGGTCATGGAAGACCTGGACCAGCAGGACGGCGACCTGGAGCGCGCGCAGGAGCTGATGGCCAAGCACAACGCCCTGAAGGACACCGTGGAGCGCGCCCGCCATTACGGCTCCATCGCCCGCGACTCCCTGGGCCTGTTCGCCGACAGCCCGGTGAAGCGCGCGCTGCTGGAGGTCATCGACTTCGTGATCGACCGCGATTTCTAAGCGGCCGTAATTTTTTGCGCCGGGGGCGATTTTGGCGTTGCAGCCCCCGGTTCGAGCCGCTATATCAGCGGCCTCGACGCGGACGGTAACGGTTTACGGTTCGGCGTCGGACTGACGGAGAGTAGCTCAGCCTGGTAGAGCACTGCTTTCGGGAGGCAGGGGCCGGAGGTTCGAATCCTCTCTCTCCGACCAAAAGATGAAGGGCCGATGCGGAGACGCGTCGGCCCTTCGTCGTTTCGGGGTTCTTGTCGTTGTTTCGGGATCCTTTGTCGATTCCGTTGAGGAAAAAGGGATTTTTGCGTTGCAGCCCTCGGCCCGACCGGTTATATACGCGGCCTCGGCGGCACCGGTGACGGTTCGGCGCCGAACTGACGGAGAGTAGCTCAGCCTGGTAGAGCACTGCTTTCGGGAGGCAGGGGCCGGAGGTTCGAATCCTCTCTCTCCGACCAAAAGATGAAGGGCCGATGCGGAGACGCGTCGGCCCTTTTTCATTTCAGCCTGTCGTTTTCGCCGTGCCGGCATGAACGGGGCCGTTGGCTGTTACCATCCTCGGAGACGCAACGTCCGGGGAGGCCAATGGTGGAAGACGCGATCAGCAACGGAGACGGCGCGCCCGGCGGGCCGATTGGGGTCCAACTCGATCCGGCGGCGGTGGACGTCCGTCCGGCGGTGCGCGAGGCGGTGCTGGCGGCGGGGCTGCGGCCGCGCGACATCGGGCGCGGGCGCATGGCCTGGAGCCGCCACGAGAACGACACCACCCAGGTGACCGACGGCACCCACATCGCCGACAGCACCCATGTGATGGTGTCCTGCAACGGCCGGCTCGACGGCGATCCGGACCGCGCGGAATGGACCGCCGGACGTTACGGCGACGCCGGCGGCTTCGTCGAGGTGGCCGGGCTGACCCTGCGGGAGGCGCTGGAGGCGGTGGAACTGCTGCCCAAGCCCCTGCGGGTGGACGGATCGCAGGCCGAGGCGGTCTACCCGTCGCTGGAAGAGGCGATGAGCGATTTCGCCTGAGCCGGCATCTCTTACTTGAGAGCTTCGTCGATCTCCACCTGGTAGCCGTTGGCGAGGCGGTTGGTTTCGTTGGCCATGCCGATGACCGCCATCAGCTCGCCGAACTGGGCGTCGGTCATGCCGGCCTTGCGGGCCGCCGCCTCGTGCGAGCGGATGCAGTAGGCGCAGCCGTTGGTGACGCTGACCGCGACAAAGATCATCTCCTTCACCAGCGGGTCGAGCGCGCCGGGGGCCATGACCTCCTTCAAACTTTCCCAGGTGCGCTTCAGCGTCGCCGGGTGGTGCGCGGTCATCTTCCAGAAGTTGTTCACGTCGGGGACGTTGCGGGTCGCCTTGATGTCGTCGAAGACGGCGCGGACTTCGGGGGTGGCGTCGGCGTGCTCGATGGGCTTCAGGGGCATGGGGGATCCTGCTGTGACGGTGGGATGGCCTGCGACATTTTGGCCGGGCTTGGGCGCGCGCGCTATGCGCGATTGGCCGCGCGTGGTTCCGGGACGGACCGGGCGCCACCGGCAAAACCCATGGCGTTCAAACGTTTAGAGTCATACCGGGCGAAGGCTGTCGCAAGTTTTGCTAAAAGACGATTATATCTTAAGGCGCCTTTAAACAATGCTGCAACGCACAAGTCGAAGTCCGGAAGTTGACCAAAACTGAAGCGCAAGCGTAATAATTGAAACGGTAAAAGCTTAAAAACAAGAATTCTAGTCATAGTCTGAATGGGCGAGGAAACCTATGCTGAAGGCGGAGCCGGGCGGCGCTTGGATATTGATGCGTGCGGCTTCCGCTCACCGCATGGGCTTGCCCGCGTCACGGCCGATGTCATGGACCGCGTGATGGAGGGGGCCGCAGCCCCTGGCAGCGAGGCGTCCCCGGTGGTCGTCCGGTTCGGGCAGGCGGCGGCGGCCGACCTGCGCCGGCTGGCGCGCTTGCACGACCGGGAACCGACCGCCGAACTCCTGGAGGAGCTGCGCGAGCAGCCCCTCCAGGATCTTTTCGGCCTGACGCTCGACCGGCCCGACGCCGAACAGGCCATGGCCCTGATCGCCGAGGTCGCGGCCGACCTGCCCTGCCCCATCGACGGCGAGTCGCTGGAGGAGCTGGCGGCCGACTTCGCCAGCATCCACCGGACCGACGCCTTCCGCGCCGGACCGCGCGAATCGGTCTGGGGCCACGCGGAGGCGGTGTCCCAAGTGGCAGCGTGGCACCTGCGCTTCGGTTTCGTCAGCGGCGATCCACGCGACCCCGACCATCTGGTGCCGGAGCTGCGCTTCCTGGCCGAGCTGCTGGACCGCGCCCGGCCGGAGGACGCCGCCGCCTTCCTCGACCAGCATCCGCTGCGCTGGGTCCCGGATTTCTGCGGGCGGATCGCGGCGCACTGCCGCACGCCCTATTTCGCGGGGGTGGCGCTGCTGACCGGCGCCTATCTCGACCAGCTGCGCGACCGGCTGGAGCGGGATTTCGCCCTGCTCCGTCCCCTGGACGAACGGCGTGCGACCGAAAGGAAGGGCACATTGAGCCGAAAGCCAGAATATGCGGATCCGTGGGCCTAGAGGATAATTTCGGATGAAATTGACTCGTCCGGAGGGGCTGGCGATGGATGGCGGTGACGGGCTGTTCGGAATCTCCCGCTCCCACAAGCGCATGCCGGCCATCGCCATGGACCGTTGCGTCCACAGCCGCTCCGAGCTTGCCAGCTGCCGTGCCTGCGCCGACGCCTGCCCGCGCGGTGCCTGGATCGTCGGGGACGGGGGCGAGGATGACGGCCGCGTGACGCTGGACGCGCAGGCGTGCGACGGCTGCGGGCTGTGCGCGCCGGCCTGCCCGCAGGCGGTCATCGGCCACAGCCACAGGGTCGCCCGCCGGCTGGACCACGGGCACCCGGTGGCCTTTGCCGCCTGCTCCCAGACGGGCCTGCGCAACGGGCGCGACGGGGTGGAGGGGGTGCTGCCCTGCCTGAACGTGCTGGGACAATCCGAACTGGCCGAGCTGTACCACGCCGGGGTGCGGCGCATGGTCATCGTGCGGGAAAGCTGCGCCACCTGCCCCACCGGCAGCTCCACCGCCGTGCGGCTGGAGCGCGCGGTGGAGGAGCTGAACGTGCTGCTGGAGGGGCGCGGGCTGCCGCCGCTGACGCTGACCCGGCGGTCGGTCACGCCGTGGCGCGCCTATCTGACCTTCGACACGACTCCGGACCGGGCGGTGATCGAGCTGAAAAGTGACGCGGCGTGGCCGGTGGGGCGGCGGCTGCCGGAACCGGCCGAGGATCGCGCGGCGGAGACGGTGCCCTGGCCGTGGGTGCCCTCCATCGACGCCAGCGTCTGCTCGGGCTGCGCCAGCTGCGCGCGGCTGTGCCCGACCGGGGCCATCCGGCTGGCCGGGGACCCGCCGGCCTTCCGCATCACGGCAGAGGACTGCACCGGCTGCCGGCTGTGCGTGGACGCCTGCCGGCCCGGCGCCCTGATCCTGGAGCGGCTGGCCCCGCGCCGCCAGACCGGCATTCCGCTGCCGCGCCCGGCTGGGGGACAAGTCGGGGAACAGGGGTACGCCTCCGCGCAGGGATTCATCTGACCGAACGGCATAGATTCACCCGAAAGTCCGGCCGGAAGGCCGGCTTGCCGGGCACATGGATGGAGCCATAGCTTAGCCCCTGCTGTCTTGCCCGCCTTTTCGATGGTTATGCCGCATCGCTCGCTCGTCAGTTCGGCCGATGGCCCCCCCGGATCGCTCCGCCTCCTGCGCCTGCTGCTGGCAGCGTCCGTGGTCGTCCCGCTGTCCCTGTTCGCGGCCATCGCGTGGCGCGATTACCTGGAGGTCCAGGCCGACGCCGAGCGCAACATCCGCAAGACCGTGCTGATCCTGCACGAGCACGTGCAGAAGGTGTTCGACACGGTGGAACAGGCGCTCGACCGCGTGGACGAACGGTCGCGGGGCATGGGCTGGGAGGAGATCCCCAGCTCCGAGTCGCTGCATCGCTACATGAAGACGCTGAGCGACGAGCTGCCGCAGGTCGGGTCGCTCGCGCTGGTCGATCCGCAGGGCTTTGTCCAGATCGTCAGCCGGGTCTTCCCGCTGGAGCCGCTGTATGTCGCCGACCGGGAGTATTTCCGGGCGCAACGGGAACGCGACCACGGCTTCCACGTCGGCGAGGCGCTGGTCAACCGCCGCACCGGGCGCCCCCAGTTCAACGTCAGCCGGCGGCGCACCAGCCCCGGCGGGCCGGACGGGGTTTTCGCCGGCACCCTGGTCGCCAGCATCCGGACCGACTATTTCGTCGAGTTCTACCGGCAAGTCGCGCAGGGCGAGAACGAGGCCATCTCCATCCTGCGCGAGGACGGAATGGTTCTGGCCCGCTACCCGGCGCTGGAGAGCGGCACGCCCTTGCGGCTCGGACCGGACGCGGTCTTCATGCGCGCCGTCGCCGAGGGGCGGCAGGACGGCGTCCATCGCGGCCAGAGCCACGTCGACGGGATCGAGCGGATTTTCGGCTACAAGAGGGTCGCGCCCTATCCGGTCTATGTGTCCTACGGGGTGGCGCAAAGCGACATCACGGCGGCGTGGCTGCGCAACATGATGATGTACGCGGCCTTCGCCCTACCGGCGACGCTGGCGCTGGCGGTCATGTCGTGGCTGGCCATGCGCCGCGCCCGGCGCGAGACCGACGCGGTGCGCCGCTGGGCCGAGGAGGTGCGCAACCGCGAGCAGCTGGAGATCGCGCTGCGCCAAGCGCAGAAGCTGGAGGCGCTGGGCCAGCTGACCGGCGGGGTCGCCCACGACTTCAACAACCTGCTGACCGCCGCGCTGACCAACCTGCACCTGATGTCCCGCCACCTGCCGCAGGAGGCGGCGCGCCATCTGGACGGGGCCAACGCTGCGCTGGACCGGGCGAAGAAGCTGACCGGGCAGCTTCTGGCCTTTTCCCGGCAGGAGGCGGTCAACCCGACGGTGGTGGATCTGGGCGACAGCCTGCGCGGGATGGCGAACCTGCTGGAACGCTCCATCCGTGCCGACATCGCGCTGGACTGGGATCTGGCACCTCTGCCCATGGCGGTGGAGGTCGATCCGGTGCAGCTGGAAATGGTCGTGCTGAACCTCGTGATCAACGCCCGCGACGCCATGCCGGGAGGCGGGCGCATCCGCATTTCGGCCCGGCCGGCGGGTGATTCGCCAACGGGGGGCGTTGTGATGCTTGAAGTCGCGGACACCGGCCAGGGCATGCCGCCCGAGGTGCAGGCCCGTGCCTTCGAGCCCTTCTTCACCACCAAGAGCGACGGGAAGGGCACGGGACTGGGGCTGTCGATGGTCTACGGATTCGCCCGCCAGTCGGGGGGCAACGCCGAGATCGAGAGCACGCCCGGCCGCGGCACGCTGATCCGCATCGCCCTGCCCGCCACCACCAAGCGCCCGGTCGCCGAACCGGCGGCCCCGGAAGCGGCGCGCGGCGGGCCGGAGCATGTGCGGGTGCTGGTCGTGGAGGACAACGCGCTGGTCCTGATGGCGACGGTGGAGGGGCTGGCGCAGGAAGGCTTCGACGTGCTGACCGCCGACCACGGCGCCGAGGCGCTGGAGGTGCTGGAGCGCGAATCGGGAATCGATGTGGTGGTGTCGGACGTGGTCATGCCCTACGGGGTGTCGGGGATCGACCTTGCCCGCCGGGTGCATGAGCGCTGGCCGCACATTCGGGTGCTGCTGATCTCCGGCTACAGCCCGGAGTCGCTGACCGGCCTGGGCGCGGACACCGCCGTTCTGCCGAAGCCCTTCACGCCCGACCAGCTGGCCGGGCGCATCCGCACGCTGCTGGCGTCGGCTCAGGCCGTGTAAGTCCGGGCCACGTAGATCCGGGCCATGCAAATCCAGGCCGCGCAAATCCAGGCGGCGTGACGACCGTCACATCAGCACGCTGATGAACATCGGCAGCCACAACGCCAGCGACCAGAGGAGGCCGAGGAAGATCCCCTGCGTCAGGTCGGTGAAGGTCGGTTCGGCAAGGGAATGGAGGCGCCAGATGGCTTCGCGGTCCTTGGTCCGTTCCGGCTGAGCGTCGTGCATGGCGTGCCCTTCTCGTGCTGTCGGACAGTCGGCGTTCGTCTTGCCGCAGTCGTCTTCCACAGAACCATCGAACGCGGCTGCGGTTCCGCATTGCACATAAGATGGGGGAGCGTCGCGCCCAACGGTCCCGAAGGAAGAACCCCCTTTCGAGTGGGGACAATGAAAAACCCCTCTTCCATGGGGAAGAGGGGTTTTCGAAAGCGGTGCCCCCAAGCGATGCCGCCACACGATGCCTCGGTGGAGACGACCTGGGGGTTTGCCGGCCCGTGCGTTACTTGCCCGGACGGATCACCGGGGTCAGCTGGTCGCCCCAGTTGCCCGACGCGTTGTGATAGCGGGCGGTGCGCATCAGCTCGACCGTGATGCCGGCCTCCACGGCCTTGACGACGGCGTCGTTCAGGCGGTGCAGGTTGTTGGCGATGATGCGGATGGCGCTTTCCTGCTCCGGCGTCAGCTCCGAACGGTCGTCCGGCGGCGCGTCCTGGAAACCCGATTGGTTAGTCATGCGGTGTTCCTTCCCTCGTTCTCTGGCGGCGTCAGGCCTGAATACGTCTTAACACATCGTGCGCCGGGAGCAAGGGCGCGGCGAGACAACCTCATTCGAAAGATCCATGCGCCGGAGCGGCATCCCCCCGCATCGGACTTTCGTCAGCGGGCGTTTGATCGGGGAAGAAGTTCGGCCTACCCTGCGCCGCAATGAACCGAACGGCACCACGCCGAACAAAGACAAACGAGGGGAACATGGCTGAAACCGCGCCCGAATCCGGGACAACCGAATCCGGAACGACCGGGTCCAGAACCGTCGCCTTCCTGGGGCTTGGCACCATGGGCTTTCCCATGGCCGGGCATCTCGCCAAGGCCGGGCACCGGGTCACCGTCTACAACCGGACGGCGGCCAAGGCCGACGCCTGGGTGGCCAAATTCGGGGGCGTGAAGGCGGCTACACCGGCCGAGGCCGCCAAGGGGGCCGAGGTGGTGTTACTGTGCGTCGGCGGCGACGACGACGTGCGTGAGGTGGTCGGCGCGGTGCTGGGTGCGATGCAGCCGGGGGCGGTGATCGCCGACCATTCCACCGTTTCGGCCGAGGTGTCGCGGGAGATGGACGCGGCGGCGCGGGCCAAGGGCCTGTTCTTCCTGGACGCGCCGGTGTCCGGTGGTCAGGCTGGGGCGGAGAACGGCGTGCTGACGGTGATGGTCGGCGGTGATGCGGCGGCGTTCGAGCGCGCCCGGCCGCTGATGGCCTGCTACGGCCGGTCGGTCACGCACATGGGTGCGTCGGGCGCCGGGCAGCTGACCAAGATGGTCAACCAGATCTGCATCGCCGGGCTGGTCCAGGCGCTGGCCGAGGGCATGTCCTTCGCGCAGAAGGCCGGGCTGGACGGGCACAAGGTGGTGGACGTGATCTCCAAGGGCGCCGCGCAGTCCTGGCAGATGGAGAATCGCGGCAAGACCATGCTGGACGACAAGTTCGACTTCGGCTTCGCCGTGGACTGGATGCGCAAGGATCTGGGCATCGTGCTGGACGAGGCGCGGCGCAACGGGGCCACGCTGCCGGTGACGGCTCTGGTGGACCAGTTCTACGCCGAGGTGCAGGCCATGGGGGGCAACCGGCTGGACACGTCGAGCCTGATGAAGCGCATGAGGCGGTGAGGGGATAAGCGCGGGCGTCGCCGGGGGTTTTTCACCACCAAGACACCAAGGCACCAAGAAGCCACGGCTTAAAGAGGGCGAGGATTCTTGGTGCCTTGGTGCCTTGGTGCCTTGGTGGTGAATCCTCGGCGCTGCGGCGCTGGTCCGGCCTTCGGCCGCCCCCTCATCCCAACCCTTCTCCCCAGGGGGGGAGAAGGGCTTTTCAGCGGATGATGGTGCAGACGCGGGTCAGGGTGTCGGCGGCGCGGTCGAGGTCTTCGGCGCGGACGAGGATGTAGTCGGTGTCGTAGGTGGACATCGCGAAGATCGAAATGCGCGCCTGGGCCAGCGGCACGGCGATGCGCGCGAGGACGCCGAACAGGGAGAAGTCCAGGGGGCCTTCCACCTTGAAGGCGCGCCAGCCGCGTTCGACCTTCACGGTGTCGGGCACGCGGTCCTCGCGGCAGAGGATCGACAGTTCCTCGCCCGTGCGGGTCGCGCTGACCAGAGGGTCGGTCCAGTCGAGCCAAGCTGGCAGGCCGTTGCCGGGGGACAGGCGTGCAACGGCCAAACGGTCGGGGAGGACGGACAGGGTGAGGGCGTCCGATTCCTCTTGGATGAGGGCGGCGTCCAGGGTTGCCTGATCGACTTCGAACGGTTTCAGGATGCGGCGGGCGCGGGCGGCGAGCGACGGGATGCCGGAGCGCATGGCGCGGCCCAGCATGTCCGCCGCCGTGGGGCGCAGGTCGGGGGCGCTTGCCGCCAGATCGACCATGGCCTGGAGCGCCGAGGTCTGCACGATGCGGCTGGCGCTGGTTTCGAACCACTCCAGAAGGAGGGTCGCCGCGCGGCCGCGCTGCGCGTCGGTCAGGGTCAGGCGCGGGATGATCTGGGCGAGGTGCCAGCGCACCTCCGCCTGATCGATGGCCGCCGCGTCGGTCAGCAGGCGTTCGGCAAAGGCGTCCAGCGGGCGGGCGTCGCCGCGCGACACACGTTCCAGCGCGTCGGCAGCGCGCATGCGCACGCCAGCATCCTCGGCGAACAGGCAGCCGACCAGTTCCGGCAGGCGCCTGAGGTCGGCGGCGACCGCCTCGGCCACTGTGGGGGCGTCGCCGATGGTCCGGCGGTCGCCCAGCGCGAGGGCCTTCGCCAGATCGCTCCCGTTCTTGACCATCCGTTACCGCCGGCCGAAGGGGCGCGCCGGGATGTTCCGGCCGAACTTGGAGCCGGCCTTGAGCGCGTTGGGCCGGGGCGGCGGTGGAGGGGGTGGCGGGGGCGGAGGCTCGCCCTTCGGCACCGCCTCGCCGGCCGCCATGGCCGCGAGATCCTTCATCAGCCGGTGCACGCCGCGCACGCGCTGCGCCTCGTCGGTCCAGTCGCGGGTGTAGACCAGCTTGTGGTCGGGGCGCAGCTTCATCAGGCTCATCTGCTGGCTGATGTAGGTCAGCAGCTTGGCCGGTTCCGCGTAGCTGTTGCCGTGGAAGGTCAGCACCGCGCCCTTCGGCCCGGCGTCCACCCGCTCCACCCCCGCCTGCCGGCAGAGCTGCTTGATGGTCACCACGTCCAGCAGGTTCTCCACCTCGGTCGGCAGCTTGCCGAAGCGGTCGATCAGTTCGGCGGCGAAGCCGTCCACCTCCGCCCGGTCCACCAGCTCCGCGATGCGGCGGTAGAGGGAGAGACGCACGGTGAGGTCGGTGACGTAGCTTTCCGGAATCAGGACCGGGGTGCCCAGGTTGATCTGCGGCGTCCAGGCCTGCGCCTCCGCCCCGGCGGGCACCTGCCCGTCCATGCCGGCGCGGGCGGTGGCGACGGCCTCCTCCAGCATGTGCTGGTAGAGTTCGACGCCGACCTCCTTGACGTGGCCGGACTGCTCCTCGCCCAGCAGGTTGCCCGCACCACGGATGTCCATGTCGTGGCTGGCCAGCTGGAAGCCGGCGCCCAGGCTGTCGAGCGTCTCGATGACGTGCAGGCGCTGCTGCGCCGTGCCGGTCAGCGGCTTGTTCGGGGCATAGGTCAGGTAGGCGTAGCCGCGCACCTTCGACCGGCCGACGCGGCCACGGATCTGGTAGAGCTGCGCCAGACCGAACATGTCCGCGCGGTGCACGATCAGCGTGTTGGCGTTGGGGATGTCGATGCCGCTTTCGATGATGTTGGTCGCCAGCAGCACCTCGAACTTGCCCTCGTCGAAGGCGGTCATGACGTCTTCGAGTTCGCTGGCCGGCATCTGGCCGTGGGCGGTGACGATCTTCACCTCCGGCACCAGCTCGCGCACGCGCTCGGCGACCTTGGGCAGGTCCTCGACGCGCGGGCAGACGTAGAAGGTCTGGCCGCCGCGATAGTGCTCGCGCAGGATCGCCTCGCGCACCACGACCGGATCGTAGGGCAGGACGAAGGTGCGCACCGCGAGGCGGTCCACCGGCGGGGTGGCGATCAGCGACAGCTCGCGCACGCCGCTCAGGGCCATTTGCAGGGTGCGCGGGATCGGCGTGGCGGTCAGGGTCAGGACGTGCACGTCGGCGCGCAGTTCCTTCAGCCGCTCCTTCTGCTTGACGCCGAAGTGCTGCTCCTCGTCCACGATGACCATGCCCAGGCGCTTGAACTGCACGCCCTTGCCCAGCAGGGCGTGGGTGCCGATGACGATGTCGGCGGTGCCCTCCGTCAGCTCCTGCTTGACCTTGGTCTGCTCCTTCGGCGTCACCATGCGGGACAGCTGCACCACGCGCAGCGGCAGGCCGGCGAAGCGCGTCGTGAAGGTCTTGAAGTGCTGGCGGGCCAGGAGTGTGGTGGGCACGACGACGGCGACCTGCTGGCCGCTCATCGCGACCATCAGGGCGGCGCGCAGCGCCACCTCCGTCTTGCCGAAGCCGACGTCGCCGCAAACGAGGCGGTCCATGGGACGGCCGGACGCCAGATCGCCGAAGACCTCCTCGATGGCCTTCAGCTGGTCTTCCGTTTCCGGGTAAGGGAAGCGGGCGGCGAATTCCTGGTAGATGCCCTCCGGCGTGTAGACCGGGTCGGCGCGCTTCAGCATGCGCTCGGCGGCGATCTTCAGCAGCGCCTCGGCCATGTCCTTCAGGCGCTTCTTGACGCGGGCCTTGCGGCCCTGCCAGCCGGCGCCGCCCAGCTTGTCCAGCTGCGCGTGCGCGTCCTCCGACCCGTAGCGGGTCAGCACCTCGATGTTCTCGACGGGGACGTAGAGCTTGTCGCCGCCCTCGTAGATCAGGCGCAGGCAGTCGTGCGGCGCGCCGGAGACCTCCAGCGTCTCCAACCCGTCGTAGCGGCCGATGCCGTGGTCCATGTGCACGACCAGATCGCCCGCAGTCAGGGCGGTGTGCTCGGCGATGAAGTTGGCGGCCTTGCGCTTCTTCTTGGCGGTGGGGCGGACGAGGCGGTCGCCCAGGATGTCCTGTTCGGTGATAACCGCGAGGTCGGCCGAGGTGAAGCCGTGCTCCAGCCCCAGCACCACCATGCCGGTGATGCCCCGGTCGAAGCGGCGCACCTCCTCGATGGTTTCGGCCGGCTCCAGCCCCTCGATCCCGTGGTCGCCCAGCACGGTCATCAGGCGGTCGCGCGAGCCCGCCGAGTAGCCGGCCACCAGCACCCGCCGCCCATCCGCGCGCAGGGCACGGATGTGGTCCTTCACCGCGTCGAAGACGTTCACGTCGGGGCGGTTGCGCTCCTCCGCGAAGTCGTGGCCGCGCCGGCCGCCAGCGTCCACCGTGCCCATGATGCCGGGCGGCGTGCCGAAGGGCTGGAGCTGCGCCACGGCGTGGGCGGCCAGAAGGTCGTCCCAGGCCTGCGCGTCGAGGAACATCATGCCGACCGACACCGGCTTGTAGACCGGGGAGCCCGCCCGCTTCTCGATGGTCATCATGCCTTCGCGCGAGGCGTGGAAGTCCGCCACCTGGGCGATTCGCGAATCGCGCGATTCCGTCGCCTGATGGTCCAGCGACACGATGGCCCGGGGCATGTAGGACAGCACCGTGTCCATGCTCTCGTGGAACAGGGGCAGCCAGTGTTCCATGCCGCCGTACTTGCGCCCGGCGCTGATCGCCTCGTAGAGCGGGTCGTCGTCGGTGATGGCGCCGAACAGCTCGCGGTAGCCGGAGCGGAAGCGGGCGATGCTCGCCTCGTCCAGGAAGACCTCGGACATCGGCTTCAGGTCGATGCCGTCGCGCTTGTCGGTGGTCCGCTGCGACATGGGGTCGAAGCTGCGCACTGCCTCCAGCTCGTCGCCGAACAGGTCGAGGCGCAGCGGCTCCTCCGTGCCCGGCGGGAACAGGTCCACGATGCCGCCGCGAATGGCGAACTCGCCGGGTTCGCGCACCGTCTGGGCGCGGGTGTAGCCGTTGTCGGCGAGGTAGCGCTGGAGCCGCTCCAGGTCGATGCGGTCGCGCACCTTGGCCGAGAAGACCGCGCTGCGGAAGGCGGCGCGCGGCGGCACCTTCTGCAAAACGGCGTTGACGGTGGTCAGCACCACCAGGGGGCCGGAGTCGGCCTTGCGGTCGAGCAGGCGGGTCAGCGTGTCGATGCGCTTCGCCACGATGCCGCCGTTGGGCGACACGCGGTCGTAGGGCAGGCAGTCCCAGGCGGGGAAGACCTGCACCTCCAGCCCCGGCGCGAAGAAGGCCAGCGCCTCCGCCAGCAGGGCGGCGCGGGAGTCGTCCAGAGCGACGTGCAGAACGCCCCCCGCCCCCGCCCGCTTGGCGAGGTCGGCGAGCACGCGGGCGTCGAAGCCTTCCGGCGCGCCGCCGACCAGCAGGCGGCCGGAGCGTCCGGGTTGCAACTGATCGAAGCTGGGCAAGGGTGAAACCTTCAGGAACCCTGTCGGGGCGTGAACTTGAACTTCGTCAACAGCCGCATGACGTCGTTGTCATGCTCGGCCGGAACCGGCTCGCGGCCGGTCATCCAGTTATAGAGATCGGGGTCGCTGAGTTCCAGGAGCGCCTCGTACCGGTCGAGCTGGCCATGGTCGAAATCCGGCACATGCGCGTCGGCGAAGCTGCCCATCAGCAGGTCCATCTCGCGCATGCCACGGTGCCAGGAGCGGAAGCGCAGCCGCTTGCGCCGGTTCTCAAGGGATTCAGTCCGGTCGTTCGTCATTCCATCGACACCAAAAGCCCCTCTCTGGGATCAGGGAGGGGGTGGGGGAAGCTGCCGGTATCCTGCACCGGAGGGGGGACGGGTGCAAATCTTTATCCCCTCACCCCGCCTTGCGGGTGGGGCCGTTGCCGTTGGGGTGGCGGAAGGCTTTGGACAGGGCGCGGTGCAGGTCGTCGGGGCGGAAGGGCTTGTGCAGGAGGGTGCAGCCGGCGCGCTTGGCCTCGCGCAGGCGTTGGGGGTCGGTGTCGCCGGTCACCAGGACCGCCGGAAGGCGCCGGCCGAGGCGGCGGCGGACGGCGGCGATGGCGTCCAGGCCGGTTGTCCGGCCGATCAGGCGGAAGTCGCTGACGACGGCGTCGGGCGAGGGCGCGGATTCCTCAAGGCAGGCGATGGCTTCGTCCGCCGAGCCGGTGGCGATGGCGCGGCAGCCGAGGCTTTCCAGATACATGGACAGCGCGCCGCGCTGCTGGTCCTCGTCCTCGATCACCATGACGGTGCGGCCGGTGAGACCATTGCCATCCAGCGGGGCGGGCGCGCAGGGTGAGGCGGGCTGCGACTCCGCGCGCGGCATCTCCACGAAGAACATCGTTCCCTTGCCGACCTCGGACCGCACGCCGACGCGGTGGCCCAGCAGTTCCGCCGTCTTGCGCACGATGGCGAGGCCGAGCCCGAGGCCCTTCAGGCGGTTCCGCTCCGGGTTGTTGAGCTGGTAGAACTCCTCGAAGATCAATTCCTGCTGTTCCGGCGGGATGCCGGGGCCGGTGTCCCACACCTCCAGCCGCAGGATGTCGCCGCGACGGCGGCAGCCGACCAGCACGCTGCCCTGCCGGGTGTGGGCGAGCGCGTTGCTGAGCAGGTTGCGCAGAATGCGTTCCAGCAGCAGCGGATCGCTGCGCACCGGCTGGGCGCAGTCCATCACGCGCAGCTTGAGGCCCCGCTGTTCGGCCAGCTCGGTCGTCTCGCGGATCAGCCGGTCGATCACCTTGCGGATCGGGAAGTCGGTGATGGTCGGCTCGACCGTTCCGGCCTCCAGCGTCGCGATGTCGAGCAGACCGTTCAGCAGCGCCTGGCCGGAGTGGAGCGCCTCCTGCGCGCGGCCGAGGAGAGCGTGGTTGTCGTGCTGGCTCTCCAGCCGTTGCGCGAGGACGCCGAGAAGCAGTTCCATCGCCTGGAAGGGCTGGCGCAGGTCGTGGCTGGCGGCGGCGAGGAAGCGGGTCTTGGCCTCGTTCGCCCGCTGCGCCTCGCGCCTGGCCTCCTGGGCCTCGGCCATGGCGTGGCGGGCCTCCAGTTCATGCATGACGAGGCGGCCGAACTCGACGAGGTCGCGCTCCTGGTCGGGGCCGAAGTCGTGGTGCGGGCGGTGGTCAATCACCGTCAGCGTACCGAGGATGAACCCCTCCGGCGCGATCAGCGGAGCGCCTGCGTAGAAACGGAAGTGTCTCGGGCCGGTGACCAGCTCGTTGTCGGCGAAACGATCGTCCGCCGTCGCGTCGGGCACCACCATGACCTTGTCTTCCAGAATGGCGTAGGCGCAGAAGGCAAGGCGGCGGCCGGTGCTGGGCACGTCCAACCCGTAGTGGGATTTGAACCACTGCCGGGTTTCGTCGATCAGGCTGACCAGCGCGATCGGCATTCCGAAATGGCGGGCGGCGAGCCCGGTGATCCGGTCGAACACCTCTTCGGCGGGCGTGTCGAGCACGGCGTAGCGTTTGAGCCGGCCAAGACGGGCCGGTTCGTTGAGCGGCCATGGCGGTTCGAAATAGGCCAAGGCGTTTCCTCCCTTTTTCATCATGATAAAGGAAGGATTTTTCAATCCTCAATCAACAAAAAGGATGAACGGCTGGAACTTATTGCTGAAGAAACAGGGCCTTTTTGGTCTGGTTTTCTTTAAAAGGCAGCGTGGATGCTTTTCGGTTTTATTGAGGCCGCCTTGCACAGCATAGGACGGCATGCGTCGGCAAGGACACGCCCTTGCCGAAACGCACGCCGCCGATGCCGATCAGGGGTGGAGCGGGGATCAGACCCGCACCACCTTGCCGGGGTTCATGATGTTGTCCGGGTCGAAGGCGCGCTTCAGGTCGCCCATCACGGCGAAAGCCTCGCCGGCTTCCTGTTCCAGGAATTCCATCTTGCCGTAGCCGATGCCGTGCTCGCCGGTGCAGGTGCCGCCCATGGCGAGCGCGCGGGCGACCATGCGGTCGTTCAGGCGCTTGGCCTCGGCCATCTCCTCCGGCTTGTCGGGGTCGATGACGTAGACGAGGTGGAAGTTGCCGTCGCCGACATGGCCGACCAGCGGCGCCAGAAGGCTGGACTGGGCGATGTCGCGCTTGGTCTCCAGGATGCAGTCGGCGAGGCGGGAGATCGGCACGCACACGTCGGTCGGCCAGCCCTTCGCGCCGGGGCGGAGCGCCAGCGCGGCGTAGTAGCCGTCGTGGCGGGCCTGCCAGAGCTTGGAGCGGTCCTCCGGCCGGGTCGCCCAGGCGAACTCCGTCCCGCCGTTCTCGGCGGCGATGGCCGCGACCATTTCCGCCTGCTCCTCAACGCCGCGCTGGGTGCCGTGGAATTCGAAGAACAGGGTCGGGGCGACCGCGTAATCGAGCTTGGAGTATTTGTTGACCGCGTCCATCTGGACCTCGTCCAGAAGCTCGATGCGGGCGACGGGGATGCCGGACTGGATGGTCTGGATCACCGTGTCCACCGCACCCCGGATGTCCTTGAAGGGGCAGACAGCGGCGGAGACGGCCTCCGGGATGCCGTAGAGGCGCAGCGTCACTTCGGTGATGATGCCCAGCGTGCCTTCGGAGCCGACGAACAGGCGCGTCAGGTCGTAGCCGGCCGCCGACTTACGGGCGCGGCCGCCGGTCTTGATGACGCGACCGTCGGGCAGCACGACGGTGAGGCCCAGCACGTTCTCGCGCATGGTGCCGTAGCGCACGGCGTTGGTGCCGCTGGCGCGGGTCGAGGCCATGCCGCCCAGCGAGGCGTCGGCGCCGGGGTCGATGGGGAAGAACAGGCCGGTGTCGCGCAGGTATTCGTTCAGCTGCTTGCGCGTCACGCCGGCCTGGACGGTGACGTCCAGATCCTCCGGGCTGAGGCGCAGGATTTCCTTCATGCCCGACACGTCGATGCAGACGCCGCCGTGCAGCGCCGCGATGCCGCCTTCCAGCGACGTGCCGGTGCCGAAGGGGATGATCGGCAGCTTGTGCTTGGCGCAGATCTTGACGATGGCGCTGACCTCCGCCGTCGAGGTCGCGAAGGCCACGCCGTCCGGCGGGAAGGGGGTATGGTAGGACTCGTCCTTGCCATGATGCTCGCGCACCGCGCCGGAGGTGCTGAACCGCTCGCCCAACAGGGCCTTGAATTCGGCCTTGGCTTCGTCGGTGAGGGCAACGCGCGGCTGGGCTTGAACGGCGGTCATGGACGAGGTCTCCCTGCGGGTCCGTTTGTTTGCTTGGTATGACCAAGCAAGCTAAGGCCCTGCGGGGACGGAGGCAAGCCGGATGCGCGCAGGGCTGGGGTGCCTGCTTCAACGCCTTTGATTGACGTGGTCCTTAATTGACTTGGTCGGGGACCTTGATCGCGGGCGGGTCGGCCATGCCGGCCAGCGGCAGGCGGGCGATCAGGCGCAGGACGAGATCTTCCAGACGGTCCAGCTCGCGCCGTTCGGCAGCGAGCGTTTCCAGCTGGACCAGCAGGGCGGATTGGTTGTCCAACACCCGACCCAACAGCTCTTCCATGCGGCCGAGCAGTTCACGGGTTTCCCCCTGCCCCGCTTCCGAGCGGTCGAGGCGGCGGCCGAGCGAGCGGGCGTCCTGCACGATTTCCTTTTCGCTTTCGAAAAGGGCGTGAAGGTTGCGGAGGATGTCCTCAAGCGGAGGTTCTTGTTCGCGCATCGCGAAACTATCGGTCGCACGCTCCGCAACGTCAACGCGACAAATCAGCACTTTCGGTCGGGCGCGCACCGTCGCGGCAATCCGTTCCGTGCCGATGGAGATGCCCCGTTGGAAGCGCTGGATACACTGGCGACCATCCCATTGGGGCAATTGTCGTATGCAATTTATCAATGTTAGGCAGGTCTCACCACGCGATCGTCCTGAAGCAGGGGCGGCAAAGCGTTGTTCAACAAACCGCGCAGAAGACGCGGTGCGGTCTTTCGCAACCGCGCAACGATGAACTTTTCACGGATGATTTGCTCCGTGGCCGCTCCCCCCGGAAGAAAGAAGAACGATGTACAGGACGATCTTCCATGAAGATTGGTGGCTTGACACCGTGTCGGAAGGACATTGGGGGGAGGCGGCCGCCGAAAAGGGCGGCCATATTTTTGGACGGCTGCCCTTCGGCACCTTTCGGGAACAGGGCATGACGGCCTGCGGCACGCCGCCGCTGACGCGGGTGCTGTATCCGGTGCTGTCGGTGGATGGAAAGAAAAGCGAATCGCTGAACCGCAAGTCGCTGTCCATCCTGTCGGAGATCATCGAGCAGCTGCCGAGCGCGCACTACACGCACTTCGTCCTCGGCCCGTCCTGCCCGGACGCGCTGGCCTGGCAGATGCACGGGTTCCGCACGCGGATCCTGCACACCTTCATCATCGACACCCGGCGCCCGCAGTGCGACCCATGGCGGGACATGCGGGACAAGACGCGCAACCTGATCCGGCGCGCGCAGGAGCGGCTGACCGTAGCACCACTGTCGGCGGCGGCGTTCCGCGCCTTCTACGCGGCGAACCTGGAGGGGGCGTCCTACTTCGACCTGGACCTGATCGAGAGCGTGCACCGGGCGGTGGAGAGCCGGGACCAGGGCCGCATCCTGGCCGCCTTCGACGAACAGGGAACGCCGCACGCCGCCGTCTTCTTCATCTGGGACCAGAACGACTGTTATTACTTTCTGTCCACGCGGAACCGGGATTCGGCCGAATTGGGCGCGGTGAGCCTGCTGGTCTGGCACGGCATCCAAGAGGCGCAGGCGCGGGGGCTGCGCTTCGACTTCGACGGGGTCACCAGCCCGCAGCGCCTGCAATTCATGCTGGGGTTCGGCGGGAACATCGCCCGTCGAACCATCGTGGAAAAGGGAAGCCTGCTGTTCGACGCGCGCCGGCATCTGGGCTCCTTCAAGCACCGGGTGATTGAAGGTCAGCGCAAACGGCTGGCGCGCGTCCGTTAACCCCTTACGCCTCCCCGTAGCCGCCGCCGCCGGGGGTTTCCACCACCAGCACGTCGCCCACGTTCATGGCGGTCTTGTCCTGGGGGCCGAGCTCCTCCACCGAGGCGTCGGTGCGCTGGACCCAGGTGCGGCCGGTCATGGCCGGCTCGCCGCCCTTCAGGCCGAAGGGGGGAACGCGGCGGTGGTTGGACAGGATCGCCGCCGTCATCGGCTCCAGGAACTTCAGGCGGCGGACCACGCCGTTGCCGCCGTTCCACTTGCCCTCCCCGCCCGACCCCCGGCGGATGCGGAAGCTTTCCAGCAGCACGGGGAAGCGCCACTCCAGCACCTCCGGGTCGGTGAGGCGGGAGTTGGTCATGTGCGTGTGCACCGCGTCCGTCCCGTGGAAGCCGGGGCCGGCACCGGAACCGCCGCAGACCGTCTCATAATACTGGTGCCGCTCGTTGCCGAAGGTCGTGTTGTTCATGGTGCCCTGCGCGGAGGCCAGCACGCCCAGCGCGCCGTACAGCGCGTCGGTGATGCACTGGCTGGTCTCCACGTTGCCGGCGACCACGGCGGCGGGGTAGCTGGGCGCCAGCATGGAGCTCGGCGGGATGACGATCTCGATGGGCCGCAGGCAGCCCTCGTTCATCGGGATCTCGTCGTCCACCAGGGTGCGGAAGACGTAGAGCACGGCGGCTCGGCAGACCGCGCTGGGGGCGTTGAAGTTGCTGGGCAGCTGCGCGCTGGTGCCGGTGAAGTCCACCGTGGCCGAGCGGTTCGCCTTGTCGATGGAGATGCGGACCTTGATGACCGCGCCGTTGTCCAGTTCCTGGACGAAGTCGCCGTCGGTCAGCACGTCGATGGCGCGGCGGACCTGCTCCTCCGCGTTGTCCTGGACGTGGCGCATGTAGGCGCGCACCGTGTCCAGGCCGAACTGGCCGACGATGCGGCGCAGCTCGCGCACGCCCTGCTCGTTGGCGGCGATCTGCGCCTTCAGGTCGCCGAGGTTCTGCTGGACGTTGCGGGCGGGGTGCGGCCCGGTGGTGAAGAGGTCGACGACCGCCTGCTCGCGGAACTGGCCGCCCTCGACCAGCAGGAAGTTGTCGATGAGGACGCCCTCGTCCTCGATGGTCCGGCTGTCGGGCGGCATGGAGCCGGGGGTGATGCCGCCGACGTCGGCGTGGTGGCCACGCGAGGCGACGTAGAACAGCACCTCCTTGCCGGCGTCGTCGAAGACAGGGGTGACCACGGTGATGTCCGGCAGGTGCGTGCCGCCGTGGTAGGGGTCGTTCAGCATGACCACGTCGCCGGGCTTCAGGTCGGAACCCCGGCCCTCGCGGACGGCGCGCACGCTCTCGCCCATGGAGCCCAGGTGGACCGGCATGTGCGGGGCGTTGGCGATCAGGCCGCCGTCCCGGTCGAACAGGGCGCAGGAGAAGTCCAGCCGTTCCTTGATGTTCACGGAATAGGCGGTCTTTTCCAGCGTGAAGCCCATCTGTTCGGCGATGGACATGAACAGGTTGTTGAAGACCTCCAGCATCACCGGGTCGGCCTTGGTGCCGATGGCGAGGCGCTGCGGCAGCTCTTCGTAGCGGGTCAGGACGAGGTGGTTCTTGCGCGTCACCTCGGCGATCCAGCCGGGCTCGATCACGGTGGTGGCGATCTTCTCGCGAATGATGGCCGGGCCGGTGATGCGGTTGCCGGGCTGGAGCTGGTCGCGGTCGTAGACGGGGGCCTCGCGCTTCTGGCCGCCGGTGTGGATGGTGAGGGTCGAGAGGCGGCGCGGCAGGGCGCCGGTGACGTTGGGCAAATCCACGTCGTCGGCGCTGTCGGTGTGGCCGACCGCCTCGACCGAGACGGCCTCGACCACCAGGGGCTTGCCCTCCATCATGAAACCGTAGCGCTGGCGGTGCGCGGCTTCGAACGCCGCGGTCATGGTGGCGAGCGGGCCGAAATCGACGATCAGCGGGCTGTCGGAGCCCTCCACCTTGATGTGCGCCTTGCGGTGGACGGCGGTCCGCGCGTCCTCCACGCCCTGGCGGGCGAGTTCGGCGCGCCCCTCGGCCTCCAGGGTGGTAAGGATTTGGTCGAGGTCGGTGACCAGGGCGTCGTCGAGGCGCGCCTCCACCGCGCGTTCGCGGATGGCGACGGTGTCGGCGAGGCCGATGCCGTAGGCGGACAGCACGCCGGCGTGCGGGTGCAGGAAGACCTTGCGCATGCCGAGCGCGTCGGCGACCAGGCAGACATGCTGCCCGGCGGCCCCGCCGAAGCCGTTCAGCGTGTATTGCGTGACGTCGTAGCCGCGCTGGACCGAGATCTTCTTGATGGCGTTCGCCATGTTGTCCACGGCGATCTTCAGGAAGCCCTCGGCGACCTGCTCGGGCGTCAGGTCGGTGCCGAGTTTTTCCCGGACCTCGGCGGCGAGAGCGGTGAACTTCTCGCGGACGACGGCGGCGTCGAGCGGCTGGTCGGCGTCGGGGCCGAAGACGTGCGGGAAGAATTTGGGGTTCAGCTTGCCGACCATGACGTTGCAGTCGGTCACCGTCAGCGGGCCGCCGCGCCGGTAGCAGGCCGGGCCGGGGTTGGCCCCCGCGCTCTCCGGCCCGACGCGGAAGCGGCTGCCGTCGAAGACGCAGACCGAGCCGCCGCCGGCCGCCACGGTGTGGATGTGCATCATCGGCGCCCGCATGCGCACGCCGGCCACCACCGTGTCGAAGGCGCGCTCGTACTCGCCCGCGTAGTGGGACACGTCGGTGGAGGTGCCGCCCATGTCGAAGCCGATGACCCGGTCGAATCCGGCCATGCGCGCGGTGCGCACCGCGCCGACGATGCCGCCGGCCGGGCCGGAGAGGATGGCGTCCTTGCCCTGGAAGAAGCGCGCGTCGGTCAGGCCGCCGTTCGACTGCATGAACATCAGGCGGGTGCCGTTCAGCTGCCCGGCGACCTGATCGACATAGCGGCGCAGGATCGGCGAGAGGTAGGCGTCCACGACGGTGGTGTCGCCGCGCCCGACGATCTTCATCAGCGGGCTGACCTGATGGCTGACCGACACCTGGGTGAAGCCGACCGCACGGGCCAGCGAGGCGACCTGATTTTCATGCTCGGGGAAGCGGTAGCCGTGCATCAGCACGATGGCGGCGCAGCGGAAGCCCTCGCGGAAGGCGTCCTCAAGCTGGAGGCGGACGGCGCGCAGATCGACGGGCTTCAGCTCCGTCCCGTCGGCCATCAGGCGCTCCGGCACCTCGATCACGCGGTCGTAGAGCAGTTCGGGCAGGACGATGTGGCGCGCGAAGATCTTCGGCCGGGCCTGATAGCCGATGCGAAGCTGGTCACCAAGCCCCTCGGTGATGAGGAGGAGGGTGCGCTCGCCCTTGCGCTCCAGCAGCGCGTTGGTGGCGACGGTGGTCCCCATCTTCACCGCCTCCACCGCCTCGGCCGGGATGGAGTCGGTGGGGGCGAGGCCCAGCAGGTCGCGGATGCCCTGGATGGCGGCGTCCGGGTAGCGCTCCGGGTTTTCGGACAGCAGCTTGTGCGTCACCACCGAACCGTCGGGCCGCTTCGCCACGATGTCGGTAAAGGTGCCGCCCCGGTCGATCCAGAACTGCCACCGGCCAATCGATTGGCCGTTCGATGGGTGGCCTTGCGCCTGGGTGGTCATCGCCCTTACTCCCCGTTCTTCTTGGGTTTGGAACGGAGTGTGGCGATCCGGCGGCGCAGGTCAACCCGAAGCTGGCGGAAGAATGGAATGCGCCGCGCTTTATGCCGCGCGGTCGAGGGCAGCGCCCTGGAAACGGTCGAGAACGGTGTTGAAGGCGCCGGCCCCGTCTTCCAGCGCTTCCAGCGCCAGGGAGAACTGGTTCGGGCGCGGCAGGTCGAAGGTGACGGAGAATTCCCCGCCTTCCAGCTCGATCCGGCCGCCGTGCTTGCGCGACAGCGCGCGCATGCGGACGTTGTCGGCGAGGCAGATCATGTGGACCTGCTGGATGGACCGGTTGGCAGCGATGGTCATGGTGCGGCGAATCAGGGTGGTGCCGACCTTTCGCCCCTGAAGCCCCTTTTCCACGCTGATCCCCAGTTCGGCCTGATTCGGCCAGAGCAGGCGGTCGGTGCACAACTCGACCGCGCCGCGCAGCTCGCCCTGGATGAAGGCCCCGACCAGAATGGTGCGGCCCCAGTCGAGGCCGGCGACGTGCTGCCGGATGACGTCGTCGGAAATGGTGCCGGTGAAACGCGCGTAGCGGTCAGTCCGGTCCAGCCGCAGCAGGTGCGCCAGATATTGGTCCCGTTCGGTGGGGAGAAGCTTGCGGAAAGCAGGCATGGCTCTTGTCGCTCACGTTTGTCGAACCGATAAACGCACCGCTTGAGAGCGCTCGTCCCTAGAATGCCGACCGTTGAATCAGCCGAACGTCATATGAGTTTGACACTGCATCCCGAAATGGTGCGGCGCAACATGAATGGCAAGGGCACCGGCCGGAAAGGGCCAAGCTTGTGGCGGAGACGCAACAGTTGGCGGGGCGGAGGCCGGCCGTTATGCTGCGCCTCATCCGGCAAGAGGCGTTTTCGCAATGAGCATCTGGGGCACGATCCTGGGCGGGGCCGCGGGCTTCGCCATCGGCGGACCAATCGGCGCGCTGGTGGGACTGGCGGCCGGGCACGCGGTGGGCCGCTTCCGGCTGGAGGGGATGTGCGGGCCGGGCGACGCCACCAAGTCCATCGCCTTCACCATCGGCGTCATCGCGCTGGCCGCCAAGATGGCGCGCGCCGATGGGGTGGTGAAGCGCGTGGAGGTGGACACCTTCAAGCGCCTGTTCCGGGTGCCCCCGGAGGAATTGGACAACGTCGGCCGCGTTTTCGACCTCGCGCGGCGCGACACCCACGGATTTGAGGAGTACGCGCGGCAGATCGCGGCCCTGTTCGAGAACCGGCACGCGGTTCTGGAAGAGCTGCTGGACAGCCTGCTGATGATCGCCGAGGCCGACGACGAGCTGCACGAGACCGAGGTGGAGTATCTGCGCAGCGTGGCGCACATCTTCGGGTTCGCCGACGCCGATTTCGATCGCATCCTGGCCGGGCACCATGTGGCGGGAACGGCGGACGAGACCAATCCCTACGGCGTGCTGGGCGTCTCGCGCACGGCGACGGATGATGAGGTGAAGGCGGCACACCGCCGTCTGGTGCGCGAGCATCACCCCGACCGGCTGATCGCCCAGGGCCTTCCGCAGGAGTTCATCGACCTCGCCACCCAGAAGGTCGCCACGATCAACGCGGCCTATGATCGGGTCGCGAAGGAGCGCGGGCGGGGGTGATTTCCCCCTCTCCCGCCCCGGGAGAGGGTGGCCGCGCAGCGGCCGGATGAGGGGCTTGCAAAGGTTGAACGCTGATCCTTGTCGGCACCCTCACCCTTCCCACGCTTCGCGTGGGCCCCTTCCCTCTCCCGGGGCGGGAGAGGGAATTCGGTCGCGGCGGGCGGGCCGGCGGGCTATAAAAGCGGCCCTTCATTCTCCATGTTCCGGGTCATGGCTCCTCCCGCTCCCATCACCGCGCTTCAGGGCGTGTCCATCACCTTCGGCGGCCGGCCGCTGTTCGAAACCATCGACGTGTCCATCGCGCGCGGCGACAAGGCCTGTCTGGTCGGCCGCAACGGGTCCGGCAAGTCCACGCTGATGAAGGTGCTCGCCGGCATGGTCCAGCCGGACGGCGGGCAGGTCTTCGTGCAGCCGGGCGCCCGCATCGCCTATCTGCCGCAGGAGCCGGACTTCACCGGCTGCGCGACCGTCCATGATTACGTGGCCAGCGGGCTGCCGGCGGACGAGCAGGACGAGGCGCACCGGGTGGACGCGGTGCTGGACCGCTTGCAGGTCGCCGGGCATCTCGACCCCAACACGCTGTCGGGCGGCGAGGCGCGGCGCGCGGCGCTGGCCCGCACGCTGGTCGGCAACCCGGACGTGATGCTGCTGGACGAGCCGACCAACCACCTCGACCTTCCCACCATCGAGTGGCTGGAAGAGGAGTTGCTGGCCTATCGCGGCGGGCTGCTGCTGATCTCGCACGACCGCACCTTCCTGAACCGGCTGGCGCGGCGGACGCTGTGGCTGGACCGCGGCACGGTGCGGGCGACCGATCGCGGCTTCTCCGAGTTCGAGGCGTGGCAGGCCGAGGTGTTCGAATCGGAGGAGATCGCCGCCCAGAAGCTCGACCGCAAGATCGAAGGCGAGATGAAGTGGCTGCGCGAGGGCATCTCCGCCCGGCGAACCCGCAACATGGGCCGCGTGCGCGCGCTGCTGCAATTGCGGACGGACCGGGCCGAGCGGATCAAGGGCGGGCAGCAGGCCAAGCTCGCCATTTCCGAGGCCGAGCGCGGCGGGCGGCTGGTCATCGAGGCGGAGCGGATTTCCAAGGCGTTTGACTCGTCCGAGGGGCCGAAGGTCATCGTCAAGGATTTCTCCACGCGCATCCTGCGCGGGGATCGGGTCGGGCTGATCGGGCCGAACGGCGCCGGCAAGTCCACCCTGTTGAAGATGCTGACCGGCCAGATGGAGCCGGACAGCGGCACGGTGCGGCTGGGGACCAATCTGGAAACCGCCTATTTCGACCAGCGGCGCGCCGGGCTCGACCCCGAGGACACGATCCGCAAGGTGCTGTGCCCGTTCGGCGGCGACAGCGTGATGGTCAATGGGAACCCGCGCCACGTCGCCGGCTACATCCGCGACTTCCTGTTCGACACCCGGCAGCTGGACAGCCCGGTGAAGGCCCTGTCCGGCGGTGAGCGCAACCGGCTGCTGCTGGCGCGGCTGTTCGCGCGGCCCAGCAACATGATGATCCTCGACGAGCCGACCAACGACCTGGACATGGACACGTTGGACCTGCTGGAGGACGTGCTGGGCGACTATCAGGGCACGCTGCTGCTGGTCAGCCACGACCGCGATTTCCTCGACCGGCTGGTGACGAGCACGATCGCCCTGGAAGGGGACGGCACGGTCGCCGAATACGCGGGCGGCTATTCCGACTATCTGATCCAGCGCCCGGCGCCGAAGGAGAAGGCGGCGGCCCCCGCGAAGGCCAAGCCGGCGGCCCAGCCCGCCGCGCCGAAGCCCAGGGGCAAGCTGAGCTACAAGGACCAGCGCGAACTGGACGAGCTGCCGGCGCGCATGGACACGCTGACCGCCGAGGTGGCGAAGCTGGAAAAGGCGCTGGCCGACCCCGACCTGTTCACCCGCGACGCGGCGAAGTTCCAGAAGACGTCGGAGCAGCTGCACGCCAAGCAGGCCGAGCTGGCCGCCGCCGAGGAACGCTGGCTGGAGCTGGAAGCCTTGCGCGAGGAGCTGGAAGGCGGCCGGGGATGAGCTTTCGCGACTCCCTGATGGCGCTTGTGGTGATGGCGCTGTGGGGACTGAACTTCGTGGTCGCGAAATGGGGGCTGGCGGAATTCCCGCCGATGTTCCTCATGGCCTTGCGCTTCATGCTGGTGGCGGCGCTGCTGCTGCCCTTCACGCGGGTGCCGAAGGGCAGGATGCTGCCCATCGCCGCGCTGTCGGTGACGCTGGGCAGCATCCATTTCCCGCTGATGTTCAACGGGCTGAACGGCATCGACGCGGCCACCGCCTCCATCGCGGCGCAGGCGCAGGTGCCCTTCTCCTCCCTGCTGGCGGCGATCCTGTTCAAGGACAAGCTGGGCTGGCGCCGGGCCTTGGGCATGGCGGCCTCCTTCGCCGGGGTGGTCGTCATCGCGGGCGAGCCGCGCCTTGCCGGGCAGTTGACTCCGCTGCTGCTGATCCTGGGGGCGAGCCTCGCCTTCGCGGTCGCCAGCGCGCAGATGAAGATGATCACCGGCGTGGACGGCTTCGCGCTGAACGGCTGGATGGCGCTGTTCGCCGCGCCGCAGCTGCTGGTGCTGTCGCTGCTGATGGAGCAGGGGCAGATGGAGGCGGTCGCCAACGCGACCCCGTGGGGGTGGGCGTCGCTCGCCTACCTCGCGATCGGGGCGACCATCGGGGCCTACGGCCTGTGGTACCCTCTGCTGCGCAAGTATGAGGTGAACCAGACCATGCCCTATCTGCTGACCGTGCCGGTGTTCGGCGTGGCGGCGGGCGTTCTTCTGATGGACGACCCGTTCACGCTGCGGCTGGTGCTGGGCGGGCTGCTGACGGTGGGCGGAGTCGCGGTCGTCGTGCTGAGGCGCCCCACCGTGGTGGCGGAGAAGGTGACCAACCCGACATGATGAGAATCGTTTCCCTGCCCTCCCCCAACCATGGACCTCGGCCGGAGGGGACGCGGGCGGAACTGCTCATTCTTCATTATACGGGCATGCCGACGGCGGCCGATGCCCTGGCCCGGCTGTGCGATCCGGCGGCGCAGGTCAGCGCCCATTACACGGTGGACGAGGACGGCACCGTCTACGCCCATGTGCCCGAGGACCGGCGCGCGTGGCACGCGGGCGTGTCGTCCTGGCGGGGCGTGGCCGACGTGAACAGCCGGTCCATCGGAATCGAGATCGTCAATCCGGGGCACGAGTTCGGCTATCGGCCTTTCCCCGAGGCGCAGATGATGGCGGTGGCGGAGCTGTGCCGGGACGTGATGGGACGGCATGGGATCGCCCCGGAGGACGTCATCGGGCACAGCGACATCGCCCCGTCGCGCAAGGAGGATCCCGGCGAACTGTTCGACTGGCGCGGGCTGGCGGCGCAAGGGATCGGGGTTTGGCCGGAGGCGCTGGATCCGGACGACGGGCCGGTTGGCGAGGGCGAGGTGGCGGCGTTGCTGGGGCGCTATGGGTATGACGCGGCCTGCCCGCGCACGCTGCTGTCTTTCCAACGGCATTTCCGGCCGGAGGCGATGACGGGGGAAGCCGACGCGGAGACGGTGCGGCGGCTGCGCGCGCTGATGCGGATGACCGGGCGATAAGCGATATCGCTATCGGCGCGCCATACCTTATATTGATGAGCGTTGCCGATCATCGGTGGGGCGCGGTATGTCGGAACCAGCCTACAAGCGCATGAGCGTGGATGAGTTCCTCGTCTGGGACGATGGGACTGACACGAAGTATGAGCTGATCGACGGCGTGCCGGTGGCGATGGCGCCGACCTATGGGGCGCATCAGATCATAGCGGTCAACGCCGCCGTTGCCCTGACGGATGTTCTGCGCAAGCGCCCGCCCTGCCATGTGCGGTCGGAGGCGGGCATCCTGAAGCCCAACAGCTTCCGGAACTACTTTCAGGCCGACCTCGCGGTGACCTGCAAGCCGCATGAGCACGGGCAATACGCCGTTCCTGATCCGCTGGTCATCGTCGAGATCCTGTCCCGCTCGACGGAGGATCACGACCGCAAGATCAAGCTGCCGGTCTACCGGTCCATCGCCAGCGTGCAGGAGATCGTCCTGATCCACTCGGAGATGCTGTTCGTCGAGGTGCATCGGCGGCTGGACGACACGCGGTGGCAGGTCGATTTGCTGGTCGAAGACGCGGACGTGCTGACGCTCGACGGCGTCGGGTTCGAGGCGCCCGTGTCGGCGCTTTATGCGAACGTGGATTTGGGAGCAGGCCCCACCGGCGGCTGACCGGGGACGGGGGACGGGCGCGGGGAACGGGAGCATCCCGCGCCTGATCTGTTTGCACACTTATGTGCGGCGCAGCAACGACGCCGCGCACGAGGCTGCAATCAAGGACAAGAGGCTCCCATTGAAACCAGAAACCGCTGGCAAAACGGGCATTGCGGGCACACTGCCGACGGTGGTGGCGCTGCTGGTCGGCTTTGGGCTGATGCAGATGGGGAACACGCTGCAAGGCACGCTGCTGACCGTGCGCGGCGGCATCGAGGGATTCTCCGCGACGGAAATCGGGTTGATCGGTTCGGGCTTTTCGGCCGGGCTGGTGCTGGGATCGTTGAGGGCGGGAGCGCTGATCCGCGCGGTCGGGCACACGCGGACCTTCGCGGCGCTGGCCTCGCTGGCGTCGGCGGCCGCCCTGCTCCACCTGATGATCGTGGACCCGATCGCTTGGGTGGTCTTCCGCACCATGACCGGATTCTGCTTCGCCGGCCTGTTCATGGCGGTGGAAAGCTGGCTGAACGGTGCGGCGACTCCGGCCATCCGGGGGCAGATCCTCGGCCTGTACAGCATGACCGGGCTGATTTCCGGCGTGGCGGGGCAGCTGCTGCTGCCGGTTGCGAATCCGGCGGGCTTCATGCTGTTCTGCATCGCGTCGGTCATCATCTCGCTGGCACTGGTGCCAGTGACGGTCTCGCGCGCCACCGCGCCGAACCTGGGCGAGGAGCAGGCCGGGCTGGACCTGCGCAAGCTGTACCGGCAGTCGCCGTTCGGGCTTGTCGCCGCCTTCCTGTGCGGGATCACCACGGGGGCGTTCTTCGCGCTCGGCCCCTATTACGCGCAGAGGCTGGACTTTTCGGAGACGGGCATCGCCGTCTTCATGGCCTGCGCGACGCTGGGCGCCTTCGCCACCACCTGGCCGTTCGGCTGGATTTCCGACCGGATGGACCGGCGGATCGTGGTCATCGCGATCGCGCTGGGCTCCGCGCTGATCCTGGGAGCGACGGTGCTGGCCGTGCCGGAGCGGCTGCCGCCGCTGCTCACCTACGTCCTGGCCTTCGCCTTCGGCGGGCTGATCCTGCCCACCTACAATGTGGTCGTCGCCCATGTGAACGACGCGGTCACGCCGCAGGAGTTCGTCGCCGCGTCGGGCGGCCTGCTGATCGTCCAGGGCACGGGCATGGCGACCGGGCCGGTGCTGGGCGGCTTCGCCATGTCCTACCTGGGAAACGATGGGCTGGCGTGGCTGATCGTCGCCGCGCAGGGGCTGATCGCGCTGTGGGGCTTCTATCGGATGACCCGCCGCGCCGCGCCGGAGGTGAAGGAGCATTTCCCCGCCATGCCCGTGTCCCCGGTGGGCACGCAGCTGATCGAGGCGACGCAACGCGCTTCATAGCTAGCAAAAATGGGGGCCGGTTTGGGATCGGCCCCCACCACCTTCCAAGCGGCATTGCGGATCCCGTCATTCCTCTGTACATAGTGCCCCGCCAGATGGCCGGATGGCCGCCTTCGACACAGCCGTCGGGGGAGGAAAGTCCGGGCTCCACGGAAACACGGTGCCGGCTAACGGCCGGCGGGGGCGACCCTAGGGAAAGTGCCACAGAAAGCAAACCGCCAGCGGTCCTCGGGCCGCGGTAAGGGTGAAAGGGTGCGGTAAGAGCGCACCGCGCCCCTGGCAACAGGGGCGGCACGGTAAACCCCACCGGGAGCAAGACCGAATAGGGGCGGCACGGCCCGCAGTTCCAACCTTTCTTTGATTGGCTGGGACTGTATGGGGCCAAGCGCGTTTCCGCGCCGCCGCCCGGGTTGGTCGCGAGAGGCGCCGGGCAACCGGCGTCCCAGATGAATGGCCATCCACCAGGGCAACCTGGGGACAAAACCCGGCTTACAGGCCATCTGGCGCTTATCCCATCCATTCCTAGCCCGTTCGGGGTGGCGCCCTGCCCCGAAATCGCGGGGTTTTGCCCTGCCCCCCAAAACTTTCCCCAGGATCATCCACAGCCGGTGGATAACTGTGGGGCGTTTTCCCATGCCGTCCCATGCCAGACCCGTATCCACCCCCCCTGCTGGGTAGGCCTTTGGGAGGGTGCGATTCGGACTTAGGCAAAGTTATTTCACTATAGATTCGGGTCGGATTTTAGGAACATTCGGCGAACCGCCCGAGTCGCAGTTATCCACAGGTGTGCATAACACCGGAACTCTGCGACATTTCGCCGATTCCGTTCACCTATTTGCGCCGAAGCAACACATCGGGTGAAAAGTCTTGACACTGGTATCTGATTACTGGCGGGGCCGTTGACGCCCATGCCGTCCCATGCTATCCCAAGAATGCCCAGTTTAGGGGGAGACCTACCCATCCCGGGTAATCCGAGCGGGCAGGTTTTGGGCAAAGCGACACGCGGACCACGCGACGGCGGGGTCTCACGCAACGGGGAAGCTGGGGGAGTTCACCGGGCCTATGGCCGTTTTCCTTTCCACATACGTCAACAAAGTTGACAGGAAAGGTCGCTGCTCCATCCCGGCGCAGTTCCGGCAGTCGCTTGCCAAAACGTCGGCCCCCGGCACCGTCTATCTCTGGCCCTCGCTGAACCATCAGGCGCTGGAAGGCGCCGATCAGGATTATCTCGACGTGCTCTCCGACAGCCTTGAGTCCCCCGACCTGGACGCGGACGAGCGCGACATGATCGAGACCTTCATCTTCGGCAAGCTCATCCCCGTGTCCCTCGACAACGAGGGCCGAATCGTCCTCCCCAAGGAGCTTGCCGAGTTCGCCGGCATCGGCGAGGAAGCCGCCTTCATCGGCCGCCGCAAGACCTTCCAGATTTGGGAACCGAACGCGCTGAAGGCCCACGAGGCCGCGCTGCGCGACCAAGTCGTGCGCAAGGACATCTCGCTGAGCCAGATCGTCGCCAAGGCCTCGCGCGGCGCCGCCGGCCGGGCAGGGGAGGGCGCATGACCGACGCCCCCATCCATGTTCCGGTTCTGCTGAACGAGGTCGTCGCCGCCCTCGCCCCGCGTGACGGCGGCGTCTATGTGGACGGCACCTTCGGGGCGGGCGGCTACACCCGCGCCATCCTGGAGGCGGCGAACTGCCGCGTCTGGGGCATCGACCGCGACCCCCAGGCCATCGAACGCGGCCGCCAGCTCGCGGCCGCCTACCCCGGCCGGCTGGAGATCGTGGAAGGCCGATTCGGCGATATGGGTTCCCTGCTGGCCGCGCGCGGAGTCGAGTCGGTGGACGGCGTGGCGCTGGACATCGGCGTGTCCTCCCCGCAGATCGACGAGCCGGAACGCGGATTCTCCTTCCGCTTCGACGGCCCGCTCGACATGCGCATGGGACGGGATGGGCCAACCGCCGCCGACGTGGTCAACACCGCCGAGCAGGACGAGCTGGCCGACATCATCTTCCATTATGGCGAGGAGCGGATGGCCCGCCGGGTCGCCCGCGCCATCGTGGCCGCGCGCAAGGACGCGCCCATCGAACGCACCCGGCAGCTGGCCGAGATCGTGCGGTCGGTGGTGCCGAAGGGGAAGGGCGACGCCATCGACCCGGCGACGCGCACCTTCCAGGCCCTGCGCATCCATGTGAACGACGAGCTGGGCGAACTGCGCCGGGGCCTCGCGGCGGCCGAGTCGCTGCTGAAGCCCGGCGGGCGGCTCGCCGTCGTCTCCTTCCATTCGCTGGAGGACCGGGAGGTCAAGACGTTCCTGAAGGAGCGTTCCTCGCCCCCGCCCTCCCCGTCCCGACACGCGCCGACCGCCCCGGCGGACGCCCGCGCTCCATCCTTCCGCCTGCTGTCGCGCAAGCCCATCGGCCCGACCGAGGCGGAAGCATCCAGCAACCCCCGCGCGCGCTCTGCCCGGCTGCGCGCGGCTGAACGCACGGCGGCGCCGACCTTCCCGGCGCCCGGCAGGGAGGCGGCATGAAGTACAAATCCGCGCTGTTCTGGGGCGGCCTGATTGCCGTCGCGGGAGTCGTCACGTTCCAGACCAGCTACGAGGTCCAGGAACTGGAGGAGAAGCTCGGCTCGCTGAACCGCAAGATCATGGCGGAGCAGGAGGCGATTCAGATCCTCAAGGCCGAGTGGAGCTATCTGAACGACCCGATGCGCCTGGAGAACCTGTCGCGCCAGCATCTGGCGTTGCAGCCGACCGAGGCGCGCCAGTTCGTGGCGATGGACGTGGTTCCCATGCGCCCGGTCCCCGTGCCCGAGGTCGAGCCCGCGCCGTCCCTGATTCCGAAGCCGAGCGTCATCCCGGCCCCGCTGCCGCCGATGGCGTCGAACCCGGCCAAGCCCGCCGCCGGGGCGATCATCCCAGCCTCGGCCACCCCGGCCCGCCCCGCCCCGATCAAGCCGTCGGCGATCATCCCGGCCTCGGCCAAGGTCCCTGCCCTGCCCGCGCAGGCGCCCGCCGCCGCCCCGGTCGTCAAGGCGCCGCCCCCGCCGGTGGTGACGACGAAGCCGACCGACATCGCCGCCCGTCCGTCGGCGGCGCCCAAACCCTTGACGGCCCCCGCCGCCCGGCAGCCGCAGCCCGCTTCCAACACCGTCCCGCCGCAGCACGACAGCATCGGCGTTCTGGTCGCCCGCCTGGGAGCCAATCGATGACCCTTCAGCCGCCCGGCTACGACAACGCCTACACGCCGCCCCCGGTTTCACAGCCGAGGACGTCGCTGGCGGTCGCGCTGGAGCAGAGCCGGAACCGGCTGATGGTGACGGCGGCGATGGTCGCCCTGGTCTTCTCGGCCATCGGCGTGAAGCTGGTGGACGCCACCCTGTTCAGCCGCGCCGCCGAACCGCGCCAGCGCCTCGCCGCCGAGGTGGACGCGCCGCCGGTCAACCGCGCGGACATCGTCGACCGCAACGGCAACCTGCTGGCGACCTCGCTCACCACGCAGTCGCTCTACGCCGACCCCAAGCTGATCAGCCGGCCGGACGAGGTGGCGCGCAAGCTGACGCAGGTCCTGCCGGAGCTGGACTACAAGGATCTGCTGGGCAAGCTGAGCGACGAGAAGAAGCGCTTCGTCTGGATCAAGCGCAACATGCCGCCGAAGCAGCAGGCCGCCGTGCACCGGCTGGGCCTGCCCGGCGTCTATTTCGAGCGGGAGGAGCGCCGCTTCTACCCGGCGTCGAACCTGACCTCGCACATCGTCGGCTTCACCGGCGTGGACAACAACGGCCTTGCGGGCATGGAGCAGTCGCAGAACAAGCGCCTGACCAACGACCCGCACCCGCTGCAACTGTCCATAGACTTGCGCCTTCAGCACATCCTTAAGAAAGAGTTGCAGGCGACTGTCGAAGAATTCAACGCCATCGGCGCCGCCGGTGTCGTCTACGACGTGCGCACGGGCGAAGTGATGGCGATGGTCTCGCTGCCCGACTTCGATCCGCACGATCCCACGGGACTGGACCCGGACACGTTGTTCAACCGGGCGACGCTCGGCGTGTACGAGATGGGCTCCACCTTCAAGATCTTCAATACGGCGATGGCGCTGGACACGGGCAAGATGCGCGTGTCCGATTACTTCGACGCGTCGAAGGGCATCTCCATCGGCCGCTTCACGATCAGCGACTATCACAACATGCACCGCGCGCTGACCATGGCGGAGGTGTTCCAGCACTCCTCCAACATCGGGTCCGTGCGCATGGCCATGCAGGTCGGCGTGCCGGGGCAGAAAGCCTTCATGACCAAGCTGGGCTTCACCCGACCGACCGGATTGGAACTGCCGGAGAACGGCTGGCCGCTGGTGCCGAACCCGTGGCGCGAGATCAACGCCATGACGATCTCCTTCGGCCACGGCATCTCGGTCAGCCCGATGCACACGGTCGCGGCGGCGGCGGCCATGATCAACGGCGGCGTCATGCACCAGCCGACGATCCTGAAGCGCGATCCCAGCCTGCCCGTGCCCGGCGATCAGGTGGTGTCGCCGCAGACCTCCGACATGATGCGGCGCCTGTTCCGCTTCGTGGTGACGGAGGGCACGGCGAAGGGCGCCGCCGCCCAGGGCTACGTCGTCGGCGGCAAGACCGGCACGGCGGACAAGCAGAAGGGCCGCCACTACCAGAAGAACTCGCGCATGTCGTCGTTCCTCGGCGCCTTCCCGATGCACGACCCGAAATACATCGTGTACGTGCTGGTGGACGAGCCGAAGGGCACCAAGAAGACCTACGGCTTCGCCACCGGCGGTTGGGTCGCCGCCCCGACGGCGGGCCGCATCGTCCGGCAGATCGGTCCGCTGCTGGGCGTGCAGCCGGTCAACGAGACGGCACCCGAGATCCTGAACGCCACCTACATCAACTCCGCCGGCCAGACCCAGATCGCTCCGCCGCAACCCGTCGCCCAACCGAAAGGCAGTACCGTTGCTTCTGTCCCACCTGCTGCTGGCAACAAGCCACGCTGAAGCCACGACGCTTCAGGCCGATCCGGACGTGACCGGGCTGACCGCGGATAGCCGCGCGGTCAGGCCCGGTTTCGTGTTTGCGGCCCTGCCCGGCGTCAAGGTGGACGGGCGCGCCTTCATCGCCGACGCGGTCGCCAAGGGCGCCGTCGCGGTGGTGGCGCCGAAAGGGACGGAAGCGCCTTCGGGAGCGGTGCTGATCGAGGATGAGCAGCCACGCCGGGCGTTCGCGCTGATGGCGGCGGCCTTCCATGGGGCGCAGCCGGAGACGGTGGTGGCCGTGTCGGGCACCAACGGCAAGACCTCCACCGTGCAGTTCGCGCGGCAGATCTGGGACCTCATGGGCCAGAAGGCCGCGAGCCTCGGCACGCTGGGGCTGATCGGGCCGGGCCTGGAGGCCTATGGCGGGATGACCACGCCGGACCCGGTGTCGCTGCACCGCGATCTGGCCGCTGTGAAAAATGCGGGGATCGAGCGTCTGGCCATGGAGGCGTCGAGCCACGGGCTGGAGCAGTTCCGGCTGGACGGGGTCCGGCTGAAGGCGGCCGGCTTCACCAACCTGACCCGCGATCATCTGGACTATCACGGCACCATGGAGGCGTATTTCGACGCCAAGGCCATGCTGTTCGACCGGGTGCTGGCGACGGGCGGTGCCGCGGTGCTGAACGCCGACAGCGACACCTTCCGGAAACTATCCGAGATTTGTTCACAACGCGGTCACCGCGTCTTCGGGTACGGTCTGGCCGGTCGCGAGTTGCGGGTGAACGGGGTCGAACCGCTGGCGCATGGACAGCGTCTGGACCTTTCCGTGCTCGGCCGCGATCTCACCGTGGACCTGCCGCTGGCGGGCCGGTTCCAGGCCTGGAACGTGCTGTGCGCGCTGGGTCTGGTGATCGGATCCGGGGCGGACCGTGATGAGGCCTTGGACACCTTGACGCGTCTGGAAGGCGTGCCGGGGCGTCTGCAACACGTCGCCACGCACCCCTGCGGGGCGACGGTCTACGTCGATTACGCCCACACGCCCGACGCGCTGGAAACGGTGCTGACGGCGCTGAAGCCGCACGCCCAGCGCCAGCTGGTGGTGGTGTTCGGCTGCGGCGGCGACCGCGACCGGGGCAAGCGTCCGGTGATGGGCGAACTGGCCGGCCGTCTGGCCGACCGCGCCATCGTCACCGACGACAACCCGCGCACCGAGGATCCGGCCGCCGTCCGCAAGGAGGTGCTGGCGGGGTCCCCGGCGTTGGAAGAGATCGGCGACCGGCGCGAGGCCATCCGCGCCGCCGTCCGTGGTTTGCGGGCCGGTGACGTCCTGGTCATCGCCGGCAAGGGCCACGAGCAGGGACAAACCGTCGGCACCGAGGTCCGTCCGTTCGACGACGCGACCGAGGCACAAGCCGCCGTAGCGGAGGTTGGAGCATGAGCGAGACGATCCTGTGGACCGCCGAGGACGCTGCTGCCGCCACCAACGGGCAGGTGACGCGCCCGTGGGCCGCCACCGGCGTGTCCATCGACAGCCGCAAGGTGGCGCCGGGCGACCTGTTCGTCGCCATCAAGGGGCCGAATTTCGACGGGCATGACTTCGTCGCCAAGGCGCTGGAATCCGGCGCCGCCGCCGCCATGGTGAGCAGCGTCCCGGCCGGGGTGCCGGGCGACGCGCCGCTGCTGGCGGTCGAGGACACCCTGGCGGCCATGGCCGACCTGGGCAACGTCGCGCGGCTGCGCACGCAGGCCAAGGTGGTCGGCGTCACCGGGTCGGTCGGCAAGACCGGCACCAAGGAGACGCTGCGCCATGTCCTGTCCGCTCAAGGCCGCACCTTCGCGACCGAGGGCAGCCTGAACAACCACTGGGGCGTGCCGCTGTCGCTGGCGCGCATGCCCGCCGACAACCAGTTCGGCGTGTTCGAGCTGGGCATGAACCACGCGGGCGAGCTGGGGCCGCTGTCGCGGCAGGTGCGGCCGGACGTCGCCCTGATCACCACGGTCGAGGCGGCGCATCTGGAGTTCTTCGACTCCGTCGAGGCCATCGCCGACGCCAAGGCCGAGATCTTCGAGGGCATGGACCCCAACGGGGTCGCCGTGCTGAACCGCGACAACCCGCATTACGGGCGCCTGCTGGCCGCCGCGCGGACGCAGGGCCTGAGCCGCATCTGGAGCTTCGGCAGTCACGAGGACGCGGAGGCGCGTCTGGTCGAATACTCGCTGCACGCGACCTGCAGCGCGGTGACCGCCGTCATCAAGGGCGAGCGCATCCAGTATTGCCTGGCGCTGCCCGGCAAGCATTGGGTGATGAACAGCCTGGGCGTGCTGCTGGCCGTCAGGGCGCTGGGCGCCGACGTGGCCGCCGCTGCGCGCGCGCTGTCCACCATCCAGCCGGTCAAGGGGCGCGGCACGCGCAAGCGCATCCAGGGGCCGCGCGGCGCCTTCACCCTGATCGACGAGAGCTACAACGCCAGCCCGGCGGCGATGACCGCGACGCTGGAGGTTCTGGGCAAGATCGACCCCGGCGCCGGCGGCAAGCGCGTCGCGGTGCTGGGCGACATGCGGGAGCTGGGCGACCGCGCCGACGCGCTGCACGCCGCACTGGCCGAGCCGCTGAAGGCCGCGCATGTGGACGCGGTCTATGTCTGCGGCCCGCACATGCGGGCGCTGTTCGACCGTCTGCCCGCCGCCATGCGCGGCGCGTGGAAGGAGAGCAGCGCGGACCTCGCCCCCATCGTCGCGGACGCCGTCAAGGGCGGCGACGTGGTGCTGGTGAAGGGCTCCGCCGGCAGCCGCACGGGTTTGGTGGTGGAGGCACTGGCCGCGCTGGACACCCAGCAACAGGACAAGAACGACGGCACGCCGCAGCAGGCTGCGGTGAACGGACAAAGAGGCTGACCGGTTTATTATGCTTTACAACTTGCTCTTCCCTCTGGCGGACGTGTTCACGCCGTTCAACCTGTTCCGGTATCTGACCTTCCGGACGGGCGGAGCGATGCTGACTGCGCTCGTCATCAGCTTCATGTTCTTTCCGCGCCTGATCGCGTGGCTGAAGAGCAAGCAGGGTGAAGGCCAGCCGATCCGGTCCGACGGGCCGGAGACCCATTTCAAGAAGAAGGGCACGCCCACCATGGGCGGCCTGATGATCCTGATCGCCGTGACGACCAGCACGCTGCTGTGGGTGGACCTGACCAACGTCTACACCTGGATCGTGCTGTTCGTGACCATCGGCTACGGTCTGATCGGGTTCGGCGACGACTATCTGAAGCTGACCAAGCGCAACACCAAGGGGCTGTCGGGCCGCTTCCGCCTGGGCTGGGAGATCGCCATCGGTCTGGCCGCCTCGCTGGCGATCATGCTGGTGTCGAACCCGCCGCTGTCCGGCGGGCTGGCCGTGCCCTTCGTGAAGGATTTCCTGATCCAGCTGTCCTGGTTCTTCGTGCCGCTGGGCGCCTTCATCATGGTGGGCGCGTCGAACGCGGTGAACCTGACCGACGGTCTGGACGGCCTTGCCATCGTGCCGACGATGATCGCGGCGGCCTGCTTCGGCCTGATCGCCTATCTGACCGGCAACGCGATCTTCGCCAACTACCTCCAGATTCATCATGTGCCGGGCGCGGGCGAGCTTGCCGTTTTCTGCGGGGCTCTGGTCGGTGCGGGCATCGGCTTCCTCTGGTACAACGCGCCGCCCGCCATGGTGTTCATGGGCGACACCGGGTCGCTCGCCCTCGGCGGGGCTCTCGGAGCCGTCAGCGTGGTCACCAAGCACGAGATCGTGCTGGCGATCATCGGCGGCCTTTTCGTGTTGGAGACCGTGTCGGTGATCGTCCAGGTCGCCTCCTTCAAGCTGACCGGAAAGCGGGTGTTCCGCATGGCGCCCCTGCACCATCACTTCGAGAAGAAGGGATGGGCGGAGTCGACCGTGGTCATCCGCTTCTGGATCATCGCGTCCGTTCTGGCCCTGGTCGGGCTGTCCACCCTGAAGCTGCGGTGATCCACCCATGATCAACCTTTTCTACATGGACGGCCTGCCGGTTGCGGTGATGGGGCTCGGGAAGTCGGGCCTCGCCACGGCGGAGGCGCTCGCGCGCAGCGGCGCCGACGTGTGGGTCTGGGACGACAACGAGGCCGGCCGCAAGACGGCCGAGGCGAAGGGCTACCGCGTCGTCGATCTGAACACGGCGGACCTGTCGGAGCTGACGACCGTCGTCTGGTCGCCGGGCATTCCGCACACGCACCCCAAACCCCACCCGGTCGCCGTGCGGGCGCGCGAGGCGGGGCTGGAGATCGTCTGCGACATCGAGCTGCTGGCGCGCTCCGAGCGCGACGCGGCCTACATCGGCATCACCGGCACCAACGGGAAGTCCACTACGACGACCCTGGTCGGCCACATCATGGGGAACGCCGGGCGCAAGGTCGCGGTCGGCGGCAACCTCGGCACGCCGGCGCTGACCTTCGAGCCCATGGGGGGCGGCGGCAGCTACGTGCTGGAGATGTCCAGCTACCAGCTGGAGCTGACCTTCTCGATCACCTTCGACGTGGCGGTGCTGCTGAACATCACGCCGGACCATCTGGCGCGGCACGGCGGCATGGATGGCTACGTCGCGGCGAAGAAGCTGGTCTTCCACCGCCAGACCAAGCCGCGCACGGCGGTGATCGGCGTGGACGATGCGCATTGCCGCAGGATTTACGAGGATCTGGTCGCGGCCGGCGATCAGCGCATCTGGCCGATCTCGGCCGAGGGGCGCGTGCCGGGCGGCGTCTACGCCGATGCCGGCGGACTGATCGACGACACCGAGGGCAACGCCGAGCGCGTGGCCGACCTCGCGAGTTTCCCGGCGCTGCTGGGCAAGCACAACTGGCAGAACGCCGCCGCCGCCTTTGCGGCGTGCAAGGCGGCGGGCGTGCCGGTGCCGGCCATCGTCGCGGCCATGGCGACCTTCCCCGGACTGGCGCACCGCCAGCAGCTGGTGCGGACCATCACGGACGTGCGCTTCGTCAACGACAGCAAGGCGACCAACGCCGACGCCACGGAAAAGGCGCTGGCGACCTTCGACCCGATCTACTGGATCCTGGGCGGCCAAGCGAAGGACACCGGACTAGCGGGGCTGGAGCCCTACATGGACCGGGTGCGGCACGCCTTCCTGATCGGCGAGGCGACCGACCTGTTCGCCCAATGGCTGGAGACCAACAAGGTGCCGCACACCCGCTGCGGCACGCTGGACGTGGCCGTGCGGGAGGCGGCGCAGATGGCGCTGGCCGAACAGCGGCCGGGCGCCTGCGTGCTGCTGTCGCCGGCCTGCGCGTCGTGGGACCAGTTCGCCAATTTCGAGAAGCGCGGCGAGGCCTTCGCCGAGGCCGTGAACGCTCTTGAGGGGGGTGCGGCCCGATGATGACCTTCGACCGCACCGACCAATCCGTCTTCGGCCGCTGGTGGTGGACCGTGGATCGCTGGCAGCTGGGCGCGCTCGCCCTGCTGATGGCGATCGGCACCGTGCTGATCACGGCGGCGAGCCCGCCGGTGGCGGAGCGCATCGGCATCCAGGACACCTTCTATTTCGTCGAGCGGCACCTGATGATGCTGGTGCCGGCCATCGCCATCATGTGCGGCGTGTCGCTGCTGAGCCCGCGCGGCGTGCGCCGGGTGGCGCTGGTCGTTTTCCTGATTTCGGTGGCGCTGGTCTACGCGACGCTGGTCGTCGGCGTGGAGATCAAGGGTGCGCGGCGCTGGATCCACGTCCCCGGCATGTCGATCCAGCCGTCGGAGTTCGTGAAGCCCGCCTTCGCGGTGGTCGGGGCGTGGCTGTTCTCCCTGTCGCGCACCAACCCCGGCTTTCCCGGCACGGCGGTGTCCATTGCGCTGTACGCCGTCACCATCGGCGGCCTGCTGCTTCAGCCGGACCTGGGCATGACGGTGGTCGTGTCGGTGGTCTGGTTCTCGCAGTTCTTCCTGGCCGGACTGAACATCATGCTGGTGGTCGGCCTGGGCGTCGCGGGCGTGGCGGGCCTCGTCGGCGCGTATTTCACGCTGCCGCACGTGACCAGCCGCATCAACCGCTTCCTCGACCCGGCCAGCGGCGACACCTATCAGGTCAGCCGCTCGCTGGAAGCCTTCGGCAACGGCGGGCTGCTGGGCACCGGCCCCGGCCAGGGCACGGTGAAGTTCTCCCTGCCGGACAGCCACGCCGACTTCATCTTCGCCGTCGCGGGCGAGGAGATGGGGCTGATCTTCTGTCTGGTGGTGGTGGCGCTGTTCGCCTTCATCGTGCTGCGCGGCTTCGCGCGGGTGTTCAACGACACGAACTACTTCGTGCTGCTGGCGGCGAGCGGCCTGCTGATCCAGTTCGGCTTGCAGGCGGCGATCAACATGGGCTCCGCCCTGCACCTGATGCCGACCAAGGGCATGACGCTGCCCTTCATCTCCTACGGCGGCTCGTCCTTGCTGGCGCTGGGCTTCGGCATGGGGATGGTGCTGGCACTGACTCGCAAACGCTTCGGCCCGGCGGAGTAAGGACCCATGGCAGCCGAACCCACCAGCACCAAGCCGATCATCCTCGCCGCCGGCGGCACCGGCGGGCACTTCTTCCCCGCCGAAGCGCTGGCGCGGGAACTGCTGGCGCGCGGACGCGCGGTCACGCTGGTCACCGACAAGCGCGGGCACGCGTTTGGGGATTCCCTGCCGGAGGTGCCCGTGCACCGCATCCGCTGCGCGGCACCCGGCGGCGGTCTGGTCGCCAAGATCGGGGCGGCGTGGCAGATGGGCCTGGGGCTGCTGAGCGCCAACGCGCTGATGCGCCATTTGGAGCCGGCGGCGGTCGTCGGCTTCGGCGGCTATCCGTCGGTGCCGACCGTCTACGCGGCGGCGCAGAACCGCGTGCCGGTGCTGATCCACGAGCAGAACGCGGTATTGGGTCGCGCCAACCGGATGCTGATCGCGGCGGCGCGGCGTCTGGCGGTGGCCTTTCCCGAGATCACGATGATCAAGGACGATCATCGGGCGAAGATCGTGCGGACCGGCAACCCGGTGCGCCCGGCGGTGGCGGCCAAGCGCAGTGCCGATTATGCGGCGCCGGCCGGTGATGGTCCGATCCGCATTCTGGTGATGGGCGGCAGCCAGGGAGCGCGCGTCTTCTCCGAAGTCATTCCGGAAGCGCTGGGCCGTCTGCCCGAGGCGGTCCGCAGCCGCATCCATCTGGCGCAGCAGTGCCGGCCGGAGGATCTGGAGGCGGCGCGCGCCCGCTATCAGGGCATGGGCCTGGGCGGGCTGGAGCTGGAGAGCTTCTTTCGCGACGTGCCGGAGCGGCTGGCGGCCTGCCACCTCGCCATCACGCGCGCGGGCGCTTCGACCATCGCGGAGCTGACCTGCATCGGTCGGCCGGCGCTGCTGGTGCCCTACCCGCACGCCATGGACGACCACCAGACCGCCAACGCCAAGCAACTCGCCTCGGCGGGTGCGGCGTGGCTGATGCCGCAGACGGAGTTCACCGCCGACGCGCTCGCCGCGAAGCTGGGCGAACTGCTGGGGTCGCCGGACGAGCTTGCGCGCGCCGCATCCGCCGCGCATGGCTGGGGCATGGCCGACGCGGCGAGCCGGCTGGCCGACGCCGTGCTGGCGATGATCGACGAACGCAACGGTGCCAACGGCAACCACGCCAACGCCAAGGAGGCCGCGGAATGATCAAGGGTACGCGCAGCAACCTCTCGCGTCGTCGCACACCGCGTCCCTTGCAGGACTGGCCGGCGGACATGACCCGCACCGAAGGCGCCTGGAGCAACCGGCCCTGGTGCCCGCTTCTGCCGCGCGAGGTCGCCGCCAACGGCTTCCTGCGCGACCGCCTTCACATCGTCACCGGGGCCGTGCCCCTGCCCCCCGGCCTGTCCGACCAGGCCGTGGACGCCACCCTCAGCCTGATGCTCCGCCGCGGAAAGTAAAGATCACCATGCGCGCCCTCCCCCTCTCCATCGGCACCATCCACTTCGTCGGCATCGGCGGCATCGGCATGAGCGGCATCGCCGAGGTGCTGAAGAATCTGGGCTACACGGTCCAGGGCTCCGACCTGTCCGAGAGCGCCAACGTCAAGCGCCTGCGCGACCTGGGCATCGCCGTGTCCATCGGGCACCGGGCGGAGAACATCGCGGGGGCCGCGGTGGTCGTCGTGTCCTCCGCCGTCAAGCGCGACAACCCGGAGGTGGTCGCGGCGCGCGCCGCCCTGGTCCCGGTCGTCCGCCGCGCGGAGATGCTGGGCGAGTTGATGCGCCTGAAGTGGGCCATCGCCATCGGCGGCACGCACGGCAAGACCACGACCACCTCGCTGGTCGGCAACATGCTGGAGCACGCCAACCTCGACCCGACCGTCATCAACGGCGGCATCATCAACGCCTACGGCACCAACACGCGGCTGGGCACCGGCGACTGGATGGTGGTAGAGGCGGACGAGAGCGACGGCACCTTCGTGAAGCTGCCGGCCTGCATCGCGGTCGTTACCAACATGGACCCGGAGCATCTGGACTATTACGGCACGTTCGACAACGCGCGGGCGGCCTTCGACAGCTTCGTCCAGAACATCCCGTTCTACGGCTTCGCGGCGCTGTGCATTGACCACCCGGAGGTGCAGGCGATGATCCCGCGCGTGTCGGACCGCCGCATCATCACCTACGGCTTCAGCCCGCAGGCCGACGTGCGCGCCGTGAACATGCGCCTCGGCCCCGATGGTGCCGAGTACGACGTGTCGATCTACGACCGCCACACGGGCGAGAGCCGCACCATCGCGAACGTGCGCCTGCCGATGTACGGGCCGCACAACGTGCAAAACTCGCTGGCCTGCTTCGCGGTCGGCAACGAGATGGGGCTGCCGGACGTGGTCATGCGCGACAGCATGGCGAAGTTCCAGGGCGTGAAGCGCCGCTTCACCAAGACCGGCGAGTCGAACGGCATCATCGTCATCGACGATTACGGCCACCACCCGGTGGAGATCGCCGCCGTGCTGAAGGCCGCGCGGACGGCGGGCACGGGGCGGACCATCGCCGTGGTGCAGCCGCACCGCTATTCGCGCCTCGCCAACCTGTTCGAGGAATTCTGCACCTGCTTCAACGACGCCGACGCGGTGATCGTGGCCGACGTCTACGCGGCGGGTGAGCAGCCTATCGAGAACGTGAACCGCGACAGTCTGGTCGAGGGCCTGCGCATGCACGGTCACCGTCAGGTGATGGCGCTGCACGGGCCGGAGGAGTTGCCGACGCTGGTGCGGGAAATCGCGCGTCCGGGCGACCTCGTGGTCTGCCTCGGCGCCGGCAACATCACCCAGTGGGCGAACGCCCTGCCGGGTGAGCTGGACAAGCTGGCGGGGAGGACTGCATGACGGCGGCGCACGCGATGTCCAATTTCCACCTCATCGACCTGATGCCCAAGTGCCGGGGCCGGCTGACCGCCGACGCGCCACTGGCGAACGTGACGTGGTTCCGCGTCGGCGGCCCGGCGGAGGTCATGTTCCGCCCGGCCGACGCCGAGGATCTGGCCGAGTTCCTGGCCGCGCTGCCGGCCGAGATCCCGGTGACGGTCGTTGGCGTGGCGTCGAACCTGCTGATCCGCGACGGCGGCGTTCCCGGCGTGGTGATCCGGCTGGGGCGCGGCTTCACGGACATCGAGGTCAACGGGGCTTCCTTGACCGTGGGCGCTGCGGCCCTGGACCTGAATGTGGCCAACGTCGCACGGGATAACGGGGTTGCCGGCCTGGAGTTCCTGTCGGGGATTCCGGGCACCATCGGCGGCGCGTTGCGCATGAACGGCGGCGCCTACGGACGCGAGATCAAGGACGTGATGGTCGCGGCGCAGGCGGTGGATCGCAAGGGCGAGCTGCTGACCTTCTCCAACGAGCAGATGGGCTTCTCCTATCGGCACGCCGATGTGCCGGCCGACTGCATCTTCACCGGTGCGGTTCTGGAGGGCGAACCGGGCGACACGCTGGAGATCGCGCGGCGCATGGCGGAGATCTCCGACAAGCGCGCCGACACCCAGCCGGTCCGCTCGCGCACCGGCGGTTCGACCTTCAAGAACCCGCCGGGCCACAAGGCCTGGGAGCTGATCGACAAGGCCGGCTGCCGGGGCCTGAGCATCGGCGACGCGCAGGTGTCGGAGAAGCACTGCAACTTCCTCATCAACCAGGGCTCGGCCAGCGCGGCGGACCTGGAGAATCTGGGCGAGGAAGTGCGGCGGCGGGTGTTCGAAACCTCCGGCGTCACGCTGGAATGGGAAATCAAGCGCGTGGGTGTGCCGAAATGACCGGGAAGAAGCATGTCGCGGTCCTGATGGGCGGCTGGTCGGCGGAACGCGAGGTGTCGCTGGTCAGCGGCGCCGGTGTCGCCAAGGCGCTGGAAGAGGAAGGCTACACGGTCACGGCGGTGGACGTGCAGCGCGACCTGAACGGCCTCGTCCAGGCGCTGTCCAACCCGCGCCCGGACGTGGTCTTCAACGCCCTGCACGGGCGCGGCGGCGAGGACGGCACGATCCAGGGCATCCTGGAGTTCCTCGGGCTGCCCTACACGCATTCGGGTGTGCGCGCCTCGGCCATCGCCATGGACAAGGTGATGACCAAGCGCGTGCTGGACACGGCCGGCGTGCGCTCGCCCAAGGGCATCGTTCTGACCAGGGGGGAGCTGACCGGCGGGCAGCACCCGATGCCGGCGCCCTACATCGTCAAGCCGGTGGACGAAGGCTCGACCGTCGGCGTCACGCTGGTGCGCGAGGGGCAGAACAGCCCGGTCGGCGACGCCTGGACCTTCGGCGAGCGCGCCCTGGTCGAGGAGTTCATTCCGGGCCGCGAGCTGACCGTCGGCGTGATGGGCGATAAGGCCCTGAACGTCACCGAGATCCGGTTCGAGGCGCAGGTCTACGACTACACGGCCAAGTACAGCGCCGGCCACGCGGTGCACACCGTCCCGGCCGACATCCCCGAGGAGGTCGCCGAGGAGGCCAAGCGCCTCGCCATCGTCGCGCACCAGACGCTGGGCTGCCGTGGCGTGACCCGCAGCGACTTCCGCTGGGACGACGGCAAGCCGGGCACGACGGGCCTGTATTTCCTGGAGATCAACAACCAGCCCGGCATGACGCCGCTGTCGCTGGTGCCCGAACAGGCGGTGTCCGTGGGCATGTCCTACGGCGCGCTGGTCGCTTGGATGGTGGAGAACGCGGCATGCCAGCTCGATTGAGTGTCGATCCTCATTTCCGTCCCACGGGTTCGCGCGGCGACGCGCCGGTCCCGCCGCGCGCCATGGCGCAGTCGGCCCAGAAAGGCAACCGCCGCCGCGCGTGGCCGCGCTGGACCCGGCCGGCGATCAAGGCCGCGCTGCTGCTGACCCCGGTTCTGGTCGCCGCCGGCGCCGCCGGCATGGCGTGGCAGCGCGGCACCTTCGCCGAGACCGCCGCCGCCTTCGAGGAAAGCCTGATCGCGGCCAGCGCCGGGATCGGCTTCGCGGTGGACGACGTGATGGTCGAGGGACGGACGGAGACCGACCGCGACGCCATGCTGCGCGTGCTGGGCGTTCAGCGCGGCGACCCGATCCTGGCGGTCAATCTGGCCGAGACCAAGGAGCGGCTGGAGGGTCTGCCCTGGGTGTCGTCGGCCGCCGTGGAGCGCCGCCTGCCGGACATCCTCTACGTCCGGCTGACCGAGCGCCAGCCCATGGCGATCTGGCAGCACGACCGCAAGTTCACGGTGATCGACCGCGAGGGCCGTCCGCTGGCCGACGCGACCGAGCTGGCCCGGCGCGGCAACGAGCGCATCGAGACGCTGCCCCAGGTCGTGGGCGCCAACGCCCCGGCGCAGGTGCCGAAGCTGCTGGCGGCGCTCGACAAGGTGCCCTCGGTGCGCGACAAGGTGACCGCCGCCGTGTGGATCAGCGATCGCCGGTGGGACCTGAAATTGAACAACGGGGTCGTCGTGAAGCTGCCGGAAGGCGGAATGACCACCGCGCTGCGCCAGTTGGCCGAGCTGGACGCGTCCGGCCGCGTGCTGGACCGCGACGTGGTCGCCGTCGACCTGCGCCAGCCCGACCGCGCCGTGCTTCAGACCTCCGCCACCGCCGTCCTGCCCTGGACGGAGGAGGAGACCAAGAAGAAGCCGGGCAGGAAGACGTGATCGGACGCAGCGAGGCCACAGGGTGCTGAAAATGGGCTTCAATGGAGCGAAAAAGCCAAAACGTCCCACGCGCGGCGGAATCGTCGCCGCGTTGGACGTTGGCTCCACGAAGGTGGTCTGCTTCATCGCGCGTGTCGAGGACGCGGGAGCGGTACGCATTCTGGGCATGGGCCATCAGATCGCGACGGGCGTGCGCGCCGGCTCCATCATCGACATGGAGGCGGCGGAGACGTCCATCGGCGCCGCCGTCCACGCGGCCGAGCAGATGGCCAACGAGACCATCCGCGACGTCATCGTGAACGTCTCCTGCCCGATCTCCCACGGCTTCAACGCCGAGATCTCGGTGTCCGGCCAGGAGGTGACGGAGGGCGACGTGCGCCGCGCGCTGTCCCACGCGCGCACGCTGCAGGTCGGCCCCGATCAGGCGCTGGTGCACGCGATCCCCGTGGGCTTCTCGCTGGACGGCAACCGGGGCATCCGCGACCCCAAGGGCATGTACGGCGAGCGGCTGGGCGTCCAGGCGCACGTCATCACCGCCTCGGCCGGGTCGGTGCGCAACCTGCACACCTGCGTGGCGCGCTGCCACCTGGACATGGAGAGCATGGTCGCCAGCCCCTACGCCTCGGGCCTTGCCTGTCTGGTCGAGGACGAGATGGAAATGGGCTCCGCCTGCATCGACATGGGCGGCGGCACCACGACCATTTCGGTCTTCTGCGAGGGCAACCTCGTCTGGACCGACTGCATCCGGCTGGGCGGCAACCACGTCACCAACGACATCGCGCGCGGCCTGACCACCCCGGTCGTCCATGCGGAGCGCATGAAGACGCTGTACGGCAGCGCCATGACCAGCGCCGCCGACGAGCGCGAGATGATCGACGTGCCCCAGGTCGGCGAGGAGGAGCGCGCAGGCGCCAACAACCTGCCGAAATCCTTCCTGGTCCGCATCATCCAGCCCCGGCTGGAGGAGATTTTCGAGATCGTCCGTTCCCGCCTGGAGCAGTCGGGCTATGCCAAGCTGGTCGGCCGCCGCGTCGTGCTGACCGGCGGGGCCAGCCAGCTGCCCAACACGCGGGAGCTGGCGCAGCTCATCCTGGACAAGCAGGTCCGCATCGGTCGCCCGACGCGGATCGCCGGCCTGAACGAGGCGCACGGCGGTCCCGCCTTCTCGACCGGTGCGGGCCTTCTCCTACACGCCGTTCGCAATCCGACGGAACTTCCGGTGGCGGGCCATGAGGCTGGCGTTGCTTCCGGTTTCTTCGGGCGTGTCGGCCTGTGGCTGCGGGAGAACCTCTGATGAGGAATCCGTAGCCGGTTTCCAAAAAGCCCCCGGATCAACCGGGGGATGTCACCCGCGAGACAAACATCGAACCAATGCAAAGGTTGTGGAGGCTCAAATGATCAACGTGACGATGCCCGGTATCGAACCCGAACTGAAGCCCCGGATCACCGTGTTCGGCGTCGGCGGCGCCGGCGGCAACGCCGTCAACAACATGATCAAGTCGAACTTGGAAGGCGTGGACTTCGTCGTCGGCAACACCGACGCGCAGGCGCTGAAGGGTTCGATGTGCGAAAAGCGCCTTCAGCTCGGCACCACGGTCACGCGCGGCCTGGGCGCCGGGTCCAAGCCGGACGTCGGCCGGGCCTCGGCCGAGGAGCAGATCGATGAGATCGTCAGCTACCTCGACGGCTCCAACATGGTGTTCATCACCGCCGGCATGGGCGGCGGCACCGGCACGGGCGCAGCCCCGGTCATCGCGCGCGCGGCCCGTGAGCGCGGCATCCTGACCGTCGGCGTGGTGACCAAGCCCTTCCACTTCGAAGGCGCGCACCGCATGCGTCTGGCGGAGTCGGGCATCGCCGAGCTGCAGCAGTATGTCGACACGCTGATCATCATCCCGAACCAGAACCTGTTCCGCATCGCCAACGAGAAGACCACGTTCGCCGACGCCTTCAAGATGGCCGACGACGTGCTGCATTCCGGCGTGCGCGGCGTGACCGACCTGATGGTCATGCCCGGCCTGATCAACCTGGACTTCGCCGACATCCGCTCGGTCATGACCGAGATGGGCAAGGCGATGATGGGCACCGGCGAGGCCGGCGGCGAGCGCCGCGCCATCGAGGCCGCCGAGGCCGCGATCTCCAACCCGCTGCTGGACGACGTGTCGATGAAGGGCGCGCGCGGCGTGCTGATCAACATCACCGGCGGCTACGACATGACCCTGTTCGAGGTCGACGAGGCCGCGAACCGCGTGCGTGACGAGGTCGATCCGGACGCCAACATCATCTTCGGCTCGACCTTCGACAGCTCGCTGGAAGGCACCATGCGCGTGTCCGTCGTCGCCACGGGCATTGACGCCGCCGCCATGGCCAACCCGCGCACCCTGCACCCGGTCAACCTGTCGCTGGTCTCCGACCGCGGCGTGAAGAAGCCGGCCGCCCCGATGGCCCCGACCGGCCTGACCGCCCCGGCCCCGGCTTCGGCCCCGGTCGCCCCGGCGATTCCGGGCGCCGCCACCGGATCCGCTGTCGGTGTCCGCCCGATGAGCAGCGGCAACACCGCCCTGCAGCACGCCCCGGCCCACCACCATCAGGCCCCGGCCCAGGCGGAAGCCGCCCCGGCGGTGCACCAGCCGGCCCCGGAGCAGGTTCCGGTCCAGGCGGAAGTTGCCCCGCAGCAGGCGGTCGAGACCGCCCAGCCGGCCCGCACCACCGGCCCGCTGCATGGCGAGCGCCGCGACGGCCACTTCATTGCCCCGACCCCGGCCGACCCCGGCCCGCGCCAGCCGGCGACCGCCCCGGTTGCTCCGTCCGCGCTGTCCGCCGGCCCGGCGCCGGCCCCGGCTCCGGAAGCCGCCCCGGCCCGCAAGCCGAACTTCCTGTTCGGTCTGGTGACCGGTCTGGCCGGCCGCAAGGGTGAAGCCGCCCCGCAGCAGCCGGTGCAGCCGCCGCACGCCCACCAGACGGCCCATCACCAGACGGCCCACCACCAGCCCGTTGCCCACCAGCAGCAGCCGGTTCACCACCATCAGGCCCCGGCCATGCCGGCCGCCGCCCCGCAGCCGATGGCCCCGGCCGTGCCGCCGCAGGGCAAGACCGACGAGGAGCAGCTGGACATCCCGGCCTTCCTGCGTCGTCAGGCGAACTAAAGCGGGTGTTTTCGGTCTGAGAGTACCCCGCCGGCCGCCGCCGCCTCCCTGAAGCGGCGTCGGTGGGAGATCCACAACCTGTTCGACTTCAGCCGCCTCCGGAGTTTCGCAAGAAAGCTCTGGGGGCGGCCTTTTCGCGTCTGCGGCATGGCCTCCACCGCTTTGCAACAAACGGTAACAAAGAGTGATTTGTCCTCGACGGGGCCGAATGATACCTAGCATATGCGGTCATAAGCGCTGTCGCTGGAACGCCCAGGCGTTGAAGTGACGCGGACCGGCCGCAAGAACACAAGATCAAACCGGGAAGAGACCGTGGCTCACAATCGCATGAACACCGACGGCATGCTGCAACGGACCGTGAAGAAGCCGGTGCGTTGCACGGGCGTTGGTCTGCACACGGGTGCGACGGTTACGCTGACGATTTCCCCGGCCGAGCCGAACACCGGTTTCGTCTTCCTGCGCACCGATCTGAGCGGCCAGGCCGCCGTGATCCAGGCGCGCTGGGACACCGTGGTTGACACCCGCCTGTGCACCGTGATCGGCAACGCCCACGGCACCACCGTCGGCACGATCGAGCATTTGATGGCGGCGCTGGCCGGCTGCGGCGTGGACAACGCGATCATCGCGCTGGACAACATCGAAGTGCCGATCATGGACGGCAGCGCCGAGCCCTTCGTCGAGGCCATCGAGCGCGTCGGCACCGTGGCGCAGAACGCCGCCCGCCGCGCGATCCGCATCCTGAAGCCGGTCACCGTGGTGGACGGCGCCAAGAGCGCGACCTTCACGCCGGACGACGTCACGACCTTCCGCTTCGACATCGATTTCGACAACGCGGTGATCGCGCAGCAGAGCCACGCCATTGAGCTGGACGGCGAGAGCTTCAAGGACGAGATCAGCCGCGCCCGCACCTTCGGCTTCCTGCACGAGGTCGAGGGGCTGCGCAAGATGGGGCTGGCCCGTGGCGGCTCGCTGGACAACGCCATCGTCATTTCCGGCGACCGGGTGCTGAACGAGGACGGCCTGCGCTTCGACGACGAGTTCGTCCGCCACAAGATCCTGGACGCCGTCGGCGACCTGTATCTGGCCGGCGGTCCGTTCATCGGCCATTTCCACGGCGTCCGGTCCGGCCATGCGCTGAACAACCAGCTGCTGCGCGCGCTGTTCGCCGACCGCTCGGCCTGGTGCTACGACACGCCGACGACCATGCTTCCGTCCGGCTGGTGCACTGTCGAGCACCGCGCGGTCGCGTAACTCCGTTCCTCCCAGCAGAAAAGGCCCTGCTGTTCCGCACTGCCCTCCCCTTCCGGGGAGGGCTTTTTGCTTTTGTACGGCCCCTCCCCTATCGGGTTCGCGGGGCGCCAGTCCCGCGCGGGGCGCCCTCCCCTTCCAAAGCGAACGCGGAGAGTCGCGCGCAACCGCCCTCCCCTTCCGGGACGGAAGAAATGGGCAGTGCGCGCAGGAGCGTTGAAGACTATTCAACTTTCCAATTATTTCAATGGATTACAACAATTTTCAAACAAATTGGATGAGGCCTGCCGGCGTCAGCGTCTCCCTCCCCTGCGGAAGAAAGGCCGCCGGACAGGATCCGGCGGCCTCGCGTTGTCGATCAGGAGGGCGTGTTCGGCCATTCCGGAGCCGGCAGCAAAGCCACCACCTCGGCCGGCGTCAGCGGCGCCCGCTTGCCGGACTGCACCTCGGCAAGCAGTTCGTGGCACTTGGCCCAAACGGCGTCCCGCCACGCCACGCAGGCCTGCCCTTCCGCCTGAAAGGTCGGGACGGTGCTGGTTGCGTAGGTGCAGGCGCTCAGGATGCCGTCGTAGCGGCGGGTGCGCGCCTCGGCGTCGAGGTGGGCCTGCACGGCCGTGCCGATCGCCGCGATCAGGGCCTCAGCCGCCGCCCGCTCCTTGGCGGCGATGTTCGCGTTCAGGTCGGTCACCTGCTCGGGCGTCAGCACCTCGCGGATGTCGAACACCTCCCACGCCTGTTCCCAGTGGCCCTTGGCGGTCAGAACGGGCGCCGCTTCGCGCACCGCGTGATCGTCATCCGGCGGCGTGGGGGCTGGCGCCGGGTGCACCGGATCGACGCCCAGGAAGTCGAGGATCGGCTGCCCCCAGGTCCCCGCCGGGAAGCCGAAACCGGGGTGTCGGGCGGCAAGGGTATCGGGAGTCAGCGGGTAAGCGCCCGTGGCGCGGTCACGATAGAGATCCATGGTGTCGCCTCCTCTCAGGCGCAGGCCCAGTAGACGTAGGATCCGGCGGGGAGCGTCGGGTTGATGATGAAGCCGTTCGTCGCCGGATCGATGTGGTTGGTGCTGGTGACCTCGGCGGCGGTGGAGTTGAGCAGGAAGTAGGGATCGTTCCCTGCGACGATGCCTCGTGCGGTATCCCACACGTACCAGTCCCCGACAGCGTCGGTGCGCTTCAAGATGACGAGGCGCGGGTTTAAGCCGCAGGTCTCGGTCCACGGCGCGGCCCCGAGTGTGAACGATCCGGCCTTGCAAAGGCCAGGGGTGTCGCCGAACAGGAACGCCGTGTACTTCCCGCCGCTGAAGTTCGTCGCCGCGCCCGTGCCTACGGTGAAGTTGCTCGCCGTGGGATCGGTGGCGTTGAGGTGGTCGGTGGACGGACCCGTTGGAGCCGCCGTCGTGTTCAGGGACAGGGAAAAGGGCGAGCCGAGGGCCTTGTGGTAGACGAGCCAGTTGATGCCCTGGTCGGCGTCCCGCCGCTTGATCCACATCATCCCCGGCGCGCTGCCGAGATTGTGCCGGATGGGGCGGGCGAAGCCTGTACCTGTGTAGCACACCTCGTCGAAATAGTCGGGGGCGCGCTTGAAGGCGTAATCAATCAGGCTATACCCAACGCCGTTATGGACGTTACTCGCAATCTGATACCCTGACATTTGGTCAAAGTTGAGGAAGATTGCGGAGCCTTCCGCGTTGATGCTTTCCGTTTGCAGATATTTTCCACCACCGCGAAGTCGGGAAACAACAGCTCGTGCCTGGGCACTGTCACGGTAGTTGACATAGACCATATCAGCCGGGAAGCCGGGCGTGGTGATATTGGTTGCTCCACCGTTACCCGTACGCACAACCGGACAAAACACCTTGTCCGCGCCAAGTTGCAGTGCGGGCTTGTTGGGGCGACGGATTGCGACGTAGATGACTGGCAAGTTGCTGGTGTTGGACGCAGGGGTGAACCCCGAGGCGTTAGGAGAAAAATTGGACCCAGCGGCTTCGGTATTGTTGGTGTTCGGTTGCAGACTTGTCCAGCTCCCATCCGCTGTCCAACCTCGCACCTGATCTGCGATATACCAATTATCCGCTACGGTTGAGGTCTTCAAGAGCATGAACTGTGGCTCCCATCCGAGATTAATGGGGGCCGTGCTGCTGTAGTAATCGCACTGTATCATCCCGTCCGGCGACGTGTCGTGCGCGAAGCCGAGGACGAGGTATTGTCCTGTAGGGCTTGCGCTGTTAAGCGTCAGCGTGGTTCTGGATACAGCGAGGGTCGTGCTGGAGACGACGGCATTGGGCAGGTTCAGATACAGCAGGTGGTTTGGTGCTGACCGATGCCACACCCACCAGTCGCCCACGGCATCCACGCGCTTGACAATGGCGCAGCCAACCACCCCCAAGTCAGTCAGGTCAATTGTCGTATTAGTTCCGGTCGTATGGCTGACCAATTTTCTAGCGAAGAACTTCGGGGCCTCAAGGAAGGTCCAGTTGATGAACTTTTGATTCGCCGCGTTGAAGCCGTTCCAGGGGCCGAGCACCATCCCATTGGCGTCCGTACTGAAGGTGTTTCCATTCGTGGCCGGGCCTGCCGCGCTTGGGGTCGTAAGGTACGAGCCGTTGCCGATAAGATCGGACATGACGGCATGGCCGTGCGTGGTGGTTCGGGATTTTGTCCACGTCATCCACCCACGCGCAGCCATGTTCAGGCCGTTGAGGACCGTCATTGTGCCCCCGTTCCCGACATAGGCCGAGGCGCCGAACACGTCGTCCACGTACAGCTTGCCACCGCCCACCAAGGCAAACTCTTCCTCCATGAGGCCCGCCAGCATCATGCTCATGCCTTGACATCCTTCTTGATCGACATTTCGGTCACCGTGCCGGCGGGGTTGATCGACAGCAGAAGCACGTCTTTTCCGGAGGCCGTGTAAGCGCCGATGCCGGTGGCGACGCCCCCCGCCGCCTGCGCGCCGGTGGGCGATGCCACAACGTAGGCCCCGGCGTTGGTTAGGGAGACACGGGCGTAGGTCCGTCCGGTGGTCGGGCGGTTGACGTAGGACCAAGCCGTGATGTTGGCGGCGACGGTATGGGCGAATTCGGCATGAGCATGCCCGCCGAAATCGAGGGTCAGGGTGCCGCCGCTGAACGTGGCGGTTCCGGTCTGGAGTGTGATTGCCGCCAGTTTTTTGGGCGTGATGATCGTGGCGTCGTCGGTCCCGGCGTTCGCTTGCGCCTGCGTGGCGATCATGGCGACGCCAGCCGCCGTCTCCGTCGCCGGGACGACAACGGCGGCGTCGCCCTTATCGCCCTTGTCCCCCTTGTCGCCTTTCAGACCGGGGATGCCCTGCGGTCCCGGTTCGCCCTGCGGACCCTGCGGTCCCGTCGCGCCCGTGAGTCCCTGGGGACCGACGTCGCCTTTGGGTCCCTGCGGACCGGTCGGGCCTTGCAGACCGGTTTCACCCTGCGGCCCCTGCGGGCCTTGAGGGCCTACCTCGCCCTGGGGACCCTGCGAACCGGTCGGGCCTTGCGGACCCGGTTCACCCTGAGCGCCCTGCGGTCCCTGTGCACCCTGGAGGCCGATCGGCCCCATCAGACCCTGCGGACCCGGTTCACCCTGAACACCCTGCGGTCCCTGCGCGCCTTGGGGGCCGACCGGGCCCATCGGACCCTGCTGGCCCGGTTCGCCCTGAACACCCTGCGGCCCCCGCGGGCCGGTCGGGCCGCTTATGGCCACGGTCCAGGAGGACGGCGTGCCGCCGCCGCGCACATCGGCGGGAGAGACGCGGAGAGTCAGAGCACCGGTGGAAGGATTATAGTCCACGACCGTGCCGGCCATGGAATTGTCGGGGTCGGCCGCATCGCTGGCCACCACCCACATGTTCGGCTCGAATCCCTTGCCGGTGTCCACCGTCAGCGGCTTGATGCCGGAACCGATGGACAGGGTGCTGACCGAAGAACGGGCGCTGAGCAGTCCGTTTGCGGTGACGGGCAGGCCGACAAGCGTGATCGCGTTGTGGCTCATGAGGACTCCCTTTCAAAATGGGTGTGGGAATGCATTGCCGGCGCGCAGTGTGTGCGCCGGTCGCTGTCGTGTTCGCTTGGAAGGACGAGCGCCGTGCGGCGCGTTCGGCTTACGGGTTAACCGCCAATCCGATGAAAGATTTTATACCTATTACACCGGTTCAGTTCAAGGCATAAAAGTCTGACATAAGGAATTTTTACCCCATACGAGCGCATGACGACGGATGCGCCGGCCCACGGGCTGCGGCGGCCGGCGGCAAAGCAACCGTCTTTGAAAAGAACGGAGATGTCGGGCGAAGGCGCTTACGGCGTGGACGGCGCCGTAGGGCCGGCGGCGTACTCGCCGAAGCGGGTATCTTCCCGGAGGATGTGCTTGCCCAGCCAGTCGGAGCAGAAGCCGAAGACCTCGTCGCCGGGGATCTGGTCGCGCTGGGCGTGGAAGCGCTCGCGGTAGGCTTCCACCTGCCGGGTCAGGCCGTCGTGCAGGGCCTTGTGCGCGGCGAAGGTCGGGTAGCCGGCCCGCTCCATGTGCGCCTCTTCGGCAGCGAAGTGGCGCTTGGTGTAGGTGATCAACTCGTCGAGGATGGCCTCGATCACGTCGGGGTTGTTGCGGCTCCCGTCCTCGGCCAGCTTGTTGACGATGCCCACGATGACCCGATGATCCTCATCCAGGTCGTCGATGCCGACGCTCATCCAACGCGACCACTGAATCGGTTCCACGGCGGTCCCCCAGCGCATCTTATTCTTGGCGCCTGTTATGGGGCCGGAGGCTGTGGCACGTCAACGCGCCACAGCCGCGCTGCGGCAATTTGACGGCTCTCCTCAACCGGCGATAAGCGCCTGCCACTCCTGTTCGGTGAGGATGGTGACGCCGAGGTCGCGGGCCTTGGTCGCCTTGCTGCCGGCGTCGGCGCCCGCGATCAAATAGTCGGTCTTGGCGGAGACGGAGCCGGCGACCTTGGCGCCCAGCGCCTCGGCGCGGGTCTTGGCCTCGGTGCGGGACATGGTCTCCAGAGTGCCGGTGAAGACCACCGTCTTGCCGGCCACGGGGGAGTTGGCCGCCGCCTTCGGACGCTCGGCGTCGAGAACGGTGACGCCCGCCTCCCGAAAGCCCTGGATGATGTCCAGGTTGTGCCGTTCGCGGAAGAAGCCGGCCAGTTCCTCGGCCGCCACCTCGCCCACATCGGGAATGGCGACCAGCTCGTTCCAGGCGGGGCCGGGCTGCGCCCCGGCGGCGGCGATCATCGCCCGCTTCCAGGCGTCCAGCGTTCCGTACCGTTCGGCCAGCGCCTGGGCGGCGCGGGCGTCCACCTTCTTGATGCCCAGCAGCTTGATGATCTTCTCCAGCCGCAAGGCGTCCTGGGTGGCGTAGAAGTCCACCTTGGGCAGGTTTTCCGGGTCGGAGAACCAGGCCAGCAGCGCATCGGCCTTCACCGGGCCGAGGCCGTTCAGCGCGTGCAGGTCCAGCCACGCCTCGCCCGGCATGTCGGCGATGGCGCGCTCCATGCCGGTCAGCAGGCTGTCGAGCGACACGTAATGCCGGGCCAGCGACTTGGCAGTCACCTCGCCGATGTGGCGGATGCCCAGCGCGAAGACGAAGCGGTGCAGGTCGATGCCGGCGCGGCGCTGGTTGATGGCGGAGAACAGGTTCTCCACCGACTTTTCCTTCCAGCCGGGTCGGCCGAGGATGGCGATGGCGCCCTCCTCCACCCGCTTTTCCAGCGTGAAGATGTCCACGGGGGAGCGGATCAGGCCGTCGTCCCAGAATTCCTCGATGGTCTTCTCGCCCAGCCCCTCGATGTCGAAGGCGTTGCGGGAAACGAAGTGGCGCAGGCGCTCCTTCGCCTGGGCGCCGCAGATCAGGCCGCCGGTGCAGCGGCGCACCGCCTCGTCCGGCTCGCGCACGGCGAGGCTGCCGCAGACCGGGCAATGGTCGGGGAAGCGGTAGGGCTCGGTGTTGGCCGGGCGCTGGCTTTCCACCACGCCGACGATCTGCGGGATCACGTCGCCGGCCCGCTGGACGATCACGAGATCGCCGATGCGGATGTCCTTGCGGGCGATCTCGTCCTCATTGTGCAGGGTGGCGCGGCTGACCACGACGCCGCCGACGGTGATGTCCTCAAGCTCTGCTACGGGAGTCAGGGCGCCGGTGCGGCCGACCTGGATGGTGATGCCCTTCAGCCGGGTCTGCGCCTGCTCCGCCGGGAATTTGTGGGCAATGGCCCAGCGCGGCGCGCGGGAAACGAAGCCCAGCCGCTGCTGAAGCTCCAGGCTGTTGACCTTGTAAACCACGCCGTCGATGTCGAACGGCAAGGCGGAGCGCTGTTCGCCGATCTTGCGGTAGTGGGTCAGCAGCGCCTCGGCCCCGTCGCACAGGTTGGACGGGCGGTTCAGGTGGAAGCCCCAGCCGCGCAGCCGCTCGCGAATGCCCCATTGGGTGTCGGCGATGGGTTCCGACACCTCGCCCAGCGCGTAGCCGAAGAAGCAGAGCGGGCGGGAGGCGGTGATCTTCGCGTCCTTCTGGCGCAGCGAGCCGGCCGCCGCATTGCGCGGGTTGGCGAAGACGGGCTCCCCCTTCTCCGCGTAGGCGCGGTTCATCGCCAGGAAGTCGTCGCGGTTCATGTAGACCTCGCCGCGCACCTCCAGCACGGCGGGGTATGGGGCGGGGAGCTGCTGCGGCACGTCCCGGATGGTGCGGACGTTGGCGGTCACGTCCTCGCCCTCCGTGCCGTCGCCGCGCGTGGCGGCCTGGACGAGGCGGCCGTCCTCGTAGCGGAGCGACAGGGACAGGCCATCGATCTTCGGCTCGGCCACGAACTCGATGGGGGCGTCGTCGGGCAGGCCCAGGAAGCGGCGGATGCGCGCCACGAATTCGTGCGCGTCCTCCTCCGCGAAGGCGTTGCCGAGCGACAGCATGGGGACGGCGTGGCGCACCTTGCGGAAGCCGGCGGCCGGGGCGGCGCCGACGCGCAGGCTCGGCGAATCGGCGCGGCGCAGCTCGGGATAGCGCGCCTCGATGGCGTTGTTGCGGCGGACCAGAGCGTCGTAGTCGGCGTCGCTGATCTCCGGCTTGTCCATCTGGTGATAGAGCCGGTCGTGGTGCGCGATTTCCTTGGACAGGGCGGCCAGTTCGGCCTGCGCCTGCTCGACCGTCAGTTCCTCCACGGGGATGGCGCGAAGGTTGGCGGGGGTGTCGAACAGGTCGGTCATGGTGGGTCTCTTCTGTCCCTCGTCATTTGGGGGCGCAGCATAGCGCCGATGGGACGGGATCGGGAGAGACGAAACGCCATGCCTTCCCCGCCGCGTGCGCAGCCCGCGACGGATCCGGGATCCGTCGCGGGACGGCCGCGGTCAGGCCAGGGCCTTGAGCAGGCCGGCAATGGCGGACACCGCCTTGTCAACGATCTCCAACGCTTCCAGCAGATCCTTGACCCGCTTGCGTGCCTCCTTGATCGCCTTGTTCGCCCGCCCGAGATCGGCAATGGCGGCGTCGTACTCCGCCTTCTTCCTCTCGATGGTTTCGTCGATCAGACGGTCCAGCAGTTCGTGCAGCTCGTCGATCCGAGCGTAGATCGGTCCCTTTCGATCGACCGGTGTTTCGTCGAGCAGATCCATCAACTCATCGAGGAGCAGGCGGATGTCGTTTCCAAGAGACTGGCTGGTGGTCATGAGAGCGATCTCCTTAGCCGAAGGCCCGGACGAGGGCGTAGAGGGTCTGCACTTCCCTGGCGAACTGGCGGATGTCCTCGATCGAGTAGGCACGGTCCTCCACCGCCGCGAGCAGGGCGGCATGCGCCTTCTTCAGCTTTGCTGCGGTTTCGCCTCCCGTCTGGTCGAGCGTGGCGATGTGCGCCTTGTGGTTGCGGTGCATCCGGTCGGCGTTGACGAAAAGCCACCGGTCGGACGCCGGCATGCTCGCACGGCGGTTTGGAGCGTTGATCGTGTCGAACGCGTCGCGAAGCGAAATGTCGAGCCCACGCGCCGCCGACTCATACGCCGCAAGCGACGTGTTCCCGGACACGCGGAATTCTCCGGCCAGAAGATCGGCAGCCTTGTCCACCGTCGGCGCGAAAGCCCGGACGATGTCGATCACGGCATCGCGCTTGACGTTCTCCACGGCCAGCGACGCGACCGGCCCGGCCTTCCCCGCCACGGCCTTGATACGGTCGCCGTCCTCGGCGAAGCCGGGCAGCTTGGCGAGATTGTCGCCGATGGACGACATGTGCTGTTTGACGGCATCCGGATTGCCGTCGCCGACGAGATCGACCAGCCCTTGCCCATAGGACCGAAGGGCAAGCGCCAACTGCATCGGGCGCGTCAGATCGTCTTGATCGAGGTTTCTGTCCAGATTGGTGAACTTCCTCGCGGCGAAATCGCTGGAGGATCTGGCGCCCGGAAGCGCCAGGGACGCCGCCTGCATCTCCATGATGCCGTTGCGCATCTGCGGCAACTCCGTCACCACCAATTCACCGTAGTCCTTGCTGGCGGTGCCGAAGGTCGCCACGGCCTCCTTCTGCGCAGCGGTCAATCCGCAAGCACCGAGCGGCACCATCAAGAAGGGCAGAACGGCAAGGTACAGCTTGGTCCGGCATGCACGTCGTTCGGTCATTTGCATTCCTCCCAAAGAACGCCGACGAGTGCGGTGCTTCTTATCTGAATGCTCTCACCCGCACCCTTGGATGGTGCGTCTGCGAGACATGCCGAGTCAATTCGGCGAAAGTCATGAAGCTCTTCTCAAATTCTGATCATAAATGAATATGCCAACAACCCGAAAAGCAGTTCCAACGGAGGCGGATGATGCAGTTTTCCTGGAATTTGCCGGATGGGAAAGGCAAATGGAGAGATGCGAGGACAAGCCGGAAGCCGCCATGCCCCTGCCCGCCAACTCCCTCTCCGTCGATGATCGGTTCGTCATCGCCGCGGCGCTCGACCGCATCCTGTACGACGACCCGGACCATTTCGCGGCGGAGGATGCGCGGCTGCTGCGCCGGATGATCCCGCGCACGCGCACGCCGTGGCTGCGGCTGGGCTTCCGCGCCGAGAGTCAGGGACCGTCCATGTCCGGCCAGGCGGCCGGGGTCGGCGACGTGAAGATGGACGGCGACAAGAAAGTCGTCGAAGGCGGGGTCGGCGAAACGTCGGTGTGGCGCTGCGGCCAGTACAAGATCTCCAACCACGGCGACGATCTGGAGATCTGGCAGGTGATGAGCGACGAGTTCGCCGAGGAGCCGAAGGGCGCCCGGCTGGAGTTCGGCCCCACTGGCGCGCCGGAGCGCCTGACCTTCTTCCAGCCGCGTGATCTGGAGTTGCGCATCCCCTTCACCAGCTTCGCCGTCGGGCTGCGGCTGGGCGGCTGGCAGCCGTGGAAGAGCGCGGCGTGATGCCGAAGGGGGGCGCGTAGGACTGCGCCGCCCCCTTTGGCGATGCGTCAGCCGGTGCTGTGGTCGTGCAGCAGGTCGGCGTGGGCGTAGAGGTCCGGGGCCAGCGCCGCGAGATCGAAGGCCATGGGCACCACATCGTCCGTATGGCCCTGAAGCCCGTCCAGCCCCTGCGTGACAAGGTGCTGGTAAACCTCCTGCTGGCCGGCTTCGGCCAGGGCGGTGGCGCCGGGGAAGTAGCCCTTGTCGGCGTTCACCACCAGCGTGCCGTTCCACCACAGGCCCGACTGGCCCTTGACCACGTCCTTACCGTCCAAGGCCCCCTTGTCGTAGGTCACGATGCCATCGGTCGGCAGGACCGCCTTGCCGTTGATGGTGACCTTGTTGACGAACAGGCTGCGATCCTGGCCGTTGATGACCGCGTCGTTGTCGTACTGGATCTGGACCTTGTGGGCCTGATCGGCGGTCAGGCTGGTGTTGAAGCTGTAATCCTTGGCCGTGGTGCCGGCCATGCCCTCGCCGATCTTCTTGCCATCGACCAGCAGGTTGAAATGGGCGCTCACGCCGCCCGCCGGGCTGCCGGAGGCGTTGACGGTGATGGTCGAGCCGGTGGCCGGAGCGGCCGGGAAAGCGGAAGCCGGGGTGTTGAACACCAGCGTGCCGTTCCACCACATCCCCGACTGGCCCTTGACCACGTCGAGACCGTCGAGAGCACCCTTGTCGTAGGTGACGTTCGCGTCGGTCGCCGCCATGGCGTGGCCGTTGACGGTGACCTTGTTCACGAACAGGCTGCGGTCCTGGCCGTTGACGACGGCGTCGTTGTCGTACTGCACCTGGACCTTGTGGGCTTGGCCGCCGGTCAGGTTGGCGGTGAAGGCGTAGTCCTTGGCCGTCGTGCCGGCCACGCCCTCGCCGATCTTCTGGCCGTCCACCAGCAGCTTGAAGTGGGCGTTCACGCCACCGGCCGGGTAACCCAGGGCGTTGACGGTGATGGTCGAGGTGTCGGGCTGCGGCGCCGGGGTGGTCGGCGTGTAAGTCTGGGCGATCTTGGCGAGCAGGGCGTCGGTGTTCAGATCAAAATAGCCCGACGTGCCCATGGCCGTGCCGCTGGCCTTGGCGAGCGACAGGAACTGGTCCTGGGTCAGGCGCGCGCCGGTCAGACTGACGGCCTGCTGCTGGGCCAGCGCCACGGCCGCCGTGACGGTGGGCGCGGCGAAGGAGGAACCGTTGGCCGAATAGGTGAGACCGGCGCTGTTGGTCAGCCGGATGTCGGTGCCGTCCGCGCAGATGTCGGTCAGGGTCGGGCTGCGCTGCGCCCAGGCCGGGAAGCTCCCGTCGCCGGTCGAGGCGGAGACGCAGATCTGGTTGGCGTCGGCGGCGAAGCTCGACACGCTCTGCGTGGCGCCGCCGTCGCCGCTGTTGCCGCCGGCCGCCACGGTCAGGACGCGCTTGGCAGCGAGTGCCGCCAGTTCGTCGGACATGGAGGTGGTCGCCGCCACGGTCTGCGCGCCGCCGCCGAGCGACAGGTTCACCGCCACGATGTTGTAGGCGTCGGCGTTGGCGACGACCCATTGCAGGGCCTTCTCGATGTAAGTCTCGTCGGTGGCGCCGCCGCTGTCGGACATGACCTTCAGGGCGATGATGCCGGCGTCGGGGGCGTTCTTCAGAATGCCGGCCGTGACCATGGCCCCGTGCGTGTTCGCGTCGGAAACCATGACGTTGTCGTCGTTGTGGTAGAAATCTTGCTGATAGACCAGCCGGCCCGTGCCCCAGGACGAGGACAGGCCAGTGTCGATCACGACGACGTTTCCGATGGGGGCGGTGGTGTTCGACATAGCGCCAACCTCGTTCCATAACTGTACGAGGCTGGACTATCCGGACTTTGCTGTGGCCGTTGGATGACCGTTGCGGGCGAAGGATGGGACTTTGCCCTACCCTCGCCCCGCGATCAGACTGTCGGCGGCGGCGCGGGCCTCCGCCGTGATGGTGGCGCCGGAGAGCATGCGGGCGATCTCCTCCCGGCGGTCGTCGCCGTCCAGTTCGGCGACGCCGGTCGTCACCTGCTCGCCCTTCACCGACTTTTGGACCTTCAGGTGCGTGGAGCCGCGCGCGGCGACCTGCGGGCTGTGGGTGACCACGAGCACCTGCAAGCCGTGCCCGAGCTTTTCCAGCCGTTCGCCCACGGCGGCGGCGACGGCGCCGCCGATGCCGGTGTCCACCTCGTCGAAGACCAGCGTGCCCACGGTCGAGGTCTGGGCCAGAACCACCTTGAGCGCCAGCATGAAGCGCGCCAGTTCACCGCCGGACGCGATCTTGTTGAGCGCACCGGGGGGCGAGCCGGGGTTGGTGGCGACCTGGAAGGCCACGCGGTCCATGCCGGCGGCGGTCCATTCGGCTTCACCCAGCGGTTCGACCAGCGTGCGGAACCTGGCCTTTTCCATCTTCAGCGGTGCCAGCTCGCCGGCGACCGCCTTGTCCAGGTCTCCGGCGGCGGACTGGCGGGCCTTGCTCAGCGCCTCGGCGGCCTTGCGGTAGGCCTCGCGCGCCACCTCGGCCTCCTTGGCGAGGCGGGTCAGCAGGTCGCCCTGGTCCTCGATGAGGAGAAGGCGGTCGGCCATGTCCTTGCGGAGCGCCGCCAGCGCGTCCACGTCCACGCCGTGCTTGCGGGCGGCGGCGCGCAGCGCGAAGAGGCGCTCTTCCAGCTTTTCCAGGGCCTGCGGGTCCATGTCCACGTCGGCGGAGGCGGCCTGGAGGGATGCGATGGCCTCCCCCGCCTCGGTCGCGGCACGGTCGAGCGCGGCAATCACCGGGTCGAGCTTGCCGCCGGCCTTGTCGGCGATGCGGCTCAGCGTGCGGATGGCCGAGGACAGGGCACGTTCCACGCCACGGTCGCCGGACAGCTCCGCGAAGGCGGAGTTCATGGCGTCGACCAGCTTTTCCCGGTGCATCAGCACGGCGCGGGTCTCAGCCAACTCTTCCTCTTCGCCCTGTTTCGGGGCGAGCGCGTCCAGTTCGGCGACGGCGTGGCGGAGGTATTCTTCTTCGGAGCGGGCGCGGGCGATCTCGGCGGCGGCGTTGGCGCGCGCGTCCTCGACCTGACGCCACGCGCGGTGCGCGGCGGCGACCTGGGCGGCCTGCGCGTCAAGGCCGGCGTAGGCGTCGAGCACGCTGCGATGGGTCTGCGGGTTCAGCAGGCCGTGGGTGTCGAACTGGCCGTGAACTTCGACGAGTTCCTCACCCAGGCGCTTCAGCAGGCCGACGCCGACCGCCTGGTCGTTGACCCAGGCGCGGCTGCGGCCATCAACGCTGACGGTGCGGCGCACGACGAGGCGGTCCTCGGCGTCGAGCCCCTGTTCCTTCAGGATGTCGAAGGCGGGATGGTCGCCGGACAGCTCGAACTCGGCGGTGACCGAGGCCTGCTCGGCGCCGTGACGGACGAGGCCCGATTCGGCGCGCGCGCCGAGCGCAAGGCCCAGCGCATCCAGCAGGATCGACTTGCCGGCGCCGGTCTCGCCGGTCAGCACGCAGAGGCCCCGATCGAAGCCGAGCGCCAGCTTTTCGATCAGGACGACGTCCCGGATCGTCAGCGAGGCCAGCACGGAACGGCCTAGAACAGGGAGCTCCAGGCTTTGCTGATCCACGACTTGTCGTTTCGCTCCGGACGCACGTTGGCGTCCACCAGCAGTGCGTAGCTGTCCGTGTACCATTCGCTGCCGGGGAAGTTGTGACCGAGCACCGCGGCGGCGGTCTTCGCCTCGTCGGTGATACCGAGCGCCAGATAGCATTCCACCAGACGGTGGAGGGCTTCCGGCACATGGGAGGTGGTCTGGTAGTTTTCAATCACCGTGCGGAACCGGCCGATGGCGGCGGTCTGCTGACCCTGCTTCATGTAGAAGCGCCCGACCTCCATCTCCTTGCCGGCGAGGTGGTCGTTGGTCAGGTCGATCTTGATCTTGGCGTCGCGCGCGTACTGGCTTTCGGGGAAGCGGCGCACGACCTCCGACAGGGCCTCCAGCGCGCGACTCGTCATGCGCTGGTCGCGGCGGACATCGGTGATCTGCTCGTAGTAGGACAGCGCCCGCATGTAATAGGCGTAGGCGACGTCCTTGCTGCCCGGATGCAGCTGGATGTAGCGGTCGAGCGCCAGGATGGCGTCGTCGTACTTCAGGTCCTGGTAATGGGCGTAGGCGGCCATGATCTGCGCCTTGGCGGCCCATTCGGAATAGGGGTGCTGACGCTCCACCTCGTCATACAGCTTGGCGGCGGTCTTGAACCGCTCGTCCTGCATGGCGGCGTCCGCCTCTTGATAGATCTGCTCGGCGGGGCGCTCCACGTAATCCAGTTCCTCCTTGGTGGAGGAGCAGGCGGTCAGGGCGGTGCCGAGGAGGAGGGCCACGAGCGGCAGGCGGGTCAGGCGAGGCGGCATGATCGTCACAATGCTTCCAAGTTTGGCCCTATATAGCACGGAGGCGTGCGGGCACGGCAAGTTCCTTGGGTGTTCTGTTTCTGAGGCAAGGATGGGGGTCCGGCCGTTGCCACACTCCCCGGTTCCCTGACATCCCCGTCGTCCCAGGAAAGAGCTTATGCGAACAGGGCGTCGATGTCGGCCTGGCTGATGTTGCCGGCTTCCTGCTGCTCGGCAGGGCCGTGCAGTTCCAGGTGCTCGTCCTTCTTGGTGACGGACGGCGGCAGCGGCATCGCCTCGAACTCGCGCTTGTTCCAGTGGCCCATCATCGCCTCCACGCGCTCCTCGATGAAGGACAGGGCGCGGACGACCTTGGTGATGCGCTGGCCGGTCAGGTCCTGGAAGTTGCAGGCCTCGTAAATGCGCACGATGACGTCGTTCATGTCGTTGACGCGGTCGGCGTGGTAGCCCTCCGGCAGCGACGACTTCAGCTCGTGCACGACCTCTTCCAGCTCTTCCGCGCAGGCCATGATGGTGTTGGTCGCGACCTCCGTCGCGTTGACGACGGCGTTCAGTTCCTGCGAGGCCTGCTGGAACTTGTCCTCGCCGGCCAGCGGGTGGCGGATCGCCGCCATTTCCACCTTGGTGGCCTTGATGCGGCCGGAGATGTCGGCGATCTCGACCTGGATCTGTTCGATCTGGTTGGCGTCCAGCGTCAGGAAGCGGTCGAGCTTGGCGCCCAGATCGTTGATGGCGCGGATGACCTCGGTTTGGTCCACCGTCACCGGGCCGGCGGGCAGAGCGGCCGCGATGGGGCCGACCTCCTCCGCGATGACCTGGAATGGGCTGCTGCCGTTGCGGCGAGCCTTCTGAATCTCAGCCATGAAGGGTTTCGAGAGATTCTTCATGCTGGCTCCTCGCCCTTTTGCCAACGGCCATCCGGCCGGTATGTCAGCGCTTGGCGCCGGCCTTGGACAGGGACCGCCGCACAGCACACGTCATATCAAACTTTGCCTTGGATTTCGCCTAAAGATTTGTGACTTCGGTGGCAAAGAGAAGATTGATGGTGTTTGAGCGACCGGAAAGTCATGCATTGGTTGCATGGCCCGGCTTTGCATCGTTGCGCAGATTGCGCGGCGCGCGGACTCTGTTCAATGCAGGGGTGAACCAAGCCCTCACCCTTCCCATGGCCTCGCCATGGGCCCCTTCCCTCTCCCGCCGGGGGTGGGCGAGGGCGTTTTCGGCACCGTTAGCCGAACAGGGCGTCGATGGCCGCTTGGTCGAGGGGGGTCGGGGCTTCGGCGGCGGGAGCCGGAGCGGGAGCGGGCTTGGGGGCCGGCTTCGGCACGGGCTTGGCCGCTGCGGTGGGCGGCTTCGGCACCGGCTTCTTGGCGGGCGGAGGGGCCGCCGGAGCCGGATTGTCGAACATGCTGTCGATGTCCGCTTGGCTGGCCTTGGCGGGAGCAGCAGCGGGCGCCGGGCTGTCGAACATGCTGTCGATATCGGCTTGGCTGGCCTTGGCCGGGGCCGCAGGGGCCGGAGCGGCGGCGGGTGCCGGCGAATCAAACATGCTGTCGATGTCGGCCTGACTCGCCTTGGCCGGGGCGGCGGGAACCGGAGCGGCAGGCGCCGGGCTGTCGAAGAGGCTGTCGATGTCCGCCTGGCTGGACTTCGCGCCGGCCGCCGGGGCAGGCTCGGGCGCGGACGGCGGAGCGGGTTCCTGAGCCGGGGCGGCGGCGGGGACGGACGGGCCGTCGAACATGCTGTCCACGTCGGCCTGACTGACCCCCAGCCCGTCCAATTGCGGGCCGTTCAACAGGTGCGCGTCGGGGCGCTTGTCGGTGTTTTCGTGCTCGACCTTCAGGCCCTCGAACGCCTCGGCACCCCAGATGCCGATCATGGCGTTGACGCGCTGTTCGATGTAGCGGAGCGCGTTGACCACCTTGCTGGTGCGCTGGCCGGTCAGATCCTGGAACGAGCAGGCGGTGAAGATGTTGGTCACCTCCGCCTCGATCTCGCCGCACAGGCTGCCGTCCGCACCGTCGGCGCGCAGCTTGCCGGACAAATCCATCAGCCGCTCGGCAGCGTTCAGGATCTCGAACGAGGCGCGCTCGGTCGAGATGACGATGGCGTCCAGCTCGTTGGTGGCCGAAAGGATTTTGTCGCTGGCCCCGTCGGGGGGCCGGAGGGCCGCGACCTCGCGCCGCGCCTGCTCGATGGAGGCGGCCATCTCCATCAGCTCGCGCCGCAGCACCTCGACGTGCTTGGCCGCTTCCACCGCCTGATTCTGCTGCTGCCAGGAGTTGCGGAACTCCGACAGCATGCTGCGCACCTCCTCCGACGATGCCCCGAAGGCACGGCGGTGGAGGCGGCGCAGAAAGGCGCGCCCCTTGGCGGTTCGAGCGATCGCTTCTTCGATCTGCTCGAACTCCTCCTCGGAAAGCTGCGGAAGCTGGTCCAAGCCGGTGCTCCTTAGCCGCCGCCCAATCAACCGCCGATAACGGCCTGAATCTTCTGCTTCAGCGTGTCGGCGTTGAAGGGCTTGACGATGTAGTTGTTCACGCCGGCCTGCTTGGCGGCGATCACGTTCTCGGTCTTGCTCTCGGCGGTGACCATGATGAACGGGATCGGGGCGAGCTTCGCGTCGGCGCGGATCTCCTTGAGGAGCTGGAGGCCGGTCATCGGCTCCATGTTCCAGTCGGAGATGATGAGGCCGAACTTGGCTTCGCGCAGCTTGGCCAGGGCCGAGACGCCGTCGCCGGCTTCGTCGATGTCCGTGTAGCCGATCTGGGTCAGGAGGTTCCGCACGATGCGCCGCATGGTGGCGTAGTCATCGACGACGAGGATCTTCATCTAGGCGTCTCCGCATTCTTCCGTTGCTAGGCCCCGGCCCGGCGTTCAGCTCGTCCGGCGCAAGGCGCTTGCGCCGTAGTCGAGGACTGGTTCCGACTGTGATGCCCTAAGTCTGTCGAAAAGTCATCCCTCAGAGAGACACTGCGGCAAGCCCGTAAATTTCAGGTTACCAAATGCCGTCGCAACCGAATTCCGTTGCGAACGGTCACAAGGAGTTAACCCTATCGGACAGGCCGCGTGCCGGTTGCGGACCTTGCCAGATTTCACGAGCGAACGCACGGGATGATTTGCCCGTTCGCGCATTGCGGGCCGTGACAAGCGGACGCGCTGCTTCGTGCGAAAGGCGCTGAAATCGGGGGCAAGAATTCACACGGATTTCTCCGAAGCCCCCTCCCCTGTCGTGGATGCCCGTGTGGAGCACGGGCATGACGACGAGTGAGGCTGATGGCGGGAATGTCCGTGAAATCCGTGTTCTAATCGGTGAAATCCGTGTCGATCTTGCGTCACGCGATGTGGCTTCGACTCAGACGATGATCGGGGAGGTCGCCTCCAGCAGCCACGCCGCCGTATCGGGGTTAAGAAACGGGGTCAGGGCGTCGCGGACGCGGGCGTGGTAGGCGTTGATCCAGGCGATTTCCTCGGCCGTCAGCAGCGCCGGTTCGATCAGGTTGCGGTCGATGGGAACGAGCGTCAGCACCTCGAAGCCCAACATGGGGCGTTCGGCCATGGGCAGGTCGAGAGGCTGGACGACGATCAGGTTCTCGATTCGGATGCCGTAAGCGCCGGTTTTGTAGTAGCCGGGCTCGTTCGACAGGATCATGCCAGGCTGAAGCGCGATGGTGTTCGGCACCTTGGAAATGCGCTGCGGCCCCTCGTGCACGGACAGGAAGCTGCCCACCCCGTGGCCGGTGCCGTGGTCGTAGTCGAATCCTGCCATCCACAGCGGCAGACGGGCCAGCGTGTCGAGCTGGGACCCGGTCGTGCCGTGCGGGAAGCGCGCCGTGCTGACGGCGATGTGGCCCTTCAGGACCTGGGTGAAACGCTCCCGCATCTCGGGCGTCGGCGTGCCGATGGCGATGGTGCGGGTGACGTCGGTCGTGCCGTCCAGATACTGGGCGCCGCTGTCCAGAAGGAACAGACTGCCGGGCTCCAGGCGGCGGTCGGTGTCCGGCGACACGCGGTAATGGACGATGGCGCCGTTCGGGCCGGAACCGCTGATCGTCTCGAAGCTGAGGCCGCGGAAATGCTCGTTGGTCTGGCGCAGCGACAGAAGGTGCTCGGCGGCGGTGATTTCCGTGACCGTGCCCTTGGGCGCCTCCTTGGAGAGCCAGTGCAGGAAGCGGACGAGCGCCGCGCCGTCGCGGGCGTGGGCGGCCCGGGTGCCGTTCAGTTCCGCCTCGTTCTTGCAGGCCTTCGGCAGGGCGACGGGATCGGGGTCGCGTTCGATCTTCGCGCCGGCCAAATGCAGGCGATCGAAAATCCAGGCGGAGGTGGTGGTCGGGTCGGCCAGCACCTTGCGCCCGCCGCGCCCAAGGGCATCAAGAGCCGGGCCGAGGTCTTCGGGGGCGCGGACGGCGACCTGATTGCCGAGGTGGGCCTCCACGCCGGGGGCGAGCTTGCGGCGGTCGATGAAGAGATCGACAGAGCCGTCGTCACCGAGAATCGCAAAGGACAGCGGCAACGGCGTGCAGGGCACGTCGGCGCCGCGCAGGTTCAACAGCCACGCGATGGAATCGGGCTGGGTCAGGACGGCGGCGCCGATGCCCTGGCGCTTCAGTTCGTCGGCGATGCGGGCGCGCTTATCGGCGGCGGAAGGACCGGCGAAAGCGGTGTCATGGGCGACCACGGGGGCAAGCGGCAGCGGCGGCTGGTCGGCCCACACGGCGTCCACCGGGTTGTCCGGACAGGGCACCAGAGTCAGGCCGGCACGCTCCAGCTGCTGCCGGGTCTTCTCCACCCAACCGACCGTGTGCAGCCACGGGTCGTAGCCGAGCCGGCCGCCCTGGGGCAGCGCCTCGGCCGCCCAGGCGGACAGCGGATCCTCGATCAGATGCTTGTAGTCGTAGAGGGCGGCGGGCACCTCGGCCTGAACCTGAAGGGTGTAGCGGCCGTCCACGAAGATCGCGGCGCGCTCGGCGGCGACCACGGCGTGGCCGGCGGACCCGGTGAAGCCGGTCAGCCACGCAAGGCGCTGGGCGCGCGGGGGGACGTACTCGCCCTGGTGCTCGTCGCCACGCGGGATAATGAAGCCATCCAGCTCGCGGCGCTTCAGCACGTCGCGCAGGGCCTTCAGGCGGGCTGCGTGGTCCGGGGCCTGGGGCGCCGTGGCGGCGGCGAGGTCCGCCTTCAGGGCGCGGAGCTGGTCGACAAGGTCGGGGGATGGACGCTCGGCGACCAGAACCATCCAGGCGTCGGGGTCCTGCGGCTCGGGCGCGGCGAGGACGCCGGCCACGAGGGCGCGGACCTCCGCCGGGCTGCGGGAAACGCCCGCCTGGGTCAGGAGGGCCGCCAGGGTTTCGTCGCCACGGTACGCGCTGGGCACGGGATCTGTCCTCGTCCGATGATGCCGATGCGGTCAGGCTAGGCAGCGGCGCGGCGCAACGCAAGCGGGCGGAAGGGCGCTATGATGGAAGGCCGACAATCAAGGGAGACCTGTGTCTTCGGGCAGGCCGAGGCGTTCCAGGACGCGCTTGCGGGCCTCGCCGCGCTCGATGTCGGAGACGTGGAGCAGGCCGCCGATGCGGCGCAGGAGGTTGGCTTCCAGGTCGTTCAACTGGCCGTCGGCGTAGGCGACCTCCCACAGCATCTCGATGATCCACAGCCGCTTGTTGGGCGGGCAGCGGTCCATGATGACGCTGACGTAGCGGTAGTAGGGCGAGGCGCCTTCCGTGTCGAAGACGGCGGCGGTCAAGAGGTCCCGTGCCTCATCCTCGGTCAGGCCGAAGTGGCGGCGGGTCACCTCGATGATGCGGTCGCGCTCCGGCCCGGAGATGGTGTCGTCGGTGCGCGCGGCCTCGACCAGAAGCGCCGCGGCGGCGGCCTGGAGCGTGTGGTTGTCGGTCTCGCCGGTGTCGGTGGAATCGAAAAGCGCCCTGATCCGGTTCAGCATCGGTCCTCCGTGCGGTCCTTCTTCCTCACAGGAAGAAATGGCGCGCGGAGGGCCGAATGCCAGTTGCGGTTCAGCGGCGCTTCGGGCGCTTCACCACAAGAGTCGTCCATTCGCCGACCGGGATGCGGGCGACGAGGTTGAGACCCTGGGTGCGGTGGGCCTGGAGGACGTGGCGCTCCTGCCGGTTCAGCAGGCCGGCGAGGACGGCATAACCGCCGCGCTTCAGATGGCGGCGCAGCTGCGGGGCCATGCGGGCCAGCGGGCGGGCCAGGATATTGGCGGTGATGAGCGTGTAGGGCTTGTGCTTGCCCACCACGGGCGTGTGGTAGCCGTCGCCGCCTTCCGCCCGGATGCGGGTCTTGATGCCGTTGATGGAGGCGTTCAGGCGGGTGACGCGCACGGCCTCCGGGTCGATATCCACGGCGGTGACAGGAACACGCCAGCGCTTGGCCACCGCCAGCGCCAGAATGCCGGAGCCGCAGCCCATGTCCAGCGCGCCGCCCCGGCCGTTGCGGGGGAGCTTGACGTGGCGGGACAGGCGGTCGAGCGCCATCAGGCAGCCCTTGGTCGAACCATGCTCGCCGGTGCCGAAGGCGGTCGCGGCGTCCACCAGAAGCGGGATGGAGCCGGCGGGCACCGTGCCCTCGTGGTGCGAGCCGTGCACGAAGAAGCGGCCGGCGCGGATCGGCGGGAAGCCCTGGTAACTGTGCGACACCCAGTCGATGGACGGCAGATCCTCGATGATCAGCTTCGGCTCGGGGATGCCGATGGCCTCGGCGAGGATCGCGACGCGGGCGGTCAGGCGCGGGGCGTCGGGCTCGCCGTAGACGGTCGCCTCGACCAGCCAGTTGCCGCCCTCCTCAAGCTCGAAGGTCGAGACGGCATCGGCGTGGTCGCCCACCGCCTCCGCGAAGGCGGGAGCGTGGGCTTCGGGAACGACGAGCGCGATGCGCCAGAGCTTGGTGCGGGACATGGGGGCGGGTCGCTGGTGGTGAGTGGTCGCTGTGTCGGATGGGGTTTACCACCAAGACACCAAGGCACCAAGAAGTTCCCACCCCATCGACTTTCGGCTTCCGGTCCGCGTTCTAAAGAGCGATCCGACGAATGCCGTCTTTGATCTGGCCGACGTTGAAATTGATCAGAAAGCCCAACCGCAACCCGGTCAGTTTCAGATAAGTCAGCAGTTGCGCCTCGAAGACGGGAAGCAAGCGTTCTGCGGCCTTGATCTCGATGACGATCATGTTCTCGACCAGCAGGTCGAGCCGGAAGCCCTCGTCGAAGCGGATGTCGTCGTACACGACGGGGACGACGACCTGACGCCGAACGGTCAAACCACGCTTGCGCAATTCGTGCTCAAGGCAGGATTCGTACACCGATTCAAGAAGCCCCGCACCAAGCGTGCTGTGAACACGAAAGGCGGAATCCACGGCCTGTCGGGCAATGTGGTCAATTTCGGTCGGAATGGACGCGGGCATGGCGACCTTGGTGCCTTGGTGGTGAATCCCTCTACCACAAAAGGCACCCTTTCCCTACCGCCCCGACAACCGGTCCGCGATGTCGTACATACCCTGTTCGCGCAGCAGGTTCTGCCGGTGGCGCAGCAGGCGGCGGGCCAGGGCCTTGTCCACCTCGGCACCGCCCAGCGGTCGGCCGTCGGCGCCCTTCAGGCGTGTGGAGACGAGGTCCACCAGATGCGCCTCCGCCTTGGGGTCACGGCGGTCGAGCGGCTGCTGGCCGTTGAGGGAACGGCGGATGCGGTCCACCAGCACCGCGCGGCACTGCGGGGCACGGCCGCGCAGGGCGAGGTCGCAGATGCGGGCGAGCAGCAGGCTGGCCGGTTCCGCGTTTGGGTCGGGGTCGCGGCCGTGCAGATGGTCGGCCAGCACGCACAGGCCCATGGCGAGGTTGGGCTGCGCGCCCAGCAGATCCTTCACCACGTCGGCCGAGCCCAGCGCGTCGGCCATCACGCCGTCGATCAGCGCGAAATGGCGCGGCTCCGAATCGTCGTGGAGCAGGTTCAGCAGCGTCTCCAGCTTGCCGACCAGGGAGTTGTTGTCCGCGAGGTGGAGCGAGAGCTGGGCCAGGAAGACGAAATCATGCCCGTCCACCCCCACGGCGTAGTCGATGGCGCGGCTGGAGCCGGCGAGATCCTGGATGTCGAAGGCCGGCAGGCGCTTGCGTTCGGCCAGGAAGTCGCGGGCGCGGGTCATGGCGACGTCGGCGAAGGCGCGCAGTTCCCGCACGCGGCCCGGCACGGCGACACCGCGCATGTCGGCGTGGTGGCGGGCCGCGGCGTGGATGGCCGCGCCCATCAGCGTGCCCTGCTCGTCCAGCTTGCGGACGTAGGTCCAGGAATGGAGCAGCTCGGTCGTGGTGATGTGGAACTTGTCGAGGAACTGGCTCAGCAGCCGCCCGATCACCACGCGCGCCTCGAACCCGTAGAGATCGTCGGCGTCGAGGCAGTAGGGCGCCCCCTCGGCCGAACCGCCCAACGCCAGCGGCTTGTTCTTGATCTCCGGAGTCTTCTTCTGGAACAGCACCGTTTCCAGCGCCATGCCGGCGAGCGCGCGGTATTTGGTGACCTTCACCTCCTCGACACCGCGCCCGGTCATCTGGCCGCGCGCGCTTGAGAGCGCCGGCCCCTCCTCCGTGAAGGTGGCTTCGATCCGCCAGCGGCCTTCGCGGCGGACCTGAACTTCGTAGGTGCTGCTGCTGCCGAACACGGGTGAGGCCCCAGATTGTTTTTCAACTCCGAGGCCTGACATTACCCCCTGGCGGTTCGTTTGGCTGTGACGGCCGTCACCCGGTCACCCCGCTTTGTCGGCGGCCACCACGAAGCTGTCCATGACCTTCTTCAAACCGGCGTGGTCGAAGTCGATTTCCAGCTTGTCCTGCTCGACCGCCGTGACGGTGCCGTAGCCGAATTTCTGGTGGAAGACCCGCGCGCCCTTCGGGAAGGGAGCGTTCGGGCGGGCGCGCTGCTCCACCTGGTAGGAGCCGCTGTCCAGCGTGATCGTGCGCGGGGCCGGCGGCTGGCGCGGCGGCGAGCGGAACCCGGAGGAGAAGCCCCCTCCCCCGCCGCCGTAATTGCCGCCACCGTAGCTCCCGCCGCCACCGCCGGCGTAGAGGCCGCTGGCGGCTTCGGCCTCGACGTCGTCGGGGGGAAGTTCGTCGATGAAGCGGGAGGGGATGGCGCTGACCCAGTTGCCGTACAGCTGCCGGTTGGCGGCGTGGCTGACGAAGGCGCGCTTGCGGGCGCGGGTCAGGCCGACGTAGGCGAGGCGGCGCTCCTCCTCAAGGCCGGCGATGCCGGTCTCGTCCAGAGCGCGCTGGTTGGGGAACACGCCCTCTTCCCAGCCGGGCAGGAAGACGATGTCGAATTCCAGCCCCTTGGCGCCGTGCAGGGTCATCACCGTGACCTGATCGGCCCCGGCGGCCTCGGTGTTCTCCATCACCAGTGCGACGTGTTCGAGGAAGCCCGACAGGTTCTCGAACTCCGCCATGGCGGTGATGAGTTCCTTCAGGTTTTCCAAGCGGCCGGGAGCCTCCGGCGTCTTGTCCTCCTGCCACATGCGGGTGTAGCCGGACTCGTCCAGGATCATGCGGGCGAGGTCGGTGTGCGGCATGGTCGCCGCGAGGGTCCGCCAGCGGAAGAAGTCCTGGAGAAGCGTGCGGACGGTGTTGCGGACCTTGGGCTTCAGCTCGTCGGTTTCGGTCAGCGCCCAGCCGGCCTCGGTCAAGGGGATGCCCTGCGCGCGCGCCGCCACATGGATGCATTGCAGGGCGGCGGGGCCAATGCCGCGCTTGGGCACGTTGACGATGCGCTCGAACGCGAGGTCGTCGTCGGGGGAGTTGACGACGCGGAAATAGGCCATCGCGTCGCGGATTTCCTGCCGCTCGTAGAAGCGGGCGCCGCCGATCACCTTGTAGGGAAGCCCCACCGTGTTGAAGCGCTCTTCGAATTCGCGGGTCTGGAAGCCGGCGCGGACCAGGACGGCGATCTGGGACAGCGGCACGCCCTTGCGCTGGAGCGCCTCGATCTCCTCACCGATCCAGCGGGCTTCCTCCTTGCCGTCCCAGACGCCGCGCACGCGCACGGGCTCGCCGCCGTCCGCCTGGGTCCACAGGGTCTTGCCGAGGCGGCCCTTGTTGTTGGCGATCAGGCCGGAGGCGGCGGCCAGGATGTGGCCGGTGGAGCGGTAGTTCTGCTCCAGCTTGATGACCTTGGCGCCGGGGAAGTCGGCCTCGAAGCGCAGGATGTTGCCGATCTCGGCGCCGCGCCACGCGTAGATCGACTGATCCTCGTCGCCCACACAGCAGATGTTCTTGTGCGCCTGGGACAGGATGCGCAGCCAGAGATACTGGGCGACGTTGGTGTCCTGATACTCGTCCACCAGGATGTATTTGAACTTCCGGTGATACTCGGCCAGCACGTCCGGGTGGTTCTGGAAGATGGCCAAGTTGTGCAGAAGAAGATCGCCGAAGTCGCAGGCGTTCAGCGTGCGCAGGCGGTCCTGATACTGGCGGTAGAGGCTGACGACCCGGCCGCCGGCCACGTCGCCGCCGTCGGCGTCGCCCAGCTTGTCCGGGGTCAGGCCGCGATCCTTCCAGCGTTCGATGACGCCGAGGACCTGACGGGCCGGCCACTTCTTGGAATCGATGTGCTCGGCTTCGAGCAGTTGCCTGATCAGGCGGATCTGGTCGTCGGTGTCGAGGATGGTGAAGTTCGACTTCAGCCCGACCAGTTCGGCGTGGCGGCGCAGGATGCGCGCGGCCAGCGCGTGGAAGGTGCCGAGCCACCAGCCCTCCGGCTCGATCCCCATCAGGTGGCCGACGCGCTCGCGCATTTCGCGCGCGGCCTTGTTGGTGAAGGTCACCGCCAGGATTTGAAAGGCCGCCGCGCGGCGGGTCATCAGCAGGTGCGCCAGCCGCGTCGTCAGCACGCGCGTCTTGCCCGTCCCGGCGCCCGCCAGCACCAGGACCGGACCGTCCAGAGCCTCCACCGCCTCGCGCTGGACCGGGTTCAGCCCGTCCAGATAGGCGAAGCGCTGCACCGGCGAGGGGACCGGGGCAGAGGCGTGGCTGAGCGGATCGTGACCCAAAGGATCGTTACCCAGCGGGTCGTCATAGGCGTAGGGATCGGACATGCGGCACCAAATCTCGAAAGCGCCCCGTATATAGCACGCTGGGCGACGCATCGAACCCCTTCCCTTGATGGAAAGGGTCTGGGGACGGCCGAACGGGCGGTCATAGTCCGACCGGGAACATGCATAGAAATGCTCGGCCCTTCTTCGCAGCCGCACCATGACCTGCGGCCGCGGTCCTAGGCCAACAGGGGGAAGTCACACCGAGGCGACGGCCGGATCAGGCCGCGAAGATCATGAATAAATCACAGAACCAGACCTTGCTTCTTCTCATTGATTATTCCACACGGATCGTACGGAAACAGCCTCATGCCCGCTTTGTCTTATTTTGGCTTAGGGCATATGTCCATTTTACGAAGAGATTTCCCCTTTGGAGAAATTTTCTGTCCCGCAAATCTGGGGTAAGGTCAGTTCAAATTGAGGCACCCCGGGGACCGAACGGACAAGCGCCCAGCGCACCGTCTCTCCGGCTCGGGCGTCCTCGGAAGAGCATACAGCGCAACCGACTTGAACCGAACAGAAGGCGGGTAGAGACGATGGATCCCGTGAACGTTTTCCTCATCGATGCGAACAAGCTGTTCCGCGAAGGCATGAAGCGGCTGTTCGAAACCACGCCGTTCAAGGTGATCGGCGAGGCCGGCAGCCTGCGTGAAGGCGTTCCGGCGGTGGAAGCGGCCGGCAACCGTTCGGACCTGATCCTCATCGACCTCGCCAGCGGCGGCGACGAGGAAGTCGAGTCCATGCGCGCGCTCCGCGCCGAGCACCCGCAGATCCGCATTGTCATCCTGACCAGCGACCTGTGCACCCGCCGCCTGTCCGGCGCGCTGGGCGCCGGGGCCGACGGTTATCTGATGAAGGACATCGCCCCGGACGCGCTGATGCAGTCGCTGAAGCTGGTGATGATGGGCGAGAAGGTGTTCCCGACCCATCTGGCCGAACTTCTGGTCAGCGGCCGTCACGAGGACATGGGCACCGAGGTGCCGGCCCGCCGCAAGGGCCTGTCGCAGCGCGAGATCCAGATCCTGCGCTGCCTGCTGAACGGCAATTCCAACAAGATGATCGCCAACCACCTGCACATCACCGAGGCGACGGTGAAGGTCCACCTGAAGAGCCTGCTGCGCAAGATCAACGCCTCCAACCGCACCCAGGCGGCCATCTGGGCGCTGAACAACGGCATCGGCGACCAGCCGGCCGACGCGGCGGGCGTGAGCGCCAGCATGGCGTAAGCCCCTTATCCCCTCCCCTGCGGGAGAAGCCTTCAGAACGCCGGTCGCGCCATCCCGCGGCCGGCGTTCTGGCGTTTGCCCCCAGCCTTTGTGCGGTGCGGCATGAGGGCGCATTTGGCTTCCGGCCTAGGTGGTGGGCCATAAGACCAAAAGCTCTCTTTACCCTTGGATTATCCAGCCTTATCTCAAAACAAGTTTCGAATTGCCTCCATTGTGCGGCGCACCACCAATGAATGATACCGTTCCGTCTCTCGACAAGCCTGCCCTGAACGTGCTGATCGCCGACGATCATCTGCTGTTCCGTGACGGGTTGCGCCGCCTGCTGTCGCAATTCAACGAGAACATGACCTTCTTCGAGGCGAGTTCTTTCGACGACGTGCGCCGCCTGTGCGATGCCGGCACGGAGTTCGACCTGATCCTGCTCGACCTCGGGATGCCCGGCTGGACCGGATTCTCGGCGCTGGGCGACATCCACCAGCGGCTGCCGAGGGCGCTGCTGGTCGTGGTGTCGGGGTCGGAAAAGCGGTCGGACCTGCTGGCCGCGCTGGAGAACGGCGCCGCCGGCTACATCCCGAAATCCAGCAGCGCCAAGGTGTTGCTGGGCGCGTTGCAGCTGGTGCTGGCCGGTGGGGTCTATCTGCCGGAACAGGCCATCCGGGGCGATCGCGTGGCCGATTTCGCCGGCGCTCCGGCGACGGCGGCCGGCATCAGGGCCGACGATCCCTTTTCCCAGCTTGCCGGCGGTGCCGGCGATCAGCTGACCCCGCGCCAGCGCGAGGTGCTGACCCGCCTGCGCGACGGCAAATCCAACAAGCAGATCGCCCACGAACTTGGGCTAACCGAGGGCACGGTGAAGGTGCATGTCACCGCCATCCTCCGCCATCTCGGCGTCCGCAACCGTACCCAGGCGGCCATCACGGCCAACGGCCTCGGCGGCCACGGTTGACGACGCCCCTGCGGCGGATGCGCGGCCACCCAGGCCGCCGTGGCGCCGCGCCGACTTCCTGCCCGCGGGGCTGGTCGGGTTGCTGGGCCTTGTGCTCGGCACCGTGCTGCTCGTCCACGCGCGCCGGGAAAACCTCAGCTTCGAAGAGCATCTGAAGGCGCTGGCCCAGGGCTATCTGGCCATCGCCGAACAGGCCCTGTCGCGCCGGGTTCAGGACTATGCCTGGTGGGACGAAGCGGTGGAGCACATCGGCGCGCCCGACCGGCTGGACACCGCCTGGGCCGAGCGGAACATCGGCGCCGACAACCATGTGGTTCTGGGCATCGACGGCGCCTATGTGCTGGACCGCAACGGCGCCGTGCTGTTCGCCAGCCACAGCGACGAGGAGGTCCGGACCGAGGATCACCGGGCGCTGACGGTCTTCGCCCACCACGCACGGTTGGGCCAGGGGCGCCCGCCCCGCCCGGCGGCGGGGATCCTGCTGGTGGACGGGCAGCTCCATCTCGCGGCGGCGACCCCGCTGACCGTCTTCGACACCGAACGGCCGCCGCCCGTCGCCCCTTCCAACATTCTGGTCTTCACGTCCCCCTTGAGCGAGGCGCTGGCCCCGGCCGCCAAGCTGGAGCGCTGGTTCGGTCATCTGGTTCCCGGCAAATCGAACGCCGAGGGGCTGTCCATCCCGCTGACGGGCATCGACGGCCGGCCGCTCGGCAGCCTCGCCTGGACGGCGGAGCGGCCGGGCACCGCCTTCCTGTGGGTCTCGCTGCCGACGCTGGCGCTCGGGCTGCTGGTCATGGGCGTGGTGATCGACCGGCTGTGGCGCCGGGTGCGTGAGCACGCCACCGCCCTGGAACTGCGCAACGATGCCTTGACCGAGAGCGAACGGCGCTTCCAGGCGCTGGTTCGGGCGGTGCCGGTCGGACTGTTCCGCACCGACGGGCAGGGCCAATGCAGCTACGTCAACGACCGCTGCACGCGCTTCGCCCGGCTGGCCGACGAGCAGAGCGACGGGTTGCTGTTCCTGCGCGCCGCCCATCCGGAAGATCGGGCGCGGGTGGCGATCCTGTGGCACGACGCGGTCCTGCGGGGCGAGTCCTTCCAGGCGGAACTGCGCACCACCGCCGCCGACGGGGAGGTCTGCTGGGTGGCGGTCGAGGCGCAGCCGCAATACAACGACCAGGGCATGCTCGTCGGCTTTCTCGGCAGCATCGCCGACATCACGGCGCTGAAACGCGCGCAGGAGGAGCTGACCAGGCGCGAGGAGCTGTTGCGCGGCATCGCCGATGGCGTGCCGGCGCTGATCGGCTACATCGACGCGGACGGGATCTACCGCTTCCACAACACTCGGATCGAGGACTGGTACGGGGTGCCGGTGCCCAAGGTGGTCGGGCGGCCGGTGCGCGCGGTGTTGGGCGAGGACCTCTACGCCCGGCTGAAGCCCCAATTCGACGCGGCCTTCGCCGGGCGCGCGGTGATGACGGCGGAGGAGCAGGTCCGGCTGGGCAACGGGCCGGAGCGCACCCTGTCCATCCAGGGCATCCCCCACCGCAACGCGCAGGGCGCGGTGGCCGGGCTGTTCGTGCTGTCCACCGACGTAACCGAACGCCACCGCATCGAAAGAGAACTGGCCGAGGCCCGCGACCGCGCCGAGGCCGCCAATCACGCCAAGACGCGCTTCCTGGCGGCGGCCAGCCACGACCTGCGCCAGCCGCTGCACGCGCTGGGGCTGTTCCTCGACCTGCTGGCGAACAAGGAGCTTGCTCCGCCGCAACGGGAACTGCTCGACCGCGCCCGCCAGTCCTTCCAGGGCACAGAGGAATTGCTGAGCCTGCTGCTCGATATCTCGCGGCTGGAGGCCGGGGCGGTCGAGCCGAACGTCGGGCCGGTGGACCTGCCGGACCTCTTCGAGCGGCTGGAGGCGCAGTTCGCGCTGGAGGCCGGGAACCGGGGCCTGCGCCTGCGCTTCCACCCGCTGCCGGAGAATGTGGTCAGCGACGGGGTGCTGCTGGAGCGGGTTTTGCGCAACCTTGTCACCAACGCGTTGCGCTACACCGAGGCGGGCGGCGTGCTGATCGGCTGCCGACGGGTCGGCCGCTTCGCGCGCATCGAGGTGTGGGACACCGGCAGCGGCATCGCGCCCGAACAGCTGGATCACATTTTCGAGGAGTTCTATCAGGTCGGCAACCCGGAGCGCGACGCGCGGCGCGGGCTGGGGCTGGGCCTCGCCATCGTGAACCGGGTGGCGCAACTGCTCGGCCATCCGGTGGCGGTGCGGTCACGGGTCGGGAGGGGAAGCGTCTTCTCCATCTCCGTGCCGCTGGCCGACGAGGCGGTCAAGGAGCCGGAGCACGCCGAAGGCCCGGACGCGGGCGATGCCCTGGAGCGGCTGGCCGGACATCGCGTCGCGGTGGTGGACGACAACCCGCAGGCCCTTGCGGCGCTGCGCCACTTCCTGGAAGCGCTGGACATCGAGGCGGTCGCCGCCGAGACGGGCGAGGCGCTGATCGAGGCCTTGGCCGAGGGCGGCGCGCCTGACGCGATCATCGCCGACCTGCGGCTGCGCGGCGGGGTGGACGGAACGGATGTCATCGCCGAGGTGCGGCAGATTTACGGGCGGAACCTGCCGGGCCTGCTGCTGACCGGGGACACGGCGCCGGAACGGGTGCGGCAGGCGGTGGATTCCGGCAACGACCTGCTGCACAAGCCCGTGCGTCCGGAAGCGCTGATTGACGCTCTGACGCGGGCGCTGCTGCCCGTGAAGCCGGTGTGAACACGCCCTCTCCGCCCCCTCTTGACGCCGGAAGGCGCCTACCTACATCTCGGCCGTTCCGGGGATGCCGCCCAGCGGGTCCCCCGTTCCCTGATCTGCATGTTGCTCCTTGGAGGATGTGTACGATGACACGCGATCACGCCCGGACCGGCTGACGGCCCATTCCATTAGAAATTTGGCAGGCATTCGCTCGACGCACCCCGTGCGCCGAGCAATAGACGTTTGCATTTCTTAAGAAATTCATGGCATTTTTCTTTGTCGTTTTTGGCGTTGACTTCAGTTTTTCTCTGAATTAAATCGCGCTGCGACAGCGCAGCCCATCTGGGAGCGCTTCACAACCCAAGACATTCGCTTTCCTTAAAGGAGTGTCACACCATGACGTTCAAGCCGTTGCACGACCGCGTTCTGGTCCGCCGCATCGAGTCCGACACCAAGACGGCCGGCGGCATCATCATCCCCGACACCGCAAAGGAAAAGCCGCAGGAGGGCGAGGTTCTCGCCGTCGGCCCCGGCGCCCGCGACGAGAGCGGCAAGCTGGTCGCGCTCGACGTGAAGGTCGGCGACCGCGTGCTGTTCGGGAAGTGGTCGGGCACCGAGGTGAAGATCGACGGTGAGGATTTCCTGATCATGAAGGAGTCCGACATCCTCGGCATCATCGAAGGCGGCGCCGCCGCGACCAAGAAGGCCGCTTGATAGGGGGAGGAAGGAACCATGGCTGCCAAGGACGTCAAGTTCTCCACCGCCGCCCGCGACAAGCTGCTGCGCGGCGTCGATATCCTGGCCGACGCGGTCAAGGTCACGCTGGGTCCCAAGGGCCGCAACGTCGTGATCGAAAAGTCGTTCGGCGCGCCGCGCATCACCAAGGACGGCGTGTCGGTCGCCAAGGAAATCGAGCTGGCCGACAAGTTCGAGAACATGGGCGCGCAGATGGTGCGCGAGGTCGCCAGCAAGACCGCCGACGCGGCCGGCGACGGCACCACCACGGCGACCGTCCTCGCCCAGGCCATCGTCCGCGAGGGCGCCAAGTCCGTCGCGGCCGGCATGAACCCGATGGACCTGAAGCGCGGCATCGACCTCGCCGTCGAAGCCATCGTCGCCGAGCTGAAGGGCCGGGCCAAGAAGGTCACCACCAACGAGGAGATCGCCCAGGTCGGCACCGTGTCGGCCAACGGCGAGGCCGAGATCGGCACGATGATCGCCCACGCCATGGAAAAGGTCGGCAACGAGGGCGTCATCACGGTGGAAGAGGCCAAAAGCCTCGACACCGAGCTGGAGGTGGTCGAAGGCATGCAGTTCGACCGCGGCTACGTCAGCCCCTACTTCGTGACGAACGCCGACAAGATGCAGGTCGAGCTTGAGGACCCCTACATCCTCATCCACGACAAGAAGCTGTCGGGCATCCAGGCGCTGGTCCCCGTGCTGGAAAAGATCGTTCAGTCGGGCAAGCCGCTGCTGATCGTCGCCGAGGACGTGGAGGGCGAGGCGCTGGCGACCCTGGTCGTCAACAAGCTGCGCGGCGGCTTGCGCATCGCCGCCGTGAAGGCGCCGGGCTTCGGCGACCGCCGCAAGGCCATGCTGGAGGACATCGCCATCCTCACCAACGGCACGGTCGTGTCGGAGGATCTCGGCATTAAGCTCGACAACGTCACGATGGACATGCTGGGCCGCGCCGGCAAGGTCGTCATCACCAAGGACGACACCACCATCGTCAACGGCGCCGGCGAGCGGTCCGCCATCGAGGCGCGCTGCAAGACCATCCGCCAGCAGATCGAGGAAACCACCTCGGACTACGACCGCGAGAAGCTGCAGGAGCGGCTGGCGAAGCTGGCCGGCGGCGTGGCCGTGATCCGCGTCGGCGGTGCGACGGAAGTCGAGGTGAAGGAGCGCAAGGACCGCGTGGACGACGCGCTGCACGCCACCCGCGCGGCGGTCGAGGAAGGCATCCTGCCGGGCGGCGGCGTGGCTCTGGCCCGCGCGGTGTCGGTGCTGGATGGCCTGAAGCCGGTCAACGACGACCAGCGCGTCGGCGTGGACATCGTGCGCCGGGCGCTGACCGCGCCGGTCCGTCAGATCGCGACCAACGCGGGCGTCGATGGCTCGATCATCGTCGGCAAGCTGGCCGAGAACGCCGACTACAACTGGGGCTACGACGCCTACAAGGGCGAGTGGGTGGATCTGGTGAAGTCGGGCATCATCGACCCGGCGAAAGTCGTGCGCACCGCGTTGCAGGACGCCGCGTCGATCGCCGGCCTGCTGATCACGACCGAGGCGATGGTCGCGCAGATCCCCGAGAAGAAGCCGGCGGTTCCGGCCGGAGCCGGCGCCGACATGGACTTCTGATCACGGACTTCTGATCACCGCATCCGCGAAAAATGGGCCGCGTCCGAAAGGGCGCGGCCTTTCTTTTTCACGCCCCGCCCCGCTCCACGGCGCCGACCAGGGCGATGAGCGCGCCGCGCACGACGGCTTCGTGCTTGGTGGGCTGGACCTGCTCGCCGGGGACGGCCACCACGGTCAGGTTGCGGCAGCCGACCAGCGCCTGTTCGATGAGGGATGCGCCGAGGCTCTGCCGCTCGTCCTTGCCGTGCATCAGGGTCACGGGCGCGCGGATCGTGCCGAGTTGCGGCAGCATCGCGTGCAGTTCGGCCATGACGCTGCGTCGTGCGGGGGCCATGAGGCGGGCGGCGATGCGGCGCAGGACGCCGGCACGGGCGGGCTCGGCCGACGACGGGTCGATCAGCAGCAAGCCACCGATCAAGTCCGGGAAGTCGAGCGCGGCACGCAGGGCGACCGGCACGCCGGCCCCGCAGCCGATCAGCAGGGGCTTGCGGCCACGGCGTTGCGCCAGCAGCGGGCGAAGCGAAGCCGCCTGCATTTCCGGTTCACCGTGGGGAGATGCGTTGGGAACCGGTCCCGGATCGGGCCATGGATCGGGGCGCGGATCGGGGCGCGCGACGGCCACCCATTCCTGTCCCGGCGGAACGGAGCGCAGCAGGCGCGCCCAGGCCCTGGACTCGCTGGAATTGGCGTGGATCAGAACGATCCGACGACCGCCCGGATCGCCCGAAACCGTGCATCCCTTCCCTGCGGACGTTTTTTCGCCGGGGCGCGACGTGGTGCGAGCGACGCCCTCGCCAGCCTGTCCCGGCACGATGCCCGCACAGGCTTGGAAATGCGCATCCGTGCTGTTGTAGATGGTCAAGGGCCCTGCCCCCGGTTGGCTTCCTCGCGACGGGGGTCATCCCCGCCTTTGAGAAAAGCCTAACGGAGGGCCGTGGCGGCTGTCCCGTACCATAAAAGGGCCTGAAATGGCGCGAACAGTGGTTCGGGGCTTTCGCAAAAGCTGCCTAATACTACTGTGTCATAAATCTGATCCCATATAGGGTCTATGACACAGGCGAGTTTGGATAGGCAGGACGCGGCGGAGCGTCGGTTTGAGGAGT
>NZ_JAGINQ010000018.1 GCF_017876165.1 Azospirillum soli
CGAGCGGCGCGCCGACATCTTCTCCGCCTTCCATCACATCGCCGCCAGCCTCATCTGCTGGCGCTTCGTCCAGAAATGGTTTTGTTAGGCGCTCTGAGCCAATCAGTCGCGCCACGGCGCCCAGGGCCCGGTGACCGCTGGCATCAGGGCGAGGTCTTCAGCAAGGTCAACGGCGTCCAGCATTATCTCTGGCGCGCTGTCGACCGGGACAGCGTGGTGCTCGACATTCTGGTGCAGAGCCGGCGCAACACCAAGGCGACCAAGCGCTTCTTTACAAAGCCGCTGAAGGGCTTGCACCTCGTGCTGTGTATCGTTGTAACCGACAAGTTGAGGTCCTGGGAAGCCGCATTCCGCAAGACCGGCCTGACGGGGCGTCATAGGCAAGCGCTGCGCAAGAACAACCGGCCGAGGTCTCGCATCAGCCGATTTGCCGGCGCGAACGAAAAATGCACCGCTTCAAATCGCTGGGGTTCGCCCAGCGCTTCGTCTCCATGCATGCCGCCACTTACAACACCTTTAATCTCCAGCGCCATGTGATCTCCCGCCACCGCCTGCGCATCTTCCGGGCACAGACTGTAGCGGAATAGCAGGCTGCGACGGCGGTACGAACCAGTCGGAACCACGAGCTTTCAACGGGTTGATTCCGTTCGCGTGACGATGCCCCCGTACCGCTTCGGTCACGGGTATTTGACGGCGTCGGCAGGGAGGCGAGTGGCATAGCGTCCACCATCACGTTCCCATGCCACACGATGCACCAGGGGGCGTTCCGGCCAGGATCTCGGGCGGTTGAGGCTAGCGCGCCACTGCGTCGCTTGGCCGTTCCAATGCGGCTTCGGCGCGTACTCGGCCAAATGCCAGAGCCCGCGCATGGACTGGTGCAACAGCGCGTCGGGATCCGGCCGGGCATAGCCGTCCCTACTCCGGCCAAGGATGGTCGCGACCTTTCCCCCGTCCACTTTCAGGCCGGCGGCCTCGGCCTCCGCGATCATCCACTCCAGCGGAAACTTCGACAGGCCGCTCTCGGCTTCGGGGTAGCCGCCGCCGACGTCGCAATGGACGCCCGGAAACCACACTTGCTTTATGTCGTTGCGGTGTTTGTTCGCGTCAGGGGGCAGGCGCCACAGGTGGGTGCGATAGAACGCGCGCCGCTCGTCGATGGCGACCGCGTGCCGGCCGATGGCGATGTCCGAGTTGTACGTTGTGTAAGGCAGGCTTACGGGACTGGTGAACCATCCAACGGAACTGACCGTGTCCCATACCCCAACGAAGTGCGGCTTGCAGACGCGCGAGAAGGTCACCTTGAAGTCGGCGGCGAGTCTGAAGTATTCGTCGATACGCGGGTCGTCCGCATCCCCGGGCCGCCGCTTCCTGCGCAGCCGGTTGATGGCCCACATCATGCGGACGGCGTAGGGGACGAGAGGCGCGTTGCCCTTCGGGATCAGGCCGTACATGTAGAGGAGCGCGGCGACCGCCCGGACCGTGTAGGCGCCTCGGCTGAAGCCGAACAGGAACAGTTTGTCTCCGTCCTCGAACGTGTCGGCAATGAAGGTGTAGGCGTCCCGGACGTCCCGATCCAGACCGTATCCGAAGGCCAACCCCGCCGTCCGCGTGAGAAGGGCGCCGGTCCTCGTCAGGGCGCCGGGCGGTTCCATCGTGCCGACGCCGGGGTGGTAATGCACCGCCTGCTCGATCGGGTTCTTGACCAGAGTGAAGAAAAGCTTTGCGACGTTGGTGCGGTTCGTCGCGAATTCATTTGCGGTTCCGTCGCAACAGACGACCACGTTCTTTGCCATGGACGCCTTCCCCTATTCCAGGTTGATCCGGACTCCGGCCTCGCCCGGCGCCGGCACCTTACAGCGGCCCTCGGGGAACATCGCAGGCACTCCGGGCAGATCGTAGGTCAGCCAGACCGTGTAGTCGTGCTCGGCCGGGGGGCGGGCCGCCAACAGCATCTCCAGCGTTTCCCTGTGCGGGTTGGGGAATTTCCCCCGGTCACCGGAAACGACATAGTGGTCCGCCGTCACTTGGCGGAAGAAGCCCACCGCGACGGTGTTGCGGCTGCCATGATGCGGCAGCTTCAGCAGATCGACGTGTATGGTGTCCTTCTCGTCCAGCAGGTTCGCACTTCTCAAGCCTTCCAGGACGTCGTCGCCTCGCGCGTCGCCGGTCAGCAGCATGGTCTTGCCGTCCTTGCGGGCAAGCACCACGATGCTCGACAGGTTGTAAGGCGACTGGTCGGAGTAGGCGGCGGTGGCCGCCTCGCTCTCGGCGCCGGGTGTTCCCTTCGACTTGCGCTTGTCCAGATCCTTGCGCCATTTCTCCCGTAGCGTCTCCAGCCGTTTGCGCGAGGGCGCCAGGACTTGGAGATCGACACCGCCGACCGTCGTTTCCGCCCCGGCCAGGATGGGTTCAACGGGCTCGCTCATCCCGTCCCCTTCATTGACGGGAATCCCCAGTTTCCGCGCGGCGGCGCGGAGCCGTTCCCCCTGCCGGAAGCTCGCCAGGACGCGTTCACGGGCGCTCTCGTGATCGGGGGTCGAGCTGGCGCCGATCGACGCGAGCACGCCGGCCGTTCCGCCGGACGGCGGGGCGAGCCCGATCAGCTCGTCGATCGCGTTGTGCCAGAGACGATCGATGCGGTACTTCGGCGGCCTTTTACCAAGATCGCTTTCCATCGCGTCCGTCAGGTCGAGAATGCCGGCGATGTGGTCGTCGTCGATGTGCGACACCACGACCAGAGGCAGACGGATCGCCTCGCCGGGCTTGGGCTTGCCCAGCCTCGGCTTCAAAACCTCGGCCCAAGTGTCGGCGGGGCCGCCGTCGATCAGCACCATGGTGCCGGGATCGCCGCCCTCCCCCGCCAGCAGAAGCAGGCAATCCCCATGCTTGGCTTGCAGAGCCTCCAAAGCGAACATCGCGTGCGTCCTTTCTTCGGTTCCGTTCAGGATGGGGCGAAAAGGTCCTTGGCCGCCTGACGCTTGCGGTCGAGCTTGCGATCGCTGCGCCCGCTCGGCTTGATGGATGAGCGGCCTATCTCTTCGGCGGTCTGGGCCGGCGTCAACCACGGCAGGGAGTACACCGCCGCTGGCACCTCCTGACGGAAGCGCTCCAGATCGTCCTCGCCATGGAAGAGCAGCATCAGCGTCCACGCCTCGTCGAGGAGTTCGACCACCTTGGCGAGCCCGCGCGCCAGCGTCGTCGCGGTCAGCTCGTCCATGTTCTGAAGCGGGTCGTCGAGGACCAGCAGGTGCAGCGGGTTGCCGATCCGCGGCGCGCACAGCAGGAAAAGCGCCACCGTGAACAGGTTCAATTCCGCCGTGTTCAGGCGCAGGTCGGCGCGCGCCGCCCCGCCATGGCACATGCCCAGGCTCTCACGGCCATTGCCGTCCACAAGGCGGGTCAGCTCAAAATCGTCGTAGGCCCAGCGGGCCGGGGTGAATAGGGCGATCAGTTCGTTCAGCGCGTCGATCAGGCCCGGATCGGCCGGCGCGGCACCCGGTGCCGGGAAGAAGCGGTCGAGCAGCGAACGGCTCATCGCGTCCTCCGCGCCGCGCAAGGCCACCAGGGCCTCCCGCAACCGCCGGAGCGCGGCGAGCCGCGCCGCCGAGCGCGGCGCCACACCGTCGCGCAACACGATCGACGCCACGGCGCCACGCAGTGCATCGACACGCCGATGCAGCGCTTCGGCCCACCCCTCGTCCCCGACGACGGCGTCGCCAATGCGCAAGGCCTTGTCCTGCCGGATCGCCTCCTGGATGGTCCGGCCGAGCCCCTTAGACAGGCTTTCCTGACCATGGAACAGCCACGGCGTCACCGCATCCAGACTTTCCACCTGCGCCGCCGAAAGGGCCGGCCGGGATGCCGGAGCCGCCGACTCCAGGCCATCGCCCGACCGGCCGCGTCGGGTGGTGCCCTGAAGGCGCTCCTCCTCCTCGGCTGACCATCGGGCGAGTTGCTCCTCCAACTCGTCCGCGATGGCCGCCGGCAGCCCCAGGATGCGGAAGAGCCCGCGCTTGCCTTCCTTGCCGCGCTTCCACTTCGCCTCCTCCGCCCCGCGCAGGCTACGGAGGACAGCCCGCTGGCGGCGGGCAAGGTCGGCCAGCGCCGCCGCCTCCAGCCAGTCGTTGAGCGCCTGGACGGCGTCACTCGACGGCGCCTCGCCCCGTGGCTGCCAGCGTCGCAGCGACTCCTGCGACAGCGCGTCCGACGCGGTGCCCAGATGGCCGAGCAGGTCCGGGGCGCGGGTCGCCAGCCGGTCGAGCGCGTCGTCCAGAACATTCAGATGCTTTTCGACCTCCGTCAGCGGCAGCGCGGCGCCCCCGACGAGATCCAGGATCGCCCCGACCTCCGGAGCGAGCGGCAGAAGGACGCGCAGCACATCCACCGATAGGAGCAGCAGGTCGCGCGCCACCGCCTCCGTCATGCGAAGCTCGGGGGCATCCACCCAGGCGGTGCGGTCCAGCAGCGCGTCCGTCGCCGGCACATCGTCCATCGCGGGAAGGTCGCCCCACGTTCCGTCCGGAAAGGCCGCCAGCGCCGTCGCCACGGCGTCCTTGGCGAGCCGGTGCGCATCGCGGGCGCCCATCTCGTCGGGAAAGAAGGCTTCCAGCAGGCACAGCGCGCGGTCCGTGTCGCTGGTACCGGACAGGCGGTCCATCGCCCCCTGGTCCAGGCGGAAGGAGGCGGCGTTGACCGGCGCGCCGGGCAGCGGTTCGGGCGGCTTTCCCGACCGGGTCGAATAGGTCCAGGCCCACGGCTCCCGGAACGTGATGACCGCTGGAGACGTGGCGGGTCCGCCGGGCGGATGGTATTCGACGATGTCTCTGACAGCTTCGCCGGCCAGCCGGTCCGCTCGGCCGGTCATCGCGAATTCGATGGCTTCGACGAGGGACGATTTTCCGGAGCCGTTGCGGCCGTGCACGAGGTGCATGCGCGCGTTGGCGTCCAGCTCCAGATCCCGCCGGCCCGGCAGACGCCAGTTTTCGAGCGAGAGGCCGGTGAAGGCCCGCCGTTTCACGCGCCGCACGGCAGGTCGTCCCGCGCCTTCGAACCATGCGCGCGTCGCGGTCAGTAGCCAGCAGAAGGCCCGGCGCAGCCGGCGGCCATCGTCGGCCGAGGCGGCTTCGCCGAACTCCAGCAGGTTGACCCCGATGCCGTGCAGCAGGGCGACGCGACGCGCGATGTCCCCCAGGATGCCGCCGAGCGCCGCGCGCCACGGGTCGTCGTCCGGCGGGATCACCAGAACCAGCTCGACGGTCAGGGGCAACGGCCGTTCGGGCCGTGTCCTGGCCTGAGGCTCCTTGCCCTCCGGGCGCCATTCCGTCAGCATCAGGTGGCGCAGGTAGGCCGCCTGTTCGACCAGCCGGCGCACCGTGTCCGGCTTTGACCGGGCCTCCCGCCCCACCACATGGACCAACCCCACCGTGCCGAGCCGGGGGTCAAGGACCAGCAGATGCGGCGCCACATCGAAATGCCCGGCCCCGACCAGAGTCGTTTCGCGCAACGACGCGGGTTCCGCGGTTTTCAGCAGCGTGCCCGCATCGGGCGCCGGGACGACGCCGAACCGGGCTTCCAGCTCGGCTTGGAGGCGCGACAGCAGGCCGTCGGGCGTGTTTCGCTTGGTCATGCGGCGTCCTCGAAGAAATGGCCGAGCGGCTTTCCGTCGTCCCCGGCGGGCGGTTCCGTCGCGTCGTGCGGCAGGGAAGCCCAGCGCCACAGAACGGCGGCGGACGGCGTGCGCTGGTCCGCCGGCGTCCAGGGCAGTTCCTGCATCAGCAGGTTCCAGAACACGCGGTGCCGGTACAGCCCCTCCACCGGCACCGGCCGGGCGGCGCGGCCGAAGCCTTCGAACCCGATGGTCAGGCACAGCGGCGCCGGCTTGCCCTCGCCGGGCGACAGTGCGACCGAGGGCAGCACGCAGGCCGTGGGCTCCAGCCGGGGCGACGGGTTGGACCAGGGCTCGGGATCGCTCCACGCCTGGGGGGCTTTGGCGAAGGCCGCCGCCATGCGCCGCAATGCCACCTCCACCACCACGCCCCACGCGGTCCAGCCGTAATTCTCCCCGGCCGGGTAGTACCAGGGCTTGCTGCGCAGATCGCCCAGCCCCGCGTTCGGTCCGCCCCGCCGCAAGACCAGATCGGCGAGCGCCAGTTCGCGCAGCAGGTGGGGATGGAAATGCTCGGTCCAGGCCGTCACGCGCTCGCAGGTGCGGTGACGGCGGTCGTTGTCCGGGCTGTCGTCGGCGGCGCCGGTGAACCAGCCCCTCGCCGCGCCGCACTCCTGGTCGCGGATGCGTTCGAAGTTGCGCAGCACCGTTTCCACTTCCGACTGCCGGGGCGGCTTGTTCAGGACGAGCGTGGCGATGCCTCGCAGATCGGCGTGCAGCGCCTGCGCCTGCCGCTTGCGGTAGACGCGGTGGAACACCCAGGCCATCAACTCGTCCAGCTGCGGAAAGCCGCGCTGGGCGTCGCTGCGCAGGAGAAATTCCACGTAGTTCGGGTGGCGGGTCAGCGCCGGGTTGGACGCGCCCACCGCCCGGCTGGCGGCGCGCAGGACCTCCAGCGCATGGAACTCGCCGCTCTCGCGCAGGCCGAAGAAGAAGGCCGGGGCGGCGGTGCGCGGGTCCACGCCTGCGTCCGGCAAGGCAGGCAGGGCGGCGGTCGATGTCGTCACCGGCGCGGCGAAACGCCGACCGCGCTCGGCCATCTCCTCGTACACCGTGCGCAACGTGTCGTGCAGCACGGGATCGGCCGTCGAATAGCCGCAGAACACGATGGTGCGCGTGCGTAACAGCGTGTGCAGCAGGTCACGCGACCAGGAATCCTCGCGCCAGTTCTGCACCTCGCGGAAGGTGAAGACCAGGGAGGGCAGCACCGCGCGCAACTCCTCCGGTCCGGCGTGGCGCGAGCGGCGATAGGTGTCGGCGCAGCCGTGGATCTTGACGATGGTCGCCGTTTGCTGCCCCCCGCGCCCGGACGGCCGCGCGCAGGCCCGGTTGCGCCCGTAGTAGAATTGCGCGGCGTTGGTAACGCGCGCGTAGTCGGGGTGGCGCGTCGGCGGCAGGTCGTCCTCGTCCGGGTGGGCCTTGTCCCGCCGCAGGAAGCCGGACAGCCGGTAAGCCCCCTCGACCAGCAGGTCGAAGTTCGTCGTCACCAGCATCGGGCACAGCCCCTCCCGCGCCAGCCGGGCCAGCGCGTGATGCCGGCGCAGCAACCGGTTGCCAAAGCTCTTCGCCACCCCCTCCGCCGCTGGCAGGTCGGGGTCGCCAGCCATGATCTCCTCGTCCAGGAAACCCTGGGTGTCGAGGAACAGCGCCTTGCCACGCTCGGCTGGTTCCAGCCCGTGCAGCCCCTCCACCCGGATTTCGGGAAGAGCGACCTCGTCGGACGGATTGAGGTCCTTCAGCCAGTCGTTTTCCGCCCTGTTGATGTCCTCGATGATCCGGCGGTTGGCGTTGGGCGTCACCCCCTCCCCCGCCAGAAAACCGACGATCTCGCCGAAGGCGCTGCACGTCCAGTCGTTGATCAGGTAGTAGTTGGTCCCCTGGGTCAGCGCCTTCAGCACCTCGATGTAGCGGGCTTCCTTGAACCAGTCCGTGCCCTTGGCGGCGTTCTTGTCCTTGAGCCCGAAGGTGCGGATGAGGCCCTTGTACAGCTCCTCCATCCCCTCCCGGACGCGGTCAGCGTCGCGCAGCAGGACGCCGCGTTTGGCCAGCACCCCGTGCATGCCGAGAAAGCGCGCGAGCAGCCGGCTGACCATCCGCCACCCGCTGTTGCCCTCGCTGTCGAGCGAGAAGCCCGCTCCCACGAAAAACACCACGTCGCCGGCCAGCAGCCGGTCGGACAGGTCTTCCAGGCGTTCGAAGCCGTCCGTGCTCATGCGACCGGCGGCGCCTCGTCGCCACTCAGGAGGTCCGGAAGCGCTTCGGTCAGCTTCGCGATGGCGTCGGCCTGCGTCTCGCGCATCCACGCTACCCACAGGGGGTTGGGCTCGGCGCCGGGGTAACGGCGGCGCAGATGCTGGAGCAGTTCTGGAAGCATATTTGGATGGAGATCGCAAAAATCTCCTTCAACAAAAGCGCGACTGATCAATGTAGAGTTTGGCTGTAGCAATGCTTGCTGAGAAATACGGTTGTCAAGCGCGAGAAGAAAAATAAGTTCAAGCACATCCGTGTCAGAAATAAAAATTTCTTCTTGGCTACCAACATACCTATAAATGAGACCATTTTCAGGGATAGCCCCTTCAGAGTCATCCAAAAACACTCCTTCCATAGCGTCATACACGAGAGTCCCATTTTTTGGCAAAAATCTAGGGTGAAAAGAAGAGGGGAATTTCCTCAATTTTCCTGGCGAGCTGACGAATCCTACATCGATGCGCTTAGCGGTTTTTGATCCGCGATACAATGCATCAAAAATTTTCTTGCGATCTGCACTTCCAAAAATTCTCCCAGAAATTGCCATTTGAACTTTTTTATCACGAAACAATTTGCAACTCTCAAATAGCTCCACAAGCGTTCCGCGGCAGAAGGAAAAAAAAGGCGGATTAATTGCATCTGAATACCACTCAAGATGCGCAGTTAGCACACCATAAAAATCATTCTCATTATAAAAAATGGCGTGCTTCCCACATGACTCAACAGAAAAATAAAGCTTATCGCTGCCAGCACCTTCTTCAGCAAACATTATTCTAGAAGCCAGTCCTATGTACGCGTTATATCCGGCACCAGGTATTGCGAGATAAAATTCCCCATCTACTATGGAAGAATCTCGCACAAAATCTTTAGAAAGAGTATATATTTGACGCATTAGTTTTTCCGAAGACGGTCCGCCGCCGTCGTTCGGCGGCGGCGCATATAGTCTTTCTAAATAAATACCCAATTTATTCTTGGAATTAGACATCTCGGTTAGCAATGAAATGATGCCTCCAGCATGGTCGCTATGCCATTCAGTCAAAATCACCGCATCAATTATGACTGCCGTAAGATCGTATTCTCTCCAAAGCTGAATCAAGCGCGGCCGCAGTGCCTTTTCCCATGTTGATGCCGGCCCACCATCAACAATGACAAAGTGTGGCTCAGAAACCGTGCCCAAATGCACGAGAATGCACTGCCCAGTGCCGGCGCGCAGGTACTCGACGCGGAAAATCGGATCAGACGGATTGGAGGGCGCGGAGGACATCGACGAGACCATGGCCTTGGAAGTAGCGTTCACGACCGAGGTCGGTCGCGGTGGTGCAGAGGATCTGCTTGATGCGGCGGGGCTCGCCGATCAGTTCGTTGTTGCGCGCCATCAAAAGCGCGGCGGCGCCGCTGACGTGGGGAGCGGCCATGCTAGTGCCGTCCATGCGGGCGTAGCCGTCGTCGGGCACCGGCGCGTCGATCTTCTCGCCGGGCGCGACGAGGTCGGGCTTGACCCGGCCGTCGCCGGTCGGCCCGCGTGAGGAGAAATAGCTGACGCCGTAGGAATGGGGCTCGTAGCGATGGGTGGAGCCGACGGTGATGACCGAATCGGCGTTGCCGGGATCGGTGATGCTGATGGCGCAATAGCCTTCGTAATTGGCATCCTCGCGCACCGTGCGGAAGCGGTTGTAGCCGTTGTTGCCGGCGGCGGCCACGACCACCACGCCGGCCGCCACCAGACGCTCCGCCTCGTCGCACACCGGCGTGCGGCCGCAGGCGAAGTTGGCGACGTCGTGCTTCAGCGACAGGCTGATGTTCGCGCCGTGCACCACCATGTAGTCACGGTGCGAGTTGAGGTGCCGCAGGAACTGCAGCGCCGACATGATGGTGAACTCGTCGCTGCTGCCGTCGGCGCGGCAGACGCGCAGGTCGATCAGCCGGATGTCCGGACAGATGCCGCGCACCGCCGTCTCCGCCCCGCCGCCCGCCGGCTTCTTCCAGTTGGCGCCGAGGATGCCCGCCACATGGGTACCGTGCGGGTTGCGCGGTGGCTGGTAGCTCTCGTCGTGCGGGACGCACAGGATCGGCCGCAGCACCTCCCAATCGATGTCGCGTCCCTGGCGCATGCGCCGCTGCAGTTCGCTCAAATGCTCCTTGCGCGTGCGCAGCAGCGTCGCCGCAGTTCCATCCAGACCGAATTCCGCGACGATCGCGTCCACTTTGCCGGGGCGGGCGGCGGCGGACAGCAGGTCGCGAATTCGGGTGAAATCGTAGGTTTCCACGACGCGCGACGCATCGAGCATCGCCGTCTTGCGCTCATCGGCGTCAGGAATCGCGGCAATCCGCGCCTCCTCGGCGGCCGAGTTCCCTCGGAAAGCTTGGTGCAGCGCATCAATGCCGGAATCGATGACGGCCCAAGTGATGTCGGAACAGCGGATTTCGAACAGCAGACGTGCCGCATCCGCCTTGATGGTCAAGGCCGAGCGGTGCACGGCCATGGCCGCCGGGCGGTCCAGGTTGATCGAGTAGACCTGCCGGTCGGCCTTCTCCAGTTTCGGAGGAAGCCGGTTGCGGAACACCCGCTCCCACCCCGTGGCGATGGCCTTGCTCAGCGCGTTCAGAAAGTCGGCGTCCGCGCCCGCGTTGCCCTCGCGCCGCGCCTTGTAGGCGTCGCTGAGCGAACTGTCCGTCCCGTCTGCCGAGCGCGCATAGGCGAGCAAGCCCACGACCCGGACCAGCGTCAGCACCTCCGGGCTGTAGTATTTCAGCCGGCGCCCCTCGTTCAGCGCCTCCAGATCCTCGCGCAGGTGCGCCGTGTCCGGCACGGCCTTTTCACCAGCTGGCGCTTTGCCGTCCGACGCGGCGATGGCGTCGGCCCACCACGCCGTGCGCGGCAGGACATATTTGACCACCTGCGCGAAGGTCAACCGTGCCGCCACCGAAGATTGATTGTAGGTCAGTTCAGCCTTCTCGGCGCCCTTGGCGTGCAGCGCCTTGCGAAGTCCATTGGCCACGGTACCAGGGCGGACTTGGAACAGCGGTTCCAGCAGCAGGCTCTGGGCCTCGTCGGGCTTCTCCGCGAAGGCGATCCACACATCCGGCCGTACCGGGTCATCCTGAAGAAAGCGGCGGGATGCATTCCAACCGTAAATCACGTCCTCAACGAACAAGCGGTCAAGCTTCATAATTCGCCCTTCATGAGCAAACTGCCCCGAGGGCTAATATTGGCCCAACTCCCCTCACTTCTTCAAAGGATTTTGAGTGCCGCCGCGGCGAGCAAATACATACTGGAGTATGATGGTTCCTGATGAACGCCCATGCGGCGTTCCTCTTCCATATCATGAAAATTTACGGCGCGCAGGGAGCGCGTGGGGTGGCGCTCGTCCCGGCGGACCGCCACCGTGTCTGCGACAATGCCCGGGGAAGTCCTCGAGGGGGTGAGGCGCAAAAGCGTGCTCCCCGCCGCATGAGTGCATCCGGTCAAGGTCCCGTCTGCCGCTTCGGCGACGGCGAGCCCGGTGAACAGCGCGTTCAGCAGTCCTTGCGAGGACAGGGAATCCATGCCCAGCGCCGTATCCCCGGCAGTGAACCAACCGGGGCCGTCAAGGTCACGCCGGGAGTAGGACTCGACCGGTTCCGGCCCGCCCCAAATAGAGCGGCTACCGTAGCAGGGCGCATGCCCCTGCGCCTGGATCGCACGTCCTCCAGCCTGTGTGGCGGCGAACGCTTCGGATCATGGTCGTTTCCAAAATCGCCCGCTGCCACTGCTGCAGGAAGCCCAACTGCGTGTCGGTCAGCGACACGTTCTGCCGCGCCGTCTTGGCCGCCGGGATCGCTATGGCGTCGCGGCACAGCCACGGCCAGGGCACCGGCGAGCAAGCGTCGCGGTTGGGGCTGCTGTTGTCCGACAGCTTCGCCAGCCATTCCGGCGTGGTGTCGTTGATGAACTGGCCGCCCCAGCCGAAGGCTGCTGCGACCCCGGCGTTTACCCACTGATTTGCTGCGGTGGGCCAAGGCCTAGGGCTCCACCCTCGCAGAGGCGCGCGAGGATCTGCCCACGGCATTCTGGCAGGACGGCTCCGAGGCCCGGTGCAACGAGTTGAAAGGGCAGCGCAACCGCGCGGCGGTGGCGGCGCCGGTCTCCGGGCTGGTTCTGAAGGCGCCCGCCACCGGCGGTGCGGGATTGGCGGGACCGGCCGTCGTCGAGATCGGCAGCGCCGTCGCCAACAGCCAGATCCTGCTGACGGTCGCCGACCTGGAGACCCTGGCCGTGTCCGCCCACATGGACGAGATGGACGTGAACCGCATCCGCCTCGACCAACCGGTGAAGGTCGGCGGGGACGCCTTCCCCGATGGGCCGGCGCGCGGGCGGATCGCCGGGGTGGCGCATCAGACTACGGCGGGGATGAAGGACCCGGCATGAGGCGCGCATGGTCTTCGAGGTTGGACGTGGCGCCGCCGCCAAGGGGTCATGACGGATAGGCGCGGCCCCGCCACAGCGCCGGCCGGCCACGGCTGGCGTGTAGCAGGGCCGTCCACTGGATCGCCAGCAGGATCACCACTCCCACCGGGTGCAGCAGGGCGCCGGCCATGGACTGCCGGAAGCGCACCGCCAGTATCAGCCGCAGGCCCAGCCCCGCCGCCACGGCCCCCGCCGACGCCAGCACCGCCCAACCGGGAACCGGCGTGACGAGCGCCGCGCCCAGCAGCAGCCACGGCAGCGCGTGCCCGCCGAACAGCAGCAGCGTCCACAGCGGCAGGGCGGCGGGCGTCGCCATGCCCTCCGTGGCGTTCTTGCCGAAGCCGGCCCAGACCTCGTTCCAGCCCCGGTACATCCGGCAGGCGGCGAGGTCCGTCGCGTCGAACAGGTCGGTCATGAGGCCGGTGCGCCGGAACGCGCGCGACAGGGTCAGCCCGTCGTGCAGCGAGGCGCGGATGGAGGCGTGGCCGCCGGCGCGGCGGTAGGCGTCCCGCCGCACGGCGATGAGCTGGCCGCAGGCGGCGGCGAAAGCCGGGGCGCGGGTCCAGCGCATCGCCGCCATCGGCAGATAGCCCAGCAGCAGCATATGGATCAGCGGAATGACCAGCCGCTCGGACAGGGTGCCGGTCTCCTGGCGCGGGAATCCGCTGACCAGGCCGGCGTCGCGGGCCAGCAGAAAGCCGGCGATCCGCCCCGCCGCGTCGGGCGACAGCCGCACGTCGGCGTCCTGAAACAGCAGCATGGGATGGCGCGCGCGCGTGGACAGGACGTGACAGGCGTGCTGTTTGCCGGACCAGCCCGGCGGGAGGGGCGGCGCCCGCTCCAGCCGGACGCGCGGGTCGCGGCGCGCGATGGCTTCCACGACCGTGGCCGTGGCATCGGTGGAGTGATCGTCGAGGACGACGACCTCCAGCGCCACGTCGCGGCTGGCGAGGACCGCCTCGACCGCCGCGCCGATGGTCGCCTCCTCGTTGCGGGCGGGGATCAGCACGGACACCGCGACGCCCGGCGGCGGGGCGTCGCGCGGCGAGTGATAGAAGAACAGGTTGACGAAGACCAGAACGAGCGGCAGCAGCGCCAGGATCAGCGACGCCACCGCCAGCGCGATCCAGGCCGTGCCGCTCATGCGTCGGGCGCCCCATGCCCGGCGTGGAACGGCCGCCCCTCCAACCACGCCCGGCCGCGCCGCCACAGGTCGTAGACGCCGCCCACCCCGACGCGGCCGTCGAGCAGGCGCACGAAACGGGCCGGGTCGCGGCTGACCGCGTCGGCGGCCAGCGCGTCCATGGTGTTCTGAAGGGCCTCCACGAGATGCCCGGTGATCTCCGCCGCCTCCATCCCGGCGAAGGCGGCGGCGTCGAGCGGGGCGCCGAACCGGGCCAGGGCTTCCGGCGTGCGCTCGTCCCAGAACGGGTATTCCAGGGCCAGCGGCACGACCACCGCCTCCGGCGCCCGGCGCACCAGATGCGCCACCCCCGGCCGCAGCCGCACCGGCCGGGCGCGCGGGTCGGTGAAGGCGCCCTCGGCGGTGATCCACAGCATGGCCGCCGGGTCGCGCAGGATGGCCAGCCCCGTGCGCAGGAAGGTGGCGGCGCCGCCGACCGTGCCCGGTTCGATCCCGAACAGCCCGATGCGGCCAAGGAACGGGTAGCGGCGCAGCATCGCCGCGTCAATCGGGCCATAGCCGGGGCGGCCGGCATAGCGCGTCGTGCCGAAGACAATCAGGAAGGCCGGGTCCCACCAGGACGGATGGTTCAGGCAGACGATCACCGGCCGGTCCGGCGGCAGCTCCGGCCAGCCGGGGCGCGCCAGCCGGATGGCGTGAAAGTTCCGCCGCATGGCCCGCGCCATCACGCCGCCAAAGAAGCGGACCAGCGGGGCGGAGCGCGCGGGCACCATCAGGCCGCCTCCGGCCGTTCCCCGCGCCGGACGTCCCGATCGAGCGCGTCGGCCGCGATCCAGCCGGACATCAGCACCATGGGCATGCCGGGGCCGGGATGCGCGGCGCCGCCGGCCAGATACAGCCCCTCCACCTCGCGCGAGCGGTTGCCCGGCTTGAACGCGCCGAGGAACCGCCCGTGGCTGGCCAGCCCGTAGATGGCGCCGTCCAGCACCCGGTAGCGCTCGTGGATGTCCTGCGGGGTGAGGGTGCGCTCCACCCGGATGCGGTCTTCCAGCCCAGTCAGGCCGGCGGTGCGCGCCAGCTTGTCGAACACCACCCGGCGGTAGGCCGGCAGCATCCGCGACCAGTCGTGGTGGGGCCGCAGGTAGGGGGTGTGGACCAGCACGTACAGCGCCTCGCCGCCGTCTGGGGCGACGCCGGGCTCGGTGCGGGCGGGCGCGGCGATGTAGCAGGTCGGGTCCGGCGCCGGCTCGCCACGGCGGTAGATCCAGTCGAACTCCTCCTCCGGATCGCGGGAGAAGACGAAGTCATGGTGCAGCAGATGGTCGTAGCCACGGTCAAGCCCGAGGTAGAAGACCACCCCGGAGCAGGCCGGCTCGTGCCGCCGCCGCTTCAGGAAGCGCGCGCCTTCCTGGCCGCCGACCAGCTCGCGGTAGGTGCGCACGGCGTCCATGTTGGACACCACGGCGGTCACGGGGATGCGCTCCCCCGCCTCGGTCTCGACCGCGCCGACGCGGCCCTGCTCCACGACGATGCGCGCGACACCGGTGCCGCTCCGGACCTCGACGCCCAGGTCGCGGGCGAGGCGTTCCAGCGCGTCGGGCACCGCGCGCGTGCCGCCCATCGGGTACCATACGCCCTCGCTGGTCTGCATGTGGGCGATGGCGCACAGCACCGCCGGCGACTCGTAGGGAGAGGACCCCACATACTGCGTGAAGTGGTCGAGCATCTGCGCCACCCGCGCGTCGGGCACATGGCTGCGGATCGTGCCCGCCACCGTGGCCCCCATGCGCAGCGCCAGCACGTCGGACAGCGTGCCGGCGCTGAAATTGCGGCGCACGTCGATGGTGTCCTTCAGGTCCTCCACCGGCTTCCAGAAGAAGAAGCGTTCGGAGATGCCGTGCAGCCGCTCCGACCGCGCCAGGAAGCGGCGGTAGCCGTCGCCCACCCCCTGGCCCGGTGCGAAGTTGTCGAGCGCGTCGGCCATGGCGCCCACGTCCTCGCCCAGGTCCAGCACGGCGCCGCCCTCGAAGAAGCAGCGCCATTGCGGGTCGAGGCGCACCAGCGGCACCTCGCGGTCCAGGTTGCGCCCGGCTTCGGCGAAGATGCGGCGCAGCACGCGCGGCACGGTGAGGATCGTCGGCCCCATGTCGAAGCGGAAGCCGTCCTCCTCCAGTACCGCCGCCTTGCCACCGAGCCAGGGGTTCTTCTCCAGCAGCACCACGCGATGACCGCGCGCCGCCAGCACCACCGCCGACGCCAGCCCGCCCAGGCCCCCGCCAATCACCGCGATCCGCCCTTCGCTGATCTGGCCGTCGTTGATCTGGCCGTCGCTCATGTCACCTCCCCTAGCAGCGCCTTGCCCATTACCCCCGTGCGGCCGGCGTTCAGTTCGCGCCAGGGCACCGACAACCCCAAATCCTCGGCCAGCAGCCGCGCGGTGATGCGGGCGCCCTCGAAGATCACCGGCAGGCCGCTGCCTGGATGGGTGCCGCCGCCCACGAGATAGACGCCGTTCAGATCCTCGAACCGGTTGCGCGGCCGGCGGTGCAGCATCTGGTCGAGGCTGTGGGCGAGGTTGAAGGTGGCGCCGCGGTGGAGCGCGAAGTCGTGCTCCCAGTCGGCGGGGGTCACCATCTTCTCGACGCGGATCCGGCTTTCGATGTCCCGGATGCCCAGATCCTCCAGGCGCTTCAGCACCAGCGCGCGGTAGCGGTGCCTCTCCACGGCCCAATCGACGTGGCCGCGTTGGTGCCCCACCGGCACCAGGACGTAGAGCGTGCTGCACCCCGGCGGGGCCTGCCCCGGATCGGTGACGCAGGCGTTCTGCACGTAGAGCGACGGCCTGCGCGGCAGCTCCCGGCACGCCTCGATCTCCGCGAGGTTCCGGGCGTAATCCTCGGCCAGATAGATCGTGTGGTGGTCCAGCCCCTCCACCCGCCCCTCGATGCCCAAATAGAGCATGAAGGTGGAGCAGGAGAATTTCTTGCGCGCGATGGAGGCGTCCGACCAGCGGCGGCGCAGGTCGTCCGGCACCAGCGTGGCCATGGCCTTGGCGAAGTCGGCGTTGATGACCAGCCCGTCCAGCGGGTATTCCCCCGCATCGGTCCGCACCGCCGTCGCGCGGCGGCCCTGGAAGCGGATGTGGCGCACCGTCTCGCCCAGGCGGATGTCGACGCCCAGCGACCGGGCGACGCGCGCCATGGCCTCCATCACCGCGCCGCAGCCGCCGCGCGGGTGGAAGACGCCGTGCTCGTGCTCCAGGAAGGACAGGATGGTGAACAGGCTGGGGCAGCGGAACGGCGACATGCCCAGATACTTGCTCTGGAACGAGAAGGCCAGCCGCACGCGGGGATCGCGGAAATAGCGCGCCAGATCGGCGTCCACCGACCGGTGCGGGTTCAGCCGCCGCAACGCCTTCAGGACCGGCAAGCCGAGCAGAGACCGCAGCCCGTCGAACGGCGTCTCCAGCACCGGGCGGAAGGCGTCGAGCTTGGCGCGGTTGTCGGCCAGGAAACGCGGCAGCGCCACCGCGTCGGCGGGCGCGAGGCGGGCGATCTCCGCCGCGAGCCGCTCCGCGCCGGCGTGCATGCGCAGCTCGCCACCGCCCTCGAACCGCAGGCGGTAAAGCGGGTCGAGGCGGATCAGCTCCACCTCCTCGGCCAGACGGCGCCCGCAGGCCTGGAAGATTTCGTCGAGGATGCGCGGGTAGAGGAAGAAGGTCGGCCCGGTGTCGAAGCGGAAGCCGTCCATCTCCAGCGCCGCCGTGCGCCCGCCGACGCGGTCGCGACGCTCCAGAACCGTGACCTGCGCCCCCGTCAGCGCCAGCAGCATGGCCGCCGCCAACCCGCCGGGTCCTGCCCCGATGATGACCAGACGCCGATGCATGCCCTTGCTGCCGTCCCCAATAGCGCACAGCTTCCTTGTGCCGAAACGGAAATGGGCCGACGATGAACGGCGACAACGCTCACTATACTGAAGGCATCGCTTCAGATCCGGTGCCACCCGGGATGCGTATTGAGCAGATTGCCTGGGCGGCGGTTCCGGTCCCGGAACGGCTGCGCGCCATCCGCGCGCTGCGTCACCGCATGGCGGCGGAAGCGGGCGCGCTGGTGGACAGTCTCGCCTCCCGCCCCGGCCGCACGCCCGCCGAAAGCCTCGCGGCGGAGGTGATCCCGCTGGCTGAGGCCTGCCGGTTCCTGGAAAGGGAGGCGGCGCGGCTGCTGGCACCCCGGCGCCTGGGTGCCCGCGGCCGGCCGGCTTGGCTGTTCGGTGTGCGCGCGGAGGTGCGGCGCGATCCGTTCGGGATCGTGCTGGTCATCGCGCCGTCCAACTATCCGTTGCTGCTGCCCGGCGTGCAGCTGGTGCAGGCGCTGGCGGCCGGCAACGCCGTGCTGGTCAAGCCGGCGCCGGGTTGCGCGGCGCCGATGAACCTGCTGGCGCGCTGGCTGGTGGAGGCGGGTGTGCCGGACGGGCTGGTCCGCGTGCTGGGCGAGAGCGTGGAGGACGCGGAGGCGGCGCTGGCGGCCGACGTGGACAAGGTGGTGCTGACCGGCTCCGCCGCGACCGGCCGCCGGGTGATGGCGACGCTCGCCGGGCGGCTGGTGCCCGCGACCATGGAACTGTCCGGCAACGACGCGGTGTTCGTGCTGCCGGGCGCCGACCTGGGGTTGGTCGCCCGCGCGCTGGCCTTCGGGCTGCGCTTCAACGGCTCGGCCACCTGCATCGCGCCGCGTCGGGTGTTCGTGCCCCATGGCGACGCGGCGGCCCTGGAATCCGCGCTGATGGCGCGCCTTTCGGCGATCCCGCCGGTCCCCGTGCCCGCGGCGGTGCGGCGCCAGACCATCCGGCTGGTGACGGAGGCGGTCGCCGCCGGCGCCCGCCCGGTCGGCCCCCTGCCCGACCCGTCCTCGCCGGCCATGGCGCCGCTGGCGGTGGCGGACGCCCGTCCGGGCATGGCTCTGCTGGAGGAGGACGTGTTCGCCCCCGTGCTGGCGCTGGTGCCGGTCGCGGACATGGAGGAGGCGCTGAGCCTGTCGGCGCGCAGCCCCTACGCGCTGGGCGCCTCGGTGTTCGGGCCGGAGGCCGGGGCCAGCGCTCTGGCGGACCGGATCGACGTGGGCAGCGTCACCGTCAACGATCTGATCGTGCCGACCGGCGACCCGCGCCTGCCCTTCGGCGGGCGTCGGCGCAGCGGCTGGGGCGTGACGCGGGGGGCCGAGGGGCTGCTGGAGATGACGCAGGTGAAGACGGTCAGCGTCCGCAACGGACGGACCCACCCGCATTTCGCCCCTTTCCGGCCCGAAGACGAAGAGCTGCTGCTGGCCGCGTTCCGGGCCATGCACGGTGACGGGCGGACGCGGCTCGCGGCGGTGCCGGGTTTGCTGCGGGCGCTGCGCGCCCGGCTTCAGTGCTCGACCAGATAGCGCAAGCCCAGCACCGTGCGCGTCACCGGCTCGGCCACGGCCAGCGCGGCGTCGCCGTAGCGCGGCGGGCCGAAGCGCATCGGCGCGTCGTTGCTGAAGCCGATTCCCTCCACGGGCAGGCCGAGGAAGTTGCGGTCGATGTTCAGATTCTGGTTTTCGTCGTGGAACGCCTGCACAGCGTAGGTGCCCGGCGGCACGTTGTGCACGGTCACGGTGACGCTGCCGGGCCGGGCGGCCTCCGCCGCGGTGTAGGGGCAGCCGGCGCGCAGGAAGGTCTCGGGTGTGCACACCGCGACCAGCACCTTTCCACGGGCGTTCGCGACGTTGTTGACGGTGACTGACAGGTCGGCGGCCTGGGCCTGGGTTTGGACATGGGCACCGGCGCCGATCAGGACCAGCGCGAGCCCCGCTACCCACCCTCGGCGGCGGCTGTGGCGACACGGCCCAGTTCCGCCTCCATCGCCCCCAGCCAGGCGCGCAGGCGCGCCGCGTTGGTCCCGAGGTCGGAGTGGCCGTACAGCGACCGGCTGTAGAGCGCGACCGTCGAGCGGTCCGGCCCCAGCGCGATCGGCCGTATGGTCACAAGGTCCGGAAAGCGCAGCCATGGCGTTCGCACCTCTGCATCGATTTGGGGCACATCGATTTTGGCCATATCGTTCTGGCCATCCCGTCCGGCGAGCCGGCGAGCCCCCTCGCGCTCCAGAAGCCGTTTCCAGGCCGCCACCTGCGCCTCGACGGCCACCGGGAAGACTGGGCTCTCGCCAGCCGCCTCGCGGCACAGATCCGGCGGGCAGACCAAATGATGGTTCGGCCGGTCGGGCGGGATCAGCGTCTCGAAGGCGACCGGCCGGCGGTCGCCGGGGCCGAACAGCGTCTCCCACACCCCGTCGCGCCCAACCGCCAGCGCCAGCCCGGCATAAGCCAGCAGCGGGACAAGCAGCACCACCAAGAGGACGCGCAGCAGAATTCGAACGGCTTTCATGGCCGGTAACATAGATGCCGAATCCGCCACGGCGATCCGCGATACCCGAACGCCCCATCATCTCGGTACCTGACAGAGCCCTACGCTGCACTGCGCTGGGGTTTCCGCCCAAATGATTCCGATATGATTCCGGGGGCGGTCTGGAGAGGGCTGATCCGGGCATGAGAAAGCCCTTGAAGGATATTTCCTTTCAAGGGCTTAAATTGATTGCGCGGGCGCGCTACAACCGACACTTGACGCTGCCGTCGGCGCCAGTGTGACTCAAGCCAAACGGCCTTCGGCAAACCCGGCGCGCTTCAGTTTACACGTTCGGCGTCACTTTCCCTTCGCCTTGAGCGCCCGGTCGAGGTGGGGATAGACGCGGCGCGCATTGCCCTCGTAGATCTTGAACCGATCCTCGGCGGAGAGGTTCAGCGTCGCTTCGATGTAGCGGCGGGTATCGTCGTAATGGTGCCCCGTCTCCGGATCGATGCCGCGCACGGCGCCGATCATCTCGGACGCGAACAGGATGTTGTCCACCGGGATGACCTTAGTCAGCAGGTCGATGCCCGGCTGGTGATAGACGCAGGTGTCGAAGAAGATGTTGTTCAGCAGATGCTCGCGCAGATGCGGCTTCTTCAGTTCCTGCGCAAGGCCGCGGAACCGGCCCCAATGGTAGGGCACCGCACCACCGCCATGGGGAATGACGAACTTCAGCGTGGGGAAGTCCTTGAACAGGTCCGAGGTCAGGCACTGCATGAAGGCCGTGGTGTCGGCGTTCAGATAGTGGGCGCCGGTGGTGTGGAAGCAGGCGTTGCACGAGGTCGAGACGTGGATCATCGCCGGCAGTTCGTACTCCACCATGGCCTCGTAGATCGGGTACCAGTGCCGGTCGGAGAGCGGCGGCGAGGTCCAGTGGCCACCCGACGGATCCGGGTTGAGGTTGATGGCGACGAAGCCGTACTCCTTCACGCACTTCTCGATCTCGGGAAGGCAAGTCTTCGGATCGACGCCCGGCGACTGCGGCAGCATGGCCGCGCCGATGAAGTTGTCGGGAAAGAGCTGCGACACGCGATGGCACAACTCGTTGCAGATGGCGGCCCAGGTGGATGAGGTCTGGAAATCGCCGATGTGGTGCGCCATGAAACTCGCGCGCGGCGAGAACACCGTCAGGTCCGAACCGCGCTCGCGCATCTTGGCAAGCTGGTTGGTCTCGATGCTCTCCATGAGCGCGGCGTCGCTGATCTGAAGGTCGGAGACCTTCGGCGCCTGCGAGGGATCGGTGAGGCCGGCGATCTGCCGGGCGCGCCACTCCTCCAGAGCCTTGGGGGCGGTGGTGTAATGACCGTGAATGTCGATGATCATGGGGTGTGTCCTATCGCTCCGAAGCCCGTGCGTTTACTTTTTCGTGTCCCAGGCGAGATTGCCCATGCCCTGCTTGCCCGCGACCGAATAGAGGGCGTTCGGTGCGTTTCGGGTGGCCTGGAACTGTTCCAGCGTCTCGCCGCGCATGGCGGCGTAGATGTGCAGGTTGGAGACGCCGACGACCGCGCCCAGCTTCTCCAGCATGAAGAAGATGACGCCGTAGCGGATCATGGCGTCCCAGTCGCGGCGGCGGACCATGTCCTTCTCCTCCTCGGTCAGGCCGGCGGCGGCGAAGGCGGCTTCCGGTTCTTCAAGGAAGCGTCGGCGATGCTCCGGGTCGATCATCCGGTGCAGGAACTTGTTGAGGCGGTAGGCCTTGACGCTGACGGCGTGGGTGAAGGGATGGATGCCTTCGATCGTCTCGGCACCGGCGAGCTGGTGGCCGATCCGCGCCCGCTGCTCCGCCTCCTTGTCCTTGGGCAGCGTTCGGTCGCGGTTCTCATAGACCACGGTGGCGATGCCGGTCATCGACGGCAGGTAGTAGGACTGGTGCACCTTGGTGATGTTGGCCGACAGGGCGCCGCGCATGATCAGCCACATGATGACTTCCGCCCCCTCGACGCCGCCAAGCTCGGCGTAGTCGGCGATGGTCAGGCGGGTCAGCGCCTCCGGATCGTTCTCGAAGAGGTCGAGAAACTGGTGGTCCCACTCCGTGTTGTTGAAGCCGGCGCGCGCGCCGTGCACCTGATGCGACAGTCCGCCGGTGGCGACGATGGCGACCTTCAGGTCCTCTGGGTAGGACTCGATGGCACGGCGCAACGCGCGGCCCAGCTTGTAGCAGCGCGCCGCCGAAGGAATCGGGAATTGCAGGACGCCGACGGCCAGCGGCACGATCGGCGCGGGCCAGTCGTCGCCCTTGCGGTCGCACAGCACCGACAGCGGCGACAGGCAACCGTGGTCGAGGCGCTTGTCCTGGAAGAAGGACATATCGAACTCGTCGGCCACCAGCGAGGCGCCGATGTGGTGGGCCAGCGCGGCGTGTCCCTTCACCGGCGGCAGATCCCGCTCCCCGCCGCCTTCGTCGGCGACGCCGTACTGCGTGTCAATGCCCAGCGTGAAGGCCGAATAATGGTCGAAGAAGAACGAGGTCACATGGTCGTTGAAGATCATGAACAGGGCATCGGGCTTCTTCTCCGCCAGCCAGCGGCGGGCCGGCTCGAAGCCCTCGAAGATTGGGGCCCAGACGGGATCGTTGCGCTTGTCGCCGTCGACGGCGAAGCCAATGGTCGGGGTGTGGGAACAGGCGATGCCGCCGATGATCCGTGCCATGAGGTTCCTCCTCGTTCTTTTCTTGCTGTGATGTCGAAGGCGGCTGTTCAGCCGCCGGCCGTCAGCCCGGTCACCGTGCGCCGGCGGGGAGCGGCGCTGCGATGCGCGTCGCCGCCACCCCGGCCAGCGCGGTCAGCGCGGCGCTGAGCACGAGCGGCGGCAGGGCGCCGCTCCAGGAATTTCCGGCCGCCGCGACCGCCGCGGCGATCAGCGGCGGACCAATGAACTGGCCGGTGGCGGAGCCCTGCATGAGGATGCCGTTGGCCGCCCCCATGTGCCCCGGCGACGGCGCGTGGGCGGGCGCACCGGCGAACAGGCTGGACGGAATGGCCCCGGCGGTGAGGGAGAAAACGAGGCAGAGCGCGTAACGGGCGGCGTCGGGCAGCCCGTCGCTGAAGATGCCCCAGGCGGCCAGCGCCATGCAGACGGAACCGGCGGCGATGGTCCGCGCCGCCGGCACGCCGCGCCGCTGAAGCCACCCGCTCACGATGTTGCCGGGCACGTTGCAAGCCACGACCAGCGCGGTCAGCAGCGCCGCCGCCGTGCGGTCGGCGCCGAGGTCGCTGGCGAGAAAGGTCGGCAACCACACCATGAGGGAAACCCATTGAAAGGCGTAGGCACCGAAGGCCAGCCCGAGAAGCAGCAGTCCCGTCCGCGCCAGCGTGTCGGCGATGACGCGCAACGGTGTCCCCGACGGGCGTTGCGGCAAGACGACCCGCGCGACCGCCCGGTCCACCACGGCCACCGCCACCAGCGCAAGGGCGGCGATGCCCAGCCACAGGCCGCGCCAACCGGCAGCGGCCAGGACCGGCGGCGCCACGACGAGCGCCAGGGCCATGCCGGCCGGGGTGAAGACGCTCCAAAGGCTGAGCGCGAAGGGCCGGTCACGCTCGGCGGTCGCGGCCAGCACGATGGCCGGCAGGGCGACGACGACGGCGATGAAACCCACACCCTCGATGAAGCGGCTGAACAGCAGACCGGGCAGCCCCTGGCTCGCCGCGCCGATGCCGCCGCCGACGGCCAGACACAGGAAACCGGCAAGAATCAGGCGGCGGCGCCCCAACTGGTCCGCCGTGGCCCCGACCGCGAGGGCGAACAGCATGCCCAGAACGTTCAGGGTGGACACGACGAAGCCGGCATCGACCATGCCCAGCCCCAGATCGTCGCGGATCATCGGCAGGGCCGGCGGCACCTTGCCCAGATGCAGGGCCGTGACAATGCCGCCGGCCACGGCCGTCAGCACCACAGGCCACTGGGTCCTTGCGGAACCGCTCACGCGTCGCCGGCCCGGCTGCGGAGGATGTGGTCGCGGTAGCGCATGTCCTCGTGCTGGATGTGCTCGACCAGCCACCGCCCCAGGAAGTCGTTGACGGTGGCGCCAATCTCGAAGGGGGTTTCAATGGACCGCCCGTAGGCGATCTTGACCGCGTCCAGCCACTCCACGAACAGGCGGTGCCGCTTCACATGGTCCTCGTAGCCCGGATAGGCGTAGCGCCGCATCAGCGCCTCCTCATGGGTGAAGTGGGTCCGGGCGTACTCCTCCAACTGCCGGAGGATGCCGGGCAGCACCTCCTCCGCCGCGTCGGCGGATTGCAGCCGCTGCTGCAGCCGGAACAGCTCCCGGTGCTCGGCGTCGATGTCCGCCTCGCCGACGCTGAGATCGGGCCGCCATTCATAGGTGCTCATGACAGGGATCTCCTCGGTTCACAGCAGGGCCAAGGCGAGGCCGGGGAACAGGATCAGAAGCGCCAGACGGACGATGTCCGACATGATGAAGGGCATCACGCCCCGGAAGATGTCGCTGATCGGCACTTCCGGTGCCACCGACTTGATGACGAACACGTTCATCCCGACGGGCGGCGTGATCAGCCCCATCTCCACCGTGATGACCGTGATGATGCCGAACCACACGGGGTCGAACCCGGCCGCCTGGGCCAGCGGGTACACCACCGGGACGGTGAGCAGCAGCATGGCGATGCTGTCCATGACGCAGCCCAGGACCATGTAGAGCAGCAGGATGCACAGCAGGACGGCCGTGGGCGTCAGGTTCAGGCCCTGCACCAGCTCGACCAGCGAGAAGGAGATGCGTGACACCGACAGGAAGTAGCCGAAGATCTCCGCGCCGATGATCATGAAGAAGATCATCGCTGACAGCATCAGGGTCTCTTCCACCGCCTCCCCGAACTGCTGGAAGGTCATGCCGCGGAAAAGCGCCACCAGGAAGGCGCCGAACGCGCCGATGGCCGCCGCCTCGGTCGGGGTGAACAGGCCGCCGTAGATGCCGCCGATGATCAGCAGGAACAGGCTGCCGAACGGGATCAGCCCCTTGAGGCCGACGATCTTCTCGCGCCAGCTCGTCGCCTCGCCCGGCTGGGCGAGCGATGGCTTGAACGCCACCACCAGCGCGATGGTGCAGCAATAGAGGAACAGGCCGAGCAGGCCGGGGATGATGCCGGCGATGAACATGTCGCCCACGCTCTGCTCGGTGACCAGCGCGTAGAGCAGCAGCGCGATCGACGGCGGGATCATGATGCCGAGCGTGCCGCCCGCCGCCAGCGTGCCGGTGGCCAGCGCGTCGGAGTAGCCGTTCTTCTTCATTTCCGGCAGGGCGACGCGCGCCATGCTGGCGGCGGTCGCCAGCGACGAGCCGGAGATGGCCGAAAACACACCGCAAGAACTCATCGCCGCCAGCGCCATGCCGCCCCGCCAGCCGCCGAACAGCGACTTAGCACCACCGAACAGTTCGGCCGACATCCGCGCCTTGGACGCGAAGACGCCCATAAGAATGAACATCGGGATCGGGCTGAAGCTGTAGTTCGACAGCGTCTCGAAGGGGCCGCTGTCGAGGATCGACATCGCCGGGTCGAAGGCGACGATGGACGCGAACCCGATGAAGCCCGCCGCCGCCATGGCCAGGGCCACCGGGCAACGCAGCGCGATCAGGACCAGCATGCCGCCGACGCACAGGTATCCGATAAGGGGAGCGCTCATGATGCCCGGATGCTTTCGGTTATTTGCTGCAGCGCGGCCATGACGCCGCGCAACGCCAGGACGGCGGTGGCGAAGGCCGTGACGCCGTAAATGTACGTGAGCGGGATGAGGAGATCCTGGGAGGACTCGCCGGTCTGGGCCACCCGCTCCGCCGTTTCGATGAAACGGGTGGTCATCCCGATGCCGATCAGCCCGAAGCCGAGGGTGTAGATGCCCTCCAGCACCCCCTTAGCGCGCTCGCTCAGGCCGTTGGTGAACAGGTCCACGATCACCTGCCCCCGGCTGACGGCGTAGGGGAGCGTGAACAGCACCATGAAGAGCAGCGTGTAGCTGACCATCTCGATGCCGCCGACGAAGGTGAAGTCGACCGCCCCGCGGGACATGCCGAACACGGTCCGGCTGACCACGTCGGCGAGGATGATCAGCATCATGCCGATCAGGAGGACACCGGCGACGCAATACATCGCCCGCGCCACGCGGTAAGCCGCGTCCGCCAGAAGCCTCATCGGAATCTCCTCTTCCCCGACGCTCAGCGCTGGCAGGTCTGGGCCAGATCCACCGCGCGGGCGTAAACCTTGCGCGCCGGCAGCCCCTGGCCCTCCAGCTCGCTCAGGTACGCCTCGGTGGCGCGGTCGAGGATGGGCTTCCAGGCCGGGTTCTTGGCACCGCCCTCGACCGTCACGATCTTGTGCCCGGCCTTGACCGCTTCCTCGCGGCCCAGACGGTCGAGTTCGTCGAAGTGTGCAGCGGCCTTGGCCGACCACGCCTTGCCCGAATTGTTGTCGATGACCTTCCGCAGGTCGGCGGGCAGCCCCTGGTAGACGTCCTTGTTCATGGTGATGACGAAGGACAGGGTGTAGAGGCCGATTTCGGTGTGGCTCTTGGCGAGTTCGTTGAGGCGGAAGGCGTGCACGCCCTCCCACGGCAGGGAAACGCCCTCGATGGTCCCGCGCTGCATGGACTGGTAGGACTCCGGCACCGGCATGCCGACCGGCTGGGACTTGGCCTCTTCCAGGATCTTGGCGACCACGGCGGTCGGACGGCGGATGCGCAGGCCGGCGAGATCCTCGGGCGTCTGGACGACCTTGCCGGTGGTGTGCAGATTGCCCTGCCCGTGCGTGAACAGGAAGAGCGGGCGGGTGTCCTTGTACTCGTCGGCGATCAGGCCCTCGTCATAGAGGGACTGGATGATGCACGAACCATGAGCGGCGTTCTGAACGATGCCCGGCAGTTCCACGACCTGGGTCAGGGGGAAGCGGTTGGCGGTGTAGCCCTGGACCGTGGCGGTCATGTCGGCGATGCGGCTCTTGACCGCCTCGTACTGGGCCGGTGCCTTGGCCAGCGTCTGCGACGGGTAGATCTGGACGGCGATGCGCCCGTTGGACTCCTTGGCGACCGTGTCGGCCCAAGCCTGGAACAGGTCCTTCTGGGCCGCGGAGACAGCCGGCCAGAAGTGGGAAAAGCGGAGCGTGACATCGGCGGCGGCTTGGGCCGGCGCGGCGGCCCCATAGGCGATCGTGCAGGCGACCGTCGCCAGAGCGAGCTTCTTGAGCATTGATTGTCCTCCCGAGGATTTGTTGGTCGATGTTGTTGTTGGTCGAGATGCCGTTCGGCTCAGGCGTCCGCCTTCAGGCAGCGCTCCAGCCGGTCCAGCGTCTCCATGGCGGGCAGGCACTGGGCGACGCTGGCGTTGGGCTCGCGGCCCTCCTTGATGGCGCTGAAGAACTCGCGGTCGATCAGCTCGATCCCGTTGCTGGACACGGCGACGCCGCTCAGGTCGATGCGGTTGCCCTCACCGTCCTCAAGATCGTCGTAACGGGCGACGTAGGTCCCATTGTCGCAGATGTAGCGGAAGAAGGTGCCGAGCGGCCCCTTGTTGTTGAACGACAGCGACAGGGTGCAGACGGCCCCGGACGGCACCTTCATGCCGATGCTCATGTCCATGGCGATGCCGAGCTGCGGGTGCATCGGCCCCTGCAGCGCGAAGGCTTGCGACGCGGTCTCGCCGGTCTGGTACTGGAACAGGTCGACCGTGTGGCAGGCGTGGTGCCACAGCAGGTGGTCGGTCCACGTGCGCGGCTTGCCCAGCGCGTTCATGTTGGTGCGCCGGAAGAAATAGGTCTGGACGTCCATCTGCTGGATCGTCAGCTCGCCGGCCTTGATCCGGTTGCGGATCCACTGGTGGCTGGGGTTGAAGCGCCGGGTGTGGCCGGCCATGGCGACGAGCCCGGTGTTCTTCTGCACCTCCACCAGCCGCCGGGCGTCGGCGAGGGAGTCGGCCATGGGAATCTCGACGAGCACGTGCTTGCCGGCTTCCAGACATTGGATGGCCTGGGAGGCGTGCACCGGCGTCGGGGTGGCGAGAATGACCGCCTCCACGTCGGTGCGCGCCAGGCTTTCGGCCAAATCCTTGGTGGCGTGCGGGATGCCGCGCTCCTTGGCGAAACCTTCGATATCGTCCGGCTCGCCGCCCACCACGGACACCACCTCGATGCCGTCGATGGCCGCAATGGCGTCCAGATGCTTGATGCCGAAGGCGCCGGCGGCGCCGGCAACGCAGATCTTCATGGTGTGGAACTCCTGCTCACTCACGCTCGCATTCGAGGACAAGGTGGCCGACCGCCGTGTTGGAGGCCGGCACATGATAGTGGCGGTGCCGCTGGCGCACCGGACCGCCCAGCGCGCCGCGCATGACCAGCCACATGACCAGCTCGATGCCCTCCGAACCCGCCTCGCGCAGATACTCGACGTGGGGGATGGCGGCGGCGGCCTCCGGATCCGAGACCAGAAGGTCGAGGAAGCGGTTGTCGAACTCCGGATTGATCAGACCGGCCCGCTGGGCCTGGAGCTGGTGCGACATGCCGCCGGTGCCGAAGACGACCACCTTCAGGTCGCGCGGGAAGCTTTGCACCGCGCGGCGGATGGCGCGGCCGAGGTTCAGGCAGCGGTTGCCGGTCGGCGGCGGGTACTGGACGACGTTGACGGCCAGCGGAATGACCGGGCACGGCCACGCGTCGGGCTGGCCGAACATCAGCGACAGCGGCACGGTCAGGCCGTGATCGACCTCCATCTTGTTGACGATGGTCAGGTCGAACTCGTCCAGAATGACCGACTGGGCGATGTGCCAGGCAAGCTCCGGATGCCCCTTCACGACCGGCACCGGCCGGGCGCCCCACCCTTCGTCGGCGGGCGCGTAATCGGCCGCGCAACCCAGCGCGAAGGTCGGGATGACCTCCATGGAGAAGGCCGTGGCGTGGTCGTTGTAGACGACGATGGCGACGTCCGGCTTCAGGTCGGCGATCCACTGGCGCGACGGCTCGAAACCGGCGAAAAGCGGCTTCCAATAGGGGTCGTCGGTCTTGCCCTGGTCGATGGCGACGCCGATCGCCGGCACGTGGGAGGTCGCGACCCCGGCGACGATCTTAGCCATTGCCCCATTCCTTCTTGCTGCGGTTGCCGGCGATGGGCCGTCCGCCGCCCAGCATCATCGCGCGGTAATCGTCCTCGCTGACGCCAGTCATGCGGGCGGCGAGCTGCTGGAAGTTGATGCCGTCGGTCGCCGCCAGCTTGGACGTGTAATAGATGTTTCCACCCAGCCGGAGCATCTCGTTCCAGTCGCGCGCGAGGACGGCGCGCTTCTGCTCCTCCGTCATGGGAAAGCGGTTCAGGTAGCCTTCCTCGTCGGCCTTGAAGGCCTCGCGGTTGGCGGCGTGCCGCAGCGACATGCAGAACATGTTCAGGTGGTAGCCTTGCCGCGACTGCTCCGCGTCGAAGACGAAGGTGCCGGGGATGTCGGCGTATTCCGGCGCCGGAACCGGAGCGGGGGCCGGCTGGTGTCCCAGCGCTTCCAGAGCCATGTCGGCGCGGGCCCGGTAATCGCCGTTGCCGGCGTCGAGCTTGAGGTCGCCCATGCGCTGCTGCCACTCGACGGTGGCCGAGGCCATGTCATTGGGCAGGCCCAGTTCGGCGACGGTCAACGCCACCTCGCGCATTTCGGCGGCGCGGCGGACGCCGTGGGTCATCGACCGCTCCAGCATGTAGGCCGCCTTCGCCTTGAAATCGAAACCTGGGAAGGTGACGTCGAGGGAATCCAGCACCACCTCGTCCACGCCGGCCTTGCGCCCGGCCAGAACGCATTCGGCGAACAGCGCCTCCATTCCCTTCATCATGATGGAGCGGATCATCTTGATCGACGACGCCGTGCCGACCGGACCTTCGGCAGTCTCCGGCGCCATCTCCAGCGCGCGGAGCCGCTCGACCGCCGGCCCGGCATGCTCGCCGCTGACCAGCAGGGGTGTCCTGTGCCGCTTGGGATGCACGGGCGCCATAACCGCGAGATCGACGTAGCGTCCGCGCCCCGCCGCCTCGACCGCCTGGGCCGAGCGCCGCTTGGTGCCCGGCGCGCACGAGTTGCCGTCGAGGAACAGGGCGCCTTCAGCCAGCAGCGGTGCCGCGGCGGCCGCCGCCTTGGCCGCCTGATCGGCGGTGACCAGCGAGAAAACCAGTTCGGCGCCGTCCAGCGCCTCGGCCAGGGTCTTGCACCCGGTCACGCCGGCGCGCTGGTAATCGGCGGCTTTCGCGGCGCGCACCGCCTCGTCGGGGTGGTCGGTCTTGATGTCGTAGGCCCTGACGGCGGCGGCGCCCCCGGCGCCCCAGCCGGAGACGAAGGCCGAAGCCGCTTCGCCAAAGCCGATGAAGGCTATTCGCAACAGGTCGGGCATGAGCTTCCGCAATCCGGTTCCGTTCCATGGGGCGCGTGCCACGCCCCGCTTAAGGACCGTTTATCACCAGCCCGCATAAAGCCGATATTGATTGCCGTCCCCCGCTATTCATTTTTTGAATAGCCTTGCGGCGGATCAGGCCGCGTGGATCACCCGACCTGCCTCTTTGAGCAGCGAAATGAAGCGCGCCTGCGCGGCGGTCGGGCGCCAATCCCGGCGGACGGTCAGGCCGATGGGGCGTGCGGTGTGGGGCAGTTTGAAGGGCAGCGGAGCGAGCAGCCCCCACTGCATCTCGTGGCGGATCTGGTGCAGCGAAATGAGGGTCAGTCGGTCGCTGGCCGTCAGCAGCCCGCGGATGAGGTTGATGGCGCCGGTCTCGATGAGGCTGCGCGGGAGAGCCACCCCGGCATCGGCGAAAAGCTGCTCGAAATGGGCGCGCGTCGGCGTCCCCCGCCGGGGCACGACCCAGTCGCAACGCGCAATGTCCGCGATGCCGATCTGACCTCTCTGCGAAAGGGGATGGCCAACCCGCGCCACCACGGCCAGCGGGTCGTTGAACAGACTTTCCTGCACCACGTCGTCGATGGGCACCGGGTTGCGCAGCGCCCCCACCAGCAGATCGAGGTCGCCCTGCCGCAGGCCGTGGAGCAGGTCCTCGTAAGGGCCGTCCACCACCTCCACACGCGCCTCCGGCCGTTCGCGCAGCAGCGCGTTGATCGCCGTGGGCAGGAGAAAGGTGCGCGCCAGCGGCATGGCGCCGATGACCAGCCGCCCGGAGTCCGCCGTCTTCCAGTCCGCCAGCTCCTCCAGCCCCATGTCGTACTCGACCAGGGCCAGCTTCGCCTGCATGACCAGCACGTCGGCCGGGCGCGTCAGGGCGATGCCGCGGCTGACCTTCTCGAACAGCGGCACGTCGGCGAGGTGCTCCAACTCCCGCGCGGCGCGGTGCAGCGCCGGCTGGGAAATGCCGACGGAACGCGCGGCCAAGCTGAAGTTCCGCGCGTCGGCGATGGCGATCAGCGCCCGGAGCTGCACGCCCGTCAGCATCTGATCCAGGTTCTGGGCGGGCCGAGCGCCACGGCGCCCCGCGGACCGCAGCACCTCGCCCACGCCGGATTGCAGGTAGCGCAGCATGCGTTCCACCCGGTCGTGGAACAGGCGTCCGGGCTCCGTCAGGAACACCCCGTCGGGGCGCCGGTCGAACAGCGTGACGCCCAGCGTCTTTTCCATCTTGGCGATGGCCTGGGTAATCGCCGGCTGCGAGATGAACACCTGCCGCGAAGCGGCGCTGATGCTCTGGCTCTGGGCCACGGCGTGAAACGCCCGAAGATGGCGGAGATTGGGAATCTCTCTATTCATTCGATCGCTCCGCTGCGGTGCAACAAACTCGCCTATAGCAAAATCTTATACGAAGGGCGGGAGTTTGAAATAGAAATCGGGGGAGGCGTACGGGATGCTGGCGTGGAAGACGGCCCCGTCCGCCGGGCTCACGCCCGGCGCATCCTGCAGATCGGCACCGCACGGATGCCATCGCCCTGCACCGGAAGAAGGGCCACGAAGCCACCCCCGTAGCGCGGATCAAGTGTGATGAACGTCGTTGTCCAGAACATCGAGCGGGCCGACCCCAGCGTGATCGCCGGTCTGGCCGAATGCGGGGTCGCCGCGGTGCACGAGGCGCAGGGCCGCACCGGCTTGCTCGCCTCCTACATGCGTCCGATCTATCCGGGCGCGCAGGTGGCGGGCTCCGCCCTCACCATTTCCGCGGCACCCTGCGACAACTGGATGGCGCATGTCGCCATCGAGCAGCTGAAGCCCGGCGACATCCTGGTGCTCGCCCCGACCTCGCCGTCGGACGCCGGCTACTTCGGCGACCTGCTCGCCACCTCCGCCCAGGCGCGCGGCTGCGCCGGGCTGGTGATTGACGCCGGCGTGCGCGACATCCGCACCCTGACCGACATGGGCTTCCCCGTCTGGTCCAAGGCGGTCTGCGCCCAGGGCACGGTGAAGGAGACACTGGGCTCGGTCAATGTCCCGATCGTCTGCGCGGGCGCCCACATCGAGGCGGGCGACGTCATCGTCGCCGATGACGACGGCGTCTGCGTGGTGCGCCGCGCCGAAGCCGCCGAGGTGCTGAAGAAGGCGCAGGCCCGCATCGCCAAGGAAGAGGAAAAGCGCGCCCGCTTGGCGGCCGGCGAACTGGGGCTGGACATCTACGACATGCGCGGCCGCCTCGCCGAGAAGGGGCTGAAGTATGTCTGACGGGATCCGCTGCATGTGGATGCGCGGCGGCACGTCCAAGGGGGGCTACTTCCTGGCCGAGGACCTGCCGGCGGACCCCGCCATTCGCGACGCTTTCCTGCTGCGGGCTATGGGCTCGCCCGACCCGCGTCAGATCGACGGCATGGGCGGCGCCGATCCGCTCACCTCCAAAGTCGCGGTGGTGCGCCGGTCCGAGCGGCCCGGCGTGGACGTGGACTACCTGTTCCTCCAGGTCTTCGTCGACCGGCCGGTCGTCACCGACGCGCAGAACTGCGGCAACATCCTGGCGGGCGTCGGCCCCTTCGCCATCGAGCGCGGGCTCGTCGCCGCGCGCGACGGCGAGACGCCGGTGACCATCTTCATGGAAAACACCGGGCAGGTGGCGCTGGCGCTGGTGCCGACGCCCGGCGGCGAGGTGAGCTACCGGGGCGAGGCGCGCATCGATGGCGTGCCGGGCACGGCGGCACCGATTCCGGTGGAGTTCCGGGACACGGCGGGTTCCTCCTGCGGCGCGCTGCTGCCCACCGGCAACGCGGTGGACGAGATCGACGGCGTGCCCGTCACCTGCATCGACAACGGCATGCCGGTGGTGGTGCTGCGTGCCGATCACCTGGGCATCCGCGGCGACGAGAGCCGCGAGGAGCTGGACGCGAACGAGGCCCTGAAGGCACGGCTGGAGTCCATCCGCCTGAAAGCCGGGCCGCTGATGAATCTCGGCGATGTGCGGGACAAATCGGTGCCGAAGATGACGCTGGTCAGCGCGCCACGCAACGGCGGCGCCATTTCGACCCGCAGCTTCATCCCGCACCGCTGCCATGCGTCGATCGGCGTGCTGGGCGCGGTGAGCGTCGCCACCGCCTGCGCGTTGCCCGGCTCGCCCGCCGCCGCGCTCGCCGTGCTGCCCGAGGGGCTGCGCAAGAGCCTCAGCATCGAGCACCCCACCGGTGAGATGACGGTGGTGCTGGAAACCGACGCGGCGGGCGCGGTAACCCGTGCCGCCATCCTGCGCACGGCGCGCAAGCTGTTCGACGGCGTCGTCTTCGCCGACTAAGAAGGAAGCACCATGGACGCCGATTACCTGCCCTTTCACCCGAACCCGAGCAAGCCGGCCTACAGCCCGCCGCCGGGGGCGGTGGATGCCCACTGCCACGTCTTCGGCCCAGCCGAACGGTTCCCCTATGCGCCCGAGCGCAAATACACCCCCTGCGACGCGCCCAAGGAGACGCTGTTCGCGCTGCGCGACTTCCTAGGGTTCGAGCGCAATGTGATCGTCCAGGCGACCTGCCATGGCAAGGACAACCGGGCGCTGGTGGATGCGCTGAAGGCATCGAACGGGCTGGCGCGCGGTGTCGCCTCTGTCGGCCCGAGCGTGACCGAAGCCCAATTGCAGGAACTGCACGAGGCCGGCGTGCGCGGTGTGCGCTTCAACTTCGTCAAGCGTCTGGTGGACGCCACGCCCAAGGAGGTGTTCCTGGGCATCGCCGACCGGATCGCCACGCTCGGCTGGCACATCGTCGTCTATTTCGAGGCGCAGGATCTGGAGGGGCTGATCCCCTTCCTGAAGCAGTTGCCGACCACGGTCGTCATCGACCACATGGGCCGCCCGGGCGTCGCCAAGGGCGTCGAGCACCCCGACTTCCAACGATTCATCGCGCTGATGGAGGATCCGAAGTTCTGGAGCAAGGTGAGTTGCCCGGAACGCCTCAGCGTCAGCGGACCGCCGACCTATGACGACGTCGTGCCCTTCGCGCGCACGCTGGTCGAGCGGTTCCCCGACCGCGTGCTGTGGGGCACCGACTGGCCTCATCCGAACATGAAGTCCCACATGCCCGACGACGGCGAGCTGACCGACGTCATCCCCCGCATCGCCCCGACGCCGGCGTTGCAGACCGCCCTGCTGGTCGACAATCCGATGAGGCTGTACTGGTCCTGAGAACGGGACCGAGCCAAGAAAAGCATAAAGGCTAGAGACAAAAATAAAGACCCCGAGGAGGATTCCATGCCCCATCCCGCCCCTACCGAACAGCCCTCAATCCCCGGCACGACCATCTTCGACGGCCGGATGGCGATGAAGGGCTACCCGCTCAACAAAATGTGCTTTTCCTTCAACGAGAAGGCCAACCGCGACGCCTTTCTGCATGACGAGGACGCCTATCTGGAAAAGTACGGCCTCACCGAGGAGCACAAGGAAGCGGTGCGCAGCCGCAACGTCCTGCGGATGATCGCGGCCGGCGGCAACATCTATTACCTGGCGAAGCTGGCCGGCATCTTCGGGCTGACGGTCCAGGACGTCGGCGCCCAGCAGACCGGCATGAGCGTCGAAGAGTTCAAGGCGAAACTGGTGGATGCGGGGAGGAACTGACATGGCCCGGATCGTCGGAGGCATCACCACCTCGCACATTCCCGCCATCGGCAACGCGATCACGAAGGAACTGTTCGAAGATCCGTACTGGAAGCCGTTCTTCGACAGCTATCCGCCGGTCCGCGACTGGCTGAACGAGGTGCAGCCCGACGTGGCGATCGTGATCTACAACGATCACGGCCTCAACTTCTTCCTCGACAAGATGCCGACCTTTTCGATCGGCGCCGCCCCGCGATACGAGAACGCCGACGAGGGCTGGGGCCTGAAGCCGCTGCCACCGTTCCAGGGTGCGCCGGACCTGTCCTGGCACCTGATCGAGAGCCTCGTGGCCGAGGAGTTCGATATTACGAGCTGCCAGGAGATGCTGGTCGATCACGGCTTCGCCGTGCCGATCTCCCTGCTCTGGCCCGACCGCGTGAAGACCGAGCCGGCCAAGCAGATCAAGACGATCCCGGTGTGCATCAACACGGTGCAGCACCCCCTGCCCAGCCCCAAGCGGTGCTACAAGCTGGGTCAGGCGATCGGGCGTGCCGTCGCCTCCTTCCCCGAGGATCTCAAGGTCGTGGTGGTCGGCACCGGCGGCCTGTCGCACCAGCTGGACGGCGAGCGGGCAGGCTTCATCAACAAGGAGTTCGACCTGATGTGCCTGGAGCGGATCGTTGATCAGGCGGACAGCCTGACCGACCTTTCGATCCACGATCTGGTCCGCGAGGCCGGCGCGCAAGGGGCCGAATTCATCCTATGGCTGGCAATGCGCGGCGCCCTGGACGGCAAGGTACGGAAGCTGCACAGCAACTACCACATCCCGATCTCCAACACCGCTGCCGGCCTCCTTCTTCTTGAAAACGCTGGTTTGTAGAGAGTGCACGGACGGTGCCGCGACCCTGGTCGGCCGGGGCTCCCTGACCCTGACCGATCTCGGCTTGGCGGTGCCGTTCGACGTGGCCGGCCACAAGGGCGATTTGCCGCACATCCGACCGCCTGAAGCGGACCTTGGGTGGCCGCATGGTGGCGAAAGACGGGGCGTAGGCAGCATGACGGCGGTCGGGGGCATCGTTATGGTGCCCCTGTATCCGACCTTCGGCAACGCTCCGCCGCCGACATGACGGTGCGCTTGGGACAACCGGATCAACGGAAATAAAGCGCCATCCGCTTCCCGTCGATCTCGTGGATGTCGGCATCCACCCCGTAGACATCGCGGATCACGTGGGGGGTGATGATTTCCTCCGGCGGACCTTCGTAGGCGATGCGGCCGTTGCGCATCGCCACGATCCGGTCCGAATAGCAGGAGGCGAAGTTGATGTCGTGCAGCACCAGGATGACGGTCTTGCGGAATTCGTCGGCGGTGCGGCGGAACAGCTTCATCATCGCCACGGCGTGCTTGACGTCCAGGTTGTTCAGCGGCTCGTCCAGCAGGATGTACTCGGTGTCCTGGCACAGCACCATGGCGATGAAGGCGCGCTGGCGCTGGCCGCCGGACAGCTCGTCCAAGAAGCGGTGGGCGACCGCCTCCAACTCCAGATAACGGATCACCCGCTCGACATAGCCCTGATCCTCCACCGTAAGGCGGCCCTTGCTGTGCGGATAGCGGCCGAAGGCGATCAGGTCGCGCACGGTCAGGCGCGCGGTCATCTGGTTGTCCTGGCGCAGGATCGACAGGCGCCGCGCCAGCACGTCGCCGGGCGTCGTCATCACGTCCATCCCCTCCACCGTCACCGTACCGGCCGACATCGGCAGAAGGCGGCTGATGATCGACAGCAGGGTCGATTTCCCGGCCCCGTTCGCCCCGATCAGCGAGATCACGCCGCCCGCCGGCAGGGTGATCGACACGTTGTCCACGACCAGGGTGTCGCCATAGGATCGGCTGATGTTCCGGACCTCGATCATCGGGCCGCTCTCCGCACAAGGATGATCAGGAAGACGATGCCGCCCAGGAACTCGATGACGATGCTCAGCGCCCCGTTAAAGCCCAGCAGCCGTTCCAGGACGAGCTGGCCGCTCATCAGCACCAGGATGGCAATCAGCGCCGCGACCGGCAGGATCAGCCGGTGCCGGTGCGTGTCGACCAGAAGATAGGCGAGGTTGGCGACCAGCAGCCCGAAGAAGGTGACCGGTCCGACCAGAGCCGTGGAGACGGCGACCAGCACCGACACCATCACCAGCACCCGCATCACCTCGCGCCGGTGATCGACGCCCAGGTTGATCGCCGCCTCCCGCCCCAGCGCCAGCACGTCCAGCACGGCGGTCTTGCGCCACACCACCACCGATACCGCCAGCACGACCAGCGCCGACACGGCCAGCAGTTGACCGTCCACCCGGTTGAAGCTGGCGAACAGCCGGTCCTGCACCACCAGGAACTCGTTGGGGTCGATCACCCGTTGCAGGAAGTTGGCGACGCTGCGGAACAGCACGCCGAAGACGATGCCGACCAGCATCAGCAGATGCAGCCCGCGCACGCTTCCGGAAAACAGCCAGCGGTAGAGCAGCCAGGAAAAGGCCACCATCGCCCCGACCTCGATCCCGAAACGCAGGCGCGGATCGAACGCCGCCACGGCGGCGGAGCCGAGCTGGAACACCAGAACCGTCTGGATCAGGCGGTAGAGGAAATCGAACCCCATGATCGACGGGGTCAGAATCCGGTTGTTGGTGATGGTCTGGAACAGCACGGTGGACACGGCGATGGCGTAGCCGACCAGCACCATCGCCGCGACCTTGGTCCCGCGGAAGGCCAGGATGAAACTCCAGTTGCCCCGCGCCCCCAGCGTCAGAAACAGGACGATGGACACCACCGTCAATCCGCCCAGACCGGCAAGCAGGACAGCCGGGGGTATCACCCTTGGAGCGATGGTACGGCGATTAGGCGGCATGGGTGTTCTTCCGCAACAGCAGATACAGGAAGATCGCGCTGCCGACGATGCCCATGGTCGTGCCGATGGGAATCTCGTAGGGGCGGATCATCAGGCGCCCGGCGATGTCGCAGGCCAGCACCAGCCCGGCGCCCAGCAGCGCCACCCAGGGCAGCGACTGGCGCATGTTGTCGCCCCGCATCAGGCTGATCAGGTTGGGCACGATCAGGCCCAGGAAGGGGATCATGCCGCAGGTCGCGATCACCGCCGCCGTCACCAGCGACACGATGACCAGCCCCAGCGACACCACGCGCCGGTGGTTGAGGCCCAGGTTGGTGGCGAAATCCTCCCCCAGCCCGGCGACGGTGAAGCGGTCGGCCGCGACGTAGGCGATCGCCGTCAATGCCGCGCCGATCCACAGCAGTTCGTACCGTCCGCGCAGCACGCCGGAAAAATCGCCGGTTTCCCACGCGCGCACCGACTGCATCAGGTCGGCGCGGTAGGCGATGAACTCGGTCGAGGCAGTGATGACCGCGCCCAGCATGAGGCCGACCAGCGGCACGATCAGCGGCGAGCGCAACGGCATCTGCCGCAGGATGCCCAGGAACAGCGCAGTGCCGGCCAGCGCGCAGGCGCCCGCCACCAGCATGCGGCCCAGCATCGGCGTTTCCGGCGCCAGCAGCGTCACCATCAGCATGCCGAACACCGCCGATTCCGCGGTGCCGGCGGTGGTCGGCTCCACGAACTTGTTGCGGGCGAGCATCTGCAGGATCAAGCCGGACACCGCCATTCCCGCCCCGGCCAGAACCAGGGCGAGCGTGCGCGGAACACGGCTGACCAGGAGGACCTGCGTCGCCTCGTCCGTTGCGCTTCCCAGCAAGGCGCCGATCGTGACGTCGCTGACGCCGACGAACAGGCTGACCGCCGCCAGCGCGATGACGCCGGCGGCAGCCAGGACAAGTCCCCTCATGCCGGCAATCCGCAGCCTGCGGCGATAACCGAGGCGGGCATCGTCACGCCTTTCTCGTCAGCGCCGCCTTGATGCCGTCGGCGTCCTGCTGCATGGCGGTCAGACCGCCGCCGATCAGGTACCAGTTGGCCGAGTTCAGATAGACGATCTGCCCCTTCTGCGAGGCGGCGGTCCGGCGCACGATGTCGTTGTCCAGCAGTTGCCGGGCCGAATGCCCCTCGCGCCCGATGGCGGAATCGCGGTCGATCACGAACAGCCAGTCGGGGTTGGTCTGCAGGATGAACTCGAAATTGATGGCCTGCCCGTGGTTGGAGGTGTCGAGCTTCTCCACCGCCGGCGCGACGCCGTATTCGGTGTGGAGCATCCCGAAGCGCGATCCCGGACCATAGGCGCTCATCTTGCCGCCGGTGGTCAGGATCAGCAGGCCCTTCCCCGCACTTGCCGCGACCGCCTTTACCTCGGCGATCGAGGCGCGCAGCTTGTCGGCGCGGGCCTTCACCTCGGCGCTCTTGCCGAAGATGCGGCCCAGCGTGTCGGCGTTTTCCAGCGCGCTGTCGATGAAACGGTCGGTCTTTACCGTCAGGTCGATGGTGGGGGCAATGGCGGACAGGTCGGCGTATTTCGGAGCGGCCCGGCCGCTGACGATGATCAGGTCGGGCTGGACCGCGTTCACCGCCTCGTAATCCGGCTCGAACAGTGTGCCGATCTTGGCATGGCCGGAACCGTTGTACTTGGCGAGATAGGCGGGCTTCAGCCCGGTCGGCACGCCGGCGACCGGAACGCCCAGCGCATCGAGCGTGTCGAGGGATGCCATGTCGTAGCACAGGACCTTGTTCACCGCCTTCGGCAGCGTCGTCTCGCCACGGGCGTGGCGCACGGTGCCGGGGGCGGATGCGGTCTGGCCGAAGGCCATCCGGGGCATCAGGAAGGGCGCCAAGCCGGAAACCCCGATCGCCAAACCCGCCGTCAACAGGTCTCTGCGGCGTGTCACGATGGTCATCACAACTCCCAAGGCTATAAAGATTAGGTCGGGCAAGAGTGCGCCGGCCATGAGTACGCCGGCCAAGAGTACGCTGGGTGGTCGGGCGTCGATGGACGCCGCCGTCGTCGCGGCGCAAGGCAGCCCGCGCCAGGAAACCGGATCGACACGCCCCCACGGACCGATCCGATGAAATATGCTAACGCCACTCATTCTCATTTGCAAAAATTTTAGAACTTCCGGCCATGATGCGCCCGGCATGGCGGCCATGCCGAAGCTTGCGCTCTCCAACGGAAGGGCGCGATCCAGAATGGGCTGTTGGGAGCTTCACTTTTATTGCAGGATCCGTGCCTTGCCGTTGCCGACCCCTTGCCGTGGATGGTGCGGGAAACTCAAGGGAAATCAAGGGAATGACCGATAGCCTGCTGCCGTCCTGGATGCTGTGGGCGCTGTTGTCGGCGTGCTTCGCGGCGCTGACCGCCGTCTTCGCCAAGGTCGGCGTCGAAGGCGTCAGTTCCGACATGGCGACGCTGATCCGGACCGCCGTCATCTTTCCATTGCTGATCGGCATCGTCGTGGCGTCGGGCCAGTCCTTCTCGCCGTCGGCCGTTTCCGGCAAGACCTGGCTGTTCCTCGTCCTGTCCGGCCTTGCCACCGGCGCATCCTGGCTGTGCTATTTCCGCGCGCTGAAGCTGGGGCCCGCATCGCAGGTCGCCCCGGTTGACAAGCTGAGCGTCGTGCTGGTCGCCCTGTTCGGCGTCCTCTTCCTGGGCGAGAAGCTGTCGGGACCGAACTGGCTTGGCGTCGTCCTCATCGCCGCTGGCGTGATCCTGCTGGCGTTCAAGTAAGCCTCTGCGGCCAAGAGCTTGGCCCAGCTTCTTGCACCGCAACGCGAATGCGTATCATTATCGGAAGGTTGACATCACGGCCGGACCACACCGGTTCCGCAGGACTTTTGGGGCAGCCGATGGGCATCATGAACGATCATTCCTCCGTACCCTTGGACCGGCCCGAATCCCGGCGGGTAAGCGACAAGCTGACGCGCGGGCGCATGATCGTCGCCCTTGATGCCCTGCTTTCGAAACGGAACGTCACGCTGGCGGCCAAGCATCTGGAGATGCAGACCTCGGCGCTCAGCCGCCTGCTCGGACAGATGCGGGAGGAGTTCGGCGATCCCCTGTTCGTTCGCTCCGGCAGCGGCCTTGTCCCCACACCCTTCGCCGAGGCGCTGCGGCCGAAGGTGCAGGCGCTGGCGGCAGCCATCGATGACCTGTTCGAGCCGACGGTCGTCAGCCCGCCGGCCGAGGCGCCCTTCGATCCGGGCTGGAACGTTCCGTCCGGCATACCCGTTCCGCCGCTTGTCACCCGGCCGGCCAACCTACTGGACGGACAGCCTTCCCCGGCGGAGGTGATCACCAACCTTGAGCGGGTCGGGCAGAGCAATTGCCCGCATGACCGGCTGGCCCGGCATATCGGCGTGCTCGGAATCGCCGGTGGCGGCCATGGCCGTCCGCTGACCGCCGAGGAAGCGGAAGAGGCGATGGGCATCGTCCTGGCCGGAGAGGCGGACCCGGTCCAGACCGGCGCTCTGTTCGGCATGATGCGCGTGCGTGGGGCGACGGCACCGGAGCTTGCGGGCTTTGTGCGGGCGATGCAGACGCATGTCGCGGGCCGGCTGGGCCGGACGATTCACGCCGATGTGGATTGGCCCTGCTTCACCTCGCCCAACTACCACAACCCACCCTGGTTCTTTCATGCCGCCCGGCTGATCGCGCAGGCCGGGCACCGCGTCCTGCTGCACGGCAACACCGGAAGCGGTGCGGCTTCCGGCCGGTACGAGGTGGTCGCCGCCGCGCTCGGCATTCCCGTCTGCTCGACCACGGACGACATCGACACCGCCTTGGCGACGGAACGGATCGCCTATGTGCCGCTGACCGCGCTCGCACCGCAGATCCACCGGCTGATCGGCCTGCACCGGGTGACCCAGTTCCGCAACGCGGCGCTGGAGGCGGTCCACCTGTTGAGGCCGGCCGGCGGCCGGACCAGTCTGCTTGGGGTGACCAAGCCATCCCACCGCGAACTCCACCGCGACACCGCGCGCCTCCTGGGCTGGTCCCACATAGCCGTTCTGGGCAGCGTGCGCGACGTCGCCCAGTACACGCCTTTCCGCCCGGCCACCATCCACCGCCTGATCGATGGCGAGCCGAGCGACCTCGCCCTTCCCGCCCGCATCGGCGAACCGCCCGCCACCCCGCGCCCGCGCGGCACCAATCTGGACTATTGGCAGGGGGTATGGACCGGTGCGATGCGCGATGCCCGGGCCACACGGATTATTGTCGGCACGGCGGCCTTCGCCCTGTTCTCGCTGCCCGGCAACGCTGGCATCGGTTTCGACGAAGCGATGGCCCAGGCCGAGGAACTGTGGAAGCACCGGCGGCCCCGCTGAACCCTAGCAAATGAGAATAATTCTTATTAACGCGATCTTTCGGCAACACAGCCGGGGTCGGCACAGCGACGCACGCTCCTGGCACAGCTGGTAATCTCGCGGCCAGCGCTCTTAACAAGCTGATTCCAAAAAGAAAATTGTAACGCCTTACGGGCTCGGCCGATGCCGGACGCCAAGTGGGGCGCCACGCGCCGTTTGCGAAAAGAAGCATGGCTCCACTCGCCCCGGTCATCGCTCGATATTGCAATTTAGAATGATTCTGAATTACAGGCCTTGTCGCGATGAGCTATCCCATTGGTAGAAGGCGCCTCAGTGATCGTCCAAATCCATCGGCGCATTTCGGGAGAGCTTGATGCGACACACCACGTCCCCCAACGGACTGAGACCCCTTCTGGCCGGCGCGGCCGCCACGGCCAGCCTGGCCATGACCTTCGCCCTGCCGGCGACGGCCGATGCGCAGACGGCCGGCACGGGAACGGGCGCTCCGGGGACCGGTCCGACTCCGCAGAGCTCGTCCGGGGACGCCCTCCAGCTCGATTCGATCAAGGTCGACGCCGCCGCGCCGCAGGCCACCGGCAACGTCAACGCCGCGCCCACCGGCGTGTCCCGCCTGCCCGAGACCGTCAAGGACACCCCGCGCGTCGTCAACGTCGTCCCGCAGGAAATCATCGAGCAGCAGCGCGCCACCTCGCTGGAACAGACGCTGCGCAATGTGCCCGGCATCACCATCTCGACCGGTGAGGGCAACGGCGGCCAGAACGGCGACCAGTTCCGCATCCGCGGCCTGACCGCCCGCGGCGACATCTACACCGACGGCCTGAAGGATTTCGGCGTCTACACCCACGACACCTTCAACACCGAAACGGTTCAGGTCTTCAAGGGCCCGTCGGGCAACGGTTTCGGCGTCGGCAACTCCGGCGGCGTCATCAACCAGGGCACCAAGAAGGCCTCGCTGAACCCCAAGGCGCAGGTGGACCTGTCGTTCGGCAGCGGCCCGACCTACCGTGCCACGGTGGACGTCAACCAGCCACTCAGCGACACCGCGGCCCTGCGGGTGAACGGCCTCTACCACGACCAGGAGATTGCCGACCGCGACGAGGCGGAAGCCGACCGCCGTGGCATCGCCGCCGACCTGGGCCTGGGCCTGGGCACGCCGACCACCTGGCACCTGAACTACGCCTTCCTGAAGGGCAACAAGAAGCCCGACATGGGCCAGCCGATGGTGCAGGGCCGCGACGGCATCTTCCGCCCGGCGGGGGAATACGGCCTGGACCGCTCGACCTCCTACATCCGCAACCTGGACCGCGACGACACGAAAAACCACATCCTCACCTCGACCCTGGCGCATGAGGTGAACAAGAACCTGTCGCTCTACAACGACAGCCGCTTCAGCCATTACGAGCGCAACTTCGCCGCCACCAACCCGGCGGGCCTCACCGGCGCCGCCGCCAACCAGTTCCTGGCCGGCGGCAACCCGGTGATCAGCTACGGCGCCGGCGGCGGCATGGCCTACAAGCAGCAGGGCTGGGGCGTGCAGAACGTCGCCGGCGCCAAGGTCAACGGCGAGCTGTTCGGCCTGCGCCACTCGCTGAACGGCGGCCTCGACGTCAGCTACCAGCGCGACAACCGCGAATCCGGCAGCTGGGTCAACCGCACCAACACCCAGACCATCCGCACGCCGACCCACAGCTACGCTCCCAACGCGGCCATCCGCTATCCGGCAACCGGCGGCCGCGAGGCCAGCGTGGCCAACACCGGCCTGTTCGTGACCGACCGCATGTGGCTGTTCGACCAGCTGTCGGTCCAGGGCGGCCTGCGCTGGGACTATTTCCGCACCAGCTTCAGCGCGGCCGACCCGTCGATCGCCGGCGGCACGGCGACCGACCGCACCTGGAGCCCGTCGGTCAGCCTGATCTATGAGCCGACCACGGACTCGTCGGTCTACGCCTCCTACTCGCGTTCCTACAAGCCGGTCGGCACCGACATCGCCGCGGCGGTCACCAACGGCACGGCGGAGACGCCGAACGGTGCCCGCAGCTTCGATCCGGAACAGACCGACCTCTACGAGATCGGCGGCAAGGCCGATTTCCTGAATGGCCGCCTGGGCGTCAGCGGCGCGATCTTCCAAGCGGAAAAGAGCAACACCTACACGGTGGACCCCGCCACCGGCACCGTCACGGACGGCTTCTCCGAAGCCGGCCTCGGCATCCGCGTCCGCGGCTTCGAGGCCAGCGTCAGCGGCAAGCTGACGGAAGGCTGGAGCGTCTACACCAACTACGCCTACCTCAGCGGCAAGGTGACGGATTCCCGCGGCAACCCGGGCGTGGTCGGCAATGAGGCGCCGAACGTGCCGACGCACAACGCCAGCCTGTGGACGACCTACGAGTTCGACGCCGGCACCCCCGGCAAGTTCACGGTCGGTGGCGGCATGCACGTCGCGTCGGAATACTGGTCGGACAGCGCCAACACCGCCCGCGTCCCCGTGACCTTCTCGGCGGATGCGCTGGTGTCCTACGAATACCGCAACGTCTTCGTGGCGCTGAACGGCTACAACCTGACCGACCACCGCAACTACAGCTCGGCGTTCAACGCCGTTCGCGCGGTCCCCTCTTCCGGGCGGACCTTCATGCTGACGACGGGCCTGACCTTCTGATACCGAAGGCGTTTGATGGCTTCCATCAAACGCCTTCGGTTGGAACCCGACAGCACTTTGCGCAGCAAAGTGCGAGAGGGGCATACGGCCGGCCGAACATGAACCATTCATGCGCCGGCCGTATGATCGTCGGGTTCCGATTTGCGGGCCGCCCACCATGGGCGGCCCGGTTCTTTGTACGAGGAAACGCGCCGTGCTCCTGCAGATCCCTGATATTCTCACCGCCGACGAGGTCGCGCAGTGCCGGGCGGTGCTGGAAGCCTCGCCCTGGGTGGACGGGCGCGTCACCGCAGGCGATCAGGCGGCCGGGACCAAGCACAACCTGCAAATTCCGGAGGAAAGCGATACCGCTCGGGAACTTGGCGTCGTCATCCTCCGCGCGCTGGCCCGCAGCCCGGCCTTCAATTCGGCCGTCCTGCCGTTGCGGGTTCTGCCGCCCATGTTCAACCGGTACGACCGGTCGATGACCTACGGCTATCACGTCGACAACAGCATCCGCGCCATCCCCGGCACCGGCGGCATGCGCATGCGGACCGACGTTTCGACCACCATCTTCCTCAGCGACCCTGACGATTACGACGGCGGCGAACTGGTGGTGGAGGACACCTACGGCACCCGCACGGTCAAGCTGCCGGCCGGGCACGCCGTGGTCTATCCGTCCAGCAGCCTGCATCAGGTCAGCCCGGTGACGCGCGGCTCCCGCTGGGCGTCCTTCTTCTTCACCCAGTCGATGGTCCGGGACGATTGGCAGCGCGCCATGCTCTACGACCTCGACATGGCGATCATCGATCTGCGGCAGAAACTGGGCGACAGCCATCACGCCGTGCTGTCGCTGGTCAGCCACTACCACAACCTGCTGCGCCGCTGGGCGGAGGTGTGATGGCGGCCGGCGCGCAAGCCTCCTCTCCGGGCCTGAGCATCACCGACACCCAGCTGGCGCTCGGCCAGTCCTGCCTCGACCGCGACGAGGGGGAGCAGGCCGTCGCCTGGTTCCGCAGCGCCGCGCGCAGCGGCGACGCCCGCGCCATCAACATGCTGGGGCGCTGCCACGAACACGGTTGGGGCGTCCCTGCCGACCCCCGCCAAGCGGCCGCCCACTACCGCAAGGCCGCCGACCTCGGCGACGCCTGGGCGCTGTTCAATCTGGCCGACCTGCATTGCCGTGGCGTCGGCGTTCCCCCCGACGATGAGGCCGCCTACTGCCTCTACGCCGCCTCCGCATCCAAGGGCAACGTGAAAGCGCTGAACATGCTGGGGCTGTTCCATGAGAGCGGGCGCGCCGTGCCGGTGGATGACGCCGGCGCGCGCGCCTTCTTCAAGGCGGCGGCCGAGGGCGGCGACTGCTGGGGCCGCTTCAACTTCGCCCGCACGCTGCTGCTCGACGGCCGGCGCGACGAGGCGCTGCGCTGGTTCCGGCTCGCGCTCGACAGCGGTTTTCCGGACTTCTTCCACAGTATGGCCGCCGCCTTGGCGCCGCATCCCGACCCGCAACTCCAGGCCCTGGCCCGCCAAGCCTCGGCGCTGGCCGAACCGGCGCCCCGGCAGGAAGACCGTCCATGAACGTTCCGCCCGACACCGTGTCGCTGTTCGACTACGAGCGCCACTTCAACGACCGCGCCGATCCGGCCATCCGCGCCTATATCGCCGGGGCCGGGGCTGACGGGATCACCCAGCGGGCCAACCGCGAGGCCTTCGACCGCCTGCGCCTGATGCCGCGCGTGCTGCGGGATTTGTCCCAGGCCACCGCCCGGTCGGAGCTGTTCGGGGAGGTGCTGGATTACCCGATCATCCTGGCGCCCATGGCCTACCACAGGCTGGTCCATCCCGACGGCGAGCTGGCCACGGTGGAGGCCGCCGGCCTGACCCGAAGCTGGATGACCGTCAGCACCCAGGCCAGCGTCCGCCTGGACGAGATCGCCGCGCGGGCGGCCGCGCCGCTGTGGTTCCAGCTCTACACCCGGCCGAGCCGGGAGGACACGCTGACCCTGGTGCGGCGGGCGGAGGATGCCGGCTGCAAGGCGCTGGTCCTGACGGTCGATGCGCCGGTGAACGGCATGCGCAACATGGAACAGCGCGCCGGCTTCCGCCTGCCCGCCGACATCGCCCCGGTCAACCTCGCCGGTCTCGCGCCCGACATATTCGTCCCGGCGCGGCCGGGCAGCCCGGTCTTCCAGGGCATGCTCCACCGCGCCCCCACCTGGGAGACGGTGGGCTGGCTCTGCGGGCAGACGCCGCTGCCCATCCTGCTCAAGGGCATCCTCAATCCCGACGACGTCGAGCCCGCCATCGCGGCCGGCGCCGGGGGCATCATCGTCTCCAATCATGGCGGCCGGACGCTCGACACGCTGCCCGCGACCATCGACGCCTTGCCGGCGGTGGCCGCGAAGGCTGCCCGCCGCTTGCCGGTGCTGATGGACGGCGGTATCCGCCGGGGCACCGACATCCTGAAGGCCATCGCACTCGGCGCCGACGCCGTTCTGGTGGGCCAGCCGGTGCTGCATGCGCTGGCCGTCGGCGGCCTCGCCGGCGTCGCTCACATGCTGACCCTTCTGCAGACCGAACTGGAGGTCGCCATGGCGCTCACCGGGCGGGCGCGTCTTTCCGACATCGACCGCTCGGTGATTGCAACGAAACCGGAATAACGGGGCATCGTCCCGGCGACTTTGGGCCCGGTTCCCTTCCGCCCGGCCATCGTGGGCTGGACGGTGCCCGTGCAACTCCTGCCGGACAATCGAGGCCTGTCGGTCATATCGCCTGGGCGGCTTTCCGTTCGATGGCCGCAGCGGATGGCCGAAAGGACTGGCGAACGCTCTTGTTCGCCAGCCCTTTTCCGAAAAGTTTTCCGGTCCGTCGCTCGGTTACGACGCCGGCATTTCCCCGGTGACCCAGTAATGCACCCGCTCCTTGTTGTTGGCGATGTACGTGTCGATCGCCTTCTCATAGGAGCTGCCGTCGGCCTCCAGCATGATGGTCTCCAGATCCTCAAGCGGCAGGTACATGCGGGTCAGGAACTCGGCAACGGCCGGATGATCTTGGTAGAAGTTCTTGCGGGCCATGACATGGACGCGCTCCAGCCCGCCCAACGAGCCTTTCGGATCCTCCAGATAGCGCAGCTTCCATTTGGAGAACATCCAATGCGGGCTCCAGGCGGTGACGACGATCCAATCGTCGCGCTTCACCGCGCGCCCAAGCGCCGCCGTCATGGCCGCGCCGCTGGACGAAACCAAGTCGTAGTCCTTCAGCCCGTAATCCTTCAGCGCCTTTTCCGACGCCTGCATCAGGCCGGCGCCGGGGTCGATGCCCTGGATGCGGCCGTTCAGCTTCTTACGCACTTCCGGCTTCGCCAAGTCCGCGATGGTCTTGACCTGATCTTGCGGAACATGGTCAGGAACGGCCCATCCCAGACGCGCGCGCGTGTAGAGCATGCCAAGCGGCACGATCTTATCGCCGACCTTTTCCAGGTAGGAACCGTGCGTCGTCGGCAGCCAGGACATCATCATGAAATCCAGGTCGCCGTTGGCGAGGCCCTGATACTGCAGCCCGATGTCGGCCAGCACCAGTTCGACCGGTTGGTCAAGCTGATCCTCGATGAGGCGCTTGGCGAGTGTGGTGACCGCCTCCGCATCGGACCAGGCGGTCCAGCCGATGCGGATCGGCTTCTTGTCCTCGGCGGCGAAGCCGGGGGACGCCAGCACGGTGGAACCGACGAACGCGGCGACGCCAAGCGCCAGCATTTTCAAAAAGGCGCGTCTCATTGCGTTTTTCCCTTTCCTTTTGTGTGTGTCGGCGGCGGGGTTCAGCCCGTTTCCGCAGCGCGTTCCGTCCGGGTGGGCGTCGCGACCGCCTGCGCCGTCCTGATGCCGCGGCGGCTCAGCACGGTCTTCCAAGACATGCGGGCGGGCTGGCCCGTGGGATTGCGGGTCCCGAAACTCTGCGTGATGCGGTCGAGAAGGATGGCGAGGATGACCACCGCCAACCCGCCTTCGAACCCAAGGGCGATGTCGAGCCGCTGGATGCCGCGCAGTACCTCGTTGCCCACGCCACCGGCCCCGATCATCGAGGCGATCACCACCATCGACAGCGACAGCATGATCGTCTGGTTGATACCCGCCATGATCGACGGCAGCGCTGTCGGCATCTGCACCTTGAACAGCAGTTGCCGGGGCGTGCAGCCAAAGGCCAAGCCTGCTTCCACCAGCGGATGCGGCACCTGGCGGATGCCCAGGCTGGTCAGGCGCACCGCTGGGGGCATGCAGAAGATGATGGTGGCGATGACGCCGGGCACGCGGCCCAAGCCGAACAGCATCGCCGCCGGGATCAGGTAGACGAAGGCGGGCATGGTCTGCATCAGGTCCAGGGCCGGGCGAACCACCGCGTCCACCCGGTCGTTGCGCGCCGCCCAGATGCCGAGCGGGATGCCGAGCGCGAGGGCGAGCGTGGTCGCCGTCAGCACCAGCGCCAGCGTGTCGATCGTCTGCTCCCACATGCCAAGGCCCGCGATGACCAGCAGGGACAGGGCCGCGAACATGGCGAAACGCCAGCCGTTGCGCCACAGGCCGATCAGCACGACGAGACCGGCGAACAGCAGAGCCGGCAGCGACGTCAGGGCCAATTGCGCGCCGTCCGCGACGGTCCCGACCACGAGGTCGATGGCATCGAACAGCCACTGCGCGTGGTCCATCAGGAACTGCACGGCGGCTTCGGCCCAAGCGCCGAAGGGAAGCTTGAAATCCATCGTCAACGCGTCCGTCCAAGGGTTTCCAGATAGGCGGTCTTGGAGATCGCCCCAACGTAGGTGCCCTGCGCGTCCACCACCGGTAGCGGGCACGGGCTGGAGGCGATGCGGAGCAGCACGTCCTCCATGGGCAGGTCGACCGGCACCGGCGCGATGTCTGGCAGCAGGGCCTCGTCCAGGGTGGCCGATCCGTTGCCGCGCTCGATGGCGCCCAGCAAGGTTTCCACCGACACCACGCCGTGGAAGCGGCGGCGTCCGTCCTGGACGTAAGCGAACTCCCGGTCGCGCTCGCGCAACTGCCGCACGGCGGCGCGCGGCCCTTCGCCGGTGTGGCGGATCAGGGTCACCTGGTCGCGTCGGGCGATGTCGCCCGCGGTCAGCACTTTGGTGACGTCGATGTTGCGGAAGAAGGACCGGACGTAGTCGTTGGCCGGATTCTTCAGGATTTCGTCGGGGCGGCCAACCTGCACAACGCGTCCGCCCTCCATGATCGCCAAGCGGTCGCCAATGCGGATCGCCTCGTCCAGGTCGTGGCTGATGAACACGATGGTGCGCTGCCGGTCCGCCTGGAGGCGCAGCAACTCGTCCTGCATCTCGGCGCGGATCAGCGGGTCGAGCGCCGAAAAGGCTTCATCCATCAGCAGCACCGATGGCTCGTTGGCGAGCGCGCGGGCCAGCCCGACACGCTGCTGCATGCCGCCGGACAACTCCTGCGGCCAGCTTTCGGCATAGGCGCCGAGCCCGACCGCCTCCAGCGCCGCCTGTGCCTTGTCACGCCGGCGGGGCAGGCTCTCGCCGGCAATGTCCAGCCCGAAGGCGGCGTTTTCCCACACCCGCAGGTGCGGCATGAGCGCGAAGGACTGGAACACCATGCCGAGGTCGCGCCGTCGAAGCTCGATCAGATCGGCTCGCGACAGTTTGGTGATGTCCTGGCCATCGATGAGGATTTCCCCGGCCGTTGGGTCGATCAGCCGGTTGAGCATGCGGACGAGCGTCGATTTTCCGGATCCGGACAGACCCATGACGACGAAAATCTCGCCGCTCTCGACCTCCAGGCTGGCGTCGTGAACGCCAATCGTCTGGCCGGTCCGCGCGAAGATCTCCTCCTTGGAATGGCCCGCTTTCAGCATGTCGAGCGCCATTCGGGGGTGACGCCCGAAAATCTTGGTCACGCCTTTCACGGCGATTTTTGCGGTCATGCGCTGATCCCTTCGGGTTTGGCAAGGCGGGGGCGGCTCCGGACTCCCGGAGGAAGCCGGTCCAGAGTTGCAGCCTTCGTTGGAAGCAGGGGCGCACCGGGGTGGAAAGGCGCACGAGGATAAAAATCCGCACTCCGAAGGTGCGAATGTCCTTGGGGCGTCCATCTCCCATCAACAACGGGAGAGACCAATCCAAGCAGGCAGGCACAACATACGTGACCGCCGACAGTAATGAAGGCTATAAGTAAAAGATAATAGTCGTTACGTCATGCTCTTCATGCATCCACCTTGCCATTGTTCTGGTGGCGCACGCGTTTGTGCGCGGATGGATGCGCGCCGATGGCGCGCTCAGGAGGGCGTGATCTGCCCGACGTTGATTGGACGGTAACAAAATTTGAGTGAGATTTGAAGCCTTTTTATACCACGAAAGAGCGGGCGGTTGGTCCCGCCCGAGATTGGCAACCAATTTGCCGGACTATATTCATATTTTGGTCACGTCGTCCTGCGATCTCGGCTCATGCCGGGGGTCGAGCGGAACGGCCACGGGGGTGGTTTGCGGGACCGGTTGGAAGGAGCCCTGCTCGTCGGCCGGGACGGGCGGACGGACCTGCGTGCGCCACAACCCGAACAGCCCGGCGGCCAGCCCGCAGCCGACGATGAAGACGAACAGCCCGGCCGGCCCGATCGCTTCCATCGTCGCCGAGGCAAGCATCGGACCGACCGTCGCTCCGACGGAGAAGGCGAGGATCAAGCCCCCACTCGCCGCCACCAGCTCGGACCTGTCGACATGGTCGTTGGTGTGCGCCAGACACAGCGGGTAGAGCGTGAAGGACAGGCCACCGAACAGGACCGCCACAAGCAGCAGCCCCAACTGTCCGCCCAGGCCGGCCACGCCGATCATCCCAGCACTCACCGCCGCCAGTCCGAGGGACAGGCCGATGATGACGGCGCGTCGGTCGAAACGGTCGGACAGCCGCCCCAGAGGCCATTGCAGCAGCATGCCCCCGGAGATCAGCACGGTCATGAACAGCGCGGTCCCTGACACCCCGAAGCCGGACGCCGTGCCGAACACCGGCGCCAAGCCGTAGATCGAGCCGATGACCATGCCGCTGACGAAGACGCCGGCAACCCCCAGCGGCGATGCCCGGTAGAGGCGGGCGAAGCTGAAGGACACGATGTCAGGCAGGGCGGGAGGGCTCGTGCGGGTCAACGCCACCGGCACCAGGGCCAGTGACAGCAGGATCGAGATCAGCATAAAGGCGATGGAACGCTCCGGGTCCTGCAGATTTAAAAGCTGCTGCCCGAGAGCGGTGGCACCGTATAGGGTGACCATGTAGAGCGACAGGAGCCGCCCGCGCGTTTCGTTGGTCGCGACGTCGTTCAGCCAGCTCTCGATGCACATGTAGAGACTGGCCATGCAGAACCCCTCCGTGATGCGCAACAGCGCCCAGAAGGTTGGATCGACGCTGAGCGCGTGCGCCAGGGACGCCGCCGACAGCACGGAAGCGGCGGCCGCGAAGGCGCGGATGTGTCCGACGCGGATGATGACCGTGTAGGCGAACAGCGATCCCGCGGTCAGACCGGCGAAATAGGCCGCTCCGACGATCCCGATGGCCAGCGACCCGAAGCCGGCGGCGTCCAGGCGCACGCTGACCAGTGTGCCGAGCCCGCCGTTGCCGAGCATGAGCAGGGCAACGCCGACGAGCAGCGAGCGGACGGTGCGGGTGGTGTTCGGCATGAAACCTCCGGAATGGGTGAAGGGTGCGGCGCACGTCGATGGAGCGCGGGACAGCTCCGGAGATGCCGGCGCGGGCGACGGTCCTCCACGGTGCGCATGTGGTCCCGGCGTTGCAACACTCTCGCCATCGCATCGTTGACCTGTGAGGCATCGCGCTGCCCCGCGCGCCGAGCCGGCAGCCCGACTCCGGAGACGCACATGCACGGGATCAACAAAACAGTTTCCTTCACCGCCGGCGGGCTGATTCTTCTTTTCGTCGTTCTGGCGTCCGCGTTCACCGAGCCGTTCGGCGCTCGCGTGTCGGCCCTGCAAGGGGCCATCGTGGGCAATTTCGGCTGGTTCTATGTGCTCACCGTCGCCGGCTTCCTGCTGTTCGTTCTGTGGCTCTTCATCAGCCCCTATGGAGCGGTCAAGCTCGGCAAGGATGACGACGAGCCGGAGTTCAGTTACGCGACGTGGTTCGCCATGCTGTTCAGCGCCGGCATGGGCATCGGCCTGCTGTTCTACGGGGTCGCCGAACCGATCCTGCACTTCTCCAACCCGCGCGTCGGGCAGGCCGGGACCCCGGACGCGGCGCGCGAGGCGATGAACCTGGCGTTCCTGCATTGGGGCATGCACGCCTGGGGCATCTACATCGTCGTCGGGCTCGCCCTCGGCTACTTCGCCTACCGGCATGATCTGCCACTGACCATCCGGTCGGCGCTGTACCCACTGCTCGGCGACCGGATCCGCGGATGGCCCGGCCACATCGTCGATATCGTGGCGATCTTCGGCACGCTGTTCGGCATCGCCACCTCGCTGGGGATCGGCGTCATGCAGATCAACGCGGGGCTTGATTATCTTGGCCTGCTCAGTGTCGGAACCGTGCAGCAGATGGTGCTCATCGCCGTGATCACGGCGGTTGCCACCGTCTCGGCGGTCAGCGGCGTGGGTCGGGGCATCCGCCGGCTGAGCGAGCTCAACATGCTGGCCGGCGTGCTGCTGCTGGCCTTCGTCTTCCTGCTCGGCCCCTCGGTGTTCCTGCTGTCCACCCTGGTCGAGAGCATCGGCCGCTATCTGTGGACCCTGCCGTACACCAGCTTCCGGACGCTGCCTTATGCTGGAGCGGAGTGGCAGGCGAGCTGGACGATGTTCTACTGGGGCTGGTGGATCTCGTGGGCACCGTTCGTCGGCATGTTCATCGCCCGCGTGTCGCGCGGCCGCACCATCCGGGAATTCATCGGGGGCGTGCTGTTCGCGCCGGTGGCGCTGACCTTCGTCTGGTTCATCGTGTTCGGCGAAACGGCGATCCACATGGAGATGTTCGAGGGCGGCGGCATGGCGGCCGCGGTGTCCGACAGCGTGCCCACCGCGCTGTTCGTCATGCTCGACCGCTTGCCGCTGAGCGTGGTCACCTCGGCCATCGCCACGCTGATGGTCATCACCTTCTTCATCACCTCCGCCGATTCCGGCGCCCTGGTCATCGACATCATCGGTTCCGGCGGCAACCCGGACCCGCCGATCCTGACGCGCATCTTCTGGGCCGTGCTGTCCGGGGTCGTCGCCGCCCTCCTTCTGTTGGTCGGCGGCCTGAAGGCCTTGCAGACCGCGGCGATCGCCACGGCGCTGCCCTTCGCGGTCGTGATGGTGCTGATGTGCGTGAGCCTCGTCGTCAGCCTGCGTGACGAGCGGGGCGTGGCGCAGGACCGGCGCGTGAGCCGCGAAGCCGTCGCCGCGGACGGTGCGCCGCCGACGGAGCCCGCCGGGGACGGCGACTGGCGGCAACGGCTCGCCACCATGGTCGGCCGCAAGGCGCCGCTCCAGGCGACCACTCCGCCCGGTGCCGCCAGTGCCCGGCGGGAGGTCGCCCGCTTCATCGTCGACACGGTGCAGCCGGCGTTCCGCGACATCGCCATGGAACTGGAGCGGCACGGCCGGCATGTGGAGATCGAAACAGGCGCGTTCAGCGCCGGCATCGCGGTGCTGCGCGACGGCGAGGAGGAATTCACCTACAGCGTCCGGGCAAGGGCCTACCATCCCTGGACCTTCGCCTTTCCCGAGATGCAGGACCGCGACGAAGCGTGGCAGCGGCGCGTGGAGGTGATCCTGCGGGGCGGCCTGCACAAGCAGTTGCCGCCGGAGCGCACCAGCCGCGAGGCGATCACGCAGGACTTCGTGTACGAATACGGCAAGTGGATGGGCTGGTGATGGAACGACACACGGCGCCGGTCGAACTCCGCCACGAGCATTTCCGGCAGATCTATTTGAGCGAACGCTCGCGTCGGGAATCGATCCGCAGCAGCATCGGGACGCCGGTCGCGGCGATTTCCTTTTCCGTGTTCGCGCTCGGCAATCTGGCGTCGCGTTTCGACGCGAGCCGCTTGGCCGAGCCCACGTCGCTCGCCATCGCCGTGGCGGCCTGCGCCAGCGTCGTCGCGCTGCTCGGCGCGGTCTATCAGGTCGTCATGGTGGAATGGCTGTTCGTCCACCACGAGCCGCCCCGGCTCGCCAGCTTGGTCGAGGCGGAACGGCGGATGCGGGCCGAGTGTGGCGAGGAGGGCGTGGCGTTGGGCATGGTGGAGCTGATGACCGCCAGCTATTCCATCGCCTTCGAGCAGTATCTGTGGGGCAATACGGTCAGCGCCCGCAGCCGGACCTGGGCGCTGAGACTCGTTCTGCTGTCTCTGATGTTTCTGGCGTTCGGTTTCCTGTTGCTGCCGTTTCAGCAGGTGGGGTGAGCGCATGGGCTGGTTCCGCCGCATCCTCTCCCGCCAGCGCCGCTCGGGCGTCTTCGGCCCTGTCCCGGCTTGGGGGCGCCCCCGCCTGCGGGATGCCTGCCGCCGCCTTTCCGACCAGGAGGAGGCCATGCGGGAGCTGTTCGGGCTACCCGTAGCGCCGCGCCTGATGCTGGCCGACGAGGAGCTGGCCGTCCTCATCGACGCCGAGGAGCGCCGCGCCATCGAGGGGGACGGCTGACCTCTTTGTGTCTCTATGGCAAATAGAAATTAGAAAATGCGGGGTGTTGCCAACCGCCGGACACGGACGATGCCCGCGCTCGCCCTGTCGCTCTCCCTGGTCTCCGTTCCGCTGTCGGCCCCGCTGATCGCGGAATCCCGAAAAAAAAGCCGCGCCATGGCGGCCGGTCACCGCCGAAATCTTGATGGACGCGAGCAGCGGAAAATCCGGCCCGTCCGCCTCGACGACACTGGAATAGGGTGTGCCCAGCGGCACGGGCTCAGGGTCCGAGAGGAGGTTCATGCGCACATGGTTGGTGCGCCGCGCGCCGACCCGCATACGGCAAGGGCCGGCGGGTTCGCGGTCGGTGAAGTAGAGCGTGATCCGTACCTCCACCTCTCGGTCACCGGCGTTGAGGATGCACAGCCCCTCGTAGCTGGTCAGTTCCGGCTCGGGACCGTGGCTCCAGGCCGGGATGTAACCGTCGGAAATGGCCCAGCGGGTGTGGCCGATGGGGGTGACGCTCATTGAATCGCTCCTGCCTATTCGGCGGCGTGCGGTGCCCGCTCCTGGTTGGTCAACGCGTGCGAGGACCGGCGGCGCAGCCCGTCACGCCAGACCTCGGCCCCTACGCCTTCCCGTACTATGGTTATGACTACGGATTCGAACCCGGCCAGGACTACTACGGCCTGCCCTACGACAGCGCGGATGTCGGCACGTCGAGCCGGTTCGACGCGAACCGCATGGACACCGCGGTCATCGGTTCGGGCCGCCCGTCGCGGCAGCCCCGGCCGCCGTGCCGGACGAGGCTGTTCGCGTAGCGGGCCTTTCAGTCTCCGCGATTGCGTCTCAATCCTTCGAGGATCTTGTCCACCGTGATCGGCAGGTCGCACACGCGCACGCCCGTCGCGTGGAAGATCGCGTTGGCGATGGCGGCCGGAACGCCGACGATGCCGATCTCCCCCACCCCCTTGGCGCCCAGCGGGTTCACCACCTCGTCGTGCTCCTCCACGAAGATCACGTCGATGTCGTGCACGTCGGCGTTCACCGGGATGTGGTACTCGGCGATGTCGTGATTCATGTAGCGGCCGAGCGTGTGGTCGGTGAAGGTCTCCTCCTCCAGCGCCATGCCGATGCCCCAGACCACCGCGCCCATGATCTGGCTGCGCGCGGTCTTGGGGTTGATGATGCGGCCGGCGGCGATGGCACTGACGACGCGGGTGACCTGCACCGTGCCCAGACCCTCGTCCACCCGCACCTCGGCGAAGATCGCCGAATGGGTGCCGAGCGCGTGGCGCGACCGCGCCAGGAGGTAGGGGACCGAGCGCGCCTCTTCCTCAATGGTCAGCAGTTCGGAAGCCCGCATCACGTCGGTGATCGACACGCGCCGCGACGGGTCGGCCTTGGCGACCAGATGGCCATCCGCGAAGACCACCTCCTGGTTCCCGATCCCGGCCAGCGGCCCGCCTTTCATTTTGGACGCCGCCGTTACCAGTCGGTCGCGCACCCGGTCGCAGGCCGCTTTCACCGCCGATCCGACCGACGACACCGTCCACGACCCGCCCTCGATGGGCGCCATCGGCAGCGAGGAGTCGCCGAGGTGGAAGGTCACGTCCTTGACGGACAGCCCCAGCACGTCGGCGGCGATCTGCGTCATCACCGTGTAGGTGCCGGTGCCGATGTCGGCGGTGGCGCTGCCAACCGTCAGCCTGCCGTCTACGCCCAGAGTCGCTTTGGCGACCGCCTGCCCCTGCATGGCGTCCCACACGCCCGACGCCATGCCCCAGCCGATGAGCTGCCGCCCCTCCCGCATGGAACGCGGCTTCGGGTTACGCTTCGCCCAGCCGAACCGCTCTGCCCCCTGCTGGAAGCAGGCGCGCAGTTCCTTGCTGGAGAATGGCTTGCCGGTGTTCGGATCGGTGTCCGTGTAGTTCTTCAGCCGCAGCTCAACCGGGTCCATGCCCAGCTTGTGGGCCAGCTCGTCCATGGCGATCTCAAGCGCGGGGACGCCGGTGGCGGCACCCGGCGCACGCTGGTCGAGCGGCGTGTGCACGTCGAGGCGGCAGAGCTTGTAGTCGAGCCGGACGTTGTCGCATTTGTACTGCTGACCCGACCAGTTGACGACGATCTCGACGTAGTTCTCGTTCTGGGAGCTTTCCTGCACCGCCTCGTGGATCAGCGCGGTTAGCGTCCCGTCCTTGCGGGCGCCCAGCGCCACGCGCTGGATGGTCTCCGGCCGGTGGCCGAAGCTGAACATCTGCGGGCGCGACAGCTCGACCCGGACGGAGCGCTTGAGCTGCGTGGCCGCCAGCACGGCCATGAACAGCTGGTGCTGCGGCCGCAGGCCGGAGCCGAAGGCGCCGCCGACGAAGGGAGAGAGCACCCGGACGTCGGACTTCGACAGGTTGAAGACGTTGCAGATCCAACTGTGGCTGTTCTGCGCGCCTTGGGTCTTGTCGTAGACGGCGAGCGTCCCGTCCTCGTGATGGATCACCGTGGAGGCGTGCATCTCCATCGGGTTGTGGTGCTCGGTGGCCTGGGTGAATTCCAGATCCACGCTCACCTCCGCCTCGGCCAGCGCCCTGTCGGCGTCGCCGCGCGGCTTGGGCGGCGGCTGGAACCCTCCCTTGTCCTTGCCGGGGGTGAAGGTGTCGTCGCGATGGGCGTGCAGGTCGGTGCGGTGGGGTGCGGCCTCATACTCGACCTGCACGAGGCGGGCGGCGTAGCGGGCCAGCTCGAAGCTTTCGGCCACCACCAGCGCCACCGGTTGCAGGGAGTGGATGATCTCGGCGTCGTACAGCGGCCGGAAGGGGGAGCCCTTGGGCGCGTCGTCGTCCTTCCACTTGCGGTCGAACCAGGCGAGGCTCGGCCGGTTCTCGTGGGTGAAGACGTGCAGCACGCCGGGCAGCGCCAGCGCCGCGCTGGTGTCGATGCGCGTGATGCGCCCGCGCGCGATGGTGCTGGACACGATGTAGCCGTGCGCAAGGCCGGGGGCGCTGAACTCGGCCGCGTATTTGGCGCCGCCGGTGACCTTCAGGCGGCCGTCCACGCGGCTGACCGGCTTGCCGATCTGGGCGCCGGGCTCGCGCAGGACGTCGGGGATGCTGGGCTTGGCGATCATGGGGTCTGCACTCCGGCGGCTTCACTCAACGCACGGACGATGGCGCGCTCGGCCAGGGGGATCTTGAAGGCGTTGTGCGCGTGCCCCTTGGCGCCGCGCAGGACCGCCTGGGCGGCGGCGGCGAAGCTCGCGGCCTCGGCCGGCTTGCCGACCAGCATCGCTTCCGCCTCGGTGTCGCGCCAAGGCTTGTGCGCCACGCCGCCGAGCGCCAGCCGGGCGGCGCGGATGGTGCCGCCCTCGATCTCCAGCGCGGCGGCGACCGACACCAGCGCGAAGGCGTAGGAGGCGCGGTCGCGGACCTTCAGGTAGGTGGAGTGTTCGGCGAAGCCCCGCGCCGGCAGGTCGATGGCGGTGACGATCTCGTCCGCGCCCAGCGTCGTGTCGATGTGCGGCGTGTCGCCGGGCAGGCGGTGGAACTCGGCGAAGGGAATGGTGCGCTCGCCCCGCGGGCCGGTCACGCGCACCGTCGCCTCCAGCGCCGCCAGGGCGACGCACAGGTCGGATGGGTGCACGGCGATGCAGTGCTCGCTGGCGCCGAGGATGGCGTGGATGCGGTTCACGCCGGTCAAGGCGCCGCAGCCGGAGCCCGGTTCGCGTTTGTTGCAAGGCGTGCCGCTGTCGTAGAAGTAATAGCAGCGCGTGCGCTGGAGCAGGTTGCCGCCGTTGGTCGCCATGTTGCGCAGCTGCGCCGAGGCGCCGGCCAGGATCGCCTTGGACAGCATCGGATAGCGGCTTCGCACGCGCTCGTCCCAGGCGGTGTCGGCGTTGCGGGCGAGCGCGCCGAGGCGCAGGCCACCGTCCTCCGTCTCCTCGATGCGGTCGAGCGGCAGGCGCGAGATGTCCACCAGATGGGCCGGGCGCATGGCGTCCGCCTTCATCAGGTCGAGCAGGTTGGTGCCGCCGGCGACGAAGCGCGCGTCCGGGTTGCCGGCCAGCGCCCGCACGGCGTCCTCCACCGTGTCGGCGCGGCTGTAGGTGAAGGCCCTCATGCCCCGCCCTCCCCCATCACCTGCCGGATCGCCTTGACGATGTTGGGATAGGCGCCGCAGCGGCAGAGGTTGCCGCTCATCAGCTCGCGGATGTCGTCGTCGGTTTTGGCCTTGCCCTCGGCCAGCAGCCCGGCGGCCGAGCAGATCTGCCCCGGCGTGCAGTAGCCGCACTGGAAGGCGTCGTTCTCGACGAACGCCTTCTGGAGCGGGTGGAGCGTGTCGCCGCTCGCCAGCCCTTCGATGGTGGTCACCGAGCGGCCGTCCTGCATCACCGCCAGCGTCAGGCAGGAATTGATCCGCCGCCCGTCCACCAGCACCGTGCAGGCCCCGCACTGGCCATGGTCGCAGCCCTTCTTCGTCCCGGTCAGGTCGAGGTGCAGGCGCAGCGCGTCCAGCAGGCTGGTCCAGGGGGCGACCTGGAGCGTCGTCTCGACCCCGTTGACCGTCAGCGTGACCGCCATGACCTCTGGCGGAGGAGGTGCAAATCCCATTGGATGCGGCATGAGAACTCCAGCGGCGGATACCGAGCGTGCCGCCGTGCAACAGGATGACGGCGGAGACGTTCCGAAGGCGACGATCGCGACGCCTCGGGCGGTATGCTGCTGACCTCGCATGCAACCCGACGATTCCAATGGCCATCGGCCACCCGGCGGGCGCCCTTTGCGGCTGCTGGTGATCGCCGGTTCCGACCGGCGTTTGATGGAAACCGTCAAACGCCTTCGGTATCACACAATCAGGCGACGATGCCGGCGTCGTGCAGGCGGCCGATCTCGGCCGCGGGCAAGCCGAGCAGGTCGGCCAGCACCGCATCGGTATCCTGCCCCAGCCGAGGTGCCGGGCGATGGTCGGTGCGTTCCCCCAGGCCGGGAAAGCTGAGGGGCGAGCCAGGAACCAGCAGCGGTCCGACCTCCGGCTGGTCGATCTGGCGGAACAGGGGATTGGCGGTGGAGCAGCGCGCGTCTTCCGTCACCAACTGGCCGAAATCCCGGTAAGGGCCCCACAGCACTCCCGCCCCGGCAAAGGCGCCCTCCACCTCGGATAGGGTGCGCGCGACGAACCAGGGGGCGAGCACCGCAGAAATCGCGTCGCGCGCCAAGAAACGCCCCCCCTCGTCGTCCATGTCCACGTCCATCAGCGGACCGATCATCGCCAGCCGGTCGGTCAGTCCGGTCGCCTTGCCCAGCGCCTTCCACTGGCGGTTCGAGATGGCGACGACCATCACCCGCCGGCCGTCGGCGGTGGCGAAGTCGCGGCCGTAAGCGCCGTAGAGATCGTTGCCCATCGGCGGACGCACGGTGCCGTTCACGCGCACGTCGGCGAGGTAACCCAGGTTGCCGACGGTCGCCAGCATCACGTCTGCCAGCGCCACCGTCACTTCCTGTCCCCGGCCGGTGCGGCGGCGGTGCCGCTCAGCCGCCAGCAGCCCGGTCGCGAGATAGAGGCCAGCGGCCACGTCCCAGGCCGGCAGCACATGGTTCACCGGCTCGCCACCCCGGCCGGTCGCCATCGGAAAGCCACTGGCGCAATTGACGGTGTAATCCACCGCTGCGGAACCATCCGGATTGCCGGTCAGCCGCAGCATGATCAAGTCGTCGCGTCTGGCGGACAACGCTTCATACCCCATCCAACCGCTGGCCGGCAGGTTGGTCAGCAGGAAGCCCGCGTTCTCGCCCGAGGCGGTGATGATCGCCTGCGCGATCTCCCGCCCCTCCGGCCGGTCGAGCGCCAGCGTCACCGACCGTTTCGCCTTGTTCAGCGCGGTCCAATAGAGGCTGGTGCCATTCGGCGCCACCGGCCAGCGCCGATAGTCGATGTTGCCGCCGATGGGGTCGATGCGGATCACCTCCGCGCCCAGTTGGGCCAGCGTCATGCCGCCCAGCGGAGCGGCGACGAAGGCCGACACCTCGACGACGCGCAGATCGGAGAGAAGCGAGGACATGGCGAGCGGTTCCATGTGAGGAGAATGTGGACGATGCGCTTAAAGCGAATTTGCATTCGCTTTAGATTCATATGGCCTTACTCGCCGGCTCTCAGCGGATGCCTTTGGCATCCGCCTGCCGCCAGCGGGAACTGCGTTCCCGCGAGAGGCCGGGCTTCGGACGCACGAGCGTCCGGGACCGCCGTCGCGGTCCAAAGCGGATCAAAATCCGCTTTAGGGAAAACTGCGGCATCGCCGCATTCCCCTTCATCCCCACCCTTCTCCCACAAGAGGAGAAGGGCCGCGGGTGGCGGGAAGGATCATCAAATGACCCGGTGGAGAAACAACGAGGTCGTCACACGCAACGGCCGCCGTCGATCTCCAGCACCACGCCGGTCAGGAAGGCCGCCTCGTCCGACGCGAGGTAAAGGGCCGCGTTGGCGACGTCGGTCGGCTGGCCCAGGCGGCCGAGCGGGACGATCCCCAGCATGCGCGCCCGCTTCTCCGGGGTATCGCCACCCATGAAGGTCGCGAGCAGCGGCGTCTCGGTGGCAACCGGTGCCAGGGCGCAGACGCGGATGTTGTCGGGCGCCAGTTCCAGCGCCAGCGACTTGGTGATGTTGTGCACGGCCCCCTTGGTCGCGTTGTACCAGACCAGCCCCGGACGGGGCCGCAGCCCGGCGGTGGAGCCGAGATTCAGGATCACGCCGGACTTCTGCGCCCGCATGGTCGCGACCACCGCCTTGGAATAGAGGTAGATCGACTTGACGTTCAGCGCGAAGACGCGGTCGAACTCCTCCTCGGTGACGTTTTCGAACGGGCCGTTGGCGTGGGTGGAGCCGGCGTTGTTGACCAGAATGTCAAGCCGCCCGAACGTCTCGACGGTGGTGGCGATGGTCATCTCGACGTCGGCCATGCTGGTCACGTTGGCCGGAATGCCGATGGCCGCCTCGCCCAGGCTGGCCGCGACCGACCGTGCGGCGTCGCCGTTGATGTCCACGACCGCCACGCGGGCGCCCTCGCGCACGAAGGTCTCGGCCATCGCGAGGCCCAGCCCCTGCGCCGCCCCGGTGATCAGGGCGACCTTGCCGTCCAGGCGCTTCGTCATTCTTGCTTCCTCCCCAAGGGATTATGTGGTGATGGGGAGGCTATCCGCGGCGCACGCGCCGTGCTATGGACCATCCGTCATAGCTGCTATCAGCCCGCACAGCGTGTCATCCGGCGCTGTTCTCTCCGGCGCTGCCGGGAGCGACGACCTTGCCCTTCAGCACGCCGTTGGCAACGCATTTCGCCACCTCGGCATGGATCAGCCGCAGCAGGGCGCGCGTCGCCTTCGACACCGGCTGATGCAGCGGGGTCGCGGTGACCAGCATGGCGTGCATGTCCTTCGACGTGACCTCGCGCGCGATCAGCCGGCCTTGGCGCACCTCGCGGTGGACGGCGCCGAAGGGCAGGATGGTCGAGCCCATTCCCTCCTCCACCAGCTGCTTGATGGCGGTGACGGAATCGATCTCCATATCGACCTGGAGGTCGATGTCGGCCCGCCGCACCGCCGCGTCCACCACCCGGCGCAAGCCGTTCTCAAGGCCCGGCAGCACGAAGCGCAGATCACCCAGCGTCTCCACCCCGACCGGCCCGTCGTTCCCGGCGGCGTCCGTGTCCTTGGCGGATTGGACGAGCAGCAGGTTCTCCACGAGCAACGGAGATGACAGCATGCTGCGCCCGCGCCGCGCGTCGTAGAGCACGGCGAGGTCGAGGCGTCCGCCCTCGACCCATTCCAGCAGCGTGCCGCTGAACACCTCGTGGATGCGCAGCGTGGCGTCGGGGTAGTTCTCGTGGAAACGGCGGGCCAGCGGCGCCCCCAACGTGGCGCAGATCGACGGGGGGAGACCCAGCGTGACGGACCCGGTCAGCCGTTCCGACTGGTCCTGGATTTCCTCCTTGATCTCCGACAGCGCGCCCAGCAGATGACGGACCACATCATACAGCTTGCGCCCCTGCTGGGTCAGCGAGACGCCGCGCCCATGACGGTAGAACAGGCTGGTGCGCAGCTCGTGCTCCAGCTTCTGCACCTGCCGGCTGAGCGCCGGCTGGGTGATGCCAAGCTTGACCGATGCCTTGGAAAAGCTGCCAAGGTCAGCCACCTGAACAAAGTAGCGCAGTTCCAGAAGTTCCATGAGCGGCGGGTCTCGTCGTTCGGCCTCCATGTCGGATAACGAATACTCTGGTATGATACAAGCGGAGTCGCGACAGGTCAGTCCTGCCCCGTCCTCCGCCGCATCTCGCCGTCAATTGCGCCGGGTGAGCAGACCGCGCGCCACAACCTGGGCCTGGATTTCTGCCGCTCCTTCGAAAATATTCAGGATGCGGGCATCGCACAGCACACGGCTGATCGGATATTCGACGGCGTAGCCGTTGCCCCCGTGGATCTGCACCGCGTTGTCGGCGTTCGACCAGGCGACGCGCGCGGCCAGCAGCTTCGCCATGCCGGCCTCGATGTCGCAACGGCGGTCGCTGTCCTTCTCGCGCGCGGCGAAGTACGTCAACTGGCGGGCGATCATCGTCTCCACGGCCATCCAGGCCAGCTTGCCGGCGACACGTGGGAAGGCGGCGAGCGGACGCCCGAACTGGACGCGCTCCTGGGCGTAGCGCAGGCCAAGCTCCATCGCGTTCTGCGCCACGCCGACGGCGCGGGCGGCGGTCTGCACGCGGGCGGATTCGAAGGTCGCCATCAACTGTTTGAAACCCTGGCCTTCGACGCCGCCCAGCAGATTCCCGCGCGGCACCGTGAAGCCGTCGAATCCGATCTCGTACTCCTTCATGCCGCGATAGCCGAGAACCGGGATTTCGCCTCCGCTCATGCCTTCGGCCGGGAACGGGTCCGCCTCGGTGCCGCGCGGCTTCTCGGCGAGCAGCATCGACAGGCCGCGGTAGCCGGGGGCGTCCGGATCGGTGCGCACCAAAAGCGTCATCAGGTCGGAGCGGCTGCCATGGGTGATCCAGGTCTTTGCCCCCGTGACGCGGTAGGTGTCGCCGTCCAGCACCGCGCGGGTGCGCAGGCTGCCCAGGTCGGACCCGGTGTTGGGCTCGGTGAAGACGGCGGTCGGCAGGATCTCGCCCGACGCGATGAGCGGCAGCCAGCGCGCCCGCTGCTCGGCGGTGCCGTTCAGGCGGATCAGCTCGGCGGCGATCTCCGCGCGGGTGCCGAGCGAGCCGACGCCGATGTAGCCGCGCGACAACTCCTCCGTCACCACGCACATGGCGAGCTTGCCCATGCCGAGCCCGCCATCCTCCTCCGGCACCGTCAGGCCAAAGACGCCCATCTCCGCCATCTGTTCGACGACGGCGATGGGGATCAGCTCGTCCTTCAGGTGCCACTCGTGGGCGTGCGGCTCCACCACGTCGGCGACGAAACGACGGAACTGGTCGCGCACCATGTCCAGCGCCTCGTCCTCCAACGCCGCGTCGCCGAAACCTCCGCCGTGAAGCGCATCGGTCAGCAATTCGGCGATGCGCAGCCGCAGGGCAGAGGCGTTGCCGGCGGCGATCAGCCGGTGCACCGCGTCGGTGCGGAATGCGGCCCGGTCCTCGTCGCCCAGCCCGAAGTCGGCGGGTCGGACGATCTCGCCCTGGCTCATCGCCAAGCCGCCGTCGAGTTGGGCCAGATATTCGCCGAAGGCGGCCTGGAGCATGCTCGCCTCCAGTTCGCCCAGCCGGCCCACCCGGTCCAGCCGCTCCGCCCAGCCCTGTATCTGGCGCAGCGCCTCGGCGTAGGTCGCCACCCAGGCGAAGCCGTGCGCCGCCACCTGATGGCGGTCGAGCAATGCCGCGTCCACGGACCCGTCCGGCGCCACCAGCGCCATGACGCCGCGCTCGGCGGCCTCGGCCAGCCGCGCCACCGCGTCGAGCGCCGCCGCCGTGCTGGACAGCAGGTCGGGAAGCAGAAGCGGACGGGCTCCCGTCGGGCTGGTGCCGGTCGGGTTGGTGCCGGTCGGGCTGGCGGTGGTCAGGGTGGACGACATGGCACGCTTCCTCGGTGTTTGTTGTTCGGTTCAACCCGTTTTGCCGCCCCCTTTGCGAGAGGGCCGAACGTCACTCCGCCGCCGCAACCTTCTCGCGGGGCGGGGAAGAGGTGGCGATCCCGGCGAAGGCCTGTTCCACCAGCCGGCGCTGGTCGGCCTCGTGGTCGCCGTGGAAGCTGCCGGCCGGAGAGGCCGCCTCATCGCGAGCCACGCAGGCGACGCGGGGTTCGGCGCAGCCGGCGGCCTCGCGCAACGCCTCCAGCCGGCGGTCCAGATAGGTCCAAGCGCCCATATTCCGTGGCTCCTCCTGCACCCAGACGCAGGACGCGCCCGGCCAGCGGCGGAACAGGGCCGACAGCGCGGCCTCCGGCAGAGGGTACAGCATTTCCAGCCGGACCACCGCCACGTCCTCCGCCCCCAGGGCCGCCCTCTCGCGCTCCAACTCGTAGGCCAGCTTACCGCTGCACAGCAGGATGCGCTCGGTCCGCTCCCCAGCCGTGGCGACGACCGGCTGGAAGGCGGTGCCGGGCGCGAAATCCGCCAGCGCCGACACGGCGGCGGGCAGGCGCAGCAGGGTCTTCGGGCTCAGCACCACCAGCGGCTTGCGGTCGCGGCGCAGCATCTGCCGGCGCAACAGATGGAAATAGTTGGCCGGGGTGGACGGGTGCGCGACGCGGATGTTGTCGCGCGCCGCCATCTGGAGGAAGCGCTCCGGCCGGGCGGAGGAATGTTCCGGCCCCTGCCCTTCCAGACCGTGCGGCAGCAGAATGACGAGGCCGGAGGGCTGGCGCCATTTGTCTTCGGCGCTGACGACGAACTGGTCGATCATGATCTGCGCGCCGTTGGCGAAGTCCCCGAACTGCGCTTCCCAGATCACCAGCGCGTCGGGCCGCTCCAGGCTGTAGCCGTATTCGAAGCCGAGGACGGCGTATTCCGACAGGGGGCTGTTGACCACGTCGAAACGGGCCTGCTCCACACCCAGATGATTCAGGCTGACGTGGCGGCGCCCGGTGACGGTGTCGGTCAGCGCGAAATGCCGATGCGAGAAGGCGCCGCGCACCACGTCCTGGCCGGTCAGCCGCACCGGCGTCCCCTCGGCCAGCAGCGAGGCGAAGGCCAGCGCCTCGCCGGTCGCCCAGTCCAGCGGCTCCTCCGCGCGGCGACGGATCACGCGCTCCACCTTGCGGTCCACGCTGAGTCCGTCCGGCACGGCGGCCAGCGCGGCCAGCAGCCCGCGCAGCCGGTCGTCGGCGACGCCGGTGTCCGGTTCGGCGGGGATCATGCCAGCCGGGGCGAACGGCGCCCAGCGCCCGCCGGGGAAACCGTCATGGTTCGGCCGGTGATCGGCGGCGGCGGCCAGCGCCTCCTGGAAACGGGTCTTGTGTCCGGCGGCCAGCGCCTCGGCCTCGTCGGAACCGACCAGCCCGTCGCCGGCCAGCCGCTTTGCGTAGAGCGCGCGGACCGGCGGGTGGGTGTCGATGGCCTTGTAGTCGAGCGGCTGGGTAAAGCGCGGTTCGTCGATCTCGTTGTGGCCGTTGCGGCGGTAGCCGACGACGTCGATCACCGCGTCGCGCCCGTGCGCCTGCCGGAAAGCCACGGCCAGATCGGCGGCACGCAACGCGGCGTCAGGATCGTCGGCGTTGACGTGCAGGATGGGGCTGTCCACGGCTTTCCACAGGCCGGTGCAGTGGAGCGAGGTCCGTGCCTCGTCCCGCTCGGTGGTGAAGCCGATCTGGTTGTTGACGATGACGTGGATGGTGCCCGCGACGGTGAATCCGGGGACTCCGGACAGTTGCAGCGCCTCCGTCACGCTGCCCTGGCCGATCACGCTGGCATCGGTGTGCAGAAGCACGCACAGCAACCGCTTGGCGTCGCCCCCCTGATCTTTCACCAGATCCTGGCGCGCCCGCGCGCGGCCCAGCGTGACCGGGTTGATCGCCTCCAGATGCGACGGGTTGGGCGACAGGGTCAGGGCCAGCGACCGCTCGCCGAAGGGCAGGCTGCTCTCCACCCCCATGTGATAGGGCACGTCGGCGGGAACCGGCGGGTCGGCCAGGAAGGGGTGCATGCCCTTGACCCCAGCGAACAGCTCGACCAGAGGCTTGCCCAGCACGTTGGCCATCAGGCTGAGCCGGCCACGGTGCATGGTCCCGACCTGCACCTCGGTGACGCCCGCCGCCGCCGCCGACGCGAGGATGCGGTCCAGCAGGGGGATCAGCGTCTCCATGCCTTCCGCCCCAAAGCGCTTCTTGGTCGGGTAGCGGACGGCGAGCAGTCTTTCGAACTCCTCCGCCGCGGTCAGCAGCGCCAGCGCGCGGCGGCGCGCCTCGGCGGGCGGAACGGCCTCCGCCCCCTCATAAGCGTCGCGCAGCCAGGAGCGGAGAGCCGGATCGTCGATGTGCGCGGTTTCCAGCGTCAGTGTGCCCTGGTAGAGCCGGCGCAGGCGTGCGGTCTCGGCATCCTCGGGCGAAACCGCAGCCGTTGGCGCCGCGCGGCCCAGAGGGTCGAGAGCGGCGGCGGCATGCCCGCGCTGGCGGATCTCCTCGCGCAGCAGCGGCAGGGACGGATCGGCCACCGGCAACCCGGCGGGGACGGCGCCCAATTCATCCAGGATCTGGAAGACGGCGCGCCAGCTCACGTCGACCGACGCGGGGTCCTCGCGGAAACGTTCCTGCAACGCTTCGAGATAGGCGGCCCCGGCGGCGTTGAGCGGAGAGGACAGCCTAGACATGGCGCACACCGTTCATGCGGTTGAACATCCGTCGGTTTGATGGCGGTTGAAGACGAGTTGCCCCCAGCTTATCGACCCGCCGCGCGGTGCGGAGCGCATGGCGTGCCTGTAACAGATATTCATTGCGGGCATATCAAACCGTCCGCGCCCGAACCGTTCGCGGCAGGCCACCACGGGTTTCGGAGGAAACCGTTCGCTTCACTGATGGCTTGCCGCGCTTATGGCTGATATGCCGGCGAAACGCATTCCGCTGTGCCGCCGCCTGATCCACTGTCAGGGTCACCACACCGTCCCCGGCCACGCGCAAAGGAGATGACGCCACCCCCGTCACAGGCCGCCGTCACCGCTTTGAAGACAGGACGCTCGATTGCCCGATCAGGCGCAACGACGTCCTGGAGACAACAGGGACCAAGCGCGTCGGACCAGCATCGCGCCGTCCGCACAACAAAACGTCCGCACAACAAAAATTTCGGGAGGAAGATCAGCATGAAGCGCCGTCAATTCTTCAAGGGTGCCGCCGTCGTGGCCGGCGCCTCCACCCTTGCCGCGCCGGCCATCGCCCAGTCGGAGCCGACGATCCGCTGGCGTTGCGTGTCCAGCTTCCCGAAGAACATCGAGGTGCTCTACGGCAGCGCCGAGGTGATGGCGAAGAACATCGCCGAGGCCACGGACGGCAAATTCCAGATCCAGGTCTTCGCCGCCGGCGAACTGGTCCCGGCGCTTCAGGCCCTCGACGCCGCCAGCAACGACACGGTGGAGATGGCCCACACCGCGTCCTACTATTACGTCGGCAAGGACCCGAGCTTCGCCTTCGGTTGCTGTCTGCCCTTCGGCCTGAACACCCGCCAGCAGAACGCCTGGTTCTATCACGGCGAGGGCGGCAAGCTGCTGGAGGAGTTCTACGCCGGCCACAATCTGAAGGCGCTTGCGGGCGGCAACACCGGCTCCCAGATGGGCGGCTGGTTCCGCAAGGAAATCAAGAGCGTGGACGACCTGAAGGGGCTGAAGTTCCGCATCTCCGGCCTGGGCGGACAGATCCTGTCCAAGCTGGGCGTCGTGCCCCAGCAGGTCAGCGGCGGCGACATCTACCCGGCCCTGGAGCGCGGCACCATCGACGCCGCCGAGTTCAACGGCCCCTACGACGACGAGAAGCTCGGCCTCTACAAGATCGCGCCGAACTACTATTATCCGGGCTGGTGGGACGGCACCTCGCTCCAGCACTTCTTCATCAACACCAACCGCTGGAACAGCCTGCCCAAGCATTACCAGGCGGCGCTGACCTCGGCGGCGGCGCTGGCCAACGTCGACAGCGTGGCGCGCTACGACGTGCTGAACCCGGCGGCGCTGAAGCGCGTGGTCGCCAACGGCGCGAAGCTGCGCGCCTTCCCGCAGGACGTTCTGCAGGCCAGCCACAAGGCGGCGCTGGAACTCTACGACGAGCTGTCGGACAAGAACCCGACCTTCAAGAAGTTCTACGAGAGCTACCGCCAGTTCCAGACCGATTCGAACCTGTGGGTGCAGGCGTCGGAATACGCCTACGACAGCGCCACCCTTCGCCTCGCCCGGCGCTGATCCGGCAAATCTCCAACCATAACCGGGGGGCGGAGCCGTCCCTCGGTCGTGGCATCGCCGCGTCATTCGCGGCCGGCTTTTCCGGGAGGGCCTGCCCACCATGCCGAGCCCCAACTCTTCCCCTTTCATGACGGCCCTGGTCGGGGTCTGCCGGCTGGTCGACGCGGTCACCGCGCGGCTGGGCAAGGCGATATCCTGGCTGATCCTGCTGGCGATCCTGGTATCGGCCGTCAACGCCGTCGTCCGCAAACTGTTCGACGTCAGTTCGAACTCGTGGCTGGAACTGCAATGGGTGCTGTTCGCCGCCGTGTTTCTGCTCTGCTCGCCCTGGACGCTGAAGGAGGACGAGCACATCCGCATCGACATCGTGAACGCGCAGCTTGGCAAGCGCGCCCGCGACGGCATCGACCTGTTCGGCCATCTGGCCTTCCTGCTGCCCTTCAGCTTCGTGATGATGGTCACCTCCTGGCCCTTCGCCGTCGCTTCCTACGCAATTGAGGAGCAGTCGATGAACGCCGGCGGTCTTCCGCAATGGCCGGCGAAAATGCTGATTCCGTTGGGATTCACCGTGCTGTTCGTCCAGGGACTGTCCGAGCTGGCCAAGCGCGCCGCGATCATGACCGGCCACCTGGAGGACGCCGACCACCGGGCCGGCGGCCATCAGGCGGCGGCGGAGGCCGAGGCGGATCGCCTGCTGACGGCTGAACGCGAGCGCACCGCCCACCCCGACACCCTTCCCAGCCGGTGAACGCGCGATGAGCACGACGTCCCCCACCCCTTCGCCGCGCGCCGTCCGGCTGTCGGTCATTTCCGTGGTGCTGCTGGCCGTGGTCGCCGTGGCGCTCTACGTGCTGCCGGTGCCGGGCGCCGCCGCGCTCGCCGAGCAGGACGGCTGGCGCGGCTGGGTCGGCCACAACATGGCGCCGATCATGTTCGCCACGCTTGTGGTGATGCTGCTGCTGGGCTATCCGGTCGCCTTTGCGCTGGCCGCCAACGGCCTGCTGTTCGGCCTGATCGGCATCGAGCTGGGGCTGTTCCGCCCCGACCTGTTCCAAGCGCTACCAGAGCGCGTCTACGGCACGATGAACAACGACGTGCTGCTGGCGGTGCCCTTCTTCACCTTCATGGGGCTGGTGCTGGAGAGGTCCGGCATGGCCGAGGATCTGCTCGACACCATCGGGCAGCTGTTCGGCTCCATCCGCGGCGGTCTGGCCTACGCCGTCATCTTCGTCGGCGCGCTGCTGGCCGCCACGACCGGCGTGGTAGCCGCCTCGGTCATCTCCATGGGCCTGATCTCGCTGCCGATCATGCTGCGCTACGGCTACGACCGGCGGCTGGCGTCGGGCGTCATCGCGGCGTCGGGCACGCTGGCCCAGATCGTCCCGCCGTCGCTGGTGCTGATTGTCATGGCCGACCAGCTCGGCCGTTCGGTCGGCGACATGTACGAGGCCGCCTTCATTCCCGGCCTGCTGCTGTCGGGCCTCTACGCCCTCTACGTCTTCGTCGTCTCGATGATCTGGCCCAAGGCCGCCCCCGGCCTGCCTCCGGAGGCCATCGCCTACCGCGAGCCGAACGGCGCGCGCGGTGTCTGGCAACTCGGCCTGCTGGCGCTGTTCTCGGGCGGGGTCGCCTATTGGGTTATGGGACGAACCGACGTGAAGTCCGGCGCCGACTACGTCGTGCTGCTGCTGTCCGTGGCGGTACTGGTCGCCTTCCTGGCGGCCGCGTTCAACCGGGGCTTCGGCGCGCAACGCCTCGCCCTTCAGATCGTCGCCACGGCGGCGCTGACGGCGGTGGCCGCGTGGCTGACGGTGAACGACTGGACCACCATAGCCCTGATCAGCGATTCCATCGCGGCGGGGGCGCTCTACGCCCTGGCCGTAGCGCTGGTGGAGCGGGCGAGCGGCCGGCGCCTGATTTCCCGCATGGCGGAGCAGGCGACCTTCGTGATGGTGCCGCCGCTGGCGCTGATCTTCCTGGTGCTGGGCACCATCTTCATCGGCCTCGCCACCCCGACCGAGGGCGGCGCCATGGGCGCAGTCGGCGCGCTGGCGCTCGCGGCGCTGAAGAAGCGACTGACCTTCGACATGGTGCGGCAGGCCACTTACGCGACAGCCAAGCTGGCGGCCTTCGTGCTGTTCATCCTGATCGGCGCGCGGGTGTTCTCGCTGACCTTCTACGGCGTCAACGGTCACATCTGGGTCGAGGAGCTGATGGTCTCCCTGCCCGGCGGTCAAATGGGTTTCCTGATCGCCGTCAGCGTGATGGTGTTCCTGCTGGCCTTCTTCCTCGACTTCTTCGAGCTGGCCTTCATCGTCATCCCACTGCTGGCTCCGGCGGCGGACCGGCTGGGCATCGATCTGGTGTGGTTCGGCGTCATCCTGGCGGTGAACATGCAGACCAGCTTCATGCACCCGCCCTTCGGCTTCTCCCTGTTCTTCCTGCGCTCGGTGGCGCCGAAGCTGCCCTACATCGACCGCATCACGAAGAAGGAGACGGCCCCCGTCCTGACCAACCAGATCTACTGGGGTGCCGTGCCCTTCGTCGTCATCCAGCTCGTCATGGTGGCGCTGGTGATCGCCTTCCCGCAGATGGTCATGCACTACAAGTCGGCCGCCACGAAACTCAACGACACGCAGATCGAGGAGCAGTTCAAGGGTTTGGGCGGCGACCTCGACGACGACTTGCCGCCGCTGGAATTCAAGTGATCGAGACCGAGGAAGGGAGAACGACATGCGCATCGCCGTCGTAGGAGCCGGCGCCGTGGGCGGCGCGCTGGCGGGGTATCTCGCCGCCACGGACCGGCACGAGGTGTCGCTGCTGGCGCGCGGCGCCCATCTGGCGGCGATCCGCGAAGGCGGGCTGACCGTGCAGACCCCGAAAGGGACGCTGTCCTGCCGGCCACGGGCCAGCGACGACGCCGACGACCTCGGCCCGCAGGATGTGGTGATCGTCACGGTGAAGGGGCACGGGCTGCCGGCCTTGGCCCCGTCCTTCCCGGCGCTGTGCGGGCCGGACACGCTGGTGGTGGCGGCGCAAAACGGCATCCCCTGGTGGTATCTGTACGGCGCCGGGGACGGCGTGACGCCGGAGCCGCTGGAGGTGGTCGATCCCGGCGGCGCCGTCTGGTCGGCCATCGGGCCGGAGCGGGTCGCCGCCTGCGTGATGGAGGTGCTGCCCGCCCGCATCGTCGAGCCGGGCGTCGTCGCCCACACCGCTATGCCGGTCCTGGCCTTCGGCGCTCCCCGCCCCGGCGACCACGCGGAGAAGCTGGCGGCCCTGGCCGACTCCTTCAACGCGGCCGGCGCCACCGCCCGCCTGCCCGCCGACATCCGCGTGCCGCTGTGGAGCAAGCTGATGCTGAACATGGCGGTCGGCCCGACCAGCGTGCTGACCGGCGCCACCATGGGCGCTATGGAGCAGGCCCCCGGCATGGCCGCCGTTCAGGGCCGGCTGATGCGCGAATGTCTGGATGTGGCCCGCGCCTGGGGCGTCGATCTGCCCGACGACATCGACGAACGGTTGAGCCGGGGCAGCGGCGTGCCCGGCCACAAGCCATCGATGCTCCAGGATTTCGAGGCGGGACGGAGCATGGAGATCGACCCCATCGTGACCGCCGTTCTGGAACTGGCCCGCCGCCGCAGCGTGCCGGTACCGACCATCGAGACTTTGTGGGCAATGACCGCCCTGAAGGAGCGGGTGGCGCGCGCCGACTGAGCGCGGACGCCACCAGCCCCCTTACAAACCGTTTTCCGGAGAAGACCCTCATGTCCCCCGTCCCCCATTTGATAACCAATTTCATCGCCGGTGCGTGGCGTCCAGGCCGCGACCGGCTCGACATCTTCAACCCGTCGGATCTGGACGAGCTGGCCGGGTCTTATTCCCTGGCCGGCGCCGACGACGTGACGGAAGCGGTGGCCGCCGCCCGCGCCGCTCAGCCGCATTGGCGCGCCGCCACGGTGGAGCAGCGCTCGTTGGTGCTCGACGCCATCTCCCGCGCGCTGTTCGACCGCAAGGACGAGCTGGCACGCATCGCCGCGACCGAAGGGGGCAAGACCATCCCCGACGCGCTGGGCGAGATCACCCGCGCCGCCCATCTCGCCCGCTTCTTCGCGGCAGAGGCACTGCGGGCGCCGGGCGAGACGCTCGGCTCGGTCCGGCCGGGGGTCGAGGTGGACGTGACGCGCGAGCCGGTCGGCGTCATCGGCCTCGTCACGCCCTGGAACTTCCCGGTCGCCACGCCGATGTGGAAGATCGCCCCGGCGCTGGCCTTCGGCAACGCAGTGATCTGGAAGCCGTCGGAAAAGACCCCCGGCATCTCCATCGCCGTCACCCGTATCATCGCGGAGGCGCTGGAGGCCCACGGCATGCCCGCCGGCCTCTTCAATCTGGTGATCGGCGCCGGCCCCAACGTCGGCGCCGCCGTGGTCGATGCGGTGGACGCCGTGTCCTTCACCGGGTCAGTCAACACCGGACGGCGCATCGCCGTCCGCTGCGCGGAACGCATGATCCGCGTCCAGCTTGAGCTGGGCGGCCAGAACCCGCTGGTGGTGCTGGGCGACGCCGACCCGGAGCGCGCCGCCGAGATCGGCGTCAACAGCGCCTATTTTCACGCCGGCCAGCGCTGCACCGCCACCGGCCGCTTCATCGTCGAGGACTCGATCCACGACGCCTTCGTCGCCGCGATGACGGAGCGGATGGCGGCGCTGCGCGTCGGCCACGCCCTGCTGCCGGAGACGCAGATCGGCCCGGTCATCGACGAGTTCCAGCTGACCAAGAACCTGCAATACATCGACACCGGCCTGAACGAGGGCGCCCGGCTGGCGTCCGGCGGCGGGCGGCTGGACCGGCCGACGCGCGGCTGGTTCCTGGCGCCGACCCTGTTCACCGACACCAGCAACGCCATGACCATCAACCGGGAGGAGGTGTTCGGCCCGGTCGCCAGCGTCATCCGCGTCAAGGATTACGAGGAGGCCCTGGCCGTCGCCAACGACACCGATTACGGCCTGTCGTCGGGCATCATCACCAACTCGATGAAGCACGCCCGCCATTTCCAGGCCAACATCCAGGCCGGCATGACCATGCTGAACCTGCCGACGGCCGGCGTCGATTATCACGTCCCCTTCGGCGGCCGGAAGATGTCGAGCTACGGCCCGCGCGAGCAGGGACGCTCCGCCATCGAGTTCTACACCATCATCAAGACGGCCTATCGCGCGCTGTGACGCGAAACCGAAGCCCAGGGAGAGCCTTCTTGTCCAACGACACCCTGACCACCGGGCGGCCGGACTTCGCGACGGCCGTGCTCGCCCCCATCCGCGCCGTCGTCGGCGACCGTGGGCTGATCACCGACCCGGACACCATGAAGCCCTTCATGGAATCCTGGCGCGACGGCTGGGTCGGCCGCTCGCCCGCCGTGGTGCTGCCCGACAGCACCGAGGATCTCGCCGCCGTGGTGCGCATCTGCGCCGAAACCCGCACGCCCATCGTGCCCCAGGGCGGCAACACCGGCCTGACCGGGGCCAGCCAGCCGCACGCCGACGGGTCGGAAATCGTCATCTCCACCAACCGGCTGAACCGCATCCGCGAGATCGACATCGACAACGACACGATGACGGTGGAGGCCGGCTGCATCCTTGCCAACATCCAGAACGCGGCGCGCGACATCGGCCGGCTGTTCCCGATGAGCCTCGCCGCCGAGGGCTCCTGCCAGATCGGCGGCAACATCGCCACCAACGCCGGGGGCGTGCAGGTCGTGCGCTACGGCAACATGCGCAACCTCGTCGCCGGGCTGGAGGTGGTGCTGCCGGACGGGCGGATCTGGGACGGGCTGCGCGGCCTGCGCAAGGACAACGCCGGCTACGACATGAAGCAGATCTTCATCGGGTCGGAGGGCACGCTGGGCATCGTCACCGCCGCGGTGCTGAAGCTGTCGCCGCTGCCGCGCGCCACCGCCACGGCGCTGGTCGCGGTGTCGGCGCCCAGCGACGCCGTCGATCTGCTGACCCGCGCCAAGGGCGTGGCCGGCGACCGCATCGTCACCTTCGAGCTGATCCAGCGCGACTGCATCGACGTGGCCCGCCGCCACGTGCCGGACGTGCCCGACCCCCTGCGCGACCGCTATCCCTGGTACGTGCTGGTCGAACTGGCCGACCAGGACAGCGGCAATCGCTTGGCCGAGATGCTGGAAGGCATCCTGGAAGCGGGGATGGAGGCCGGCGAGGTGCTGGACGGCGTCGTCGCCGCCTCGAAGGCCCAGGCCGATTCGCTGTGGCGCATCCGCGAGGGCATCCCGGAAGGGCAGAAGCGCGAGGGCGTGTCCTTCAAGCACGACGTGTCGGTCCCAATCTCACGCGTGGCGCGCTTCCTCGACCGCGCCAACGCGGCGCTGGAGCGGGCCTGTCCGGGCATCCGTCCTTTCGCCTTCGGCCATCTCGGCGACGGCAACATCCATTTCAACCCGATCCAGGCGGAAGACGGCGACCCGGCCGAGTGGCGGGCGAAGCTGGCGACGGTGAACGCCATCGTCCACGACATCGTCGTCGAACTTGGCGGTTCCATCTCCGCCGAGCACGGCATCGGCCGGCTGCGCATCGACGAGATGCCGCGCTACAAGTCGGCAGTCGAGCTGGACATGATGGCGACGCTGAAGCGCGCCTTCGATCCGCACAACATCATGAATCCGGGCAAGATCCTGCGCTCCTCCGGAGACGCGCGATGAGCTTCGGTCATCTGAAGGACTGGATCGGCCGGGTGGAGGTGCAGACGGACCGTGCTGCCGCCGCCCCGCTGGCCGGCCTCGCCGCCACGCTGGACCACGATGCCCCGCCCTGGCCGGTGGGGGAACTGCCGCCGCTCGGCCACTGGCTGCATTTCCTGCCGCGCGCGCCGCAACGGGAGATCGCCGAGGACGGCCACCCGCACAAGGGCGGCTTCCTGCCGCCTGTGCCGCTGCCACGGCGGATGTGGGCCGGCGGCGACCTGCGCTTCCTGGCGCCGATCCCACTGGACGCCGAGATGCACCGCACCTCCACCATCGAGGCGGTGGAGCACAAGACCGGCCGGTCGGGCGACATGGTGTTCGTCAGCGTGCTGCACGAGATCGCGACCGACGCCGGCGTGGCCATCCGCGAACGGCAGGACATCGTCTATCGCGACGCGGCGAAACCGGGCGAGGCGGCACCGCCCTCCCCCGCCGGAGCCGATCCCCTGCCCGACGCCGGCTGGAGCCGCGACGTCACCCCCGATCCGGTGCTGCTGTTCCGCTATTCGGCGCTGACCTTCAACGGCCACCGCATCCATTACGACCGCCCTTACTGCCGCGAGGTGGAGGGCTATCCGGGACTGGTGGTTCATGGGCCGCTGACCGCGACGCTGCTGATGGATCTGGTGTTGCGCAACGTCGGCGGACGACGGATCGAGGGTTTCCGCTTCCGCGCCCGCCGGCCGCTGTTCGACACGGCTCCCTTCACCCTGAACGCGGCGGACCGGGGGGACGGGCGGATCGAGGCATGGGCCGCCGGCCCCGACGGCGCGGCCGCCATGACCGCCGACGTCGCGGTCGCGTCATGAACGGGCTGTTTCACGATGGGCGGCCCCGCCGCAGTTGGCTGTTCACCCCGGCGACCCGACCTGACCGCTTCGACCGTGCCGCGGAATCCGGCACTGATGTGCTGATCATCGACCTGGAAGACGCGGTGGCGCCCGCCGACAAGGCGGCGGCGCGCGACGCGGCTCTGGCCGCCCTGGCCACGCCGCCCGTCCGGCCGATCCTGCGGGCGCTGCGCATCAACGCGCCGTCCACCACCGACGGGCTGGAGGATCTGCTGGCGCTGGTGCGCGCTCCAGCGAATGGCCTGCCGGATTGCGTCATCCTGCCGAAGGCCGACAGCGCCGACATGATCCGCTGGATCGACGGGTTGCTGGCCGGGGCCGGGAACCCGTTGGCGCTGATCGCGCTGATCGAATCGGCGCGCGGCATCGCGGTGGCGGAGGACATCGCCCGCGCCTCGCCCCGGCTGGCCGCGCTGTTCTTCGGGGCCGCCGATCTGTCCGCCGACCTCGGCTGCGCGATGGCTTGGGAGCCGCTGCTGTCGGCGCGCTCGCGCCTTGTCAACGCGGCGGCCCTGGCTGGCGTCGAGGCGATTGATTCCCCCTTCTTCGCCCTGAACGACCCCGCCGGACTGGAGCGGGAAGCCGCCGCCGCCCTAGCGCTGGGATTCGGCGCGAAGGCGGCGATCCACCCCGGCCAGATCACCGCCATCAACGCCGCCCTGACCCCAACCGAAGCCGAAACCGCTCAGGCCCGCCGCATCGTGGCGGAGAGCACCAAGGGCGTCGCTGTGGTCGATGGCCGCATGATCGACGAAGCGATGGCGCGCAAGGCGCGCCGCATCCTGTCCCGCGCCGCGAGCGCGGCCCAGCCGCAGAGGGACTGGCCTCCATGAAAATCCTCGCCCCGGTCAAGCGGGAGGTCGACTACAACGTGAAGGTTCGCGTGAAGGCGGACGGTTCGGGCGTTGAGACCGCCAACGTGAAGATGAGCATGAACCCCTTCGACGAGATCGCCGTCGAGGAAGCGGTTCGGTGCAAGGAAGCCGGCAAGGCTTCGGAGATCATCGTCGTGTCGGTCGGCCCGGCAGCATCGCAGGAGACGTTGCGCACCGCGCTGGCCATGGGTGCGGATCGCGGCATCCTGGTGCAGACCGAGGCCGAGACCCAGCCGCTGGCCGTCGCCAAGGTGCTCAAGGCGCTGGTCGAGAAGGTATCCCTGCACCATACTGGCTGGCACAAAAGCTACCGAAACTCCCCTGGCACCATCGGCATGGCACCCCACTCAACAAATCAGATGCATGTATAGATGAATTTTAAATTTGTATCCATTGTGGAGCCTATATAGCGCCCTCCGGGAAATATCTTCGTTTTCTGTTCGATCGCGCCTGTAATATTTGGCAAATCCCCGCTTTCACGAAAACGTAATCTTGAGAAAATAATACTGTCACTGCCTCCTTGTTAGAACGCGGCCAGAAAGCGTTCGAAGCGAGGTTTCCCATGAATGCCGCCATGCCGACGGACAAGCCCGCCATCAGGGTGAGCAAGCTCAGCAAGACCTTCAAAGGCTGCAAGGCGCTCGAAACCGTCAGCCTCGACATCGCTCCCGGCGAAATGGTCGCGCTGATCGGCGCCTCGGGCTCGGGCAAGTCGACCTTGCTGCGGCACCTCGCTGGGCTGGCGTTGGGCGACGACGGCACCGGCAGCGTGGATGTGCTCGGCACGCGTGTCCAATCCCGCGGCCAGCTCGCCTCCGACATCCGCCGCACCCGCAGCCGGGTCGGCTTTGTCTTCCAGCAATTCAACCTCGTTGGTCGTCTGCCGGTGATGACCAATGTGCTGACCGGCTCCCTTGGCCGGGTGCCGCTCTGGCGCTCGCTGACCGGCCGCTTCACCACCGAGGAGCGCCGGTTGGCGCTCGACGCTCTGGACCGTGTCGGCATCGCGGACAAGTCTTGGACGCGTGCCTCCGCCCTGTCGGGCGGGCAGCAGCAGCGCGCGGCCATCGCCCGCACCCTGGTGCAGAAGGCCGAGGTCATCCTGGCCGATGAGCCGATCGCCTCCCTCGACCCGGTGTCCTCGCGGCGCGTCATGGAGACGCTGGCCCGCATCAACACCGAGGACGGGGTGACCGTGGTGGTGTCGCTCCATCAAGTCGATTTCGCCATCCGCTATTGCCCGCGCACCATCGCACTGAAGAAGGGTGCGGTGATCTACGACGGCCCTTCGGCTGCCCTCACCCCGTCGCTGCTCAGGGAGTTGTACGGCAGCCAAGCCGAGGAACTCGGTACCGGCGTGCAAGGGTCGGCCTCCTTCGTCACCGGGCTTCCGTCCGGGCTGGCGCTGGCCGCCAACGCCTGACGCTCTGACCAACGGCCTTCCCCCGGCCGCCCATCCCCCCAGGAGAATCGTCCCCATGAAGATCGCGTCTCTTGCCGCCGCCGCCCTCCTGGCGGCCGGTTCCGCACTGCCTGCCGCCGCCCAGGAGGCGTTGAACTTCGGCATCATCTCGACCGAGTCGACGCAGCACCTGAAGTCGCAATGGGAGCCGTTCCTGGAGGCGATGGGCAAGCAGACCGGCCTTGCGGTGAAGCCCTTCTTCGCCTCCGACTACGCCGGCATCATCGAGGGCATGCGCTTCAACAAGGTGCAGGTCGCCTGGTACGGCAACAAGTCCGCCATGGAGGCGGTCGACCGCTCGAACGGCGAGATTTTCGCGCAGTCCTCCGATCCGGAGGGCAACAACGGCTACCATTCCTACATCCTGGCCCAGAAGGACAGCCCGATCAATTCGATCGAGGACATGCTGAAGAACGCCAGCAGCCTGAGCTTCAGCAACGGTGATCCCAACTCGACCTCCGGTTACCTGGTACCGGGCTATTACGTGTTCGCCGTGAACGGCGTGGACGACCCGAAGAAGGTCTTCAAGCGGGTGATCAACGCCAACCACGAGACCAACGCCATGGCGGTCGCCAACAAGCAGGTGGACGTCGCCACCTGCAACTCCGAGGTGCTGCCGCGCATCCAGGAGCGCCAGCCGGAGAAGTTCGCGCAGATCAAGGTGATCTGGACCTCGCCGCTGATCCCCTCCGACCCGATCGTCTGGCGCAAGGATCTCGACCAGAACGTCAAGGACAAGCTGAAGTCCTTCTTCCTCACCTACGGCGTCGCCACGCCGGGCAAGAGCCCCGAGCAGCTCAAGCGGGAGGGCGAGGTGCTCGCCGGCCTGAAGTGGGGCGTGTTCCGCGAATCCAATGACGACCAGCTCGTGCCGATCCGCCAGCTGGAGCTTTTCAAGGCCCGAACCAAGCTTGAAGCCGACGCGGCCCTGCCGGACGCGGAGAAGAAGGCCAAGCTGGCGGACATCGACGCCAAACTGGCCGAGCTGAAGACGAAGATGGCCGCCGCCAAGTGATCCGCACCCCATGAGCCGCTCCCGGCGCCTTGCGGGGGCGGCTCATGGGGCCACCCGATCCACAGGGGCGTTGCGGCCGCCGCGGCGCCCCTTTTTCACATCCACGGACTGCGACCCCCCGACATGACGACAACCGACGACGCCCGCCTCCTGCATCCGCCGAGGACGTCGCTCACCAAGCTGGCCGTCTACGGCATCGCCCTCGCCCTGCTGGCCTGGTCGTGGCACGGCGCGGAGATCCGTCCGGAGATCCTGGTGAAGGACGCCGGCAACATGGCGACCTTCCTGTCCGACTTCTTTCCGCCCAACTTCCGCGATTGGCGCTTCTACGTCCAGGAGATGCTGATCACCGTCCAGATCGCCATCTGGGGCACGGTGCTGGCGGTGGTGGCCGCGGTGCCCTTCGGTCTGCTCGCCGCCGAGAACATCGCGCCGGTCTGGGTGCGGCAGCCTGTGCGTCGGCTCATGGACGCGCTGCGGGCCATCAACGAGATGGTCTTCGCCATGCTGTTCGTCGTCGCGGTCGGCCTCGGCCCCTTCGCCGGCGTGCTGGCGCTGTTCGTCCACACCACCGGCGTCCTCGCCAAGCTGTTCTCCGAGGCGGTCGAGGCCATCGATCCGCGTCCGGTCGAGGGAATCCGCGCCACCGGCGCCAACCCGCTGGAAGAAATCGTCTACGGCGTGATTCCCCAGGTGCTGCCGCTGTGGATCAGCTACGCGCTCTACCGTTTCGAATCGAACGTCCGCTCGGCCTCCGTCGTCGGCATGGTCGGGGCCGGGGGCATCGGCGTCGTGCTGTGGGAGATCATCCGCGGCTTCTACTTCGCCGAAACCTGCGCGGTGATGATCATCATCGTCGCCACCGTCTCCCTGATCGACGTCGCGTCGGCGCAATTGCGCAAGCTCTTCATCTGAGGTTCTCATGCTCATCAATTGCGGCTCCGCCTGGGACCCATGGACCGCCGGGCGGCCCATGACCGAGACGCCGGAGATCGATCCCAGCGCCGTGGTGCGGAACTCCGACTTCGGCCGCTACACCTATCTCGGCCCGCGCTCGGTCGTCGCGAACAGCGAACTGGGCGACTATGGCTACGCCATGGGCGATAATCAGATCGCCCATGCGAGGATCGGAAAGTTCGCCAACCTCGCCACCGGGGTGCGCATCAACCCGAGCAACCATCCCTGGTGGCGCGCCACCCTGCACCATTTCACCTACCGCTCCGCCTCGCATGGCTTCAGCTTGCCCGACGACGAGGAAATCTTCGCATGGCGCCGTGCCGACCAAGTCGTGATCGGCCCCGACGTGTGGATCGGCCACAACGCCATCGTGATGCCGGGCGTGACCATCGGTGCCGGCGCCGCCGTCGGTTCCGGCGCAGTGGTGACGAAGGACGTGCCGCCTTTCGCCATCGTCGTCGGCGTGCCGGCGCGGGTTCTGCGCCCGCGCATCGATGCGCGCACCGCCGAGAAGCTGATGCGCATCGCTTGGTGGGATTGGCCGCGCGAGCGGATTGACGCGGCGCTTGCCGATTTCCGCAAACTCGACGCCACGGCCTTTGCCGAGAAGTACGATCAATGACTGTCCCGCGCCCAATCCCCGCTCCCCTGATTCTGGTGGTCGGGCCGAGCGGGGCCGGCAAGGACAGCCTGATGGAGGGTGCGCGCCAGCGTTTGGCAGACGACCGCCGCATACACTTCGGTTGCCGTGTCGTGACCCGCCCGGCTCTCGCCGGGGCCGAGGCGCACGACACGCTGTCTTTGGACGCCTTCGAGCGACGGGAGGCCGACGGCGGGTTCCTGCTGTCCTGGCGGGCGCACGGGCTGGCCTACGGTGTGCCGGCGGTGCTCGACGGACTCCGCCGCGATGGGACCACGGTGGTCGTCAACGTGTCCCGCTCGGTCATCGACGAGGCGCGGGTCCGCCTGCGGCCGGTCGGCGTGATCGTCGTCACCGCCCCGCCGTCTGTGCTGGCCGCGCGCCTCGCCGCGCGCGGGCGTGAGCGCGAGGACGACATCCGGCGGCGGCTGGAGCGCGCCGTCGCCGCCCAGCCGAGCGGCCGGGACGTGCGCGTGGTGGTCAACGGCGCCGATCTGGATACGGGTGTTGACGCGTTCCTCGCCGCACTCCGGGACCTCGCGCACATAGGTGTGCCGGCGCCGGCCCTTTCCTGACATCGTCCACCGGCAACGGCATTCCACAACGGCATGGGCCGGCGGTCGGTTGACCGCCGGCCCATGCCGCTAAAGCGAATTTGCATTCGCTTTCGATTCATATGGCCTCATGTGCCGGCTCTCAGCGGATGCCTCTGGCATCCGCCTGCCGCCAGCGGGAACGAAGTTCCCGCGAGAGGCCGGGCTTCGGACGCATGGGCGTCCAGGACCGCCGTCGCGGTCCAAAGCGGATCGAAATCCGCTTTAGCGCACGTGATTTTGGCTCGCCGCTGTCAGGCGATCCGCCGGCCCTCCCGCCAGACCTCGCGGACCACCGGCATGTCGTCGGCGATGTGGACGCGCACGAGATCGGCGCGCTTGCCGACCGCGATGACGCCGCGATCCTCCAGCCCGGCAGCGCGCGCCGGGTTGCGGGTGACCGTGTCGATCGCCATCGGCAGAGGGAAGCCGAGCGGCCCCTGGTGCAGACGGAAGGCCGCTGCCATCAGGCTGACCGGCACATAGTCCGACGACAGCGCGTCGAGGTCGCCAGACGCCGCCAACTCGGCGGCGGCGATGTTGCCGGAATGCGAACCGCCGCGCATCAGGTTCGGAGCGCCCATCATCACCACCATGCCCGCCTGCCGGGATGCCCGCGCCGCCTCCAGCGTGGTCGGGAATTCCGCGAGCCGGGTGCCGAGCACCGCCGCCTCGTCGACATGCGCGATGGAGGCGTCGTCATGGCTGGCCAGGGTGAAACCGCGCTCCCGGCAGGCCGTGGCGAGGACACGGCGGTGCGTGTCGGAATAACGGGCGGCGTTCTCCCGCTGGCGCTGGGTGAAGGCGGCCATCTCGGTCTCCGAGAAGCCGTATTTGCCCATGTAATAGTCCCGGTACTTCTCCTCATGGACGAACTGGCGCTGGCCGGGCGTGTGGTCCATCAGGCTGACGATGCCGACCAGGGGGTTGTCGGCCAGCGCCCCGAACAATTCCACGATGTTGGCTGAGGACACCTCGCAGCGCAGGTGCAGCCGGTGCTCGGCGCGCAGAAAGCCGCGTGCCTGACCGTCGGTGACGGCATCCACCATGGCCTGGAGATTCTCCAGCCGGGCCGACCCCTCGATGACATCGCCGCAAGCGAGAGCATCGAACACCGTGGTGATGCCCGCTGCCGCCATCTGCGCGTCATGCGCCAGCAGCGCCGAGCCGGCGTGCCAGCGCACTTTGGGGCGCGGCGTCATGTGCCGCTCCAGATTGTCGGTGTGCAGTTCGACCAGTCCCGGCACGACGGTGTCGCCCTGGCAGTCGATGGCGCCGGGGACGCCGGTGGCCCCCCGGTCGATGGCGGCGATCCGGCCGTCGCGGACCAGGAGGCAGCCGGGAAAATCCTCGTCGCCCGCCACGATGCGGGCGTTGCAGAGCGCGAATTCACGGGTCATGGGTCAGCCCTGCATGGTGTGGACGCGGGTGGAGACGGCCTCGCGGACCTCGTCGTCGTGGAAGACGCCGACGAGCGCGGTGCCCGCGGCCTTCGCCTCGGCGATCAGTTCGATCACCACGGCGCGGTTGCGGGCGTCGAGCGAGGCGGTGGGTTCGTCGAGCAGCAGGATCGGATGGCGGGCGGCGAAGCCGCGGGCGATATTCACCCGCTGTTGCTCGCCGCCGGAGAAGGTGGCGGGCGCGAGCGACCACAGGCGTTCGGGAATGCGCAGCCGCGCCAGCAACTCGCCGGCGCGCGCCTGCGCCGTCTCCACCGGGACGCCGAGCGCCCGCAGCGGCTCGGCCACCACGTCCAGCGCCGGCACGCGCGGGATGGCGCGCAGGAACTGGCTGACGTAGCCCAGAGTGCGGCGGCGCACCTCCATCACCACGCGCGGCGGGGCCGATGCGATGTCCACCGTCCCCTCGCCGTGACTCACGTGGATGGCCCCGGAATCGGGCTTGCAGTTGCCGTAGAGGCAGCGCAGCAGCGTCGATTTTCCGGCGCCCGACGGGCCGTGCAAGGTGACGCACTCGCCGGACGCGACGCTGAGCGCGGCATCGGCGAAGACCGGGATTTCGATGCCTCCCTGGGTGTGCAGGACGTAGGTCTTGGACAGGGAGTCGACACGGATCTGGTCGGTCATGGCTGCAGCACCGAGGAAACCAGCAGTTGTGTGTATGGGTGGTGAGGGTCGTCGAGCACCTGATCGGTCAGGCCGGTCTCCACAACCTCGCCTCGGCGCATCACCATCAGCCGGTGCGCCAGCAGGCGGGCGACCGCCAAGTCATGGGTGACGATGATGGCGGCCAGTCCGAGATCGGTGACGAGCCGGCGCAGCAGGTCGAGCAGCCGGGCCTGGACCGAGACGTCGAGGCCGCCGGTCGGCTCGTCCATGAAGACGAGGCGGGGATGGGTGACCAGATTGCGGGCGATCTGCAACCGCTGCAGCATGCCGCCGGAGAAGGTCAGCGGCAGGTCGTCGATCCGCTCGCCGTCGATCTCCACCTTGCGCAGCCAGTCGTCGGCCTGAGCGCGGATCTCGCCGTAATGGCGGGCGCCGACCGCCATCAGGCGCTCGCCGACGTTGGCGCCGGCCGACACGCCCATGCGCAGCCCGTCGCGCGGGTTCTGGTGGACGATGCCCCAGTCGGTGCGCATCAGCATCCGCCGCCGCGGCTCGCCCATCGCGTAGATGTCCACCGGCCCGTCTTCGCGGGTGTCGTAGAGGACGCGGCCCGCCGTCGGCTCCAGCCGGGCCGACAGGCAGCTCAGCAGGGTCGACTTGCCCGATCCGGACTCGCCGACGATGCCCATGACCCCGCCGGGCCAAAGCTCAAACGACACGTCGCGGCAGCCGACCCGGTTGCCGTACATCCGGGTCAGGCCGGAAACCGTCAGCAGCGGGTTCATTCCGCGGCCTCCTGGACGGCATCGCGGCGCGTCGCGCAGTGGTGGGTGTCGGAGCAGACATAGATGCGCCCGCCACGGTCGTCGGTCACCACCTCGTCGAGGAAGCTGTCGGTGCCGCCGCACAGCGCGCAGGCTTGATCCCAGCTCTGGATTTCGAAGGGATGATCCTCGAAATCCAGGCTCTTGACCGGGGTGTAGGGCGGCACCGCGTAAATGCGCTTCTCGCGCCCGGCGCCGAACAGTTGGAGAGCGGGATTCATATTCATCTTCGGGTTGTCGAATTTTGGGATCGGCGAGGGCCGCATCAGGTAGCGGCCGTTGACCAGCACGGGGTAGTCGTAGGTCGTCGCGATGCGGCCGAAGCGGGCGATGTCCTCGTACAGCTTGACGTGCATGGCGCCGTAATCTGCCAGCGCGTGCATCTTGCGCGTCTCGGTCTCGCGCGGCTCCAGCCAGCGCAGCGGTTCGGGGATCGGCACCTGATAGACGAGGATCTGACCCTCGCTCAGCGGCGTCTCGGGGATGCGGTGGCGGGTTTGGATCACCGTCGCCGCCGCCGTCCGCTCGGTGGTGGCGACCCCGGCGGTGCGGGCGAAGAAGCGGCGGATCGACACGGCGTTGGTGGTGTCGTCGGCGCCCTGGTCGATCACCTTCAGCCGGTCCTCGGGACCGATGACGGCGGCGGTGACCTGGATGCCGCCGGTGCCCCAGCCGTAGGGCAGCGGCATCTCGCGGCTGCCGAACGGCACCTGATAGCCGGGGATCGCCACCGCCTTCAGGATGGCGCGGCGGATCATCCGCTTGGTCTGCTCGTCGAGGTAGGCAAAGTTGTAGCCCGGCGCGCTGGTCATTCGGCCGTCTCCCGGTCGGCGGTGGGGGTGGCGGCGCGCAGCCGCCGGATCAGCTCCAGTTCGGACTGGAAATCGACGTAGTGCGGCAGCTTCAGGTGCTGGACGAAGCCCGAGGCCTCGACGTTGTCGGAATGGGCGAGCACGAATTCCTCGTCCTGCACCGGGTTGACCGCGTCCTCGCCCAGCTCCCCGGCGCGCAACGAGCGGTCGACCAGCGCCATCGCCATCGCCTTGCGCTCGCTCTGCCCGAAGGTTAGTCCGTAGCCGCGGGTAAACTGAGGCGGCACGTCCTTTGAGCCCTTGAACTGGTTGATCATCTGGCATTCGGTGACGGTGATGGTGCCGATCTCGACGGCGAAGCCCAACTCCTCCGGAGCGAACTCGACCGTCACGTCGCCCATGCGGATCTCGCCGGCGAAGGGGTGGGTGTTGCCGTAGCCGCGTTGCGAGGAGTAGGCGAGGGCCAGCAGAAAGCCCTCGTCGCCACGCGCCAGGTTTTGCAGGCGTAGGTCGCGGCCCGCGGGGAAGGACAGCGGCTGTCGGGTCAGGTCGCCGGGCGGCTCCTCCGCCGTTGCGTTGGCTGGCCCGTCCGCTTCCACGCTGCGCTCGATCAACCCCTCATGGCCGAGCACGTCGGCGACGCGCGGCATCTGCGCCTCGACGGGTTGTTCCGCCAGCGCCGCCGGTTCAGGCGTGCCTTCGGCCGCCAGCGTGAAGTCGAGCAGCCGGTGGGTGTAGTCGTAGGTCGGCCCCAGCACCTGCCCGCCCGGCAGATCCTTGAAGGCCGAGCTGATGCGGCGGCGGATCGCCATGGCGGCGGTGTCGATCGGCTCGGACCCGCCGAAGCGCGGCAGGGTGGTGCGGTAGGCGCGCAGCAGGAAGACGGCCTCCACCAGATCGCCCTGCGCCTGCTTGACCGCCAGGGCGGCCAGCTCGCGGTCATGGACCGATCCCTCGGTCATCACCCGGTCCACCGCCAGCCCGAGCTGCTCGGCAATCTGGTCGAGCCCGAGTTCCGGCACCGCCGGATCGCCGCGCCGCTCCTCCGCCATCAGGCGGTGGGCGTTGTCGATGGCTTTCTCGCCACCCTTGACGGCAACATACATGGGTCAGCCCTCCAGGCGCGTGCTGCGCGGCAGCGCCGCCAGCCGGGCGCCGCTGGTGAGAATCAGGTCGACGCCGCGCGGGAAGCCGGCGTGGTTGTCCGCCACCCAGCGGCGGAAACCGGCCGGCAGGCCGCCGGGCGCGAACCGGACGCGGTCGCGGATGCCAGGGCCCGCCAGCTCGAGCGGCGCCCCGCCGGTCAGCGCCGGCACCTGCACGATCACGGTGGTCGAGCGGTCGGGGAACTCGTCGCTGCCCTGGTCGAAGGCGGACAGGGGCGGCATCGCGCCGGGATCGGCAACGACGGCGAATACGGCCGCTGCGGCGTTTCCGGTCAATGGGCAGCCGCAATGGAAGCGCAGATGCTGACGCACAGCCGCACAATCGGCCGACGGATCGAGCCAGACGGGGGTCTCCTGGTCGGCCAGCGCCAGGACGACGGCGGCGGTGGCCGCTTCGAAGGGCGCCGGCGCCCCGACGGAGCCGGCGACGGCCTGGGGCAGCTCGTGCAGCGTACCGGGCCGCGCCATGGCGTCCAACACGGCGCGAAAGACGCGCTGGGAGTCGATCACCGGGTCGCCAAGGCCGGGCAGCAGCGCGTCCGCACCCGTGTCCATGGCCATTTTCATCGTCACGTCAGTTCTCCCCGCGAACCATGGTGAAGAAATCGACCCGCGTCGCCGCCGCCTCGCGGGCGGCGCGGTCGCTGCGGGCCGCCTGAAGGCTGTCCAGATGGGCGATCGCCGCTTCGACGGCGGGTCGGCGGGCGGGAGCCTGCATCAGGGCGTCCAGCACGGCCGCGCGCTCGGCGTGGTCGGTCCGGCGACCGGCCACCCAGGCGTGCCCCACCAGTCCGCCGGCCAGCCGGACGGAGCAGCGGGTAACCGTCATCTCACCCAGGTTGAAGGGAGCGCCGTCGCCGCCGATCCGGCCACGCACCATCACCAGCCCGGTTTCCGGGCGGCGCAGCAGAGCGTAGTCGGGGGTGGGGGCGAGGCTGGACCATACGGTCGCGATTTCATCGGGGGCGGCCTTGGCCAGCACCCCCATCCAGCGTCGGCGGTCCTCGGTGGCGAATGCGGGCATGGATCAATCTCAAATTTGTCTAGACATCTATACCATGTGCGGGCATCTTTATGCGATCGTCCCGGCGGGGGCGCAAGGCTTGAAGGATGAAGTTTCCATGACGGACCAGGATCTCTCGCGCGGTACGGGCACTGCCTTGTGGCGCCAGATCGCCGAGCGGCTGAAGCGCGACATCGTCTCCGGAACACACCAGCCGGGTGACCGCCTGCCCACGGAACTGCGGATGGCCGAAGAGTTCAGCGTCAACCGTCACACCATAAGGCGGGCGGTGGCGGCCCTGGCCGAGCAGGGGCTGGTCCGCATCGAGCAGGGGCGCGGAACCTTCGTCCAGGAGAGCGTGATCGACTACCGGGTGAAGAAGCGCACGCGCTTTTCCGAGAATGTCCTCGGCCACCGGCGGGAGCCGTCCGGCAAGCTGCTGGCGATCCGCGAGGAACCGGCGGAGGAAGCGGTCGCCAAGGCGCTTGAGATCCGCAAGGGCACCATGGTCGTGGTGGTCGAGCGGCTGGGCGAGGCGGACGGGCGCCCGCTCAGCGTCGCATCGCATTACTTCCCCAAGGGACGCTTCCCGTCGCTGCCCGACACCATCCGCGACACCGGATCGATCAGCCTCGCCATGGAGCGCCTTGGGGTGGGCGACTACACCCGCAAGGTCACCCGCGTCACCGCCCGCACCGCCCGCGCGGCCGACGCCCAGCTGCTGCAGCAATCTCCCAACAAGCCGATCCTGTTGACCGAAGGCGTCAACGTCGACGCCACCGGCCGGCCGGTGGAGTACAGCGTCGCGCGCTGGGCGTCCGACCGCGTCCAGATCGTCTTCGAACCGGGCACCTGATCTCGACCAATCAGCCGGACATCCGCCCGCCGAACGATCTTTCACCAAAGTTTCATACCGGCCCACCCCGCCGCGGCGCTATGTGCGGGGCCGCTCAAGACCATGCGCGCCAGGGGAAACAGGTTGGAAACGCACATCCGCAACGCCCGCGTCCTGATGCCGGACGGCTCTTTCATCGAGGCCGGCGTCACCATCGCCGGAGAACGCATCGCCGCCATCGGCGACGCCCCGACCGGGCGCGCCACCGGCCGGGTGATCGGGGCCGAAGGGCTGCTGCTGCTGCCGGGCATCGTCGACTTGCACGGCGACGCTTTCGAACGGCAGCTCATGCCACGCCCGCGGGTGCATTTCCCGACCGACGTGGCGCTGCTGGACACCGACCGCCAGCTCGTCGCCAACGGCATCACCACCGCGCTGCACGGCCTGACGTGGTCGTGGGAGCCGGGCCTGCGCGGGCGCGAGGCGGCGGTGAGCTTTCTCGACACCCTGGAGCGGCTGCGCCCGACCCTGGCCTGTGACAGCCACGTGCATCTGCGCCACGAGATCTACAACATCGACGCCGCCGACGAGATCGAGGGCTGGCTGGCCGAGGGGCGCATCCGGCTGCTGGCCTTCAACAACCATTTGCCGATGCTGACGGCGCGCATCGCCCAGCCCGCCAAGCTGGCGCAGTATGCCGAGCGGGCGCACATGACGCTGTCCGCCTTCACCGACCTGCTGCACGCGGTGGTGGAACGGCGGGGCGAGGTCGATCCGACCAACCGGCGCTTGGCCGACGCCGCGCGCCGCCATCGGGTGGCGCTCGCCTCTCACGACGACGAATCGCCCGAGTTGCGGCGGCATTTCCACGATCTCGGCTGCGGCATCTGCGAATTTCCGCTGAACCGCGCCACCGCCGAGGAAAGCCGCCGTCTCGGCGGCGGCGTCATTCTCGGCGCTCCCAACGTCCTGCGCGGCGGCAGCCACATCGAGGGCGGCATGCGCGCCGCCGACATGGCGGTGGCCGGTCTGGCCGACGCGCTGACCTCAGACTACTACTACCCGGCGCTGACGCACGCCGCCTTCCGGCTGGCGCGCTATGGCGTCCTGGGGCTGGCCGACGCCTGGAGGCTGATCTCGACCAACCCGGCCCGTCTGGCTGGCTTTACCGACCGCGGCAGCATTGCCGTCGGGCGGCGCGCCGACCTCGTGCTGATCGATGACCGCACGCCGGAGCTGCCGCGTGTCGTTGCCACCCTGGTGGCCGGCCGCCTCGTCTTCGCTGGGCGGGAGCTGGCATGATGGACCGGCGCCGCTTCGCCCTCTACTTCGCGCCTGAGGATGGAACGGCTCTGGCCGATTGCGGCTGGCGCTGGCTGGGCCGCCGCCCGGAAGGCACCGGGCTCGACCCGCTGCCAGCGGTTGGGCTTGATCCGAGCCATCAGGCCGGTCTGGTCTCCGACGCTCGCCGCTACGGCTTTCACGCCACCTTGAAGGCTCCCTTCCGTCTGGCGGAGGGCGCAGACGAAGCATCTCTGCGGGAAGCCGTGGCCGCCTTCGCCTCGCGGCGACGTCCGTTTCGGGAGCCTTCCTTCGTGCTCGAAGCCCTTCATGGCTTCCTCGCCCTCCGTCCCCGACGGCCATCGGCCGATCTCGACGCGCTGGCGAACGACTGTGTCCGTACGTTCGACCGCTTTCGCGCGCCGCAGAGTGCCGAAGAGAGGTGGAAGCGTCTCCGCACGCCACTGACGCATCGTCAAAAGGCGCAGATGGACGCTTGGGGGTACCCGTATGTCCTCGAAGACTTCCGGTTTCATATGACCCTGACGCGGCGCTTGCAGCAAGGCGAGCGGGAGACGGTCCAACCGCTTCTGGAGCGGCTGTTCAAGCTGGCCTTGGCCGAACCGGTGGAAGTGCGATCGCTGTGCCTGTTCACGCAGGCCGATACGGACATGCCCTTCGTTCTGGCAGCGCGCTTCCCCATCAATGGAACGTCGGCATAGGAAGAGTTCTCGCAACCCTCGCGCCGGCTTCGTCAGGCCATATGGCAGAGTGAGCCTCATCCGACTTGTCGGAGAAGTTTAGCCCACGGGTTACGCCCTGGCTGGCCTCGGCCATGTGTGTCAGGCCCAGGTTGGTGCCGTCGGCCAGGATGGCGGCGAGCAGCGCGTTCTCGATGTCGCAGGTCTCGCCGATGCGCAGGTTCGAGAGCGGCATCGATCAACCGGTATCCCAGGTCGAACAGCACGGCAACCAGGGTTGCGCGCCGCTGATGAGCGGTGTAGCGGCGCTCGCTCCGCCCCGCTGCCAACAAGTTGACGATGCTTCCGGAAGCTACGCAGCGCTGAAAGCCTCGGCATAGATATCCGGGGAGACCAGATTGCGGGGCTGACCATCGCTTTCGCCCCAGAAAGGCAAATCGATGGACATAGCCACGAATCCCCGTTCTGCCATCTTCGTGGCATACAGATTGGCACTCTGCTCCTTCACTGCGCCCATCGGATGGCCGACGACGATCGCCGGACTCTTCGCATTCCAATCGAGGGTCTTGGGAGTGAAGAGATTCCCGGTGACGTTCATCTGATACTGGTTCTTGAAGGTGACCTTCTGGAGGGTCACCCGGTCGCTGGTGTAGAAGTTGTTCGCGCCGTTCGACAGGCCCTGAGCCATCGCAACCGGCAGATCGAAGACCGGCATGATGCCGAGCGTGGCAACGCCGGCACCGGTCATCTTCAGGAGGCTGCGCCGGTCGATGTCCATGCCGGCATGCGTTTCCACGGCGCGGTCGTCCGCGTTTTGCCTGTTCATTGCAATGGCACCTTTTACGCCTGTGTGGGCTTGGCTGCTTCACTGCGGAAATCTAAGCGATGCGGAGCGCGCGCATTAGGCGGCGCGTTTTGTTAGGCGGCGCGTTTTGCTTGTCGTTATGAATTCCGCTCATCAATCGTCGGCGGCCAAGCCGGGGGCCGGGGTCGGGGTGCATCGCGCTGATTGATGAATGGAACTCATAACTGCATGCGGTTTTGGGCCGCTAATGGCCGACGCGCGTCTCGATTATCTATGCCCCACCGGATCAACCCGGCCCTGACGGTCAGGGTCCGCTGCCCGACCGAAGACCATCCTCCACACTCAGGCAATCGCATGCAGGTTCACATCTCTTCCGGGAACGGCACGGCCGCGCCCAGGCCAGCCGCGTGGGGCGCCGTCTTCGCGATGTCGCTCTGCGTCTTCGTGCTGATCGCGTCCGAGTTCATGCCGGTCAGCCTGCTGACACCGATCGCCACGGACCTGACCTTGACGGAAGGCCAAGCCGGACAGGCCATCTCCGTGTCCGGCATCTTCGCCGTGCTGACCAGCCTGTTCATCACTTCGGTGACCGGGCGGCTCGACCGCAAGGTGGTGTTGCTGTCCCTAACCGGCCTGATGGCCCTGTCGGGGGGCATCGTCGCCTTTGCACCGGATTACGCGACGCTGATGATCGGCCGGGCGCTGCTCGGCGTCACCATCGGCGGCTTCTGGTCGATGTCGACGGCCACGGTGATGCGGCTTGTGCCGGAAGCTTCGGTGCCGCGGGCTCTGGCCATCCTCAACGGCGGAAACGCGCTCGCGGCCACCATTGCGGCTCCGCTGGGCAGCTTCCTCGGCGCCTTCATCGGTTGGCGTGGCGCCTTCTTCTGCGTGGTGCCGCTTGCGGCGCTCGCGCTGTGCTGGCAGCTGATGAGCCTGCCGGCGATGCGCGGCGAGCGCCGGTCCGGCAGCGGGACCGTGTTCCGGCTGCTCGGCCGGCCCAACGTGGCGTTCGGGATGGCGGCGATCCTGTTCCTGTTCATGGGGCAGTTCGCGCTGTTCACCTACCTGCGGCCGTTCCTCGAAACGGTGACCGGTGTCGATGTCTCCACGCTGTCGCTTCTTCTGCTGGTGGTCGGGGTGACCGGCCTCGCCGGCACGATGCTGATCGGACCGGTGCTGAACCGGAGCGTCTATGGCGTCCTCATCGTGATCCCGCTGCTGATGGCCGGCATCGCCGTGTCGCTGGTCGCCTTCGGCGGATGGGTCGCCGGGACGGCGCTGCTGCTTGGGGCGTGGGGCCTGATCGGCACCCCGGCACCGGTCGGCTGGGGGACATGGCTGTCGCGGATCCTGCCGGCGGACGCGGAGGCCGGCGGCGGCTTGATGGTCGCGACCATCCAGTTCGCGATCACGCTGGGCGCCACCGTCGGGGGGACGCTGTTCGACCTGAGCGGTTATCAGGCCACCTTCGGCGTCAGCACCGTCCTGCTCGTGATGGCCGCTCTCCTGGCCTTCGCCGCATCGCGCACGGACCGGCTTCAGCCGGGCTGACGGGAACACCTCAAACATGACATGAAAACCAAGGAGCGCTCCATGACCATCAAGGCCTATGGCACCTACGGTGCCGACAAACCCCTCGAACCGATGGAGATCACGCGGCGAGCTCCCGGTCCGCACGACGTTCAGATCGACATCGCCTATTGCGGCATCTGCCACTCGGACCTGCATCAGGCGCGCGCGGAATGGGCGGGCACGCAGTGGCCGTGCGTTCCCGGCCACGAGATCGTGGGGCGCGTGTCCGCCGTCGGCGCGCATGTGTCGGGCTTCCGCGCGGGCGACCTGGTCGGTATCGGCTGCATCGTCGACAGTTGCCGGCACTGCCCGGATTGTGAGGACGGGCTGGAGAACTATTGCGACGGCATGGTCGGCACCTACAATTCTCCGACCGACGATCCTCCGGGCCACACCCTCGGCGGCTATTCGCAGCGGATTGTGGTGCACGAGCGCTACGTGCTGCGGATCAAACATCCGGAGGAGCAACTCGCCGCGGTCGCGCCGCTGCTGTGCGCGGGCATCACCACCTATTCGCCGCTGAGGCACTGGAACGCCGGTCCGGGCAAAAAGGTGGGCGTGGTCGGCATCGGCGGTCTCGGCCATATGGGCATCAAGCTCGCCCACGCCATGGGCGCGCATGTGGTCGCTTTCACCACCTCGGAATCCAAGCGTGAGGACGCGAAGGCACTCGGCGCCGACGAGGTGGTCGTATCGCGCAATCCCGACGAGATGGCGGCCCATGCGAAGAGCTTCGACTTCATCCTGAACACCGTGGCCGCCCCGCATGACCTCGATGCGTTCCTCGTGCTGCTGAAGCGTGACGGGACGATGGCGCTGGTGGGCGCGCCGGCGACGCCGCATCCCTCTCCCAACGTGTTCAACCTGATCACCAAGCGCCGGGCGATCGCCGGCTCGATGATCGGCGGCATTCCGGAGACGCAGGAGATGCTCGACTTCTGCGCGGAGCACGGCATCGTCTCCGACATCGAGCTGATCTGCGCCGACGCGATCAACGGGGCCTATGAGCGCATGCTCAAGGGCGACGTGAAGTACCGGTTCGTGATCGACGCCGCCTCCCTGGGCGCCTGATCGCGACAACCGGGACGAGAGACAGGGCCGGTGCATCGCGCCGGCCCGTTCCGGCACGGCTCATTCATGAGCTGGCGCGATAAGCCTTATCGCCGGACAGCTCCTAATCAAACGCAACCTTTCATGCAAGTTTGAACTGGTTCCCGGGAGACGCACGTCCGCGCCCTCTCACGTCTCAAGACTTGGCCCAATGGAGGTACCGATGAAACGTCTTGCCGCGACGATCGCATCACTCGCTCTGCTTGTCTCGTCGGTCGCCCATGCGCAGCAGGGCGCGGCTACGTCGGGTTCCGGAACCCTTGTGGGAACGCTGACGCCCGACGACATACGGGCGGTATCGCCGGCGCTGGAGAAGTACGCGCAAGGCCCGATCGACGGCGATCTGTGGAAGCGTCCCGGCCTGTCGCCGCGCGACCGCAGCATCGTCACCGTGGCGGCCCTCATCGCACGCAACCAGCCGGGCGAGATGCCGCGCCACGTCACCCTGGCGCTCGACAACGGCGTCAAGCCGGGCGAGCTATCCGAGATCATCACCCATCTCGCCTTCTACTCCGGCTGGGCGAACGCCATGGCGGCGGTGGCGGTCACGAAGGACGTCTTCGCCCAGCGGCGCATCGCGGCCGACCAGCTTCCCCCGGCCTCGCCCGAGCCGCTTCCCCTCGACGAGGCCACCGAGGCGCGGCGCGCGACGGGCGTGGCGCAGAACTTCGGCACAGTCGCGCCGGGAGTCGTGCAGTACACGACGGACGTGCTGTTCCGCGACCTCTGGCCGCGCCCGGACCTGGCGCCGCGGGACCGCAGTCTGGTCACCGTCAGCGCCCTGGTCGCCTCCGGGCAGGTCGCGCAGATCCCCTATCACCTGAACCGGGCGATGGACAACGGCCTGACGCGCGAGCAGGCCGCGGAGGCGCTCACCCACCTCGCCTTCTACGCCGGCTGGCCCAACGCTTTTTCGGCGCTGCCCGTGTTCAAGGAGGTGTTCGAGAAGCGCCCCGGCTGACAATGCCCTCGGCCATCCCTCCGGTCTTCACGTGCCACGGTGGCGCAGCGCATCGACGAACAGCGCGAAGGCCGGTGAGGACTGGCGGCGGCTCGGGTAGTAGAGGTGGTATCCCGACCAGGACGGGCACCAATCTTCCAGCACCCGCTGGAGGCGTCCTTCTCCGATGTGCAGCTGCGCCAGATCCTCGGGCATGTGGGCGAGCCCGAAGCCGGCCACCGCCGCGTTGACGATGTGGAAGATGCTGTTGAAGACGAGCTGGCCGTCCACGCGCACGCGAAGCTCGTGACCGTCCTTCTCGAACTCCCACGCATAGATGCCCCCGTGGGTGGGAAGCCGCAGGGTGATGCAGGTGTGGCCGATCAGGTCCTGTGGCGTCTCCGGCGGTGGGTGCCCGGCGAAATAGGTGGGCGCGCCCACCACCGCGAAGCGGACGTCGGGCCCGATACGCACCGAAATCATGTCCTTGGCGACCTGCTCGCCGAAACGCACACCGGCGTCATAACGCTCGGCGACGATGTCGGACAGGCCGTAGTCATTGATGAGTTCAACCTTGATGTCCGGATACTCGCGCAGGAACGGCTCCAGCTTCGGCCAGAGGAGGCCGTCGATCGCGTAATCGGTGGCGGTGATCCGGATGGTGCCGGCCGGCTTCTCCCGGAACTCGCTCAGAGCCTCGAGTTCGGCCGCGATCTCGTCGAAACGGGGACCGATGGTCCGCAGCAGGCGCTCGCCGGCGTTCGTCGGGGAGACGCTGCGTGTGGTGCGGGTCAGCAACCGGATGCCGAGCCGTTCCTCAAGTTGGCGAACGGTGTGGCTAAGCGCCGATTGGGACACGCCGAGCTTGGCGGCCGCCTTGGTGAAGCTCTGCTCCCGCGCGACGGCCAGGAAGGCGAGGAGGTCTTGGACATTCTCGCGCGGCATTGATGAGCCTTCCTCATGAGACCAAGCGTATTTCGGCACCTTACCGCAAACAGGAGCGGCGCGTTACCGCCCTCCCGCGCGGCATTCATGAGCCGTGCTCATAAGCCCATGCGGAACCCGCCATCTAGTCGCACACCGGCACAGCGGCAAAGATCACTTCCGAAGCCGGAATCTGTCCAAGGAGACGTCGTCATGAACGCGAAGTCGATCCGCGCCGTCGCGGCGGCGCTGACCCTGGGTGTGGCCGCAACGCTCGCCTGGGACGCCGAAGCCGGCAGTGAACTCGTCACGTTCCCCGAGACCTATGCCGAGGGCGTGCGTGCGAAAACCTCGACCGCTGCTTTTCCCGCCACAAGCCGCAGGAGCGGCAGGACTTCGTCCACACGTTCGATCAAATGAAGGCTGCACGGTAGTAGGGCGGCATCGCCCTTCGTCTCGAATGTCTCAAGCCAAATGTCTCAAGGGTCTCCGATGTCCGCCACAAACTCCCACACCTCGGCTGCACTTGGCGTTGTGGTGGTGCTGCTCCCGATCATGGCGGTGGTCCTGATCGCCTTCTTGATCATCGGCCTCGCCTTGCCGGTGCTGCCGCTGCATGTGCACCAAGGTCTCGGTCTCGGCACCGTCGCGGTTGGCCTCGTCGCCGGAAGCCAGTTCGCGGCGTCGCTCGTCTCGCGGGTGTGGGCGGGCCATTACGCCGACAGCCGGGGCGCCAAGGGCGCCGTCGTGACGGGTTTGGCAGGAGCCACGGCGGCCGGGTCGCGTTGATCAGCGTGTTGGTCGACGCGGCTGGTCAGGCGCTCATCTGGTTGGCGCCCCGGCCGGCCTCGGCTCGGTGTTCCTCGTCAGCACGCTGGTCGTGCTCGGTGCCGCCGGGGTTGCGAGACGCCTCAAGACACCAGCCGCGACCTGATGATGCCGCATTCATGAGCCCAGCCGATAGGCTCATGCGCTTTGGGGCCGCTAATCGCGTGTGTCGGCGTGGATTACCTTGTTGCTCAACAGCAGCCCCGGACGGGGCCATGACCGGAGGGCCGAAACCATGGACATCACACGCGTCGGTTCGCAGCCGTCCGCCAAGGGGCCAGCCGACTGGTTCACCGGAACGGTTCGCATCGACCCGCTCTTTCAGGCCAACGCCCCGGCGCGTGCGACGGCCGCCAGCGTCACCTTCGAGCCCGGAGCCCGCACCGCGTGGCACACCCATCCGCTGGGTCAGACCCTGATCGTCACGGCCGGCGTCGGCCGGGTGCAGCGAGAGGGCGGTTCGGTCGAGGAGATCCGTCCCGGCGACGTGGTCTGGATCCCGCCCGGCGAGAAGCACTGGCATGGCGCGTCGCCCACCACGTTCATGACGCACATCGCCATCCAGGAGCAGATCGACGGCAAGGCTGTGGACTGGATGGAGAAGGTGACGGACCAGCAGTACGGCGCGTAGCGCGATGGCATGGGGTGCCGGTCGGGCGGCACGGTGCCGGAACCAGGAAAGGCCAAGCCATGACGCAGGGCATCGAAAACAAGGTGGTCGTCATCACCGGCGCCAGCAGCGGGCTCGGAGAAGCCGCCGGCCACAAAGTGTGGGCGGGCGGTGCCGTCTATGCTGCGACGAAGCACGCCGTCCGCGTCATCTCCGAAGGCCTTCGCCAGGAGGTCAAGCCTTCAACATCCGTACCACCATCATCTCGCCGGGCATGGTCGCGACCAAGCTACCCGACAGCATCACCGAACCCGACGTCGCGGAAACCATGCGCAAGGCCTATGAGCGCGCCATTCCCGCGGATTCCTTCGCGCGAGCAGTGGCCTTTGCCATGAGCCAACCGGAAGACGTGGACATCAACGAGATCCTGTTCCGGCCCACCAGCCAGGAATTCCGAACGCCGGGATCACGAAGCCAGGGCCGACGACCGCCGCGCAGACGAACAATTCGCGGAACAACTGCAGAGAGCGGCGCACCCATAGGCGGCATCGGCGAGCCGGGTCTGCCCGGCGTGCCGATGGCCGTCGCTAACGCCGTCGCGGCGCTGACCGGACAGCGCGTCCGCAGCCTGCCGCTATCGAAGAACCGGTTTGGAATCACATAATCCTAGATAAGGACGACCATGAAACAGCTCATCGCAACCACCCTCTCGCTCGCCCTCGTCGGTGCGGCACCGGCCTTTGCCGAGAGCACGGTGTTCTCGCCGAACGGCTCGCGGCCCTCGGCCAAAGGGCCGGCTCAGCACTTCACCGGGTCCGTCGTCGCGGACCCGCTTTATCCGGCCAACGACCACACGTCGTCGTCGGGCGGCCTCGTCACGTTCGAGCCGGGGGCGCGCTCCGCGTGGCACACCCATCCCGCCGGCCAAGTCCTCATCGTCACCAGCGGAACCGGCTGGGTGCAGGAGAAAGGCGGGGCCAAGCGGGAGATCAGGCCCGACGACGTTATCTGGACGCCGCCGGGGCGTGAAGCCGTCGGGCGGTTACCCTGCTACGGCCGGTCTTTTGCTGCACCATAGTCGCGCGGGAGCGCACCGACCCGAGCGGTGCGACATCGCCAATTTTGAGGCAGACGAGATCACGCCCGCGCAGCTTGCTGTCGATGGCCAGATCGAACATCGCGAGGTCGCGTGCCACGTCCGACAGTTGAAGGCGAATGCGGATCCCCCAGACATGCTTCGGCTTGAGCGGGGGCTTCGGTCTGATCAGGCGACCTTTGTTCCACGGGGCCCGATCCACCTGAGTATCTTGGCCCATCCTTGGTCTCCTTGTGAACATATGCCTCTCCGGATCGGCAGAGGTGACACTCATGAGCATCGGATGTGGGATCACGGGAGCGCATTGCAGGCATCGTAGCAAGCTTGGACGATGGCTGGGTAGCCGTCCAGTGGTTGGCGGGACAGGGAGAGCCCGTGGCTGTTCGCAGAGTGACCCAAAGCGGACATCAAGGCTGGCTTCCGAACACCGTGGCAGCGTCGCTATGGATGGCTCCACGTTCCCTTCAGGAATTGTTCCATCCGCTGCCGCCCCTCCTCAAGTTCGGCGAACAGCCACTCGCGGAAAGCGCGGATCTTCGGCAGGTCGGCTGTGGACTTCAGCGTCACCAGCCCGTGCCCTTGTGCCTTCATGGAGTCTCTGGGAAAGGGCGCCACCAGCTTGCCGGCCAGCAGTTCGCGTTCGGCCAGCAGCACGCTGTCCAGGCAGACGCCGAGCCCGTCCACCGCCGCGCTGATCGCCATGAAGGAGCGGTCGAAGCGCGGGCCGCGCTCCAAATCGAGCTGCACTTTCCTGTGCCGCCGCCCCCAGTCACGCCATCCCACGATGTTGATCTCGGAATGGATCAGCGCGTGCCGGGCCAGATCCTCCGGTCTGCGGATCGGGATGAGCCCGTTCGCCAGCGCCGGTGAGCACATCGGCACGATGGTGTCCTCCGGGAAAGGCACCATCACCGCGCCGGCCGGCGGCGGGCCGGGGTTGTAGCGGATGTCCACGTCGACGATGCCCTGGGCGAGGTCGACCGGCGCCACAGAGGCGTGCAGCCGGATGTCGATGCCCGGACGCAGCTCCTTGAAGCGCGCCAGCCGCGGCATCAGCCACTGCGTGGCGAAGCTGGGCGTGGAGTGGACGGTGAGAATGGCGCCGCCGCCCATCATGCCGACGGTCTGTGTCGCCGCCTCGATGCGGGCGAAGGCGGCGGTGACCTCCTCCGCGTAGTGCCGGCCAGCGTCGGTCAACACCACCGCGCGGTGCGCCCGGTGGAACAGTCGCACGCCGAGCTGCTCTTCGAGCAACTTCACCTGATGGCTTACCGCGGACGGAGTGACGGCCAGATCCTCGGCCGCAAGGGCGAAGGAACCGAGCCGCACGGCGGCCTCAAACGCCTGCACCGCCTTGATGGAGACCCGTTTCCGCATTGCGGCCGTCACATGAATTCAGTTCATCAATAGGCGATCTTATTCATTTGTCAGATTCACCTCAACAGAATACCGTCCTTTCAGCGATCAGCGGAACGAACAGTCCGCAGAGCCTCGCAAGCCACAAAAGACCGAACGCCAGCCGCGGCATGCGCTGCCGCCACGGGCAAGCTTTGTCAAATAGGAGAGGAAATGCTGCTGTCCAACAAGGTCTGCGTCATCACCGGAGCCGCCTCGCGGCGCGGCATCGGCCGCGCGACCGCCCAGCTCTTCGCCCTGCACGGCGGGCGCGCGATCATTCTCGACCTCGACGGCGCCCAGGCCGAGGCCACCGCCGCCGAACTGGGCGAGGCGCACCGCGGCCTCCGCTGCGACGTGACCGACAAGGCCTCCTGCTTCGCCGCCATCGAGAAGGTGGTCGGCGAATTCGGCCGGGTGGACGTGCTGGTCAACAACGCCGGCATCACCCAGCCCCTGCGCTTCATGGACATCGCGCCGGAGAATTACGACGCGGTGATGGACGTGAGCCTGCGCGGCACGCTGTACATGAGCCAAGCGGTGCTGCCGCACATGCGCGAGCGCCGCTCCGGTTCCATCGTCTGCATGTCGTCGGTCTCGGCCCAGCGCGGCGGCGGCATCTTCGGCGGACCGCACTACAGCGCCGCGAAGGCCGGCGTTCTCGGCCTCGCCAAGGCGCTGGCGCGCGAGGCCGGGCCGGACAACGTCCGCGTCAACTCGATCACGCCGGGGCTGATCCAGACCGACATCACCGGCGGCAAGCTGACCGCCGAGCTGAAGGCGGAGATCCTCAAGGGCATCCCGCTGAACCGCCTCGGCGACGCCGACGACGTGGCGCGGGCCTGCCTCTTCCTGGCATCGGAGCTGTCGTCCTACGTCACCGGCGCCACCATCGACGTCAACGGCGGCATGCTGATCCACTGACCCGGACGCAGGAGAACAAAGTGGACACCACCCCCCTGGGCCACAACGTGGCCCTCTCCGAGCGCGCCTACCGCATCCGCCGCAACGCGGTGCGAATGGGCGAGGTGCAGGGCCAGGGCTACATCGGCCAAGCGCTGGACATCGCCGACGTGCTCGCCACCGCCTACTTCCACGCCATGCGCTACCGCCCCGAGGATCCGGAGTGGGAGGAGCGCGACCGCTTCCTGCTGTCGAACGGCCACTACGCCATCGCTCTCTACGCCGCCCTCATCGAAGCCGGGATCATCCCGGAAGAGGAGCTGGAGACCTACGGCAGCGACGGCAGCCGGCTGCCCATGTCGGGCATGGCCGCCTACACGCCGGGCATGGAAATGTCGGGCGGCTCGCTCGGCCTCGGTTTGAGCATCGCCGTCGGCATCGGGCTCGGCCTGAAGCGTAAGAACTCCACTTCCCGCGTCTACACGCTGTTCTCGGACGGCGAACTGGACGAGGGTTCGGTGTGGGAGGCGATCATGTCGGCCGCCCACTGGAAGCTCGACAACCTGATCGGCATCGTGGACGTGAACAACCAGCAGGCCGACGGGCCGTCCACCCAGGTCATGGCCTTCGAGCCGCTGGTGGACAAGCTGGAAGCGTTCGGCTGGCACGTCCAGCGCATCAACGGCAACAACCTCGACGCCGTGGTCGCCGCCTTCGACACCGCCCGCGGCGACGTCGGGCCGAAGCCCCGCATGATCGTCTGCGACACCAGGATGGGATGCGGCGTCCCGTTCCTGGAGGCCCGCGAGAAGAACCACTTCATCCGCGTCGATGCGCACGAATGGCAGCTCGCCCTCGACGCGCTGGACGCGGGGAGGACCGCATGAACACCGCGACCGCAAAGCCCCGCCTGACCACCTCGGCCATGATCGCCTCGATCGCCGCCGAGGGCCAGCGCACCAAGCCCGCCCCCTTCGGCCACGCCTTGGTCGAGCTGGCGCGCAGCCGCCCCGAAGTCCTGGGCATGACCGCCGACCTCGGCAAGTACACGGACCTGCACATCTTCGGCGCGGCGTTCCCGGACCGCTACCACCAGATGGGCATGGCCGAGCAGCTGCTGATGGGCGCCGCCGCCGGTCTGGCGCACGAGGGGTTCATGCCCTTCGCCACCACCTACGCGGTGTTCGCCTCGCGCCGGGCCTACGACTTCATCCACCAGACCATCGCCGAGGAGGATCTGAACGTAAAGATCGCCTGCGCCCTGCCCGGCCTCACCTCCGGCTACGGCCCCAGCCACCAGGCGACCGAGGATCTGGCGCTGTTCCGCGCCATGCCGAACATGACCGTCATCGATCCCTGCGACGCGCACGAGATCGAGCAGGTCGTCCCGGCCATGGCCGCCCACAAGGGGCCGGTCTACATGCGCCTGCTGCGCGGCCACGTGCCGCTGGTGCTGGACGAATACGACTACACGTTCGAACTGGGCAAGGCGAAGGTGCTGCGCGACGGCGCCGACGTGCTGATCGTGTCGTCCGGCATCATGACCATGCGCGCCCTGGAGGTCGCCAAGGAACTGGAGGCCGACAAGGTCGCCGCCGCGGTGCTGCACGTGCCGACCATCAAGCCGTTGGACACCGAGACCATCCTGCGCGAGGCCAGCCGCACCGGCCGCATGGTGGTGGTCGCCGAGAACCACACGGTGGTCGGCGGGCTGGGCGAGGCCGTGGCGGGTCTGCTGCTGCGCTCCGGGGTGACGCCGGTGTTCCGCCACATCGGCCTGCCGGACGAGTTCCTGGCGGCCGGAGCGCTGCCGACTCTGCACGACCGCTATGGGATTTCGACCTCGGTCATGACCGAGCGGATCAAGGGCTGGCTGTAAGCGGCTTTTCTAAGGGGCTGAACGCCTCTCTGCGTCATGGCCGGGTCGAGCCCGACCATGACGGGGTGGAGAAGTTCATATCGTCAGGATAGTCGCCCTAAACGATGTGCATCCAAGCAAACCAATCATCCAAACCAAACCGGAGGAAACGATGTACAAGACCCTTCTCATGCTGGCCGTGGGCGCCACCCTGGTGGCCTCGCCGGCCTTTGCGCAGCAGACGCTCCGCCTCGCCCACAACGCCGCGCCCGGCAACCCGAAGGCCGACGCCTCGCTGAAGTTCGCCGAACTGGTGCAGCAGAAGACCAACGGCCGCGTCAAGGTAACCGTCGGCGGCAGCGCCCAGTACGGCGACGATGTCGAGGCGCTGACCAGCATGCGCCTGGGCACGCTCGCCTTCAGCGCAAACTCGCAGGGATCGACCTCCGGCGTGGTGCCGCAGTTCGCGGTGCTCGGCCTGCCCTTCCTGTTCCAGGACCTGCCGCAGGCCTGGAAGGTGCTGGACGGCCCGGTCGGCAAGAAGCTGGGCGACTATGCCAAGGAGAAGGGGCTCGTCCTCCTGGCCCTGTGGGACAATGGCATCCGCCACACCAGCAACAACGTGCGCCCCATCGAAAAGCCGGAAGACCTGTCGGGCGTGAAGGTCCGCACCCCGCCGGACCCGATCACCGTGGACATCTTCAAGGCGCTGGGCGCCAATCCGACGCCGCTGCCCTTCTCCGAACTCTACATCGCGCTTCAGCAGGGCGTGGTGGACGGGCAGGAGAACCCGCTGATGAACATCTACTCCTCCAAGCTGCACGAGGTGCAGAAGTACATCTCGCTGACCGGGCACAAATACGAATCCACCCCGCTGCTCGCCAGCAAGATGGTGTTCGACACCCTGCCCAAGGCCGACCAGCAGGCGGTGCTCGACGCCGCGGCGGAGGCCGGCAAGTTCAACCGCGAGCTGTCGCAGAAGGCCGATGCCGAGCTGCGCGGCAAGATGGAAGCGGCCGGCGTCAAGTTCAACACGGTCGACGCCACCCAGTTCATGGCGAAGACCAAGCCCGTCTACGACAAGTGGCAGACCCAGTTCCCCGAGCTGGTGACCATGGTTCAGCAGGAGGCCGCGGCCGCGGCCAAGAAGTGATGGAACTCTCGCACCATCGCGCGATGACGGGGGCGGGCGCGCCCGCCTCCCTCATCCAACTGGCGGACACGGCCATCACCGTCGCCGCCACCGTCGTCGCCGTCGGCTCCCTGGTCCTGCTGTTCCTGTCCTTGGGGGCCGAGGTCGTCGTCCGCTACCTGACCACCCAGGGCCTGGGCTGGCCGTCGGAGATGCCGAACATCCTGTTCCCCTGGCTGGTCATGGGCGGGATCGTCCTGGCCGCCCAGCACGGGTCGCACATCTCAGTCACGCTGGTGCTCGACCTGCTCGGGCGCAGCGCCGCCCGCGCGCTGCTGCTGGGCATGCAGGTCGTGGTCGCCGCGACCTTCTTCTATCTCGCCTGGATCGGCATGGCTGTCATCGAGATCACCGGGACCGAGGTCTACCCGGTGACCGGTGTCTCGGCCCGTTGGGCCTACCTGTCGCTGATCGTCGGCTTCGCCGGCGTCGGGCTGACCGCACTGACCACCTTCGCGCGGTTGCTGATCGCCGAGGATCCCATGTCCGTCCGGGCACATGTCGCGGAGGAAGAACTATGACACTGGTCATGATGGGCGTCTTCGGCGTCCTGCTCCTGCTGGCCTTTCCGGTCGGCTACGCCCTGGTCATCAGCTCCGGCGCCGCCGTGATGACGATGGGGGCGGTCCCGACCGTCATTGCCGTGGTCAAGCTGTTCCAGCCGACCCAGAGTTTCCCGCTGCTGGCCATCCCCTTCTTCATCCTCTCCGGCGCCCTCATGATGAGCGGCACGCTGGGCCAGAAGCTGGTGCGCTTCGCCGCCGCGCTGGTCGGGCGCTTCCCCGGCGGGCTGACGCAGGTGACGGTCGTCGGCTCCACCATCTTCGGCGGCGTTTCCGGCTCCGCCGTGGCCGAGGCCTCGGCGCTCGGCTCCATGCTGATCCCCTGGCAGAAGCGCGAGGGCTACCCGGCCGCCTTCGGTGCCGCGACCACCGCCTCCTCCTCGGTCATCGCCGGCCTGATCCCGCCGTCGATCCCGCTGATCCTCTATGCGGCGGTGTCCAACGCCTCCATCGCCTCGCTGTTCCTGGCGGGCATTCTGCCGGGGCTGATGCTGGCAGCGGGCATGATGATGGTCTGCTACGTCAGCGGGCGCGTGCGCAACTTCCCGCTGCTGGCCGACACCGGCGGCGTCAAGATGATCCTGCAAGCCACGCTCTCCGCACTGCCGGCGCTGCTGATGCCGGTGTTCATCCTGGTCCTGCTGCGCTTCGGCATCGCCACCCCGACCGAGGTAAGCGTCGTCGCCGTCGCCTACGCGATCCTGGTCAGCGCGCTGATCTACCGCGACCTGACGATCAAGCGGGTCTACGCCGCGCTGGTCGGCACGGTCATCACCACGGGCGTGGTCATGCTGGTGATCGCCGCCTCCAACCTGGTCGGCTACGTGCTGATCACCGAGGCGATCCCCAACGCGGTGGCCGAGTACGCGCAGAACGTCCTTCAGGAGCGCTGGCTGATCGTGCTGGCGATGAACCTGATCATGCTGGTGGTGGGCATGTTCCTCGATTTGCCGGCGGCGATTCTGCTGCTGGGCCCGACCTTCGTGGCGGTCGGCACGGCCATCGGCATGGACCTGATCCAGCTCGGCATCATGATGGCGGTGAACCTCTCAATCGGGCTGTTCACGCCGCCCATCGGCACCACGCTGTTCATCTCCGCCGCCATCTCGCGCGAGCCCATCGGCGCCATCGTCAAGGAGTTGTGGCCGTTCTACATGGTGGCGCTGACGGTGCTGGGGCTTGTCTCCTACGTGCCCGCGTTCACCCTGTACTGAGCCAAGAACGATAAGGGAGGAACGGGTATGGAAACGGTCGGCTTCATCGGCCTGGGCTCCATGGGCCTACCCATGGCGAAAAACCTGCTCGCCAAGGGCTTCCAGGTCCGCGGCTACGACGTGCGGGCGGAATCGGTGGCGGCGCTGGCGGACAAGGGCGGCGTGCGCGCCGCCTCCGCCGCCGAGGCCGCCAACGGCGCCGATGCGCTGGTGCTGATGGTGGTGAACGCGGCGCAGGCCGAGGCCGCGCTGTTCGACGGCGGCGCCCTGGAGGCGCTGCCGACGGGCGGGGTGGTGGTGCTGATGGCGACCTGCCCGCCGGGCGCCGTCGAGGCGCTGGCGGCGCGCGTCGAGGCGGCCGGACGGCGCTTCGTCGATGCCCCGGTGTCCGGCGGGGTGGTCGGCGCGGTGGACGGCACGCTCACCATCATGGCGGCGGCCCCGCGCGCCATTTTCGAGGCGACGAAGCCCGTCCTCGCCGGGATGGGCGACAAGCTCTTCCACGTCGGCGAGCGGCCCGGCCAGGGCGCCACCGTCAAAACGGTCAACCAACTCTTGTGCGGCGTCCACATCGCCGTGGTGGCCGAGGCCTTCGCGCTGGCCGCCAAGGTCGGTGTCGACCTGAACATCCTGCTGGAGATCATGGGCGGCTCGGCCGCGTCAAGCTGGATGCTGAAGAACCGGGGTCCCCGCATGCTGGAGGGCGAGCCGGAGGTGACCAGCGCCGTGGACATCTTCGTCAAGGATCTGGGCATCGTGCTGGAGGCCGGCCGCGACGCCAAGGCGGCGCTGCCGCTGGCCGCCGTGGCGCACCAGCTGTTCCTCGCCACCTCCGGGCGCGGCGAGGGCGCGGTCGACGACAGCCAAGTCATCCGCACCTACCACGCCATGAACGGGACTCAGCGGCCGGGCTGACGCGATCCGCCCAAGGGGCCTGAACGCCCCATCCCAAAACTCCCTTTCCGCCGCCCTCTCGGGCGCGAAGGACCTCCTATGCCTGAAAACATCGTCTTCCTCGACCACGATACCCTCGGCCCCGAGGTGTCCATGCGCCGCCCCGACGTGGCCCATGACTGGACGGCCTACGGCCTCACCGCGCCGGAACAGGTCGTCGAGCGCGCCCGCGACGCCACCATCCTGATCGTCAACAAGGTGCCGCTGCGCGAACCGGTGCTGGAGCAGTTGCCGAACCTGCGCTTCGTCGCCGTCGCCGCGACCGGCACCGACAACGTGGACGTGGCGGCCTGCCGGCGCCGGGGCATTCCCGTCGCTAACGTCCGCGCCTACGCCGTGCACACCGTGCCGGAGCACACCTTCGCGCTGATCCTGGCGCTGCGTCGCTCGCTGTTCGCCTTCCGCGAGTCCGTTCAGACCGGGGAGTGGCAGAAGGCCGGGCAGTTCACCCTGCTTACCCACCCGATCCGCGACCTGCACGGCGCCACGCTTGGCATCGTCGGCGAGGGCGCCATCGGGCAGGCGGTGGCGGCGCTCGGCCGGGCGTTCGGTATGAATGTGCTGTTCGCCGCGCACAAGGGCCGCACCGACATGGGGCCGCTCTACACGCCGTTCGACGAGGTGCTAGAGCGCTGCGACGTGCTGAGCCTGCACTGCCCGCTCACCGCCGGCACCCGCGACCTGCTGTCCGACGCCGAGTTCGCGCGGATGACCCGCCGCCCCCTGGTCATCAACACCGCCCGCGGCGGCCTGATCGACGAGGCGGCGCTGGTCCGCGCGCTGGAGGAGGGCCGCATCGCCGGTGCCGCGGTGGACGCCGTGTCCGCCGAACCGCCGCCGCTCGACCATCCCTTCATGCGCCTCACCGGCCGCCCGGACTTCATCCTCACCCCGCACGTCGGCTGGGCCAGCCGCGAGGCGCGCCAGGAGGTCGCCGACCAAGTGACATCCTGCATCGAAGCCTTCGCCGCCGGCCAGCCCCGCAACATCGTCGCCTGAGGGAAGCAGAGATAATGACCCCAGAAACCACGAACAGCGTCGATCTCCGCCGGATGGCGAACGCGATCCGCTTCCTGTCCATGGACGCCATCGAGCGCGCCGGCGAGGGCCACCCCGGCACGCCGCTGGGCGCCGCCGACATCTGCACCGCGCTCTTCACCCGGCACCTGAAATTCAACGCCGCCGACCCGCTGTGGTTCGACCGCGACCGCTTCGTGCAGTCGAACGGCCACGGCTCCATGCTGATTTACTCGCTGCTCCACCTCGCGGGGTACGGGAAGATGACGCTGGACGAGATCAAGGGCTTCCGCGTGCTGGGCTCGCACTGCGCCGGGCATCCGGAGATCGACCAGGCCTGCGGCATCGAGGTGACCACCGGCCTGCTCGGCCAAGGCATCGCCAATGCCGCCGGCATGGCGCTGGCCGAGGCGTTCCTGAACAGCCGCTTTGGCTCCGGCATCATCGACCATTACACCTACGCGCTGGTCGGCGACGGATGCCTGCAGGAGGGCGTCGGGCAGGAGGTGATCTCGCTCGCCGGGCACCTACGGCTCGGCAAGCTGATCTTTCTGTGGGACGACAACCGCATCACCGACGACGGCGACATCAACCTCGCTCTGTCCGACGACATGCCCGCCCGCTTCCGCGCGAGCCACTGGCACGTGCAGGAGGTGGACGGGCACGACATCGAGGCGGTCGCCGCCGCCATCGCAGAAGCCAAGCGCGACCCGCGCCCGTCGATGATCGCCTGCACCACCGCCATCGGCCGCGGTCTGCCGCACGAGGCCACCCGCGCCGCCCACAGCGCCCGCCTGTCCAAGGAGCACACCGACGCCGCACGCGCCCGCCTCGACTGGCCGCACCCGCCCTTCGAGATCCCGGTGGACGTGTTGCAGGCGTGGCACGACACCGGCCGGCGCGCGGTGGCAGAGCACGAGGCGTGGCACGCCCGCGTCGCCAACCTGCCTGCTGCCCAGCGCCGGGAGTTCGACCGCCTGTGCGAGGGGCGCCTGCCCGACGGCTGGAAGGACGCGCTGAACGCCTTCAAGCGCCGCGCGGCGGAGAGCGGCCACAGCGACCACGGCTACAAGCTCTCCGGCGACATCGTCGAAATCCTGACCGAAGCGATCCCGGAAATGCTCTCCGGCGCGCCGGACCTGGAGGGGGCGACGCTGCACAAGCGCAACCTCCCCGCCTTCACGGCGGAGGAGCGCGGCGGCCGCTACGTCCATTACGGCGTGCGCGAGCACGTCATGGGCTCGATGCTCAACGGCATGGCGGCGCATGGTGGCGTGGTGCCGAGCGGCATCACCTACCTGGTGTTCTCCGACTACGAGCGGCCGGCGATCCGCATGGCGGCACTGATGGGGTTGCCGGTAAAGTTCGTGTTCAGCCACGATTCCATCGGCATCGGCACCAACGGCCCGACCCACCAGCCGGTGGAGTTCCTGGCCGCCTTCCGCGCCATCCCCAACATGCTGGTGCTGCGGCCGGCCGACGCCGTCGAGGCGGCGGAGTGCTGGGAGATCGCCATGGAACACCGGAGCGGCCCTGTCTCGCTGGTCTTCTCCCGCCAACCGCTGGAGACGGCACGGTCCGACGCCACGGAAAACCTATCGCGCCGCGGCGCCTATGTGCTGGAGGAGGCGGAGGGCGGCCCGCGCCGCGCCACGCTGCTCGCCACCGGATCCGAGGTCGCCATCGCGCGGGAAGCCCGCCGCATCCTCCAGGCCGAGGGCATCCCGACCGCCGTGGTCTCCATGCCCTGCTGGGAGCTGTTCGAGGAGCAGGACGCCACCTACCGCCAGCAGGTGATCGGACGCTGCACGATGCGGGTCGGCGTCGAGGCCGCCATCCGCCAGGGCTGGGACCGCTGGATCGGCGAGGACGGCGGTTTCGTCGGCATGAGTGGCTTCGGCGCCTCAGGGCCGGTGCCGGATCTCTATACACACTTCGACATCACGCCCGAGCGTGTGGCCGCCGAAGTCCGTAAACGGCTTTGACGCCACGGAACCGACTTTCCATCGCAGCCAGTCCGCCGCAGCGAAATGGCGCCGGCACCGGATAGCCTAGCCAGGAACGCACTGCGATAGGGCAACGGCTGCGGTGGATCGGCTTCAGGAGTGTAGCCATCGGAGGCGGATTGTCCGCTCGTGGCGCAAAGCGGACCCAGGTGGGCAGAACCGCGTGGCCGTTTCTGCCGCTGCCTCAAGCCGCTCTCTGCCTATTTGAAAAGATCGGTGCAGTTGGAGTTCAATGTGGCACCCGTCCGCCCGGTTGCCGCTCGCACCGCCGGAAGCTTGTGGGCGGGCAAGTTGTCCATCACCACGACGTTTCGGGGGCTCAGCGTCGGCCCCAGAACAAGCTCGACATAGGTGAGGAAGGCCACGCCGCCTCTGGCGCCGTCGAGCGTCATAGGGGCGGTAATGCCTCCGCCAAGGTCAGATCCGGTTTCACTTCGTCCAGTCCAGAATCAAATCCCGGTGCTCGTCGATCCGCTGCGAACGGACATTGCCGCCACGCTTGCCCAGGCTCAGGTCTCCGCGCTTCCGCGCAAGCGCCACCCAGTGGATTGCCAAGGAAACTCCAACCTCGAAACGCGCTGCCGCAGCCCGGCAAGACGCTCCCGCTGCGACCGCCTCCACCACACGGTGCCGAAGATCAACCGACAGTGCTTTCGCCATCCAGACTGGCCCCCTTCAACCAGTCCAAATCTTGAATCACAACCGCGCGGCCGTGGAAATCCCCGATGCAGATGCCGATCAATCCGCTCTAGCCCCGCAGCGGCGGAGCGTCGGCCGGCGGCGTGTCCACGGCCGTCCTCCACACCCGCAGACCGCATGCGGCAAAGAGAATTGTGATTAGGGGATTGAGGATGTTGAAAAAGCAATACATGGCGAAGCCGGTCGCCGACACGCCGAGCGCCGCGGCCATATAGGCCCCGCAACTGTTCCAGGGAATCAGCGGTGACGTCACGGTGGCCGAGTCCCCGACGACACGCGACAGCAGCACGGGGGCAAGGCCCCTCTTTGCGAATTCCACTTTGAACAGGCGGCCGGGCAAGGCGATCGAAATATACTGGTCCGAGGTAACGATGTTGGCGCCAATGCAGGTGGCGACCACAGCCGTCACAAGCCCGCCGACGGACCTCATCCGATGGATCACCGGATCGATCAGGCGATTGAGAAGCCCGGCATGCTCCACCGTCGCGCCGAACGAAAGCGCGGTGATGATCAGCCACACCGTGTTCATCATGCTGGACATGCCGCCCCGCGTCAGGATGACGTCGAGGGACTCGTTGCCGCTGTGTGCGACGTATCCGTTGGCGAGCGCCGCCCACACACCCTTCAGCATGGCGAGGGCAGCCGGCAGCTCCGGTGTGGCGGCGAAGGCGACGACGCGCGCCGGCTCCTGGACGACCGCCAGGATGCCGCCCGCCAAGGCGCCGAAGAAGATCGTGATGAAGGGCGGAAACCGGGCGATCGACAAGCCGAGAACGAGCAGCAACGGCGCGAAAGCCCAAAGCGACACCGTGAAATGGCTTTCGATGCCCGTCAGCATGGCAGTCGCGTCGAAATCACCGGGAGCCCCCAGCCCCGCGAAGAGAAGGACTGCGATGAGCAGGGCGGGGACCGAGGTGAACAGCGATTCCCGGATATGCTCGTAGATCCCGGATCCCGTCACCGCAGTCGCCAGATTGGCGGTGTCGGACAGCGGGGAGGCCTTGTCGCCGAAATAGGCGCCGGAGATGACCGCGCCGGCCGTGATCTCCGGCGACAGGTTCATGCTCGCCGCGACGCCCATCAGGCCGATGCCGATGGTGCCCGCCACGGTCCAGGAGCTTCCGATGCTGAAGCCGATCAGGGCGCAGATCAGCGCGGTCGTCGCGTAAAAATAGTGGGGGCTGAGGATCTGGAGACCGTAGTAGACCATCGCCACGATGGTGCCGCTGAGCGCCCAGGTGCCGATCAGCGCGCCCACCGCCAGCAGGATCATGATGGCTGCGAGACCGGTCGCGATGCCATCGACCACAGCTTGGCGCACCCCGTCCCAGGGCATCCCGTTCTTGTAGGCGATGCCCGCCGCGACGATCCCGGAGAACAGCAGAGCCACCTGATTCGGCCCTGCGGAGGCGTCCTTGCCGAACAGCAAGTAGGACAACGCGAGCAGGCCGATGAGGGCGACCATGGGAATCAGGGCGTCGAGCAGCGAGGGCCGCCGCGCCACCCGCCCTTCTCCGGTCGGTGTTGAGACGTGGTTCGCCATGGTCGCGGCCTCCCCGTGCCGACGCAGCCAACTCATCCGTGCCGAATCATCCGTGCCAAGTCATCGCCCCGAACGTCTTGTCGATCAGCGTGCCCTTTTCCCCGCGCACGATCGCCGGAATGTCGGCGAGCGCGCCGATCGCGGCGGTTCGGCCCGTGGACATCGCGAACCGGCACGCGGCGTCCACCTTGGGTCCCATGGACCCGGCCGGGAAGGTGTGCCGGCCCATCGCCTCCGGACTCGCGCGGTGGATGGCCCGCGCCTCCGGCGTTCCCCAGCCGAGGAACACGGCCTCGGCATCCGTCGCCATGATCAGGAGGTCGGCGTCCAGCTCGCGCGCCAGCAGCTCGGAGCAGAGATCCTTGTCGATCACCGCCTCGACGCCGACCAGCGTGCGCTCCTTGCCCGGCTGGTACATGGTGGGGATCCCTCCGCCACCGGCGCAGACCACGACGGTTCCCTGGTCCAGCAGCCAGCGGATCGGCCGGATCTCGAAGATGCGCTTGGGGGCCGGCGACGGCACGACCCGCCGCCAGGACGCGCCGTCCGGCTTGAACACCCACCCCTTCTCGGCCGCGATGCGTTCGGCCTCGGCGGCGCCGTAGACCGGCCCCACGAACTTGGTCGGATCGCCGAACGCCGGGTCGTCGCCATCGACCTCCACCATGGTCAGCAGAGTGGCGAAAGGCACCTCGAACGGCAGCAGGTTGCCCAACTCCTGTTCGATCATGTAGCCGATCATCCCCTCGGTCTCGGCACCCAGGACGTCCAACGGGTAAGCCTCGTCCGGCCGGTAGGCCGCGCCCTGGAGCGCCAGCAGGCCGACCTGCGGCCCGTTGCCGTGGCTGACCACGAGCTGGTGCTCCCGAGCGACGGGAGCCATGGCTTCGGCGGCGACGCGGACGTTGCGGCGCTGCACGTCGGCGGTCATCGGCTCGCCGCGTTTCAGCAGAGCGTTGCCACCCAGAGCGACGACGACGCGCATGGCCTCATTCTCCCAGCGTGGCGACGAGAAGCGCCTTGATCGTGTGCATGCGATTCTCCGCCTGCTCGAAGGCGATGTTCGCCTCAGACTCGAACACCTCGTTGGTCACCTCAAGCCCGTTGGGCATGCCGTAGTCCTCGGCGATCTGCCGGCCGAGCGTCGTCTCGGTGTCGTGGAAGGCTGGCAGGCAGTGCATGAACTTGACCTGTGGATTGCCGCTGGCCGCCATCAGCTCCGGGTTGACCTGATAGGGCTTGAGCAGCGCGATCCGCTCCCGCCACACCTCCTTGGGCTCGCCCATCGAGACCCAGACGTCCGTGTGGATGAAATCGACCCCGGTCACCGCTTCGGCCGTGTTGTCGGTGATCGTCAGCCGCGCGCCGGATGCAGCCGCGAGCCGCTGGGCGGTGGCGGTGTACTCCTCCGACGGCCACAGGCTTTGCGGCCCGCAGATCCGTACGTCCATGCCCATCAGGCAGCCGACGATCATCAGGGAATGCCCCATGTTCGACCGGGTGTCGCCGACATAGGCGTACTTGATGTCGGTGATCGGCTTGTCGCTGTACTCGCGCATCGTCATGACGTCGGCGAGCATCTGGGTCGGATGGTATTCGTCGGTGAGGCCGTTGTAGACCGGAACGCCCGCGTACTTGGCCAGCTGCTCCACGCCGCCCTGCGCCGAGCCGCGATACTCGATGGCGTCGTACATCCGGCCGAGGACGCGCGCCGTGTCCTTGAAGGATTCCTTGTGGCCGATCTGCGAGCCGGCGGGGTCGAGGTAGGTGACGTTGGCGCCCTGGTCGTAGCAGGCGACCTCGAAGGCGCAGCGCGTACGCGTCGATGTCTTTTCGAAGATCAGGCAGATTTCCTTGCCGCGCAGGTGCTGCTGCTCGGTCTTGGCGTACTTCGCGCGCTTGAGGTCGCGCGCCAGGTCGAGCAGATAGCGAAACTCCCGTGGCGCGTAGTCCTGGACGGTGAGCAGCGAACGGTTGCGCAGATTGAAGCTCATGATTCCCTCCTCGCTGGCGGCGTTTCGTCAATAGGCGGGTTCCCGCCAAATCGGGCAGGTCATGCAATGGCCACCGCCCCGGCCGCGGCCGAGTTCCGCCCCGCGGACGGTGATGACCTCGACGCCGGCCTTGCGCAGCAGCGTGTTGGTGTGGGTGTTGCGGTCGTAGGCCACGACCACGCCGGGTTCGAGGGCGACGACGTTGTTGCCGTCGTCCCATTGCTCGCGCTCCGCCTCGTAGGCGTTCCCGCCGGTGCCGACGACGCGGAGCCTGGGGTAACCCAGCGCCTCGGCCGCGACCTCCAGCAGCGGCCTCGCCTCGGGCCGCACTTCGAAACGCCCCTCGTCGTCCAGGGGATAGGCGCTGTAGCAGCGGATCTGGTCCACGACCTCGCGGAAGACCGTCACCAGATCGCGGTCGCAGAACGTGAACACCGTGTCCAGGTGCATGGCCGCGCGGCTCTTCGGCATCAGGCAGGCGATGATCCGCGACGCCGCCTTGTTGCGGAACAGCGCGCGGGCAACCTGACCGACCGCCTGACGGTTGGTGCGTTCGCCCATGCCGATAAGGACGATCCCCTTGCCGACCGGCATCACGTCGCCGCCTTCCAGGGAGGCGCCGGTGAAGTCCTCGTCCGAATCGCCCCACCAGATCGTGAAGCCGCCGTTGCGGAAGCGGGGGTGGAACTTGTAGACCGCCCGCTGCAGCAGCGTCTCCGGCTTGCGGGCCGGCCAGAACATCGGGTTGCAGGTCACGCCGTTGTAAATCCAGCAGGACGGGTCCCGCTGGAACAGCGTGTTGGGGATCGGCGGCAGAACGAAGTCGGTGCCGCCGAACGCCTCGTGCAGCAGCACGCTTACGGTGTCGTCGGGCAGATCCGATATGGCGATGCCACCGATGAGATGGGCGGCGAGCTGCGTGGACGGCATTTCGTCCAGCCAGGGGCGCATGACCTCCGTGGCGGCGACGCCGACGGTGTTGGCGGTGACGCGGCGGTCGAGCACGAACGCCCGTGCCTGGGGATCGTTGAGCGTCTCCGCGAGCAGTTCGTGCAGGTCCAACACCTCGACCCCGCGCTCCTGCATCTTCAGCACGAGGTCGTGGTGGTCTTTCTGCGCCTCGTGCACCCAGATCACGTCGTCGAACAGAAGGTCGCGGCAGTTGCTGGGGGTGAGGCGCTGATGCGCCATCGACGGCCGGCAAACCAGGACGGTCCGCAGCCTGCCGACTTCCGAATGCACGCCGACTTCAAACATGACGCATCTCCCTGGATTTTTTGGGGGGCCTGCTTTGCAGGCCTTGGCCGTTACAGTGGGGCCGTTACAGCGGACTGATCTTGCCGATCCACATGAGCCAGGCGGCGAGCAGGGCGAGCACGATGATGAGCGCCGCGATGATCGCCTCCACGCCGGTGAAGGCACGCTCTCCGCATTCGCGCCGCGCCCTGAAATAGACCAGGATTCCCGGCGCGAAGAGGACCGCGCACATCAGCAGGTATTGAAGGCCGGCCGCGTAGACGAGCCACAGGCCGTAGGCCGTCGCCAGCGCGCCGATCAGGATGTCCTTCGTCCGCGATTCAGCGCCGTAGCCCTCGCCGGTCAGGGCCAGTTTCAACGCGTAGGCGCCGGACAGGACATAAGGGGGAAGAATCGCAACCGAAGCGATGAAGTAGAAGAACTGGTACGCGCTGCGCGATAGGAAGGTGAGCGCGAGGAAGAACTGGATCAGGAGATTGGTCGCCCATAGCGCGTTCACCGGCGACCCGTTGGCGTTCTCCCTGGCGAACCATTTCGGGAAGGTCCCGTCACGGCCGCAGGTGTAGGGGATTTCGGCGCACAGAAGCGTCCAGGACAGGAACGCGCCGCCGACCGAGATCACCAGACCGATGTTGATCAGGGCGGCACCCCACGGGCCGACGAGGGACTCGAACACGCCCGCCATGGAGGGCACCTTGAGGTCGGCGAGTTCGGGCTGCCGCAGAACGCCCGTCGCCAGCAGCGACACCAGCACATAGATTCCCAGCGCACCGACGAACCCGATCACGGTCGCCCGCCCAACGTCGGAGCGGCGGGCCGCGCGGGCGGAATAGACGCTGGCGCCTTCGATGCCGATGAACACCCACAGGGTCACCAGCATGGTGCTCTTCACCTGCTCCACGACCGGGCCAAGGCCGCCGCTCCCAGATCCGGTGCCGCCGGACCCGGTGCCGGCCCCCCAGAAATCCACCGTGAAGCGATCCCAATGAAAGCCCACGATGGCTACCAGGATGAACAGGAACAGCGGCACCAGCTTGGCGATGGAGGTGACGACGTTCACAAAGGCCGCCTGCTTGATGCCGCCGAGCACGAGCGCATGGATCAGCCACAGGCACAGCGACGCGCCGATGATGGAGGGCAGGTTGTTGCCGTCCCCGAAGATGGGGAAGAAGTGGGACAGCGCCGAGAAGATGGCCACCGCGTAGGCCACGTTTCCGAGAAAGGCGCTCAGCCAGTAGCCCCAGGCGCTGTTGAAGCCGACGAACGGGCCGAAACCGGCCTTGGCGTAGGCGTAGGGGCCCGCGTTAAGGTTGGGTTTGCGCACGGCCAAGCTCTGGTACACGAAGGCGAGCATCAGCATGCCGATGCCGGTGATGAGCCAGCCGATCAGAATGGCGCCGGGCGAAGCGCCCTTGGACATGTCCGACGGAAGATTAAAGACCCCGCCGCCGATCATCGAACCGACGACGAGCGCAACGAGCGGGAGCAAGGTCAGCTTTTGTGACTTCTGCGTCTGCGCCGCATCAGCCGTGTCCACCGGCACCAGACCGTTCACGTCCGCCGTCGTCATCGCCGTCTCCCCGCTGTTCGCCTCTCCCTGCCGTCAGGACTCCCTTCCATGGGGCCGGGGCATGTTCCTCTCCCAGGCCCGCCAGCCGCGTCCATGGGGGGCGTTGGGCGGCGAAGCTGGAGCGGAAGCCCAAATTTTAAGCGCCAGGTTGGCCATCGCAGAAGATTGATACGGTTTCCGCGTCGTCTCTGCGTCGCTCTCGACGCGGCCCAATACAAATGCTGAAAGGATGCTGCCTCAAGAACTTGCGCCCAGAGCGCCAGCAGCCGATAGTTACAGTATCTCCGTCACCGTTCTCAGTAACCCTCGGCGAAACTCACGTTTTACCGGCCTTGTTGAACAAATCCGGCCAGGGGCCTCTCTGTCGGCCTGAGGGGCGCGACAGGGGTACAGAGGCGGGCGCTGGAACCGAGCCCCCGCATGCCGTACAGGCACAACGGCTCGCGTCGCCACAAGACCCCGAAGGCCAAGGACAAAGTGGGGAACAGGCGGGAGGACCAACGGGCTTTGCGGCAGCGCGGCAGATTGACGCTCAGGGTCACCCCGAAGCGCTGGCGGCCTGAGTGCCCTTCAAGGCTGGGCGGCGGGGCCAACCACCAGCTTAGTACTACTGTGTCATAAGTTTGGTTTCTGAAGAGGGCAGGCCTGAAGGCAGCACGGGCATCTTGGCAGTCGGCGGGCCAAACGGACGGCGAT
>NZ_JAGINQ010000019.1 GCF_017876165.1 Azospirillum soli
CGAGCGTAGACACAAACCGTTCTCCCGATCATCCGATCCGGGAGACTCACCCCACAGCGACCGCGCCGGAAGGTGGGACCAGAACACCGCTTACAAGCGAACGATTGCCTTGCGTTCTTGTATTGGATGTTTCCGGGTCAATGGCGGGCGAGCCGATCCAGCAGGTGAATGAGGGGCTGAAAGCGCTCGCGCAAGATCTTAAAGGTGACGAGCAAGCCGCGGACAAGGTGCAGATCCTGATTGTCTCTGTCGGCGGCTCGGTCACGGTTGACACCGAATGGACGGACGCGGGCCTTTTTGACCCGCCGCGCCTTTCCGCGTCCGGGCAGACACCTCTTGGCCAAGGCGTTCGCCTGGCGCTGGAGGCGATCGAGGCTCGCAAAGCGGCATACCGGACGGCGGGGATCAACTATCGACGCCCTTGGTTGTTCATCATCTCCGACGGCGAGCCGACTGACCATGGCTGGGAAATGGCCGCGGATTCCTGCAGGGAGGCAGAAACGAGCCGCAAGACATCGGTGTTCGTCGTCGGGGTCAGCGGAGCAAATCGCACCAAACTGCAACGCTTCTCGAACCGGGAGGTCATGCAGTTGAAGGGCCTGCAATTCAAAGAACTGTTTCTGTGGCTCAGCGCGAGCGCCCGGGCCGCCTCGCGGGCACCCGATGCGGACGCTCCGGTGCAACTTCCCAAGATCGACTGGAGCGTTGCGTGACGGACAGTGCCCCGCACACTTGGAGGTGCGGCGGCGTGAGTGTGATGGGCCGCAGCCACGCTCAGCAGACGGGGGCGCATTGCCAGGACGCAATGGCCCTGCGAACCGCGGGCTCTCTCCTGGTGGCGATCGTCTGCGACGGCGCGGGAAGCGCGGCTTGGTCGTACGTCGGCGCCCGCATGGTGGCGGACCGCCTCACCGCCGCGCTAAGCGAGATCCCGGCGCACTACCGCCCCCTCCGGGCCCACCAGGAGGCTGTCCAGGCATTCGTTACTGACCGCTTGGGCGCCGAGCGTCGTCGGCTCATCGAGGCTGTTGCCCGCTTCAACGGCCAGCGGAATGTTGAGGCCAAAGACGATTGCGCGGGCGGCTTCGCCGAATTTGCGGCTCGTCTGTTCAAAGGACTTTGGTCTCTCGAGGAAACCAAGGCTGATGGGGACACGAACAACGAAGCCGTACATTCTGTGGAAATCGCCGAGCGCCTTCGCTGCACGCTGGTGGGAGCGCTGGTCGACGACAGCGGTGGTTTTTTGTTCCACATCGGGGACGGCCTCGCTTCCGCCTGTGCGCTGCGGCTTGGCAATGCTGGCGCATGTGTTGCGGAGGGCACCGAGATCGCCTCGCCGCCCGAAAACGGGCAGTACGCCAACGAAACATTTTTCGTTACCGATCCGGACTGGCGCGATCATCTTCGGTTCACACTGATCGGCCCGGAGTGTGACGCTGTTTTCCTCATGACCGACGGGGCGGCGGCGTTCGCCGGGGGGCCTGACCAACGCTCCCTGTTCGTGCCCTTCGCCAATCAATTGCTGCCGCACCTGACGACGCGTCCCGATCCGGACCTTTCGGATTTTCTCGCTCAGGTGCTGCCGCCCGAGAAGGTCCACCGGGTGACCGCCGACGACGCCACCCTCGTGTTCGCCCACAAACGACGGGGCGACCCGGATGTCAGCCCAGAGGCCGCATCCGCGTGACTTATCGCCTTTCTGATGGAACGCGGACGAAGACCATAGACCTTGGCAGCCCGGTCAACGCTGGCGGTGCGACGGGCAAAGTCTTTCGCATTGCGCAGAACACGAGCCTGTGCGCCAAGATTTACCACGACACAGCATACGCAAAGAAAATCAGACCAAAGATCGTGTCGATGCTGGAGGCCCGCCCAAGCCTCGAGCCGATCCGGTATGAGGGGCGAAAGTATCAGCAAATCGCATGGCCGGACAGCATCGTCGAGAACGATGCGGGCGAGTTCGTCGGCTTCACCATGCCGTACCTGACGGCGAGCAAGACGGTCGCTCTCAGCCGCTTGTTGACAAAGTCGGGGCGGCAGCAGGAAAAGATTTCAGAGTCCTACGAGACCCGCCTGCTCGTTGCCCGCAACATCGCCGCCATCGTCGCGGCGGTCCATGGCGCCGGCCATGCCATCGTCGATCTCAAGCCCATCAATTTTCGCCTGCACAGAGGCACTCCCTTCATCTGCCTGATCGACGCGGACGGGTTTCGAATCGCGGGCCACGGCCAAGCCGTCTACCCCGCGGAACATGTCAGCGACGAGTACACAGCCCCGGAGTCTAAGGAGAAGCCGTCGAGCGACCTGGGCGTTCCGCAGGATCTGTTCGCGATGGCCACCTTGATTTTCCAACTGATCAACAATGGGGTCCATCCGTTCCAGGGGGTCCCGGAGGACGGCAATGTGCCGACTTCCACGCAGGAGCGAATCTACGCCGGTCTGTACGCCTACGGCCGGCTCGCGACCCGCCTGAAACCAAGTCCGCAATCCGCCCACACGCTTCTGGACGACGACACGCGTGCTCTGTTTGAACAAGCCTTCACGTCGATTGATCGTCCCACCGCCGCGGATTGGCTGGCTCATCTCACGGAGATCACCCGTCCGCCACGCATTCGCAAGTGCGGAGCGTCGCCGGAACACCTCGCGTTCACGCGAGGGTGTCCGGCCTGCCATCTGCAAGGGATCGTGGAGGCGAGCAAGCGCGTGGCGGCGGCGCGGTCGGCTGCCAGCGCCACGCCTGCCCATCAAACGCCGTCCCCCCCGCTCAGCACTACTGCGCAATCTGCACCGCAGTCCACGAACGCAAACCAGAAATTTGGGTGGACTTGGCCGCGCGTCATCGCCGTCGTGTTCGCGTGCTGGGTCGGCTGGCAGTGGCTTGTCGGAGGTAAGCCGGCCAACCGTCCAGCCGTGACCGTGCCGCAACCCAAACAGGAGCACCCGGTACCAGCGGCTCCTCACAACCTTCCGACGCTTGGACTGACACCGGACATCCCGGTGGACAGACCATCGCCGAAGCACGAATGCCGTGATCCGAAGACTGGGCTGGTCTATACAGTGTTCGGAGAAACACCGAAGTGTTTTCCTGGCGACGTTCCTGAAGCCAAATACAAAGCCGGCCGCTCTCAACGGGAAGCGATTTTAACGCCGATCACTCGTATGTATGAGACGAGGCCGATCACCATCCCGCCGAAGAACACGACACAGTATGCGCCGGTTGGAGAGTGGTCGCAAAAGACCGTCGGACAGTCATCCTTGTTTTGCGTGGCGACGGCGGGCTTCGGCAACGGCCTGACGCTGAACATCGCGTTTTTCTCGTCGAACGAAGCGGTCCTGGCGGTGGGCTTGCCGGACGGGACAGGCGCTCCCCTCTCGCGAGACGCAGTACTGTCAAAGATCGTCACCGTGGACATTGACGGGGACAAAACGTACGGCGGTCGTGTCCGCGACGTTGAGGACCTGGGGCTCTCGTTTGGGAAAATCGGTGAGGGCGCAATCGCGGCGATCAAGGACGGGCTGTCTATGTTCGTCGTCGTCGACGGCGTCGAACCGGGTGTTCGGTTGACACTGAGGGGGTCACGGAAGGCGCTCACGCAAGCCCAGGACTGCGCGCGGGCCCTGTAGGCGGAGCCTACAGGGTGTCTCTCAGCGTGGCTGATCATCTGAATGGAGTCGGCTGAACGAGGCTGATCGCACTCGCGTTGTACCACGGCCCCGGACATTGCCGGCGTCGGGCTGGCGCGACAGACTGGGAGAGCGCTCGGCTCCGGAAACGTTCATGAACACCCTTTTCGCCTGGAGGTCATACCCAACCCTCCCTCACAAAGCCCTGCCGGTTGATGGTCACCTGCACCACAGTGCTGCCAACCTGCTTGGCCATCCAGACGCGACCGTAGGGCCGCCGGCCAAAAATCGTCCTCGCGCCCCGCACGACGAAGCCCCTGGCCGCGTAATCCTTGACCGTCTTTGTCATTGGCTGATCTTCAAGGGCGAAGGCCCGGACGTACTGCGGCCGCACCACAAATCCGGAAAGGCCGAGTTGCGACGCCTGGACGACCAAGCGTGCGGTCAATGGGCGCAGATGCGTGGCGATCGCGCCGGTCAAGAACGTGTAGGTGAGGCGGTCGCGAATTTCCGCATATTCTCGCGATGTCGGATCAGCGGCGATGGATTCGATGTTGTCACGCGCGGTCATAACCCCGTCTCCAAATGTAAGATCAAAATTGTTGCGCTTGAAACCCGCAGTGTCAACATTTGATCCGCATGAAAGCCCCATATTTTTCTATGCTACTGATTCTTTGTCAATTCCTGATTTTGCCATGACTCCACCTCTACTTGTTTGCGGTGTCACGGTGATGCAATCAACCGCATCGCGGTTCACCGATGTTGGCCGATGCCCCCGTAGTCACGAGGAGGACGGCGCTGAACCCGAATAGACATTTTCTACTTCGGAACGGGAGGGGTGACCATATGGCCGCCCTGTCGGTTCCGGAGATCAGCGGGGCGCGAGCCAGTCGCTGACGACGTTGCCGGCAGCCTCGCTGTGGAAGTCAATGCGGTCGTCGATTGTGAGACACCTGGGCAGTTCTCTCAGCGCATCCCACACTTGAACGATCAGCAAAAGCCGGCCGGCACCGAAACGTGTCCGGGACCTACCGACATGCGCTGGACGCTTAGGCGTCCAGCGCCTGCAAAGAGCGCAGTTCCGGAAACAACGATAATCTGAAGCGGTCGCCCGTAACTGACGCTCTCGCTTCATCCGAAAACGCCGTTGCCGACCGGCTGGAAGCCCTGTCGGGCGAGCACTGGCAGGTTGCTCTCGACCATGCCGGGATCCTGTCGCGACGCCGCGCCCGCCAGATCGACGCTGGCGAAGAACCGTCCGAGGCCCCAGTCACCTGCGTAGAACTCCTGGAGGCGCCGCCGCGCAAGGCATGGCCGACCCGCTGGAAGGTCGCCCAGTATCGGCTCGACCTCATTGATCACGAAGAACTCGGTTTCGAATCCTACTCCACCGAAGGCAAAGCGGTGGATGACGAGGGCTACGCCCGCCCGTTACCGTCACGCTTCAGTCGGAGGATGAGATCCCGGAACGGCTCGACGCCATCAAGCACGGCAGACAGACCGTCTCCGAGATCGCCGAGGTTCTCGCCTGATGGAACGTGTGGAGTTCCGCGGCCACTGTGCTCGTGTGAGGCTGGCGCGCGCCTACTGGAAGGGCCGGCTGAGTAGCGAGGCGTGGGCGAGCGCTATGCAGGAGGGTGCGGAACAGAGTGATTATGGGGACATGGACTACGTGCTGGAGGTGGCAGCGGATTCCCTCGAGGAAGGCGGACTTGGCTGGAACGAAAGGGCAGCCCACCGGCTGCCTTTTCCTTTCCGGACAACGCTGGGATGCGCCTTTAGCACCCGGTGAGATAACCGGCTACGCCATCACGGTGACGGTACGTGTCACCGGCTTTGTGCCGGTGCCGCGCGGGTGAGCCGACCACCAGTATAGTTTCTCGCCGCGCTTCTTGAGGTGCCCGCGCACCCAGTGCAGCCGTGCGGCACGGCGATCATTCTCCGTTTTGCCGCCCCCAGCCCGACGCGTAGCCGCGGTCGAAACCGACATGCGGACCTCTCGGTAATCGAGCAGGGGCGGCTTCCCAGATTTTTGACGCTGGCGGTTCAGGCGACCGAATTCATGCTCGACGGTGTGGATAGCACGCTGGGCAGTGAGCAGCGCCAGGGCGGCTACGAAATGGTCAATTTCGGTAGCGACATCAGCGGCATTGTCACAAATGTAGCGTTGCAGCGTTTCCGGACGAAGCACATTGCCGCGGTGCGTGAAGGTGAAAGCGGCGGTTTCCGTCGGCGCGAGGCCGAAATGCTCGCCGCAACCGCCCTTTCGTTCGCCCACGCCGATGAGGTGATCCGCGACTGGGGAGTCGAAATCAAAGTGGCAGATAAGATCGGCGCGGGTCGCCATTGTGGTATCAGCGAGCCAGTAGACCCGAAATTCGCCACGGCGACCGCTCGCGTCGGCCTTGATCCAAAGCCCGACCTTCTCGGGATGGTGGCGCCCTTCGGGAAGGTCCGGAAGCAAGCCTTCCTTTCGCAAGCCCTCGATGCGGGAGCGCTCCGACCATTCGATCCACATTTCCGGATATGGCACGCGCAGCACTTCTACCGCTTTCGCCAGCATCTCAGGCTTCCCAGTCAGCAGCGCCGCCGCTTGGGCGACATCCTCGGACATGACAAAGCGCACCGGACAACGGCCAAGCGCGTCGATTTCCCGTCGGGTAATGTCGTTTACGGCTTGGTAAAAGGTCTCAAGCGTGGGGCCGCCCAGTCTCGCATCGGGCAAATGGCTGTTGGAGACGAACGCATCGATCAGGCGCATGCAGAATCTCTCGGGCTGCTATGATGTGCGAAGCCGGGGGGCTGGCTTCGCACATCATAGAACATTTGACGTTTCCGGAATAGCCATAACCACGCCGCCATCATCGGCGATTGGGCCCTCGCCGCGTCAGGCGCCGCGGGGGCTTCTTCCCTAGCACCGTGAAACAATATGGATGTTTCCAAAAATTTGACACGGTGATGCGGCGAGTTCTGGGGAATCACCCCGCGCGGCCCCAGTGGGGATGCGGTCAACAGGTAAGTGTGGCCAGTCAGCCGTTGCGGAAAATCGCCGCGGTGACGTTGTCGCGGAACAACTCGCTTTCCCGCAGGTAAATCGCGGCGACCTTCGGATCCGTGTGGCCCGTCTGTCTCATGATGCTGGTCAAGGACTGGGAATGGCGGCCTGCCTCTGTTGCCAGACCAGATCGGAGGCTATGCCCCGACCAGCGGCCGACCAGAACGGGCTGACCATGCTTGTCGGTCACGACTTCCTCGGTCCCGTCGCCGTGCCGGTCGCGCTCGACCAGGCGGCGCCAGGGCCGGTCTGCCGGCTCGTCGGAGAGCGCCACGGTGGTGATGAGGCGCCTTACGATGTCCGCGACGCTCTCGCCGGAAAGGCGCTTGTCGGTCGGCCAGCCGCTTTTCTTCAAGCCGATGAACAGGGGCGCCATCGGCTCCTGTGTGCCCCTGACCGCCAGCCACGCTTCAAAGGCCCGCACCGGGCAGCAGGGATCATTGGGGTCGGCCGCCCGCCAGATGCCCTTCTGGGCGCTGACGTGGTCCTGTTTTCCGGTCTGGTTCGTCTTCGAGTATCGGACCCGCAGGACCAGCCCTTCCGGCCGCACGGCCACGTCGCGGATGTCCAATGCGACCGCCTCGGCCCGGCGCAGCGCCCCGCCAAACGTCAGGAGCAGGAGGGCGCGATCGCGCAGACCCTGGTGATGGGGCAGGGTGTCGCCGGTGTCGCGGTCGACGCGCGTCAGCGGGCAGTGCGCGATCATCCTCCGGAGCAAGTCGAAGGTGACCGGTTCGGCGCGGATGTCCTCGGCGTCGGTGGCCCAGGCCAGCGGCGTCGCGCGGCCAGGAACAGCGTCATCATCGTTCCCGACGTCGATCCCGGCACCGGGTCGGCGGATGCCGCTCATCACCTCCGTGATCATGGGATCTTTGGTGTCGAGCGGGATGCCCGCCCAATCGTGCGCCTTGTCGATCGCCGCCAGCGCGACGCCGATGGTGTTCGGGCGCAGGCCGCGGTCCGCGAGATGAGCCACGTACATGCCGACGATCTGCGGATCGCCGTTCACTGCGGCGAAGCCGAGGCGTTCGCACCAAGCCGTGTACTGCCGCCAGTGCGATCCGTAAACGCGCCGCGAGTTCTTCCCCAGCGACTGCTCGCGGTAGCGCTCGGCCCGGCGGCGCAGGCGTTCGATCTCTTGTTCCCGGGTGCGGCCGGCCGGCACCGGGATCGCGTCCGCCGAGATGACGAGTGTACCGAACTCGGTGGTGGGAATGCGGACGACGTCTTGCACGATCGGAACGAGGGCGGTGGAGGAGGGGGTGTCACCGTTCGGCATGGTCGGTCTCGCAAGGGCAAGGCAGGGCGGGTCTCCGGAAACCAGAGTAGCGCCCATTGACTCCGGTGTAAATGAGTCCTGGCCGAAATCCGATGACGTCGGCGGAAAAAGGTTGGCAGTGGGGCGCCAGGCTGGTCAGTTCTTCTATCTTTCCCAATGCGGGACATCAGGCCTGTTTCCGGATTGCCGAAGCGATTCGTCGGGCGTATGTTCAGGCGCATGTGTCGCACACGACCACCGTTCCGGAAACGACATAGTGGAGAAGGCCGTGCTTAAGAAAAAGTGTGGCGATGACGAGATCCTGATGGCGTTTCGCCGGCATGGTTCGGCGACGGCGGCCGCGCGAGCGCTGCGCGGTTGCGCGCTGGACCTCAGCCCGGCTGAACAACAGCAATCCCGGTATCTGTCCCGCGACCACGTCCTCGCGCTCCACGAGCACGGGCTTACGTCTCGTGAGATCGCAGAGCGCCTCGGCGGCGCAGAATCAAGCGTCAACGGCATGCTACAGCGCCTCGGCATCCCTCCGCGCAACGTGCATCTGCCCCCACTCAACGATGAAGAGGCGGCCGAAGTCCGCCGCCTGCACGCGCTCGGCTGGAGCAAGCGCAAGATCGCGCAGGCGCTCGGCCGCGGCCACTCTGCGAACAACACCGCGCTGTCGGCAAGGCGGTATCGTGTCCGCCGCAACCGGCGCTGGATCGGCGCCGAGGAGCGCGCGACGATGGCCGCGATGGCGCGTACTGATTATACCATCGTCCGGATTATGACGGAGACGGGGCGTAGCGAAGGGACGGTCAGTCGAGCGCTGCATCGCGCCGGCCTGCCAAAGCGCTCCGAGGCGGTCGATCGCGGGCGGGTGATGCGGCTTCTCGCCCTGCGGATTCCGGCAATCAAGGTGGCGCGGGACGTTGATTGCAGCCAGACAACGGCCTTTCGGTACGCCCGCCGGATGCGCGCGGCGGCCAACGCCGGTTGAATATGCCTGCATTGTTCGGTGTCAGCCTTACTGAAACGACAAAGGGGCCGGTTCGACCGGACCCTTTGTCGCTGACAAGCACGTTTCCGGATTATGCCGCGGCAGGAGCCTCCTGGCCCTCCGGTCGGTAGACATGGAAGCCCTTACGCAACTGCCGGATCGCCTCTTCTTCAATCGCCGGCGTGAAGAGCAGGTCGCGCTCCGCCGAAGCCTTAGGATTTTCGCGGTCGCGCTCGGCGCGGACGAGGCACCAGCAGTCCGACACCCCCCTCTGGATGACCACGCGTGTGACCGGCCGAGCGTACTTGTAGGCGTTCGCGGACGCTCCGCCATCCGCTTTCCGGAGTCGTGCGCCCGACCGCTTGTTTTTGGGAAGGTCGTAGGCGTCGAGCATCTTCTCCGCCTCTTTCGCCAAGCCCAAGAGTTCGGGTACTGAGACGTCCCCGTAAGCGCGGCCGGTCTGGACTCCGGACAGAACCTCTTCCAGTTCCGCGCGGTGCGCCTTGTCAATCTTGACTTTGCAGGTGATGAAATCCTTGAGAACCTTGCCCATGTCAATGCCCCACTGATCCGGTTGTTGTCTTTCAGCGGCTGTTCCGCCTGTCTTGAAAATATTTTCACAAAATGACTCTACGGTGTAAATAGGTCCGCCCGAAAAATGCGAAAAATTTTGCTCCTGGGAGCACGGCGGCGGTTCGCCCGTGATTCCGGAAATAGGGAATTGACGAATTCCGGAAAACGGGACATCATGTGTCCGATGGCGGGCAGATGGTGCCGGCGAGAAGGAGGTGGGTGGATGGCGAAGTGGACGCGTGTGGCGAAGACGGGGAAAAAGAGCCTAGCGGGCTATGTCCAGGGCGCTCGCGAGAGCGGGCTGAGCCTCGCCATGGCGTACCAGAGTTGTCCGTTGCGCGGCGAGCACGCCCGCCCGACCGAGGATCTCACCGACGGTGCGCGCGAACACGTCGCCGCGCTGGCCGCGGAGTTCGAGACGGCCTCGCCGGAGGTGCGGCGCGAGTTCGTTGTGCGCATCCTGGCCGATCCCATGCCCGGCGACCTGCCACTGCGCCTGAATGGCACGCCGCTGGACCTGCCGTTTCCGGAGCCGGACGGGGCGCTGGCGATCCTCGTGTCCGATCAGGCCTGGCATCAGATGGGCGACGATGAGGAGGCGGAGGAATACCGCCTGGAGATCCAGCAGACGCTGCATTGGATCGCCGTCCGCCTGGAGGAACTCGGTCACGACGCGGCGCTGGTGGCGGCGTTCCGGAAACTGGCGAACAGCCTGCCCGACGTCGCCGGCCTGATCGGGCTGGTTCGGGTGGGCAACGCCGCCAACGCCGCGATGATGGCGACCCGCGTCCACTGCGACCTGCGCGACGGCCGGGTCGACGCGCTCTCGCAGGGACTGGCGCTGGCCGTCGCCCACTGGGCCGACCGGAAGCGCTTCGGAGAAATCCGCGGCGACGAAATCCGCAGCCTCCGGAAACAAGCGGGGTTGACTCAGGCGGAACTGGCCGAAGCGCTCGGCATCACGCCGCGCCACGTCGTGCGGCTCGAATCCGGTGAGACGCGGGCGAGCGACGACCTCGGTTTTCGCATCGTCGAAGCGTGCTGGGCGCGCGCAAAATCCGGAAACGCGATGATCGGCGAGCCGGTGTGAGGGCATGATGGCGCTGAAGACCAGCCTCCTCAAGGAACTCGTCGACGACATCCCCGAGCGCGCCCCGGCGTCGCCGATCGAGCGCGCCCTGCGCCCGGACGGACTCTTGGGATACCCGGAGATGCGGGCGGAACTCCTGGCAAAGATGCCGGGGCTGAAGGCCGTGCGCTTCGCCGACGGCCCGACCGTGTCCGCCGCGCGCATCCAGCGAATCCCAGAGCATGGTCAGCGCGTCGTATCACTGGGCATCGACGTCGCGGCGCTCCCCGACCGTCTGTGGATCGAATGGGAAGAGGAGTACGACGACGGTCCTCGGAAGACGGGATGGCTGGTCGAAAAGGTTGGTAACCGGCTCCGCGGCATCCGGTTCAGCGGCACGGCGCGCACGATCGACGCGGCCTGCTGGCCGATCACGTTGACCGCGACGCCGGACGGTTGGGTACCGGGCCTGGAGCGGGCGCTGCCGTCGGGCCTCGTGTCCTACGACCCGACGTTGACCGCGAGCGGCCTGCGCGCCGCCCTGGTCGTGATGACGGCCAAGCAGGTGGTCGAGATTGTGCCGGACACCCGGCGCGAGCGCGGCGTTCCGACCTTCAGCCTGCTGCGGCTCGTCGAGCCGTGGCGTGACGTCGACCGTGACGGCGTGCCGAACGCCCTCAAGCGCCCGGCCACCAGCGGCGCACTGGCTGATCGCCTGAGCGATCTGGCCTTCACCAAGCAGGGCATGATCGCCCTGGGTCGGTCTTGGTATACGACCTCGGGGGACCGCGTACGCACGCTGCAGCGCGTCGTCATGCTGCGCGACGTTCTCGACGCCGCCGTGCGCTTCGACCTGTCCGATGGCCTGGTGCAGTCGGCGGCGGCTCTGGCCGACCGCGACGAGCGCAACCTGGCGCGGCTGCGCGACTTGGCCGCACTGCCGTTTCCTCTGGTCTGGCTGGAGTTCGACGCCGGTGACCTCGATCTCGGAATCCCGCATGCGCGGATTGGTCTATTGCTCAGCGCCCACACGGAAAACGATGTGCGCGCCGAAATCCACGGCGCGCTCTGGGCTTTCCGGAATGGCGAAGAATTCGACGGGTTGATCGAGAACGTTCCGACCGCGGCCTTCATCCTGAACATCGACGGCGCCGGCGAGGCACTGGAGGTCGTTGCTGAACGTCACCTCCATCGGGCCGTGTTGAACGAGCGGCTGCCGGGCTTCGTGCTGGCGCTTCTCTGCTTCCTGTCGCAGCCGCGCTTCGTCGAGATGCGCGACCGGCCGGTGCGCCAGGACATCGACCGTGCACGCCGCAAGGCCCGCCTTGCGCCGATCGGCACGATCCGGGAAATCCGGCTGAACGTCGACGTGGCCCCGGCCCACGGCGACGGGAAGGGCGGTGACGCGACGCGCACCGGCACGCGCATGGCGCTGCATCAGGTGCGCTCGTTTTGGCGCGTTCGGCTCGGCAACCTGGAATTTGTCCGGCCCTTCTGGCGCGGCGATCCAGCGCACGGCGTTGTCCGGAAACGGTACATCGTCGTCCGCGACGAAGCCGCCCTCGTGTCTTGATCGGAGGATCAGCCATGGACCCGAAACTCGCCCGCGGCATCGCCAACGCCCTGCGCCGCGGCCTGGAAACCTCGACCGGCGCCGGGTCCGACGCCCTGGATGCCTGCTTGCAGGCCCTATTCGTTGAGACGCTGGCCAGCCCGCTGCGAAAGCGCCGGGACGACCGGGTCTTCAATGTGCCGGTGACTGAGGAAATCACCGATCTACGGGAGGCAGTCGCGTGAGCAAGAGCAAGATTCCCAATGGAGTGGCATGCATCCAGGTTATCGGACCCGGGCTCACCCTTTGGGGCCCGACCACGCTGCCCGCCGATCAACCGGCGGTGGTCAAGCGGCGGGCGATTTTCGAGGAGGATCAGGGGCACGAGCGTGTGACCGAGACCTTCCTCGACCCGGACGGTCGGGTTGTGCTCCTCACCCATCACCATGTGTACGGTCGTGGAATCCAGTCGTTCAACAATGCGTCGCAGCCGCCATTCTCGGCGCGCGGCATCTCCTACGACACGGTCTGGTTCGCACGGGGGATCGACTGCGCCTGGTACGAGTGGCGCTATGAGACAGCGCCGAATCGTGGTGCCGAGCCGACGGTTGTGGACTGGGTGCCGGCAGACATCGACGACATCGTCAACGCGTTTACCTGTGCGGGCGCTCCGCTTGAGGAGATCCGCGGCATTCTTCGCGAGGCCGCGCGCAGCCAAGGCCGTCAACATGCCAGTGCCCGCTAGTGCGTAGAGAGAGGGCGATGGTTGGTGAACATCGTGGATGGATGTGTTCGCATGGCTTGCTAAAAGCGACGAGAGCAGAATGGGTCATGTGTTGCAGTGGCGCAACCGGACCGTGCCCTCGACAAAAGCGAACCTGACACCCCGGATGCGGAAGTGAGCGCGTCGGTGCCGTAGCCACGTCGTTGCCGGGGCAGGCATCGTCCTTGTCGATGCCGCCGGGCGTGAACACCAGTTGGCTGACGTTGCGCTTCCAAGTTCAGCGTCGCGGCGGATCTTGCCGCCGCTGTCGATCTGCACGAACAAAGGGCCCGGCGCGTCTCCACGCAGCGCGAGCCACGCCTTCAGCGCCGACACCAGCCGGAGTGCCCGTGGTCCAGCGCCTCCGCGGGACGCTCGGCGACGCCATGATGCCGGGCTCGCTGTACCTTTACGCTCGTCCACCCGGAATACCGATCGCGCTGGAGCCGGTTGTCGTGCCGTCGCCGGGCGGCGCGATCGTCGGCGGAATCGGCGTGGTGTGCAGCCGGAACGCGCATCACTACTTCCAGGCGTTCGAACACCAGGGCAAAGTCAATGTTCGGCACTGGGGCGGCCAGAGCGACGTGAACGTCCTGGTCTGCCTCAGCACCTACCTTGATGACGCCCTGATAACTCCGGAGCAGCGCCGGGTCGTCGCCGACCGGGCGGAACGTGCTGATGCCCCGGGCCGACGCGGCGCTCGGCTTCCACCGGCTCGAGCAAACGCCCGGATCGGACGGCCGCTCCCCTTCGCGGCCTCCGGCTACGGCAAGGATATGGACAAGCGTATCCACGCCGGCTTCCGTCCGCTGGGCCGCCGGGTCAACGGGCTGTTCCCGCACTGGCGCAAGCGGATCGCCGAATGCGACTACACCGATGCCGAGATGGCCGAGATCGCCGCCCGGTATCCGCACGGCTGGAGGGTGCCTGGGTCGAGCCCGACGCGGCTAGGATGCAGAATCACGGCCTGTTCGGCGTCTTCGGAGGTTGGTCGGACAACGAAGGATAAGCCCGCCGACATCTCCATGGAAACAGCCGCCTTGTGAGTTGCTTTTGGCGCCTCTGGAACACGGACTGCATGGTGCTGGACCGCAAAAGGCTTGACTCACAGCCCGTTTTGAAAGCCGCGCCCACTCCGTTTGAGCGAGGGTAACGGGTGGCGCGGTCGGCTGTTTGGACGGGGATTTTCCCGTCTGGAGGCCGCCGATGTGGACACCCACGGATCGCGCTCTGGTTGGGGACTTTGGGTCCGGCCAGGCGCTCAGCGATGACCAGTTCCGTCTGCTCGAACCGTTGATCCCGCCGCCCAAACCCGGCGGTCGGCCGCGCACCACGGACATGCGGCGCATGCTCGACGGCCTGTTCTACGTCGTGCGCACCGGCTGCCAATGGCGCCATCTCCCGCCACCGCCAGCCTTTCCGCCGTGGCAGACGGTCTACGGCTACATGCGCGCTTTCCAGAAGGCCGGCGTGTGGGAAGCCATGCGCCACCACCTGCTGGTCCTGCTGCGCGAGCAGGAGGGGCGCGAGGCCAGCCCGACGGCGGCGATCATCGACACCCAGAGCGTCAAGACGACGGAAAAGGGGGACCGCGCGGCTGGGACGCGGCCAAGAAGGTCTGGGGCCGCAAACGCCACATCGCCGTCGATACCGGCGGCTTGCTGCTGGGCGTCCTCGTCCACGCCGCCAACATCCAGGACGCCGACAGCGCAGGCGCCCTGCTGAACCGGATCAAGGGGCTGTACTGCTGGCTCCAGGCGGTGTTCGCCGACAGCATCTACAACCGACCGCCGATGCTGCTCGCCTGCTTCCTGCTCGGACTGACGCTCATCATCGTGCGCCGGATCGCCGGGACCGGCTTCATCGTGCTGCCGCGCAGGTGGGGCGTCGAAAGGTCGCTCGGCTGGTTTGGCCGGTATCGGCGGCTGTCCAAGGACTACGAGGAACTGCCCGAGGTCTCCGAAACCATGGTCACCCTCGCCGCCATCCGCCTCATGCTCCACCGCTTGGCTCACCCAAACCGAAAGCGACTGCCGTCCCCCTGACTTTCAAAACGGGCTGTCAGTAAGAGCGCCTGTCAAGGCCCCGCCTCAATGAAGCCAAGCCATTGATGCGCTTCACTGGCAGTGGCTTCTGATTTGCGCTTCCAACCGACAAGGCAATCCGCGGCTGAGCATTATTGTCGCGGCGCGCTTATTGAGGGCGGCGCATCAAATGTGATGGTTTCTGGTTGCATTATATGGTATCGAAACGCCCGCCGGCTGCGTTTGCAGGGGGGAGGCTCAATACCATACAGGTATGAACTGGAGTGCTCGCGGATGTCAAAGGATGAGGCTGTTAGAAGTATTGCCGATCAAATAAGGGGATGTTTCGGGTCGGTAGATCTGAAATTCGCACTCCACCATTCCGACGAAGAAAGAGCCAAGCAGATAAAGACTCTTGTTAAAAAATATGCTTTAACGCGTGACGAGGTTGATCGTGCAATTCGCCCGGTCTTTGAGCAATGGTTGAATACCGATTACGGCGGGTTCAACAGCAACGTTCGCGGACCCCTTTCAGATGACCCTAATGTTGTCGCCGCTAAGGTGCGCGAAATGGTCAATTCGGTATTGAATTATACGCACCGCTAAGAGCGAAAAAGAGAAGGCGCTGCCAATTAGACAAGCCATTGGCTATCTTTACTGGCAGCGTCTTGATAGGCGCTCTAATCATGTCGCGGAGAATCTGCAACCATGGGTGCGTCTATGGCCTGCTGCGCAAGGCGGAAGAGCGGACTGGTGGCGATGACGCTCCTGTTGGGGGCGTGCGTGCAAAACGGCAGCGCCGTCTCCGGCAGCCTCGCATACTGCCGCGGTCCGAGCGGCGACGCCTACCAAACCCGTGGGCGCTGCCTGCTCGCCGATCAGGCGATTTCCCAGGCCGAGTACCGGGACTCGGCGAAACGCCAGCAATCCAGGACCATGGCCTCGGCACCGGCGCACCAGCAATCGCAGGCGGCCTGCGTGGCGTACGTCGATGCCGACGCGCGTAAGCGCACCGACGTGCCGGCACTGCTGAAGACCATCGGCTCGATGAAACTGTCGAAGGACGAGTTCGAGACGACGCCGGCGTACGAGGCGCGCGTCGCGGCGGCCGTCGAGCGGCTCACGGCGACGCTGTCCGCTCAGACCGGCTCGGCTCCGGTCGTCTTGGACATTTCCCTGTCGGCGTCGGTCGCGACGTACGACGCCGACCGGGGCGTGCTGGAGATCACCGGAGCCGTCGTCCCGATGACCACGATGAGAGCCGATGGCCGCTACCGGACGGTGATCGTCACCGACAAACTGGACCACGACATCAGCACCTACACCGGGCAGAACGCTTATGGGGCCAAGGCGGAGGTGGTGAAGGTCCGCGATCGGCAGGCCGGAGTCGTGGTGGACGAAACATCGGACCCCGGCCGTTCCGGCCACTGGCCATACTCCTCCTTCAAGGCGACCGTGGCGCTGTCGCCCGACCGGGCGCGCGCGGCGAAGGCAAGCCTGCGCGCCGTTGTGATGGGCGACCTCCGTGCCCCATTCCTCGTCCGCGGCAACGACTACATCACGCCGACCTTCCAGGTGCCGTTCGACAAAACGACGGAGACGCTCGCGGTCGTCCTGCAGCCGAAGTGCAGCCTGATCTACAACGCGGCAACGAGGGACGTTTACTGGCCCTGACACTGCGTGCAAGGGGTGCCGTACGGCGCACGGATCGACATCGTCGGCAGCCGGGTCGGCGAGGTGATCGGACGATAGAAGCCAGGAAGACCTGCGATGGCGGCCGCGTTCCCAGGACTTCCGCACCGGAATGGAGGTGTTGGTCATGCTGGGTCGCATCGTCGAGTTCATCCGCAACCTCGTGGCCGGAGCGGACAGCGCTTCACCAGAGGAGTACACGGCCGTCGTGCCGGCTTCCGTCGCGGGGCCTGAACCAGCGCTCAGAGTGGCGCCGCGCAGCGCCTTCCGAGAATGGTCCGCAATCACCTATGACCTGGAACAGGCAACACTGCTCGGGCGCGCGGCGTATGAACGATTCCATGCCCTGCCGAGGAACTACCAGGAACACATCAACGAAGCGACGACCCGCACGAATCTGGTGGATCCGATGCTCGCGCAACTTGGGTGGTCGCCGCTGAACTGTGAGGTGGTGTTGCCATCCGGGGGGCGTGTCGACGCATACGACAACGAGCGTCAGACAGCCATCGAGATCAAAAGGGCGCAGCCCAAATACGACGACATCGCAGCGCTGAACCCGACCCAGCCTTACAAGACCGTCGGCCAGCAGGTGATTGGTTACCTGGACAACGACAACGTGAAATCCGTCATCTACACCAATGGGCGGATGTGGTGGCGCATCGAGCGGGACGACGTGACCAGTCAGTTGTACGCTCTGCGCGTCGACCTTCGTCTGGCGTCGGACATGGCGGTCATCCGGCGGGGGCCCAGTGAAGTTCTCCAGCACTTCGCTATGTTCTTCCATTCCGGCGCTTTCAACCCTGGGGTCAACTTCGCGGTGCCGGTTCACCCCGGACGGTGGCTGCCGTCCGAACACAGCCCGATGTGGCTGAAGGACCTGAACAAGGGCATCGGCTGGTCGGAGACGCCGTAGTCCGCGGGCTGCTGAACGTGGAATCGACATGACGCCAGGAAAAGAGGGTGTTCGCGTTCACATCCTCCGGACCTCTTCGCTGCTGACCGAACCACGCCGCGTTGTTGTTCAGCGTTGTCCTGGGGGCCGCTTCAATCTTCGCCATTTGCGACATTTCGCATCAAGGACATCTCCCCATGCCGGTCGACTTCGGCACTATCATGCACGCGTATTTCGAGACGTTTCTCGCCGCCATACCCCTGGAACCGTGTCTCGACCAGTGGGTCGGCACCGTAGATCGACATGGTCGCGTTGACGGGCCGCAGAAGGACTTTGATCGCAAGTGCATTAAGGAACGCCCGATCGACACACCAGCGCTGATCCTCGTCCTGGAATCGCCACACGTCCATGAGTACGCGAGGGCACCCGACAGGAACGGTAAGCGCCGGGCTATCGGACCGGCGAACGGCGCCACGGGCACCCATATCCGTGACCACCTCAAGCATTTCGCCGCCCGCTTTTCGCTCGGGGGCGATCGAAGCCTGATTCTGATGAATGCCATCCAGCATCAGTGTTCGGCTGGCGTGACGCCGGTGGCGCACCGCGACGGCCTGTTCCGCGCCTGCTGGGCGAAGGGCGGCGATGTCGACTTCCAAACCCGGCTGGAAGCCGCGTTCATCTACGGGGACATCGTAGTCAACGCCTGCACGGTCGGGAACGGACCGAGGACGGATTCACTGAAGGTACTCGTGGAACAGCGAATCCGCGTCACCCTGAACCGATCCAGCCATTTCTGGACGCATCACCCGTCCTGCTGGTGGCAGCGGAACCGGCGCACCCCTCTTCCAGTGCCGTTGCAGTTGCCTACCCCGGAATAGAACAGCGCTTCGCTGCATCTCAGAGAGCGCTGACCCGTTCAAAGGCTGACTACCGCGACACGCAACGGGTGGCAGACGCCGAGGCCACCTTCAAAGAAGCGATAGTTTTGCAACGGGCGCTGGCAGCCCGGAACCCCGAGGCCCACGAGCCACGCTTTGCCGTCTTCCTAAACAATCTAGGCGTGCTTTACCGCGACACGCAACGCGTGACCGACGCCGAGATGGTTTTCAAAGAAGCAGTGATTTTGCAACGGGCGCTCGCGACACGTAATCCTGACGCCTATCAAGCGGGCCTGGCTCTTACCTTGAATAACCTCGGCCTGCTCCGCAAGGACGTTCAACGCTTTGATGAGGCGGAAGCATCACTGAAGGAGGCGGTGGCCATCCTGCGGGCGCTGGTGGCGCGCAATCCCGAAGCCCATCAGCCTCTGTTGGCCGTATCCCTGAACAATCTCGGCCGTTTCTACCGAGATACGCAGCGCCTGGACGACGCTGAGGCGGCGTTCAAGGAAGCGGTGACTATTCAGCGGGCCCTGGCGGCACGCCGTCCGGACATGGAGCAGCCTTTCCTGGCCCGGTCTCTGGAAGACCTCGGCCGTTTCTACCAGGATATTCAGCGCACCGACGATGCCGAGGTAGCGTTCAAGGAAGCGGTGACCATTTGGCGGGCCATGGCAGCACGCAATCTGGACATGGGCCAGCCTTACTTGGCTCGGTCTCTGGAAGACCTCGGCCGCTTCTACCAAGATGCGCAGCGCCTGGACGATGCTGAGGCGGCGTTCAAGGAGGCGCTATCCATCCAGCGGGCGCTGGCAGCGCGCAATCCGAACATGGACCAGCCACCCCATTTTTCGGTCTCGAAACCGTGGGTAACATGGCGGCCTCCACCGTGACACGCAGCGCCAAGGCAAGGCCGAGTAGGTGTACTAGGGTCTGTTAGCGCTTGAGGTCCGTGCCCATCTGCTCGGGATGGTAGTTGATTAGGCCAGCAAGGGCGAGAACGGCATGGAAAAAGGCAATCCGGACGTGTTGGCCGACCTGCTCACCGCCGGCTGATCGCCCTGCCCTCCGGCGACGGCGTTGGCTTTCCGGCCTGGCAACTGCCGGTGACCGCGCCCAGCCTGGTTTGGAAGACGCCTTCGCCGCGATAACCGCCATCAGCGATCCTTGGATGCGGCCGGAGTGGCTCATCATGCCCGACGACGCTTTGGGCGGACAAAGCCCCGCTGGAAGCGCTGCTGGCGGGGCGCCAGGACGAGGTCACCCAGATCGCCGCTGGCTGCGGGATCTGATCCTTAACTTGGGCTGCTGCGGAATGCGGCGCACCGTCAGGTCTGGCCAGCGTCACGTCGGACGTGACGCTGGAGCAGCCGGCCGAAGAACTCGTCGAGCACGCCTTCTCAACCCTGCTGATCCAACTCCTGGACGCCGAAACGGAACACCTGGAACCCGAGGAAGGTCAGGTTCCGGGTGGCCCTTAGGTACGGTTTCCAGAACTCCCTGCGGTCGGCTGCGAGCGCGATCACATACCCGCATGCCGGTTCCCGTGCCTTTGGCATGGGAGCGGACATGCGAGCGCAGGCGGTAAAACTGGTGGCCGACATCATCGACCGGATCGAGAACCGGCACCCCGGTCCGGGGCGCCCACCGGTGCCGACGTCAGAGGTGATCCAGACGCTCGCCTTCTTTGTGCGCGAGGGCGTCCAGTGGCGGGAACTGAAGGCCGCGGATGGGCGCGCTTCGGGCTCCACCCTGCGCCGCCGCCTGGAGGAGTGGCACACGACGGCGTTGCTGCGCCGTGTCCATGCCGTTCTCGTCCGCATGGCGCGCTCTGGCCCCGACGTCGCCGCAGGGGATGTCGTGGTGGACAGTTGCTCGGTGCGGGCCAAGCGGGGCGGTGAACTGACCGGGCCGAACCCGACCGACCGCGGCAAGCCGGGGACCAAGTACCACGTGGTCGTCTCGACCGACGGCCTGCCGCTGGCGGCCGTCCCTTCGCCCGCCAACGTGCATGACAGCAGGCTCTTCCCAGATCTGCTGCGCTTGGCCCAGGTCGTCTGCGCCGCCCTTAGCAGGCTCTATGCGGACGCAGGCTACGACAGCGCCGACAACCGCTGGCTCTGCTTACGCGACTGGGTTCAGCCACACATCCGCAAGATCGGCGAGCCCCACGGCTCGGGGCTCGGCAAGGTCCGATGCGTCGTCGAGCACGGCTGCGCTTGGCTGCTGGCGAACAAGCGCTTGGATCGACGGCAGGACAGGTTGGGGCGGATCATACTCGCGCTGCTTACCGCGGCGGCCATTTTCATCGTCGCAAACCGACTCAGCGCGTTCTGAAAACCGTACCTTAGGGTCGCCGCGAATGCCTCTTTGCTCTCATGGTGCGTGGGACCATCCACCTCGATGATGACGGGGCCGGTGCTCGGCAGCATCAGGAAGTCCTGTAAAAAATAACGTGGCGACTAGGGCCTGTTAGTGCTTGAGCCAGTCGAGAGCGGCGGCCAAGCAAAGCACTCCCATGAATGCCACGGCGCCGGAGTCGATGAGGCCGATCTGGCGCTGGGTTGTGATGCTCCAAATCTCAGGGCACATGGCTAAATGCAGCACATACTCCAGTATGTGTTCGTCGCCAACGATTACTGCGTCGTTATCAAAATTGGTCTCTTGCTTTATGTTCCTGATCACGAGACCATCATCACTCAGGCGTTGAAGGGTTTTTACAAAACAGACACGGAGGGGCGCAATGATTAGTTGTGTTATTTTTCCTTTAAGAACAATGCCCGCTGCGGTATTCGTTACCACGTTCATCGTGAGCGCAGCACACGCCGATCAGGCGACCATCAACACAATGACAAAATTAGCAAAAGATTCTTGTCTGGTGGGAACGCAATTTTACTTCAATGCAAGTGCTAATGGAAACATAACATTTAGGGATCCTACAAAACCTGGAGGGCAAGGCGAGATTAAGGTGGATGCGAGAGAAGGAACGGGCGCAGTGGCAATTTTTTCTGACAACATACGGGTCGTCGCCGACCAGCAGATCAGGGATTGCATGCACCCTTACGTTATGGAGATATTCACCTATATCAAGAATAACCCAGCACCTCCGGTAACAAGGATTATCAAAGGGCAAACCGTAGGGTCTCACGCCGGGGATCCAGCAGGCGACGGAAACGATGCCTTAGCCTGCGTTTATGCGGAGGACGGCTGGTCCATTGTTCCAAATTCCGGTTCTTTGGTGCAAGACGGGCAGCCAGCAAACGGCTCCATCGGCATAACAAACACCGAGTACAATTCTCAACATTTCTGCGTGACATACCACATCATCCGTACCGATAGAGGTCGCTCCGCTCAGGCGAATGCTCACGCGCAAGCAGTTCAGAGTAGACCCGCACCTTAAGGCCGGTAGTTGAAGGCGCGACAGGGCCGCGCGGCAAAGCCCGCGGGGGAGGCGGCCGGTTCGTCGCCTTCCGGACCTGTGGGCGATGGGATGTTCCCGCGTCACCCGGTTTCAGCCCCGTCAGAGGTGTCGCTGGGACCGATGTAGTCAAAACCGTCCGCGCGCAGGATTTGAAAAGGTCATACAGGCTTCAATTCATGACACCTCATCCTCCGGGGTGTGTGGTGTTCCTGACCGAGCGGCGGTTGCCTCGTAGGCTGATGATGGCTGGCACGGCGGGGAAGACACCTATGCGCTCCACCGCTCATCGTCCCCAACCGGCTGTCAGCACATCACCGGCGCATTGATTGGACGAGCCTGAGACGGCTTAATCCCAATTCCGCCTTTGGCGCTCCCACAGGCGATTATTCCGTAATGGCCTTCATTGTCCCGGGTTTCCGAAGGCGAGGCCGGTGATCGCGTTCTTCCAGATGTCCTGCTCACGCAGGTAAACGGCCGTCGTCTCCGGCTTGGAATGCCGAAGGTGCTTCATCACCTTGTGGAGTTCGGCGCCCGAATTACCCGCCTCAGTCGCCATGCCGGCGCGCAGCGAATGTCCGGAGAAGGTGCGGCCGCGCAGGTCGGCCTGCCGCATGGCCTCCGGGTCGGCCTTCCGGACGAGGGCGGCGATGATGTCCGGGACGCTGCGGTCGGCCAGGCGCTGCCCGGTCGGCACGCCGTTGCGGCGCAGCGAGGTGAACAGCGGCGCGTGGACGTCCGCATCGTCGCGCAACAGGCGCCAGTCGCTGAACGCCTGCAGGACATTGAGGTCCGGGTCGGCGGCGCGCTCGATGCCGACCAAGGCGCCCTGGCCGCGCTGGTCGCCCTTGGCCCGGCCGATGGTCACCAGCAGGCCGCGCGGGCTTTCCTGGCAGTCTCCGAAATCCAAGGCCACGAGTTCTGACCGACGCAGCGCGGCCCCCCAGCCGACCAGCAGAAGCAGCCGGTCGCGGGCGCCGCGGGCGCCGCCATCGGCCGGGCCTTCGCGCGTCGCCGCGATCATCCTCTTGAGCAGATCGCGCTTGATCGGCTCGGCCTTGCGCTCGTCTTCGTCGGCGCAGCCGCGCAGGATGCCTTCGAACACCAGGGCGATGCTGGGGTGGTCCTTCGGCAGGTGCAGGCCGGCCCAGCGGTGGGCCATGGCGATGGCGTCCAACACGACGCGGGTGCTCTTCCGGGCCAGCGGCTTCGGCGTGACGGTCGTGCCGTCCGGCCGACGCACCGGCCGCGGATCGGCGAGCGCGGTCAGGTGCATGCTGTCATGGTGGTGTTCATCGGTTGACCAGATTGCGATGCGGAGAATCGTCACACGGGAACACGGAGGCAAAAAATGGCAATATTCGAGGAGAGAAGGGCAAAAATTCCGTCCTAAGCCCCTGAGCGCGGCTCAAGGCTCGGCCGGAGGCGTGTTTCCATCGCCATCACCGGCCTCAGCGAACACCAACTGGCTGACGTTGCGCTTCCAGAGTTCGGCGTCGCGGATGTAGCGGCGGGCTACGTCGGCATTCTTGTGCCGGGTCTGGCGCATGATGTCGTGCAGTTGCGCGTCCTTGTTGGCGGCCGAGGTCGCCAGTCCAGCGCGCAGGCTGTGGCCGGCGAACTTGGTTGGATCGTACCCGGCGCGCTCGGCTGCCCCCTTGACGATCCGCGCCACTGCCTGGCCGGCGAGCCGGCCACGGTCGATGCGGATCTTGCCGCCGCCGTCCGCCTGGACGAACAGCGGACCCGGCGCATCACCACGCAGGTCCAGCCATGCCTTGAGCGCGGCCACCACGTCGATGGCGGCCACGGGAGACCCGTAGACGGCCACTTCCTGACCTTCGCCCTGCTGGTCGGTTTTCGAACGCCCGATCACCACCTTCACGCCGCGGTCGCGGAACTCGATGTCAGCCAGATCGAGAGCCACGATCTCGGAGCGGCGCAGGGCTCCACCGAACCCCAGCAGGATGATGGCGCGGTCCCGAACGCCCTTGGGCGTGCTTGGCAGGTTTGCCACCATGCGGGCCAGGATCTCCGGCAGGATGGGCGCCGCGACACGGGTAGGGCGCCGCCCCTTGGTGCGCGCGATGCCGTCCAGGACGGATCGGATGAAGTAGTGTTTGCGGTCGAAGGAGGCGCCGACGGTCCGGTGGGCGGCCGTGATCGCGCTCAGGTGGACTTCCAGGGTGGTGACGCTCAGGCGGTCCGCGGCCTTCGCCAGATACATCCCAACCACTTCCGGGTCACCGGCAAGCGGCTGGAAGCCGAGGTCGCCACACCATGCCGTGTAAGCGTTCCAGGCCGAGCGGTAAGTGTCGATGGTGTTGTCGGCGCGCGCCCGGCTGGCATACGCGGCAGCACGTGCCGCGATCTCTCTCACTCTGTCGGCGCGACCACCTGGTACCTCCAACTCACCAAACATGGCGGTCTGCACAGTGGTGAGCGCCAGTGCGGTAGATGGGACAAGATCATGCGGCATAGGTGACACCGAAATCATGGAGCGGGTTGCGCTGTTTCGTCCGGAGAGGCGCCATCGTCGGCAGCCGGAAGCGGAGCAGGTTCCTTGAAGGCCGCCTCGAAGGCGTTCTTGAACGACACGAGTGCGTCTCGAAACGTGGGCCGTTGCGCACTTTGCGGCACAAAGTCACCGACAAAGGAACGATACTGCGTCTCGATTTCCGTCCGGTTTGCCATAAGGTTGAGCGCTTGCCGAAGCGTTCCCAGGGGATCCTGATCGAACGCGGTGTCCTTGCCCCGGTGTCGTTCGCGCTCGCGGTCGACGGCCTCATGGGCGTGGACACGGAAATCGTCGTCGATGACCACACCCGCGTTCATCAGGCAATGGATGTCGTAAAGATGGCGGACGTCGCGCTCATCGTGCTTCATGCCAGCCACGTTGCGGAATCTGGCATAGAAGCGCCGAGGCATGGCCAACAACTTGTCCAGCGCGATTTCCCGCTCATCCACACAGACGATGGGAAAGCCTTCGGGAACAGAGGTTCCAGCGCTTATTGCCTCAGTTTCCGCGGCAAGCGACGTGAGCGCGCAGGTTGCGGGCGGGAACACCTCCTGGGAAGGGCTGATCTCGATTTGGATGCCTTCGCGGATAGGGGCGGCGGCGAAACCTTTGGGAACGACGCGGCGGTAGCCAATCACGAACTCCTGCCATTCCAAAGGGTTTGCGGGGGTAGGAGCGGCTGTGAAGTGGTATCCGGCCTTCTGGACCGCATCCATGATACGCCGATGAAGTTCCTCGCCTTCCCGTCGCCCGACGTTGGTTCCGAGAATGTCGAGTTTGAAGTCGATGTCTTCTGAGAAGCGGCGAATTCGGCGATGCGCTTTGAACAGGGCCGTACCGCCGCCGAAACGCAGGCGCAGCCCAAGCCCACTGAGATCCAGCGCGGCCAGCGCCTGGAGCACCTGTGTGTTGTGGTGGTCTTTCTCTGCGTACTCGGCGCGCACCTGAGCAAGTTGGGCGATCCCAGCCCAATATTGCGGATCCAGGAAGCGCTTTTCGGACGGGGGCGGACGGCGAGCCACGAGCCTCAGCCCTTTCGGACGGCGACGAAGGCGGGCGTCATCCCGGCCACGACGACCTTGCGTCGCGTCGGTCGGTCAAGCCCGATGACCTGTCCGGTGGGCACCTGGGTGCTGCGGCCTTCGTTGTAGTCGCGCTCGGCCGGAGTCTGGCGCGGCTTGTAGCCGAACCGCATCATCGTCTCCACAGCGATGCGGTGAGGGTCCTTGGTCAGCATGCGCTGGCCGGGGAACCAGCGCGAGGGCTGGAGTTTTGCCCAAGCCCCCAGGCTGACCTTCGTCACTTCCTTCTGCCGTTCCAAGTCGCGCAGGGCGCGACGGACGGCTGATGGCGTGCCGCAGTCGGCGAAGTCGGACAGCACGTACACGCTCCGCCGCCCTTTGCGGAGGACTCGACGGACCCGGTCGATCACATGGTCATTTGGTTTGCTGTCCTGACTGTCCGGCATGCTGCGCTCCGTGCTGTGCCCCATAGACATGATTATGGTGCACAGGTATGGCGGAGGTCAAGACGGAGTGTCCGACCATCGCGGCCGGCGGCGTTCGGGCGGGGGAAGATCGTGCGGAGGGGGGAATGGTTAGGACTTCTGCGCGACGGGTGCGACGTAGGCCCAGTTGGCCGTTGACAGAGATCAGCAGGCAGTATCGAATGTTACGGTGGATGACCACGTGACGAGCGGCAGTCTGCGCGGGGCGGTAGGCCGGCAACGCCCAGAGTGGCGCTTCATTCTCAAGGTAAACTGAGAAAACCGGACGCCACACTCTCACGATTACCTGAAACCGATGCTGCTTCCGGCCGCACCGATCCGGCGGAATGGCCGGCCGTTCTCACGGTAAACTGAAAAAAGTTCGCACGGTTATCCGAAAGACGACGCTGCGTTCGCAAGGTTACCTGCGAAAAGCCGCTCCAGTTCCAGCGTTCTCACGGTTACCTGAAACCGACAACCGCTGAGCCCCCGCACAAATGACTCCGCCACAAAAATGGCTCGCGAAAAGGCCGCTTTACACGACCCATATGGCTCACCCAACCGGCAGCCCTAAGGCTCCTGACGTGCTGCGCGCCGCAATGCCCTCCCAGCGCCCACCGCAATCGCCATTATCCGTGGATACCGCTGTCGCCGGTTGGTCCGGACTGCGCTAGATTGGCTGGAACGCCAACGCGGAGAACGCCCCCTGTGAGCCGCCTGTTCGACGATCTCGACGCCATCCTCGCCGACACCAGCCACCTCGACGCCTATGTCCCGGGAGCGGGTCTGCCGGCGGCCATCCCGGCCTCCTTGGCCCGGCCCCCGATTGCTCCGGTCGCGGAACGTGGCGGCGATTATCGCAAGCGGACGCTGGCGTTGGCGCTGGACGCGGCCACCTGGCAGGCCCGCCTGGACGAGCGGCTGTTCCGGACGCCGGCGGCCATCCGGTCGGGCTGGACCGAGCGCTGGGCCGTGCTGGTCACCGCCGAAAGCGCCCGGCTGGATTTTGGCGATGCCGTGGAGCCGCGCGAGATCATCCTCGACGAGGTGTCCGCGCTCACCGAGGCCGCCCCGTTGGACGAGGCCCGCCGCATCCTGCCGCTCGTCCGGCTGGCGCTGCGCCGGCGGTCGGACGCTGACATCTTCACGCCGCGGCGGCTGGCCGCCGCCATGGATCTGCGCCCGCGCGGCCCCCACCGGCGCCGGCGGCTGGAGCAGCACATCGAGGTCGCGCCAGAGACGCTGCGCCCGTTGGTCGCCGCCACCGACCCGGAGCGCGCCAGGGCGGCCCTGGAAGACGCCCTGGACCCGCTGTTCCTCGCGGAACTGCGGCAGGAGCCGCCGCTCATCGCCTCGGCGCGCCTGCTCGCCCGCTGGCACGCCACACGGGCCACCGATGTGCTCGGCAACGCGATTGGGCGCGTGCTGGCGGACCTGCGGCTGCGGCTGTCCCGCGGTGTCCGGGCACCGGTGGCGGGACTGGCGGTGGGCTTCCGAGGACGGCGCGCGGAATATGCCCCGGCCGACACCGAGGAATGGCTGGGCCGCTTTCTGCGCGCCAGCACGGAGGCGGCGAAGGCCGGGCTGCGGCTGCTGGACGACCTCGAGCGGGCGGCCGTTCGGCTCGAGCGCCACGTCGACAGCGATGGTCGGCGGAAGCGCCGGCGTCGCAACGATGCCCTGGCGCCGCGGATCGCGGCGTTGCTGGTGGAACGGCCGGCGGTGACGATCAAGGGCGCCGCCAAGGCGCTGTCCACGCGGGACGCGGACGGCAACGTGGTCGAGGCCGTGTCGGGCGAAACCGTGCGCCGTGTGCTGGCAGGCATGCTGGAGGATGAGGCGGCGGTGGAGATTGCCGGACGGGACAGTTTTCGTGTGCTGGCCCTCCCGATCCCCACGCTCGACTTGCGAATGGCGCCACGGCCGGCGAAGCGGTCGACGCCGTTGGAGCCGGTGGTGGACAGCGGGTTCCGGCCGCTGAACGACTGGTGACTGCAGGGGCACCGCAGATGAGATGAACAGAGTCGGGTTCTGCTGGATTCCCATCCTCTGTGCTGTCTGCATGATGGCGGTTCAAGCGCAGGCTTAGCCGTATCCGGTGGCATCTGGGGCGGCCGCGCGATAGGCTGTATCGAACCGTGTTGCTGCACCTCCCGGTTGGTGAGAACCATGGAACGACGCGCCTCTTCGAGCCTTCAGACTAACCGGCCTGCCCTGTCGCCTCGGGCCGTCGAAGCCATCGTCGAGATCATCACCGGAGGGGCTGGACATGATCCGAATCCCACGGTCGGGATCTATCGGTCCGCCACGCAACTGGAGCGCTTTTTCCGGCGGTGCAACTTGAACTTCTCGCTGAACGGCGCCTCGCGGGTTCCGGCTGTGGAAGCGTACCTTCTGAGCCTCATGCATGATTCTGCCGGTCAGGACACGCTTGTCCAAGTGCTGGAGATGGCCGTCGACCCCAGGGACTTCGCCGGCTGTCCCGAACGCTTGTCGGCGAGCGTCGAGTTTCTCAACATGCATCTTCGCTTCGACGGCTTGGAACTGGCGGCTCACGGCCACCGCTTCCGCCTCGTCAGACAGGGGCAGTTCGCGGCGGTCGCCGGCGCCTTGGCCGAACGCGCCGTGGCTTTGGATCTCGACACCGTCCATCGCGACACCGAGCGGGCACTGCAGCAGGCCCACAGCGATCCGGAAGACGCCGTCACCGCCGCGTGTTCAATGCTCGAGAGCGTCTGTCGCAGCATCCTGAAGGGGCTCGGAAAGCATCTGCCGGCCAAGAAGGATCTTGCTCACCTCATGGGCGCCGTGCAGGCCGAGTTGAACCTGTCGCCGTCGCGCAAGGACTTGCCGACGGAGATCGAGGACGATGTCCGCCGCATCCTCGGCGGGCTGACCACCGTCACCATCGGCATCGGCGCCCTCCGGACGCATGCTGGAGACGCGCACGGACGCGAGCGCGGCTTCCGGCGGATCGACGCGAGGATCGCGTGCTTGGCGGTCCACTCGGCCAGCACCATCGCCATCTTCCTCATCGAGACGTGGCAGAGCCAAGCGGCGAGTAAGCCGGTGGCGTGCCCTGAACCGTCATGAGGGTAGTTGGTGTCGACGGCTGCCGTGGCGGCTGGGTGGCTGTGTCGATCAGCAGGGATAATCAACGCTCCTTCTTGGTCATGCCGAGGATCGAAGATGTCGTGGCCATGAAGGCCGACATTACGCTGCTCGATATGCCCATCGGCCTGCCGGATCTGGGCTACCGTGCCTGCGATCTAGCAGCCCGGACAATGCTCGGCAGCAGCCGCTCACGCGTTTTCCTCGGTGTTCGGCGGCCCCTGCTGGCCTTCCTCAATGACTACGCCGGCGCCAACGCGTGGGGCAAGTCCGTCGGCTGTCGCGTTTCGCGACAGATGTTCGCCATCCTCCCGAAGATCGCCGAGGTGGACGCTTTCATGTCCGCACATGCTCAGCAGCGTATCAGGGAGTCGCACCCGGAGGTCGTCTACTGCCGCTTGGCTGGTGGGTACGCTCTTCCCAGCAAGACCTCGCCCGCAGGGCGTGCAACACGCCGGGACCTGTTGCTCGACCATGGCTTTGCGGACATCGACTCTTGGTTGGGGACGTTGCGCAAGACCGGAGCGAAGCCCGATGACCTGCTCGACGCCTGCGCCTGTGCGATCGCGGCGGTGGACGTTCTGAATGGGACGGGACGGAGGCTCGGCGGTGAGGACGACATCGACCGCCGCGGACTAAAGATGGAGATATGGTACTGATGCTCCTTGAAGCGAGGAGGCCTAACGAATGGCAGTTTCCGAGGGAACATCGGTGAACGGGGGCGGAAGCATGTCTTCCCAAAGCGAGCCGAGGGCGAAGCAGCCGCGCCGTCTATCCACCTTCTTCGACCGGCTCGCCGATCCGATCCACGAGGTCCACCTTTACATGCCACTCGTGGAGGCCCTGAAGACCAATAATACATTTGTTCGCGCCCTCGTGGCGAGGATCTGCGAAGAGCCAATGTCCATCGTCCGGCTCGACGACGCCATTGCCAGTCTGCGCGACTGGACGCCCGGCAGGCGCGAATACGACGTCGCTTTCGTGGTGCGGCTGACCGATGGTCGTCGGGTGGCCTTCCTGGTCGAGGTCAAGGTCTTCGAGGGCCTGCAGCCGAAACAGGACGAGGCTTACGACGCCCTTGGGGCCCATGGTGTGGCGATCGGCCGGTGGCATGATTATCGGACCGTCCTTCTCGCCCCGACCTCCCAGATGGCCCGTTTTGCGCAGACGCGCTTCCATTGCCGGATCTCTCTGGAGGATGTGGCCACGTTGCTGACCCAGTCGGGAGCGGACACTGCGACGGCGTTCAAGGCCGACCTCTTCACCAAGGCGAACGGCCGGATGAAGACCAGACACACCAAGCAGGTCGACGAGCCGACAACCGCATTCTTTCGCGCCTATGTCGCTTTCGTCGCATCGGAGTACGGCGAGCACGGACTGACCTGCGAGATCGACAGCGAGGGGCTGCCCGCCAACAGCACGTGGCGGTGGTTCAATCGGCCAGACCTGCCGAAGGGATTGGAGTTGAAGCATCAAGCCGAGAAGGGCTTCATCGACCTCGTCTTCGCAGGATGGTCTCGTGAACGGCTTGCCGAGGCTTTGCACGGCCTCGACCTTCCCTCGGGAGCGGTGCCCGAGAAGTGCAAGGGCTCGGCTGCCCTTCGCGTCCGGCGAGATCGGCTGGCGACGCGTGAGGATTTCCAGGCCCAGAAGGCAAAGGTCAGATCATGCTTGGAGACGGTGTTCGAGGTCTACACCTGGTACCGGAAACATCGCGACATCATCAATGCGCTGGTGGCCGGCACGCCGGTTACATCAATTTCCTGAGTTCAGTGCGGTTAACACGATCCAGGGAGTCAATGCTCGCGAACTTCATGGATGAAGTTAAAAGTCACGCTACCACGCCGGTGTGAAAGCGTTCGTGCAGGGGATGGCTGCGGCATGGTGCGATGGCCCATTTCGGCCGTCGCCCGCGACCAATCCCAAGCACGCTGTAGAAGTGCTCCTCATCTTCGATCTGATGGGTGCCGTACACATATTCGAGTTGTCGGTTCGCCAGGGGGAGTGCGCCATAGCGGGCGCTGAACTCTTGCAGCAGCAACGCCTCGACGTCTTGGTACGCCGCCGCATTGTTCCGGACGCGTGGCAGGCAGATGTGGGCCGACCATCCAAAGTCGGCCTGGGTCTGCGCGAGATCCCTGATCCAAGTCCGGACGTGGGACGACATCCTACCGTGCAGGTTTCCTTCACCGACGTAGATCAACGGCGAACTGCCCGTTGGGTATGCGATGACGACTGGACCCGTCAGCCGGATCGTGTAGACGGAACGCGCCAAGTCGGCGCGCGACACGCCGTGCTCACCAGTCGCCTCACGCAGAATGTCGATGGGACGGGTGTCGATGTTAAAGCACGCCTGCGGATCGCGGGGCAACCGCAGCCATCGGACCGACAACAACGCCATCGCATTCCTCTCCATCGGCTCCGAGCAGTATAGCCCCAAGCAGAGGCTTGGCTATAACGACGTAACCGATGGTGAGGGGCTGACATGCTCAGAAGGCGCTCGCGCGGATCGAAGGGCGCTGACAGTCACACGCGCGGTGACGATCAGGGTCTCTCACCCGACACCCGCTTGCCCGCGCGGAAGTCCTCGACCACTCGCTTCGCCTCTCTAAGGCGTTGTTCGATTGCAAGGCTGCGCTGGCCATTGTGGAAGCCGTAGACCACGCCGATTGGCTCGGCACCGCCTTCCGGTAGCCGGAACGTTCGCCTGTGGATGTCATAGCCAAGGGCCGCCAGAACAACGTCGATGCCCTTCCACAGCCCGATCACATGGGTCGGGCGCAAGAGGCGGAGTTGGTGCGCGGTGTAGGTCTGCCAGCACCGCCGCAGGACACGGTCTCCCACGGTGTCAGCCGGGTTGGCACTGGCGTTGCTGGTCTTGCATTTGACCACGTTGATGTACGCGATCTCTTCAATGTCGAAGCCGAGGATCTCCCGGTGCTTGCTGGTAACGACCTGCTGCCAGCCTTGCATCGAAACCGGCAGGAACCTCATCAGCGCTTGGAAAGCCGCGACGTCCGCTTCCTCGCCTACGCGCTGCATCAGGCGCTCCATGTGGTCGTCGTTCGCCTTCCGGGAACCGGTGGAGCCGTTGCCGGGGTTGGCGCCGACGATCACGAGGCCGGCATAGCGCGGCCCAATGTAGTCCGGGCTGGGAGGCCGCTCGCGGATCATCGTGCCACAGTCCCGCAGGCAGGCGCTCCGATGCTGACAGACCGCAACCTGACGCAGGATGGCGTGGAAACCGCGGGCGGTCGCGACTGGATCTTGCTGCTGTTCGGTGCTCATGGGCTCAGTCCCTCATCGTTTCGCACTGCCAAGCGGCCAGCAGTGGTGCCATGGCGTCTTCGAAGCGTCCGCGCTCGCGCAGTCTGGTCGCTTCAAGCAGCCCAAAAAGCCGCGCGGCCTCTTCATCGAGCAAGGTCGATACCTTCAGTGCTTCGGGCGCGTGGGCCAGGTTGCGCTGAATGACCGCCAGCAGGGTACGGTTGGGAGCACCGGTCGAGGGAAGGTCGTCCCCGCCAACGTCCTCATCCCCGCCGGCGATGTGGAGGCTGTGCTGGCCGCTTCGATACGATCCGCCGAGCCATTGCAGGCAAGAGGCGGCACTCACCGATTTGAACTTCACGTGCCCGGCGAGGTCGACAAAGGCTTTGGTGTCTTCGGGCCACTCGGTGATGCGGACGGCGCTCCAACGCGTTTTGCCCTGGCGTTCAAACCGGAACGGAATCCACCCCGACGCGGTGGGCGGCTGAACCTCGACGCTGGTCTCCAGCAGCGGAACGGTGACGACCGGAACCAGAAGGAAGCAGGCGGTCGGGCCCGCGCCGGGGTCCAAGGGCGCAATCGCGAGCGAAACCCGGACGTCGAGGTCGACCTGAAGATCTTCCACCCCATGCTGAGCAGCGATCACATCCCACTCGGATTCCTCCGAAGGCGGCTCTGGACGGTCCCCGACCGTTCCGACGGCGGACACACGTGCGATGAAGCGGTTCACCAGGGCGACCTGCGGCACCAACGCGGCGACGGCAGCGGCCTCGAGGGGGATCTGGAGGCCATCGGCCAACACATCCGGATCGGCCGCCGCCGGGGGGACGTCGGGCACGACGATCTGCCCTCCCGCGAGGACATAGTCGCTGTTCCGCAAGACCTCGAAGTAGGCGTTGAGATTGCGGCGGGCGCTGACCCAACTGGCGATGAGGTTCAGGTGACCCGCGGTATCGGCGGCATCGTCGTCGATCGTTCCCAGGTTCGGCACCGGCTTTCCGGCGTAGTCGATGCCCGCGACAAGGTCCACAAGGGCCTGGCTCTCACCGCGCAGATGGCACCCCGCCGCGCACACAACGGCCGCCCATTTCCAGCCGATCGCTGCCAACGGTGTGCTGAGCGGGGTCTGCTGCGCGAAGCGACCGCGGAACTTGGTGGTCTTGCCATCCCCCTCCCCTGCTTTTTCAAGCGCGGTCGCGATTGCGGCGGTTCCGGCCTTCGCCTCAACCTCCTGGAACATCCGGTAGACAACCCGGCCAAAGTGGACACGCAGTCCGGGGGGAATTTTCTTCTGCGCGTCCAGCCATTTGCGGATCTCCGCCGCTTCTTTGGCCAAGCGGCCGGCGACCTCCTGACGGTACTGCTCGGCGAGTTTCGCGCGTCCAGCATCTGCCGCCTTGCGGTCGAGATAAATGACGTTTTCGGTCATGGATCGCCTCAGTGGATGGCAGCGCCGCGGGTGTAGGAGCGGCGCTTGCGGCCGTGCAGCCAAGCGACGGTGATGATCGTGCTGTCCGCGTGAGCGACCACGACAGCGAGGCGCGACAACCGGCTGACCGAGCGCGCCGCGATGGTCCCTTCCGCGGCAAGCGACTTCGCGGCCTCGGCCGTCAGGGTGACGGCAACGGCTTGCGCGCCAACGGCCTTCACGCGGTCACCATGGGCAAGGACGATGTGGGCATCGTCGACGGTGATCGCCCGCTGCTGCATGCGCTTACGGGCGTGCTTGGACAGTGCCTCGTGCATTGGATGCTCCCTGGTGCGGCTCGTTCGGTGCGGTCCAACGGTGGCACGGTGCGCCGTACCTGGCTTCCGAAACTTTAGGGAATTCCTTAGGATGAATCGAAGGGAGTTTAGGATGAGGGTTGTCAAGCGGCCTCTAGGGAGGCGACGATCCCTCCCACACGTCCACGAACAACATCGTTCGGCACGCGTGCTACTATTCCTGTGTCGCCAACATGATCCATTGCCGGCGGCGCTGAAGGGAGCGACCGACACGATCCCGGAGGTCTAGGAGGTACTGAGGACCTGCGCCTTCACCTGTACCGGTGGGTCTGCGATGACGAGAAGGTCGCCGGCGCCGACGTGGCGGCCCTCACGCGGAAGACCCAAGGTGGCCATATCCCAAAGCACTATCCGGCCGGTTGGTCGGGCTTGCCGCACGACGGCCCTCACCAGGTGCGCGTCCACTGCTTTACCGCCCGTATTGATGTGCCAGCAGAGAGGACGTCGCGCCCGGCGCGGCCGTGAGGCGCGTGCTGCCGGGCACTGGAGGGCAAAGCGGTGGAGATCGCCTGCCCGCACAGTTTCCGCGTTGTGGCCTTGCCGGCTCCGAGCCTCGGTTTGCGGTTGTCGCTGCGGTCCCCACGGAGCGAATGCTTCGCTGAGGAATGTCCGGCAGCGCATCCCTCAAGATTCCCTCACAGTCGAGTTCGCTTTTTCACCAGCACTACCTCGCGGGCAAAGTCATAAAGAGGCCGGCGCCACTCATTGTCCCAGTTAAGCCGGCTGATCAGATCGGCCCAACGTGGATGATCGTCCTTCGGCAACCCAAACCCTCTGACATCCCGCACCTTATGGCACAGGGCGATGCTGTTCCCCTCGCCCGAAAAGATAGGGTCGTCGTTCAAAAACCTGAAAATGCCTCGAAGGCTTGGTAGGCGCTTATTCTGATAACTGCGGAAATCGACCACACAAGCGCCTGGTACGGCCACATCTTGCCAACCTGCGTAAGCGTCCAACTTAGAGTCGTGACGTTGCTCTTTTGCCTCAGCGTGAAGTTCTTCTTCCTTTTCGCTCATTCTGCCTGGCCCATAGACGGCGATCAAATCCCCACGATCTCGAAACGCGTCTGGATTTGTCAGGAGTTCATCAAGCAGGGATTGGCCCCGTCCCACATGGGGGCGCTGTCTCCGGCGTAATTTCCAAAGATCCGTTGCCTGCTGCAGGTCGCGGTTTTTGATCGGTCTGCTTCCAGCATCCCAGACCTCGTTGTCAAACCAGCGTCCGACCGCTTTGATCAGCGCTTTATCAGTCGACAAAACGTTTGCTTCAATCCACCCCGAAAGTTCAGCCCCCTCGAAACTAAGTCCATTAGCGGAGGCGTTCGCAGAACCAAGAATGACGGCTTTGTCCGTCCACCATACCTTTGCGTGCAGGCGTGGGTTGGTGCGGACAGCAGCCCTCGGAATATCCAGAAGACGGCGAGCCTCGCCAGGATTGGTGCCGCCGGTGTCCAAGTTGCAGACGATTCGCAATGGGCAGGCGACATCAGGCAAGCCAAGGTTCTTCACGGCGCCTTGCCCCCAGAATGCGACCGCGACACGAACCTCTTGGGCATCCCGAAGGATCTCCTTGATTTGGCCCGCCAATTTATTCTCTGGAATAAAGAGCATGGTTGGTCTCCCTTATGGTCGGATGGTTGCCTGGGACTGAATGCCTGAGGAGTGAGGCCGAGAGGCATTCGCTGCCACATGGCTGAAGATCTTCCCCATAGGAGGCGAACACCTGCGCCCTCGTGGCTTTCCGGTCGCCGCATTTGACGAGAATCCCGTCCCCATCCTCGACCACGTGCCTGTTCGTGGCGATCAGACCGTCAGCGGAGATCACGATCCCTGTGCCAAAGCCGACGGCACTTCCTCCCCGCGTGGTGGTGACCAGGCAGAGCGAGTCCTTCGCCATCTTGTAGATTTCATCGCCGGACATGGCGTAGGGGGGTCGTCTGTCCCCCCAAAAGAAACATCATTCCGAGCGCAACACGCTTGCCAATGCCTCTCGCGTCCGTGTGCATCGCGCCCTTCTCTGAACGGGGACACCTCGCGGCAGATTCTACCGTTTTGGGAAATCCACACAAGACGACATCGAGATGCTGGCGTTGCTTCGGATCATGCATCAGGCCAATCAAAAATGTCGTCTGGTCCTCTCCTCGTGGTTGACGGCCGCCCTTGCGGTGGCGATCCTGCTCGGCATTCAATTGGGAAGTGTTGACGAACGATGCAGCCCCACAGCGGTTCACCGGCCTCGCCCGTGTGGCTGATCGGCGATTCCAATCCGGACCCATGGGCGCAACGCCTGAAGTACCCGCTCGACGACAGACACCCGACACGGCACAACATCTGGACACCAGTCTGGGACCGCATCCAGGATCACGTCTATCGCGAGGGCAGGCTGCGCCTTCACGACCGGAAACTGTTCATCCGCAACGCGGTCGCAGACGCCAATGTGAAGCCGCGGCCGTCGGCCCTGGAGTGGACGAACCAAGATCTGCTGTCCCCCGTCGAATGGTTGAGGTCAGACCTGCACAGGTTTCAGCCGCCCTTGGTGCTTGCCTTCGGCCAGTTCGCGTTCGAGTTCGTCCGGCGTGCGCTTTACATGCAGCCTCCGTTCCCCTGCCAGCACTGGGGACTGGGCAATCTGAGGCGGGCGTTTGACGCCGCCATAGCCGCCTTCGACCAGAACGAGATCAACGTCGTCCCGTTGCTCCATGCAACCATCGCCCGTGGCAAGTTTCTGGACGCGCACGCCGCATTCGGTGGCCATTACTTCGGCCATACGGGCGAACGGCTGGCTCACCTGCTGCTCGCCCATTTCCGGGATGCTCCGATCTGGGTCGGCGGCCCCTCCCCCGACCAAGACAGCGAGATGAAGGACGATGCCTAACCAACGCCCTGACGCACGGCCACAGCAGCGGCCCTGGCGCACGCTGCCCCCTGCCGAAGCCGACATGCCGCCGGCCGATCTGCTGGCGGCCGCCGCGCCTATTCTGGACGCCATTTACACAAACGGACGCGAGGCCGTCGTGCTGACCGCCATCAACAAGCCAGCGGCTTATGACCGGGAGGTCATCGAGCGCTTCAACGGCACCTACGCCGCCAACGTCTTTGCGTTCATGCGCCGCCAAGCCACTTTGAACACCGTGCTGGTGCTCGCCAGGCTCTGGGACACCAACGCCGACGCCCAGTCGATCCCGCGCGCGGCGCGCTATCTGGCGCGAGCGGACGTGGTCGATGAGATCGTGGCACGCCGGCGTGCCGACCGGCTGGCCATTATGGAGCATCCCATCATCACCGACGCCGCCGAAGAAGATCTTCCGCTGATCCGGGAGGCGCGGGAGCGTATGGCGGAGGAGGGTGCGGACGCAGCCGAGGCGCAGACCCGCGCCGGGGCGGTCGACATCATCGAGCGCGTCGACGCATTCCTGCGATCGCCCTTGCGCGACTCGCTCCATGCCCTCCGCTCACGGGCCATCGCCCACACTTTGGAGATGACGCGCGACGAACGCCGCGCCGCCGAGGCCGGCGCGCCCATTGCCGCGCTGGTCATCGGCGACGAGGATCGCATCCGCGAGGTTACGCTGCCGCTGATCACCGACATCAACCTAGTGATGCGCGGACTGCACGTCGGGTTCGAGGATATGGCCGCGGTCTGGGACCGCTATGCCCAGGATTACTGGGGCTGGTTCGATGGCACACAGAAGGGGCGACCGCGGCCTGATCCGGTGGGCTGAGCATCGGGTTGAGGAGGGGGCGGGTACCAAAATCGCTAACCGGACGGAATTGCCGGTCGTCACGCTGGCACGCTGAGCATGTCGTTGAACGTGGCCTCGATGTCCGCATCGAAATCATAGCGTCGTCGCCGACCACTTTCCTGAACGCGTCCTCGACGACATTTTTTCGATGAATGCACACTACCTGTCAAAGCGCCTGCTGCACCGCGCCGTGCGGAAGGCGGTATGAGACATGGGCAGGCTGCCGGCTTCGAACGTGGCACCCTGCCGAGCATTCTGCCCGCATCCACACCAGCGATTCCGCAAAACCGTCCGGAAACACGATAAAAAATGCACAGATGCCGCGGCGGCATTGGCATTTCCGGAAATGACCAGTAGTATGGTGTTGGTCCGTCACCATGATTACGAGCCGGCCGCCATGACCTCGACCGACCAGATCCGCGAAACCCGCTACGTCGCCATCCGCATGGATGCGGTGTTGGCCACCGCGCTGGTCCGCGAAGAGGCCCGCCGCCGTGCTGCCGGAGCGAAGGGTCGCCGTCGAATTTCCGCCATCGTCGCCGACGCTGTCGAGTGGCACCGCAAGCAGGGCCTCAATCCGGTCGCCGACGTCCGGCCGGAGAGTAGCCGTGGTCAGGCCGTCGTCCGTGTCGGGCAGATCGATATGGAAGTTGTCGGCACGCTGCGCTCAGTGCAGGACGGGCTCGGCAGCGGCTACGTGCGCGCCTGGTTGCGGGCCTATCTGACCGCCCGTGACGCCGAAGAACACGACGTGCAGTCCCTGCGCCGAGACGTGCCCTGTGTCATCCCCCAATACCTTGCGGAGCAGATCGTAACGGCCGCGACCGGCACGACGCTTTCCGCCGTCACCGCGGACGCGATCAGAAAGACGCTGGTTGCGCGCGGCGCCGTGGAGCCGGTGCACGCTCCGGTCGGGACAACCGCGCGCATGATGCGGCTGTGGGTCGGCGGTGATCTCTACAGCGCCATCAACCGCGAGGTCGAGCGCCGCGTTTCCGCCGGCCTGCGCGACTCCGGCAGCGCGAGCGCCGTGGTTCGTGACTGCCTGCTCGCCGCCTTCAGCAACCGCTCTCAGATGGCCATCGCCGCCTGACCATTTTGCCAGAACTGGTAGGTTAACGGCTGGCTCCACGCCGGCCGTTTTTGTGTCCGCGCGACCGTTGCCGGCCTCCAAAAAACTCGTGACCGAAAGAGCATCCGAGATCACGGGTGCGGCTCCGATCATTTAGATTTTCCGGAAATAAAGTTGTGGGACTGTTGGCAGCACAGGACCAAGAATGCCCGCAGGGTGCTGACAGGGGTGCCTGCGGCCTAGTGACCAAGCGACCAGCAGATCGGAGACCAACACCATGACCGACATCCAGACAAACGCCAGCAAACCGACAACGGCCGACGAGGGCCAGCGCGCCTACGTCCTCCTCGTCGCCAACTCGAAGGGCGGCGTGTTGAAGACGACGACCGCGTGCCAGGTTACCTCCTGGTTCGCCAAGAACGGCTACAAGACCCTGCTGATCGACGCCGACCGGCAGCAGTCTTCGGCCGACTGGGTCACGCTGCACCACGGCCGTGGGCTCGACACCGAAACGCTGACGTGTGTGCAGGTCACCGGCGAGGCGCTGAAGCGGCAGGTCCGCAACCTTTCGAAGATGTTCGATGTGATTGTGATCGACGTCGACGGGAACGGCGACGAGGACGACACGACACTCAGGGCGGCGCTGAAGGTGTGCGACAGGGTCGTGATCCCGTTCTTTCCCTGCGGCTTGGATGCCCGCGCCCTGAACGACTTCATGAAGGCTGTGACCGCAGCCCAGCAGACGGCACATTTCCCCGTGTCGCTGTTCCTAGCCCGCGATTTCCCCGCCGACACCAGCCGTCCGAAGGTGCAGACGTTTGTTGAGGCCCAATGGCCGGAGATCAAGGTCGATTTCCTGCGATCGCGCATTCTCACACGGCGCTCAATGGTCGATGTGATGAGCGACGGCTTCTCCGTCTGGGACTTTGCGACGAGGACTGGCCGTTACCGCGATCCCAAGGCCGTTACGGACTTCGAATACCTCATTTCGGAACTCTTTCCGGAAATTGCGGCCAGCGTCGGCCTGACGACGGAGACCGTCGTCGCCGAAACCGCCGCCGAAGTCTGACAGCCAGCGAGAAACAAGGGGACAAGACGATGTCGAACAACACCTCCTCCTGGCCATCGGTTCGGAAACCGATCCCCAGTCAAAGACGCATTGAGAAGCAGCCTGCTCAGCCTGCCTTGGTGGAGGCGCCCGCGACTGAGGCTGCCGCTCCACCTCCCGTCGCGCCTGCTGCCGCCGCTCCGGTCATCACCAAGGCCGCTGCTGAAGCGAAGCCGATGTCGAAGATCGCACAGAAGAAAGCCGCCCGCGACCCGAACAAGCCTTACAAGAAGGACTACGCGGTCTGGCTGGACAACGCGACCATCGCCGACATCATGCGCATCCGAGACCGCATGCGCGGCAAGCCGGACCGCGGTCGAATCCTTGCGATGGCTATCGAGGACTGGGTCGACCGGAAACTCGCCGAATTGAAACTTGAGCCGACCTAACTCTCCGGTGCGGAGCGCTGAGCATGGTTGCCGGCACTCCCTCCCCCACTCGTCGGCACACCTGCCAACGGGGTCGGCTCCCGTCTCCGACAACCCTTTCCCCATGCCCGACGCGGCGGGAGCGGCGTCGAATTGCGTCGTTCCCCTGTTGCCCCGGCGCTTCCGGATTCTAGCCGTCATCGCCTTCATCCTGATGCGCTTGATCGTTCCGGTCGGCGCGGCACTCTGGCTCTACTCGGTCCTCCCCGGCCGTCCTTCCTGACGGCGCGGCACCCGACTAGCCCCCCCGAGTCGGCCTTTTCGCGCTGGAAGGGCAGGGCGCTTGATGCCCCCGCCCTCCCCTTCCGGCACCGGTGGCCGGCGCCGAAATACCGGCGTCGATTTGCCGGTAACGAGCCATCGGCACCGCCCTACCCTACTGGCAAAAGACAAGGCACTGCCTGGGCTGACTGGTGTGCCGGCAAGGATGTGACTACCCACTCACCACCCTGCCAGCGGGGGTGCGGCGGGGTTGATACACCGGGGTAGACAGTACCCTGTCACATCCGGCATTCTTGACGGGCGTTGCGTCTACCCCCTACCCTGCCAACCGGCGACACGAACGATGGGGGTAGGCGTGACGGGCGACGAGTTGAGGGCATACCGCGAGAAGAAAGGGCTGTCGCAGCCCGAGTTCGCGATTTGGCTGAACGACCGGCTCCAGCGACGCTACGACAAGCAGAAAGTGTCCCGCTGGGAGAATGGCGGCGAGCGCATCCCGGCCGCCGTTGCCGCGCTGATCAAACGCGACATGGTCGGCATTGAAAGGCAAGGCGGCCCCGCTCTGGTTGTTGTCGTGACCAACCAGAAAGGCGGCTGCGCCAAGACCGTCAGCGCCGTGAATATCGCATCCGTGTTGGCCCTGCGCGGCTACGCGACCCTTCTTGTGGACTGCGATCCGCAGGCCAACGCGACGCAGCATCTTGGGTTTGACTGCTACGATCTCGAAAAGCAGCAACGCACGCTGTACTACCCGATGCACGGGGACATGCCCTTGCGCGACATCATCGTCACGGTCGAGGAATCGGGCCTGCGCTTGGCTCCGGCGTCGATCCGCCTGGCGGAAACGGAGGTCGAGATTGACACGCAGACCGGCGGCGATTTCGTGCTGAAGGAGGTGCTGGAGGACGTCCGAAAGACGTTCGACTTCGTCATCATTGACACGCCTCCCAACATTGGGAACCTGACCAAGAATGCCTTTTCCACGGCGCACACCGCCGTCATTCCCTGCCAGACGGAGCGCTTCTCTCTGCTCGGCATGGGCTTTTTGCTGGAGAACATCGGCAAAGCGCGCCGTCGCCTGAACACGGGGCTTTCGGTCCTCGGCATCATTCCGACGATCTTCAAAAAGAACGAGCGGAACGACCGCGACGTGCTGGCTGAGATCACCCAACAGTACGGCGAGCACATGCACATCTTCCCGCCGGTCCCAAAAGCCAGCATCTACGCGCAGGCGACCTCGGTCGGCCGGGCCGCTGTGGAAGCCGCGCCGGACGTTCCGGGCGCCGCCGTGTACCAAGAAGTTGCCGAGGCGCTCGTGAAAGAGCGCGAAACCCGGCTGAAGACGGAGATCGCCCGTGTCGCGTAGCCTCTTGGGCAAGACCCCGAAGACGAACGTCACCGCCTCCGCCAAGGAGCATGTGCGCGACGCCCTGTTCGGACTGAGCAAGGACGCCCCTCACCTTGTTGAAGTGCCGGTCGACAAGGTTCGACCGAACCCGGATCAGCCGCGGCGCATTTTCGACGAGGACGACCTGCGGGACCTTGCGGCCTCCATCGAACGCCATGGCCTCCAGCAGCCCGTCGGCGTAAGGCAGATCGGGAACGAGGAGTGGGAACTCGTCTTTGGCGAGCGACGCCTGCGCGCCGTGCAGATGCTCGGTCGGGAGACCATTTTCGGCGTCCTGGTGACCGGTGACAGCAAGGAAATCGCGCTCATTGAGAACCTCCAGCGCAAGGACCTGACGCCTCTGGAGGAGTCCGACGCGCTGGCCCGGCTTGTCGACCAGTACGGCTACTCGCACCGGCAACTGGTCGAGGTGACCGGGCTGAAGAAGACCTACGTGACGATGGCGTTGGCTCTGCAGAAACTGGCGCCAGCCATCCGTGAGGAATACGCGGTGATGTCTGACCGGCCTCCGAAGTCCAAGATGGAGGCCATTGCCGCCATCGAAGATCACGAGGAACAGGTCCGCGCGTGGGAAGCCCTCAAAGGCTTCGAGACCAGCACCCTCCCCTCCCCGACACCAGACGATGCCGACACCGGCGATCAGGCCGACGTGGAAAAGCCTGCCCGCGTGCCCCGCGCCTCGGTCAGCGCCCCGGCCGGCGTGGCGCTCAGCGCCCTGCCCAAGCGCGCGGCCAAGCCGGTGTTCCAGGCACGCGACGTGCTGATCGGGTTGCGCGAACAGCCCCAGGCGCTTGCCGACGTCGACCGCGACGCTCTGCGGGAAATGCGCGAGGCGATCGACGCCATTCTCGCCGAGGACGAAGTGACGGCCGAATGATCGTTGGTCGGAATCCGACCGCTATGTCCGTGGTGGCGCAGCGGTCGGATTCCGACCGCGTGAGGCAGGGGTGCCGGCCTGGCTCCGACCGAGCGGCTATCTGCCGACCACCCCGCTGGCATCCCTGCCACCACCCTGCTAACGGGGACGGCAGCGGAAAACCCGGCATCAAAAAAGGGAGCGGGAAAGCGTACTCTTGTGCGCTCAACCACACGCCGTTTCCGTTCGTCCAGCCCGTCTTCCAGGTCCTGCCCGGTCATCGCGCGCTCAGGAGGAGGCGGCGTCGGTTCACCGCCCCCGAAAAACCTTGGTCATTGAGAGCCAACCGCAGCCGGTGCTGCTGTCCGGAGTCTCTTCGTCGTTGACCTCCTCCGCCTCGACGTCCACTGTCGGAGGAGGCGGAGCCGGCAAAGCGGCCATGGTCTTCTGCGACACCGTCGACGACCGCGCCGTTGAGATCCCCGGCAGGGGAACGCCAGCGACATGGCACAGGGTCTCGCGGAAAAACTGCTCGGCCGAGCGCGTGCGGCCTTCCCGCAGTGCCCGGTTCGCGGCGCCGACGAAGGCGCTTTTGAGGTTGCTCAACGGATGTCCGCTCCACGGTGGAGCGGCGGCAACGACAATGTCGAGCAGGTCAAACACTCCGCGCAGGGTCTTGGCCGCTGCGACGCTCTCCCGTGCCTGCGGCATGCCTTTGAGGCCGCGGTAGAGGGCGGGAATCGCCTCCTCGGCGACGTGCGCGACGAGCCGCTGCCGGGCCGCCAAGGTATGCTCCTGCCAGAGTAGGTTCGCCACCGCGCCAGCCGCGTTAGACCCAAACAGCGGCATGAGACGCTGCTGCAGGGTGACCGCGTCCTTGACCACCGCGCCGGGGTCCGGAGCCCGCGCGATCTCGGCGAGGAGGTTGGCCGCCTGGAGCGCTTCGACGACGCGCAGCCCCATGACGGCTTCTCCGATCACGTCCGCCCTGCCCTCCTCCGGTACCTGGGCGGCATCGAAGCGCGCGGCGACCGACGGGCACTCGATCACCGACAAGCCGATCTCCAACGCGCTGGAAATCATCTCAGCCTGGCGCTCTTGGTCATTGCAGGGGCCAACCAGTGCAGCGATCCGCGCCATCATCCCAGGCTTTGCCGCGGCCGACGCGAACACCTTGAGCACCTGTGCGGCGACCGCGCTCGGCGACACTGGCGTACCGTCCATGGCCTGCTGCTCGGCGAGGCTGACCACGTCGTCATCGACAAGAGCCGGGAGGAGATCCTCCAGCACTTGGGCGACGTAGCGAGCGGTCGCGACCGTGTCCGGGCTGCCGGTCAGATGGCCGGCCATGTCGTCCGCAGCGTCGCAGGCGGCTGCGGTCAGGTGCACTTGGAACGGCCTCATACCCGCGTTCTTCCGCTTGGCGCGGCGGTTCGCCATGCGCTCGGCGTTCTTCGAGCGCTTCGGCTCGGCGTTGGTGTTCGTGGCCATGGTTCGCCCCTTTCAGGTGTCGAGATCTGCTGATTCAGGATCGCGGAGGCCGGTGAAAAAGATCACGGAGCCGCCCGACAAAACGGACGGCTGGGAAATAGTCTGAAATCCTTGCTGCGTGCGGCTTCCGGCGGATGCGAAGGGGTGGTCGCGACCGGGGTTCCGCCCCCCGCGATTTGTCCGAGCGTTACGCGACGCGTTGTTGCGTCCTGCACTCGAAGTGGCGTTGGCATGAGATCCGGCGCCGTTGCTGGCTTTCAACCGCCGGCAAGGGTGTTTCACGCTTGGGTGGAGGGCGTTACACGCTTAGGGTCAGGACCGCCGGGACGTAACGGGCCTCCGTTGGCCCAGTAACGGGAGGTGCCGGGCATCCTGCTGCCGGAACCGCCTTCGGGAGACGGTGCCGGGTCAAAGGCCAGCCGTCGGGGCTGCCCTTGGTGCCGGAAAGTGTCAGCAGGATGCCCGGCCGACAGAGACGCGGGAAGAGGATAAAGGCGCTGACGTCCGAACATCGGAAGCGAAGACCGGAGGCAGGATTGCAACCGCAACCGAGAAACCGCCATCGGCGCCATCGGGAAATCGACAGCGGGCTGCCGACGGTGGAAGCGCTCGCGTATGCCCGAGGCGACGGCTGTACGGTCGGCAGGCGAGGGCGGTCGACACCGGGCCCGGCCTACCCATAAAGGGCTCAGGATAGCCCACGGATGCATCAGCGCCCTGCCCCACGCCCTGGAGACGTTGGCGGCGAGAGACGCCGCCTGGAAAACGTCCTGGCCTCCCACATCCGTCACTGTTCGCGGATGTGTCCATGGGCGGCCTCTCCGCGCCCGGAAAACCCCGCGCAGGCCCGGCGATCGCCGGGATGTCAGCGGGAGGGGGCTAGGCGTTTGCGGACGGAGGCGCTTCCGCTCGATGCCGTGGTCGGAATCCGACCACTCCGCCGGATGGTTGTGAGGGGCGCCCCTCCCCGTCGGGAACCATGACTGACACGTCCACGACACGGTCAGCGTCATAGTCGTCGTGCTGGCGCATTGCTTCGACCGGGGTGAGGGCCGTGTGCGCGTCGATCTCCGTCACCTCTCGCATGCGAAGTCGCCGCCGGCCATTACCGTTTGGTCCTGCAACGCTTCACCGCGAGGCGATGGGGCGTCAGCACCCCATCGACCACCTTGCCAGCAGGGTACGTTCCAGGTCGGTCTACTTGGTTGCGGCAGAGTGGTCGGATTCCGACCACCCAGTCATTGACCAAGCATGCGTCCAGCATGCCGCACGTACCGGCGCCGCATGCTGGACGTATGCGCCACGCATAACGCCTCGAAAATCTGCTCGCGGCGCACCTGCATCGCCTCCGGAAACGCAATCAGGTAAATGGCGCTCTTGGCGGCACAACAAACACGAGGATCAGCGAGCGGCGGGCAGAGGCTACGAGAGGGAAGGGCAGGGCGCTCACCAAGGGTATGTCAGCGCGACGACGAGCCGGCGGCCGGCGTCGAAAACGAAGCCGTGGCCCTCCGGCTCATGGGTCGCGCCGATCTCGTCGAGGCGGCAACCAAGCGGCTCCTCGATGCCAGGGTCGCGGCGTCAAGATCCTCGGCACCGCACCGATGCGCGGGCGACAAAACGGCATCAGGGTGTACGGCGTCGTCACCACGGAGCCGTGACCCGCCGACGATCTCCCCGATGTCGACACGGTGGGCACCTGGTGGAAAAGCCAGAGCGATCGGGCAGCCAGGAGGAGGGGAGGCGGGTGGCGGCAGGGGTGCCAGCACGGACGCGGGCAGGGCGGTGGTCGGATTCCGACCACCGCGGTCAGACCGTGCGAGTGTCAGCGCAGGTCTTTGCTGTCGACGGCGACCAAGATGATGTTAGACGCGCCGAGCAGGTCCCTTTCCGTCGTCGTCTTTTGCCGGGCAACGTCCACCCCGCACTCGCTGCCCCTCCGGATTGCGCGCACCACAGAGTCCACGAACTTGCGGAAAGGACCATCGCCGTCGCTCAGGTATTTGGACCGGTAGGTTTCGCTGACGAAGGCGCTGTCCAGCGAGCCGTCGCGCCTGATCGCGATCATCACCTCGATGATGTAGTCCTCGGCCGGCAATGCCAGACACCGGGCGAAGCGTTCCCGATCGACAACGATCGCCTCCGGCCTCTTCGCGATCGAAGAAGGAGATGGCCTTGTGTCTCTGTCCTTCGGCTGAGAAGAAGCGGATATCAACGCTTCAAAGCAGGCGCGGCGCGCGCTAGGATTGCCGACGTTTGAGCAGGACATCAGATCGTCGATGAGGGCTGCCCTGACGTCCACAGCCACCAGCATCACGGCTCCGAGGGCCAGCGCAGCCTGCCTCAACCATCGGTGCTGATCCTTTGATCTGCCGGCGTGCCTGGAAGCGGCGAACATCGAGTGCTCATCGTGCGTTTCGGACGTCAACTTGAGCATAGGGCCGGTCGGCTCCGGAGGGAAGGTGGTCGGAATCCGACCGGCACAGAACCGTGCCACCGCGTCCCAAATGGTGGGCGATGCTGTGGTCTTATGATCGCTGACCAAGTATGCGGACAACCCCGCCAGCGGGGTGGAGGGCAGGGTGCCCGAAAAACGTCCAGGTATGAGATCACAGCACCTCCCGTAACCTTAGGCTTCGCCAATGTTTCCGGGAACGAAGGCCGGAGGCGGATCCTCACCATGTGCCTCGTCTGCAGCCTGGGCCTCGACCGGCGCGCCTTTCGCCGCGGCGTGGCCGTCGGCGCCGGCCTCGTCGCGGCCTCATTCCTCACCGGCTGCGTGCCGGCCGCCACGGGCAAGATTTCCGTGTCCCCAGGCGGCGGGCTGGGGCGGGGGAACGCCGCCGTTCCAGCCGACCCGAACGTGATGGCGCAAGGCCGGCGCCGGGCGCGCACCGCCAACGGGAAGCCGGAAACCATTGAGATCATCAGCCCCAACGTCCAAGCGACGACCGGCAGGCGCATCACGCACGTCGTCAGCCATTACACCGCAGGCGCCAGTCTCTAGGGCGCTGTCACGCACGTGCTCCTGCCGAGCAGCAGCACGTCGGCGCACTACGCGATCGGGCGCGATGGCACGCTGGTCCAAATGGCCGACGACATGGACATCGCCATCCGTGCCCGCGCCAGTAACGCTTACAGCATTGGCATTGAGCATGTTGCCCTGTCAGGGCAGGGCAGGACGCCGGCGCAGGACGCCAAGAGCATCGAACTTGAGAGGTGGTTGGTGAGCGAACACCACATCAACCCGGCGAACATCGTTGGCCACCGGTTCGCCCCGGGCAACCTCAACAGGACCGACTGCCCGTCGACCCTTTTTGGCGAGCCGACCGAACAGAGCGCCCGGTACTTCCTGCCGGTCATCTCCATACACGCGGCGTGAACGCCCTGAGACCGCTGGTCGCGCATCCCCTGGGTGATTTGCGCGGGCTGGGCAGCCATGGCGGCACGCCCCTGTCCGTTGCCGCCCGCAGCGTCGGTGGAGCCGCCCTGGTTTCCAGCCCCGGCACGCGCCCGGCCGTCCTTGAGCGCCTGGCGGACGCGCTGTTCGGCGCTGGATGTCTCGGCCGCCAACTTCTTCTTGAAAGCGTCAGGGGACATGATGATCTCGGCCGGCACGTAGCCGACCTGCCCCTTCGCCGCCACCCGCGCGGCGTCGCCTTCGATGGCCAGCACCCGGACGCGGTCGCCAGCGTGGCACCGCTCTTGCCGGGCGCCGATCGCACCACAGCAGCCTGGCCAACCCCCGTCGCGTCCTCGGCGGCAGCGGGGGCTTTCAGGCCGGGGATCGGGACCAGGTTCAAACGCTGCATGCAGGCCGACGCGCTCTCCGAAGCGGCGCAGCCACCGGATCCATCGTCGGCCAGGAGGGGGAGAGGCGCCACGGCGATCAGTCCGGCCAGCAGCGCCGCGGCGATGATGCGACTTATCCCGGACACTCCATTGAAGGTCATCGCGGATGGAACCATGGCGCCCGTTTCCGGATCACGGCGCTGCGGCCACGATCGTGTTTTCTCGGTCGGGCAGGGGCGGAGAGTGGGTGCCAGCACCCAGCCGGCAGGGTGTCTGACAGGGCGGCGTATAGGACGTCCGCCATGCTGCGCGGCCGAAAATTTAATCTTACACCGGCACCCGTGATCGTCCGCAGGCGGTCAGCGGTGCTGTCAATCCGGAAACAATACCATGACACGACAGGGACACCGCGATGTTCCACCGCATCCAGAGTCGGCAGCACGCCGGCGACACCAAAATCGGCCGGAAGAGCCTGCGCGCTCGGCTCAACGGCGCCGCAGCCCCTGGCCTCGTGCTCGCCGGCCCCGCGGCCCTGGCCGCGGCGATGCCGGCCAGCGCCGAGGATCGCGCCATCTGCGTGCGCCTGGTCCGCGAGGCCGAAGCGAAATACGGCATTCCCGCGGGTGCCCTCGAAGCCATCATGCGAAACGAAAGCGGTCAGCGCGACCCTGAGCCCGGTGCCGCCTTCGGCGACCCTTGGGTCATCAACTATGGCGGCAAAGATCTGCGGTTTTTTGACTAAGGAAGCCGCGGTCGCCGAAGCCAAGCGCCTGATTGCGCGAAAACCCAAGCGCAACTTGGATATCTCTTGCCTGCAGCGGTCGCTGACCTACCACCCGCCAGCGCCGGGAATGCCGGTGGCTGATCTGTTAAATCCGGCGCTGAACGTCACCTGGGCGGCGGAGCACCGCCGGCTGCTTTTCACGGGCGGACCGTCGCCCGACCGCGCCGGCGCCTACCAGCCGAGCGCCGGCCGGGACGGGCTGCGCGCGGCCACCCGCTATCACCGGTGGGTCCAAGATGACCGTTACTGGGCGTACCAGATCACCTTCTTGACCAACCTGGAGCAGGTCCGACGCGAACGAGGCATCGCCACAGCCGCCTCGAAGCGAGTCCAGATCGCGGACATCGACATCGGCGCCGCACGAGCCAACGCCCTCGCGCGCCGGAACGCCGGCCGCGTCATGGTGGCCGAGGTCAACCGCTAACCGGAAAGACGGCTGGGGCCTGGATGACAAGGAGAGAAGGGGTGACTGCTGAACATCCCTTCCCCGCGAACACCCCCTTCGTCCGTGAGCGGAAACAGGCGTCGGAGGAGCCATTCAGCAGCCGATGCAGCACGACAGTCTGAGATGGCCCTGGCCTGAACCAGAGCCATAACCACGCGAATTCCGCGAAGCGCACGGCGATGATCAGGAAGAACGACTAAGCCGTTGGACAGAAAAGGAATTTCCAACGTCGGGGAAGAATTTTTTTCGCGCCAGGGGTGCCCATATGTTCGCCCCGGCAGGGTTCATCTGTTCGCCCCGAGGGCGAAGAGATGTTCGCCCTCGGGGTGCACGTTTCTTCGCCCTAAAAGGCCCGTACTATTACAAGAGAGCCTTCAGGGAGTGATGAGAGAAAATCTAAGCGTCATACAATACACCCGCGCATGCGCGCGCCTGCGAGACACTGGGTTTTGTAGGAACGGACCATCGTTTCTTCTCAACATCGGGATAACCTTCAGTCATTGGGCTGCGGCTCTGCACTTGGCAGGACATCAGACACCACCTGTCCGTCCTTCAGCCCTGGCATTGCACCCCATCGCGGCAACGCGCAGCGAACTCGGCATAACACCTCGCCGCTGAGCCAATTCAGCGTCATTCCCTTTCAGCCCCCCCGGTTGCGCGCGCCCCCCAGGACCGGGACGACTGCCGCTCAGGAGGCGACGTCAGCACCTGCCGAGGCTTGCCAAGCCGCCTTTGGAGCGCGTGTGTTGCTCTTTCCGAAGGCTGGCGTGGGGTGGCCGCTTCAGTCCCGGAAAGTCTCACGAAACCGTGCTTCCAGCGCGATCCCCGAGAGCGGTGTCATAGCCTTGAAATGAGAACGGCGCCGAGGTTTCCCCGGCGCCGTTTCGACCCTTCGCTGACGAACGTTTTTCGCTCACTGTCCCGTCTGACAGACCTCACGGATCTTTTCGAGAGCGCGCTTCAGCGCTGCCTCGGACGGCTTGCTGTCACCATGCATTCCGGGAATGGCTCCAGACAACTTTTTCGCCACCATCTGCCGTGCGGTGGAAGACGGCTTGCGCGACATCGTGTCGTGGCGCTGCCGCAGTGCCGGCCCGGCGAGTTCTTCGATCTTCTTCTTCTGTCCGACCCAGCCGAAACCGCCGTTATTCATCCGAACCAGCATGCTGCGGATGTACTTGGCGGGGCTGTCGATCCCCTCAGCCGTGGCCGCGCAGACTGCGACCGACAGGCGGCGGAGAGCGTCATCGGTCCCCAGAAATCCGTCAAACGCATTGCCAGCCTTGAAACCGTCGAGAAGCGCGCGCAGGGCGGGGATCAGATCCTCCCAATCCTGGACGCGATCCCAGTCCATCCCAGTGGCACGCAGCGCGTCCTGGAGCGCGGGATAAGCCGCTGCCAGCAGAGAGGCGGTGATCTCCTCGCAGGCTCGGGCCTCCTTGGCCCTGAGGTCAGCCTTGCCGGACAGCACGTCGGCCGGATCGATGTCGCGGGCCGCGGCTTCCGCCTCTATCGCCTTCTCCTTCCGTCGTGGAGTAAACGGCACGACCTTGGCCGGCTCGGTCACAACGGCGACGGCGTTTTCCTTCGGTTCAACGGTGGGCGCAGCCGGCGTACGGATCGCACCAGCGATGGCCGCGAGGATCTCATCATCGATCGACTCCAGGGCGGCGGCAACAGCGTTGAGATCCGAAACGGACGGGTTTACGCGATCGACGATCCGCTCTGCTTCGGCAAAGACCTCGCCGGCGTGCGCGCGAATGACGGACCAGTTGGCCGCGTGCGGCACTCTTGCGGCGGCATTGCGAAGGCGAAGCCGCGTCTTGGACGTCAGAGCGCGCAGACGCTTCTTCGCCGTTTCGACGGCCTTCACCTCGGCGTCGTGCCGGGTTATCCGCTCCTTGAACTCCTCGAATCGCAGGATGGTCGGGATGAGGCTGATTCCCGAGAAGGAAACAAGGCGGCCGTTCTCGTCGCGCTCCCCCTCGCGGGAAAGGTTCGCGGCGTCGACGCGCCAAATGAAGCCGGCGATAGCGAGTTCCTGCTCAAGAATCTGGCGGTAACGCGCGGAAATTTTCTGGCCGTTCTTGCCGGCCTTGCGCTCCAGCGTGGCGCCGGACGCGTAGACTGCCGGACCGAGACCGCGCTCGATCCAGTCGGTCTTGCAGTGGTACTTCTCGCCAGTTGCCAAGTTGAAGCGCGTGGTCGCCTGGGCGAGCAGTCGCTCGTAGTAGATGCACGCCTTGTCCGACACGCTGACCGCCGCGGCCATCTTCGCGACCTTGAGGGTTTCCTCGTAGGTCTGCCCCTTGGGCATGCCCTCGTAGACAAGCACCCGGGGCAGGCGCAACTCGTCGTCGGTCAGCACGCGGCCAACGTGGGTTTCCTCGTGGCGGGCGTTCTCGGCGTTCACGCCTTCGCCGAACTCGTTGAAAATTTCTGCGGCGTTCATCCCAGGCTCCAGTCTCAAAGCGTTCCGCCTCCGGCATGTCCGGAAACGGGCGCTGGACTTGGTCTCCGGGCTTTACAGCGACGACCGGACTTGGTACAAGGACCACATCCAGTCGCGCAGCGGGGCCTGATCTCCAGTCCGGGCTGCTTCGCGGTCGATGGCCTTGGTTGGCGCCTGCCATCGGATCCGCACGAAGCAACCGCTCGCGCAACACCCCTCGGCGGGGCTACCCTTCTGTTGTATCTTGACTCATCCGGAAATGCAATGCCGCCGAGACGGACGGGAACGAGAAAAGTTTCCGGAAACTGTCAACGAAAAACCGCCGACACGAATCCGAGACTGCGCAAGCCCCAGATGCCAACCGCCACGGCCAGCGTGAAGGTCAGCAGTCCCTCGGCCGGTAATCCCGTCCGGAAGATCGGAACACCGTATTTCTTCGCTCGCAGGCCATAAAAAAAGCGGCACGCCGCCTTTGGTCAAACTGTCGGCGACGACGTGCGAGGCGCAGCCCCAGGCGATGGCCGACCATGGTTTCGCCCCATCCAGCCCACCGGCGAACAGCAGCGCGAGGAAATAGGCCACGACCGCCCAGGCCGTATGCGTCCAGGTCCGGTTGCCCCACACGACAGTTAGGATGTCACTGATCTACTCCAACCGGCTGCCGATGTAGGATTCCGGATGGTCGATATCGCGGAGTAGGGACGCCGCGGCGACCGGCGTGAGAACGAGAAGATCGGCCAGCGAAGCCGGATGTGGTTACGCAGGTCCCATAGGGCCGGACAACATCCATGGCTTCCATCTTGGCTGGCGATGCCCGCGTGGTCGGCACGATCCACGGCCTGATTTCTCCCCTACAGCACTGAGGGGCCGGAGCAAAAATCCGTTTTCTCAGCGTCGGTCTCGCGCTATCTGATTTCTGGAAACGGAATTGGGAGCAAGATCATGTCGGACGCGCAGTCCGCGCCAGCCGAAGTGCGCCGTGGCCGCAAACCGACCGCGCGACCGGAAACCGCTCTTCTGGGCACCGATCCGAAGCAGGTCGAGGCTCTGGAAAAGCGGGGGCGGATCATCCTCGACCTGGCACGCTCGCCCAAGGTTGACGCCGGCACCTTGGAACAGGTCGCCACAGCCGAAAACCGGCGTCTTGCCGCCCTCTCCAAGAAGGCTGCCGCCGTTCAGGACATCGAGGCGCCGCGCTTTTCCATCGTCCGCATCACCCCGGAAATGGCGAAGGCGCTGCTGGCCATTGCTTTCCAATCTGGCCGGCCCTACCGTTGCGTCAAAAGTGCCGTGGACGCTTATCAGGAAGAAATGGCTGCCGGGCGCTGGGTTCTGAATGGGGCTCCGCTCATTTTCGGAAAAGGGCCAGATCGCCCGCTCCTTGACGGGTACCAGCGTCTGCTTGCGTGCGCGCGATCCGGCGCCCCATTCGATACGCTGCTGGCCCAGAACCTCGGCGAGGAGGTGGTCCACACGTTGGACCAAGCGCGCCGCCGGACCTTCGTCGCGGTGCTCGAGGCCGAAGGCGTCGAGTTGGCGCCGCAGGTCGTCCCAGCGATGTCGCGGCTCATCCGAATGGAAAAGGGCACGCTGGGAAAGCGGACGTCGGATGCTCTGCTGCCATGGGGGACGCTGGAACGCTACTGGGTGGCCAACAAAGATGATTTGATCCGCGCCGCCGAGTGGGGGGTCGCGCGCAAGACGCCGGTCATCGGTGAAGCGGTCCGCATCATCCTCTCCTACGTCGCGCACCGCTCCGACAAGGTCGATCTGCTCCGCGAAATGTTGGATGCCGTCAAGCACCCGGACCACTACGAGGACCGACATCCCGGCGTCAAACTGTACGAACGTTTGGCCTCGAGCGACGAAGGCCGCATGCCACTGGTCACCACGCTGGCGCTCGCGCTCATGGCCTGGAACGACATGGTGACGGGGGAGCGCCGCCGTTTCTACCGCTGGCAGCCCATAGAGGAAGGGAAGCGCGGCGGCGACGAATTCCCCGCGGTGGTCGGGTACCCTGGCCTGATCCGGCCAGCCCTCGAAGAGGGGGCTGTCGCGGTGACGCTGGAACACGGACTCGCCGCCAACTACAGCCAGGTTTCGATCACGGTGGAAACGGTAACGCCGGACCTCGCGGCCAAATACCTGCGGCGCAATTTCCGAAACAGGAAAATCCAGCGCAGCCACGTCGCCATGCTGGCCCGTGACATAAAAGCCGGCGCGTTTCACTTCAACGGCCAACCGATCTGCTTCTCGGTTGAGCAAGACGGCACCCTCATCAACGGACAACACCGGCTCCAGGCAATCGTGGAGGCTGGCGAGCCCGTGGAGATGCTGGTTGTGCGCGGCCTGTCCCCAGAGGCATTCCACACCTATGATCGCAACCCCAAGAGGGCGGCCTCCTTCCAGGGCGTGTCGTCCGACCTCGATGGGGTCGGGGACGTCGACATCGTGAGGGGCATTGCGACGCTTTACTGGCGTCTGGATGTCCACAACGGGCGCCGCGTGCGGCCGTCGGTGCACGATCTCCGGCAGTTGGTCGCGGAACACCCGAACTTGGCCGAGGCTCGGCACTGGGGGCGCAAACTCCGGGACGTCGGCCGTCCCTCCACGATGGGCTACATTGCCTACAAACTTCTCAGCGAAGATGCACACCTTGCCGAATATTTCCTGGAAGCCTTGGCAACCGGGGCCGATTTGCCAGCCCGATCGCCCATTCTGGTCCTGCGCCGACGGCTGATTGAGATTCGCACGGACAAGGTCAAGCATGACCGGTTGGAGCCGATCGGGCTGGTCGAGAAGGCTTGGGAGACGTGGATCCGGCGCTACGCGGCGAACCCGGAAGAAGAGCAGGACGAAGATCCCTCGGCTGAGTGATCACGACCAGCCCGAGCCGGTGCCCCCCTCTCGGGAGGCTTCTACCGATTTTCGCCGTTTCCGTTAAGGCCAGCCGTTCAAAGCATCCGCCGCATTGCCCCCGCCGTCATCGCCATAACTTCGCCACGCCGTCCCCGATCCGGCTGGCCGGCACGGATGACCGCGTGAAGCCGATCGGCCAGGGCGCGCTCCTGGGTGCAAAGGTCGTCACACAGCGCCCGCATTTCCGCGATGGACGGTCGCCATTTCTTAGTCCGGCGCCAGTGCTTGGCCGCAGTGTCGATCGCCCACGCCGGGTATTCGCCGAGATCCTCGGCCCAGTCCAGCGCCACCAGACGCTCAACGTCGGGCGTCATGCCCTTCGAAGGGAAATGGCTCAAAAGGGCGAGGACGCGGGCAAGGACATGATCCGTGGACACGGGTGCCAGTACTGTGGAAGTCAGATCATCAAGCGCGCGCTGTGCCAGTGCGGCGTGCTGCGGTGTCACGCCGGCCGGGGGCGACCAGGTCTCGGCCATGCCGTCGAAGCCGTCGTCGCCGAACCGCGGCCGGCGCTCGACATGGCCAGCGGCCAGCAGTTCCTGGAGCGGCGGCGGCAACGCCCCGACCAGAAGGGAGCGGCGGGCGGCGGTGGGCATGGCCGGGTCGAAAGGCAGCGGTGACCGGTTGTTCGGGAAGGCGGTGACGTTGGGAGCGGGCATGTAGGTCCTCCTCACGACCAAGACATGGTGGTGCGCTGGCGCAGTTCAGCGGCTGCAGCCGCCCAAGCGCCAAGGCGCAGTTCAGCGGCCGTTCCCCGGGTGCTGCTCGGCGTCGGAGCCGAGCCACCGGCGAAAGGCATGTTGCGGGCGACTGGCGCCTTGCCGGCTGCCGCATCCTGGGCCAGCCAGGCGCGCCAGGCCGCGGAAATGTCGCGGTAGCGGTAGCCATGGGCCTGGCAGCGCAGTACGAAGCCCTCGACATGGCGAACAAAGTCGATCTCGGCGTGACGGGCTTTGGCCCAGGCCATATCGTTGGCGCACGGCATCCAATCCGACGGCACATCGCGCACCGGCACGCGCCTGCCCGAAGCGAGCGAGTCTGGAATCTGTTCGGAATGGAGGTGTTCCTGACTCGTTGCTGGACAGGGGGCGTTCACGGCTGAGTTATCCCTGTCGAGGTCCTGAACAGGGCGCGCTGTGACTTTGGCAACCGCCTTTCCGTCCTGTTCGACGCGCAGCCGGTACAGGCAGGAGAGCCGGGCTCCGTTGCGCCCCTTCCGGTGCTCGATGGAGACCAGCCCGATGTCGTTGAGGCCCTGGAGGATACGGTTGATCGTCGGACGAGAACGCTTCAACTTGGCCGCCAGTGTCGACTGCGACGGCCAGCACACGCCATGCTCGTCGGCGAAGGTAGAGAGTGCGGCCAGGACGGCGAGACCATCAGCATCCAGGTCCGGGTGTTCCAGCCACCAAGCCGGGATCCGGCCCCAGCGCCCGGTGTCGGGCAGATCGGCAGCGGTTGTGTTGGGCATCGAGAAACTCCGCAAGGTGTGGTGCCGGAATGGGCCCGGCGATCTTGCGGGTAGGATTCCTCATGTCCTCGAGTCGTGCCGAATCGCGGGTTTTTTGGACATGTCGTTCGGTCCCGCGCATGGGTCGTAAAAACTCGCGAATGGAGCGCAATAACCCGCGACCCTGTCGCGAAAACTCGCGGATGGCCCGCGAATCGGAACACGGGTGATTGGCCGACTGGAAGAACGTGGCCAACGGGGCCATGCGACACCCGATAGGATGTCGTGAAAACTCGCGTTTCCCTGAACGCTCCCCGGTCGGCAGCACGGCGGTGGACGGCGCCCCCTGTCGCAAAAACTCGCGATTGGCCCTCAGTGCGTGAGCGGATCATGGCGGGAAAACCCGCGCCTGGATGCGACGTCAAAGCCTGCGAAGAACAGGCATGTCGGAAAAACCCGCGATTCGGCTGCTCAACAGCGCTGCCGCCGTCAGACAATGTCGGGAAAACTCGCGGTGCTGCCAATGGCGCCGCAAACGCCGGTACCCGATGCCGCGGATGTCGTGCAAATCCGCGGAGGAGACCGCCTCCACCGACTGGAAGGGATGGCGCGACCGGCCCAAGTCAGGAAAACTCGCGATTCGCTGAGCAGGGTTCGATTGGTGATCTCCGATTCGAGGGAGGGGCCTTCCCGCGAACCCAGCGCTTGAGACGGCGGCCAGAGAAACGCGAGTTTTTGCGACATGATCGCGGGCTGTGACGACAGGTCCGCGAGTTTTTACGACACCTCCAAAGGCGGTCGGTGCTGGGGCATACTTGCTGGGCTTTGGTCCGGGTCTGTATGGTCGTGATCAGGGAGGCGCGCATGAGCAGCAACAAGACATCGACCACCGCGGCGCAGTTGGTGCTGTTCGAGCATGAGGACCGCTCGCAGTCGCACCTCATTGCGATGTACGATGTCGCGCCACGCTTTGTCTTTCCTGCCCGTGGCCCAAGCGGACGCGACGAAACTGCGGCTGGTGAAGTTCAGGCCGCCAAGGACCAGTTCGTCAGGTCTGTGCACCGGGACTTCGACTTCCAGGGGCGGTCCTACCGACTGACGCTACAACCAGCCCGCATTTATCGCGCGCCGCCGAAGAAGGAGGGTGACGCAGCGGTTCCGGCCGTTGCCCAGGATCCGTCAACGATGGTCGAGGTTGAGGTTTTTCCTGGTGAGCGGGAACAGATCGTCGAGCAGGTGATCCGGCGCTTGGCCATGGACCGCTCACGCTTGTCGCTGGCCGGCGAGAACCGGGACAAGGTGCAGATGAAGTTCTCGCTGTATGAGATCAAGCGGGAACTCAGGGCCGTCAACCGCACGCTCGATTTGACCAACATCCGCGAGGCGCTGGATGTCCTGGCGCGCGCGCGCATCATCATCTCCAGGAGTCCCGACGCGGGCCGCAAGCCCGGACGCGGATCGAATCTCTTGGAATCCACGGCGTTCCCGGTCATGGCGATCCGCGGGCGATCCGACCATGTGGAGGAGGACGAGACCACCGAGGAGACCTACCTGGAATTCAATCCTCTGGTCTCGTCGGCGATCCGGAACTTGGAATTCCAGCCGGTGTCGTACCGCTGGCTCATGAAACTGAAGAGCCCGGTCTCGCGATGGCTCTACAACCGCCTTTCGGTCGAGTACGGCGAGGTCAGCGACATTGGAGCCTTGCTCGCCTGTGACGTCCAACCGGTAACGCTGACTGCAGACGAGATCGTCAAGTACAGCGGTATGAATGAGTGGAGCAGGCGTCGCGATACGCTGCGCGTCGTAACCGCCGCCGTCGATGCGCTGGTTGAGGAGGGAATCCTCGATCGCGTTGAAAAAGACTTCGACAAGCAGGGCAAGAGGATCGACGACATCACCTACATCATGACGCCGTCGAAGGAGTTCATGGCCCAATTGCGTCGCGCCAAGCAGTTGGAGGCAGCCAACACCTTGGTGCTTCAGGCCATCACCGGCAGCACAAGTAAGCCGGATGGCTTCGTGCCGGTGTCATCGACACAGGCCACGGAGACGCGCCAGCGCCGCGTAAAGCGCCTGAGCACGGACGAGGATGACGCTCCGCTGCTGCGCCTCCGTGGGCAGGGCTGACGTTCCCCACGCAGGTCCTCGCGCCCGAAATCCATCGCCTCTCCGATGCCGCCCACCGATTCCTGCAGGATTCGATGGCATAGTTCCGCGAACAGGGTTTGGCGTCGAGGTTGCGGAGGCACCCATGGGACTGGCAATGGCGATGAACGCGCGCGATCTGTGCGAGGCCTGCGTCCGGCACGCTTCCGATTTGGCCGCGTCGATGGAGCGCTCCGGACGCCCCGACCTCATGCGTGGCGCGGCCGAAGTTCTGGGACGTGACCTGCTCCCCGAGCCTCCTCCACTCAGAGAGCGAGTCCTCTCGATTGATGCCCTGAATGGGCGGCGATGGCAACTGGGGCCGGGGCATGCCCCGGCCCCAGTTGCGGCGATGTTTGTCGGGCGACCTCGATCGGCGTGGCGCCGCCGAGGCCGGAGTGCGGGCGATTCCTCTCGGGCCGCGGGTGTGTCCTCTTGGTGATGTCCGACGCCGCCAATCTGTGGGCGGTTCCTCTCACAGTCCCGCCCCAGCCTCGATGTCCGCGAGGTATTCCGCCCAGGACCGGGCCTTGCACGGGGGCGCCGCTGACGTCCGCGAGCCAATCCCCTCGGAAAGGTGCGGGTGATTCCTCTCGCCCCGCGAGCCGTTCCTGCCGGCCCTCACCGTCGCGCGACAGGCTATCCACTGAAACGCCGAAACCATTTCAGCGATTTTTCCACCCGATCACCCCGGCCTTCATCCGGGCCAGAAACCGAGGCACTGCAGTGCGTTGGCGTTGTCGCCTCATTCGACGCATCCGCCTCAACGGACGCGATTGCGTTTTTCGTGTCCGAAACTCCGGTGCCGGAACACGGTGCCAGCGGGGGGTTGTTTTCGCGGTGCGGCCTGTGTTCAGCGGGCGAAAGCCTGCAGCGCGACCCCGTACAGGACTCCGCCGATGCCGAGGCACACGAGCGCAAAGCCGCCAAGGTGGAACAGCGTGTCGATCGCGACCTCGCTTTGCATCGTCGCGTGGTCGTCTAAGACCTGGATGCCGTGCTCATTTCGCCGGTCGAACCGGCGCCGCTCTGCGATACCCTGGAGATGGAGGCCGCCAGCGATCAGCACGCTGCTCAGTGCGACGCTGAGAAGAATCGACATATGGGGCCCTGCGGCAGTTGTTGACCACTGTATCCTGTTGGTGAGTCGCTAAGAATCCACTCCATCCGACCGTGTTCGCCGGGCTACAACGTCGGCGGCGGGGAGCGGCGGAGGGCGGGATGCCGAAGAGGATCAGGTGGACCTACACGACGGCCAGAGCCGCGGCGCACGGATGCGACCTCACGGTCTCAGCGACTACCGGCGCCGGTGACACCTGGGCCTGGTTCGTCGTTGCCGGCGGACAGCACGTCGCCAACGGGGGCGCGCTCAGCATGGAATCCGCCCAAGAGCAGGCCGAGGCCGCGGCCAGGCGCCACGCCGAAGGCATCGAGGAGCAGTCGCGGCAGATGACGCTGTTCTGAGGCGGCGGTTCCCGGCGCCATCGGGACGGCCGCGGAAGGGCTGCCCGGCCGGGGCGCACCGGGGCGGGCCGCTCGCGCGAGCCCGCCCGCCGGCGCTGAAGGGCTTGGTCAGCGCGTGCGCGTCAGCCGGCGCTTGCGCGTCGGCTTGGGCGGCTTGACCCCGCCGACGGTCGTGACGACCGGCTGCGGCGGCGGCTCGACGGCCGGCGGCAGGGCCGGGGCGGCGACGGCGAGCGCGATGGCGACAAGAAAAGCGGCAATCTTCGTCATGTCCGATGACCTCCTTGCTTGGGACGTCATCAATATTAGATCGCCTGCGCCGCGCCGTCCCTCAAAACGTTCCAGTTCTCAAAGCGCCAATTTACAGTTATTGAGCGCGAATACAAGCGTTCTATAAGCCTTGAATATTTTATTCAAGTGAAGAAGTCGGTATTTTGACAGGGTTCTCCTGCCGCATGGCAGTGTTGCGCGGCGCGCGGGGCGGCGTCCGCCGGTGCGGGCCGTCGTGGGGATTCCGGTGTTGATGTGGCGTTGTGTCGGTCGCGCGGATGCGCGGTCTGTTATTCGGCTGTTGGGTTTTTCTGTCGGAAAACCCCGAAATCGAGGCGGCGGTGACGAAGAACGCTGGCGCGGCAGAGCGTTGGCGCGATGACCTCGCCCTATGCCTCATCTCCCGCCGAAAGCGCGCCTGAGACAGGACTCTGACGCGCTTCTGTGCCCCATATGCGGCTCGCTCGAAAACAGAACAAATCATGAATATTGGCTCTTCCCCATTGGGGAAGAGCCAAGCCTCCATCCGTCCGGTGCCACCGGCTCCACGGTCAAGTGCTGCCTGTCCAAGCCGTCGGCGAGGACGTAGATCGCGTCGTGCTCGCCGTCCGGCCCGTCGGCCGTGATGCCGTACTCAAGCAGTTCGGCGATGACGGCACGGTCTTGATGCGCCAGCAGGATACCGCGTTCCGGTTGGACTTCCAGGACGGCAACTGGCTGGCCACCCAGGACGTGCACCGCCGGGCGGACGCGCATCGGCCGTTCCGTTGCGCGGTCAACCAATCCCCACAGCGCCTCCTCTTCCAGATCGCGCGCCCGCGCGCCACGGCACCGCGCCGCGAGGCGTCGGCGGGCATCCGGCGGCAGGATCCACAGCAGGGCACGCGCGAGTTCGGAGCGCGCAATCCCCAGCCGGGCCGCCTTCGTCATTGTTGCGCGATCCTCCTTGCCGCCCGCCAGATCCTTCGCCGAAGGTCGATGTCGGCGTAGTAGCCATCACCAAGGAGCGGTGACGAGGACCGCAAGCGCTCCATTTCTTCGCTGCGCTCGGTGATCCGTCGGCGGAGATCGGCCAAGGGAAGGTTGAGCAGGGCGCGCCACTCAGCAACGCAATCTGGCTGCGGCGTTCCGGTGTCGGCGACACGTGCGCGGGCGCGGGCGAGCAGGTCGGGCTCGCGCGGCAGACGCCGGGCGATGAGGCGATGCATCAGGCGCTTGGCCGCGTCGTTGACGCGCTCGGCGTTGGGCCTCGGCGCGGGCTCGGGCTCATCCTCATCGGGCAGCGGCGCGTCCAAGTCCCCGCGCGCGTCGCCGACCAGCGCCCTCATCCTGGCGAACAACGGCCCGGCGGGCTTGTAAATCCCAGCGGCGATGTCGCGCTCCAGGTCGTCACCGTCATCGGGATTCGTCATCGATCCTCCGGGTAGCAGCCGTCGGCGATCGCATCGATTACGTCCGGATCCGTGACTGGCCCCTCCGCTCCGCGCGGCGGCGCGGCGATGCCGGCCTTGGCCGAGGCCAACGCCGCCTCGATCTGCCGTAGCGCAGCCACGCCCTCTTCGCCGGCGGCTGCCAGGGCCCGGATGCGGTCGATGCACTCGGAGGCCGTGTCGTCGATGCGGCGCCGGCGGTCCTGCCGACGTTCCGGGTGGGCAACCGGCAGATCAGCCAGTGTGGTCGCGTAGTCGATGCCCAACGCCTCCAGGTCGAGGTCGGCCGCAACGGCGGCCAGCAAGTGAAGAGGATTCCGGTGCCCTGACCGATCCTTGGAGACCTCGCCCTTTACGACGCTGCCCACCCCGGCGCAGTTGGCCACGGCGAGGCGGTAGCCATGCGCCGGCTGACCTTCGGCGCCGACGGTCGAGCAGATCGAGCCGGTGAGCAACGGGTGTTCGCCGGCAACCGGCTCGCCGTACGGCACAAGTGTCATCGTCAGCCGGATCATGGCCTCACCTCATCTGCGGCCGCCCGCTCGATCGCCCCGGCCAGCCACCATGCGCGCGGATCGGGCGATCCCCGCTCCCGTAGCGCCCGGGCGACCACCAGCCAAATGGCGCGCGGATCGGCGTCCCGGTCGATATCCTCGGCCCACAGGCACGCCTCGTGACTCCGCCAGGCATGCTCGATCAGCGCCGCCAGCCCAGCCGGCAGCGGCTCGCGCGGCGGAATCGGCTCGGACCAGATCCGAGCGTCCGGCCCGCCGGCGAAGCGCAGCATCCGTTGCCGGACCTGGGCCAGATCAACGGTCTGGTGATGTTCGTCCGCCCACCGCCCGACAGCGGCCTGGGCTTGGTCGAGCAAGGCATCGCACCCGGTGATGCCCCGTGAACGGGCCTCCCCGATGGACTGCAGCAGGAGGGAGCGCAGGGTGGCCTTGTCCGGCGTGCCGCCCTCCAGATCGACCTGCATCACACCCTCCTGCCCTTATCCAACCAAACCCAAACGACTGCCACAAGGTAATCACATGCAGTGTGAGCCGACAAGGGCAAGTCACGCCCTAATACAAGCGGATGATGGAAGTGGCGACCGCGGCGACAAATTCTGGAAACGACTGTTGTGATCGGTGACCTGGAAACGAAAGCCTGCGGAGGTGTCCGGTGGGTGCCGAAGAAGACCAAATTCGAATCCTGGCGAAAGCCGCGCAGGTTCTCGGATCGCTGGAGGCCGCCGAAGCGTGGCTCTTGATCCCGGCAGTCGGCCTGGACGGTCAACGGCCCGCCGATTTGCTGGCCACGCCGGCCGGCGCGAAGGCCGTCGAAGAGCACCTGGACGAGATCGAGCGCGACGGCGACAAGCCGTAGGCCGATGGGCTGGTTGCGGCCGGAATCCCGGCCCGGCAGACTTGAGCCTGGCGGGATCGGAGAGGAGTGGGACGTTGGCTGAGGTGATGGCGGAGCGGACGGTCGGGGGCATCCGGATCGAGCGGTATTGCACTCTCCATGTCGCCGGTGACCGCCACCTCGTCGGCCGCGTGCTGCCGGGCCGCTGGGTGGTGACGGGTGCGGTTGTCGTGGAGGAAGGCGACGTGCTGATCACGCATGACGCGAGGCGGTACGTCCTGGGCGAGCCGGCCAAGGCCCTATTCCCGGAGGCCGAAGCCGCGGCGCGCGCCGTGTTGAAGGGGCTGTGCTGCTATGATGCCGAACAGATCGACGCCATCGTGGACCGACTGCGGGCATTGGTCGCGGGCTGAGGGGTCGGCTCTTGCGGGCTATTTGCCGCAAGCGTGCCGTCCTCATCCTCGTCAGGCAGCGGCGCGTCCACGTGCGCACCTCCGACCAATGCCTTCATAGGCGAACTCTGGAAACAGAAAGCCGCGGAGGTGCCTCGCGGACGCAATAATGGGCCAGATCATTGCCAAGGCGGCCGAGGTGTTCGGCTCGCGAACAAACGAGCGGAAACGCAAGTCGGGATCGAATACCGAGACCCTGGGGAAATTGACCGAGCGACGAGAGAATTGCTATTGAGGGGTGTGGAACGGCGGGTCTTTCGGTGGACGGGAAGAGCATATGAGGGCGCTTCGACTCTCTGTGGTGGCGTTCGGGTTGGCCACCGCAGCCATGGGAGTGAGCGAAAGCAAGGCTTTCGACTGCTCGAAGGCATATCTCGCAGTTGATCACGTCATCTGCTCGGACACCAACCTGGTGGAGAGCGTTGACCGACTCCAGAGCGTCTGGAACGTGTTGCGGAAATCGCTCGATGAGGACCGCCGGAAGACCCTGACCGCCGAACAGAAGCAGTGGATCGCTGACTACACCCGGATGTGTGGCGTGCCGGGACGCGGTGTGCCGCCAGCGGATGTCATCGCCCGAAGCCGGAGTTGTGTTGGTGAGAACCTCGCAGCGCGCACGGCGTACCTGGACGGTCTCGGGCATTCGACGTCGGCGCCTGCGAGCGGAGGGGCGGCTTCTGGTGAGGTGAACAGACCCGCCGGCCCGCCGACCGCTTCGTCAAAGCCGGGTCCCATCATTGAGCATATCGATGACGACCATCTGACGTTCATGGGCGAGCCCCCGTGGCTGCCGCAGGTCACCGGGACGGCGTGGCGCATCCAGTTGTTCGGCCCGTTCGACAAGGGTGCGTCGAGGCGGTTTTCCGCTTTCCTGGAAGCCAACAACGTTCCCGATGGATCAAGCGTCATTCTGAATTCGCCTGGCGGCAACCTTGCCGAAGGCATTGCCCTCGGGCGCGAGTTTCGGAAGCGCGGCTTCTCGACCACCATTGGTGTTCGCAGGACCACAGACAGCGGGATTGATCCCGGTTACTGCTACAGCGCCTGCGCCACCGCGTTTCTCGGGGGCAAATTCCGCAGTGTTCCGTCCGGCTCCAAGTATGGTGTCCATCGCTTCGCATTTTCGAGGACAACCGGACAGGACAGCGATGCCGCCCAGATGGTGAGCGCGCTCCTGGTATCCTACCTCGGCGAAATGGGGATCGACTCTGGGCTCTTCCCCGTGATGACCCGTGCGTCGAGCAGCGACATGGTTGTGCTCTCCCCGTCGGATCTTGAACGGTACCGCGTCGTCCACTCGGGGACGGATCCGAAGTGGACCATCGAGTCCCTGGACTTTGGCCTTTATGTGAAAGGTCAGCAGGAAACCTGGAATGGCGCCAGCAAAGCCATCTTCTTCTGCAACGAGGACAAGGAGATCAACTTCACCGCGATGTTCATGGGGGCTGATGAATCCTTTGCTCTGGCAGCCCGGAATCCTCCGCAGACCCTGACCCTTGATCAGACGCCGATCGCTGTCAAAGGATTCAAAGGGGCACTTCTCGAGCGTCGCGGTGAGTACGTTGCCGGGCATTACGTACTGCCCGCCAATGTTGCGGCGATGGCCGCCTCCTCAAACATGATCCGGTACGCGTTGCAGCCGCTCAATCCGGACTTCTATTACGGATACGAGATGAAGATCACGGCGGAGGCGAGAAAAATGCTGAAGGGGCTTGTCGCCTCCTGCCAGAAGTAGCCGTGCGATCCGAGACGAAACGTTTTTCCGGTGGGCAGCCGACCGTCGCCGATGCTTTTACCGATCAACCGAGAAGCGCTGGTCGGCCCATGCGTCGTGAAGTGCTGCCCGATGCGCTATCGGGGCGAAATGATCAGTTGACAGTGGGCCGCCGCGCCATCACTGGCGGCCTTCCTGCACCTCCAACTGGTTTAACATAATATGCAGTTCCGCATCGCCAAGTAGGGTGATCGCCTTCCTTTTGGCAGCATCGAGGCTCTCTTGCCATACCGGCCAGGGTGGACTGAAACGAGTCGGAAGATGCTCGACGTTGACTAGCCAGCGGCCTCGCGTCTGCGGAACTAGATTGATTTCGAATAGGTTGCCGATCACCGCGTAAACCCGTCCGTCCGGACGCCTTTTCCAATCCAGATTGGCGTATTGCGTCCGAAGAAGACGCTGCCGATGCACAAGCATCCTGGCGATCACGAGCATCTCACCAGAAACCCCGGTCTCACCGGAGGCCATGCGCTGGATGCTTCGAAGGATGGCGGCCACGGAGCGATGATCCCCCAGACCGTGCATTCGCTTGGCCAATTCCGGCGGTGTCTCTTCCATTTCCTCCAGCAACCGCCGAAACTCGGCCAGGAGTTGGTCGGGCGACCGCTTCGGGAAGACGGAATCATCAACAGGATCGGCTTCGGTCATGATGGTGCTCGCAAATTCAACCTCCTGTCATGATGTACCAGTTTGTCGTCTCCAGCAAGACATAATGACTGTTAATCAGCGACAATATGTCGTTCTTGTTCAGCCATCCGTGGGCTTCGCCCAATGTGAACGGAGGCGGCATGGTTAGCCGATGGCAGATGGAACCAAGCCCCGGCGGTACTCGGGCGGTTGCCTTCCACGAGAACTGCCATTTGGATACGCCGATGCGGGACTGCTTCAGCGTTCAACGTGGTTCAACACCATCCCAATGACCCGCTTTGCGGCTTTAAGAATGCCCTGCCGTTCCGGCAACCGGCCAAAATAGACCGGGTGCCCGAGCCCGATTACCGCCAGCGGCCGGCCAATATCCGGCGTAAAATGATCTTGGCATCGTGCGACTGCAGGAGACGCTCGCGGGCTGGGTGATGGTGCCGGAAATCGGTGCCGCGATCACAGGTCATCGAGGGTCACGCTGACGTAACGCGCCGACGATTTTTTGGTGTTGGTCGCCAGATAGCGGTTGGTCGTGGCCACCGAGGCGTGGCCCAGGGTGTCACGAACCAAGGCCAGATCAGCCCCGGCCTCCAAGGCGTGGCTGGCATGGGCGTGGCGGAACCAGTGCGCGCTCGTCCCGGCCTTGAGGTCGGCCAGCAGCCGCTCGTTGCCGGCCGCTACGGCCTGCTGCCGGGCGCTTTCCAGCGCCGCCTTGATAAGTCGGTGAATGCTGCTCGGGTGCAGATGGCCGGCATTCCGGCCGACCGTCTTGCGCGAGCGGAAGATCGGCTGGTCGGCTTCGACCAGGGCCGGGTTGAGGGCGGCCGTCCGGCGGCGCAGGTGCTCCAGGTCATGCACAATGCTTTCCGGAAGCGCGACGTGCCGGGTTCTAGCCCCCTTGCCGTAGACGGTGAGCACGGCGGCCCGCTCCGCCGTCGGGTTTTCCGACAGCGCAAGGTGGCGGTAGCACAGGCCCGACACCTCGCTGACCCGCAGGCCGGCAATATAAAGAAGAGCCAGGAGCCCGCGGTCGCGTCCGGGCTTCGCGGCCGCCACCAGGGCGCGCACGGCGCGCTTGGTGAGGATGCGCTCCGCCAGCGTGTCCTCGGGCGTCGGCAGTTTCGCGGTTGCTGCCTCGTTGATGGCCAGGTGGCGCTTGCCCACCGCGTATTTGAAGAGAGACCGGATGGCGGTCAGGCGGCGTTCCCGCGTGCGGTCGGAGACCGGCGAGCCGTCCTTGGCGGTCATGGTGAGGACATGCCGCTGGATCATCGCGTCGGTGATCGCGGCGAGCGGCCGGCCGACCCACTCCAGGAACGCCTCGATGTCGTCGCGGTAGGCGCGCCGTGTCCGGTCGGACTTCTGCGTGGCCAGCCAGCCCAGGATGATGTCGTGGTCCGTCCGTCGGATCGGCTGCGGCTCCACCCAGACGTCCATCGCCCCAGTCGGCGATGGGACGGGCACCAGCGCCCCCGTTCCTCCACCGCCAGGCGGATTCGGTTCGGCGTCGTCTACGACCACGACCTCGAACTCGGCGTCGGTGATGGTCGGTGACGCGGATTGTCGGCGGGGCGCGCCTTCCGGATCGGTCGGCCGGTCGTGGAACGGATGGTTGGTGTCGGTCATGGGTGGCCTGTCCATCGGTCCGGCGGGTCCGCCGCGAATGCAATATAATGACCCATAGATTGCGTTGAAAAAAGGTTCCAACCGGTCCGACCGGCGTGAAAAACCGGCGTGAAAATTTTCACGCCGGTCGGGCAGGGAAGGGCGCTCGTTGGAACGGCATTTGCCTTTGCCGGTCGCCCGCTCCGGCGGCCATTCACCGCGCCTTTTGCGTGCATTCGCATTTGAAGGCGCGACGGATGATCCGGAGGCGGAGCCGTCAGCGCGATTTCACGACCGGCGTTTGCGGGATACTGGAGCGGGGAGGGCAGGGGAAATTCACTTGGAGGAATTTTCCAGCCGAGGTCATTCGGTGGCGGCGGTGATATCAGTTGGTCACGCGGCGCAGTTCCTTCGCCCATTCCCGGCGGTGGCGCCCGAACAGGTCGGTGACCATCGCCCGGTCGGGCTCGGGCAGGCGCTTGGCCCGCTCCAGCATCCGGTCGAGGTTGGCGATCATGTGGCTGTAGAGCAGCACCAGGTCGTCGTTGTCGGCGGTGGCCATCGTCGCCTCCATCCTGTCGCACCACCACGCTACGCCGCCCAGCCGGCCGTCGCCGCAACGCATCCGGACGTCTTCCGGCAGGAGGACGGCCGCGACGAACACGGTGGCAAAGGTCCCGGGATCGGTTGTCGGCCGACCGGGTTGCGGTCGCGGGGGCTTTCCGGATCGACGCCTACGGTCGGGCGGAGCGGGGCCCGTCTCCCCGCTCCGAATACCTCATCATCCCGACCGCTTCACGGCGTCGCCGGAACCTTGGCCCCCGCTTGACTGGCCGGACCGCCCCCACACCCCTGCTGCGCAGGCCGCGGCGGGCCAAGCCCGCCACGGCGCCAGTGGCGAAAGGATCGTGGGGGGCATCCGTCCCGTCAACCGCTGCCCGCACCACTCGGCCGCGGCATCGGACCCGGCTCCAGGAACACGCCACCGGGACGACGGCGCCCGTCCATCACGCTGCTGGAGGCCAGCCGCCCCAGCGTACGGCCGACGCCGGCTCTACCCATCCGGCGGCTTGTAGGTCACAGGCGCGCCCGTAGCCCCATTGGCGCAACGCCCGCGCGAAGGCGAGCAGGTGGTCCACCGGCGGTTCACCCTCGCCGAGCGCTGCCAACCCGCCGCGGATCCCGTACACGGAGCCCGTCTGCGTCAGCACGACGCCGCGCGCCGCGTCAACGCGCTCGATCGGGCTCGTGACGACCGGCTCATCCAGGCCCTCGACCGTGCCGACAGTGTGCAGCCACGTCGCCCAGGGCGCGCCGAGGTGTTCGCGCTCGTCCATCCGGACGATCCAGATGTCATCGAGCGTCGCCACCGGCTCACCGTCCACGGACCCCGCCAGCGTAGCCACGTCGCCGTTGGTCGCCGGCGCCAGGCGCACATAGTCCTCGCGGCCGAGCAGGCCGGCGAGGGTCGGCGGTGGGGGAAGGTCGGTGGCGGGTTTGACGATCGATGGTGCGGTCATGGCGGTTCTCCGGAGCCCTCATGTTATGTCACCGACCGAATTGAGGCGGTCATACTCGCGCGTCAACCAAGCCATTTCGCGGACCCACGGCGCCGCGCGGGCGTCGCCCAGGTCCCAGACCGCCAGGGCACGCTCCAGCGTCGCGAAATCGACGACGCCGGCGAGCACCAAGTCGTGCAACGCCTCCTCCGAGCATTCGTCGAACAGCGCCTCGACGTGGGGACGCCACTGCGGGTCCGGCGAGTCGGCGCGCAGGCACTCCAGCAGCCCGTCGCCGGTCAGCCACACCGGCCTGGGCGCGTTGATCGTCGCCAACACGGCGTCGAGGCAGGCGTCAGCGTGGTTTGTCATCGGCGCTCATGCTCCGGCGCATGCGGGCCATAGTCAGGCGGGACTTCTCCGGCCGCCACCGACGCGAGATCGAAGACCAAATCGTCGATCAGTCCAGCCACCATGCCGCCGACGCCGGCCGGGTCGCAGGTGCCGCTGCGCCGCCGCCATGTCGCGGTGTCGTCGATGACGACGAGCACGGTGCCGCCGGTGCCGGGAACCACGCGCACGCGCATTTCCCGCGGGCAGTCGAACACCTCCTCGGCGGCCTCGGTGAGCGCCCGGAGGTAGCCGGCGCGCTGGTCGATGTCGCTCGGCTCCGACATGCTGCTCACCTGGGTGGCCGGCCGGCGATCCGCGTCACCAGGTGCCGCAGCCAGTGCGCGGCCGCGTCGCGCTGGAACCCCCACTCCAGGGCCCGGCTGTCAGGGCCGGAGATCACGTAGCGATCACTGCCGAGACGGGCCATAATCTTGTGGCCGTCGTCAGCGTCATCCGACAGCCACCCTGTGTAGCCGCCGATGATCGAGCAGACCTCGGTTGCCATCGTCATCCTCCTCCACGCCAGCCCTCCATATATATAATAGCACGCGCGCATGCGCGCGCGGGAGCAGGGAGGACAGCGTGGCCGTGGACAAGAGCATCATCGCCGACATCATCCGCGACGTCATCCTCACGGCCAACGTCGATGACAGCGGCCCGGAGCCCGTGACCCTCCAGCATGTGCTGGAATCGGGCATCCTGGCCGAGGTGAGCGATCCCGACGTGGTGATGCGCCTCATCGCCGACCGGCTGGCCGAGGCAATCGCCCTGCGCCTGGAAGATCAGGTGGCTGCGGCGCCGGTCCCGACGCCGACGGAAATCGCCGCCGCATCCCGGCCGCGACATCTGGAGATCACACGCGAATCCATGGCCAAAGCCTTGGAGGCCCTGGATTTTTGGGGGGCGACGGACGAACAGGTCATGGCCATCCTGGGTGCCGGGCTGCACGGCGTCTTGCAGGGCTGGCGGCGCGGCGTCGGCATTGAGATTGCGTTGGACGACCAGCACGTGAGCGAGCGCCTGACCGCGATCACCGTCATCATCCATCACCTGGGTCGGTTGTTTGCCGATCCGGAGGACGTGCTGACTTGGATGCGGTCGCCGGCTGATGCGTTCGGCGGCCGGAGCCCGCTGGAGCGGATGGCCACCGGCAGAGCGGAGGACTTGGAAGCGGTCCGCGTCCATCTCCGGCACCATGCCAACGCTGCCGCTGGCGACCGTTAAGCCGCGGTTTGTTGAAAATCCCGGAACCTCGGTGGCGAAGGTCCTGGGAGGCGCGGGGCGCTTCCCGCCCCGCTTGACTTCCTCTGCGCGAACCCCGCTTTGTGTCCGGCGCCGGGCTGCGCGTGGGAGGCCCTGCCCTACTACATGATCAAACGGCCACGGTCGCCGAAGCACGTCGGCTTGATGTCCAGAGACGCGACAGTCTCCAGGCGTTGCTTGCGGCATTTGAGGCTGCTGACACTGTACTGGAGCCAGGCACCGGTCCGGCGCTCAAGCCAGCCGGACGCGAATACATCGCCGGCGTTAAAGCCCGCATTGCCAACGGACACCCACTCCTCACCACGATCGGTCGGCCACAGCGCGACGTGGACGGACACCTCGTCGAATCCCGCGTCGCCGACGTAGCCGATGGCCGGGATGTCCCCGATGGTGAAACGGAACACGGCGCCCGAACCGCCGGGCTGGCGGTGCTGTTGGGCACGGTCGGGGGTCCAGCCCGGCCAGCGGTTATCACCCGGCCTCACCGAGATGAGGCGCTGCTCGACGGCCGTGTTCACCGCCGCGACCATGACGTTACGCCAAGCCCGTGCGCGGATGCTCGTGTAGTCGATTGCGTCGGCCGAGGCCGGTCGCGTTTTGATGAGGATCTTGCCGTCCTCCGGCACCCGGAGAAACGCGAACAGGCCCAGCCCGTCGTCGGGCGACATGGCATCGACGCCGAGTTCGGAGAGGCGCCGGAAGAACGCCACCTCATCGAGAAGGCGGATCTCCGGATCCCGCGGATCACGGCGCTCAATGTCGGCGAGCAGAGCAGCGTGCTTGCTGTAGCCAGCCGCAGCGGCCATGGCTTCGGACAGGTGCGAGGACTTCGCGTCGGGTATGACGTCGCGCACGGCGCGCTTGACGGTCAAAACGTTGTCGGCGGTCAGAATCAGAGCGGTCATGAGAGTCGCCTCATGCTGGGGTGGTGTCGATGCCCGCCGCTTAACATCGACCAGCAAAACGCGAGGTCGACTTGGTGCTCTGTTTGCCCACGTTTAACTCGGCGGTAAGTTGGGCTTGGGCGGCCAACACCTAAGGTGAGGCAGCGTGGGCTTGGCGTCAAGGTGGTAATGATCGTTTTCTTCGTCCCCGCCGCCACTAGTGTCGTGAGATGCCGGAATCCGCAATCGAGACATAATCGACACCGGGGATGATCGGGGGCACCGCAGCCCATCCCGGGCCGCCGAACCCAAGGAAAACCCTCATGTCCGGCCTCCAGGAAATTATCGTCATCCTCACCGCCATAGACCTCATCATCCAGCGTGTCGGCCCGCTCGTGCGGGCGATCGAGCCGCTGCTGACGATGTGATCAAAGCGACGAGCGCAGGCATAGACAGGCGAGGATAGGCCGGGCGCGGCGCGCCCGGCGTCTCCCTTCGGCGGCCCGGAGGCCGCGCCGTCAGTAAGACAGGATGCTCGTCTCGACGACGGCCTTGGCCGGCTGGAGCCAGCCCATCACTCCCCAGCCGCCGACCAGGACGTGGACGGCCATGTAGGCGATGCCGGTGACGTAGATCGTCGGCTTGTGCCGCATCAGGCAGGCAACCCAGTAGGCGCCCAACAGGGCCAGACAGACGACGGCGGCGGTGGCGATGACTGCAGATGCGGTCATGATGAAAACCCTTCTGTTTGAGCCGGAAAAACCCCGGTCTTTCCAGTGTCACCCGGATTTATGCAAGCCACCCCGGCGACATGCGCGTCCGGATTTGTGGACTGGTCGCGCCCGCCCGGCGCCCTTGCGCCCGCCGCTGCCGAGGCATAGACATCGGAATCCGCAACCGATCCGAGCCGCCACCGTGGACATCCAGAACACCCGCATCCTGCTCATCAACGCCAACGACGCCCTGCGCGCATCGGATCGTGATGTCCTGCAGGCCGCCGGATTTTCGACGGTCATCGAGGGCAAAGAGCCGCCGGTCGAGGGCGTTGTCGCCGCCGGAGCCTGGGGGCAATGGGACCTGCTCATCGTCGAGTGGCGGCCCGATGGTCTGGAGATGGTGCAGGCCCTGCGCGCCGAAGAAGGCACGCGGCACAAGCCGGTGATCGGCATCACCAGCGACCCGTCGCCGGAATTGGCCGTCGAAGCACTCAGGGTGGCCGGCGCGAACGGCTGGATCGTCCGGCCCATCAGCGACCCTGTGCGACGCGTCCAGACAGCCATCGAGCGCGCCGCCGCCAAGGCCGCCGAAGTGGCTTGAGCAAGCCGCGGAATCCATCGATTCCGGTCGGCCGGCCCGGCTTATTTTCGCTTCGCTGTGAGACCATGATCCCGCAAGCGCGGGAGAAAGAGCATGGCGCAGTTGAGCAGGACCGAGCAACGCAAGGTCAATGAGGTCGCGGATTACCTGCGCGGCCTGGACGCCGCCACGGCGGCGGCCATCGCGCCGCGCCTGACCGCCGGACTGTCTGCCGGGGCATCGGCCGGCATCACCCGCGCCGCCGAGCAGCGCGTTCGCGGCACCCGCGACTTGAGCCGCGAGTGGGCCGAGGCCGACACCCGGCAGCGCGCGTTGGAGAACCGCCGCCTGGACGAATTCCGGGGCCGCCAGCAGGCGCAACGCGCCGCCCAGGCGCGCCGGGAACGGGATCTCCAAATCTGGCTCCTGTTTCAGCAGATCGACGATCTGCGCCGCATGTCCGACCGCCAGGCCACCGCGCATTTCCGCGCGGCGATGGTGGCCGACCAGACCTGGCCGGCCGCGCGCGAAGCGCTGCGCACGGCCATGATCACCTCGTCGACCGAAGCCTTCCTCGACCGCAAGCGCGAGGCCGCCTTAGCGAACGGCACTCCACTGGCCGGCGTGGAGACCTTTGACGCGGTGCGCCACATCCTTTCGTCCGACACGGTGAAGGGCATCATCCGGGAAGCGCTCATGGAGGCTCGCCCGGCCGACGACCAGCCGCAGGCTGCCGCCGAGAAGGCTGTTGCCGCCCGCGAGACCATCGAGACCCGCCTGATGCAGGCCTTGGACGCCGGCAACGCGCCGCTGTCGCTGGAACAGCGAGCGGCTTTTGAGACGTCGATCCGGGGCTCCCTGGCCGACCATTTCCGGGAATTCGGGCTGGGCGCGGGCGTTCCGGTGGCGGCGGCCGAAATCGAGGCGCACGCCGAGGCCCTGCGCGGGCGCATTACCACCGACCTTGCCGACCTCCTGATGGACGACGGGCTTGGCCTCGATGCCCAGCACTACTGCGCCATGCTGACCAGCATCAACACGTCGATTTCGGCCCTCACCACCTTGCCGGCCGCTGAGCGTGAGGCGGCGGCGAACGCCATGATGATCGACCACCAGCGCAAGATGATCGGCTCGGGCCTGGATCCGTCCGGGTGCAGCCCGGAGACCATCATGGCCCAGGCGGCAAGGTCAATGTACGAGGTGGCCGCCCGCACCCTGTCAGACCCGGCGGTCGCCTCCCAGGAAGACCTGGATATGGCCCGCGCGCTCGCCGAGATCGCGCAGCGTCGGCCGGAAATGGATCTGCAGCCGGCGGCTCCGGCGCTGACCGTCGGCGGCGTCCTTGATCGCCTGCACCAGCGCCGGGCGGCAGCCTTGGACCAGTCGGCCGACCTCGCGGCTGAGGAAACCATGCGCCCCCGCTGACTCCGTTGACACCGCTGACACAGAAGCGGCGGGGTGTCCGGACACCCCGCCGCCTCATCCAGCCGTTACGCCGTCGTCAGGCATGGCCAGCCCACGCCATCAGCGTGGCGAAGACAAGGTAGGACGCGCCATAGCGGAGCGTCGTATCACTCCGGACGACGGCGCGAACGAAGCCGACGAAGGCCAAAATGACCAGCGAGGCGAAGAAGAGAATGTCCGTGGACATGGTGCGTTTCTCCTGAGTCGTGCACCGCGACAACCGGATTGGCTGCCGCTCAATACACGCTCCCGCGGCCCCGGAACTTTCGCAAGCACCATCGTGATCGCGGCACTGGAAGTCGCGTCAACCTTAACTTTTGCGAAAGCCGAGGCGGCCAGGCGGCGATGTCGGATGCGGAACAAAAGGCGCACGGCCACGCGTGGCCGTGCTACGGTGCCGCGCCATCCGACCGGAGAGTCGACACCGTGAAGACATGGGCCGTCCTGGGATTCCGCGCCGCCGAGGAGACGGTGCCAGCGGTGATCTGGCACGCCGTTGCCGAAACGGCTGGCGACGCCGAACAGGTCGTCCGCGACGGGGACCCCGGCTCGGCGGAGTACGTGATCCGTGCCCACGCCACGGCGATCCGCGGCACCCACAGCGGCGGACCGGCAAACTTGTACAGAGGCCCTTGGTCCTGGGATCGGCTGTAGCGCAATCGAGGCCCGCAACTGCGCTGGTTCAGGGGTGTGCAAATTTTCACAGGGGGCTTGGGGCGGCATTTCCCCAATGGGGAAGGGCCGGAGCCTGGTGTTTGTCCCGGCGCCGGCTACCGCCCACGCAACAGCAGCGCCCGGGCAGCGCCGGACACCGCCGGGCCTTGGCTGTGCGCGTCACGCTGCAGGCCGTAGACCAGCGTGGCCCGCGCCTGTGCCACGGCGACCGACAGGGGCGTCGGCTCCGCCTTCTCCACCGCGGCGGCGGCGGCCATCCCAGCGGCCAGGTCCTTCACCAAGGCGTCCGCCGTGGTCGTCTGCGCTGCTGCGATCATCATCCCTGCCCTCCCCGCTGTGATTCTGGTGTGGCGTCCAGTCGCCCGGATGCGGAGGCGGCGGCACGTTGTCGGCCTCGATCCGCAGCGCGGGATCGTCGTCGAGATCCGGGTGCTGGGCTGCGATGCGGTCCAACAGGCGCGTCAGCCGGCCGACGGTCGCCGGGAAGACCGCCCCGGAATCCGCTATGTCGGCCAGCACGGCGCGAAGGCGGCGCAGACCGTAGAGCCGGGCGGCTTCCTCGATCAGGTCGCGGCGCTCGATGAACAGGGCGACCTCAATCATCCAGTCATTATCCTCCAACCGCGCGGGCTCCAGGCCCGACGCCGCCGAGACACGGCCGCGGAAATCATCGGTGCCGGTGACCATGGTGCCGGGCCTCAGTGCAGGGGCTTGATGAGGATGCGACGGGTTTTTGGCGCCGGGGCAGCGGCGGCGCGGGCCTCGGCCTGCGCGGCGAAACCGCGGCTGCCCTGCGTCCTGACGGCCAAGCCGCGGGCCGCGAGGGCGGCCATCTTGGCCACCTGCTCAGGCGTCACCTTGGCGGCTGGGTCGCCGTCGATCCAGCGATACAGGTGGTCGATGAGCAGACCCGCGTGTGTCGCCAGGCCAAGGATCACCGCGTGCCCCCGGCGGCGCAGGTACTCGCGCAGTAACTCGCCAACAATGTCAACTTCCTGCTGGTCAGCCATGACCCACTCCTCCATCCTTTTGCTGTGGACGCGGCCGCAGGTCCGGCTTGCCCTGCGCCTTGGCCTCGCTCCAGTCCGGCCGCGCACGCACGCGAGCGCCGCACCGGCTGCAGGTCAGCATGATCGACGGGATGCTCCGCGCCGGTCCGAGACGCTCAATCACCGGGCCGATCGGCACGACAGCGTGATGGCCGCAACCGCACCACCCCTCCAGCCCGGCGACACCGTTTTGCCGCGCGTTGGCCAGCGTCATGCCGCCTTCGACGATGTGATTCCGCTCCATGGCCGGCTCAAAACGGAATCAAGGGGCCGTCATCGGCCCCATCGGCGGGAGTGACGCACCCTGCAGTGACGGCCTGGGCCATGCCCCGGCGGAGCGCGCGGATGCGGCGGCCGCGCAGGATGACCTGATCGTTGTGAGCGATGAGCCGCCCGAGGTCGCCGCCGAACAGCGCAACCTCTCGCTCCGGGTCGTAGATCCGGGCCAAGTCTAAGTCGGACTCAGATTTCCTCGCCATGGCGGGCCTCACCGGACACGCGGACGCGAGGGGGGGCCGTAGTCGGCGAGACGGCTCACAGCCGCATCGAAGTCCTCGTCCAGCAAAATGATCTTCGCGCCGGACAGGCTCAGCATGGTCCTGCCATCCTCCAACTCATGTATGCCCATGATGCTGTTCGGCCGGATCGCATGCCGACGGCCTTCTGCTGCATCGCGGAGGACGATGTAGGGCCCCTGCTGGCTGCCATCCTCGATTTCCATGACATCCTCCCCATCGCCGCCGCATCTGCGGACTCGAACCCTGCAAGCAGGTATCTGTTCCTGCATCTTCTCCATTTGTTCGCGGTTTGCAACCGAAATCCATCTCGGCCAAACGTCGTAATTGATTGATTTAAAAAGCGAAATCGTGACGTCACGGAATGCGCTGTCGATGCGCCACGCATGCGCTCGGCATGCCGTCGGCGCTGCACGGCGGTGTGCGATCGACCCACCCGCGACCCTGGCGCGGGCCTGACACGTGGGTGGGGTAAGGGGTGTGTCCTACCTGTCGCAGGCCGGTGCATGCAGGGTTTCCCGGCCGCGCTTTGCGGGCGCGGGGAGATCCGCCGGGTCGGCATCCGTGGCAGAGTGGTGGGCGCGCCTACCCTGCTCTGCGCGTTGTCCTGGCCCTGCCGGCGCCGTCTGGCCGCCGCGGAGCAGCGACAAAACCTCAAAGGGCCACCCGGTCTTCCAGGTGGCCCTTCTTCCTTCCGCATCCCGTCTCCGAATCCCCGCTACCGCTGTTCCGGCGTCGCTGCTCGCCGCCCGGACCGGTCCCGCGCGCCCTTCGGACGCCCGGTCTTGCGCGGCATCAAGTTGGGGGACTCCTCCAGGCCCAGCCCCTTGATGGCGGCCCGGATCAGGGCGGCGGCGGTGGAGCAGCCGGGGTACGCGGCGGCCAGGGCCTCGCGCAGGGCCGGCTTGACCAGGGCGTCGGTGCGGTCCACGCCCCCGGTGGCCTTTCGCCGCCGGGAGGAGGGGGAGGTGGGCTTGGTCGAGGCCATGTTTGCTGGTCCTTCTTTTTTGGGGTGGTTGGCGGTCAGACGGTGACGGTGGAGGCGGTGATCATGCGGGCGAGCATCGCGTCGAGCGCGGCCTGCGTCACGGCGTCGGCCACGCCGTCACCGTCGAGCACGCTGTCGGAGGTCTTGGCGTTGTCGAGCCGGCCGACCGTGTGCCACGTCCCCGACCAGCGCGCCTGCAGGGTGATGTTGTCGTCGGTCGCGCCGGCTAGGCGGAGGTCGGCCGTGGTCAGCGCCCCGGAGGGCGCGGCGAACCTGAGCCGGTCCCCGGCGGTCTCGTCGTAATCCATGACCCGGACATCGGCGCTGCCGCCGAGTGGCTTGATCGAGATGAGATCGGCGCCAGCGTCGCCGTAAACGTCGATTCGACCGGAGCCAGCCCTGTTGATGGCCAGCGTGTCGGAGCCGCCATTGCCGTGGATGACGAGGGTGTCGTCGGCCTGCTGGGGATGGCTTGTGTCAACGGAGATGGAGTCGGCGCCGGAGGATCCGTCGATCCCCTCAAAATCGATTGCCATGAGACAGTGCGACGTGCCAGAGCCGACGCGATGCCCCGCCGCCGACCGACCGCCAACGAGACGCCGCCGACGCCGGGAGATCGCGCGCGACCGGCGCAAGGCTGACCTAATCCTGGCGTTCCGATGGCTGCCGCGCGCCTACGAACCCCTGCCGGAGGGGGCCGACTTGGCCCGACCGGTGGACGCGCGTCCCAGGAAGTGATCGCGGCTACTTTCCTATCCCCAATCTGCCCGCCAGCGTCCCAATTCGGTTGAGCAGCCGACCAGTGAGAGGAGGGGCTTTGCCTGGCACTCTGTAGGCTTCCCGTCGGAGCGTATGAACAATTCGGTCGCGCGCCTTGGCAGATCTCGGCACCCATCGCTCGGATCCGTCCCAGACGGCGACCGAATCGTGAGGCAGAGTCAGGCAGTTGAGATGCCCTTCACCAGGTGACGGCTTCTGCGCTCCGCTGAATGTCCCTACGATAATCCAACCTCGCTCATGGGCTCCTAAAGCACCATCTGGCACAATCTGGAAGCCTTGAATCTTTTCAGGTTTGATGCGCTGCAAATCGATGCGGCTTAAAAACCACGAGCGTGGAAACTTTGTCCACTTTCCGACAGCGTCAGTCAAACTCTCATAGAACCATACCCCTCCCCATCCACCACCGTTCGGGATGTCGAACCCCGAGGAGTCTGTGGGCTTGTCCCAATTGTTAGGGAGCCGGAAGAAAAATGGTTTCGAAAAATACTTCTCTATAGATGTCTCGTCGGCACTTTCGACACGGTACCCAAAACGAAGCACTCTCTTGTTGCTTCCAGGTGTGGTGGTGGCGATCAACATCGCGTTCTCGTTGTGTCGTAGGCGTGAGCATGGGGCAAGGGTCTTATTTGCAGAGAGCGGCGCGGATGGCGTCAGGCTTTCAAGCCGTGCCCGCCCGCTCGCCGCGACCGTGCGCCAATGGCAATCCGGTGAATGGGTTGGATGAGAAGTCGTCGAAGCACCATCCGCTTCGCTCGACAGCCTGACGCACGCTGCTCGTCTTGTGACGCTGGAGCCGCTCCAGCAGGGCGGCTTCAACGTTTCCGACGCCGTCGAGCAACGGCGCCCAGGGAAGTTGGCGGTAGACTTCGGGCTTGCGCAAGGGCTGGCCGGTCGGGTTGAAGCCATATAGGTCGGCCACCCGGTACCGCAGCAGGGCCTTGATCTCCTCGTCCTTGTCCGTCACGCGGGACAGGAAGGCCGGCGAGACGCATAGGTTCGCCAAGTTGGTGAAGCAAAGGATCTGCTGCTCGACATCGCCTTCGTCACCGGCGTAGATGTGATTCAGGGCGAGGTTCCGGCCGAGAAGGCTCGTCAGCCGCTTGGTTTCGCCGTCCTCCTGGATAACCTGGATGACATTCGCTGTGGTGAACAGCAGGTGAGGACCGGCATTGTCGTCGTTCATCAGCGAGGAGTCGTCCTCGCAGAAGTCCCTGCGTTTGGCCCCATGGCGCCACATTCGGAAGACATTCAAGTTCCTAGTCTGCGCGACGGCTTCCTTCGACGGAAAAACGGTGAGCGCCGCGACGGCCGCCGGCAGATTTCCGTAGTGCGTGCCGCTGACCACGGCCTTCAGTGCGGCTAAACCGTCAAAGTTGTGCTCGGCAAGGGTGGGTGGCATGGGCTGTCCTGGGTCATCGTTAAAGCAGCGGCGGTTGCACGCGGTCGCCATCATCCGCGTGTCGGCGCGCGGCGTCCACCGCAGCATCCTGGGCACCCTCCTGGCTGTGCGCCAGACCGCTGGTGATCTGCTCACCGGCGACCATCACCACCCAAGCCCACCGGCCATCGGGCTTCCACATCACGGCTAGGTCGCAGCCATGCGCGCGGGCAACAGCGTGGCGGGTGAACCAGGCGGGAGCGGTGTTCGGCATCGTGTCCTCGGTGGCGGGATGGGTGGCACAGTGCCACAGCACAGTTGACGCACCTGCACGACGGCCTGTTCGGCCTCGACATCACCCGGCAGCCGACGCGTGACGACGGTTGTGGCCGATCTTGAAGGAGGTCTGCTGGCGTTCGCCGCCGGGCTGGCCGAGGAGGAGCGCGACGAGTTCCGCCTGACGGCGCCGCTTGCCTACGTGGAGTTGGTCGACAGCGGCTGGCTGCACGAGCAGAAGGAACGGTTACGTTGACATCGTAGGGGCCGCAGGTTGCGCCCACCATCCACGAAGGCCGAAACCCCAATGGGTTGTCGGCCTTCGCCATGTCTGGGGCGGGCTTTCCAAAGCAGCAATTGTCCCAAGACTGTCCCGAAAAGCCTTACACGTCCTGATGGACGAAGGGTTGCCTACAAAACAATCATCCGCAAAGTAGAGGAAGGGTGTGATCGCAACCTTGACCTGCGCCAAGCGATTGATTTACCCCCGCGTGCGCGGGGAAGGGTCCTCCCCCTCCCGCACAGGGGAGGGCTGAGACGGTTCACCCCCGCGCATGCGGGGAAAGGGAGCGGCGCACCCGGATCGTGCCGCTCACGTTCGGTTCACCCCTGCGCATGCGGGGAAAGGGCGCCGACCACCTGCAGGCCGGGGATCATCATCGGTTCACCCCCGCGTGCGCGGGGAAGGGGCTTCGGACCTGAACGCGAAGAAGTTCCTCGCCGGTTCACCCCTGCGTGCGCGGGGAAGGGTGATCGCGTAGGCTCCGCGCCCAATCGGGATGCGGTTCACCCCCGCGTGCGCGGGGAAGGGGGCCACACGATCCACTGGGTCGGCGCCGCCGTCGGTTCACCCCCGCGTGCGCGGGGAAGGGTTCCGGACCTTCAGCGTGTACTCGCACGAGATCGGTTCACCCTCGCGTGCGCGGGGAAGGGTACATCGTCGCTTCCTCTCTGGCGATGGCGAGCGGTTCACCCCCGCGTGCGCGGGGAAGGGGCCACCGAGGCGGTGGAGACTGTCCTGGGCGCCGGTTCACCCCCGCGTGCGCGGGGAAGGGCGGGAACTGGACTTCCGCGCCAGCACCGTCGGCGGTTCACCCCCGCGTGCGCGGGGAAGGGGGCGACGCGGCCCCAGACCTGGCCATCGTCTTCGGTTCACCCCCGCGTGCGCGGGGAAGGGGTCGCGGCGGACGTACGTGGCGTCGATGTGGTCGGTTCACCCCCGCGTGCGCGGGGAAGGGGACCCCAACGCCATCGCTCAGGGGAAGCACACCGGTTCACCCCCGCGTGCGCGGGGAAGGGGCGACCGTCTCCAGCCCTATGCTGTCCTGCTGCGGTTCACCCCCGCGTGCGCGGGGAAGGGCGACCACAGATCGATGCGTACGACGCGTGGGCCGGTTCACCCCCGCGTGCGCGGGGAAGGGGCAGGAGCGGGAGCGTCACTCGACCGTTCCTTCGGTTCACCCCCGCGTGCGCGGGGAAGGGTATGGCTGGAAGCCGTTGCTAAAACACAGGAATTCGCATTGCGGGAAGTCCACCAACTTCCTCCCGCATCACGAGCGTTGTTCACAATGTCCAGGAACCAACCTTCCTCATTCCCCTTCAGGATGGAAGGCGACCAGCGGGTAGCCATCGCTGTCCAACGGCATCCTGCGGGCGCGCCCGGCCGTGCGAAACGTAAACCCCGCTTCCAGGCTGGAGTTTGCCTCGACGAGAACCGCGTTCCCGTCCTCAATGTTTGCCACGATTTCATCCCAAAGCCGGTCACGCAGCCGTGGCGACGCCCGCCCGACGTAGACACCGGCGCGAACCTCCAGCAACCAAAGGGCTAGACGACCTCTCAGCCGTGGTGGGGCCGCCTCAAGAACGATGACCAGCATCGCCGCTCTGTTCCTTCTGCTCGATCGCGACTGGCAGTGCCTCGGGCGGAGCCGATGGCGGCTGGACACCATCAATGGTGAGCACATCCTCGATGAGCGGTACGATCCGTTTGAGCAGCCGGCCCTTCAGGAAGAGATCGCGGCAGGCGATCCTCGCCTCCCTCTCGGGCTGTTTCGGGTTCTGGGCCGCGACCCGGAACGCGGCCGGCACGCTGGTCTCGAACTTGACGATGTCGGCAATGTCGTAGACGAACGATTGCGGCTTTCCCGTGTGCAGAAAGCCGATGGCCGGAGCGTAGCCGGCGGCGAGAATGGCCGCTTCGCAGACCCCGTACAGGCACGCGTTGGCAGCACTCAGGCAAATATTGGCGACATCCCCTGAGGAGAACGCCTTCGGATCGTACCGCCGGCCATGCCATGCGACGTTGTTTTGGGTGGCCAGCAATTCGTACATCCGCTTGACGCGGGCGGCTTCCATCCCCCGCAACTGATCCAGGCTGCGGCGCTCCGGCGGTTCTTCACCAAATCGCAGGGCGTACATCTTGCGCACGACCTTGAGGCGGCATCCTTCGTCGAGCGCCAGGCGCGCCTGATGAAGCAAACGATCGGATCTCGCGCCGCCAGGCTGTCCCGCCGCATAGAGCCGCACCCCGCCGTCGCCGATCCAGACCAGGAGGCAACCGACCCTGGCGGCCAACTTCACCGCCTCGTGCGTAACCACCGCTCCCGGTTCCAGGAAGAGGACCGCCAACGCGCCGATCGGGATCTGCATGCGCACGCCCTGCTCGTCCGCCACGACCAAGGCGCCGTCCTCGACGTCGATCCGCCCGCGGCCGACCCAGACGAAGGACGAACGGTCCTTAATCGGAATCGGTCGTGGCGGCGGCAGCCCTGGCGTCAAGCCAGCCTCCGCAGCAGCAGCATGCCACAGCCGTAGATCTTCGCGCTGCCAATGCCGTTGAGGATGCCGGAGGCGAGCGCAGCGGGGTTCGTCACGGTCGCTGTCCCCGACACATCGATAGAGCGCACGGTGACCGGCCGACCGCCACGGTCATGTGGAAACTGATGCTTGGCCGACCCCTCGACCACCATGCCGTCCAGAGATGCATCCAGACCAACCTTGGCCAGGCGCGGCGCCAGCCATGCCGGCACGACGCGTCGCGCGGTCTCGTCCCAGCGCTCGTCCTTCGGAGCCGCGCGCCGCGCGTCGGTCACGACGTCGTGCTTCTTGCCGTCGCGCGACACCACCGGGTTGACGCGGATCGACCAAGCGACCCGTTCACCGGCCGCCTGCGGCAGCGGCATGCTCTTGCTTTCCACCGTCCACAGGCCAGTGGTGTCCTTCGGTGGTTCGGCCGAGTAAAGCAGGATGGGCTGGCGGACGCCGGCCCCCGTCATGCGGTAGAGGAATTGTCGGTCGCCGCCACGGTCGCCGAACAGACTCCACACCAGGTGGTGGGTGTGGCCCAGGCTCTGGGCCGTGCGCGCCAGATAGGCCACCAGCGCGCCGGACGAACCGTCGGCGTCCGGACGCAGTTCGATCTTCGAGAAGAGGATGGCGCTCATGATCAGTCCTCCCAGAACCGGTCCAGAATGGAGGAACTCCCGCCCGTCCCCGTGCCTCCGGCGGCCGGCAGGACCGGGCGGCGGATGGTCGCCCGCATCTCCGGACGCGTGGCGAAGCGCCAGTACACGCGGGAGGTCGGGTCGTCCTGGACAAGGCGCGTTTCCTCGGCGTCTGGCGCACCGGGAAAACCCTGATCCCAGGCCAACTCCACGTCACCGCTCAGCCGCCGCCGCAGGCTGCGGGAGAAGGATTTTAGGACCCCTTTTCCGAACTCCGGAACCGTCGGATAAGCGTCCAAAGCCTCGGTCAGCCCACCGTCAATGACCTTGGGATCGGGCGGCAGGCCCAGAGGCATGTCGCGCCGGCCAAGGTAGAGTTCGAAGGCCGGGCGGCGCAGCGCCCTGGCGATGGTGTCGAGATCAACGTCCGCTCCGGGGCGGGCAGCGAGGAAGATGCGCCAGACGCCGTCCTCGACGTGCTCGCGGTAGGTCACCATGGTGTGGAAGCGCTTCCACCCCGGCTTGCGAGGGTTGGCGCCCTCCGGCACCGTCCAGCGGACGTGGCGTTTGCCGTTCTCCTCCTTCAGCACCGGCTCGAAGCCAGCGGTGTCGAAGGCTTTGCCACGCGAGGCGAAGGGCGGCAGGTTCGAGGTTTCCACCGTCTGCACCGTGCGGAACTCGTTGCGCACGCGCCTCGGCCCTTCCGCGGCAACGGCGGTCCACAGGCCGGCCGCCATGCGCCTGCGGTCGTCCTCGTCGTCGCGCTCGATGCCGAGCGCCGCGTCGATCATGCCGAGCACGGCGCCGCGGCCGAAGTGGCGGGCGGTCGGGCGGTTGACCGTGCCGGCCTCCTGCGTACCGCAGGAGGCGAGCGCGCCATAGGCCCGGAAGCAGAGCGTCCTCATGGCCGCCTCAGCGAGCGGCGAAGGCGCAGGCCGCCGCCACCACCTCGTCCAGCGTGCCCTCGCCGGTCAGCACGTTGAAGGACGCGCGCTCCAGGTTCTCGCCGTAGATCCGGTCGAACTGCTCGGCCACTTCGGTGACGCGCTTGACCGCGACCGCGATCTGATCCCCTTCATCGATCGGGTTGTAGATCGCCGGAATCAGGTTGCGCGGCGCTGCGTTGCCCATTTCCACCATCATCCAGGTTGGCCGGGCATGCGTGCCGAAGGACGCCGACTTGCCGCCAGGAAAGGTGGTGGCGAGGCCGCGGACGTAGGCCGCCACGGCGCGCACCGCGAGATCTCGGTCGCCGCCCAGGTTCTTGACCAACTGATCGAGATTAATGGCCGACCAGCCGAGCATCACGCCGGCGCTGAAGCCCTGGTGGCCCATGAAGCCGGCGCCGACGTCCTCCTCCGCCGGCTTCTCGTCGTCAATGGCGACGTAGAAGTCGTTCTCCGTCGGCGCACGGCCAACCGAGATCGAGTGTGCCATCGACACGGCGGCGGTCATCCGGGCCTCCCCGCGGTCGGCGAACATGCGCCCGAACAGGGCGATGTCGACGGCGCGGACGGTGTTGTGGATGATCGCGTCGAAATCTTTGTCCTCGACCTTTTCGCCCGAAAGGATGCGGCGGGCCAGCGTTTCGGCGGCGTCGAGTTCTTCCGGCGCGATGAAGGCCAACTGCTCGGTCTGAGCCTTATCGGCCTTGGCCTTGCCGAACACGCCGACGATGGTCTTGACGGCCTCCTTCGCACGCTCCTCACCGAACTCGCCCTTCAGGCGCTCGATGATGAGATCACCGATGCGCTGCGTGCGGGTGCCGATGAGGCCGTCCACCGCTTGGGCGAAGGCCGCTGAGGTGCGCAGGGCGCGTTTCAGCGACTGGCTGGGGATGCGCAGGCGCTGCACGCCGTTGACGACGGCCGATTTCGGGCGACCGGCGTCGTCCCGCACGACGCAACCGGGGCCGACCGGGGTGATGGTGCTGATTTGGATCGTGTTCATGGATTCTGCTCCCGATGTTCCGCTGCCGCTTGGCTTTTTGTCGTCACTTGGCCGGCGCGACCGGCTTCGCCAGCCCGAGCACGGCGTCGTTGTAGCGGTAGGCCCAGCCGCTGCGCGTCTTCGGCCAGAGCATCATCCCGTGGGCGAGGTCGACCACATTGGCCTTCTCTCGCAGCGTCGCGATGATCTGCACCGCGTGGTACAGCGCCTCGTCCGCGTTCTCCGTGCTCAGGAGGCCGTGGGCCACGACGCGCGAAACGCGCGGCCGGCCGCCGCCGGCGTCCTCCGCCATCTGCTCGGGAAAGGACTTCCGGAGGTCGGCGGCGCCGACCTGCCCGACCGCCACCGCGGCGCGCGCCAGGGCGGCAAGGTTTTTCGGCCGCTCGGCGAAGGCTTTCCGCTCTGTCTCGTCGGGCAGGACGTAGCGGACGAACTGCGCGAACGGCGGCGCCAGCAGCGCGTCCGCGACGGTCCGGCAGCGGGCCATCGCCGACCGGGCGCCGCCGTCCTTCGGCAGGCCGGGCTTGGGCACGGCCTCGGCGCCCTCGGGCAGGTCCGGCGCGCGGCCCGTCAGCCACTGGTGCCAGAGAAGAACCCCGTTCTTGAATTGGCTGTCCAACGGCGTGCTCATCGCACCTGCTCCTTGCCCCCGGTTTGCTTGGCTTTCGTTTTGCCGCCGGTCTTCGTCCCGACCTTGTCGTCCACCGGCAGGCCGAAGGCGCGGCGGATGGGCGCGCCGTGCACGGCCATCAGGAGGTTGCGTCGGGCGGTAACCACCCGTTCCGGGTTGTCGGTCTGCCCCACGTTGATGCGGTCGTCGAACAGGTGGACAGCCGCTTGGCCGACGGCGCCGTGCAGCCCGGAGAGGAGATCCATGACGGCCTGATCGTTCGGCGCCCCGCCGCCCACCAGGTGATCCCGAACCCGCTTGGCGAAGGACCGGAAGTGCGATTCCGTCCGCGCCCAGAAGTCGGCCTCGATCTGGTTGCCGTAGGACAGCGGCACGTTTTCCAGCGCCTTCGGATCGAACTGGGCCAGCAGCGTCTGGCGCTTCAGCGTCGAGGCGAGGCTTCCGGTGCCGTCCACGACGTTTTCCACGATGCCGGAGAACTCGACCTCGATCGACGGGGGCACGGCCAGGAAGGGCATCGCCGCCGAAACGGTGCCCAGCACCTTGGCGTTGTCGCAGCGGTAACCGAAGACCTGCAAGCGGACCGTTTCCTGACCGGTGTCGGAAGCCCGCTCCTGGCGCCAGGCGCGCACGGTCATCGCGGGCTCGACGCCGGCCTCGCCGGCCTCGCCCTTCTCCTGGAACATGCCGACATAGTCGCGCCAGGATACACCGAAGGCCACGGCGCCGCCGAGCCGGGGAAGCCGCTGGACGGTGCCGCCCTTCTTCAGCCGGTAGTAGGGCGAGAGGGGATGACGCCAGAGGTCGCTCTTGTAGTCCGGCCCGTAGGCCGCCATCCGGATCTCGCGCACGACCGGTCCGGGCTGGCCGGTGATCTCGCAGGTTCCGTCATCGGGCGTGGACAGCAGGACGCGCCGCGGGCAGGCCCAAAAGAGATGGGAGGACGGGGCGTCGAGCGGCGTCGGCGCGTCGACCCGGAAGTCGATCCAGGGGATCAGCGACGTGATGTCGCGCGCCTTGTTGCCGAGGGCTTCCCATTCAGGCTTCAGCAGGATGTTGGACCACACCTTGGTCCACAGCGTGTCGCCCGTGAGGAAGGTGCGCAATGGTCCGCCGCCGCTGGGGGAGGTGCGCGCGCCGCGGCCGCCGGCCGGCGAGTAGATCTGCAGCGCGTACAGCGCTTCCATCGCCGCCGGGATACCGACGGCGCCGATGTCTTTGCCCCAGATGTCCTGGTTGCGGCTGCGCGTCTGCTCGCCGGGCTGGAGCAGGAACAGCGCCGACACCCCTTGCGCCGCTTCGCCCGCGACCGACGTGTCCTGGAAGGCCGGTGTGGCCCCGAACAGATCGAAGTGGGGGGCGAGGCCCGATTCGTCGATGATGCTCCCGAGGCGTTCCGGAGCGGGCGGGTCGAAGTAGCCGTCGAGCCAGTCTCCGCCGGTCTCCGGGGCCATCAACTGCTGGACGGCGCCGATGAGGAACTCAAGCCGGGCCAGCCCGCCATCCGGCATGTTCCCAAGCACCCGCAGCGGCGTCTTGCGATCTTCGGTCATTCCGATTTCACGCAACGCAATCGAACGCGTGCTGCCGTCATCCAGTAATGCTGGAATCCAGCGCCCAGTCAGGTAGTTTGCGCTACCCTGAGTCGGTGCGTTTCCCATCCCGTTCCTCTCGAATCGCAGGAGGATGTACTAAGGATCAGTACATGCGCCTTAGATCCGATAATCGGCGAGGGTCAACGAAATCCGGGCGATGGAGGGTGCGATGTGCTCCACAACCGACACGATGCCAGACCTCCCGCGCGGGAGAAGGCGACGCTTCCGGGCATGCTGCCAAGGAGCAGTACGGGTCACCGCTCGGTCGAGCGAACCGTTGCGGACCACATCGCATTCGTGAGGTAAACATGACGCCCTACTGGGGCAAGGCCGAAAGGGATGGTGGACCCGAGAGCCCGTTCCATCCCCTCGTCTGCCACAGCCTCGACGTCGCGGCCGTGGCGGACTGTTTGCTGCGGCGCATGCCCTGGCTGGTGAGCGCTCTTCTCCACACGCTCGGCCTCTCCGACGCCGCGCGGGAGTCCCTCATCCGCACCGTCGTGTTCCTGGCGGCGATCCACGACCTTGGCAAGTTCTCAAACGGTTTCCAAAAGATGCGCCCGGAAATCTGGGAGCGGGCCGCCCCGTCCGAAGAGCGCGCGAAACACTGGGACTACGGCGGTCTTCTGCGCCACGATGCGCTCGGGGCGGCTCTCCTCCTGGAAATGGGCATTGCTCGCGCCTGGTACCAAGGCGAACGGCCGAGCGCCGCCATTGCCCTACGGACCTGGATCTACGCCGCGTGCGGCCATCACGGCTCGCCGCCGGATCTCGCCAAGGCGCGGCAACGCCTGCGCTCCTGCTTCTCGGAGCGCAACATGGCTGACGCGGCGTCCTTCGTGGCGTGGGCGCGCGACACCCTTGGCCCAGAGCGTATGCCGGTTCTTGCCGAAACCACGGCGCGCCCGGCTTCGTTGCTCATCGCCGGGCTCATCTCGGTGGCCGACTGGATTGGATCGAACCGAATGTGGTTCCCGTTCGCTCCGGAGATGCCGGATCCCGCAGCCTACTGGGACGAGGCCCGGCAGAAGGCCGCGCGGGCTGTGGACGAAGCGCGTGTCGTCCCTCGCTGCCCGATCACGGCGCCCTCCTTCGCCGCCCTCTACCCGGAGATCGCCGAACCGTCGCCGCTGCAGGCGGCGGTCGACGGCATGGTCTTCGATGGTCAGTGCCTCGTGCTGATCGAGGAAATGACCGGTGGCGGCAAGACCGAGGCGGCGAACCTGGTTGCGGCGAAACTCATGGCGAGCGGGGCCGCCCACGGCTTGTACCTGGCGCTGCCGACGACGGCGACGGCCGACGCCATGGCGGAGCGCGAGGCCGCGATGTACCGGCGCTTCTTCCAGGAGGCCGGTGCGTCCTTCGCCGTGCTGCATGCCAAAGGCGGGAAGACGCAGGCAGGATTGTCCGACGCCTACGGCAGCACCTGCGCGGAGTGGATGACCGAAGACCGACGGCGCAAGACCGTGGCCGAGATCTGCGTCGGCACCATCGATCAGGCCCTCCTCGCGGCCCTTCCGTCGAAGTTTGCTTCGGTTCGCCTGTTCGGGCTGATGGGCAAGGTGTTCGTCGTGGACGAGGCGCACAGTTACGACGGTTACATTCAGGAGATGCTGGTCGGCACCGTGCGGCTGCTGGCCGCCGCTGGCGCCTCGATCGTCCTGGTCAGCGCCACCCTGTCGAAGGCGGCGAAGCGGCGTCTCACCAGCGCGTTCTGCGAAGGAACCGGCTTTCCCATCGGCGACGCGAGCATCCTGGACGACGACCGCTACCCGCTGGTCACCGTTCTGGGCCGCCATGGGCTTCGCGAGCCCGTCGCCACGCGTCCCACCCCGCACGCGCCGCGGCCGAAGGCCGTGCGGATGGTGCACGGCGTGGCGGAAGCGGAGGCGTTGGTTCTGCGGGCGGCCAAGGCCGGCAAATGCGTGCTGTGGAGCCGCAACACGGTGGATGATGCCATCCAGGCTGCGCGGCGGCTTCGTGAGGTGCATGGGCACGCGGACGTGACCGTGTATCATGCGCGGTTCCCAGACGCGTTGCGCGGCCGCATTCAGCAAAGGCTGTTGCGGCGCTTCGGCAAGAACGCACGTGGGCGGGAGCGGGCAGGCGGAATCGTGGTCACGACTCAGATCATGGAGTCGAGTTTCGACATCGATCTCGATGTGGCGGTCGTTGACCTGAAGCCGATTGACTCGGTCTCACAGACGGCTGGACGGGGATGCCGCCATCTGCGCGACGCGCACGGCGACCTGCTCAACCAAGACGGGCGCGTGTATGATGCGCGGGAGCCGCACGAGATTGTCGTCGTGTCGCCGGATCCGGACCAGGTGCACGATGCCGATTGGTACCGCAGCGTGTTTCCGGCGGCCGCGGCGATCTACCCGAACGTCGGAGACCTGTGGCGGACCGCGAAGGTCCTCCGAAGCATCGGCGAGATCGCCTACCCGGCCGGCATGAGGCTGCTCATCGAGGGGGTCTTCGGCGACGACGAGACCCCGGAGCCGCTGCGTGATGCTTCCTTGCAGGCCGAAGGCGACGATTTGGCCGAGCGCAGCCTGGCCCGCCCGTACGTCCTCGACCCGGCGAAGGGGTATGAGCGCGCCGTCGCCTGGGGCGATGACGAGCGCGTCCCGACCCGGCTCGGCGTGTCGCTGGAGGTTGTCCTGGTGAAGGACGACGGGGTAGTAGGGGGCGTCCGCCCATTCGACGGTGCGGACTGGTCGTCGGGGTGCCTGCGCCTGTCGTCCAGACGGGTCCGTGGCACCGTTCCGCATGATCTCGCGGCTGACGTGGTGGAGGAAGTTGAGGCGCGGACGGGTCTCGCTGAGATCGTACGCATTGTTTTCTCGGCTGTCACAGGCAAGTGGGGGGGGACGCTTCTGGGCAGTGAGAAAACAATCTCCTTCACCGTTGACGATTTCTACGGTTTGGAGTGGGTGTAGGCGTCGGAAGGCGGCTTGACCTGGGATCTTGGACATCGTGCAGACGGACATCCATTGCGGGAAGAAGTTGGTAGACTTCCCGCACACCGATTTTGCATGCTGGAGCAATGCCTTCCAGGCATACCTTTCCCCGCATGCGCGGGGGTGAACCGGGGGCGAAGAGCATCGCTCGCCCTCACTTCACCCTTTCCCCGCATGCGCGGGGGTGAACCGCGGTCGGCGCGCTCGGCCGAAATCAGCCCGAACCTTTCCCCGCATGCGCGGGGGTGAACCGACACCGCCGGTGCCCCCGGCGTTGCTGCTCCACCTTTCCCCGCATGCGCGGGGGTGAACCGACCTCGCGGCGCTGGGCTCCTGGGACGGCGACCCTTTCCCCGCATGCGCGGGGGTGAACCGTCGCCGGCGATGTCCTTCGTCGCCACGCCCAGCCTTTCCCCGCATGCGCGGGGGTGAACCGAAGTCCTCGCCCTTCTCCCACGGGGCCTCGCCCCTTTCCCCGCATGCGCGGGGGTGAACCGGTCTGCCCCAGTTCCAGGGCGCGGCGGTAAACCCTTTCCCCGCATGCGCGGGGGTGAACCGTGCTGGGCGATTCGGGCCACCGTGTTTCTGACCCTTTCCCCGCATGTGCGGGGGTGAACCGGTGACGCCACCGACGATCAGCGCTCCTGGATGCCTTTCCCCGCATGCGCGGGGGTGAACCGCTCTCCGCCGCCCCGTCCCACGCTGCGGAGCACCTTTCCCCGCATGCGCGGGGGTGAACCGTATTCCGGGGTCGGTTCATAGCCGATTTCCGCTCTTTCCCCGCATGTGCGGGGGTGAACCGGCTCCAAGGGACAGGACAGCCTTTTCGCCGTGCCGCCTGCAACGGCGCGGAGCCGGTCGGTGGGTGCTACAGCAATACAAGCGACAATGCGGGGCAGGGGAGGGGCTGCTGCGCCGCGTCTACCGCCGACTGTACTGGTGCGGGTCAGGCTGGCACGATATGCTGGTCTCCCCTTCCAGAGAGCGAGCATGGTCTTCGACCTTTCGTCCGTCGCCGGAATTTACTTCCCCGTGGCCTGCAGCCTGCCTGACGGGCGGATGCTGTTGCTGCCGCGTTTTGCGGACGAGGTGGAAGACACATTTCTCGCGGCCTATCCTCCGGACACGTCTCTCGATGCCGATGCGTTTGCCCGTCTGTTTCTGCGCGTTCTCGCGCGCATTCCGGCCGAGGGCGCGGATCTTGCACAGGAGAGGATCAAAGACGACGCCTACCAGAATGGCGAGCCGCTGACGGAAGACGAGGTGAATGCCTGGCCGCTGGCGTGGGTTGAGGACGTCGTCTCTGCGTATCTTTCAACGTACACTCACGTCTTTTTGCCATTCAGCGGCCGGAGGGGGCTTCCGCGGGTTGAGGCACTCAGCAGGCGGAATGAAGGCGAAAGCGCGTGCGAACACCTCAAGCGTCTGGCGGACGCTCTCTTCGCCCGGACTGAAGCATCGGTAAAGCAATCGCTTGCGAACCTGAGAAGCAACGGGTTGGGGCGGCAGGCTGAAGCGTCGGCCAACAAAGATCCGCGATCCCAAAGCGTTAAGATGCATCTTATGACCTGGGATCCGATTTTGCGATCGCTCGGAAGCGGACTGTCCGGTCTGTCGAGCACCTCTTCGGCGGCAGGTTTCGGTGATCCTGCACGGCTGTTCCATAGACCGGAACACTTGGCTCCGCCGCCAAATCATGGCCTTGACGCCCTGCGAAGCATCCAGCGCGAAGCAGCCGAGCAGCGCCGGGTACAGCACGAGCAGGCACAGGCGCTCCTGCAGATGCTTGAGGAGACCCGGAGCCAAAGCCAGCAACTGGATGCCTTGGCGGCTGCATTGCGCCTGCTGACCGACCAGACACAGCGGCATGAGGCGCTATTCTCCGGCCTTCTCCAGGAGGCGAAAAGTTCCAGCGCCGAGGCGGCGAGAAACTCGTTCGTTGCCGTCGCATCCCTTCTGGTCGGTGCATCGTTGGCGGCGGCGTCACTCTGGGTCTCCATGACGAGCAAAACGGACGATCTGCTGGCGGAGTTGGTCAAGTCGGTTACGGCACAGACCGAGGAGTTGCGCGCGCTTCGTCCGCCAGTCACCCCCGCCACAATGGTCGAGGTTTCGAAACCGGCATCCTCTTCTGGTGAGGCCGGGTCGCCGCCACAGCGTGAGACAGGATCGCTTGGTCAGTCGCCGAGGGAGTAGCCGGCGGCTGCGGGCGTCATGTGCAGGGAGCGGTTTGAGCGCAATGCATTTGTACATCACCGACTACAGGGACAGCACCGTTGACGACCTGTCCGACGATCTGAAAGCGCGCATGGCCCATGATGAAGGCGTGAAACTGCGCGATTTGCGGTACTGGGACATCACGCATGACAACGGTCAGCCCATAGCGGAGGAGTTCGGCATCTACTGGGTCGCCCTGGACCGAAGCCCTCTTTACATTGGCAAGTGTACTTCCTTGTCATTCGTTGAGCGGATCGGTGGTCATCTTTCCCTTGGCGCTCACCACTGGAAAAATTTGCTGCTGCGACGCCACGCCGACATTTGGCAACCGCGAAGCGGCTTGGTTCCCCAGGATTCTGTAGAGACCCTGGCAGACGCCCAGATCGGGCTGCTGCACATTATGCGCCGTGGCATGCCGGGCGACGTTCCGAGGGACATGCTTCAGGAGGCGTGTAAGGACATCGGCAGGCTGGAGAAGGCGTTGCGGGGTGCTCTGAAGACGCCTTTGACGCCGGCCCCACCAAACGAGGCGTATCTCGCCATCCCTCTCGACGAGGCTTTGCGCCACGTGTGGCGGCTGCACGAGGCTATCGATGCGTAGCGGAATCCTACGGGCCTGCGCGCCAAGGAGGACACCAGCGTGCCCCACCTCTTCCTCGACGATGAGCGCGAGCCGGTCGGCGACGGCTGGGTGGTGGTGCGCTCGGTCGTCGCGGCGATCGCCTGGGTCGAGGAGCATGGGTTCCCCGATTACGTGTCCTTCGACAACGACTTGGGGCCCGGCCTGCCGGAAGGCCGTGACTTCGCGGAATGGCTGATCCAGCGGGATCTCGATACGGGCGGCATGCCGGAGGGCTTCGACTTCTATGTTCACAGCCAGAACGCCGTCGCCCGCGAGGCTATCGAGGGGAAGTTGCGGGCCTACCTGGAGTTCCGGATGACGGGTGCGGCTGCTGGCCCGTGCTGAGGTTCAGCGATTCAGGAACTCGCGGATCAGATCCCAACGGTCGCGGTATCCTTCCAAGCCGGTCAGGCGGCTGCGAACGATCTTCCCCCAGACGTCGGCAAGGTTCCGGACCTCCAGGACGTACGAGACCGGAAGGATGTAAAAGTCTGGGCGGCGGACGCCGCTGTCGCCCTTCTTTGGACCGGTCCGATACCCCCGGTTCAGAGCGGCAAGAACCACAAAGTCAGTGTCGAAGTTTTTGATGATCGTACCGACGAATCCAGTGTCGACGCGGCTCTTGACCTGGACGCGGGCCGACGTGTTGCGCGCCGGATTGGTGGCGATGATGTCGTAGCCTGGGAAGTTGGTGTAGGTCTTGTATGACGGGATGCCCTCCAGGAGGAGGTGCCCGAGGACCAGGAACTCGGCTCCAGCCGCTTCGAGCGAGGTGTCTCGGCGCTTCGCCTTCGGCACGGCCTCGGTGAACCCGGTCATGATGGCGTTCCTAAGGAATGCCTCGTACAGACCCGCGCAGGCGCGACCTACGCCCCGAACCGTGACGCTTCGATGGTTTTGATGAACCGGAGGAACGCGCTGACCGATTCGAAGATGAACCGTGCCTCTGCCTGATCGAGCAGATCGAAGACGCCGAACGCATTCTTGACGATCTGGAGCGTCATGTCGCGCAGTTCCCGCTCCTGCGTCAGTGCCTTGGTATATTTGCCCACCCGGCTACGCAGCGCCTCTGAGCGGTCGCACGGAATGCCTCGCTCGTCGAGCAGATGCTCAAATTTCTTCATGCAGTAGGTGTGCAGTCGGTCGAGAGCCGCCGACGGCCGGTTGGCGGCAATGTCGCGCTCGATGGAGGCCACGAGTTCCTCCAGCGTGGGGTCGCGCGCCTTGAAGCGCTCGATGGCGTCGGTGCGCGGCCCCGCGTCACCGCCTTCCATCTTGCTGATGAGGGCGAACAGGCGAGCCTTGATGGCCTCGCGCCCATCGGCCTCCCGGTAAGCCGGGATCTCCTCGCTGTGGTCCCACAAGCGCCGCAGCACTCGACAGACCGTGTGCTCGTCTTCGGTCTCCACGAATGCGTTCAGGTGCTTGGCCTTGGAGCCGCCGTTGTAGGCGTACTTGGTGTCGTAGATCTCAATGCCGAACTCGTCTTCAAAGAACTCGGCGAACGTGCCGTTGCTGAATTTGAGGACGTATCCGCCGTGCATGTTGAATGCGTCAGCGATCGTCCTGAACTCCGGCTTCTTCAGCGCAACCATCACCCGCCCCCACCCAATCATACCCCACCATGAATACCCATCATCCGGTCTCCGAACCAGAGCCGGGCAGCACCGGCTCGGCGCCGAACGGCCGGTTGATCACCGTCAGCGCCTCCGTGGCGGCGAACAGCCGGTTGCGCCGGTAGCCGGTCCGCTCGGTCAGGATGCCGGCCTCCTGCAGCAGATGCACCGCCGTGTCGGCCGCCCGGAACGTCACGTCGAGTTCCTTGGCGAGTCGGTTGACGGTGATCACCGGGTAATGCGGCAGCAGGTCGAGGGCGCGCAGCGCGGCCGAGCCGCGGCGGAACGATCGGCGCCCCAGCCAGATCGCCCGGAGAGCCGTCAGAGCGCGGCGCGTCACCATCAGTTCGTCCACGGTGGCTACCACCGCGTCGGCCAGGTAGCCGACCAGCGCGTGCCATTCGAGGCGCTGCTGCGCGGCCTTGAGGGCGTCGTAGTACGCCTGCTTGTGAGCCTCGATGTAGGGGCTGAGGTAGAGCGGAACGTGCCCCTCGGCCGCCATCATCAGCGGCAGCAGAAGACGGCCAACGCGGCCGTTGCCATCGCGATACGGGTGCACGGCCTCGAAGTGGGCGTGGCCGATGGCCATGCGTGTGAGCAAGCCCTGCGTCATGGACTGCATGCCTTCGTTCCGCAGGTATTCCAGGCTTTGCGCGAGGCACGCGGGCACATGCTTCGGCGGCGGCGGGTTGAAGGACGAATAGGCGATGTTGCCACCCCCGCCGATCCAGGCGACGACCTGACGTAGGTGGCCCGGCACGTCTCGGTACGTCGTGTCGCCCTTCATGATGGACCGGTGCAGGTCCTGCACCAAGTCGAGGGTGAAGATCGTTGACCTCTCCGACTGGGCGCGGGGCAGGAAGGAGTCGAGGGCTTTGGCGTAGTCCCGCACCTGCACTGCCGCCTCGGTCGCATCCCCGTCTTCGGTCTCCTCGACGGCGAGCAGTTCGTCGAGGGTCGAATTCGTGCCCTCGATGCCGGCACTCGACACCGCCTCGCGCCGGGTCAGCACGCGGCTCAGCAGGTAGGGATCATGCAGATCGGTTGCGAGCGCATCAATACGAGCGAGCGCCTGGTTGGCCGCTTCGCTACGCGCCAGCGCCGGCCCCAGCGGCACCGCGTCTTCCGGTGGCGGCAGGGGCACGACGCCGTAATGCACCTGGTGCGGCGCCGGCAGGCGGACAAGCCGCTGGCGCACGTCATGGCACAGATCTTCGCGGCGCATGGGGAGAAACCTTCAGCGTGGGGCCGTGAGAGTCAGCCTTATTGAAGGTTACCACGCCAACCTACACCAGGGAAGGCCGCCGGAGTGCCTTGGTGAAGGTTGTCCGTTCCGTCGTAGCGCGGGCGACTGCTGCACGGTGGCACGGCGAGAAGGTGGTGCGCCGGCACATCGGCGCGCTGGAGGCCCGCGGTCAAGTCGTACAGATGCGCTTGCGCGAGGGCGGGAAACGCGTGGGCATGCGAATCTACTGGCCGTCGGGGTGCTGACGTCAGGTGGCTTGGACGTTTTCAATCACCGAACCCCCCAGCGCCTCCCAGACTCACATCAGCGATGCTGGAAGGAAGCCCCCTAGAACCAGGCGCGCATGAACCACCTTGCTGATGCCCGCCGCACGAAGGTTGGCCATCACGACCGCATCGTATTTGACGCACTGGTAAAGGCCGCGCTCGAACAGCCTCCAGCGCCGTCTGGGTCGCCGCACGCCTCGACATTCGCGGCCGCTTCTCCTTCTATGCCCGAATGATCAGGAAAATCGCCTGCTCGCAGGAGATCCCGTCCCGGAGGGCGGCGTCGAGGATAGTCTGGGCTTCCATGCGCTGAGCCACGCTCTTCCGCACGCGTCGTGCCGTTACTGTCGTTCCAGCCACGGATTCATTTCTCCCATCGGTGCGGTCACGTAACAGTGCCTGCTGCGGCGCGATCGACGATTGTCATCGCTCCACAGATAGCCGTGTCGTCAATGGTATCCCGACAGCGGCCTCGCAAAGCGAGCCGAGCACCTCGAAGGCAATGGGTTGCGGACACCCAGGAACGTTGGCAGGTGAAAATCCGAGAAGCCCAAATTCACCCATCCCGGATCATGTGAAACGCGCACCTCCATGCCCTCCTCAAACGAGGCCGCGGTACTCCTTGGTCCGGGCCCGCGGCGATGCTCTCGCCGCATCCCGCCGACCATGCCGACCGATCTCCGGCGGGCGGTCGAGACGGTGCATCGGAACGTCGCCACCGGGCACGGGCGCATCCTGGAGGCGGCGCAATTCCAGACGCTGTTCGAGATCATGATGGGGGAGCGTGTTGCCCAGACCACCGCAACCCGCGTGCATAGGATGCTCAACGCCCTCGCGCGCCGTTCGTTTTCGACTACGCCATCCCAGCCGTGCGGGACACCTACCGTCCGGATGAAGAGAACAGCATCGTTTTCGCCATCGCCGGGCACCATCATGAGTTTTGTGACGTCGCGCCCGACGCCCTGGAGCCGGTAGCGCTGCGGCTGGACCGCGACCTCGTGGCCGACCTGACCGGCGCCAAGGCTCCCGTTAGCGATGAGATCGAGGCCGAGATCCGCCGACACACTTTGTATCTGGACCTTGGTATCTGGACCTGCCCCATCGGGCGCTGATGCTCGGTGACGAGGAGGTCCGGGCCATCTTTGTCGGCGGGCAACCGGAGCGAGGCGGCTACACCGCCGCCGCGGCCGTCGTGCTGACCGAGCCGGGCCGCGACCATCCCTACTCCACGCTGGTCTGGCCCTTGGCCGATGCCGACGCGGAGCCGAGCGGCCCGGTGCCGGATGGATTCAATCAGGCCGAGGCCGAGCGGCAGTTGTCCGACCTCGTGCGGCTCGTCGTCGCCTACCGGATGACCCGGCGCGGACAGCCGGAAGAAACGGTGCCCCACACCCGGCCGGAGATCCTGGCCGCCGACCGGAATTGGCGGGCCGAGGCGAAAATGACCTCGCTGTTCCGCGTCGCCGACCTGCGCGCGCCGGCCGACCGTTTCGGTCGGGCCAGCACCAGGCCAGCCAGCGAGGCGTCCTGGCGCCTGGGCTGGCGATCGACGGTCAGCCCGCATTTCCGGTGGCAGGCGCACGGCCCGCAGTGGTCGCTCAGGAGACTTATGTGGATCAAGGCGCATGAGCGCGGACCGCGGGGCGCGCCCCGGAAGGCGGAGATCGAGACGCTGCGCTGACCGGGAGGCACGCCGAGAAGCACAAAGGTCGGGTTCATCGCCCGGCCTGTGGAATGCGGTATGAAAATGGCCTTCCGTCCTCCGCCGCGGCCTGCGGCCGGCCCCGGCGCGTCGCCGCCATCGGCAGGAGTTGGCGTCAGCACCCGAATCCTACGGCCGCACAACGGATACCGCTACACCCGCCGAGGCTCATGAATGTTTCCGGCCCAAAGCACCTGTGGCGCTGCCGCAAGGAGCCCCTTGATTTGCTACCCGCCCTTTGTTGTCACCGTTATGCCCTTCGCCGGTGGCGCCGCGCATCTTATCTCTGCCCAAACACCAAGGCCGCCCCTTCTTTGCAAGCAATTGTCCGCGCTGGTCCCGGATCGGTCCCAGTCTCCGTGACGATCTCGTGGCGGAAGAAGAAGCAAGAGCGCCCCTTGTCCTTCGGATCATCGGCCATACCGAGCGTCGCAATGGTGCCGCGGTGCGCTCCTACATTCCAGGCCACTGTTGCGGTTTCCGGCAAAACCTTGGCTGCCGAGGCGAGGGCCGCCACGATGCGGAACCGGTCATCTTCGGTGAGGCGAAGCCGCGTCGTGTTGCGCCATTCCCGACCAACCAGCACTTGCTCGGCGTCGGGCAGGCGCAGTTTGATCTTGTCGTCGCGCACGGCCTTCACGATCGACTGGATTGCCGGTCCGAAGCGTTGACGGTCGCGCGGATCAACCGCGCCCAACACCCGCTCGCTGGCGTCCAACGTCTTCGCCCCGGACACGCCATCCACCGCGCCCGCGTACACGCCGAGCGCGCGCAGATCCTCCTGAAGGAGGCGGGTTTGCCCGTCCGAGACCGTTTTCTGTGCTGCCGTGCCGTCATGCCCCGGCGCCTGGGGCGCGATGGACGCGCGGGCCTGTTCTGCCGTCCGGGCCGCGCGCAAGGCTTCCTTACGCTGGGAGAACGCCATCCGGTTGGTGAACACCGTGCGCCCCTCGCGCCGCGCGTCCCACTCGGCCGCCATGCGGGTCAGCACGGCCCCCGGCGTGTCGCCCGGCTGGCGCGGCTGCCCGAGCCCGTTGTGGGCGAAGGACAGCGTCACGACGTAAAGCGCCAGCAGCGGGACCGTGACGAGGAAGGGCCACGCCCCCTGCGATGGCGCCTTGCGCGCGCCGTTCTCCACCACCGCCGCCAAGCGCTTGCGCCCGATGTCGCGGGCGACCAGATAGAGCGCCACGATGGCCAGCACCGGCCAGGCGATTTCCCACAGCGCGCGCTGCGGCCCGTCGTCCCAGATCATTGGGTCGAGTTCCACAAGGTCGAAGAGGAAACCCTGCACGTCGACCAGGACCAGCGCGGCCATTAAGCCGGCGAGAACCGGAACCGCCGCCAGCCAGAGCCCCATCGTGGCCCCCCGGCTCAGCCCGTGATACCCGCGCTCGATCCCCAGACGCAGGCGTTGCGTGAACGCCTCGGTGAGCGCCCCCTTGTATTCGGCGACGAGCCCATCGACGTCGGCCGGTGCGGTGCCTCCCACCATCTTGAGCAGGCGGCGAGGCACATCCGCCTCTTGGGCCGCTTTCAGCACGTCGTAGGGCGCCTTCCCCTCCCCGACGATGCGCTCGTGCAGCGGCTTCAGCACGTGGTCGAGCCATGGCGGCATCTCGTGGATGAGCACGGGCTTGCCGTAGCCGGTGACGGTGAAGCAGACGTTCGGGGCGATGAACTCTGCCTCGACCAGAGGGATGGCGCCCGTGAAGCGATACCAGATGGTGCCGTCCTTGACGTTGCGCTCCGCAAAGGCGAGGTCGAGGATCGTCGGGTGCAGGTCGGCCGTGGCGTGTTTCTCCAGCGCCTCCTTCAGCCGGCCCGGTGCGTTGTCCCTCAACCGGTGCTGACGGCTCGGCGACACCTTGATGTAGGCTGTGTGGAGGTGGGTGAACCCGCCAGCACCCGTGCAGGACGAGCAGACGACGACGGCATTACCGGCGCACGTCGAGCAAGTCACCCAGCCCCGGCCGCCGCAGCCGAAGCAAACGCCGCCCCGCCTGCTGCCCCAGCACTGATTGCAGGTGACATGGCGAAAATCGTAGCACTGCCGGCTGCTGTCCCAGAAGTTTTCCCGCTGCCGGCCGGTGCCGCCGCACCCTGAACAGGACGTCTTCCCGTCGCCGCAGCATCCGTAGCAGGTTACCGTCCCATCGGAACAGGAGGGACAGTCCACCTTGCCGGACTCGCGGCAGGTGACGCAGCCTTCCTGTGTGTAAAGCCGCGGCGCCGACGAGGACAGGCGCAGCGTGCTGGTGAAGGTCAGGAGCGCTTCCAGCGGATCGCCGATGGCGGCGATCGCCCGCTCCAGCGTCCCGGCGCTCTGCGCCTCGACGCCGACGGTCTCCTCGAACATCCGGTTGAGGCTGCTCCCGCCGCAGTGTGTGGCGTTGGCGACGTCGACGTACCCGTACCGCGTTTCGACCGACGTTCCCCAGCCCACCGTGGCACCCAGCCAGGCGCTGACCGGGTGGTCGGTGCGCGCGATCGCATCGACCGTCACCTCCTTGCCCGCGGGGAGATTGCCATGGCCCAGGGCCCGCACGCAGTCTACGACGCGCGCGCACAGCGGGTCATCCAGGCTCCGCACCCTCTCCTGCGTTTCCAACATTCCGGCTTTATCCTCCCGCCCCTCAGACCGGACCAGATCCCTCGTGGCCCGCCTGTCGTGCTAGTGCCCTAAGGTTGCTGTTGAAGGCGCGGAACGCCACTTTTGACGATAGACTTCTGAAGCGCTTTACGCGCTCATCGCTGCGGTCATGTCATTGAGGAGTGCGCGTCCCGGCTCCACCGTCAGCCCATAGAAGAGAACCTTTGGCTTGCTGTTGCTCTTCTCCCGAAGGTTCAAGGTGATCGATCGTGCGCGCTGGCGCGATCCCATCACTTGCCCCATTCCAATGGCTGCGTTCGACGCCGCCATCGCCACGTTTGCGGTCGCGCTCGCCGCAGCCAAGCCAACCCCTACCGGGCCGGTGCCGCCCACGAAAACCGCTGGCGACGAAGTTACGATCGGAGCGGAGGAGTCCGGTGCCTTCAGATAGAGTTCCGCAATGTCGGCAACCGGGTAAAATTGGTCGCCAACCTTGAGGCCGGACGCATTGGCGACAAAGGTCACCGGCTTACGCCTCTTGCGGTCGCGGATCACAGCAAAGTGCCAAATAACCCATAGAAAAATCACGGCCGGCGCCAGTATGACGATACCCGGCATGCTCCGCGTTTCCGCAGCCATGATGCTGCAGTTGCCAAGCATGAACACGGAAAGCAACGAGAGGAAGATAACTAAGCCCCTGGAACCTCGCGCTGGTTCAACTTCGAAAATGGTCCCTTCTGGAGTGTCCTTTCGGATGAAGCGCGCCTCACGTGATGACATCGTGACTGCCTTTACTGATTTGCTGCGCCCCTCCTTCAAGGGACGCCAGCGTTGCGGTGAAATTCCAATGTGATGTCCATTCCGCGCAGTGGCGCGCTTAGAGTTTGACGTCGACCTTGGCCTTCTCCTCCTTTTCCTTGCGGGCCTTTTCCTCGGCCTGGACCTTGCGGTCGCGGAGGATCTGGTCGGTCAGGTAGGAGCCCAGAACGTAGACGGGGCCGTCGTTGTCGTTGAAGGCGCTGCCGTCCATCTCCAGGGCGAACTGCGGCGACTGGACGTTGCGGCCGTCGAGGCGGTCGTCCGACCAGCGCCGGCCATACCCCCGGTAGGCGGTGACGTCGCTGTTGCTGTGGTCTGTAATCTTGTAGATCGGTGCGCCGTACTTGGCCTTGATCGCCTCGGTCACCGGCTGGGCCTTGTTGCCCGGCAGCACCTGACGCAGCGACAGCGTCGCCAGGACCGTCTTGCCGTCCTCCTCGACGAAGGTCGCCTCGAAGCAGCGCTGGCCGATCTTGTGCGGCGCGCGCTCGGCGCCGTACATGCCTAATGAGCCGGTGCTCTTGCCAAACGAGCACTGATCAGAAGGCGAGGTCAGCCGCTTGCTGCCCGGCGCCCAAGTCAGCGTCTGGGCGAGTTCCTTCTCGGCGATCGCCTTTACCTCGTCCAGCGTCATGCCGCCCTTGACGCCGATGACGTCGAAGTCGCGCGCGGTGCGCGGGTCCTCGGAGCGGCTCCACGGCTTCGGGCCCTCGCCCGGCGCCGCGATGCGCCACTTGACCTTCTGGCCCTTCACGGTCCATGGGAAGTCGACGTACAGGATGTGGCCGATGACGCTCTTGCCGCCCTTGAACTTGTCGTTGTCCACGCCGACCGGGGCATAGACGACCTCGCCGTTGGCGCGCAGGCAGGAAGAGGTCTTCAGTTCACCCTTGGCCTCTTCCGGCAGCGGGATGTTCTCGAACGCCTGGACGTTGGCGAACTTCAGCGTCGCGTCGTTCGAGCGGATCCGCCACGGTGTGTCCATGCCGCCGAGTTGCTCCAGGCGGTCGGTCGTCGTGCGGGCCTTGTCGCCAACCCCCTCGGTCTTGCCCTTGCACATGGAAACTTCGAGCACCACGCGCTGCGGACTCTCGTCGGTGATCGGCTTGCCCGAGGTCAGGCGGGTGAAGGTATGGTCGAGCGTCATGAAGTCCACATCGACCGCCTTCTTCCGCTCCGCCTTGGCGGCGGCCTCGTCGGCCTGCGCGCGCTCGCGGTTGGCGTCGGCGAGCGCCATCTTCGCGGTCATGCGGTTGGGGTCCAGCGTGTAGAGCGTCTTCGGCGGCTTGCCGCCGTCCTCGACTGAGGCGGCGACGATGCGCGCCTTCACCGGCACCGCCTCGCCGTTGAGCAGCAAACGGTCGTCGTCGCGAATCTCGCCCTTCTCGAACACGTCGATCGCGAGGGTCATGGAGACGACCACGCTGCGGTTGATCCAGCCGTGGCTGTCGGTGCGCGCGGCGATCAGCGCGTCCGCCTTGGCCTTGTCCATCGGCAGGCCGACCATCACCTCGGGGTTGGTGATCTCGACCTTGAAGCGCTGCGGCAGGCCGGCGGTGTCCGCCGGGAAGCAGTTGTCCCAACCCTGCTTGGCCTGGATGCTCTGCGGCTTGTCCACCGGGAAGTAGGTGCCCTCGTTCAGCGGGACGAAGGCGAACTCCTTGCGGTCGAAGTCGTACTTGCCGAATTCGGAGTTGATGCGCAGCACCATGTTGGTCTTCGGCGCCAGAGGCAGCGCCGCCGCCTTGGCGCGGCCCTGCTCCAGCACCTCGTCGCGGCGGAAGTCGTTGTCGCGCACCTGGCGGTAAGCGAAGCACTCGAAGTGGCGCGTGTAACTGTCCGCGAACTTCATGTCCTTGCGCTGGTCGGGGTTGGCGGCCAGCCACTGCTCGAAGAGAGTCTGCCAGTCCATGGCCGCGGCGCGCACCTTGTCGACAGACGCCGGGGCCGGCGACTCCTGAACCACCGAAGCGGCCGCGGCGGCGGGGGCACCGTCCTTCGCCGGCGCTTCGGCCGGCGCGGGGCCGGGGGGCTTGCCGGCGGACGGCGCCGCGGCCTCCTCAGTCTTCGGGGGCGGCGCCTTTGCGGGCGGCGTTTCGACGACCTTGGTCTCGGTGCCCTTCGGTTCCGGGGCCGTGGGTGCCGCGGCGGTCTGGACGCCGCCGTCCGGCGACCGGGAGGCGGTGAGCGCCCAGGCGTCGGCCGCGCTCATCGCCCCCTCGAATACCGTCTGGCCGGCGCTGCGGCCGGTCACCTGGATCGCCTGCGCCTTCGGGCACTCGAAGGACACGGCGAGGCGGGCGGTGCCCACCGCCTGGGTCAGGCGCTCGCCACTGAAGAAGGTGGGCGAGGGGGCGTCGACGCGCAGGCTCACCCGCTCGCCGCACCACGCCTTGCCACTGACGACGATCTTGGCGCCGTCCTTGGTCGTGCCGAGGACCCGCTCGTCCGCAGCCGATGCCGGCGTTGCCGACGCCGTCAGCGCGAGAACGGACGCGGCCATCGCGGCCGACAGCATCGTTCTGGTCATCTGGTGTTCCTTCCCGGTCGTCGGATCAACAAGGCCGTCCCAGGCTTACGCCTTGGGCGACCAGCCGTCCGGGCCGCGGCAGACGGTGACCGAGTCGGTCTTCTTTTCGCCGTTCGTCAGCGTGACCGTCTGGTCGATGGTTTTGCAGTCGGTCTCGGCCTCGACCTTGGCGACCTCGACGGTGGCCTTTGGCGCGCTCTTGGTTGAAGCCGGCGCCGCGGCGGTCTGCGTGGCCGCCTTCAGGCTGCCCAGCGGCACGAATCCGGAGGCGGCGGCGCCGTCGGAGACCAGCGCCCAATTGGTGCCCTTGACCTTGCCGACCACCGTAACCGCTTCACCGGCCTTCAGGCTGTCGACCTCGACGTAATTCGTCGCCGGGCCGCCGCGCACAATGGTTTTGGCCTTGGCCTCGTAGGTCTCGCCGACGAGGTCGAGCGGCGGCATGGTCTTGACACGCTCCTTGTAGACCGGGATGGCGGTGGTCTGCCTCTCGGTGGTCTGCTTGCCCACCTTGGTCTCGCCGGTCACGCCGGTGCCATTGCCGTTCCAGCGGATGGTCTGGCCGGTTGAAGCCGTCTGGATGGCCGCCGCCTGCGCCGTTTTCTGGTCGGCCTCGGTCAGGTAGGAAGCGATCTGGTTGCCAATGATGGCGCCGACCAACGTGCCGACACCGACCGCCACCAGTTTGCCCGCGCCGCCGCCGAAGCGCGATCCGACCACCCCGCCGACGACGCCGCCCGCCACGGTGGCCGCCGTGCGCGCTGCGTCGCCGTTGGTCTGACAGCCCGTCAACAAGCAAGCGACCAGAGGGAGGAGAACAGCAGTTTTTTTCACGTGTTGTTTGATTCTCATCATTTCCCCTTTGCCAACTGACCATTCGGTTCCGGGGATGCTTCGCGCGGTCCGTGATGGCGGATGGTCAACCGGCAACTGTGAAGCGGCATATGGCCGCCTTCCTTGTTTCGCGCGGATGGCGTTGCTGAGCGGATTCGAATCGCGTGTTGCACTTTTCCTTGAAAGCGTCTGGTAAGGGCAGGAGGGCGGGGCTCCCACGCCTTTGGTAACCACATTTTGCGTGTGGTACGACTACCAGTTCTGGTAGGTAGGGCTGTAAGGGGGAAAGCGTGGGAAGACGTTTTGCTGCCTATGGTTGCAGTTGAGGGGTTCGCCATCAAATGCATGTGTCGTTTCTTGACGAAATTGCCTCCCTTGATTCGTGCGACACCGCCGAAGACATCACGAAGGTTGTCGATGCGGTTGCTCACCGGTTGGGGTTTTCGGGATTCAGTTATCTTGATGTCCGGATGATCGGGCCGGGCACGTCCTCGACGGTCACCCCGTACTACCTCTCGACAGCGCGTGCCGATTTCGTCGCGGGCTACGCGGCGGAGCGCCTGTACGAGGTCGATCCGGTGGCGCACGCCGCAAAGACATTGAACGTAGCGTCTTCCTGGAGCGAACTTGTCGGCAAGGGCCGCCGAAGCGCGGCTGAAGCGGAGCACGGCGCGGGTGCAGAGCGTGTCATGGGGTTCGCGCTCGACCACGGATACAAGAACGGACTGACCATTCCGTTTCACGGTGTTTCCGAAACCGGTGCTCCCATTTCCTCGCTGACCACGCTGTTCTGGTCCGAAGCGCCGGCGGAGTTCGACCACCTCATCGCAACCAGCCGCTTCTCGCTGCACACATTCTCGCTCTACTGCAACGACAAGGTCGCAAAGATCAGGGGGTGTGAAAACACTCTTGCGAACGATGCATTGCCGTCATTGACAAATCGCGAGCGCGACTGCCTTTCTTGGAGCGCTCAAGGGAAGACCTCCGCAGAGGTGTCGATTATCATGGGAATCAGCGAGAACACCGTCAATTTTCATTTGAAAAATGCCATGCGGAAACTTTCCGTGCACACCAAGAGCCATGCTGTCGCGCGTGCCATCACTCTCGGGTTGATCGCGCCGTAGCGGCAATCCGGCGTGTGTGGAGGCACCTAAAAATGGACAGTGGCCGCAACCGGGCGCGGCAGGTCGTGGCCCTGGTTGCGGCACTGGCCGATCAACGGCTTTGATCGGCTTGGGACGCCGCGCGGTCAACGGTTTGGCATAGCCGCGCGGCGTCTCAGACGTGGCCGGAGGCACTATCCCCGGCCGTGCTGTCCCGTGGGTCAGGCGACCAGGAACCAGCCGGAGTTGACCTGGTTGATCCCGATTCCCGCCAGCGTGACGTCGTCGTTGTTGGTGAAGGTGATCACCGCCTCGCCAGCCCCGTTGGCGGCGACCGTGTAGGGCAGTCCGGCCACACGGATGCGGTCGCCGGCCGCGGCGTCGAAGTCGGCGATCCGGTCGTGGCCGCCGCCGGCGCCGAAGGCGAACACGTCGGCGCCGAGGTTGCCGGTCAGCAGGTCGTTGCCGACGTCGCCCGACAGGAAGTCGTCGCCGGCGCCGCCGTAGAGCAGGTCGTCGTCGAGGCCGCCGAACAGCGTGTCGTTGCCGGCGTTGCCGAGCAGGATGTCCTGGCCCATGTTGCCGAGCAGCAGGTCGGCGCCGTCGCCGCCGATCAGGCGGTCGCCGCCGTCGTCGCCGCGCAGCACGTCGTTGCCCAGGCCACCGACCAGTTCGTCGACATCGCGGCCGCCGAACAGCGTGTCGTCGCCGGCTTCGCCATAGAGAATGTCGTTGCCGGCGTTGCCGAACAGCAGATCGTTGCCGCTGTAGCCATTCACCACGTCGTTGCCGCCGCCCGCCGAAATCGTGTCGCCGTAAACGTTCGAGCCCACCAGCGAGTCGGACAGCGCCGTCGCGACGCCGCTGTCGCTCAGGGCGGCCACGTCCAGCGCGGACAGGCCGTAGCGCACACCCGACGGGGTCACCGGGTCCATCACGTCGGCGGTGGAGGACCCCTCGTGATACAGGCTGCCGTCCAGCGCCAGCGGGCCGCCGGTCACGGCCATCGTGTTCGGGCCGGTGAAGTAGAGGCCGCCGTTGATCGTCTGCACGTAGCGGTCGAAGGTGCCGATGTGATCGGCGTAGAGCGCGGCACCGTTCGTGTTGAGCAGACCACTCCAGGTCAGCGCGTGGCCGAACTCATGGGTGTAGACCGTCAGGCCGTCGGTCTGACCCGGCTGCGGTGCCGCGCCGGGGTTGAAGTTCGTCTGCGGCAGGAACTTGGTGTTCAGGTTCAGGACGACGTCGGCTTCGGCGCCGTTGGTGTCGATGCCGGTCATCGCCTTGTAGGCGGCCGACAGCATGTTGAGGTTGCGGCCATTGAAACCGTAATACGGCCCCACAATGACGTTCGAAACCGAACCAGCGTTCGCCACGGACATGCTGTCGCTGGTGAAGAAATTGACCTGGACCGCCAGGTCGGCGTTGCCGTTGAGGACTTGGCCCCAGGTGTTCATCGCCGCGTTCGCGGTCACGCGAATGCCGTCGTAGTAGGGCGCGTAGGCGCCGCTCGGGTCGTTGAAAGTGAGATTGGCAGTGAGGGTCATGGCCGGGTTTTCCCGCGTCTCGATGGCTGAGAAATGGACACGCCGACGGGCAGCGCCCTTTGGAGCCACCCTTTCGATCGTCGCCAGTTTTCGGGATCCCGCCCCCCTGCCGCATCACCATTATAGCAGCACAACATCGAAAGCAATCCTGCCGAGCACCGAGCGACCCGTTGTGCTTGTTGCGCGAACGAGGCGCGGTCTGCCATTCGTTTTCGGAGAGCAAGCCCGAAGAACCACGGCGGCGGGCTTTCCCCCTCACGCCTTTGGATGAAGAAGTTGGCAATCTTGCTCACAGTTCGGGTGGGCAAGCGCACGACCCTGCGCCCGCTGATTGCGCGGTCCCGTTCGGGGCCATGGCCGGCGACCGCATGCGTGCCACGCGCATCGATGCGGCGCGCTGCACCGTTCAAACTGGCCAAAATTCGCATGGCTGCGGATGCCGCCGCGAACACCCTATAATTGAGCGAGCCTTGCTGTTCCGTTTGCTCTGGTGTAAGTCGAGCCACGCTGCGGCGAAGCCGCCGGCCCTCGCTGTCCCGTCTTGCTCAAGCCTCTCCCATCACCACAGACCCTGGCCCTCATCGTGTCCCGTCGGCTCGCCAACCTCCTGCTTGTTCTCGCCGCGGCCATCTGGGGTGGCGCCTTTGTTGTTCAGAAGATGGGCGCTGCCCATCTCGGGGCGATGACCTTCACCGGCGCACGCTTCCTGATCGGTGCCGCGGTGGTTCTGCCGCTGGCTTGGCGCGCGTTGCCCGCAACGCGGCTCGACCGGCGGACTTGGCTGGGCATGCTGGCAACCGGCGGCGCCCTGTTCGCCGGGGCGGTGCTCCAGCAGATCGGCATCAATCACACCACCGCCACCAACGCCGGGTTCTTGAACACGCTGTACGTGCCGCTGGTGCCGTTGCTGGTGTTCGCGGCGGCGCGCACCGTGCCGTACCCGGTGGTATGGCCGGCCGCTGCCGGGTGCGTGCTCGGCACCTGGATGTTGAGCGGCGGCGGCGCGCTGGCGATCGCCCCCGGCGACCTCTGGGTGGTCGCGTCTGCGGTCTTCTGGGCGGTCCAGGTGTGCCTCGTGGGCGCTGTATCGGAGCGCGCCGGTTCGGCGACGGTGGTGGCCGTCGTGCAGTTTTTGGTCTGTGGGGTGCTGAGCACGGCCTGGGGACTGGCGAGCGAGCCGACGACAATGGCCGAGTTGGCCGAGGCTGGCTGGGCCATCGCCTACACTGGCGTGCTGTCGGTTGGTGGAGCCTTCACCATGCAGGCGATCGGGCAGCGTTACACGACGGCCGCCGATGCCGCGGTGATCCTCAGCGCCGAGGCCGTCTTTGCCGCACTGGCTGGCGCGCTGGTCCTGGGAGAGCAGGTGACGGCCCAACAGGCTTTGGGCTGCGGCGTGATCCTGGTGTGTATTCTGGCGGTACAACTCCTGCCATCGCTGTTCCGAGCCCGAGTGGCCTGATTCCGCATGAGCAACAGGAAGCATTTGTACGCCGCCTCGCGACGGAGATGGCAGCGCGCGGCACAGGCTGTCCAGAAATCTGATAGCCCATAGAAAGCAGCCGCATGCCAGAGGACGAGAGGCTCTTTGGCGCCGAAACGGCCGTCTAATCCTTCACAGCGCCGCTTTCATCGGCGTTTCCGGCATCCGCGAGGGCCTGCACCAGAGCGCTCAGCGCATCACGGACGCCAGCATTGGGTACACGCTGGATCGCCGACGCCGTCCGCAGCGCTCCACGGTCCGCCACGCCGTCCAACCCGGCGGCGACGTTCGGGCCGGCTTCACCCGCGCCGTCGAAGAAATACGACACCGGCACATCGAGTGCGTTGCCCAAGCGGAAAAGCGTGCCCGCGGAGATCCGGTTCGAGCCGCGCTCGTATTTTTGGATTTGCTGGAAGGTCAGGCCGATGGCTGCGCCGAGGTCGCCCTGGCTCAGGCCACGCAGGGTCCGGGCAATCCGCAAGCGCTGCCCGACATGGACATCGATCACGTCGGGACCGGCCTTGCCCTTTCTCCCCCGCGGACGGGCCGCCGGCTTTGGGGCGTCCGCGGCGACCGGCTCCGGGGTCGTCATGACGGCGACGTCGCGCGCCGGCGTTGAAGCGGCAACAGACACGGGTGCACCGCTGTCGTCGGCCGCCGCGGCCGGCTGCGGCGAGGTGGTCTTCGGCGCGATGTCGGCCAGTGACCACGTGCTTTTCGCCCTCGCGCGGGCGCGCTTCGGCGCCACCGCGCCGATGTCTGTCGGCGACCAATTCCGAGACCTGCTCATTGCGCTGACGAACCTGATGAATTGCTCTAGCGGTCGCCTATCATGCGGGCCATACCGACACAACAGACAAGCCCTGCGGCACCAAGAAACCGTCCGTAAAAGGGACGCTGAGACCTCCGCGGTTACGGTTTCAGAAAAATCGCCGACCAAGTCGACCAAAGACCGCGAAAGTGTTGCTCGCAGCCGGGCTTCGATTGTTGCCCATCCGCCGTGTGGGGACGCCATCAGGTCCTGATGAGGTTATCGGCTGGCTTCTTTTCCGCCGGCGCCGTCGGCGCGAGGCGGTCCAGGGCGCGCTTCAACGCGTCTATGCCGGATGCCGCCGAGCCCCTGGCCGATTCAACCGCCTCGGTGATCGCCATGCACAACTCCAGTCGCTGTTGCGGGTCCTGACGGCTTGATTCGAGCAGCCGGCCGATGACGCTGGTGCCGTCGTCGGTGCCGGGCTGCGACGCCCTCGGATCGACGCCGAGCAGCGGCAGGATGTACTCTCGCCCCTTTTCGCGGGCGATGGTCACCGCCTTGTCGCCAAACTTGCCGGCCGCCTGGAGTCCCATGTCCCAGGTCGTCAGCGCGGCGGACACCGTCGGCGCACACAGCGGGCCGGTTCCCGGCGCCGGATCGGCCGCCAGCGCTGGACCGGTGGCGAGGATGACGGTGGCGATGACGAATGCAGCGGAGCGTGAAACGGTCGGCATGAATCCAGGTCCCCAAGGTGGCCCCGCGTATTTGGGGGTGTGAGTGCCGCGGGTCCAGTCGGGCAGCGCGCGTCAAGGATGACCGAGCCGTCTACAGCACCCTCTTGATCGCGGCGTGCACGACAGGCGCGTCGTGCGTCGCGTCGTGGCGGGTGTGCGCTCCCGTTGGATGGCTCAGGTAAAACACAGGGATTCCGTGGAACTCGGCTCTCTTTGCGGCCCGCGTGTCAGGCATGGGATGGACGGGAACGTCCATGGCTTTTAGAAGCGGCATGCCGAGCGCGAGGACCGCAGCCGGTCGGGTTGCGCGTATAAGCCTGAGTGTTCTTTCCTCGCAGTTCCGCCGCAGATCCTTGGGTGCTTTGTCCGCGTTGGCGACGGCTTGGAAATGCCAGACGTTCATTCCCACGGCCGACCTGATCAGGTCCCGGTCGAACAACGCCATCAGACGCTCGCCGAACAGGTGTCCATTGTTGAGGTAGGAGTTGGTCTCGGGTATGCGGCCGGACAGCATGGCTCTGTTGTTCGGGCCGTCCAGCGGCGCGTTGCGGCCGTCAAAGTTCGAGGGATTGATGCCGCAGATCAGCAGGGGAGGGCTCTCCCTTGGAGGCGAGTAGAAGATGGCAAAGCCCACGTCAGGCGCCGTGGCCGGGGACAGACGTAACGCTGGTGCTGGGGCGATGTCTTGAGGCGCTCGAATTCGGCGCGCGTTTCCTCATACACGTCGCGGACTTGCCGCAGATAGGTGTTGTCTGAAGGGCTGCCCGACGCCGAAGAGGTTGCCTTGTTCGCCGGAGTGTCGTTCCCTCCGGCCTTTTTTGCGGCATTGTCGCGCGCCCATTTCGCCCGAATTTCGTCATAGCCGCATAAATCTAACTTGCCCCGCCGCTCTTCCTCCACGCGCTTTCGTTGTTCTTCGCGCTCCAACCAGGCTTTGTTCGAGAGCGCGAGATTTCGCTGCTGCTCCTCCTTCCGTCCGGCATCCTGCCTTTCGACGGTGGCGCGCCACGCCGCCACCTCAGCCGCTATTTGCTCCTCTTCGCTGAGCGCCTTTGCTTCGACCACCTCGGGCATCGGGAGGGGAGCCTCGGTCCGAACTGGTCGCCGACGCCACACGCCGCTGGTTTCCGGTTGGGCATTTGGTGCCGCGTCGGCCGCAATCCGGGGATCGTCGCCGGGTGACTTTGCTAGTCTCCGACGCCATACGCCCTTGGCTGCGGGTTGCGCGCATGACGCCGCGTCTGCGGCTTTGGCCTCGGACCGATTCAAATGTCTGTTGACGATGAGGATCAACACGCCTGCAGCGGTCAGCCCCAGCAGAAGGATCGCCACTTCCGGAAAAGCCTTGAGGATGGTGAGCAGCAGGAGCAGGACAATCAGCAGAAAGGCCACGTTCTTCATGTCGCACCGGCAGACGCTTGATGGAAACACGGCTTTCGCATCTGACCTCCGCGCGTTGATGCTCCAAGCAGTAAGCGCTGCGTTCTTTGGCCTTCTCTCATCGGGCGGCAAGCAAGCGTGCCAGCCGTTCATCGTACCCGGCGGCGGCGGCGACCAAGTTCCCGTGCGCGGCACCGACGTTGGCCGGCAGCAAGCCACCGCTGGCCGTGAGCCGCAGCAACGCGGAGGACCGCGTCAGCAGTCGGTCGGCGCTGCCCGCGGGGTAGATCGTTTCCAGGTGGACTGGGTCCGTGAGGGCGCGCCGCAGGTCGTCCCGCACGAGGGCCTTGGTGCGCAGATCGCGCCGGAATCGCGTTTTGATTTCTGGGACGATGTCGCGGGCTGCACCTCCCGCGGCGTAAAGGGCGTCTGTCACCCATTGGCGCTTGGCCTCGAGCCGTTCGAGCACCCGATCCATGGCCCGGGCTGCGTCGCCCGTGTACCGCTGGACGGCCTTGGACAACGCATCGGCGGGGCTTCGGCTCAAGATGTTCCGCTTGAGCCAGTCGGCTGCCGGTTTCGACAGCCGATAACCAAGGGCGCTGCCGATCAGCGGGGCGACGACCAAGGGCCAACCACCGGACACCGCAAACGCGGCCAACGCGAGCGGAGCCCCCGCCTTCCCGGCAGCGGCGAACGCCACGCGGGCCACGCCTTCGGTCACGCACGCCTGAACGGCGCCGGAGAGGTCGGTTCGACCGGCCAGGAGCGCCAAGCCTCCCTTGGCGGCGGTTACCGCCGCCGAGATAAGCGGAATCTCCAGATCGAGCGCATCGACGCCAGCGCCCAAGGAGTGCTCGGTCAGGTCGCGCACCTGGTCGCGCACGAGCCCAGGAACCGGCATCACCATGGGGTTGCCGGCAAAGTGATCGGCGAGGTCCTCGTTGCAGAACACCGGGATGTCCGGGTAGCGCTCGAAGTGATGCCGGATGCCGTCCGGGCTGGCCAAGCATTTCACCTGGAAGGGATCACCGTTGACGAACAGGTCAGCGCCAGGAAAGTTGGCGGTTTCCGGAAACTCGACATCGGCGCCCATAGCCAAAAGCCGGTGCGCCACCATGCGCTCGGCGACGTAGCCCTGCAGGTTTGACAGTACCCCATCGGCGGAAGCCTCGGCCATGGCGTGGACGCGCTGGGCCTCAATCAGGAACTTGGCTAGGTCGTCGGCCCCGTTGGTCCGCGCGAAGCCGACGGCATCGATGACGCTCGGATCAATGCGCAGGAGGTCGTAGAGCAGGTCGCCGGCGGTCAGCGCGTTGGCCGTATGGTGCTCCCGCCCCGACAGAAGGTCGAACACGCGCGCGGCCTTGCCGTCCGGTGCGGCCCGCCGCTCATCGCGGGCATCATCGGCACCGCTCATGAAACCCTCCAGAGGCCGGGGCATTCCTTGGCCCGGGCCACCATCTCCCGACCGGTCGAAAACTTGTAAGCCTCCACAAAGGCGGCATGGTCGTCGACCATCGCCGCAACCGGATCGCCGTCGGTCCGCAAGCCAGCGGCCACCACGGTCTGGGTTACGATCATCGGCAGCATCGCCTGGTGGATTTTCTTGTTGCCCCATACCGTCGCCGCCCCCACCACCACGAGGCCGAGCGGTCCGATCACCATGGGGCTGGTGATCATGGCCAAGGCCGAGGTAGCGGTCATGTAAAAGCCGAACGGAAGCGTGACACCAACAGCGCCGGCGACAGCCGCGATCGCCGAGGTCAGCATGGTGTAACTGGCGAAACCGCCGACGGACACCAGGGTCGCGAGCCCGGCGCTCATGCCGCTGGTCAGCATGACCTTGCGGACCGCATCGGCGGAGAGGTCGTCCACGCCCAACGTTTGCCGCAGGGCCGCTCGGTCCCCTTCCTCCATGGCTTCAGCCACGGCTGCGATCCGCTCAGCCATCGCACGCTGCTCTGCCTCGTTGGCCTTTTGGAATTCCTCCTCCACGACCCGCGCGGCCTTGTGCAGCATGTGGCGGGTCATGTCGTCGGTTGTCGTCCCGGTGAACGCCTTGTCCGTCTCGGCGAGCGCCCGCACCGCCGCGTGTTCGATTGTGAGGCCGAGTTCGTGCAGACGTCCGACGCTGAGGCGGTCCGGAAAGCGGTTGCCGACGGTGTCGAGCAGACGGGCTAGGATCAGGACGCGCAGTTCGGCGACGGGCCGGGTGTCGTGGTCCCGCGGCAGCGTTGGCGATGGCGTGGCGGCACCGATGCGGCGGCACACCTGTGCGTAAGCCGATGTCCAGATGCCGCTGTCGTCCCACAGGGCGATCTGGGCCGCCAGCGCCTCCCGGCCCTGCCGGGTCAAACCCTCGACGAAAACGCTGAGCATGCCGCCTCCAATTGCACACGGACTGAGTGTGGCGAGGCATCGTTGCTTTGACAACAGGATGTGTGAAGGGCGCCGCGCTCAAAAAATCGACGCTTCCGAACATTCTGGCCCCACTTGTATGCCAAGACGGTTGTTTCCGGCTACCGTTGGTGGCCTGGGCTTGGCGCGACTACAGCGCCACACGGCCCGCCGACACCGCCCGCCGACAATGGGAGAAGTCCGTCCGGTGCAGGCGAAGCACAAGCAACTGTTCGCTGCGCTGCTCGCCACAGGCGAAAACTGGAAACCGCCGATAGGAAAGATAAGCGTCCCGCTTTGCTTTTTTGCCTCAGATAGCGTTTTCCATGCGACAGTCGACATTCCGCTTCAGCGCTTGGGTTCCCGCTATCCGTGATTGTCATGGCCGGGAGAAGCCGGTAAGGTCACGAGCCATACGGCAAGGGGAAGTTGCTCGCGATGTCGACCTCCATATCCACGGATACAATTCCGGACATTCAACTGCTTGACAACACAAGCGAACGTAAGCGGTGTTCTCAGGCCACGGCGGGTTCCGCCTGCCGGGTATGGCCCCAGGGCAGGAGCTCATCGAGCTTGGTGATCGGATGGCCGCTGGC
>NZ_JAGINQ010000020.1 GCF_017876165.1 Azospirillum soli
CCCGATCCCATTCCGAACTCGGCCGTGAAACGCCTCAGCGCCGATGGTACTGCGTCTTAAGACGTGGGAGAGTAGGTCGCCGCCAGGTCGCCACGGCGCGCACAGCTCAACAACACCAACGGCCACACACAACGAACGCTCAACGAACCGTCACTCGCATGTCTTCCCAACGATCACCGAAACCGGCCGCTCCCAATAGGAGCGGCCGGTTTCGCGTTATTTGGGGCTGCCTTCGTGGAAGCGTGGGGGGCGGTCTCGTCGAGGAAGACCAACCGCACTCAGAGCGCCCCCGATTCGGGTTTCATGTGCGATGCTCTTTGCGCCGGGACAAGTTCACCGCGAACGGCGCCCGCGAACGGCGGCCCCGACGGTGAGCATCGCGAAGAGAAGGATGGCCGCCCCGTTGCCCAGGCCGGCGCAGGCGCGGATCTCAACCCAGCCCATCAGGTCGGCCAGCATCCGCAGGCCAAGCGTGGCGTGGAGCAGGGCGACATGGGCGAAGAAGATAGGCGTGTAGGGGACTGTCACCCGCAGCAGCGCCGGCAGAATGATCGGGGCGTGGGCGAAGACCATGGTCACCACAAACCCCAGGAAGACCGCGTGCAGTGCCGCGTCGCGGACGAAGGCCGCGCCGGACCCGTCGCCGAGCGCGAGCAGCCCGGCAATCCCCAGCCACAGATAGCCGCCCAGAAGGCAGGCCGCCACGTACCGGACGAGTCCGGTCTGGCGGATGGTGCGCCGGGCGATGTCGTAGCGCGCCAGCCAAAGCGCCATCGCCAGCAGCCCCGGGCCGAGGGGGACGAGGCCCGCATCCGGTTCCCAGGAGGACAGGGCGATGCCGCCCAACAGCAAACTGCCCGACGCTAGGAACAGCAGGCTGCGGCCCGGCGGCGGCTTCAGCACGCGGCTCAACTCCAGCCGTTCGCCCGCGATCACCAGCACCAGGAAACCGATCCACCAGGGCACGGCCTGGGCAACCGGCAGACCGCCCGCCCACAGCAGGTTTCCCACCAGCCAGCAGGCGCAGCCGCCGGCCAGCACCGCCGTGTGCAGGGCCGGATACCGGCGCAGCACGAGCAGGCCGCCCGCCAGCAGGATCGCTCCGGCCGCGACGGCCATTCCGGCCGCCAGCCCCGGCGAGCCGCCGGCAATCAGCAGCAGTCCGGCGACGCCCGAGGCGGCCGGCGCCAGATACGGCCAGTACCCGCCCATGGCGACGGCGCGTTCCAGGCCGATCACCGTGCCGAACAGTGCCACGACCATCAATGGCCCGTGATGGACCGCCAAATCACCCTCGGCCCCGGGCACGGCAATGCCGAGCCGGGCCAGCCCACCGAGCAGGCCCGCCGCCATGGCGGCCACGGCCAGGGCCAGAACGGGTCCGCGTTTCAGGGCGACGGAAGGGCCGCGCGACGCGGCGGCGCTACCAGCCAAGTTGCCTGCGTGCATCATCGCTCATCATCGAAGGTTTCCAGGGCGGGTCCCAGACCAGACGGACATCCAGGTCCGGCACATCGGGCAGCGCGCGCCGTATGGCCGCCCGCGCGTCGGCGGCGACGGTCTCGCCCAGAGGGCAGGTCGGGGTGGTCAGGCTGATATCGACCCGGACGCGCTCCTCGGTCGCGTCGATCGCATAGAGCAGCCCGAGATCAACGATGTTCAGGCCCAGTTCCGGATCCAGAACCGTCCGCAGCGCAGCGCGGATCGTGTCGTCCAGCGGGGATGTCCCGTCATGAACCGGAACGGTTAGTGGGGGCTCGTTTGCGTGTGCCCCGCCGCCCAATCGGGTGAGAAAATCCGTCCATCCCATCGCGTCCCCCTTTCTCGACCATGGTCAATCATGCCGTGGCGGCGCCCCGACCTCTTTGTGCCCGCGCAAGCTTCGAACCGTTTGCGCCGGCGCCGGTTCCTCAGCCGGAGGGCGGTGCGGCAGGGGCGGCTGGACCGGGCCGGTGGTGAGTCCGCCGTCCGTCGTCGCGGCGAGGTCGGACAGAAGGACCTCCACATCGATCCCGTAGGCCCCTGCCGCTTCGCGCAACGTCATGAAGGGAGCCATCGCGCAGCCGGGGCAGGCCATGCGGCGATGCAGGAACACCGACAGAAGGGACGGCCATTCCCGCATGAGGTCGGCCACGGTCCGGTCGGGGGAGGGGAGGGGCGTGCCTTGGAGAGACATGGCAATGTCTTTCGGCAATGTCTTTCGCTCATCCCGGCCGCCCGTCCACGCGCGGGCGCAGCAGCATCGGGGCGTAATCCAGGACGAACAGGCCGAAGGCGAGCGTCCAAAGCACGCCGGCCACCGCAAGCCCGTCGGCGTAGTTCACGGAGGAAAGCAACGGCGCAGCGATGCGCACGAGCGCCGCCAGCGTCAGCAGGACGTAGCCGACTGCCGTGGCGCGCGGCGCGACGAGCTTCCGGCCGGTGTGGCCGAGCGCGGCCCGGCTCATGACCCCCAGGATCATCGTGGCAAAAGCGCCGGCGGTCAGGGCGTGCAGCCAGGTCGCGCCGACGGCGGCATCGCCGAGCAGCCAAGCGGCCTTGAGCCCCAGGGCCACGACGATCCACCCATAGCCGACGTGAAGGATCCACAGCAGCGGGTCATGCAGCGTCCGGTCGCTGCGCCAGCGGGCGAGCCGCACCGCGTGGGCCGACGCGGCGGCCAAGGCGAGCACACCGGCCATCGCCGAGGCGGGCAGGAACACATCGACGGCGATCACCGCGACCGTCAGCGCCAGCGCCAGGGTATCGACGGCGGACGGGGAGCCGACCTCGGTCGTATCGCCGCGCGCCCGCAGCGCGTTCCGGGTGAAGGCCGGAACGATGCGGCCACCGATCACGGCGATCATCATCAGCACAACGCCGGTCACCAGCGCGATTCCCTGAGCCTGCGTTCCCGAGGTCAGGCCGTGCCATTCCAGCCGGAACAGCAGGTTCCCCACCGTCATCAGGCCGAGCAGCAGCAGGAACGCGGTGTTCCGCCACTTGCCGGCGCGCAGCAACGGCATGGCGAGGGCGGCTCCCAGCGCAGGAAAGAAGGCGAGATCGACCACGGTCGCACCCCAGCCATCGGCGAAGGGCGGCAGGCTGGCGATCCGTCCGGCCAGCCATAGGGCGACCAGGGCGGCCAGCGGACGGCCGGCAAGCGCGCTGGTGCCCGTCCAACTCGGCACGGCGGTCAGCAGAAAGCCAGCGATGGCGGCGCTCGCGAAACCGAACAGCATCTCATGGGCGTGCCAGGACATCGGCGCCACATCCCCCGGCAGCGGCAGGGCGCCCGTCAGCACGAGAAGCCAGATAGCGACCAGGGCCGGCGCCGACAGCCCCGCCAGCAGGAAGAAGGGACGAAAGCCGTACTGAAACACCACGAAGGGCGGTGCGCTCGGGCGCGGATCGACGGTCTGGACAGCCATGGGAAGGCGACTCCGAATCCTGGAATGCACGTGCCGTCCTCGGCACCGCATCAGGATAGGGGGATCGCCGTCGCGGCTCTTTGCGCGGGAGCAAACGCTCAGTCCTTTGGGGTGGCCTCGGTCGTCGGGGGCAGATCCTCGGCAATGGCGATCAGCGCGTGGGGTTTGCGGATCACCACATGCTGACGGCTGCTTTCGACGATGCCCTGGCTCTCCCAGGCCGACAGGGTGCGGCTGACGGTGTGGAGCGTGGTGCCGGTCATTTCCGCCACGTCCTGGCGCGAGAGCGGGAAGTCGATCTCCACCCCATCCTCGACCCGGCGCCCGGCTTGGCGGACAAGGCGGACCAGCGCGTGGGCGATTCGCCGCTCCACCCGCTGGGTGGACACCTCGCGCAGCCGGTTCTGTACCTCCTGCAAGCGCTGTCCGACAATTGCCAGCGCGTTCAGGGCGATGCGCGGGTGCCGCTCCATCAGCGCAGTCATCGTCGCGGCGGACCAGTGGATTTCCACGCAGTCCGACACGGCGACGGCGTCCGCCGGATAGGTTCCGCCGGTGAACATCGCCAGCGTGCCGAACATCTCGCCAGGGCCGATGAGGCGCATGACCACCTGCTGCCCGTCGGCGCCGGCCTGGACGATCTTCACGCGACCGTCGATCAGCGCGTGGCCGCCGGCACCTTCGTCGCCCTGCGCGAAGACCTGCGTCCCTTTCGGAACGCGGCGCGTGCCCGCCTGACGGACCACGTCGGCCAAGGCCTCCCCGTCGAGCCCGGCGAACAGCGGCATCCCATGCAAAACGGCTGGATCGGGGGTGAGCGCCATGCGTCCTTTCTGCTCCCTTGCGCTTCCGGCGGTGGCCGTTGCCGCTACTCTAACCGACTGGCGGCGATTGTGCCGCCGAATAGGCTGCTTTTCGACCCGCGAGAATGCTCAGGACCGATCGGGATGAAGGGCCAGCCGCAATTGGGTCATAGCGTCCTGCCGCCTGTCCCGACGGAGCCGAAGGCCGCGATCTCGGAACGGAAGCCCTCCAGGAAATCCTGGGCTAGCGTCGACAGGGACCGCTGGGCCGAGCGCAGCATGACCATTTCGACGTCGATGCGCGGCTCGAAGGGGCGGACGACGACGCCGGCGCCGGCGTATTCCTCCGCCGTGAAGGGATCGACGATGGCGACGCCGGCCCCGGCGGCCACCATGGCGCAGGCGATCATGGTCAACTGGGTTTCGATGCGCAGCTTCCGATCCACACCACGGTCGGCGAAGGCCGCGTCGATCCGGTAGCGCAGCAGGGTCGATTGCCCCAGCGAGATGAAATTCTCGCCCCGGAAATCCTTGGGCTCCAGGCTGGGCTTGTCGGCCAGAGGGTGCAGGCTCGGTACGATGGCGACGGCCGGCACGGTCGGCAGCCTCTCGCTCAACACCGTGCCGTGCTCGACGGGTGTTTGTCCGAAGCCGAGTTCGCATTGCCCGGCAGTTACCCAATCCAGCACCTGCGTCGAACTGCTACCCCACAGCGACACGTCCACGCGTGGCCGTTGGTGCAAAAACCGGGCGACGAAGCGCGGCAGAAAGCCGATGGCGAGCGCCGGCATCGCCGCGACCCGCAAGGTGCCGGCACGGCGCGATTGCAAGTCGCGCGCCGCCTGTTCGATCCGCTCCAGCCCGACGAAGGAGCGTTCCACCTCCTGATAGAGCGCCAGCGCTTCGCTGGTGGGCGTGATCCGGGACCCGCGCCGCTCGAACAGGGTCAGCTTCAGCGCGTGCTGGAGATCGGCGATCAGGCGGCTGACCGCCGGCTGCGAGATGTTCAGCAATTCGGCCGCCGAGGTGATGCCGCCGGCCAGTATGACGGCGCGAAAAGCTTCGATCTGTCGAGGGTTGAGCACGCGGCGGTCCACTCCGGACGGGGTCAGAACGCCGCATCATAACATTTGAGCATGGTGGCCCTCAATAATTCGATTTGACGGTTATATGTTGGGGAGGCAACCATCTTCTCGTGCGACAAAATATCCACCGCTGGATGCCAAACAAGAACGAGGAGAGGGAGAGATGCGGGCTTTCGTCTACGGCTTGATGGCGACCGCCGCCGTGTGGTGCGGAACGGCTGAGGCGCAGCAGAAGACGCTCTACGTGGCTGCCTACGGCGGTTCCTTCGAGCAGACCATGCGCAAGGAGATCATCCCCGCCTTCGAACAGAAGCACGGCGTGAAGATCGAATACGTCGCCGGCAACTCCACCGACAACCTCGCCAAGCTCCAGGCCCAGAAGGGCAACCAGCAGATCGACGTCGTGATCCTCGACGACGGCCCGATGTATCAGGCGGTGGCCCTGGGCTTCTGTTCCGATCTGGCGAAGGCCCCCATCTACGACGACCTCTACGACCTCGCCAAAATGCCGTCCAACAAGGCGGTGAACTTCGGCGCTGTCGGCACCGGCATCGTCTACAACAAGAAGGTCTTCGAGGAGAACAAGTGGCCGGCGCCTGCCTCCTGGACCGACATCGAGGATGCCAAGTACAAGAAGAAGCTGGTTATTCCGCCGATCAACAATTCCTACGGCCTGCACGCGCTGGTGATGATGGCGCGCCTCAACGGCGGCGGCGAGAAGAACATCGAGCCGGGCTTCAAGGAATTCCGCGACAAGATCAACCCGAACGTGCTCGCCTACGAGCCGTCGCCCGGCAAGATGACCGAGCTGTTCCAGAGCGGTCAGGCGACCATCGCCGTGTGGGGTTCGGGCCGCAGCAAGGCGCTGGCCGACACCGGCTTCCCCGCCGCCTTCGTCTATCCGAAGGAGGGCGGCATCGTGCTCGCCTCCGCGGCCTGCGCGATCCAGGGCAGCAAGCAGCCGGCCGAGGCCCAGCAGTTCATCCAGCACATGCTGATGCCGGAAGCGCAGAAGTCGCTGGCGGTCAGCGCCGGCTTCGGCCCGGTGAACAAGAAAGTCGAGCTGACGCCCGACCAGCAGGTCGGCCTGCCCTACGGGCCGGAGCAGATGAGCAAGCTGCTGGTCGTGGACTGGGACACCATCAACGCGAACCGTGAAGCCTGGAACAAGCGCTGGACCCGCGAGATCGAGCGTTAACACCACTCTGACAACGCCGAGGAGAGGCCGGTTTGGGGGCAAAGCCCGTCTCCCCTTGTGGGAGAAGGGTTGGGATGAGGGGTGTTCGCCAAAGGCGAAAGGCCAATCAGGACTCTTCCCCGTCCTGCCGGACGCTACACCCCCTCACCCCAACCCCTCTCCCACGAGGGGAGAGGGCTTTGCCCAACCGCCAAGCCTTTCTCGACAGAATGGAGTGGCAACACCCCCCTCTCCCGTCCCTGGCGGGAGAGGGGCTCTGCCCGGACGTGGAGACGGAACCATGGCCTACCTTGTCCTCGATACGCTGACCAAGCGGTTCGGCCCCTGGCTCGCCGTGGATGGACTGTCGCTGACGGTCGAGAAGGGGGAGCTGATTTCGCTGCTCGGCCCGTCCGGCTGCGGCAAGACCACCACGCTTCAGATGATCGCCGGCTTCCTCGACCCGACCGCCGGACGCATCACGCTGGACGGGGCCGATCTGCTGGTGAAGAAACCCAACGAGCGCGGGCTCGGCATCGTGTTCCAGAGCTACGCGCTGTTTCCGCACATGACGGCGGCGGAGAACGTCGCCTTCGGGCTGGAGATGCGCGGCGTGCCCCGCGCCGACCGTGACCGCATGGTGACGGAGACGCTGAAGCTCGTCGGTCTCGGCGCGTTCGGCGACCGCTACCCGCGCCGCATGTCCGGCGGCCAGCAGCAGCGCGTGGCGCTCGCCCGCGCGCTGGTCATCAAGCCCAACCTTCTGCTGCTCGACGAGCCGCTGTCCAACCTCGACGCCAAGATGCGCGAGGAGATGCAGATCGAGTTGCGCCGCATCCAACGCACCGTCGGCACCACCATGATCCTCGTCACCCACGATCAGGCGGAGGCCATGGCCCTGTCCGACCGCGTGGTGGTCATGAACAAGGGCAAGGTCGAGCAGGTCGCCGCCCCGCAGGAGGCCTACGACCGCCCGGCGAGCGCCTTCGTCGCCAACTTCCTCGGCCGCACCAACCTGCTCCAGGGCACGGTGCGCCAGGACGGCGGGGCGCGGCGCATCGACGTGGCCGGCGCGGTCTGGCCGGTCGTGGACGCGGTTCCCCCCGGCCCTGGCGTGATGACCGTCCGCCCCGAGAAGGTCTCCTTCGTTGCTGATGCCGGCGTGCCCGGCCTGGTGCAGGCCCGCGTCTTTCAGGGCACCCAGTGGCTGTTCGAGGTCGAGACCCCGGCCGGTCCGATGATGGTGATCCGCCAGAACGACGGGCAGGTCCTGCCGCAGGAGAACGAGCGCGTGATGGTCGGCTGGCGCCCCGAGGATATGCGGGTGATGGCCGGTCAGGTCGGTGCGTCATGACCGCCGTGCCGAGCGACGACTCAAGGCGCTACGACATGACAACCGATACCTCCCCCGCCAGCACCGTCGCCGCATCGGCCCCGCCGGCCTCCGCCCCAGCGGACCGGCCGTCCCCGGTGCCCTACCTGCTGAGCCTGCCGGCACTGGCGCTGTTCGCGGTGCTGCTGCTCGTCCCGCTGGCCATGACGGCGCTGCTGTCGCTGAACGGATTCAGCTTCTACACCGGCATCCAGGACGTCTGGAGCCTGTCCAACTACATCGAGATCGCGTCGGACAGCTATTTCCACGAGGTGTTCCTGCGGACCTTCCGCATCGCCTTCCTGGTGACGCTGCTGGCCGCCGTGCTCGGCGCGCCAGAGGCCTACATCCTGCGCCGCATGAACTCCCCCTGGCGGGGCATCTGCCTGCTGATCGTGCTGGGGCCGCTGCTGATCTCGGTCGTGTCGCGCACGCTGGGCTGGGCGCTGCTGTTCGGCTCCACCGGCCTCATCAACCAGGCCTTGCTGGCGGTCGGGCTGATCGCGACGCCGATCGAGTTCATGTACACGGAAACCGGCGTGGTCATCGCGCTGACCCACGTGCTGGTGCCCTTTATGGTGCTGTCGGTGTGGGCGTCGCTCCAGCGGCTCGACCCGCAGATCGAGAACGCGGCCCTGTCGCTGGGCGCCAAGCCCTTCACCGTGCTGCGCCGTGTGGTCCTGCCGCAGGTCATCCCCGGCATCCTGTCCGGATCGATCATCGTCTTCGCGCTGGCGGCCAGCGCCTTCGCCACCCCGGCCATCATCGGCGGGCGCCGGCTGAAGGTCGCCGCGACGCTGGCCTACGACGAGTTCCTGAACACGCTCAACTGGCCGCTGGGCGCCGCCATCGCGATCCTGCTGCTGGTCGCCAACGTGGTCATCATCGTCGGCTGCAACCGCCTGATCGAGCGTCGCTACAAGCAGGTGTTCGAATGAACCGCAACGGCCCCCTCGCGCTCGTCTTCCACACGCTGTTTCTGGGCTTCCTGCTGGCGCCCATCCTGATCGTCTGCGCGGTCGCCTTCACGTCCGAGGGCTACCTGTCGCTGCCGACGAACGGGCTGTCGCTGCGCTGGTTCTACGCCATCGCCGACAACCCGGAATTCGTCCGTGCCTTCCGGGACAGCCTCGTGCTCGGCGCCGTGTCCTCCACCTTCGCGGTGGCCTTCTCCATCCCGGCGGCGCTGGCCATTGCCCGCCACCGCTTCCCCGGCCGTGAGGCGATCACGGCGCTGTTCCTGTCGCCGCTGATGGTGCCGCACATCGTGCTGGGCATCGCCTTCCTGCGCTTCTTCACGCAGATCGGGCTGGGCGGCACCTTCGCCGGTCTGGTGCTGAGCCACATCATCATCATCCTGCCCTTCGCGCTGCGCCTGATCCTGGCGGCCTCCACGGGCATGGACCGCTCCATTGAGAACGCGGCCTCGTCGCTCGGCGCCTCTTCCCTGACCACCTTCCGCCGGGTCACGCTGCCGCTGATCCTGCCGGGCGTGGCGAGCGGCTGGGTGCTGGCCTTCATCAACAGCTTCGACGAGGTGACGATGACCGTCTTCATCGCCTCGCCGGAGACGACGACGCTGCCCGTGCGCCTCTTCCTCTACATCCAGGACAACATCGACCCGCTGGTGGCGGCCGTGTCCGCGGCGCTGATCTTCATGACCGTGGCCGCGATGCTGGTGCTGGACCGCCTGTACGGGCTTGAGCGGCTGCTGGTCGGCCGCGGACAGGAGTGAACCCAACCATGAGCGCACACAACAGGCCCGATTACGACATCGCCGTGGTCGGCGGCGGGCTCGTCGGGTCGGCGACCGCCTGGGGCCTCGCCCGGCTGGGGCAGAAGGTCGCCATCCTGGACGAGGGCGACATCGCCGTCCGCCCGTCGCGCGGCAACTTCGCGCTCGTCTGGGTCCAGGGCAAGGGGCTGGGGATGCCCGAATACGCGGGCTGGACCAAGGGCTCCTCCGACCGCTGGACCGGCTTCGCCGGCATGCTGCGCGACCAGACGGGCATCGACGTGCATTACGAGCGGCCGGGCGGCTTCATGCCCCTGCTGTCGGAGGCCGAGGTCGAGGCCCGCGCCGCCCAGCTGAGCCGGCTGCACAACCAGCCCTCCATGGTCCGCTACGACTACGAGATGCTGGACCGCGCCGCCGTCGCGAAGGAAATGCCCTACATCGGCAAGGACGTGGTCGGGGCGAGCTACTGCGCGCTGGACGGCCACTGCAACTCCCTGCGGCTGCTGCGCGCGCTGCACGCGGGTCTCGGCCTCCACGGTGCCGCCTACCTGCCCAACCACCGGGTGGAACGGATCGAGCCGCGCGACGGCGGCTTCCGCCTGATCACGTCGGCCGGAGAGTTGGGGGCCGGCAAGGTCGTGCTCGCCGCCGGCCACGACAGCGCGCGGCTGGCGCCCATGGTCGGGCTGTCCGCGCCCGTGCGGCCGGAACGCGGCCACATCATCGTGACGGAGAAGACCGCGCCCTTCCTGAAGTTCCCGGTCGGCTACATCCGCCAGACCGACGAGGGCGGCGTGATGATCGGCGACAGCTTCGAGGACGTCGGCTTCGACACCACGGTGCGCAACGGCGTCACCTCCACCATCGCGGAGCGCGCCATCCGCATCTTCCCGCTGCTGGGCAAGCTGAACGTCGTGCGGACCTGGGCGGCGTTGCGCGTCATGAGCCCGGACGGCTTCCCGATCTACGAACAGTCGACCAGCGCGCCCGGCGCCTTCGTCGCCACCTGCCACAGCGGCGTGACCCTCGCCGCCAACCACGCCCTCGCGCTGGCGCCGCACATCGCGGCCGGCCGCCTGCCCGAGGAGTTCACCGTCTTCAGCGCCCGGAGGTTCGATGTTCCAAAGGCTGCCTAACGCGTCCGGCGAGCGCGTCTCCTTCACCATCGACGGGCGCCCGGCCGAGGCGCTGTCCGGCGACAGCGTCGCCGCCGCCCTCTTCGCCAACGGGGTGCAGACCTGCCGGTCCACGCCGGTGTCCGGCGCCCCGCGCGCGCCCTACTGCATGATGGGCGTGTGCTTCGACTGCCTCGTCATCATCGACGACGTGGGCAACCAGCAGGGCTGCCAGGTGCGCGTCCGCCCCGGCATGCGGGTCGAGACCCAGAACGGCAAGCGGGAGATCGCCCGATGACGACACGTTACGACCTTGCCGTGATCGGTGCCGGCCCGGCCGGTCTGGCCGCCGCCACGCTGGCGGCGAAGCGGGGCGTGTCCACCGTCCTGCTGGACGAGCAGCCCGCCCCCGGCGGCCAGATCTACCGCGCCATCACCCAGACCCCGGTGCGCAACCCCAGCGTCCTCGGTTCCGACTACTGGCACGGCGCCGACCTCGTGGGGCCGTTCCGCGACAGCGGCGCCGACTATCTGCCCGGCAGCACGGTGTGGAGCGTCTCGCGCGGGCTGGAGATCGGCCTGTCGCGGGAAGGGGCGGCGCGGCTTCTGCCGGCCAAACACATCATCCTCGCCACCGGCGCGCTGGAGCGGCCCTTCGCCATCCCCGGCTGGACCCTGCCGGGCGTGATGGGCGCCGGTGCCGCGCAGATTCTGCTGAAGACCTCCGGCCTCGTCGCCTCGGGCAACGTGGTGTTGGCGGGCACGGGGCCGCTGCTGTGGCTGCTGGCGTGGCAGTACCTGCGCGCCGGGGCGCGCATCGACACGATCCTGGACACCACCCCGCGCGAGAACTGGCGGCAGGCCATGCCGCACATGACCGAGTTCCTGCGCTCCGGCTACATCGGCAAGGGCCTGAAGCTGCTGCTGGAGGTCCGTCGCAAGGTCAAGGTGATCGGCAACGTCTCGGCCCTGCGAGCGGAGGGCGACGGGCGCGTGCAGTCGGTCGTCCACCGCCAGGGCGACGGGGCGGAGGCGCGGCTTCCGGCCGACACGCTGCTGCTGCACCACGGCGTCGTCCCCAACATCAACCTCGCCAACGCCATCGGCTGCGCCCAGAACTGGGACGAGGGGCAGCGCTGCTGGGTCCCGACCGTCGACGACTGGGGCGCCACGACGGTGGAGGGCGTCTCCATCGCCGGCGACGGTGCCGGCATCGCTGGCGCGCTGGCGGCGGAGCACCGGGGCCGGCTGGCCGCGCTGGACGCCCTGCACCGGCTCGGCCGCATCGACCGGGCGGAGCGCGACCGCGACGCTGCCCCGCACCGCGAGGCGCTGGACCGGGCGCAGCGCGGGCGCGTCTTCCTCGACACCCTCTACAAGCCGGCCAGGGACTTCCGCGTGCCGCAGGACGACACCATCGTCTGCCGCTGCGAGGAGGTCACGGCGGGGCAGGTCCGCGAGGCGGTGAAGCTGGGGTGCAGCGGGCCGAACCAGACCAAGTCCTTCCTGCGCTGCGGCATGGGTCCCTGCCAGGGCCGGCTGTGTGGTCCGACCGTGACCGAGGTGATCGCCGACGCGCGCGGCGTATCCCCGGCCGAGGTCGGCTATTACCGCCTGCGCCCGCCGGTGAAGCCGATCACGCTGGCGGAACTGGCCTCGCTCCCCAAGAGCGAGGACGAGATCAACGCCGTGCTGCACCACTGACGGGGAGGCGGCGATGCCCGAACCCGCAACGTCTCAGCCTGACGTCATCGTCATCGGCGGCGGCCTGCACGGCTGCTCCGCCGCCCTGCACCTATCCTTGCGCGGGGCCAAGGTGCTGGTGGTCGAGAAGGACTACATCGGCCGCCACGCCTCCGGCGTGAACGCGGGCGGCGTGCGCCAGCTCGGCCGCCATGTGGCGGAGGTGCCGCTGTCGGTCGCCTCCATGGCGCTGTGGCACCGCATCGCCGAACTGGTGGACGACGACTGCGGGTTCGAAAGCCACGGCCAGATCAAGGTCGCCGAGACCGAAGCTGAACTGGACCAGGGCCGGGCGCGCGTCGCGCAGCTCAACGCGCTGGGCTTCACGCACGAGGAGGTGGCGGACCGGGCGGAGCTGCGCCGCCTCGTCCCCGCCATTGCCGACCACTGTGTCGGGGCCGTCGTGTCCCGCCGCGACGGGGCCGCCATCCCCTACCGCACCACCTTCGCCTTCAAGCGCAAGGCGGAAAGCCTCGGCGCGCGCTTCGCGGAAGGGGCGGCGGTGACCCGCGTCGCCCGCTCCGGCACGCGCTGGCGCGTCGAGACGGCGGACGGTGGGCGGTTCGAGGCGCCGGTGCTGGTCAACTGCGCCGGGGCCTGGGCCGGCCGCATCGCCGCCCAGCTCGGCGAGCCGGTGCCGCTGGAGGTCATCGCCCCGATGCTGATGATCACGGCGCGCATGCCGCCCTTCCTCAAGCCCGTGGTCGGGGCGACCGGCCGGACGCTGTCCTTCAAGCAGTTCCCCAACGGAACGGTGCTGATCGGCGGCGGGCTGCTGGGGCGGGCCGTGCCGGACGAGAACCGGACCGAGCTGGACTACGCCAAGATGTCGGTCAACGCCCGCACGGTCTGGGACCTGTTCCCGAACATGCGCGGCGCCACCATCGTCCGCGCCTGGGCGGGGATCGAGGGGCGCATGCCCGACGACATCCCGGTGATCGGCCCCAGCGGCACCGAGGCGGGCGTGTTCCACGCCTTCGGCTTCTCGGCGCACGGTTTCCAGCTTGGCCCCATCGTCGGGCGGATCCTCGCCGATCTCATCACCGACCAGACCACCGACCTGCCCATCGACGCCTTCCGCATCCAGCGCTTCCGCCAGACGGCGGTCGCCGCCTGACCACCCCACACCGACCCCATTCAGGAGACACGAGCGTGCCGATTCAGCGCGTCCACCCCGGCCCGCGGATGAGCGAGATGGTCATCCACAACGACACCGTCTATCTGTCGGGCCAGATCGCCGACGATGGTTCCACCGACGTGGAGTCGCAGACCCGCGACGTGCTGCGCCAGATCGACGCCCTGCTGGCGGAGGCCGGCACGGACAAGAGCAAGCTGCTGACCGCCACCGTCTACCTCGCCGACATCGGCAGCTTCGCCGCCATGAACGCGGCCTGGGACGCCTGGGTGGACCGCGCCAACCCGCCGACCCGCGCGACGGTCGAGGCGCGTCTGGCCGCCCCCGAATACCTCGTCGAGATCGTCGTCGTCGCGGCGCGCTGAGCACGGCCCAGCACCACCCACCATCCCGGAGCACATCATGAAACGTCTGGCCATCGGTCTGGCGCTGAGCCTCGTCGTCTCCTCGTCGGCCCTGGCGCAGGGATCCGCCGTGCGCATCGCCACGGAGGGCGCCTACCCCCCGTTCAACTTCACCAAGCCCGACGGGCAGGTCGCCGGCCTGGAGGTCGAGCTGGCCGGCGCGCTGTGCGAGCGCATGAAGCGCCCCTGCACCGTCGTCACCCAGGACTGGGACGGCATCATCCCCGGCCTGATGACGCGCCGCTACGACGCGATCATGGCGACCATGAACATCACGCCGGAGCGGGCGAAGGCCATCGCCTTCTCCAACCCCTACATGGTCGTGCCCGCCTATTTCGTGGCGGCGGCCGGGTCGCCCATCGACGGCTCCGCGCAAAGCCTGAAGGGCAAGAGCGTCGGCGCCCAGACCTCGACCACCCATTACCGCTACGTCGAGAAGCACTTCGGCAAGGACGTGTCGTTGCGGAGCTACGACACCGCCTCCAACCTGCTGGCCGACCTGAAGAGCGGCCGCATCGACGCGGCGATCACCACCGGCGCCACCGCGTCGGACTGGGTGAAGGCCGACACGGCCAAGAGCATCCAGCTCGTCGGCAAGCCTCTGATCGACGCGGACGTCTTCGGTCCGGGCGTCGGCGTGGGCCTGCGCAAGGAAGACACCGAGCTGAAGGCGGCGTTCGACGCGGCCATCGCGTCGGTCGTCCAGGACGGCACGCTCGCCCGCATCGCGGCGAAGTACGTCGATTTTTCCGTCACCCCCTAACCCATCAATCACCAAGAAACCGGAGAGATTCGTGGTTAAGCGCATCGAAAAGACCAAGATCATGCACCGCGCCGTGGAGCACAACGGCATCGTCTTCCTGGGCGGCATCATCGCCGACGACGTCAGCGTCGGCATGCAGGGCCAGACCGCCCAGATCTGCAAGAAGCTGGACGCCGTGCTGGCGATGGCCGGCACGGACAAGACCAAGCTGCTGTCCGCCCAGCTCTTCATCACCAAGATGGCGGCAAAGGACGAGATGAACGCCGCGTGGCTGGAGTGGCTGGACGGTAACGACCTGCCGGCGCGCGCCACTATCGGCGTCGCCGACCTCGGCGACCCGTCGATCCTGATCGAGGTGGTGGTCACGGCCGCCGTCTGACGGTTCGCGTGGGCGGGTGCCGGCTTCGGGACCCGCCCGATCGTCAGTGCGCCATCAGCACGGGCAGGGTCATGCCGCGGAGCATGGCATCGGTCATGCCGCCGCGAAACAACTCATCCAATGGCGAGCGTCTGTAGGCGCCCATGACGATGAGGTCCGCGCCGATCTCCATCGCCTTGGCTTGCACCGCGGACGAAATGGCGCGCTTGTCCGCATCCACGGTTTCGGCGCGGGCTCGAACACCCCGTTGCGTAAGGTCGTAAGCCAGGCTCCGGCCGTTTGAATCCTGCGTGCTCCCCGCTCGGACCGACAGCACGACGACGTCTTTCGACCGCTCCAGGAGTGGTCGGGCGTCGTGCACGGCGCGGGTCGCCTCCCGGCTGCCGTTCCAGGCGATCAGCGCGGTATCGCCGACGCGCTCGCAAGCGGTTGCGTACGGCACGACGAGCACGGGACGCCCGCAGGCGACAATGACTCCTTCGGGGCCAAGGCCGGCGGTCAGTTCGGGGTCGCGTTGACCGACGATGACAAGGTCGGCGGTTTGCGCCTGCCGTACGATGAAGTCTTCCTCCAGACCGCTGATCGGGAGCCACAGACCGGGAAGGTCGGCGCGGCGCAGCTGATCTAAAAAGTCCCGTTCCGTGGGGGCGACCGTCTCCGCATCCGAGGTTTCGAGGTCGGCATCGCCCAGGCCGGCACCGATGAGCCGCGCCCCGAACCGGCGCGCGAGGTCGGCGGCGATCTGGAGCCGGTTGGCGCAAGCCGCCGACGTATCGACGTGGACGAGGATGGTCTTGAACGGCATGGAGCCCTCCCGATCCGGTGAGGCGATCCCTGGGCACATCGCACTGGGTCAGGATAGGCGCTGTGTCCGGGCTGGCGGAAGCGGCGCGGCGGGACATGACCGACGGTCAGTTCGGCGCTCGTTGGTGCCGCCGGTCGTCATAGGTGGCTTTGGCATCGCGACGTCTATGTCGCGGCCGTCTTTATACCTCGCTGGCCTCATGCCTCGCTGGGCGGCTGCCGCTGCGGCATGGGCTGCCGGTGCGTGTGTGCGGCCGGCGCAGTGCCCCCCTCGCGCGCGCCCAGCACCATCTCCGCCGCCCACGTCACGAGAAGCGACGTGTAGGCCTGTTGCCATGGCTCCTCCGACAGGCCGTGGTCCGCCCCCTCGATCACCCGGTAGGTCAGCGAGTGTGCCTTTTCAAACGCCTTTCGGTAGTTGGTGATGACCGGGTGGGGAACGATGTCGTCGTGTTCGGATTCGACGATCAGCACGTCGCCCTCGAACGCCGCGCACGCCTTCAGCGCCCGGTTTTCGGCCGCGCGCACCACGCCCCGGCGGTAAGTCGCCAGCTCGTCGCGGTCGAGCCGCCGCTTCGGCACGCCCCAGTCCTCGTCCTTGTAGAGCGCCGGCACCCGCAAGGCGAGCCAGCGGACGGGCCGCAGCGAACTGAGGATCGTCGCCAGATACCCGCCGTAGCTGCTGCCCACGACGGCGATGGCCGCCGGATCGACGTTCCGCTGGCTGGCCAGCACGTCGTAGGCGGCGATGACGTCGCGCAGATTGTCCTCACGCGTCACGGTCTCGAACTGCGCGTCGGTGCGCGCGTGCCCGCGCAGGTCGAAGGTCAGGCAGACGCAGCCCAGCGCGGCGATCTCCCGCGCCCGCGCCAGATATTGCTGCTGGTTGCCGCTCCAGCCATGAACGAACAGGAAGCCCGGAACGGCCGAGGCTGGGCTGACCACAGTCCCGGCAATGTGCTGATCGTCCACCGCGATATCGACCATCTCTTCGCGCGTCGTCATCGGCTCACCCAGCGTCCACCCGTTCGACCAGCGTGTATTTGGTGATGAAGCCCACCCGTTCGTCCGTGCCGCGGAAATCCACGGTCGCCTCCGGGGGCGGTGTGGCGTCCTCACCGTAGGCCTCGACGCAGGTGGCGCGAACCGCCGGCAAGGCCGGATCGCGCCGGAAGGCCTCCAGCGCCGCGATCTCGGCGCCGCTGGCCCCGCCGATGCGCCAGGATTGTTCCAGCACACCGGAGCGTCGCCGCCCGCGCGAGTCCAACCCCTGAACCACGTCATAGTTGCGGCGCGACGCGAAGAAGCCGGGGAAACAGGCGGTCGCGGCCTCGTCGTAGGCACAGGCCTGCATCACCGCCAACCGCGCCGGCTCGGGAAGCTCAAGGCCGAGCACGGTGTCGAAGCCGCCCCGCCAGACCGTCAGGTCGGAGCCGCCGTAGACGGCCTTGCCGCCGTTGTCCGCTGTCAGGCGCTGCGTGCCATAATAGGTCGCCACGAGATCCCCGACACGCACCTGACCGACGCTGAAGGTCGTCACGTCGCCGAGATCTTCCTCCAGCACCAGACCGCATTGGGACAGTTCGGTGGGATCGACCGCATCGAGCACGGCCGTCAATTCGGCGTCGTCGCGGGCGACGGCTTGCCCGCGCCCGCCCGTTTCGCGCACCGGCTTGACCCGCACCGGCCCACGGTCGAGCAGGCGCCGGCCGGCAAGACGCGCGTCCTCGGGGGTGAAGGCGGTGAAACCGGGCAGGACGACGTTCTCAACCCGCCGGCCCATGTCGATGGACCATCCGGCCGGCGCGACCGCGTCCGGTTCGACAAGCGGGTGGGTGATGGCCTTGGTGGCGACGAAGGCATGGGGGACGACGCCGCCGAACAGGTCGTGTTCTCCCCGGATGCCCAGGGCGCTTGCCGCCTCCAGACCGATGAGGGTGTCGCTGGGAAGGACGTAGACGGGATCGTCGTAGCGACGGGCCGGATCGAACTCTTCGACCGACGCGAAGCCTTTGAGCGCGGCGAGCCTGTGCGCGATCGCGAGATGGGTGGCCCGTTCGTGGCTGCGCGCGTAACAGCGCTCGCCGGGCCGATACAGGACCACACCCCGGTCCGGCTGTGAGGGCACCTTCCGCGTCATCCTGCCTCCCGCAACAGTGCAACGCTGCAACAACCGCTCCGTGACGGCTCCATTGCCTCTTTGATGGAAATAGATGTTACCGGCCACTTCCAAAGAGGGCTGGCGATGAGCGACCTGCGCGAGCGCCTGTCCCCGTGGGCATCCCGTGCGAATGGGCAGCGTTGTCCGCAGGGATGGCGGGGACCATCCTTCCTGGAGCGGAGAGCGCCATCAATATGGTGCGCGACCGATCTTCGGGCGATCAGGGAGAGCAACGATGCGGCTTGACGGTTCCTGCCACTGCGGCGCGGTGCGGTTCTCGGTGGAGGCCTACGCACCGGTCCCGTATCTGCGCTGCCACTGTTCGATCTGCCGCAAGACGGCGGGCGGCGGCGGATACGCCATCAACCTGGGCGCCCGAGCCGACACGCTGGCGGTCACCGGTGAAGAGAACATCACCGTTTTTCACGCCGTCATCGACGGCGACCCGAGCCCGGCCGAGCGCCGCTTCTGCGCGCGCTGCGGGTCGGCGCTGTGGCTGTGGGACCCGCGATGGCCCGACCTCCTCCATCCGTTCGCGAGCGTCATCGACACGCCCCTGCCCGAGCCTCCGGCGCAGGTCCATATGATGCTGGGCTCAAAGGCCAACTGGGTGCGCGTCGATGCCAAACCGGACGAGGCGCGCCACGACGCCTATCCGTCGGAATCGCTTGAGGAATGGCACCGCGCCCACGGATTCCTCGCCAAGAACTGAGCGCCGGTGCCCCTCGATTCCCCGTTTCCGGCGGCTTGGACGCAGAGTTCGTTTGCGTACCCACTTCCGCGCGCTACACTCGGGGAAACAAAAGGAGGGTCAATGAGCACGCGACCGCAAGCCGTTTCCGCAACGCATGTCGAGAATGAGCGCACCCGCGTGACGGAATGGCGCCTCGTGCCCGGCGCCGAAACAGGAGCGCACGTCCACGAGTACGACTACGTAATCGTGCCGATCACGCCCGGCACCTTCCATATCGTGGACCCGGACGGCACGGTGCGGCAGTTCCCACTCGAACCCGGACGGTCCTATTTCCGCAAGGCCGGAGTCAGCCACAACGTCATCAACGACGGAAGCGCGGACATCGTGTTCGTCGAGGTCGAACTGCTTCAGGAGGGGTGAGGCCCACCCGTTCCGCCGTCCGCCGACGCGCCGCCCCGGTGGCGCGTCGGCGTGTTCCATATCCAACCTTTCGCCAGTCTCGTTGTGCGAACCGGAAACTGCTAAGCTCCCGCGTCTCACAACCGGGGAAGAGCCCGCCATGGTTCGTCTGCTCGCGCCGTTTGGGCTTTTCCTGCTCGTCCTTCTGTCCGCAACGGTGTCCTGGGCGCGCTTCGACCCTCCCGGACTGGCCGCCGACGCCGGGACCTACGCCACCGAATTGCGCCTGAAGGCGCCGCCGCAGGTCAGCCCGCAGCAGCGCGACAAGGCGGTGAAGGACGCCCAGGCCGCGCTGACCAAACGCGACTGGCCCAAGGTGGTGGCGGCGTTCGAGTCGGCCGTGGCGCTGGGCGCCGACGGCACCGCGACCTGGATGGCGCTGTCGGAAGCATGGCTGGCCCTGCCCAAGCCGAACCGCGACCGCGCGCTTCAATCGGCCTACACCGCCTACGAGGTGGCCGCCGATCCGGCCGAGCAGGTGACCGCCCTGTGGCGCCTGACCACGCTGCTCGACGAGACCTTCTCCCAGCCGGAAACCGCGCTGCTGGCGGCGCGCGAGATCACGCAGGTGGTCAAGGACGCCGATCCCCCAGTCGATCTGAACGCCAGGGCGCCGGGGCTGGACGCGCGCATCGCGGCGCTGCGCCAGAAGGTCGGGCTGATCGTCAAATCGGTGCGGGTCGATTCCGACCAGACCGTGCCGCGCGCCTGCATCCGCTTCTCCGACGCGCTCAGCGCGCGGAAGGGCATCCATTTCACCGATTTCGTGGCCCTAGAGCCGGCGGTGCCGAAGGCCCCCGTCGAGGCGCGCGGCGACACGCTGTGCATCGGCGGGCTGGCGCACGGCGTCGCCTACACGGCCACGCTGCGTCAGGGGCTTCCGGGCACGGACAGGATGGCGCTGAAGGCCGATTCGGCGCAGCGTTTCCGCGTGTTCGACCGCAAGCCGCTGGCGGCCTTCCGTGGCAACGGCTTCATCCTGCCGCGCGCCGGAAGCGAGGGCATTCCGCTGGTCACCGTCAACCTGCCGGCGGTGACGCTGAAGGTGCTGCGCCTCAACGACCGCGCGCTGGCCGCCCGCATCCGGAACCAGACGGTGACGGAAGCTCTCGGCGCTTACGACGCCGAAAACCTCGCCGACGGCGATGGCGAGCTGGTGTGGACGGGCCGCATGGATGTGGCCGGCGAGCGCAACCGCGAGGCCACCACCGCCATCCCCTTCCGCGAGCTGGTCCCCGCACCCAAGCCCGGCCTCTACGCCGTGGTCGCGACGCCGGTGGACGTGCCGCAGCACGACATGCCCTACCCCCTCGCCACGCAGTGGGTGCTGGTTACCGACGTGGCGCTGACCAGCTTCCAGGGCGCGGACGGCATCACCGTCTTCGCACGCGCGCTGTCCACCGCCAAACCGATGCCGGGCGTCGAGGTGGCGCTGGTTGCCCGCAACAACGCCGAGCTGGCGCGCGTCACCACCGACGATCTCGGTCGCGCGCGCTTCGCGCCCGGTCTGGCGCGCGGCACCGGCGGCAACGCGCCGGTGGCGGCGATGGCCTACGCAGGCGCCGACTACGCCGTGCTGGACCTGACCACCGCCGCCTTCGACCTGTCCGACCGGGGCGTCGGCGGTCGGGCGGCGCCGGGGCCGATGGACGCCTTCGTCTACACCGACCGCGGCGTCTACCGGCAGGGCGAGACGGTCAATCTGGGCATCCTGCTGCGCGACGACCGGACGGAGGCGGTGGAGAATTTCCCCCTCACCGTCAAGGTGCTGCGCCCCAGCGGCACCGAGTATTATTCCGGCCCGGCGCCGGCCGGCCCGCAGGGCAGCTTCTTCCTGCCGATCGCCCTGACCCGCACGGCGCCGCTCGGCGGCTGGACGGTGGAGGCCTACACCGACCCGAAGGGCCAGCCGGTCGGCCGCGCCACCTTCCAGGTCGACGATTTCGTGCCCGAGCGGCTGGCCGTGGACCTGACGCCGCCCGCCCCCTTCATCGAGCCGGGAAAGCCCTTCGACCTGCTGGTCCGGGGGCGTTTCCTCTACGGCCCGCCGGCCGCCGGCCTGCCCGGCACGGCGGAGGTGTCGGTGCAGGCCGACCCCGCCCCCTATCCCCAGCACAAGGGCTTCCGCTTCGGGCTGGTGACGGAGACGGTGAACGCCAAGCTCGAACAGCTCAGCGTTCCGACCAGCGACGCGAACGGCGAGGCGCGCGTTGCCGTCGCGCTGCCGGCGCTGCCGGACGTGACGCGCCCGCTGCGCGCCGAACTGCGGGTCACCATGGCGGAGCCCGGCGGCCGTCCGGCCCGCGCCAGCCTGAGCGTGCCCGTGCGCACCAAGGACCACGCGCTCGGCATCCGCCCCCGCTTCGACGGCCCCCGCCTCGGCGAAGGGCAGGAGGCGGCGTTCGACCTGATCGCGGTGGCGCCCGACGGCGCGGCCATCGCCAAGCCGGCCGTGGCGTGGGAGCTGATCGAGGAGCACACCACCTTCCAGTGGTACATGACCAACGGCCGCTACAGCTACCGCGCCACCACCCGCGACATCCCGCGCAAATCCGGCACGCTGGACGTGGCCGCCGACCGGCCGGCGGCGCTCAATCTCGGCGCGCAGCCCTTCGGCCGCTACCGGCTGGAGGTCAGCGACAAGGCCACCGGGGTCGCCAGCTCCGTCCGGTTCCTGTCCGGCTGGGAGATGGCCGACGAGTCCGCCGACACGCCGGACAAGCTGGAGCTGGTCGCCGACAAGCCCGCCTACCGCCCCGGCGAGACGGCGAAGCTCCGCCTCAGCCCGCCCTTCGCGGGCGAGGTGCTGCTGACCGTCGCCACCGACCGGCTGCTCGACACGCGCGCCTTCAGCGTGCCGGCCGGCGGCACGACCGTCGATGTGCCGGTCGATCCCGCTTGGGGGCCGGGCGCCTACGTCACCGCGACGCTCTACCGCCCGCCGGTCGCCGGCAAGGAACGCCAGCCCGTGCGCGCGCTGGGCGTGGCGTGGCTGGGGCTCGACCCGGCGGCCCGCCGCCTCGACGTGGCGCTGAACGCCCCGCCGGTGGTCCGCCCGCGCGGCCCGGTGACGGTGGAGCTGTCGGTGACGCCGGCCTTGGGCCAAGCCGAGGACGCCTATGTGACGCTGGCGGCGGTGGACGAGGGCATCCTGCGCCTCACCGGCTTCCCGTCGCCCGATCCGGGCCGGCAGTTCTTCGGCAAGCGGCTGCTCGGCCTCGACATCCGCGACGATTACGGCCGGCTGATCGAGGCGCTGGACGGCCCTTACGGCAAGCTGCGGGAGGGCGGTGACGCCAGCGGCGCGGCGCTGCCGGTGGTGCCCTTCACCGTCGTCTCGCTGTTCCAGGGACCGCTGAAGGTCGGGCCGGATGGCACGGTGCGCGCCACCCTGGACATCCCCGACTTCAACGGAGAGCTGCGGCTGATGGCGGTCGCCTGGTCCAAGGGCCGCGTCGGCTCGGCGTCGGGACGGCTCACCGTGCGCGACCCGCTGGTGGCGGAGGCGGTCATGCCGCGCTTCCTGGCGCCGGGCGACGATAGCCGCCTGACGCTGTCGCTGCACAACGTCGATGGTCCAGCCGGCACCTTCACCGTGGCCGTCACCGGCAACGAGGCGGCGGCGGTGGAGAACGGCGCGCTGACGCTCGACCTCGCGGCCGGCGAGCGGCGCAGCATCCCCCTGCCGTTCAAGGGCGTGACGGCCGGCATCGGCCGGGTCGATCTGGCGGTGACCGGATCGGACGGGGCGGCGGTGCGCCGCTCCTACGGCATCACCGTGCGCCCGTCCCGTCCGGTGGAGACGCAGTTCCTGACCCGCGAGCTGCCGCCGGGGGCCAGCGTGACGCTCGCCGCCGCCGACCTTGCGGCCTACGTGCCGGGCACCGCGACGCTGGCCGCCAGCTTCGGAACCGCGCCGCCGTTCGACGTAGCCGGCACGCTGCGGGCGCTCGACCGCTACCCCTTCGGCTGCCTGGAGCAGACCATCAGCCGGACGCTGCCGCTGCTGGCGGTGCGCGACGTGGAACTGGCCATCGGGGCCAACCCGGACGAGACGGCCGAGGTGCGCGTCGCGTCGACCATCGCCCGCACCCTCGACAAGCAACGCTACGACGGCGCCTTCGGCCTGTGGAGCGCCCGCGACGAGACGGACCCCTGGCTTACCGCCTACGCCGTGGAGTTCCTGGCCCGCGCCAAGGCCAAGGGCCACGCAGTGCCCGAAAAGCCGCTGGCCGACGCGCTGGCGTGGCTGCGCCAGCACGCCATCGACGGCGGGCGCGGGGAGGGGCAGCTCGCCAGCCGCGCCTACGCGCTGCACGTTCTGGCGTTGAGCGGCGTGTTGACGCCGGGGCCGGCGCGCTACTTCCACGATGCCTTCCTCGACCAGCTGCCGACCCCGCTCGCCAAGGGGCAGCTCGGCGCCGCGCTGGCCCGGCTGGGCGACCGCGAGCGGGCGGAAAGCGCCTTCTCGGCCGCCGTGGAGCGGCTGGCGCGCGAGCCGTGGCACGAGGATTACGGTTCCACCGTGCGCGACGCGGCGGCTCTGGTCACCCTGCTGGGCGAGACCGGCATGACGGGCAAGCGCCTGCCCGCGCTGCTCGACCGGCTGCCGGCCTCCGGCACGGCGGCGAAGCTGACCAGCACGCAGGAGAAGGCGTGGATCGTGCTGGCCGCCGAGACGCTGAGCCGGGGCGGCGCACCCCTGGAACTGACCGTCACCGGCGCTGCCAAGCCGAAGGGCGATCCCTTCAACCTGCTGCCCGACGCCGCCCAGCTCGGCCGTGGGGTGGAGGTGGGCAACGCGGGCAAGGCGGCGGTGTGGCAGGCGGTATCGGTGTCCGGCATTCCCGCGCAGCCATCGCCGGCGGCGCGCGAGGGGCTGCGCATCAAGCGCAACTTCTTCACCCGCGACGGCCAGCCGCTGAACCTCGACCAGATCCGGCAGAACGACGTGTTCGTCGTGGTGCTGGAGGGCGAGGCTAGCACCAAGCTGTTCCATCAGGCCGCCATAACCCACCCGCTGCCCGCCGGATGGGAGATCGAGAATCCGCATCTCGGCGCCGCCGGCACCGACGATCTGCGCTGGCTGACCGACCTGACCCCGACGCGCACGGCGGAAGCGCGCGACGACCGCTACGTCGCCGCGCTGGACCTCACGGCGGAGGCGCCGACCTTCAAGCTGGCCTATCTGGTGCGCGCCGTGACCCCCGGCAGCTACGAGCTGCCCGGCGCGGTGGTGGAGGACATGTACAAGCCGCGCTTCTTCGCCCGGCAGGCCGCCGGGCGGATCGCCGTCCATCCGGTGGAGTAGCGAATGACTGGGCGAGGAGGCGCAAAACTATCTCTCTTCGTGAAAGGAGGGGTTTGTGCTCTTCTCATCCTCATCGCCTTCGCGCTCGACCGGCTGTTTCCGCCGGACCTGTCGCGCCTGGACGACCTGTCGGTCACCGTCACCGACAGCAAGGACACGCCGCTCCGCGCCTTCACGAACGCCGCTGGCGCATGGCGCTTCCCCGCCACGCCCGACGCGGTGGCACCGCGCTTCACCGACCTGCTGATCGCCTACGAGGACCGGCGCTTCCACGCCCATCCCGGCATCGACCCGCTGGCGGTGCTGCGCGCGGCGGGGCAGAACCTTGCGGCCGGGCGGGTGGTGTCCGGCGCCTCGACGCTCACCATGCAGGTGGTGCGGCTGCTGGAGCCCCGGCCCCGTACGCTGGGGTCCAAGCTGATCGAGGCCGCGCGCGCCGTGCAACTGGAGACGCGCTTTTCCAAAAGCGCGATTCTCGGCATGTACCTGACGCTGGCCCCCTATGGCGGCAACGTCGAAGGCATTCGGGCGGCGGCGCGGACTCTGTTCGGCAAGGAACCGGCGGAGCTGAGCACGGCGGAGGCGGCGTTGCTGGTCGCCCTGCCGCAATCGCCCACCCGGTTGCGTCCGGACCGCGCGGCGGAGCGGGCGCGGGCGGCGCGCGACAAGGTGCTGGACCGCGCCGTCGAGCAGGGCGTCCTCACCCCGCGCGCCGCGCAGGAGGCGAAGGCCGATCTGGTGCCCGACCGCCGGATTCCCATGCCGGTCCTGGCCGCCCACCTCGCCGACCGGCTGAAGGCCCGCCATCCCGGCCGGCCGGTGCTGCCCACCACCCTCGACGGGCGGCTTCAGGAGGCGGTGGAGGGGCTGGCGCGCCGCACGCTGCCCGACCTGCACGAGCGCGCCGGTCTGGCGGTGCTGGTGGTGGAGAACCGCAGCCGCAGCGTGCTCGCCTACCTGGGGGCACCGGACTATTTCGACGAGCGCCGCGAGGGCGGGGTGGACATGGTGCGCGCCGTCCGCTCGCCGGGTTCGGCGCTCAAGCCCTTCATCTACGGTCTCGGATTCGACGACGGCCTGATCCATCCGCTGACGCAGATCGCCGACGTCTCCACCCGTTTCGGCGACTACGCGCCGCGCAACTTCGACCGGGACTTCACCGGCGAACTGACGGTGCGCGACGCGCTCCAGCGCTCGCTCAACGTTCCGGCAGTGCTGGTGCTGGACAAGGTCGGGCCGATGCGCTTCGCCGACGCGCTGCGGCGGGCCGGGACACGGCTGGTGCTGCCGGCCGGGGCGGCGATGCCGGGGCTGCCGGTCGCGCTCGGCGGCGCCTCCACCAGCCTGTGGGACATGGCGACGCTCTACACCGCGCTGGCGCGCGACGGGCAGGCGGCGCCGCTGCGCGTCACGCGCGAGGCGGAAGACGGCCCGCCGACGCCGACGGCGGCGCTGCTCTCCCCCGCCTCCGCCCGGCAGGTCCTGGACATACTGGAGGGCGCGCCGCCGCCGCCCGGCGCGGTGCAGGCGGCCGAGGTGCGGCGGGCGGCGCCGCTGGCGCTGAAGACCGGCACCAGCTACGGCTTCCGGGACGCCTGGGCGTTCGGGGTCACCGGGCGCTTCACCGTGGGCGTCTGGGTCGGCCGGCCAGACGGCACGCCCAGCCCCGGCCGTTTCGGCCGCAACACCGCCGCGCCGCTGCTGCTCCGCGTCTTCGACCTGCTGCCGGAGGAGCCCGCCCCCGGTCCGCGCGTCGCGCAGGCGGCGCCCGACCTGCTGCGGCGCGTTGCCGCCAGCGCGGCGGCCGGCGCGCCGGAAACGGACCGGCTGCGGCTGGTCTTCCCGACCGAGTCCATGGTGGTCGAGGCCGGCGCGGCGAACGGCGCGCCGTCGCCGCTGACCCTGTCCGCCTCGGGCGGGCAGCGGCCGCTGTCCTGGCTGGTGGACGGCCGCCGCGTCGCCGTCTCATCAATCCGCCGCGACGCGGCGTGGCAGCCGGAGGGGCCGGGCTTCGTCCGCGTCACGGTGGTCGATGCGGACGGGCGAAGCGACAGTGCGGTGATCGAGGTGCGTTGACCGGTCGAGCCGCCGGATGCCGCGTCACGGCGCGATTGGCGCCTTTGGGTTGCTTTTGCTCGAAAAGATGAAAATCAGCGCGTGCGGAGATGGGAAACTCTGTCGCATTGCGTATTGTATAGGACGAAGGTTCTAATCCTTTCGCTTGGTGACGCACGCGCACCCACGCCCGCCCCATGCACGAACCGGCCCGCATCTCGGGCTTTGGTATAAGGGCGAAACGGTCATGTCCCTGATGCAGAGCGACGGCGCGTCCTGGCGGAACGGAGCCTTATCCGCAAGAATCCGGCGCTTCGCCTCCTGCCTGCTGGCCAACATTCCGGCGACGGTCGTCGCCTTCGGCCTCGTGCTCCTCGGGATCGGGGCCTACGCCGCAACGCGCGGCCTTGAGCGCGAGCGCGCCCTCGCTGTCCGCGAGGCGGAGGGAAACGCCGCCAACCTCGCCCGCGCCTATGAGGAACACATCTTTCAGGTCATGCGGCGGCTCGATCAGGCGCTCGTCCATCTGCGGGACGAGTTCGAGCGGGATCCGGCCTCCTTCCTCGCCCGCGCCGAAAGCTGGAAGACGTCGCTCTACGCGGATCTGGCCTTCCAGGTCGGCGCCATCGGCCCCGACGGGACGCTGCTGTTCAGCAACCTGAAGACTCCCTCGCAACGGCTCGACCTCAGCGATCGGGAGCATTTCCGGGTGCATCGGCAGGGCGGGGAAGACACGCTGTTCATCAGCCGGCCGGTTCTCGGGCGGGTGTCCGGCAAATGGGCAATCCAGTTCACCCGGCGCGTGCGGGCGGCGGACGGTTCCTTCGGCGGCGTCCTCGTCCTGTCGGTCGACCCCGCCATCCTGTCCGGCTTTCTCGGACCGTCCGACGTGGGGCGGGAGGGTGCGGTTACGCTGATCGGCCAGGACCGGATCATCCGGTCCCGCGCATCGGCGGTCCCGCCGCCATCCGAGCTCATCGGCGCCACGCTGCCCGACCGCCCCTTCTTCGATCCCGCAGCACCGGACGCTGGCGTCTTCCGGCTGGCCAGCGCGCTCGACGGCGTTCCTCGCATCACCGCCTACCGCCGGGTCCGGGACTATCCGCTGGTGGTTCACATTCTCCTCGGCGAGGGGGAGGCGATGGCCGGCTACGAGGCGCGTCGGGACGAGGTCGTCGGCTGGGGCTCCATCGTGGCCGCCCTGGTTCTCGGAGCCACGCTGGTGATCGCTTGGCTTGCCCGGCGCCAGGGCCGCCACCAGCGCCGGCTGGAAGAGGCCCAGCGCCGGCTGACGGAATCGGAGGAACGCTGGCGGTTGGCTCTGGAGGCGGTCGGCGACGGGATCTGGGACTGGAATCTCGCCACGGACGAGGTCTTCTTCTCGCACAACTGGAAGGGCATGCTCGGCTACGCCGACGACGAGATCGCCAACAGGCTGCGGGAATGGGAAAGCCGGGTCCATTTGGACGACCTCGCCGCCGTCCGCGACGCGCTGAACCGGCACTTCGCAGGCCAGACCCCCTTCTACGCCGCCGAACACCGGATCCGCTGCAAGGACGGCGGCTACAAATGGGTTCTCGACCGTGGCGTCGTGGTTGCCCGCCGGGCAGACGGCGTCCCCCTGCGGATGGTCGGAACGCACACCGACATTTCCCCTAGTAAGGCGGCGCAGGACACGCTGCGCGCCATGGCGGCCAAGCTGGAGGCCATCCTGGAAAGCGCTCCGGTCGGTGTCGCCATCGTCGATCCGGACCGCCGCATCCTCGTTGCCAACGACGCGATGGCCCGGATCGTCCAGCGCGATTCCAACGAATTGCTGGGGGCCACAACCCGCCTTCTCTACGAGGACGAGGAACGCTTCGCCGAGATCGGCCGGCGGCTCTACCCCATCATCGAGCGGGGCGGCACCATCGGCGAGGAGTTGCAGATGCGCCGGGGCGACGGCACCAGCTTCTGGGCGCGGATCGTCGGCCACCGGGTGTCCATGGACGACCCGGCGCTGGGCACCGTCTGGGTGGTGGACGACATCAGCGCCCGCAAGCAGGCCGAACGGGCGCTGGCGCAGAACCACCGCTTCCAGCGGGTGCTGACCGACACCATTCCGATTCCGATCTTCGTCCGGGACCGGCTGGGCCACTACATCGACGCCAACGCCGCCTTCGAACGCTGGATGGGAATCGAGCGAGGGGCGTTGTTCGGCCTGACCGTCCACGACATCGCGCCGCCGGAACTCGCCGCCATTTATGAGGAGGCTGACCGGGCGCTGCTGGCAGCGCCGGGGACTCAGCTCTGCGAGGCACGCGTGCGCCGCGCCGACGGCACCGAACTGGACGTGGAATTCTGCAAGGCCGTCTACTACGATTCTGCCGGTGCGCCAGCCGGCATCGTCGGCGCCATCGTGGACATCAGCGAACGCAAGAAGGCCGAACAGGCGCTTCGCGAACGGCAGGAGCTGTTCGAGCAAATCTTCGTTGCCAGCCTCGCGGTGAAGCTGCTGATCGACCCGGCCGACGGCCGCATCGTCGATGCCAACCCGGCGGCGGAGGCTTTCTACGGCCGGTCGCTGAACGAGTTGCGCGCCATGCGCGTCGACGACATCAACACCCTGTCGGCGGACGAGGTGCGCCGCGAGATGGAGCACGCCCGCCACGATGCCCGGCAGTATTTCGTCTTCCGCCACCGCCTCGCTTCGGGCGAGGTGCGGGACGTGGAGGTCTATTCCAGCCCCATCAACGTGAACGGGCGCGAGCTGCTGCTGTCGCTCGTCCATGACATCACTCAGCGCCGCCGCGCCGAGGAGGCGCTGCAACAGCAGGCGGCGGAGCTGGAACGGTCGAACGCCGAGCTGGAGGCCTTCGCCTACGTCGCCTCGCACGACCTGCGCCAGCCGCTGCGCACGATCAACAGCTACCTCGGCCTGCTGGAACAGGATCTGGCCGGCAGCCTCGACGACGACACGCGGGAGTACATGGCCTTCTGCCGCGACGCCGCGCAGCGCATGGACCGGCTGATCGTCGATCTGCTCGAATACAGCCGCGTCGGGCGCAAGGCCAAGCCGTTCACGGCATGGCCGGCCGGCGACCTGATCCGCACCGCGCTCGACAACCTGGAACTCTCCATCGCCGAGACGTCGGCGACCGTCACCGTCGCCCCCGACCTGCCCACGCTGTGGGGCGACGGGGACGAGTTGATCCGCCTGTTCCAGAACCTGATCGGCAACGCGGTGAAGTACCGCGCCGCCGACCGCGCGCCTGTGGTGGAGGTCGCCGGCACGCGGGAGGGCAGGGCGTGGCACGTCACCGTCCGCGACAACGGCATCGGCATCGCGCCCGAGCATCGCGAGCGCGTCTTCGGCATCTTCCAGCGGCTGCACCGCCGCGACGAGTATGAGGGCACCGGCATCGGGCTGGCCGTCTGCAAGAAGATCGTTGAACACCACGGCGGCCGCATCTGGGTCGAGTCCGAACCGGGGCGGGGAAGCACCTTCCACGTCACCTTCCCGCGCCGGGAGGCGCAGGCCGCATGAACGCGCCCGTGAAGGCCCTGGCGATGAAACGGCGAATGGGAGGCCTGCGCCGCTGGTGGCGTGTCCGCCGAATGCTGGCCCTGGTGATGGCGGGTGCCGGGATTCTCGTCGCCGCCGCCTATCTGTGGACCGAGGGCGTGCGCGCGCGGTCGGCGGCGGCTGAGGCGCGCGCGGCGGCGGCAGCGGCGGCGGCCCCCTACGCGAGCAGCCTGGGGCACGCGTTGAACAAGCGCCTTTCCCTGGTGCGCGGTGTCGCCGCCTTCGCCTCGGTCGAGGCCGCCAAGGGCGACTTGGTGCAGGAATTCGTGCTCTTCGCCGATGCATTGCGGACCAGCGTGTCCGGGGTGCGCAACATCTCCCTGGCGCCGGGCTTCGTGGTCGGGGTCGTCAACCCGGTCATCGGCAACGAAAGGGTTCTGGGCAACGACCTGTTGCGGGATCCGCGCCCGGGCTTCGCCGAAACAGTGCGCCGCGCCATAGAATCCGGCGACGTGACGATCCATGGGCCGCTGCCGCTGATCCAGGGCGGCATGGGGCTGATCGCCCGCCGCGCCGTCTTCCTGGGCGGGGCGCCCTGGGGGGCGGTGGGGGCGGTGTTCGACCTTCAGCCCATGCTCGACGAAGCCAACCTGGAAGCGCTGGCGCCCCGCTACTTCTACGGCCTCCGCCGGGCGGACGGGAGCGTCATCGCCGGCGACCCGGCCGCCTTCGTCGTGGATCCGATCCTGGAACGCATTCACGTCCCCGACGGCGAATGGGAACTGGCCGTGGCGCCGACGCTGGGCTGGGAGGCGATGGGGCGCGACCACGTGGACCGCCTGCCGCTGGCGGCGGTGTTCCTTGGACTCGGCCTGCTGATCGAGGCGGTCATCGTGCTGGTGGCCGAACGCCGCGCCGCCCTCGCCCGGCTGGTGGATGAGCGCACCCGCGACCTCGACCGCAAGGCGGCCGAGCTGTCCAGCGCCAAGGGCGAGCTGGAGCAGTTCGCCTACGTCGCCGCGCACGACCTTCAGGAGCCGGTGCGGATCATGGCGAGCTACGCGCAGCTTCTGAAACGCCATCTCGGCGACGGGCTGGACGAGGAGGGGCGCGATTGCCTGAACCACGTCATCGATGGGGCGGCGCGCCTCAAGACCCTGTTGCACGACGTGCAGCTGTTCATCGCGGAGGACCGCGTGCCGCTGCCGACCGAACCGCAGTCCGCCGACGCCGCGCTGGACGCTGCCGTCGACGCGCTGGAGCGCAAGGGCCGGGGCGCGCGGGCGGCGGTGGCGCGGTCGCCGTTGCCGGCGGTGATGGCCGACACGCGCCGGCTGAAGGAGATCTTTGTCATCCTGATTGGCAACGCCCTGGAATACCGCCATCCCGACCGCGAGCCGGCGATCCGGGTCGAGGCCCGGCGCGAGGAAGGCTTCGACGTGCTGACCGTCGCCGACAACGGCCTGGGGATCGAGCCCCGCTACCACGAGCAGATCTTCCAGGTGTTCCGCCGCCTGCACCGCCGCGACGAGCATCCCGGCACCGGCATGGGCCTTGCCATCGCCCGGAAGATGGCCGAACGGCTGGGCGGGCGCGTCACCGTCCGGTCGGAACCCGGCAAAGGCAGCGTCTTCTCCGTCCATCTGCCCCTCCCGCAGCCCTCCTCCCACCAAGGAACCGCCGCATGAGCGACGACCAGCCAGAGCCCTTCCACATCCTTCTGGTTGAGGATGATCCCGCCGACGCCGGACTGGTGAAACGGGCCATCCGGGACGGCAAGATCCTGTGCGCGGTCGATCACGCTAAGGACGGGGCGGAGGCCATCGATTTCCTGCGCCGCCGGGGCGAGCGGTTCGCGGATGCCCGGCGGCCGGACCTGATCCTGCTTGACCTCAACATGCCGCGTCTGGACGGCCGTCAGGTCCTGCAGGAGGTTAAGAACGATCCCGACCTGCGCTCCATCCCCGTGGTCGTGCTGACCACCTCGGACATCGAGCACGACGTGGAGGCCAGCTACCTGCTGGGCGCTAACAGCTTCGTGACCAAGCCCATGGACGTTCAGGACTTTTTCGACGTCATCCGGAGCCTGGAAAACTATTGGTTCAACGTGGTGAAACTGGCGAAGTGATGCCTTCCATTTCCGCCCACCAGACCCGCCAAGGGCGCGGCATCGAGGTCCTGCTGGTGGAGGACGACCCCGCGGACGCCGGGCTGGTGCGCTTCGCCTTGAAATCGTCCGGCGGCCGGTTCGTCCTGTCGCACGTCACCTCGCTGGCCGACGCGCTGCTTTGGTTGGACGGGCAGGGTTGCGACGTGGTCCTGCTCGACCTGTCGCTGCCGGATTCCGTTGGGCTCGACACCATCCGCCGGATGCGCGAGGCGGCGCCCGCCGTGCCGCTGATCGTGCTGACCGGCCACGACGACGAGGATTTCGCGGTCTCTGCCATGGCTGCCGGGACCCAGGACTATTTGTTCAAGGGCGAAACCGACGGCCCGGCGCTGAAGCGCGCCATCCGCTACGCCATCGCGCGCAAACGGCTGGAGGAGCAGCTGCGCCAGTCCGAACAGCGCCTGCACAACGTCATCGCGCTCGCCCAGGACGCCATCGTGGTGGCCGACGGGCAGCACCGCATCACGCTTTTCAACCCGGCGGCCGAGCGGATGTTCGGCTACCGCGCCGGGGAGATCCTGGGGCAGCCGCTGAACCGTCTGATCCCCGATCGTTTCCGCGCGACGCACGATGGGCTGATGGACCGCTTCAAGGGCTCCGCCCCCATGGCGCAGGCGGCCGACGGCCGGCCGGAGGTGGTCGGCCTCACCGCCGGCGGGCGGGAATTCCCGGTGGAGGTCTCCATCTCGAAGGAGACCGGGGAGAACGGCGTGCTGCTGACCGCCGTGATCCGCGACGTGACGGAGCGCCGCCGCTTCGAGGACGAGCTGCTGCGCCTCGCCACCACCGACAGCCTGACCGGCCTGCCCAACCGCCGCCATTTCCTGGAGAGCGCCGAGCGCGAGCTGGCCCGCCTGCGCCGCTACGGCCGGCCGGCGACGGTGCTGATGCTGGATATCGATCACTTCAAGCGGATCAACGACACCCACGGGCACGCGGAGGGGGACGAGGCGCTGAAGGCGGTCGCCGCCGTCTGCCGGAGGGAGCTGCGGGACAGCGACCTGACCGGCCGGCTGGGCGGGGAGGAGTTCGGCATCCTGCTGGCTGAAACCGCGCTGCCCGATGCGCTGGAGGTGGCGGAACGGCTGCGCGCTGCGCTCGCCGGAATTCCGGTTCCGGTGAACCGCCCCGGCGGCGCCCGCCTGACCGTCAGTGTCGGCGTCTCGCCCTGCGCCGCCCAGGATGCCTCCATGGAACAGGCGCTCGGCCGTGCCGACCACGCGCTCTACCGCGCGAAGGCCGGGGGGCGCAACCGCGTGGAGGCGGAACCACCCTTCGCCGCGCCGGCCGGCGCCGTTTTCGAAAACGCCCTTTCATGACCATCCCGTCGAGAATCCGTGTGCTGCTGGTCGAGGATGATCCCGGCGATGCCCTGCTGGTGCGCGTCGGCCTGCGCCGCGCCGCGCCCGGGGCCTTCGACCTACAGCATGTGGAGACGCTGGACGGCGCGTTGGCTTGGCTGGGATCCGCCCCGGCGGACATCGTCCTGCTGGACCTGTCGCTGCCGGACAGCCATGGCTTGGCAACGCTTCAGGGGCTGCGCCGGGCCTTTCCGGCGATCCCGATCATCGTCCTGACCGGCTTCGACGACACGGACTTCGCCGTGGCGGCGGTGGAGGCCGGGGCGCAGGACTTTCTGGTCAAGGGACAGGCCGATGGCGTGCTGATGCAGCGGGCAATCCGCTACGCCCTGTCGCGCAAGCACATGGAGGAGGAGCTGCGCGCCGCCAAGGCTGCGGCGGAATCGGCCAGCCGCGCCAAGTCGGAGTTCCTGGCCGTGATGAGCCACGAGATCCGGACGCCCATGAACGGCGTGCTGGGGATGACGCGGCTGCTGCTGGACGACGACCTGACGGCCAGCCAGCGCGAGAAGCTGGAGGTCGTGCAGGACTCGGGCGAGGCGCTGCTCGCCATCCTCAACGACATCTTGGACTTCTCCAAGCTCGAAGCCGGCCGGGTCGAGCTGGACCGGTCCGGCTTCGCGGTGGCGCGGGTGGTCGGCAGCACCGTCTCACTGATGGCCTCCCGCGCGCGGGAAAAGGGGCTGCACCTCATCGCCGACATCGGCGCGGACGTGCCGGCGACGCTGGTCGGCGACGCCAGCCGGCTGCGCCAGCCGGCTGCGCCAGATTTTGCTCAACCTCATCGGAAACGCAATCAAGTTCACGCAAGGCGGCACGATCCGCGTGGCCGTCCGTCCGTCCGGCGGCGACCGGCTGCGCTTCACGGTCAGCGACACCGGCATCGGCATCTCCGAAAGCGCGCGGGACCGGCTGTTCGAGGCTTTCACCCAGGCGGACGCCTCAATCTCCCGCCGTTTCGGGGGCACGGGGCTCGGTCTGGTCATCTGCCGGAAGTTGGTGGAGCTGATGGGCGGCCACATCGGCGTGGACAGCGTCCCTAGCCAGGGCAGCACCTTCTGGTTCGAGATCGCCTGCCCGGTGGGCGACGTGGCGAGAACGGTCGGGGTGAGGGTCGCGCCAATCATCGACGTGGGGCCGCTGTCGATTCTCCTGGCCGAGGACAACGTGGTGAACCAGAAGGTGGCCGTGGGTCTGCTGTCCCGCTGGGGGCATGACGTGACCATCGCCGCCGATGGCCGGCTCGCGGTCGAGGCCGCGCGCGCCCGGCGGTTCGACGTGGTGCTGATGGACATGCAGATGCCCGGCATGGACGGGCTGGAAGCCACCAGGGCCATCCGCCGGCTGGGCGGGGAGGCGGGCCGGGTGCCCATCGTCGCCATGACCGCCAACGCCATGCCGGGCGACGACGAACGCTGCTTCGCGGCGGGCATGGACGGCTACGTGCGCAAGCCCATCGTTCCCAGGGAACTCGACGCTGCGCTGGCCCGCCACGCCCGCCGTTCGGCCGATGGCGCCCTGGCGCACCCGGCGCCGGCCCCGAAAGGCCTGTTCGACCGAACCTTTCCCGACACCCTGGTGAAGGAAATTGGGGTGGATACCCTGGCGGACCTCATCCGCATGTACGTCGTCGACACCGCCGAGCGGGTGGAGCGGGTGTGCATCGCCTGCGCGCGGGGCGATGCTGACGCCGGACGGCTGGCGGCACACGACGTCAAGTCCACCTCGGCCACCTTCGGGCTGAACGCCCTGGCACGCCACGCCGAGGCCATCGAACACGCCCTGCGCGACGGCAACGCCGCCGAAGCCGACTCCCTGGCCGTGACCCTGCGCGGACGGACCGCCGAAGCCCTGAAGGCGATCGGCGGCTATGCGGCCGGCCTGTGACCTTTCAGCACGGTGTGGATTAACCCTTTTGTATGGGTCCAATCCGTGACAACGCTGAGTATACGAGCAATCCTGTGGTTCATGGAAGGTGCGGAGCGATGCGATTGAACGAGCCGGTCAACGACCGAGAGACCGAACTGTCCGATGGCGAGCTGCTGGTCTCCCGCACCGACACGGGCGGGCGCATCACCTTCGTGAACAACGCCTTCGTCACCATCAGCGGCTATTCCGAGGCGGAGCTGATCGGTGCGCCGCACAACATCGTGCGCCACCCGCACATGCCGGAGGAGGCCTTCGCCGACCTTTGGGCCACGATCAAGTCGGGGCGCCCGTGGGAAGGGCTGGTGAAGAACAGGACCAAGTCCGGCGGCTTCTACTGGGTCCGCGCCAACGTGACGCCTCTGGTCGAGGACGGGAAGGTCACCGGCTACGTCTCGATCCGCTCCAAGCCCTCGCGCGCGCAGATCGCGGCGGCGGAGCAGGTCTACGCGCGCTTCCGCAACAAGCAGGCCGCTGGCCTGCGCATCCGCGAAGGCGCCGCCGTGCCAACCGGCCTCGGGCCGCGTCTGACCGACATCCGCAACAGCGTCACCGGCCGGCTGTCCGCCGTGTTCGGCCTGCTGATCCTGATGATGGCGCTGGTCGGCTGGCTGGGCCTGTCCGGCATGGCCGGTTCCAAGAACGCGCTGCGCGACGTGTACGAGAACCGGACGGTCACCGCCGGCCAGTTGGGCGACATCGTGGACCGCATGCAGGACAACCTTCAGCAGGCGACCCTGCTGGTCATCGACCTGCGCGACGGCACCGACCGCGCCACCATCGACGGCCGTGCGGCCAAGGTCCGGAACAACATCGCCCAGGTGGCGCAGTTGTGGGACAAGTATCTCGCGACCGAGTTGACGGCGGAGGAAAGGGGGCTGGCGCAGCGCTTCGGCGACCTGCGCGCCACCTTCGTGCGCGATGGGCTGGAGCCGGCGCTGAAGATGGCCCAGGACGGCGACGCCCTGGCTCTGGAGCGGCTCCACCGCACCATGCTGGTGCCGCAGTTCCAGGCGGCGCACGCCGCCAACCAGGCTCTGCTGGCGATGCAGATCCGCCTCGCCGGCGAGGCGGTCACCGCGGCAGAGGCCGACTACCGCGCGCGGGTCGTCCAATCCATCGCCGTCGTGCTGGGCAGCGTGCTGGCGGCGGTTTTCTTCGGCTGGCTGCTGATCGCCACCGTGCGCCGTCCTCTGGCCCGTTTCGAGGTGCATTTCGACGCCATCGCGCGCGGTGACGTGCTGCACGAGATCGAGATGCCCGCGACTCCGGAATTCCAGCGCGTGACCTCGCTGTTGCGCGCGCTGAAGGCCAAGATCGCCTATTCGGTGCAGGAGCGGGTGGAACGCGACCGGCAGGCCGCCGTGGATCGCCGCGCCGCGCTGGAGAACATGGCCGCCACCGTCGAGCGCGAGGCCGGCCGCGCCGTGGAAGGCGTGGCCCGCAACACCGGCAGCATGGTGCAGGACGCCGAGGGCATGTCCGTTTCGGCCGAGCGGGTCAGCATCAACGCACAGACCGTCGCCGCCGCCGCCGATCAGGCCCTGTCCAACGCGCAGACCGTCGCTGCCGCCAGCGAGCAGCTGGCCGCCTCGATCCGCGAGATTTCCTCCCAGGTCGCCCATTCCAGCGCGGTCACCCGCCGCGCCGTGGAAAACGGCCAGAGCACCCAGACGACCATCCGTTCGCTGTCCGAGGCGGTCGGCCGCATCGGCGAGGTGGTCAACCTGATCCAGGACATCGCCGGCCAGACCAACCTGCTGGCGCTGAACGCGACCATCGAGGCGGCCCGCGCGGGCGAGGCGGGCAAGGGCTTCGCCGTCGTCGCGCAGGAGGTCAAGAACCTCGCCAACCAGACCGCCCGCTCGACCGAGGAGATCACCCGCCAGATCGCCGAGATCCAGGCCGTCACCACCCAGGCGGTCGGGGCGGTGGAGGAGATTGGCGCGACCATCGGCGAGATCGACCAGATCGCCGGCTCCATCGCCGCCGCCATGGAGGAACAGGCCGCCGCCACCCAGGAGATCAGCCGCAACGTCATCGAGACCTCCTCCGCCGCGCAGGAGGTGTCCAACCGCATCGCCGCGGTGTCGCAGGAGGCGGAGATCACCGGGACCCAGGCCGCCCACGTCAAGGAAGGCTCGGGTGAGGTCGCGCAGAGCATCGAGGCGCTGCGCCGCGTGCTGGTCCGCGTCGTGCGCACCTCCACCGGCGACGCCGACCGGCGCCGTCTGCCGCGCTTCCGCGTGGACGAGGCCGGCACGCTGACCGTCAATGGAACGCGGCAGCCCGTGACCCTCAGCAACCTGTCGCTCGGCGGCGCCATGGTGCTGTGCGCCGAAGCGGTGCCGGAAGGCGCCCAGGCCATGCTGCGCCTGGACCGCCACACGGCCGAGCTGGCCTGCTTCGTCATGGTCGTGGATGGCAACCGCCTCCACCTTCGCTTTGAAGAGGACAGCGCGGCCTCCCCAGCCTTCCGGCGGGTGTTCGACACGCTGACCAACGGTCTCCAGCCCATCGACGCCGCGGCCTGATCATGGCGACCCCAAGGCGTTACGCGCCGGAATGGACCGAGGCCGCGCACCGGATCGCGGTGGACGAGCTGGTGGAGGTCGTCGGCCGCGACGGCGCCGCCCACCTGATCGGCGTGTTCCTGCGCGAATTGCCCAAGCGCGCCGAGGCGTTCCGCCAGGGTGGGGAGCGTGACGCCATCTTTCGCCAAGCGCACGAGATGCAGGCCATGGCCGGCTCCTTCGGCCTGGATGCGCTGGCCGAGGCCGCCGGAGAGCTGGAACGCGCGTGCCGGCGGCGGCGTTCGGCCGTCATCCCGGCGCTGTCGGGCCGTGTGCTGGACAGGATCGGGCAGGCAACCGTGGTGCTGGAACAGTCCATGAAGATGCTGGGTGAGGCGTGATGGGCGAAGGCTGAGCACGGCAACACAATTTTAATGCACTCGGCTTAGTGTGCGGGACCACCCCCGTGCGAAGGCACGAGATGCGCATTCTGTTGGCCGACGATCATGACCTGTTCGCCGAGATGGCGAAATTCTACCTCGAACGCGCCAGCGACGGGGTGCAGGTGGAGATTGTCGCGAATTTTGCCCAGGCCCGCGCGCGTGCCCTGGCTCCCCCGTCCTTCGACCTGATCCTGCTCGACCTGCACATGCCGGGAATGCAGGGATTGTCCGGCCTGACCCGGATGATGGAGGAGATGCCCAGCGTGCCCGTCGCCATCATGTCGGGCAGTACCAACCGCGCCGACATCCGCGCGGCGCTCCGCACCGGCTGCGCCGGCTTCATCCCGAAGACGCTGCGCGGAGGGGAGTTGATGCGGGCGCTGGAAAGCATTCTGCGCGGTCAGCGCTACATCCCCAAATCGCTGATGGTGGACTACGGCGACGACCTCGCCCCGGAGCCTGACGGTGACCTGACGCCCGCCACCGACGATCTGACCGCTCGCGAGGCGGAAGTGTTCGACGCGCTGCTCGCCGGCAGCAAGAACAAGGAGATCGCCGCTAGGCTCGGCATTTCGGAGGTGACGGTCAAGATTCACCTGCGCAACGTCTTCACCAAGATCGGCGCCCGCAACCGGGGCGACGCCATCCGCATCGGCCTGACCCGCAGCCAGCGGGGCTGAGAGGACGCCGTTACGTTCAACGTCGTGGCGGAGCCGCGCTGTGACATCGAGCGGCCTTTGACCTGGCTCAAGGGTGGGCCGGGCCGGCGGGATTAGCGTCTTCGGAACGACATTCACCGGAGACGATCATGGAAACCCTTCTGCTCGCCGCGCTGGCTCTCGCCGTCCTGGGCTTCGGCGCGGTCCTCACCGTGTTCGCGGTCAGCGGCCTCTACACCGTCGCGAACGCTCTTCGTGCCCCGGCCATCGGGAAGCCCGCCGGCCCCGTCGGCCGGGCGTGACCGAACCGGGGATGGCCGTCCGACGGCGTGAACGGCACATCGACACACCCGGCGCGGTTCAAGGTGGCCCACCGGGTGCGTCCATGAGGAGCCTCACGCCGAAGGCGGCACGTCGTCGTTGCCTTCGCTGCGGTCGCGATACAGCGCCGCGCGCGCCAGAAGCATAAGGGTGATCGGCGTTGTGACCACCATCAGCGCCGTGATCAGCACCTCATGCAGCACCGGACGTGATTGCAGCACGGAGAAGAAGAGCATCGACGCGATCAGCACGAAGCCGATGCCCAGCGTAGACCCCAGCGTCGGGGCGTGGATCCGTTCGTAGAAACTGCCGAACCGCAGCAGCCCGAACGAACCGATCAACGCCAGAGCGGCGCCGAGCAGAAGGAGCAAGGCCGTCAGCAGCGCCGCCCACGACGGGAGTTCGGCCAAGTGCGTCATCCGAACACCTGTGTCATTCGATTACCTCTCCGCGCATGAGGAATTTCGCGATCGCCGCCGTCGAGACGAACCCGAGCAGGGCGATGATCAGAGCCGCTTCGAAATACAGCGTGCTCGTCGTGCGGATGCCGAAGATCAGCAGCAGCATCGTGGCGTTGACGTACAGGGTGTCGAGCCCGAGCACCCGATCCTGCGCCCGTGGCCCCCGCAGGATGCGGAACACCGCACAGCCCATGGCGAGGACGAGCAGGATCTGCGCCAGGAAGATGGACCAGACCAGCAGTTCCGTGATCATTCGAACACCTCGATCAGGCGCTTCTCGTAACGTTGCTTGATGGTTTCGATCCACACCTTCTCGTCAACCAGGTCGAGGATGTGGAGAAGCACGGTGTTCTTGGCGGAATCATACTCCACCCAGATCGTGCCGGGCGTGGCCGTGATGATGCAGGAGAGTGCCGCCAAGCCATAGGGCGCGCGTATATCGAGTGGGATGCGCACGAAACCCGATGTCCGATTCTTGGTCCCCGGATGCAGGATGATCCGGGCAACCGCGTTGTTGGACCGGACGATGTCGCCCAGAACCACCAGCGCGAGCTTCAGCGCCACCAGCGGTCGCCGGAAGCGGCCCGCCGGCGGATCAAGCGCCAACAGCACCCGGACCGCGCCGACCGACAGCACGCTGCCCAGGATGATCGTCCCCGGAGACACGCTCTCGTTCAGGATCAGCCACACGGCCAGCAGCGTTGCGGTCAGGAGGGGAAATGGCAGCCAACGCGTCATCGATCGCCTCCTTCCACCGTCGCCGACGGCCAGGGCGTCGGCGATACGCCGCCGATGTAGCCGTGCGGCGCCTGCATCGACCGGGCCGTGGCCTCCATGTAACGCATCACGGGGCCGGCCTGGACGGAGAGCGCCACGCACAGCGTCAGCAGCAGGATGACCGGTGCGAGTTCGACGACGCGCACGCGCGGGACGGTGTCCACCGGTGACGCCCAGAAGACGTCGATGCCGGTGCGGGTCATGGCGATGACCGTCGCCAACCCGGACAGGATCAACGCGGCCAGCAGCGCCCAAGCCGTCGTGGACACTCCGGTGCCGCCGGGAGACAGCAGGGGCCCCAGCATGGCGAACTTGGCCAGGAAGCCGGACAGCGGCGGCAGCCCCGCCAGGAGAAGGGCGCAGGCGATGAAGCTTGCCCCGAGAACCGCCATCGTCGCCGGAATGGGAACGCCGACCTCGTCGTCCTCGTCCAGTTCCTCGTCCTCGCCGAACGCCTCCCGCGTCACGGCCAGCACGTCGGCGCCGACCTCCCGGCCGCGTTCCACCAGCTCGATCAGCAGGAAGAAGCCGGCGATCGCCAGGACCGAACTGGTCAGATAGAACAGCGCGCCCCCGATTACCGCGCTTTGCCCCGCCCCCACGGCCGCCAGCAGCGTGCCGGAGGAGACCAGCACGCTCGCGCCCGCGAGCCGCGCCATGCTCTGCGTCGCCAGCACCGCCACGGAACCGAAGGCGATGGTCAGGAGCCCGCCGGCCAGCAGCCAGACGCCGCCGAAGCCTGCCGAAGCCCCGCCGCTCTCACCGAACATCAGCAGCCACAGCCGCAGCACGGCGTAGATGCCGACCTTGCTGAGGATCGAGATGATGGCCGCCGACGCGGCGCTGACGGTGGCGTAGGTGTTCGGCAGCCAGAAGCCGAGGGGCCACATCCCAGCCTTGATCAGGAAGGCGATGCCCAGGATCGCCGCCCCCGCCTCCACCAACGCCCGGTCCTCGCTGGCGATGACGGCGATCCGGTTCGCCAGTTCGGCCATGTTGAGCGTGCCGGCGACGCCGTAAATCATGCTCACCCCGATCAGGAAGAGCAGGGAGGCGGCGAGGTTGATCACGAGATAATGCAGCCCGGCCCGGACACGGGCGAGGCCGGAGCCGTGCAGGGCCAAGCCGTACGAGGCGGCCAGCATGATCTCGAAGAAGACGAACAGGTTGAAGAGATCGCCGGTCAGGAAGGCGCCGTTGAGCCCCATCAGCTGGAACTGGAACAGCGAATGGAAATGCGCCCCGGCGTGCTGCCAACGCGCCAGCGAGAACACCAGCGCGGCACAGCCGAGAATGGCGGTCAGCAGCAGCATGAGCGCGGCGAGCCGATCCAGCACCAGCACGATGCCGAAAAGCGACGGCCAGTCACCCAGCCGGTACACGCGCACGGTGACGGCGCCACCATCCAAAGGCATGCCGTCGGCCATCCGCAGAAGCACGATCGCGAGGACGAGCAGCACCAGAGTAGACGCGACACCGAGGGCGGCCTTGAGCGTGCGCCGCCGCTCGTCGATCAGCATCATCGCCGCCCCGACCACGAGCGGGATGATGATCGGCGCAATCATCAGATGGTTCGTCCAGCCGCTCATCGGTCCTTCTCCCGGCCATCCACATGGTCCGTCCCCGTCAGGCCGCGCGCCGCGAGCAGCACGACGAGGAACAGGGCCGTGGTGGCGAAGCTGATGACGATGGCGGTGAGGACCAGCGCCTGAGGAACCGGATCGGCGTGGGTGGCGAGGTGGCCCACCGCCCCGCGCTCAAGCACGGGCGCGGCGCCCGTCCGGAGACCGCCGGTCGAAAAGATGAACAGGTTGACGGCGTAGGAAAGCAGCGACAGGCCGACGATCACCTGGAAGGTCCGGGGGCGCAGCAGCAGCCACACGCCCGATCCCGTCAGCACGCCGATTCCAAGGGCGAGGATGAGTTCCATCAGTCGTCTCCCATCGCCGTCGCGGCGGGTGCCGTGGTTGGGGCGGGCGGTTCTTCCGACGGACGAGGTGCTGCGGCGCGGTGACCGCGCACGGACTGGCGGGCGAGCGCGATCAGCATCAGCATCGTGGCGCCGACGACCAGCGCGAAGACGCCGATGTCGAAGGCCAAGGCGCTCGCCATCGGAAAGGAGCCGATGAGCGGCAGCTCCACATAGGTGAAGTAGCTCGTCAGGAAGGGGTAGCCGAACGCCCAAGCAGCCAAGCCGGTGCCCGTGGCCAGCAGGAGCCCGAGACCCATCCAGCGCAGCGGCAGCACGCGCAGGCGCGCCTCCACCCACTGGGTGCCGCCGAGCATGTATTGCAGGATCATGGCAATCGACGCGGTCAGGCCCGCCGCGAACCCGCCGCCGGGCAGATCATGGCCGCGCAACAGAAGGTACACCGCAACCAGACAAATCACCGGAAACAGCAGCCGCGCGATCACGGACGGGATCAGCAGCCAGTCGGCAACGGTGTCGCCTTCCCGCCGGCCCGGCCGCGAGATGTCGTAGGCGCTCTGGTCGCGCTGCTGCTCCGGGATGTCGACGCTGTCGGGGGCCGGACGGAAGCGCCGCAACAGCGCATAGGCGGTCAGCGCCACCGCGCCCAGGACGGCAATCTCGCCCAGCGTGTCGAAGCCGCGGAAATCGACCAGGATGACATTGACGACGTTGGTGCCGCCGCCTTCCGTGTAGGCGCGCTCCAGAAAATGCTCCGCCAGGATTTCAGGTGGGAACCGGGTCATCACGCCGAAAGCCAGCCCCGCCATGCCGACGCCGGCGGTGATCGCGATGCCGAGATCGCGCAGGCGGCGCGTCGCGGTGATCACTTCCGGCGGGCGGGCGCCGGGCACGTCCAGCCGCTTGGGCAGCCAGCGCAGCCCGAGCAGAAGCAGGATGGTGGTGACGACCTCGACCAGCAACTGCGTCAAGGCGAGGTCGGGGGCCGAGAACCAGACGAAGGTCACGCAGGTGACCAGCCCTGTGCCGCCAAGCAGGATCAGCGCGACGAGCCGGTGATACTTGGCCTGCGTCGCGGCGCCGAGAGCGCAGGCCGCGCCGATCACCCAGATCAGCGCAAGAACGGGATCGATGCCGGCGGGGGCGAGGTTACCGGGGCCGAGCCCGCGCAGATAAACGGTCCAGCCCGCGGCGACAACCGCCACGCTCACCACCAGCCGCAACTGGGGTTGCAGGCGCCGGGTGCCGAACAGGCCCTCAAGGGTTCGTGCCAGGCGCCAGGACAGAAAGACCATGCTCCGTTCGAACATGCGCTGGCCCTGTAGGCCGCCGATCAGCGGTGCCCCTTCGACGCCCTTTATCAGATGCCGCTGGAGCAGGAGATAGAGCGAGACGCCGGCGATCAGGGCGATCACGCTCATCAGCAGCGGAAGATTGAAGCCGTGCCAGACCGCGAGGCTGTAGTCCGGCGTGGCAGCACCCAGAGCCGCGTGCGCTGCCATGTCCAGGAACGGCCCCACGGTGGCCGCCGGGAGGAGGCCGACGATGATGCAGGTCAGCACCAGGATCTCCACCGGGAAGCGCATCCAGGTCGGCGGCTCGTGCGGCGTGAGCGGCAGGTCCACCGGGTCGGGGCCGAAGAAGGTGCCGTGGATGAAGCGCAGCGAGTACGCCACGCTGAAGGCGCTCGCCACCGTGGCCGCCACCGGAAGGATGTCGAGGAGCAGCGGCAGCGGCCCCTCGGCCGACAGCGCCTCGGCGAAGAACATCTCCTTGGACAGGAATCCGTTGAGCAGCGGCACGCCCGCCATCGCGGCGGCGGCGACCATGGCCAGCCGCGCGGTGAAGGGCATGAAGCGGTTCAGGCCGGACAGACGACGGATGTCGCGCGTGCCGGTCTCGTGGTCGATGATGCCGGCGGCCATGAACAGCGACGCCTTGAACGTCGCGTGGTTGATGATGTGAAAGATCGCCGCAACCATGGCCAGCGAGCTGTTCAGGCCGAGCAGAAGCGTGATCAGCCCGAGATGGCTGATGGTCGAATAGGCCAGCAAGCCCTTCAGGTCGTGCTGGAAGATCGCGATGTAGGCGCCGATCAGCAGTGTGACGATGCCGGCCGTGCCGACGATCCAGAACCACGCCTCGGTCCCGGCCATCACCGGCCAGAGACGCGCCATCAGGAAGACCCCCGCCTTCACCAGCGTCGCCGAATGCAGGTAGGCGGAAACCGGCGTGGGCGCCGCCATGGCGTGCGGCAGCCAGAAATGGAAGGGGAACTGCGCGCTCTTGGTCAGGGCGCCCAGAAGGATGAGGACCAGCGCCGGCAGGTAGAGGGAATGAGCCCGAATCGTCTCGCCCGAGGCCAGCACGGCGTCGAGGTCGTAGCTGCCGACGATGTGGCCGAGCACCAGCACGCCCGCGAACAGGCACAGCCCGCCGGTCGCGGTGATGGTCAGCGCCATGCGCGCGCCGTCGCGCGCGGCGGCCAAGTGATGCCAATAACCGATCAGCAGGAAGGAAAAGAGGCTGGTCAGTTCCCAGAAGAAGGCGAGCTGGATCAGGTTGCCGGCGATGACCACGCCCGTCATCGAGCCCATGAAGGCGAGCAGGAAAGCGAAGAAGCGCGGCACCGGATCGTCCGCCGACATGTAATACCGCGCGTAGACGATCACGAGCACGCCGACGCCGGACACCATCCCAGCGAACAGCCAGGCGAAGCCGTCCATCCTCAGGGAAAAGTTGAGCCCGAGGGACGGCATCCACGCGACCTCGTGACGGAGCACGCCGCCCGCCGCCACCGTCGGATAGGCGGCCAACAACAGACCTAACCCGACGAGGGCGATCACGCCGGCCAGCCACGCCGCGGCATTGCGCGCGTGCGTCGGCAGAAGCCCGGCGGCAATCGCGCCGAGGAAGGGAAGACCGACGAGGGTCAGGAGCAGCAGGGCGTCGGGCATGTGCTTCTACAATTAAGTATCTTTTCGGCCGAACTTCTTCTCGGCGGTGCGGCGGTCATTCTCCGCTCGATTCGCCGTCCTGGGCCGCTTCAGGGGGGATGGCCTGGAGAACGAGCCGGACCACCTCCTCGGGCGTCTCCGCGGTGCGCAGCCGGCGCAACGCCTGCGGCTCGCGCAGTGCGCGGCAGATTTCCGACATGACGGGCAGCAGGCCCTTGCGGGTCTCGGAGGGCCAGAGCACCAGGAAGACGAGATCGACGGGCTCCTCGTCGCGGGCGTCGAAGTTGACGGCCCGGCGGAGCCGCGCGAACAACACGACCGGAGCCTGGGCATCGCGGATCTCCGCGTGAGGGAGCGCGACGCCCCGGCCAAGCGCGGTGGAGCCGATCTTCTCGCGCGCCTGAAGCGCGCCGAGGACCTCCTGCTTGGGAAGCCCCAGCCGCTGTCCGGCCTCCTCCGCCAAAAAGTCGAGCAGGGCTGCCTTGTTGCCCGGCTCGGCGTCAAGGATGACGTTGGCCGTCAAAAAAAGCTCAGGGATGCTCATCCCCATCTCCCTCGCGGTGGGCTGTCTGCGGTGCGCACTGGGCGGCCCGACGTTCAGGCTCTTGCATCGGCATCCAACAGTTCCTGGATGACCGGGGCATCGCACGGCGCATCGTCCATGATCGTCTTGACGATGCTGCCGGCGATCGGTTCAGGAATGGCGTTGCGCCCGTGCATGCCGAGGACCGCCAGATCTACGTCTATGTCGCGGACATGGTTCCGCAAGGGCTGGCTCGGCGATCCATTCCCGGTCACGACGGGTTCCGGCCGCCACAGGGCCGCCCGCCCAAGGGAATGGGGCACGGTCCTGCCCCTCAACACCGGCGGTCCTCGACCAGATCGCCCGCAATCAGGGCATCGCAGGGCAGGTCCGCGAGCACGTCCTGGGTGACGCTGCCCAGGAGCGCGCGCATCAGGCCGTCGCGCCGCGCCGATCCCATCACCACCAGATCGTAGCGCCCGTGCCGTGCCGTCCGGACGATCTCCGGAACGGGATGACCGATCCGCACCTCGCGGGTGACGGCAGGACCGCCGGGAGCCATTCCCCTCAGCACCTCGCCGAACTCGGCAGCGAACTCGTCAGCGAACCCGTGGGTGAAATCCCCAACCGTGGCGAGCCCCGCCGGGGAGCGGTGGGCGAGCGGAAGGTCCGCCACATGCAGCAGGTGGAGGCTGCCGTCGCTCAGCAGCCGGCGCGCGGCCTCCACCGAGCCGCGCGAGCGTTCGGAAAAATCGACCGGAACCAAGGCGCGGGCGTAGGGACCGTGCGGTTTGTCGCGCACGATCAGCACGGGGGTCTCGTCGGCGATGGCGATCCGTTCGATGGTCGGCGGCAGGAACAGGTCCGCCAGGCTGTCACGCGCGTGGACGCCCGCCACGACGAGGTCGGGCCGCCACAGCCCGGCATAGCCGGCGACCTGCTGCCCCACCGCGCGGCCCTGCACGGCGACCGCCCGCATCGTGACGCCGGCGGCGCCGGGAATCGCGTGCAGGTGGCGAAGCAGTTCCGCCTCGATGTGGTGGAGCGGCAGATGAACGTACGGACCCTCTCCGTCATGGACGACGTGCAGGGCGGTCAACTCGGCCCCGAACTGGCGGGTTAGCTGCACCGCGCGCTCCATCGCCCGATCCGATTTCGGTTCGAGGTCGGTGGCCAGCAGGATTCGTCGAGGGCTCGTCATGACTGTACTCCCCGCCCCGGTTGGGCGTGCCGGATTCGTGCTTTTATCTCCGGGACATGATCGGAAGAGGTCGCCGGCCCTGTCTATGCCGGCTAATACGGACGCGCATCGCATCCGGGCGTCCGTATCCTCACGGATAGGCGTTCCGGACGGCTGCGGACGGCGGCGTCACGCGCTACCATCATCCCCGCCGTCCTGCCGATGGACGGCCCACGCCATCGTTCGGACGGGAGGACATGCCGAAGGATTTCCACGGCCTCTGGGCCCTCGTGCCGGCCTATCTGGCCGCTCACCTCGCCCTGGACTGGGTCAGCTTCATCCACGAGGTCCCGCCGCTCAACATCACCCCGTGGAATCCGCCCGCCGGGCTGATGATGGGGATGCTGATCGTCGTCGGCCTGCGCGCCGTGCCGCTGGCCTGGCTGGGATTGATGGCGGCCGACCTGATGGTGCGCGACCTGCCTGTGCCGCTGTGGATGACGGTGGCGGCGAACGGCCTTCTCGCCGCCGGCTACGGCGGGGCGGCCTGGGTGCTGTGCCGGCGGCTTGGCCTCGATCACCAGCTTTCCCGATTGCGCGACATCGTGCTGCTGCTCGTCGGCGCGGCGATGACGCCGCTGGTGGTGGGGACGGGCTACATCGCCCTCCACACGCTGATCGGCCTGTTTCCCTGGTCGGATTTCGGCGGAGCCTTGTTGCGGTACTGGGTCGGGGAGGTCATCGGGATCACGGTGCTGACGCCCGTCGTGCTGGTCGCCCTGCGCGGCACGGTGCCCCATGCTTCCTGGAGGGGGGCATCCTGGAAGGGGGTGGCCGAACTGGCGGCGTACGGCCTGCTCATCGGCCTCACGCTGTGGCTGGATTTCGGACCGCTCGCCTCGGCCCAGTACGAGCACTTCTACCTGCTGTTCCTGCCGGCGGTGGCGGTGGCCGTGAGGCACGGGCTGGCGGGGGCGGCGCTGGCCTCTGCCGCGACCCAGGCCGGGCTGATCGTCGCCATCCAGGTGACCGGGGTGGAGACGGCCAGGACCACCCATTTCCAGCTTCTCATGCTGACCCTGGCGGTTACCGCTCTGCTGCTGGGCGCGGTGGTCAGCGAGCGCCGCCGGGTCGAGGCGGCGATCCGCGAGCGGCAGTCGGACCTCGCCCGCGCGTCGCGCCTGACCGAGGCCGGCGAGATGGCGGCGGCCCTGGCGCACGAGTTGAACCAGCCGCTGGCCGCCGCCATGAGCTACGCCCGCGCCGCCCGCAAGATCGCGAAGATGGAGGAGGCCTCGCCCCGGCTGAGCGAGATCCTCGACAAGACCGTGGCCCAGGCGGAGCGGGCCGACCGGGTGATCCGCAGCCTGCGCGACTTCATGCGCAAGGGGCGCAGCGACCGCGCGCCGCTGTCAGTCGGCGGGCTGATCGCCGATTGTCTGGCGCTGGCCGCCCCTCTCGCCGGGCAGCATTCGGTGTCCATCCAGTCCGAGGTGGCACCCAGCCTGCCCGCCGTCAGCGGTGACGCGGTGCAGTTGCAGCAGGTGATCCTCAACCTCGTGCGTAACGCCGCCGAGGCGATGGACGCGCCCGACCCGCGCAGGCGCCGCATCGTCGTCTTCGCCCACCCCGCGGCCGAGGCGGGTTTCGTCGCGCTCGGCGTGCGCGACAGCGGGCCGGGGCTGTCGGGCGTCGTCGAGCGCAACCTGTTTGCGCCCTTCGTCACCACCAAGGCCACGGGCATGGGGCTGGGCCTGTCCATCGCCCGCAGCATCGTCGAGGGGCACGGCGGCACCCTGACCAGCGAGCGCCTTCCCCACGGGGAGACGGTGTTCCGCTTCACCATTCCCATCCACGGAGCCGAGGCCGATTCCGATGACGCCTGACGTTCCCGTCATCTTCATCGTCGACGACGACGAGGCCGTCCGCGACGCGCTGACGCTGCACCTGGAACTGGCCGGGCTGACCGTCCGCCCCTGCGCCTCGGCCGCCGAGTTCCTGGCCGCCGCCGATCCCGACCAGCCGGGCTGCGCGGTGGTCGACATCCGCATGCCCGGCATGGACGGGCTGACGCTTCAGCAGGAGATGATCCGGCGCGGCCTGACCCTGCCGGTGATCGTCATCACCGGGCATGGCGACGTTCCCGCCGCCGTCCGCGCCTTCCGGGCTGGCGCCGTGGACTTCCTACAGAAGCCGTTCGACGAGGACCTGCTGATCGAGCGGGTGCATGAGGCCTGCGAACGCGACCGGAACGAGCGGCAGGCTGGCGTCGAGACGGCGGAAATCCGCCACCGGATGACCCTGCTCACCCCGCGCGAGCGCGAAGTGATGGTGCTGGTGGCTCAAGGCCTTCCTAACAAGACCATCGCCCGCCAGCTGGACATCGGGATTCGCACGGTGGAGACCCACCGCGCCCGCGTCCTGGAGAAGATGGGCGCACGCAACGCCTCCGAGTTGGCCCGCACGCTGACGAGGCTGGAGCAGGGGCGCGGCTGACGCCAGCGTCGGTCGCGGTCGCGGTCGCGGTCGCGGTCGCGGCGGGCGGGGTCCTCACGCGCGAGACCAAGCCCACCGAAGGATAATGACGTTGCGGCCGTTTTCGCGCCGATAACGGGCATCGGTGACGGATCGGCGGACGAGAAGGACGCCAAGGCCGCCCGGTGGGCGCTCGTCGATGGGCGTGTGCAGGGGTGGGGGCGGGGCGTCGGAGAAGGGGTCGAAGGCGATACCGTCGTCTTCGATGCGAGCGTGCAGGGCAAGGCCGTCCTTGGTGGCGGAGACGCAGATGCTTCGGGCGCCGCCGTGGGTGATGGCGTTGGCAATCAGTTCGTCAAGGCACAGGGAGAGGGCGACGGCGAGGGTGTCGGGCAGAGCGTGCCGGGCGGCAAACCCCTCGATCCGGGCGGCAAGTTGGCCCCGGTGCACCGGGTCGTCGGTCAGGCGTGCTTCCAGCCGGTCGCTCGTCGTGTCCATGGCGGGATGGTGGCGGCGGCTGCCCCTGTTGGCAAGGGCGATGGCCGCCACCGGACGTGCGTCAGCGGCGGCTGGTGGCGGTGGGCTGCGGCGTCCCCGTGGTGCCGGCGGCGCCCGTGCCTGTCGTCCCGGCGTTCTGCGTGCCGAGGCCGGCCATGGCGGAAGCTCCCGCCGAGGTGCCCCCGCCGCCCATGCCGCCACCCATGCCGGCCGACGGCTGGGCGACGCGCAGGTCGTTCTGGACGTGGGTCACGCCGGGGACGCTGTCCACGAGATCCTCGACCCGGCGCCGGGTCACGCGGTGATCGACCATGCCGGACAGCGTGACCTCGCAATTGGCCACGGTGACCTCGATGTCCGAGGCGTCGATGTAGGGATCGTCGGTCAGGAGGTCGTTGACGTCTTTGCGGATGCGGTCGTCGGAGCGGGTGTAGCCGCGCGGGCCGCGTCCACGATGCTGACCGCCGCTCATCTCCATGTCACGGCCCATGTCGCCGCGCGGGGGTGGTTCGCTCTTGCCGGGATGGCCCATGCTGAAACGGCCGAAATCCTGGGCGGAACCGCGCATGTCCTCGGGTTGGCGCCAGTATTCGCGGCCGTAGTCGTAGCCCTCGCGCCCATAGCCTTCGTAGCCGTAGCCGGGTTGCCGCTGGCGCTGTCCGGCGCGCCAGCGGTCGTCCCGCCGGTTTTCAAAGTCTGCCATGGGATTCCTCCCCTGTTGGAAACTCAAGGCCGCCCGGTTCGGCGGCACCCGTCCCAACATCGCGTCCCCACCCCGGTTCCGTGCGATAAGGACCGGGGTGGGGGCGATTTGGAGAGGTTGTTGCGCCTTAAAAAGAAGGGTTCTCAGAAGAATCGCCAGAGCGTGAAGGCGAAGAAGATCGCCATGACGCAGGGCCAGTAGCCGAGGCGGACGATCAGGTTGTCCCCATAGGTCACCAGCGGGCCGCCGCGACCGCGCGCCAGCAGGATCACGTTGACCGCGTTGGCGACGATGATGACGTACAGCGCCATGTAGAAATATTCGAGATAGACCAGCCCGTCCGTCGCCACCTTCGACCGCAGCACGGTCTGGCCGGCCGTGGTGACGAAGCAGAGCGACGAGGAGGACAGGACCACCGCGAAGGGCTTTTGGCCGAAGGCGTCGTTGCGGTCCTTGTCGTGGCTGCTCATCACCGCGATGGCGAAGACGGCGGCCAGCAGGAAGACGATGGGGACAAGGCCGGACACCGCCGGGTCGGTGGGATCGCGGCGCATGGCGACCTCCAGCACCATCTGCGCGGCACCCCGGTCGTACAGCGAGGTGCCGGCGCCGAAGGAGGTCAGGGTCGGCTGTTCCTGGATGCGGAACAGGCTGCGCTCCACCGTCCAGCCCGGCAGGATCAGGTTCTGGTTGACCGCCGCCTTGGCCGTCGGCGCGACCACGCGGTAAGAGTCGAGGTCGGGGACGAAGGCCACTTCGGTGCTGAGGCCGCGCGGGCGCAGGCGGACGGCCACGTCGGCGCGGTCCCAGGGGAACTTCTGAAGCTCCAGCCGCTGGCGCAGCACGGCGTCGAACTGCCAGGTGATGACCTCGCCACCATCGGCGGTCTTGCGGCGGGTCGCCTCGGCCACGCGGCTGGATACCGCGTCGGCGAAGACGATGTCGGCCTCGTTGCGCCCCGACAGGTCGGCCGGGCGCTTCTGCCAGACCGTACCGGTGACCGACACTTCGGAGCCGGAGGTGAAGCGCAGCGTCTCGATGTAGACGCCGGTCGGCACGATGACGGGCGGCTTGACCTCGCGGCGGGTCGCGTCGGCGGTCAGCACGGCCGTGTAGCGGGCCAGCGCCGCCGGGTCGTTGAAGATGGTGCCGGTGTCCTTGGCCCCGTCCGGGAGAACGGTGGCGAGCCGCAGGGTCAGCACTACGCCGCCGAGCAGCAGCACGGTTGCCACGCCTGCCATCCACACCCAGCCGCGGAAGTGCAGGCGGCGGAACAGGGCGACGCCGACGCCCAGAACGACCAAACCGGACAGGATGCAGGCCGCCGCCGTCAGGTGGGCGCGGCGCGCCTCGCGCAGGTCGCTGCGCAGCTCGTCCTTGATGACGGTGGCGCCCATGCTCCAACCGGTGGCGGCGATGGGCTCGAACAGGAACCAGGATGCCTGCCCAGTGGACAGGTTGGTCGCGTCGAGGATGGCCGGACGCGCGGCCTCGACCGCGTCGGCGGCCTGGCGCAGGACGTGGTCGCCGCGCTCCTCGGCGACGGCGCGGACGGTGCGCTGCTGCGTCACGAAATCGGGGATGGGGAAGGACAGGTAGGTGCCCTGGCGCGACAGGATGTAGCCGTAGCCGGCGTTGCCCAGGTTCAGTGAGCGGACGAAGTTCTTGATGTCGTCCAGGCTGAAGTTGGCGAAGACGATGCCGTCCGGCTCAGTCGAAGTGGAGCCGGGCAGGCGGAAGGGCATGGCGTGGGTAGCGACCAGAGTCTTGCTGGCGGAACCGAAATAGGGCTCGATCCACTGGCGGCCCTTGGACATCGGCCCGTTGTACCAGCTGACCGACGGGGCCGTGTAGTCGTACTGGGCGCCGATGTCCACCAGCGTGTGCCGGCCGTCCGCCCCGCGCACGCTGAAGGGAGCCAGCAGCCGCCGCGCGGGGTCGAAGGCGTTGGGGCGGAAGGCGATGCCGAAGCCGAACAGGTCCGGGTTGCGGGCCGTCTCATCGGCGATGCGCGCGAGAATGGCGTCGCGGTCGAGGCGGGCGCGCGACATCTCATCGGCGAAGCTGGCAACGACACCCTCCAGCTTGCGCAGGCGGGCGTCGATCTGGGACGCGGCCTGACGGGTCAGGTCGCGGGCCCGTTCCTGAGCAATGGCCTCGGCCTGGCTTTCCGCTTGGCGGAACTGCGTGTGGATGCCGAAACCGACCGCACACAGCAGCAGGCCGGCCAGGATCAGCACCGCCCCCGGCAGCCTGTGTCCGCCGGCTTTCCGGTCGCTGGTCTCCATGACCTCTTGAACGTCCGCCACCATGGCTGTCGCTTCCTCTGTTGCTCTCTTCACCGTTGCGGGTTTGGTTTACTGAACCTCGGCGATGGCGCGTTCGAAGCGCGCCAGCATCTCCATGCCCTCGGGGCCGAACTTGTGCTCGATGTGCCGCCGCACGACCGGCTGGGAGGCCTGACGGAAGGCTTCCAGCTCCTTGGCGGTGGGCACGTAGACCTCCATCCGGTGCGCCAGCGGCGGCAGGCCGCGGTCGGACGCCTCGATCACGCGGCTGAGGCCCCGGCTGGCGACCACGGCGGCGCGGGCGGCGTTCTGCACCGCCGCGCGGTTGGCCGGCGACAGGCCGTCCAGGAACTTGCCGTCCATCACCCAGACGAAGGGCGCGAAGAGGTGGTTGGTCAGCGTCAGGTAGCGCTGCACCTCGTCGAACTTGGCGAAGCGGATGATCGGGATGGGGTTCATCTGCCCGTCCGCCGCCCCGGTGGCGAGGCCGGTATAGGTTTCCGACCAGACGATGGAGACCGGGTCCCCGCCCAGGCTGGAGACCACCGCCTTGTGCGTCTCCAGGTCCATGGTGCGCAGGCGCAGGCCCTTCATGTCCTCCGGCGTGCGGATCGGTCGCTTCGAATTGGTGATGGCGAAGAAGCCGCCCGGATCACCGAAGCCCAGCACCGCCAGCCCTGTCTTGCGGCGGATGTCGCCGGCGAGTTGCTGCCCGAAGGGACCATCGAAGACCGCGTAGGCCTCGCTGATCGAGCGGAAGGCGAAGGGCAGGTCGAGCACGCCGATCAGCGGATAGGAGGGCGCCACGCCGCTGACCGAGGAGACTGCGGTCTGGATCGTCCCCTTGCGGACCAGCCCCACCACGTCGGCGTCGCGGCCGAGCTGGCCTTCGGGAAAGATGTCCACGCGCACCGCGCGGTTGGTCGCGGCTTCGACAAGGCTCTTGAACACCACCGCCATGGCCGCCGCCGGGTTGTCGAAGGCGTCGTTGCGGTTGGGCTGGGCCAGCTTGATGACCACCGGGTCCGCCGCGAAGGCCGCGTTCGCCGTACCGAAGATGAGCGACAGGAGAAGGCCGGCGGCCAGCAGGAAGGGGGAGCGCTGCTGTTTCATAAGGCGGCTCATTTCTTGGTGTAGCGTTCGGCGCCGTCCCACTCCGGGCCGGGCGGGTCGGCCAGAAGGTGCAGGCAGCGGTCGATGTAGAGTTCGGCCAGGGTGCCGTTCGCCATGGTTCCGGCCAGCGCGCGGAAGGCGGCCAGCGCCTCGTCCCAGCGTCGGGCACGGTAGAGGTAATAGGCGTCCTGCCAGCGCCGGCATTCGTCGAGCAGTTCGGGCGAGGGGGCGAAGAGGCCGCCGTTTTCACCGACTTCCCTGCCGCGCGTACCAACCAGTTCGAACAGCGGGATCGGCTTGCTCAGGCCCGACGGGGCGGCGAGGTCCACCGGACGGAACAGGAAGCGGTCGCGCACCGCCTGCTCCACCGCGCCGGTGACCAGCAGCTGCGTGCCATAGTTCTTATTCAGCCCTTCCACGCGCGAGGCCAAGTTTACATGGGTGCCCAGGGCCGTGTACTGCATGCGGTCGGCGGAACCGACGTTGCCAACCACCACGTCGCCCGTGTGCAGGCCGAAGCGGGTCGGCATGGGCGCCTCGCCGGCCTGGACGAGGCGCTCGTTCAGGCGTTGGTTGGCGTCGCGGCAGGCGAGCAGGGCGAGGCAGGCGCGGCCGATGTGGTCCTCGTCCGCCAGCGGGGCGTTCCAGAAGGCCATGATGGCGTCGCCGATGAACTTGTCGACCGTGCCTCCCTGGGCGTGGATGCAGCCAGTCAGCTCCTGGAAATAGGCGGACAGGCGCAGCATCACCTCTTCCGGCGGCATGCCCTCGCTCGACGCGGTGAAGCCCTTGATGTCGGTGAAGAGGATGGTCAGCGGCCGGCGCTCCCCGCCCAGTTGGCTGGCCTTGCCGGTGCGGATCATGGAGCGGACGAGATCCTTCGGTACATAAGCGCCGAAGCTGGACAGGCCGCCCTTCATGGTGTCCATCGCCTTGGCCAGCTCGTCCACCTCCAGGATGCGGGAGCGGATGTCGAGGGGGCCCTCCAGCTCGAACCGGCGGATCCGGTCGGTTTCCGCGACGATGGCCTGCAAGGGGCGGGTCAGCCGGTGCGACAGCCAGAGCACCACCAGGATCAGCGCGGCGATCACGGCGACGCCGACGAACACCATGTTGGTGGTCGCTCGCGTGATGGGGGCGATGAACTCGTCCACCTCCACCGCCGTGACGACGGTCCAGCCGTTGCCGATGTCGTTGGGCACGCGGGCGAAATCGACGATGTACTCCTTGCCGAGCGGGCCGAGCGCCGCGACGAAGCGGTCCTGCCCCTCGCGCTTCCAGCGGGCGACGGCGGCGGCGACCACGGGATCGGGGAATTCGGCGGCGGGCGCCAGCTCCGGTCCGCGCAGGCCCGTGTGGACCAGCAGCTCGGGCCGGTTGTGGCAGATGACGCGCCCGTTCTCGTCCACCAGGAAGATGGAGCCGGAGCGGCCGATGCGCTTGGCGTCCAGCAGGCGGGCCAGCGCGTCCAGCGACACGTCGGCGCCGACGACGCCGATCGGCACGCCGTCGTCGGTCGCCACCCGGTGCGACATGGTCAGGCCCGGCCGCCCGCTGGAGGGGAAGACGAAGGCGTCGGACAGGGTCACGCCCGGCTGACGCCACGCAGCGCGGAACCAGGGCTGCGTGCGCGGATCGTAGGTGACCGGCCCGCGATCCACCGCCACCACCTGACCCCAGCGGCGCAGATACAGGTAGGAGTCGGCCATCTCGCCCGAGCTGGCGTCGAGCATGCGCAGGCCGAGCTGCGTCTCCGGCGGGGTGATCTCCCCCTTCGGGCCGTAGCGGCTCTCCCCGGCGTCGAGGCGGGTCAGCTGGAAGAAGGCGCCGTCGCTGGTGAAGCCGATGGACAGCGCCTCCAGCTGCGGCAGATTCACGACGGCGTCGTTGAAGTAGCGCAGGGATTCGATGCGGCGCAGGCCGTTGCGGTCCACCTTGCCGAACATGGCCGTCGCCTCCGCCACGCGGGCGACGGGGCTGAGCATGCCGCGAAGATCCTCGACGATCGAGGCCGAGGTGCGCCCGATGGCGTCCGTCGCCACCGCCATGGCGGAGCGGGAGTTCTCCATATGCAGGTAGGCAAGCATGCCGGCGATCGACGGTACGACGGTCAGCAGGAAGGCCGTGGCGATGCCTACCCGCAGGCGGATCCGCATGCTGCTGCGTCTGGTGTCCGTGCCGGTCATGGGAAGGCGTGCTCGCGGTGGTGGGCGTCGGCGGTGACGGGAAAATCCTGACGGAACAGGTAGCGGTCGTGGCCGTCGTACTTCGGCCCGACCTTGACGATGCGGAGGCCGGCGGACAGGAAGCTGCGCACGCTCGCCGCGTTCTCCACGCGGGCGGTGGCGAACCAGTGGCGCACGCGCGGCGGCGGCAGGACGGCCTCCAGCGTCGCCGCCATCAGGCGCCGTTGCAGGCCGTGGCCGCGCAGGTCCGGGCGGACGATCACGGCGGTCCAGTGCGCCACATGGTCCAGCGCCTCCTCCGGCAGGCCGTCGTCGCGGCCGAGATTGTCCGGGGAGCGGCCGGGAAGCAGGATGGCGAAGAAGGCGGCGAGGCGGCCCTGCACCTCCGCCCCGACGATGCGACCGCCCTGGTCGGTCAGCATGTGATCGACCTCCGCAGGCGAGATCGGGAACATCAGGTCGCCGATCCCCTCCTCCTGCAAGGCCAGCACGGCGTGGCGCGCGGCGGGGCCGAGCGTGCCGATGTGGCAGGGCCGGCCGCCGATGACGGTCTCGGTGACGGGATTGCGGATCATGAGGCCACCGCCGGCGCCGGGCGGCGCACCGTGAAAAGGGCCATGGCTGTGAAGGCGGCAAGGCTGAGGATCAGGCCGGTTCCCAATATGCCGACGCCCGCGACGCTGACCGCGGCGGCGGCGCTGAACAGCATCGGGCCAACCACCTGCCCGATTTTGCGGGCGTTCAGGTGCCAGGCGCGCACCGCCGCGCGGCTGTCCGCCGCCTCGCCGACCAGGGTTTCGGCATACTGCTGCTGCGAAGCGAGGCCGAAGCTGTCGCCGACGCCGATCAGGAACACGGCGAGGAAGGCGACCAGCAGGCTGGCCTGCACGCCGAACAGGATCAGCGCCCCGGCGATCAGCAGGCCCGATCCCAGCACCGCCAGCCACGGCGCCACATGGGTGCGGGCGAGCCGGGCCAGGACGGGGCCGAGGAAGACGATGCACATCCCGTTCAGCAGGAAGGCCCGCCCGATGGTGGACGGCGACACCCCCAGCCCCGAGGCGAAGAGCGGGAAGAAGTAGGGCAGGAACATGCTGCAGGCCGAGGTCGGGATCGAGATCAGCAGCAGGAAGGCGACCACGGACGGGCGCCACACGCCGGGACCCCTGGCCTTTGCGGGCATAGGTGTCAGGGCTGGGATGGGGGCGGGGCGGGTCTTCACGGAGGCGGGCACGAACAGCCACGCCTGGGCGATGCCGGCGGCCAGGATGGCGCCCGCGATCAGGAAGACCGGTGGATAGCCGATGCGGCCCGCCAGCAGTGCGCCGACCACCGCGCCGCAGTTCACCCCGGCGTACATGCCGGCGAACATCTGGGGATAGGCGGCGGTGCGGCTTTCCGGGTCGCGCAGCCGGTCGATCAGGCCGTAGAGCGCGGCGAGGGTCCCCATCACGCCGAGGCCGACGAGGCCGCGCGCCAGCACGAAGGCCAGCGGCTCCCCGGCCCAGGCCGACAGCGCCATGCCCGCCCCAGCCAGCCCGAAGCCGGCCAGCGCCAACGGCACCCAGCCGGCCGCGCGCACCAGCCGCCCGGCGATCAGCAGCATGACGGCCCCGCACAGCATCTCCATGGAAATGGGCGCGGCGGCGGCCTGCATCGGTGTCAGGCCGAACAACCCCTCGGAGAAGGTGCCCATGACCAACGGCACGAAGGACACCGGCAGGAAGGCGCCGAGGTAGAGCAGGAAGGTGGTGAAGCGCATCGCCGCGACGGCGGAGCCTTCGCCGGCGGCCTCCGTCGCCCGACCGGCGGAAAAGGTCGCGGTGAAGGCGTAGAACTCGAACATGAACATCAGCGACGTGACCAGGATCGTCGCCATGTCCAGCACGATCTCGCGCAGCTGTGCGGTGATGTGCTCCCCGGCGATGGTGATGGTCAGGGCCGGTGCCCGGCCGGACGGGTCGGCGGGCAACGGGTGGCTGATGTCGAAGTCCCGCCCTTCGGCCAGGGTGGGATTCTGTGGCGGCTCGGGCGGTGCGCCGGTGGTGTCGAGCGTCAGCGTGCGGATGTGCGGTACGGTCGCGGCGATCTGGGCGAAATAGGCGTCGAGCCCACTCAGCGACCGGTAGCTCGCGCCTCGACTCAGCGCGGTTTCGAAATCGCCGTGCACGATGTCGCCGACGACCTTGGTGGAGACCTCCGCCGTTTCGATGTAGGCGGCGGTGAAATGCTGGTAGCTGAGCACGCCCGCGAGGATCTGGGCCGTCGCCAGCACGCCCAGCGTCAGCCGGCGGCGCCGCTTGTCGGTGGCGGCGGGGCCGCGCCCCCACAGCCCGGCGGCCAGCAGGAAGCCGCCGAAGAGCAGGACGGACGCGCCGCCGAGCGCGGCGAGGGCGGTGACGATGCGTTCCTGAAAGCGGGCGACCTGACCGTCCACCACCGCCTTGTCGGAGATGATGACGAGGTGACCGGCCAGCGTGCCGGAGCCGGGCTGGCGGATCGCCATGTGCAGCCGGTACTTGCCGCCGTCCACATCGTAGGAAACGTGGATGGGACGCTTCGCCAGCTCCGCCGCCGCGCGGCGGCGTTCCGCTTCGGGCAGAGTTTGGGCTGAGTTGGCTTGGGGAGTTTTGAGGTCGGAATAGAGGATGCGGCCGTCGGCGCGGGCGAGTTGGACGCCGTCTGCCTCCGGCAGGTGGGTGCGGACCTGAGCCAGGATCTTCTCTATGCCGTAGAAGTCCTCCAGCACCTTGCCGTAGGCCAGCGCGTGCTCGACGCTGCGGGCCGCCTTGCCTCCGGCGACCGAGAAGCTGGACATCAGGGCGTTGGCGTAGCTCTGCCGGAAGGAGCCGATGTTGATGCCCGCGCTGAAACCCAGCGTCAGGACGACCAGCGCCACCGACAGCAGAAAGGCCGGCCACAGGCCGCGCCGGTCTGGGTTCGGGGAAACAGGCTGGTTGCTGGTCGGCATGGCTCAGGTTCCCCCGAAGACGGTGTCGGCGGCGAGCAGGGCGTCGAAGGGGATGCGGTGGCCGATGGTCTCCGCCGTCGCGATGTTCCAGGCGATGGTCGGCGTGTCGAAATAGACCTGGGGCAGGCCGCGCAGGCGTTCGCCGCCGAACAGGCGGGCGATGGTGCCGGCGCCGAACTGCCCGATGCCGGCGAAGTCGGCGCGGGCGACGCTCATCAGCGCGCCGCGCTCCACTTCCTCCGGCCCAAGCTGCGAGAAGGTCGGGATGCGGCGGTCGAGGAAGGGCTGGACGAGGGGACGGAACCGGTCCAGCTCCCACCGGCCGTAGGTGATGTACATGGCGTCCACCTCACCCGACAGCTCCGTCCAGGCGGTGCCCAGGTCGGCGTAGTAGCGGGGGAAGTCGGCCTCGTCCGCCGGGGGGCGGACATGGCGGCGCACCAGCGCGAAGCCCAGCCGCTCGGCCATGGCCTCGATGTCGGACAGCGAGGCGATGGCGCGGCCGACCGTGGAATCATCGTAGGCGACGCCGAGGCGCTGGAAGCGGAAGGTGTCGTGGAAGATGCGCAGCTGGCGGTGGAAGCGCGTCAGATCCAGATGCGCCCAGACATGCTCGCGCCCCGGATCGCTCTCCGACGCCACGATCTTCGCCGCGACGGGGTTGGTGGAGGAGAAGACCAGCGTCGGGACGGTGTGCGTGTCGGTGGCGAGCTTGGTGCCGGCGATGGTGCCCATGACGATCATCAGGTCGATGTCCCGGGCGGTGGCGAGGCGGTTCAGCGCCTCGTCCGGCGCGTTGCGGTCGAGGCGCGGGTAGTAGGCGTCCGCGACGAACTCGACGTGCGGGCCGAGGTCGCGTCCCGCCAGCCAGCGCCAGAGGTCGGCGCTGTCCCACTGGCCGGGGGTGTAGGGGGCGTCGGCGACGCCGGACAGCCAGCCCATGCGGCCGAGCGCCAGGGCAACGCCGTGCAGCGTGGCGACGTAGTTGCCGAACGGCATGCTCTCGGCATAGCCGATGCGCCATTTGCGGCCGCCGTTAGGGCGCGGGGCGGGGATGGTGGCGGCGAGCGTGGCGCGTGGGTTGGCCGCGACGGCGGCGAGCGAGGCGGTGCCGGTGAGAAACGTGCGGCGGGTGAGGGGCACGGGCGGCCCTCCGGGACACCCTCTCCCTAGGGGGGAGAGGTCTAAGGTCGTTGAGCCCGGAGCGGTCGCCTTCTTCACCATCGTCGGGTCACTCCGCCGGGATCGCGAGGGGAGCGACGGCTGGGGTCGGGATGGCGTTGTACTCGCGCGCCACGCGGGGGCCGAGCATCAGGATCGCCGAGGCCCGCAGACCGCAGGCGGAGGCCACCTCCTCCACCGTCAGGATCTCGCCGCCCTGGCAGCCGATCAAGATCGCCTCGTCGCCCGCCTCGACCTCGGGTAGGGCGGAGACGTCGGCGAGCAGGGCGCTCATGAAGGGATCGCCCACCAGCGGGACGCGGCGGCCCCGCAGCAGGATCGCACCGTTGTGGTAGGCGTGCAGGAAGGCCCCATCGGAAAAGCCGAAGGCGACCAGGGCCGCGCGCATGGGCGATGGCGCCGCCACGCCGGCCCGGTAGCCGAGACGGGCGCCGGGCGGCAGATCCATGACGCGGACCACCCGCGCCGTCACCTCCATCACCGGGACGAAGGGGTCCGGACCGGTCTCGACCATGTGGATGCCGTACAGCAGCGAGCCCAGCCGAACCATGTCGTAGGTGGCCTGCGGTGCCCGCATCACGCCGGGGCTGCTGAGCGCGTGGACCAGCGGCGGGCGCAGGCCGTGTGCCGTCGCCTCCGCCACCACGCGGTCGAACAGGGCGAGTTCGGCCGTGATGTCGGCGGGCGAGCCGGAATAGGGGGAGGCTAGGTGGGTGAACAGCCCCTCCACCCGCAACCCGTCGAGCAGACGGAGTTGGGCCAGCAGTTCCACGGCGTCGTCCGGCGCGGCGCCGAGGCCGGCCAGCCCTGTGTCGATCCGCACATGGACGGGCACCCGGCGGTTGAGGGCGCGGGCGCATGTCGAGAGCGGTAGAGCCTCGGCGAGCGAGGTGACGGTGGCGGTCAGGCCCGACTGGACCAGGTCCGATACCTCGTCCTCCATGGGCGGGTCGAGCGCCAGGATGGGCAGGCGGATGCCGGTCCGCCGCAAGGCCATACCTTCCCCGGTGCCGGCAACGACGAGGCCGTCCGCTCCGGCGCGTTCCAGCGTCCGGGCGACGGCCATGGCCCCGTGGCCGTAGCCGTCGGCCTTGACCACGGCCCAGACGCGGACCCCCGGCGCCAGAAGACGCCGGGCCGCCGTCAGGTTGTCGCGCAGCCGATCCAGGTGGATCACCGCCCGCTGGGGCGGCGTCCGGTCCCTATGAGGCATCAGAAGAACTTCTCGCGGATCTCGGTCGAGGAACGGTCACCGATCTTGTCGAAGTGCAGCTCCAGGAAACGGGCGGCCTTGCGCCGGCCGAGCTGGAACAGGAAGGTCAGGAATTCCCAGTCCGGGTTCAGCTTGGACGAGACACTGAACTGCGACAGCTCCTGCTCGGCGTCGATGGTGTGGATGTTCATCCGCGAGAACTTGTCGGGGTCCAGCTCGCCCTTGTCCAGAAGGTCGGTCACGAACTGGATCGTCCGCATCTCGCGCATTAGGCTGGAGTTGAAGGACAGCGTGTTGATGCGGTCGAGGATGGCGCGCGCCGTGCGCGGCACGTCGGGAATGTTGATCGGGTTGATCTGCACGACCAGGATGTCGTTGCAGCCGCCGGCGTATATCAGCGGGAAGATCGGCGGGTTGCCGATGTAGCCGCCGTCCCAGAAATACTCCCCGTCGATTTCCACCGCCTGGAACAGGAAGGGCAGGCAGGCCGACGCCATCACGGCGTCCGGGGTGATCTCGTGGTGCTCGAAGACGCGCAGGCGGCCGTTCAGCACGTTGGTGGCGCAGACGAACAGCTTCACCTGGTCCTGCGCCTTGCGCAGCGCCTCGAAATCCACCACGTCGGCGATGATGTCGCGCAGCGGGTTGACGTTGGACGGGTTCAGCTCGTACGGGGACATCACGCGTGAGAGGGTGTCGTACCACGCCCACAGCGGCGAGAAGTCCATGTTGCCCCGGCTGACCAGCCGGTCGATCGGGGTCGGCTGGAGCGGGCCGTTCTTGCCGGCGTCCGACGCCTTCTTCCAGAAGTTGTGCAGCAGGCGCCGCGCCTCCGGCCGGCCGCCGGCGATCAGGCCCGCCGCCGCGACGGTGGCGTTCATGGCGCCGGCGCTGGTGCCGATCAGCCCTTCCACCTCGATCCGGTCATCCTCCAGCAAGCGGTCGAGCACGCCCCAGGTGAAGGCGCCGTGCGCGCCGCCGCCCTGAAGCGCCAGCTTCAGCTTCTTCACGGTCTGCTTGCCCTCCGCCTTGGGGGCGGCCGGGGTTTTCGGTGCCGGGACCTTGGCGGCGTCCTTGATGGCGGGCGCGTCGGCAAGGGCGAGATCGCCGTCTTCCAGGTCGGGAGTGCGGGTGGTCGTGGCCATGATCGGGACGCTCGTGTCGTTGTCGTGCTGGAGGGGGCGGGCCGAATCTGCAATTTAAGATGGTTATTATGACTTGCTCATAAAGTTATCGAGCAGGACAATGAAAATTGCATATCGCCGCGTGCATAAACTGTTCTTTATAGTGCTATAACGAGACGCGTTTGATCAACGATAAATTCGATATCGAAGAAGCGATGTCACGAACTTCGCCTCACGGTTCGTCCCGCGCACCTGCACCTTTGTCGGGGAGGTAGACGCCAAGGGGCGGTGCTAGACTGGCCGGACAAGGGATTGGGAGCGCCATGGCCGCCAAGCGTCTGCTGATCGTCGCGCACTGTCCGTCGCCGAACACGCGGCGGCTGCTCGACGCCGTGCTGCAAGGCGCCCGCTCGCCGGAGGTCGCGGGCGTGGAGGTGGCGGTGAAGGCGCCGCTGGAGGCCGGGCCGGAGGACGTGCTGGAGGCGCAGGCGCTGATCCTGGGGACGCCGGAGAATCTGGGCTACATGAGCGGGGCGCTGAAGGACTTCTTCGACCGCAGCTACTATCCCTGCCTGGAGCGCACGCAGGGGCTGCCCTATGCCCTGTTCGTCCGGGCCGGACACGACGGCACCGGGACCTGCCGCGCGGTGGCCGGCATCGCCACGGGCCTGCGCTGGCGCGCGGTGCAGGAACCGCTGGTTTGCCGGGGAGCGTTCCGCGAGGACTTCCTGGCCCCATGCGAGGAACTGGGCACGCTGATGGCGGCCGGATTGGAGGCGGGAATCTTCTAGCGCGAAAGCGGGAGGTCCATTGACGAGCCCGCGTTCGCGCACAGGTCACGTTGCAAAGGAAAACCGAACAATCGGAAGGAGGAAGGGGCGATGGAGAGCGGCAAGGGCAGGGCGTGGCACGGCGACGTCCAGCAGGTGGGCACCGTCACGGTCACCGACGACACGACGGGCAAGACCTACAAGCTTCCGCTGCTGGAAGGGACGACGGGGCCGCGCGTCATCGACATCCGCAAGCTGTACGCGGAAACCGGTTACTTCACCTTCGACGCCGGTTTCACCTCCACGGCCAGCTGCGAGTCCGCCATCACCTACATCGACGGCGACCAGGGCGTGCTGTTGCATAGGGGCTACGCCATCCAGGACTTGGCCGAGCATTGCGATTATCTGGAGGTCTGCTACCTGCTGCTGCACGGCGAGCTGCCGGACCCCAAGCAGAAGGCGGAGTTCGAGCGCACCATCACCTATCACACCATGGTGCATGAGCAGCTGGTCAAGTTCTACAGCGGCTTCCGCCGAGACGCGCATCCGATGGCGGTGATGTGCGGCGTGACCGGCGCGCTGTCGGCCTTCTATCACGACAGCACGGACATCTTCGATCCGCAGCAGCGGATGATCGCCTCGCACCGGCTGATCGCCAAGATGCCGACCATGGCGGCCATGGCCCACAAATACGCGCTCGGCGAACCGTTCATGTACCCGCGCAACGATCTGCCCTACGCCGACAACTTCCTCTACATGACCTTCGGCAATCCGTGCGAGCCGTACAAGGTCAACCCGGTCCTGGCGCGCGCCATGGACAAGATCTTCATCCTGCACGCCGACCACGAGCAGAACGCCTCCACGTCGACGGTGCGGCTGGCGGGCTCGTCGCACGCCAACCCCTTCGCCTGCATCGCGTCGGGCATCGCGGCGCTGTGGGGACCGGCGCACGGCGGCGCCAACGAGGCCGTGCTGCTGATGCTGGAGCAGATCGGTTCGGTGGAGCGCATCCCCGAGTTCATCCGCCGCGCCAAGGACAAGAACGACCCGTTCCGCCTGATGGGCTTCGGCCACCGGGTCTACAAGAACTACGACCCGCGCGCCAAGATCATGCGCCAGACCTGCTACGAGGTTCTGGACGTGCTGGGCATCAAGGACGAGCCGCACCTCGCCATCGCGATGGAGCTGGAGAGGATCGCGCTGGAGGACGATTACTTCGTCGAGAAGAAGCTGTACCCGAACGTCGATTTCTATTCGGGCATCATCCTGAAGGCGATGGGCTTCCCGACCAGCATGTTCACCGTGCTGTTCGCGCTGGCCCGCACCGTCGGCTGGATCTCCCAGTGGAAGGAGATGATCGAGGATCCGCAGCAGAAGATCGGGCGGCCCCGGCAGCTGTACACCGGCAATCCGGGGCGGCCCTTCGTTCCTCTGGATCGGCGCTCGGCATCCTGACGGTCACGCCGCTGTAGTGGCGGCGGGACGGTAATCGGTGGAGGTTTCGGCGGCGCGTTGCAGGGACCGCCGGACCTCCTCCGGATCCAGCAGCACGGTGGTCGCGAAGCCGGTCACGCCGCCCTTCGAGGCGACCATCATCAGGAAGGCCGTGCAGCTCTCGCTGTCGGGAAACTCCGCCATCAGGACGCCGTCGTACTTCCCATAGGCGAAATGCAGGGAGTGCAGGCGTCCGCCGAAGGATTCCACGCCCCGGCGGACGATGTCGGTCCGGTTCTCCGGGCGCTGGACCAGAGCCTTAAAGTTGTCCGGGCCGAATTTGAACTGGATCATGAACTGCATCATGGCGGGCCCTCCCTTTTCGTCCTTTTTCACTTTATTGAATGAGGATGGAAAGGGAAGTCTGAATAAAGAAGCGCCCGAGGCTATGGCGAGTGTTGTCTTGCCTCCTTTTTGAATGGAGATCGCGGAGGCGGCGCGACGCTTTTCGGAAGGATCGGTGTTCTTAAAACCGCTTCGGCAACGAGACAGTCAGCCGAAAATCCGGAGCGGCCGGGGTAAAGCCAACACCCGCCGTGACGTTCAGCAGCAGATCGCGCCCCATCACGGTTGCCGCCCCAAGTTCGAAGGTCCCGATCAGCCGGTCGCTTTGGGTGATCGCCTGTCCACCGACCCGTGAGGCGAAATGGGAGTTCAGATTGACGTCGGCGAGTATTGAGGTGTCCGGCGTCGCGGCCAGGATGACGCCCAGCGTGCCACCCAAGGTGTCGCCATAGTCAAAGTCGCTGGAGCGCCCGTTCCAGGTGTAGGACAGGGAGCCGTAAAGGGCCACCGGGTCCTTCCGCTTGACCGCTGTCACGCCGGCTTGGACGGCGTGGGCGCCGCTGCCGGTCGGAGGGATGGCGTCGCTTCGGCCCGTCGGCGCCTGCCAGTTCCCGAACACCAGCAGTTCCGGCACGTAATCCCGTTCGACGACCACCGATTTGGTCAGGCCAAGCGAGATGTCGCCGAGGCCCGCCGAGGTGCCGCCCTGCTTCAGCCGGTCGTGGATGACGACGGGCACCCTTAGGTCGGCCTGCATGTCCCACGGCAGCCCGACCCGGACGGTTCCCGCCGATCCGAAGGTATCGCGCCGAAAGCCTTTGGTGGGCTCGCTGTAGACGTAGGACAGCTCTGGTTCGACCTGCACGGTTCCGCGCGCGAGGACCGAGCCGCCCTGCCGCACGAGGGCCTGTTCAAGGGCGCGGCTGGTTTCCTCCTCGGGGACATTGGAGGCCGGCTGTCCGGAGGATGGCGGACGGGGGGCGGCGGCCTGCTCGCGAGGGAGGTTGTTGGAGCCGAGTTGCTGGCGCAACGCGGCAATCTCGGCGTCGCGGTCGCGCAGTTGGTGCTCCAGTTCGGCGACGCGTGGGTCGGTGCCGGCGCAGGATGCGACCAGCAGTATGGCAGGGATAAGCCGTTTCATGGGGTGGGACGCGTGACGACGAACGCCACCTTCTGCACCCAACTGTTCTCAAATTCGGGAAGCGGCAGTGTACGATTGCCGTAGGCCGGGTCTGCGAAGAGCACGTCGTCACCTCGAACACCGCGAAACACGACGAAGTGATCGTAGCCGTGTACCTGGATCGGGACAATGGCCGGAGCCATGTCCCGGAGGTCGCTGAAGGAGAGTTCGCCGTACCCGTCCGCTTCGTAACCGCGGCCTTGGGCGTACTCCTGGAGATCGAGAAGCGAGAAACCGCCTTGAGCGCGCACCTTGAGCGGCTGGGTTCGGCGAAGCATCGCCGTGGCGACTTCGCGCTCGGGCACGGGATCGTTGTGGTCGTAGGTCAGCAGCGTGGCAAGCGCCGCAGCCCCGCAGCTCATGTCCCACTTCTGCATGACCACGCGGTCGTGCCGGATTTCCGCCAGCGAGCGCACCGGCCGCCCCGCTTCGGCGGAAAGAACAGGAAAACACACCGAAACCGCTAAAAGGGCGAAGGCCCACTTCTGCGTGCATACCCACCGGAAGGGGCCTTCGTTGCTCATCGGAAATTGTCTCCCGATAGACGAGTTGGTTTAATTGTTCTGCCCCGGAGGCGGAAAACCGGTGGGGTTCACAAAAACGGTCGTGCAGTTTTTGTTGTTGGAGCAGCCGCCCGATTGGCCGCCAGGATTTGTTGTTTTGGGCGTGATCGCACCGGCGGTGATCGACGCCATCCTGTCCTTGCCGAGCTTCACGGGCGCAGCATTGGCCGCGACGCTCAGCGCGCCAAGAGCCAGAACCGAGAGAACAAGAAGCTTTTTCATTTGCCGTCTCCATCGATAAGCCGGCGCTGCGCCCGGCCCCAGCGAACGCCGCTGATAGAGAGAGGAGAAAGGTCCATCGTCAGCTGTTTTTGAAAGTGTATTCACGAGCCGGCATGGACATCCTTCCCCACAGGCCGTCTGCTTATGATTTCTTACGGCTTTACTGCGCGCCTGGCGGTGTGTTTTTGCCATTGGGGGTGTAAACGGCGCAGTTCGGATTGGTTTGGCAGCCGTTGGTGTTGCCGTTGGGTTTTGTCGGCTCGGTCAAGGCCCCAGCGGTAACGGTCGCCATTTTCTCTTTGCTAAGCTTCACGGGTGCAGCATTGGCCGCAACGCTGATTGCGCAGAGGGCCATCACCGGGAGAGCAAGGATTTTCCTCATTGCTCATCTCCCATCGTGCTATCGGGTTGATTTGTGCGGACCAAGCTCAAGCCTAAGCAGAAGGTTGCTTGCGTTGAGTGAAGGGCCGCCAAACGGCGACGGAATGTCGCCGCATCCAGCAAATCACCGTGGGGGAGTTTTGGTCAATACGTCATCATTGTGTATTCGTTCATGTATTCGGGTCTGGGTTGGCTCTCATCATAATGGATGTGTATTGGAAGTCGGATTAAAAACCTGTCAATTTCACAGATATGCGGGATTCATTTCTCGATGCGCTCGTATTTGGGGCGACTTTATGCCTAGGGAAAATCGCCTTCGGCTCAGATGCCGAGGGTGATCCGGTAGGTCAATTCCCGCGTCTCGCCGGGGACGAGGTGGAGCAGGCCGGGCTTGTCCGTGAAGGGGCCGTCGAAGTCCGTCGGGGACGCATGGCCGTGCCACGGTTCGATGCACAGAAAGTCGCCGCCGGCCTTCGACCAGACGCCGAGCTGTTCGAAACCGTCCCAGGACACCTCGATGGCCGGCGCGCCGGGCGCGGTGTAGCGGACGGAACGGCTGGCCGGCTGGTCGAGGATCACCGCGTCATCGGCGAACAATCCCTCGTCCAGCGGCAGGCGACGACCCCGGATGGGCGTGGGGTGGTGGTCCGGCGTCAGCAGGCCGCCGGTCACGCGGCGGATGGGGGCGGGCTCGTCCGTTTCGAAGACCAGCTCGTGCGCGGTCTTGGGCAGGCCGCCGATCAGCGGCCAGCGGAAGGCCGGATGCCCGCCGATGGAAGCGGGAAGCGCTTCGGTGCCGGGGTTGGACAGGCGGTGACGGACGGTCAGGCTATCGCCCTCCAGCGCGTAGGCCATCTCGAACCGGAAGGCAAAGGGGTAGCGCTCGCGCGTCCAGTCGTCGTCGGTCAGCGACAGGCGGCAGGCGGCCGGGCCTTGCTCCTCCCACGCGAAGCGGCGGTCGCGGGCGAAGCCGTGCTGGGTCAGGCGGTAATCCCGGCCGGCGTGGCGCAGCCGATCGTCCTTCAGCCGGCCGACGATGGGAAAGAGAACCGGCGCGTGGCGCGGCCATGCCGGGCCGGCCTGCCACAGCAGTTCCCGCCCCTGGGTGTCGCGTAGCGAGCACAGCTCCGCACCGTCGGCCTTGATGGCGGCGCTCAGGCGGCCGTTGGTGATCTCGTGGCGGTCCATGGGGCCTCCTCAGCCTCAGTGCGGCGGATAGATGGCGGTGATGCCGGCGATGATGGTCTGCGCGGCCAGCGCCGCCAGAACGATGCCGAGCACGCGGCTGACCGTGTGGATCACGGTGCGGCCCAGCAGCTTGTTCACCGCATCGGCGATCAGCAGCAGCACGGTCACGCTGCCGACCGCCACGGCGGCGGCGCCCAGGACAAGCCCTTGGCCGGGCAGCGTCGCGCCGTAGCGGTCCATCAGCAGCAGCGTCGAGGTGATCGTGCCCGGCCCGGCGATCAGCGGAATCGCCAGAGGGAAGACGGCGAGGTCGTGCGCCTCCTCCTCCGTCCGGGCGTCGTCGGCGGTGCGTTCCTTCCGTTCGGCGCGGAGCTGGAACAGCATTTCGAAGGCGATCCAGAACAGCAGCGCCCCGCCCGCGATTCGGAAGGCCGGCATGCCGATGGACAGGGCATTCAGCACGATTTCGCCCAAATAGGCGAAGAAAACGATGATGGCGAAGCTGATGAGCGTGCCGCGCAGCGCGATGGTGCGCTTGCGCCGGCTGTCGAAGCCGCGCGTCAGGCCGAGGTAGATCGGCACCATGCCGACCGGATCGACGACCACGAGAAAAATCACGAGTGCGCTGACGAAATCATCCAAGGACGGAACTCCGGGCCGTGAATGGGATTGGGTCTAGCAAATGGGCGCCGTTCCGCCAACGGTTCAGCCGCATTGCCCGACCAGCGTACCACGCCGTAATGCAGGGTGGCGTGGCCCGTCGCGACGGGTATAATCACCTCGAAACCAAGAACTTTCTACGCCGTGGAGCCACGCCTTTGAGCAAGACCGTAATCGTCGTGGACGACAGCAAGCTGTCCCGTATGCACGTTCGCGGCATTATACTGCGGAACAGGCCCGACTGGACCGTGCTTGAGGCCGCTAACAGCGATGAGCTTTACAAGAATCTAGACGAAGGTGGTATCCATATCGCCATAATCGACTACAACATGCCCGGCGATAACGGGCTGGAAGCCGCAGCCAAGCTGCGCGCGAAACGGCCGGACATCCACATCGCGATCATCACCGCCAACGCCCAGGACGCGGTGGTGTCCGGCATCCGGGATCTCGGTGCCGCCTTCATGCCGAAGCCGCTGGACGAGGAGCAGGTGGTCCGCTTCCTGGCTTCGGCGGCGCTGCCGCGCCGCGCGGCCGGCTGAGTCACCGAAACACCGAAAAAGCCGCCGTAACGATATCGTCGCACCGGTATCGCCGTCGAGACACCGCAGCTGGGACAACCAATGCCGAACCGCCTCGACGAACTGCAAAAGGATGCCTTGGCCGAGTTGGGCAACATCGGCGTCGGCAAGGCCTCGACCGCGCTCAGCCGGATGCTGGGCAGTGCCGTACAGATGTCCGTTCCGACCGTCGAGATCGTGCCGGTGGACCGGGTGGCGGAGCGACTGGGCGCGGGTTTGTCGGGCCGGCTGGTCGCCGTGACGGAAGCCCTGTCGGGGGCGGTTCGCGGCACGGCCCTGCTGGTCTTTCCCGAACGCGACAGCCTGCCGCTGGCCGCCGCCGCGCTGCCGCCGGACGTGCCGAAGGAGTTCGCGCCGGAGCTGGAGGGCGAGGCGCTGGCCGAAATCGGCAACATCGTGCTGAACAGCTGTCTGGCGTCGATCGCGAACCTGCTGGGCACCCGAATCGAGACGACCCTGCCGGACATCCTGCGGGGCACGGGGGCGGAAATCCTGGAGGCCTGCGGCGTGGAGCCGAGCCCTGCGCCCGCGGCGATCCTGTTCCAGGTCACGTTCCGCGCGAGCTTGGTGGATGTGGGCGGCGAGGTCGTCCTGGCGCTGGATGCGGCGTCGGCGGCCGAACTGAAAGACCTGATCGACGGCTACATCGGGCGCCTCCTGAAACGGCCGAATTGAAACACGAACGACCAGAACACGAACGACGGGAGCCCCCGGCTCACGGGGCGGAAGGCGACACGACATGGCATTGGTGAAGAAGAAGCAGATCGACACGACGCGGGCCGGCCAAGGGTTGGAAAGTCCTGGGGGCGGACATGCGCCGGTGGCGACCATCGAGGACGAGGCTCCGCGCACCGATCTGCGCGCGGCGGAGACGCAACGGCGAAAGGTCCGCGCCAACACCCGGCGCCGCAAGGCGGCCGAAGGCATCGCGGCGGCCACGAACGAGCTGGCGAGCGGCGTGACCCAAGCTGCCGCCGCCGCCGAGGAACTGCGCAAGGCGATGGAGCAGGTCGCCGCCGGCGCTGAGGAAGCGGCCGCCGCCACCCAGCAGTCGCAGCGGATGATCGACCGCGCGGCCACCCTGATCGGCAAGGCGCGCGGCAACGCCGAAAGCTCGCTCGCCCGGATCGAGGCGCTGCAGGTGACGGTGAAGGACGTCAGCGCTCAGATCCTCGGGTCGGTCGAAGGGCTGGTCCGCGCCGCCGCGCGGCAGGAGTCCGCCGTCGCCATGGTCCGCGATCTGGAACGCCGGGCGGCGGAGATCGGCACCATCGCCGGGGGCGTCGCGGCCATGGCCGACCAGACCAACCTGCTGGCGCTGAACGCGGCCATCGAGGCGGCGCGGGCCGGCGACGCGGGCAAGGGCTTCGCGGTCGTCGCCGACGAGGTGCAGGCGCTGGCCGAACGGTCGGAGCGGTCGGCGAACGACATTCAGCGCATGGTTACCCAGATCCAGGACTCCGTGGGCGCCATCGCGGCCGGCATCGTCGAGTCCTCCGACACCGCGCGGACCGAGGTCGGCCGGGGCCGGCAAATCGCCGGGAAGCTGGAAACGGTGCGCGCCGACATGAGCGCCATCGCGCGCGGCGCGCAGGAGACCATCAAGGCCGCCATCGAGGCCGACGTCGCAGCCCGCGAGGCGCAGCGCGGCGCGGAGACGGTGGCCTCGGCCGCCGAGGAGCAGGCGGCGGCGAGCGAGGAAGCCTTGAAGACCGTCGGCCAGCAGGCCGAGGCCCTCGTCCAGAGCGAGCAGGCCGCCGCCCAGCTGTCGGAGGTCGCCGACGAACTGAACGGCAGCGCCGACATTCGCCGCACGGCGGGCGATCTGGCTTCGGCGGCGGAGGAGTTGTCGGCGGCCATTGAGGAGATCAATCGCGCCGCCGCCCAGATCATGGCGGCGATCACCCAGATCGCCCGTGGCGCCCAGGCGCAGGGGGCGGCGACCCACCAGTCCAGCACCGCCATCACCCAGATCGAGGCGAACGCCCAGCTGAGCGTGACGCGCGCGGAGGACTCGCTGGAACGCTGCGCGTCGATGGAAACGCTGCTGGGTGAAACGCAGGAGATGGTCGGGGCGCTGGCGGCTGGCGTTCTCCTCTCCGTGGAGGCCAACCGCCGTACGGTGGAGCGGATCAACGAACTGGAGCAGGTCGGCCGGCGCATCGACAAGGTGGTGGACGCCATCTCCATCATCGCGATCCAGACCGGCATGCTGGCGGTCAGCGGCTCCATCGAGGCGGCGCGCGCCGGCGAGTTCGGGCGCGGCTTCACCGTGGTCAGCAACGACATCCGCAATCTGGCGCGCGACAGCTCCGAGAATGTGGAGCGGGTGAAGGACATCATCCGCGACATCCAGGAGCAGGTCGGGCGCGTGCGCCGCGACATCGAGGAGATTTCCGCCAATGCCGAGCGGGAGGCGGCCCGGCACGAGGAGTTCGCCGGCAGCCTCGCCACGGCGGCGACGGACCTGCGCACCGTGACTCAGGGCAGCCGCGAGATCGTCGATGCGGCCGGAGAGACACAGCGCGCCGTCGCCGAAGCGCAGAAGGGGGTGGAGCAGATCGCCGTCGCGGCGACCCAGGCCAACCAGTCCGCGAACGAGGCCGCCAAGGCCGCCCGCGAGCAGGCCAAGGGTGCGGAGGAACTGGCCGCCGCCATTGAGGAAATCGCCGCCATGGCCGACGAGTTGCAGGCTGCCGGCTGACGTATTTCCCCCCTCCCGGCTTTGCTGAGGGAGGTGGGCGAGGGGTTTGGGGGAGTGGGGCATGGCAGCGATCGTGCGGCAGGACGGGGCTCGACCCTTCGTCACGTTCGGCGTGGGGGATATGGCGCTCGCCGTTCCGCTGGCCGAGGTTCTGGAAATCCTCCGGCCACCGGAGGTGGTGCGCATTCCGCTGGGGCCGCCAAGCCTGGAAGGGCTGGCGCGGCACCGGGGCGAGGTGATGCCCGTCATCAGCCTGCGCCGCATTCTGGGCTTGCCCGATGCGGAGCGGGAGGCTGGCGCGCGCGTGCTGGTGGCGCGGCACCGGGGGCAGCCGGTCGGGCTGGTCGCGGACCGGATCAATGGGCTGGCCAGTGTGGGTGACGATCGCATCGTTGCGGCTGAAGGGGTGGCGAACGGAACCGGGGCCGCCATCGACGAGGCGCTGCTGGCCGGGGCGATCCGCGCCACGGACGGTGGGGAAGGCGCGCTGATCCTCGACATCGGGCCGGTGGTCGAGCGCCAGTTCGCCGACTTGGGCCGGATCGCCGGCCGGGCCGGCGGTTTTGGCGGGGGCATTGGCGGAGGCTCGGGCGAAGCGGCGCCCATCGGTCGTGACGCGGCGGTGTCCGTGGACGAGGTGCGGCTGGTCGTCTTCGCGGCCGCCGGGCAGGAATTCGCCCTGCCGGTGGAGCATGTGCAGGAGATCGGTCCGGTCCCGAATCTGGTGACGCGGGTTCCGCGCGCCCGCGCGCATCTTCTGGGCATGATGACGTTGCGCGACGCGCTGCTGCCCTTGGTGGGGCTGCGGGAGCTGTTCGGGCTGGACGAAACGGGCGAAGAAACCGGCCGGCGCGTCGTCGTGGTGCGGACCGACGAAGGGCTGGTCGGTGTTGTGGTGGATGGGGTGCGGGAAATCCTGCGCACCCCGCACGGGCGGATCGACCCGGTCCCGCCGCTGCTGGCGCGCGAGGCGGAGTTCGAGGACGTCTCCGGGATCGCGCGGGTGGATGGCAACGGGCGGCTGGTGTCCGTTCTGTCCGCCGCCCGGTTGTTCCGCCGGGGGGCCGCGCTGGGAACCGGAACGAATGGGGAGGGCGCCGGCATGGTGGTCGGGGACGAGGCGGCCGGTTTGACGACGCAGGGGCGGACGGAGCCCTTCGTGGTGTTCCGGCTGGCCGGGGCGGAGTATGGGCTGCCGGTCGCGGCGGTGCGCGAGGTGCTGCGCCGGCCCGACGCGCCCACCCCCTTGCCGAATGCGCCGGATTTTGTCCGTGGCGTGGTGACCCTGCGCGGTGCCGTGCTGCCGGTGATCGACCAGCGCCGCCTGCTGCGCCTGCCGGAAGTGGCGACCGGCGGGGGCGAGCGGGCGCGCGTCGTGGTGATCGCCGCCGGGGAGGCGCTGGCCGGGCTGCTGGTGGACGGCATGGCCGGCATCGTCCGCGTGCCGGAAAGCCGCATTGAGACCGCGCCCGTCGTGTCCCAGGCGCAGCACCGGCTGATCCGCCGTGTCGCGACGCTGGACGATCCGGGGGCTCCGGACGGGCGGCGGATGATCCTGTTGATGGATCCGGGCGAACTGCTCGACATGGACCAGTTGGCCGCACTGCTCGTGGCGGCGTGATCCATGGCGAAAGTTCTGGTGGTTGACGATTCGGTGCTGATGCGGCGGCGGATCGCCGAGCTTCTGCGCGACGCCGGCTTCACGGTGGAGACCGCCGCCAACGGGGAAGAGGCGTTGGAGCGGCTGAAGCCCTTTGACCCCGACGTGGTGACGCTGGACGTGACCATGCCGGGCATGGACGGGCTCACCTGCCTGAAGCGCATCATGGTCGAGCATCCCAAGCCGGTCGTCATGGTTTCCGCCCTGACCGCCGAGGGGGCGGACGTGACGCTGGAGGCGCTGCGGCTGGGTGCCGTGGAGGCGGTGGAGAAGCCGGGGGGCATCGGCTCCCTCAGCCGCATCGCCGAGGAACTGGTGAACACGGTGCGGGCCGCCGCCTCGTCCCGGCCGCGCCGGGTGCGGGGCCTGCGCGAGCGGCTGCGGCTGGCGCGGACGCGCATCGCGGGAGAGGATTTCGTCGCCGATACCCCGGTGGAACCAGTGGCGGGCGACGATGGCGGGCTGGTGCTGATCGGGGTGTCCACCGGAGGGCCGAGCACGCTGGAGGACATTCTGCCGGAATTGCCGGCGGACTTTCCCTGGCCGGTCGTCGTGGCGCAGCACATGCCCGCCAACTTCACCCGCGCGCTGGCCCGGCGGCTGGACGATATCTGCGCGGTGACGGTGACGGAGGCCGCCAGCCCCACGCCCTTGCAGTCGGGCACGGTCTACATCGCGCGGGGTGGGGCCGACGTGGTGGTGACTCGGCGCGGCGGGCGATTGGTCGTCCAGCCGATGCCGGCGGCAGAGGACAAGAGCTGGCACCCGAACGTGGACCGGCTGGTGGAGAGCGCCTTGCGGACGGTGCCTCCGGCGCGGCTGGTCGGGGTGCTGCTGACCGGCATGGGCTATGACGGGGCGGCGACGATGGCCGAACTGCGCCGCCTTGGCGGCCGGACCATCGCCGAGGCGGAGGAGAGCGCCGTGGTCTTCGGCATGCCGCAGGAGCTGATCCGGCGCGGCGGGGCGGAGATCGTGCTGCCCGCCGATCGGGTGGCGCAGCAGCTGGTCAAGTGGGTGCCCGCGAAAGGCTGATGGAGAAACGCATGGCGTTGGTCAAGGCGAAGAAGGGCACGCTGCCGCCCGTGGTGGAAGCCGAGGCCGCCAGTCTGGAGGACGCCGACCCGGCGCAACGCCGCCGCGCGGCGCACGAGGCGGCCGGGCGCGCCGAGGCCGTGGCGCCGCTGGCCGGGCGGCTGGCGCGGGAGGACGACGCCAGCGTGCGCGAGGCGATTCTGACCGCGCTGGTGCGCACGGGCTCGGCCGAGGCCGCCGGGGCGCTGATCCCCTTCCTGGCGAGCGAGGACGTGGGCCTGCGCAACGGGGCCATCGAGAGCCTGCAGCAGATGCCGGCCGCCGTCGTCATGCCGGAGGTGGCGCCGCTGCTGACAGACGGGGATTCAGACGTGCGGATCTTCGCGGCGCAGCTGGTCGGGCACCTGCCGCACCCCGACCGCCTGCCCCTGCTGACCGGGGTGGTGGAGCGCGACCCGCATGTGAACGTCTGCCTCGCCGCCGTGGAGGCGCTGGTGGAGATCGGCCATCCCAATGCCCTGCCCAGCCTGGAGCGGTTGGTCGCCCGTTTCCCGGACGACCCGTTCGTCGGCTTTTCCGTCGAGTCGGCGCGCCACCGGTTCACCGAGGATCCGGAACGAGACTTGGGAGCATGACGGCTCCGCTCGATCCGGACGACTACGATGCCTTCTGCACCTTCCTGCGGGGGCGGACCGGGCTGTCCTTCACCGAGGCCAAGCGCTACTTCGTGGACCGCCGCCTTGCCGAGCGCATGACGGCGGTGGGGGCGGAGAGCTTTCGCGACTACATGAACCTGCTGCGCTTCCAGGCGTCGGGGGAGGAGCTGCAACGGCTCGTCAACCTGATGACGGTGAACGAGACCTACTTCTTCCGCGAGAAGTACCAGCTGGACTGCCTGGTGAATTCGGCGCTGGACGAGGTGGTGCGGGGGCGCAAGCCCGGCGACCGCGTGCGCATCTGGTCGGCCGGCTGCGCCACGGGGGAGGAGCCCTATTCCATCGCCATCATGCTGCTGGAACACTGGGGCAAGGTGGATGAGTACGAGATTGAATTGTATGCCTCGGACATCGACTCTCACGTGCTGAAGCGCGCGAGGGACGGTGTGTACGAGGAACGGGCGCTGCACATGCTGCCGCGCGGGCTGGTGGCGAAATACTTCACCGAGATCGAGCCGGGCCGCTGGCGGATCATGGACGAGCTGCGGGAGTCCATCGACTTCTCGCTGGTCAACATCGTCGATCCGGCGCAGGTGGCGCGGTTCCGCGACATCGACGTGATCTTCTGCCGCAACCTGCTGATCTATTTCGACGATCTCGGCCGGCGCGAGGCGGCGTCGATGTTCTACGAGGCGCTGGCGCCCTGCGGCTTCGTCTGCCTCGGCCATTCGGAGAGCATGAGCCGCATGTCCTCCCTGTTCGTGCCGCGCCGGTTCCCCGACGCCATCCTCTACCAGAAGCCCCAGCGCTAAGGAGGCCATCCGATGAACAACGATAAGCGCCGCGTGCTGGTGGTGGACGATGCGGTCACCGTGCGGGCCTACACCCGGCAGGTGCTGGAGGCGGACGGCTTCGTGGTGGACGAGGCGATCAACGGCATCGACGGGCTGGAGCACGCCATGGCCAACCCGCCGGACCTGCTGATCGTGGACATCAATATGCAGAAGATGGACGGCTACGCCATGCTGCGCGTGCTGCGGCAGGAGCCGGCGCTCCGCGACGTGCCGGCGGTGATGATCTCCACCGAATCCAAGGACAGCGACCGCGAACAGGCCCGGTTGGCCGGGGCGAACTGGTATTTCGTGAAACCAGTGAAGCCGAAGGATCTGAGCGAGGCAGCACGTCTGCTGACCGGGCGCTCCCATGAAGACAAGCGGGAGGGATGACCATGAACCCGCTGTTCGAACAATTCGTCATCGAGGCGCGCGAGCTTCTGGACGCTGCCGGGGCCGCCTTGCTGCGGCTGGAGCGGGAGCCGGGGGACGCCGGGGCCATCAACGACCTGTTCCGTGCGCTGCACACGCTGAAGGGCGCGACCGGCCTGTTCGACATGGCGCCCTTCACCCGGCTGGTGCACGCGGGCGAGGACGCGCTGATGGCCGTGCGCGAGGGGCGCGCGGCGGTGACGCCGGAACTGGCGGACCGGCTGTTCCAACTGCTCGACCTTGGGGTTCGCTGGGTCGATCACCTGGACGCGGAAGGCGACCTGCCGGACGGCGCCGACGCGGTCGCGCGGGAACGGGAAACGCTGCTGCGCGCGGCGCTCGGCGGGGAAAAGGCCGTCGAGGCTCCATCCGGAGCGTTCTCGTGGGTGGACGAGCTGACCGAAGCGGAGCGGCGGACGGCTGGGGGGCGGACGGTGACCGCCGTGATGTACGACCCGCACCCGGACTGCTTCTTCACCGGCGACGACCCGCTGGATCTGTGCCGGAAGATACCGGACCTGCTGCTGTTGAGGATCGAACCGGTCGAGCCCTGGCCGGAGCTTTCGGCGCTGGATCCCTACCGCTGCGCCTTGCGCTTCCGGACGCTGAGCGCGGCGCCCAAGGATGACGTGGCGCGGGTGTTCCGCAGCGTTCCGGATCAGGTGCGCATCGCCACGATGACCGTTGCCGGGGCGGTGACGGCGCCGGAGCCGGTGGTGGAAGGGCTGGCCGAATCGATTCTGCGCGAGCAGGCGCGCATCCTGGCGCTGGAGGGTACGGCGGCGGAGCGTGAGGCGCGGCGGGCCGTGGTCTTGCGGACCGTGCGCAACATCCTGACGGCGCAGGGGCGGGAGGCGGATCGGGCGGCCTTGGATCGGGTGGCTGAAACGCCCGAGGCGTTGCGGGGCTTCGTCGAGGGGCTGGCGGATGCGCGGACAGGGGGCGGTGCCGCGTCCGTCCCGTTTGCGGTTCCGGCGGCGGCACCCGCCCGGCGGGCGCTGCGCGTCGAGGCGGAGCGCATGGACCGGCTGATGTCCCTGGTCGGTGAACTGGTCGTCGCCAAGAGCCGGCTGCCCTATCTCGCCCGCGAGGCGCGGGAGGGGCAGAGCTTCGAGATGCTGGCGCAAGGGCTGAAGGAGACGCAGGGGCAGATCGACGCCATCGTCGGCGAGTTGCAGGCGGCCGTTCTGCGTCTGCGCGTGCTGCCGCTGTCGCGTGTGTTCGAACCGCTGCCGCGTCTGGTCCGCGATGCCGCGCGGAGGCTCGGCAAGTCTGTGGAATTGCGGCTGAGCGGCGAGGAGACGCAGGCCGACAAGGACATTCTGGATGTTCTGGGCGAGCCGCTGCTTCACCTCGTCCGCAACAGCCTGGATCACGGGATTGAGACGCCGGACGCGCGGCGGGCGGCGGGCAAGCCGGAGACGGCGGAGATCCGGGTTTCCGCCTTTCAGGACAAGAACGGCGTGGTGGTGGAGGTGGCCGACGACGGGGCGGGCATCGACGCCGGCGCGGTGCGCCGCAAGGCGGTCGAGCGCGGGCTGATCGAGGCGGACCGGGCGGCGGCGCTGACCGAAGAGGAGGCGGTGCGGCTGGTCTTCCTGCCGGGGCTCAGCACCTCCTCCGGCGTGTCGGACCTGTCGGGGCGCGGGGTCGGCATGGACGCGGTGCGCGCGGCGGTGGAGCAGGCTGGCGGGCGGGTGGAGATCGCATCGCAGCGGGGACACGGCACGCGCGTGCGGCTGGTGCTGCCGCTGACCATGATGATCACGCGCGTGATGATGGTGGAGACGGCGGGCGCGCTCTATGGCTTTCCGGTCACGCTGGTTACCGGCATGCTGCGGGTGCGGAGGGGCGACATCCGGGCGGTGAAACGCGCCGAGAGCATCGTGCTGCACGACGCCGTGGTGCCGCTGCTGCGGCTGCGCCGGCTGCTCGGCCTGCCGGAGGACGATCGGGCGGTGGGGACGGAGGCGGTGCTGGTGGTCGATCTCGGCGGGCAGACGGTCGGGCTGGTGGTGGACGGCTTCCGCGAACGCGCCGACGTAGTGCTGAAGCCGATGACCGGGGTGCTGGCGCGGCTGCGCGGCTACGCCGGGACGGCGGTGCTCGGCGACGGGCAACTGCTGCTCGTCCTCAATCTGCGGGAGCTGCTGTGATGCCGATCCGGTTCGAGGATGACATGGCGGTGTTCGAGGGCGCCTGCGCCGTTGATGAGGCGATGGAGCTTGCCGGGTGGCTGGAAGGGCGCGAGCGGGTGCGCGTCGATCTGGGACGCTGCACGGCGCTGCATACGGCGCTCTTGCAGCTTTTGATGGCCGCGCGGGCCGCGGTCGTCGTCGAACCGGAGGACGCTTTCCTCAAGACCTGGGTGGCGCCGCGGCTTCGGTAAGCGCGCGCGCGACGGCGGCGAGGGGGCCGGTCCAGTCGTCGGGCCGCTCCTGGCGGAACAGGCGGGCGGTCGGGTACCAGGGGCTGTCGCTGCGCCCGCTCATCCAGCGCCAGCAGGGATTGGATGGCAGAAGCACCCAGACCGGGCGGCCCAAAGCCCCGGCCAGATGGGCGATGGCGGTGTCCACCGTGATGACGAGGTCGAGCGCGGCGATGGCGGCGGCGGCCTCCGCCAGATCGGGAAGGTCACCGGACAGATCGGTGATCGGGCCGGGAAATTCTGCCAATTCCCGCACGGCCGGGCCGACTTGAAGGGAATAGAGGGTGACGCCGGGGATCGCCGCCAGCGGGGCGAAGGCGGCGAGCCGCATGGACCGACGCGCGTCATTGACGTTGGCCGGGCGCCCGGCCCACACCAGCCCGCAACGCAGGTGCGCGTCGGGGCTGCTCTCTTGAAGGCGCCGCTTCCAGGTGTCCGGCCGGTCGGCGGGCGGGTGCAGGTAGGGGACGGCGGCCGGAATGGCTTCGATGTTGCGGCAGAACAGGCGGGCGAGGCTCATCAGCGGGATCTGGCAGTCCACATCCGGAAGACCGGCGATGCCGGGGAAATCGCTGGCCCGTGAAATGACCGAAACGAGGGCTGGATCGACGTTGCATTCCAGCAGGGGGCGGACGGGAGCGTGCGCTTCCAGATAGATGTGCTCTGGCCGGGCGGCCATGACGCGGTCGAGAAAGCGGATGAATTGCAGCGCGTCGCCAAGGCCCTGTTCGGCGTGGACGAGGATTGTCTTGCCGGTGAGGTCGCCGCCCTCCCACCGGGGTTGGGGGAAGGGGCGATGCTGTCCGTTCATCGCCGGGCTGCGCCAGCGCCATTCATACTCGTCCCAGCCCGATCCATAGTCGCCGAGGCGCAGCAGCGCGTGCGACAGGTTCCAATGGGCACCGACATGGTCGGGGGACAGGCGCAGGGTCTCGCGATAGGCGGCGATGGCGTTTTCATCGTCACCCAGCGCAATGAACACGTTGCCCAGGATCTGCGCGATGTCCGGGTGTCGCGGGTCGGCGCGGCGGGCGCGCTGGGCCAGGGTGCGGGCATTGTCCGGCTGGCGGAGGCTCTGCGCCGCAATGTTGGAAAGCGCCGGTCCGCAGGCGGGGTCGATGGCGAGCGTGGCGCGGAACAGCCGGACGGCTTCGGCGGTCTCTCCCTGGTCGAGCCGTTCGATGGCCCGCATGAACGTCATGGCCCGGCCGTGCCGGTCGATGATCTGCGTCCAGAGCTGGCGCGCTTCCCCGTGGTCAGGGGCAAGGCGGAGGAAGTGCTGCAGGAGCGTGGCTGCGGGCGCCGGCTGGTTGGACGCGTGCATGACCTTGCCCAATTGAAGCAGGGCGAGAGCATGATCGGGCTGCAGCGCTAGGGCGGTTTGCAGAGTGTCGATCGCCTGCTGATTGTGGACTGCCATCATCAGGGCACGCGCGAGGTCGATGCGCAGACCGGCGTCGTCGGGGGTGAGGCGAACGGCTTGGCGGAAGAGGCCAACGGCCTCCTGGGGGGCGTTGGCTTGGCAGAGAAGCACGGCCAGCAGGCGCAACGCGGTTGCCTGTTCCGGGTCGGCGTCGAGGATGCGGCGGTAAAGGGTTTCCGCTTCGGCGAGTTGCCCGGCCTCGTGATACTGGAAAGCAATGCTCAACGCTTCGGCGATGCTCGCCATTATCGGTCCCTGGGCAACGTCGCGAAGGCCTGGAGGGTACTATGCGGGCGGTGGGTGGGGGTATGGGTTTCGGAAGGCGCCCCTCACGCAAAGCGGCAGAGGGAAGGAAGAGGGCCCCTTACGAAAACAGCTCCATCGTGTCGGGGATCTTGCCGGGGGGCTTGCCGTCCAGGATGGCCTGCACGGCGTTGACGGCGGCGATCAGGGTGCCTTGGCTAAAGGGCTTCGGCAGGCAGCCGATGCCGTATTCGCGGCTGGGCTCCACCTCTTCGCGGAAGGAGGTGACGAACAGGCAGGGGATGCCCCGGGCGGTCATCCACCGGGCGGCGTCGATGCCGATGGAGCCCTGCGCCAGATGGATGTCCACCAGCGCCAGATCCGGTTCCACCTCCTGGGCGAGCGCGATGGCCCTCTCCGACGTCGGGGCGGGTCCGAAGACCTCGTGTCCGGCCGATTCCAGATAGAAGGTCTGTTCCATGGCGATGAGGACCTCGTCCTCGACGAGAAGGATCTTCATCCGTTGAACTCCACGGCGCTCGTTTCCAGCGCCGGGTCGTCGCCCGCCGGCACGGGCAGCGCGATCCGGAAGGAGGTGCCGCGCCTGACCGGCGGAAGAGCGACCGTCGCGCCGATCTGGCCGGTCAGGCTGGTGATGAGCCGCATGCCGAGGCTGCGCGACTTGTGCATGTCGAAGCCGGGCGGCAGGCCAGGCCCCTGGTCGGTCACGATCAGTTCCACGGCAAGGTCACGCTTCTTCAGTTCCACCAGAATGTCCGCCTGGCCGGCGCCGCGGTGCTTGATCGCGTTGGTGATCAGCTCGTTGGCGATGAGGCCGAGCGGGGCGGCCTGATCGATGGGCAGGTCGATGGGATCGGCCCGCACCTCCACCTCGCACAGCGTGCCGCCGCCGGACGCCCGCGACAGGTCGGCGCACAGCTCGTTCAGGTAGCTGGCGAACTCGATGGTCTGGAACTGCTCGGTCTGGTAGAGGCGGCTGTGCACCCGCGCGATGGCCTCGATCCGGCTGCGCGCGTCCTGGAAATGAACGCGCTCGGCCTCGCCCGGCAGGCTGAAGGTCTGGAGCGTCAGCAGGCTGGAGACCAGCTGAAGGCTGTTCTTGACCCGGTGGTTGACCTCGCGCAGCAGGGTCGATTTCTGGCTGACCAGCTTGCGCAGCGTGGCTTCCATCGACTTGATCTCGGTGACGTCGATGTGCATCAGAACCGCCCCGCCGAACGGGCCGGCGGCCATGGGCGCCGCCAGACAGCGGAACCAGCGCGGGCCGTCCGCCGACAGGCCGGGATACTCGATGGACAGCGGCTGCCCGCCCTCCTGGTCGTCGGCACCCTGGAGAAGGCCGCGCAGGCCCTCGATGACGGCGTCGGCGTGCTCGGCCCCGCTCTGCGCGGCGGCGCAGGCCTCCAGGTAGTTGTCGCCCACGGCGGAGCCGTCGCCGAGGAAGCCGGCCCGCGCGCCGCCGGCCGCCCAGGCCTTGTTGACCGAGATGATGTGGCCGCCGTGGTCGAGCACGGCGATGTGCGCCGGCAGGGCGTCCAGCGTCGCCTTGGTCTGCTCGGCCAGCTGGCGCATGGCGAGCGCGTTGGCGGTCAGCTCCTCGCGGTTGCGGCGGCGTTCGGTGATGTCGCGCAGGATGCCGGTGATGAAGCTGCGCCCCTCCGACTCCCAACGGGCGAGCGACAGTTCCAGGTCGATGCGGGTGCCGTCGCGCTTGCGGCCGATCAGTTCGAAGGCGGCGGGGCGGCCGGTTTCATCCTCTTCCGTCAGGCTGGCCCAGTCGGGCGTGCCGTCGGCCAGGAACAGGCGGACGTGCTGGCCGATCAGCTCGTTGGGGCGGTAGCCGAACTGCCGCGCGGCGGCGTCGTTCGCCCACTGCACCACGCCGCGCGTGTCGGTGGTGACGATGGCGTCCGGGGCGGTGTCCACGATGGCGCGGTAGCGGGCGTCGCGCTGTTCGCGCAAGACCCGCTCGCGGTTCACCACGGCGGTCACGTCGGTGACCTGGATCAGGCAATAGGGGTTGTTGCCGACCGCCAGCGGGCGGATCAGCACGTTGTGGACCATGCGCCGGCCGTCGGCACAGCGCAGCGGCAACAGCACGGGGTTCAGCGTGTGCGACAGCACGCTGGGCGCGCCGGTGTCCAGAACGTCGCTCACGGCGCCGTGCAGGCGCGAGTCGCGCAAGCCGGGGATCGCCTCGACCAGATCGCGCCCGTGGATGGTCGCGGACGGGATGCCCGAGGCCTTCTCCATCCAGCCGTTCCACAGCTGGACGCGGGCGTGCCGGTCCAGCACGATCACGCCGGCGTCCAGCGCGTCGAGGATGCCGTCGAACCAGGGCAGCCGCTTGAGTTCAGTGGGTTCCATGCGGCGCCCCGGACTCGATGCGTTGGATGAAGCTGTGAATCAGACCCTTCAGCGATTCCAGCGACGACAGTCCCATCAACAGCGCGATGTAGCCGCGGATGCTGCGGCTGCGAATCGAGAAGTCGATGTAGAGGAACATGACCAGCTCGTCCGAATTCTCCCCGGGGTTTTGGAAGATGCGGTTGCTGTCGCCGCGCAGGACGCTGGGCAGTGAAATGGACAGGTTGTCCTTCAGCGTGTTGGCCATGACCACGAGGCAGCCGTTCAGGATGATGTTGCCGATTTCCGCCAGGGCGTCCTGTTCGAGATCGACGATCTCCTCAAGGCTGAGTTCACTGCCCAGAACGGCGCGGGCCAGTTCCAGGCTGTTGGTCTCGGGGAAGATCAGCAGGGCGCGGCCGGAGAAGGCCCCTTGGAACTGCTGCTCCACCGCGACGAGGCTGTTGCGTTCCCGCGCGCTGAGCAGGCGGGCGGCGCTGTCGCGATGGACGATCTCCACCGACGGCACGGACAGGAGCACCTGATCCGACACCATGCGGCTGAGATGCGTCGCCGCACGGCCGACCCCCATGTTCACCAACTCCGTCAGAGCGTCGCGCTCCAGGTCGGTCAAATCCACCATGCACCGGCGCTCCCACTCTCATCGGTCGCGCCGCACCACCGACGCCTTGCTGGAATTTTGCGACAGGAATGCGTCAAAAATCTCTCCCGTCAATGGCATATGCCGAACATAGGGGTGAACTAGGCGCATCAGCGGCGTACCTCCTTCGGCTCGCCTTACTGCTGCGGAACGGCCAATTCTTTGGCACTGCCGGCGTGATGGTTGCGTTCAGCTCCGCGTAATTCGACATCTACGACAACAGTTCGCGGGTGTGGCTGTGCTGCGGCCGCTCGAACAAATCTTCAGTGGCCGCAACCTTCAGCAGGAGCTTCGCTTGCGCGCTTGGCGTCACGCCGCCAGTCGGCGGACGAGTTCCCTCATGAACCGCTCGCACTCGGTCACCTGGGAGATTTCGATGAACTCGTTGGGCTGGTGCGCCTGATCGATGGAACCGGGACCGCACATGACCGTGGAGAGCCCGGCCTCCTGGAACTGGCCGGCCTCCGCCCCGTAGGACACCACGGCCGTGTCGTTGCGGCCGGTCAGCGCGTGGCAGAGCTGGGCGGCGGGGTTGTTCGCCTCCGGGGCCAGTCCGGGGGCGCCGGCGATCACGGTGGTCTGGATGTCGGCGGTGGGAGCGACGCGGCGGATTTCGGCTCGCAGGCGGTCGCATTCCGCCTCGAACCGGTCGCGGAAGGTCGTCCAGTCGTCCCCGGCGACGGGGCGGATGTCCCAGTAGAACTCGCAATGGCGCGCGGTGATGTTGGTCGCCGTGCCGCCCTGGATGGTGCCGACGTGCAGCGTGGTGTAGGGCGGGTCGAAGGGGCAGGCGGGATCGGCCTTGGCGGCGTTGTCCGCAACCATGTCGGAAATGAAATTGACCAGACGCGCGGCGGTCATCACCGCGCTGACGCCCCGGTCGATCTGGGAGGAATGCACCTCGTGCCCGGTCACGGTGGTGCGCAGCACGTAGCAACCCTTGTGCGCCAGCACGACGCGCATCGAGGTCGGCTCGCCCACGATCACCGCGCTCGCGCGCGGCAGTTCGGCCACAATGCGCTCGATCATGAAAGGCGCGCCGATGCAGCCGATTTCCTCGTCGTAGGAGAGGGCGAGGTGCAGCGGGCGCTTCAGGCCGGCGGCCAGCATCTCCGGCAGCATGGCCAGCGCCACGGCCGGGAAGCTCTTCATGTCGGCGGTGCCGCGCCCGTACAGGCGGCCGTCGCGCTCCACCACCGTGAAGGGATCGGTGTCCCAGGGCTGGCCGTCCACCGGCACCACGTCGGTGTGGGCGGACAGGACGACGCCGCCTTCGACCATGGGGCCGATGGTGGCGAACAGGTTCGCCTTGCTGCCGTCCGCGTTGGGGACGAGGCGGCTTTCGATTCCGTGTCCGGCGAGATAGTCCCTGACCCAGTCGATCAGCGCCATGTTGGAGCGGCGCGAAACGGTGTCGAACCCGACGAGTCGGGCGATCATGTCCCGTGATGTCTCTTGCACCCTGCGTACCTGCTTGTTTCGGGCCGTTTTGTTTCAGGCCATGTCTCTGGCGGCCCCTTTCTTGGGGCTCGTCCGATAGTCTTCAGACCCTCGACAATGGCGCCCGCGAACGGCCGATGTCAAATAGGGCGTCGGGGTTATGCGGGCTTCGCAGGGCAAGCGTCGGCGGTCGGAGTCACGGCGGTCGAAGTCACAGCGCCATGTCCCAATGCCGCTCCAGCACGCCCAGCAGTTGGCGGGGCGTCACGGGTTTGAAGGCGATGCCCAGCCCGTTGCGGGCGGCGTCCAGGCGGCAGTCGGGGCCGGCCTCCCCGGTCAGGATGATGCCGGCGATGGCGTGCCCGACGGCCTTGCGGATCTGCTGGACCGCCTCGGTCCCGATCCGGCCGTCGCGCAGGCGGTAGTCGGCGATGATGATGTCCGGCACCCGGCCGGAGCGATGCACGGCGTCCACCGCCTGGTCGATGGAGCCGGCGATGAGCGTCGTGTAGCCCCAGTCCTGCATCATCGCGCGCAAGCCCAGCAGCACGATGGCGTCGTCGTCCACCAGAACGGCGAGCCGTCCTTTTCCGATGTCCTTGGGGCCGCTGTTTTTTGGGCCGGCGTCGGTGCCGGGCGGGTGCGTCTTCGGCTCGGCGGAGCAGGGCGCGCAACGCGCCGCCTCCGCGCGGGGGACGGCGATGGAAAAGACCGATCCCCGGCCGAGTGCAGAACGCACCTCCACCGGGTGGTCGAGAAAGACGGACAGGCGCTTCACGATGGCAAGCCCAAGGCCGAGGCCCTGGCCCCGGTCGCGCTCGGGGTTGGCGACCTGATGGAACTCCTCAAAGATCGCCTCGAACTGGTCGGGCGGGATGCCGATGCCGGTGTCCTGCACCTCGATGCGCAGCCGGTCGCCGTCGGGAACGCAGGCCAGGGTCACGCGCCCGCGCTCGGTGAAGCGGATGGCGTTCTCGACGAGGTTGCGCAGCATCCGGCCGAGCAAGGTCGGGTCGCTGCGCACCGGCTGGTCGGCGAAGCCGATCGCGGAGACGGCGACGCCCTTGCTGGCCGCGATGGGGGCATAGGCGGCGATGACATCGTCGATCAGGGGGCCGAGGGCGAAGCTCTCCACCCGTGCCGCCGTCCCGCTGGCGTCCACGCGGGACAGGTCGAACAGCCCGTCCAGCAGCCCCTTCAGCGTATCGAGGCTGCGTTCCAAAAGCATCAGCTTTTCCCGGCCGGCTTCACTGTCTACATGGGCGGCCAGTGTGGCGGCGAACAGGAACATGGACTGCAACGGCTGGCGCAGGTCGTGGCTGGCGGCGGCGAGGAAGCGGCTCTTGGCAGCGTTGGCCTGCTCGGCGGCGTCCAACGCGTCGCGCAGGCGCTGCTCGTCCCGATGGCGCTCGGTCACGTCGCGGCTTATGACCGCCACCGCGTCGACTCCGTCATCGTTGTCGCGCAACGGCAGGTAACGGATCTCCAGCCAGCGAAGCCCCTGGGTCGGCAGATTGTAGGGGAGGTCGCACTGAACCTCCTCGCCCAGAAGGCAGCGGTCGAAATGCGGTTTGACGATGGTGGCGAAGTTGTCTGTTCCCACCACCTCGGCCACATGCGCGCCGACGACGCGTTCGCGCGGCAGACCGTGACGGGCGAGGAAAACCGGGTTGACGCGCTGGTATCGGTAGTCGCGCCCGATGATGGAGATGGAATCGCGCGACTGGTCGATCACGCGCTCGGTGATCCGGCGGTATTTGTCGGCCCGTCGGCGCTCGGTCACGTCGGTGATCGCCGCGACCGCGCCGATGGTCGTCCCGGCCGGATCGCGCAGAGGGGCCGCGCTGAGGGAAAGATCGTGGGGCGTTCCATCGGCGTGGACGATGCGCACCACCTTGCCGTTCGTGCGTTCCCCTGCCAGCGCGCGGGACAAGGCGTATTCCTCCGGCGGCACGGGAAATTGCCGTGCGGTGCCGCTGAGGAAGGCCAGCCGACCGTCGCCGTTGCACAGGATGAAACCGGCATCCGACAGGGCGAGAACCTGTTCGAGCAGGGGCCGGCTTACGCTGTACCCGCCCATGCGAAGATCGGCTTGATCCACGTCGTGTCCCTCCTCGGGTACGCGAAACCCTGCGCGCCTGACGGGAGGAATTGTGGCGTATTTTCGATTAACGCGTTACTCTTCCAATGGCGGTATGTTGTTGGAAAGTTCAACCAACGGCATAAGGCGTCACGCCGCCGACCATATTCTCTCCGTCAGAACCGTGCGCACCAGGGTCAGCGCGCTGTCGGCGCTTTCGCGTCCGTCGAGCTTGGCGGCCAGCGACTCGATCTGCGCACCGGGCAGCGTGTTGCGCAATCGGCGCACGGTGTCGGTCAGCTGCTTCTTGGCGAAACGCGCCTGGTTGCCGCGCTCGGACAATTCCTGGAACGCCTGCCGGCGGGTGGCCGCGTCGCGTCCGACACTGGCTGCCGATGCGCGCTCGGCCGCCGTCGCCAGATCGTTGGATGCCTGCAGGTATTGGGTGATGGCTTCGGTGAGGATTCGGTTGGCCTGAAACAAGGGATCAAGGGACATGCGTCGAACTCTTTGCCTTCCGTGACGGCGGGGGCATTGCGGCCCCGGTGCCCAAGTCGTTCTCCGGAAAGCTAAATTCGGAGATTGCCGATGGACAAGCCGGCGAAGTGTCCTATGCGCCGGACATTCCGGCCCAATGCGCGGCATCCGACATACGACCTAGGCCATGCCATCCGACGGCACGCCGTGGAGAGTAGGATCCTATGATTTATGGAGCGGTTTCTTTGTGTGCTGTGATTTGCCAAATAATCCGGGAACTCGGCGGCGCTGAATTCGTTTTTTCTTCGGCCGAGGCCCAATTGGAGACTGATCGATGCAAGGGGATCGCGAGGAACGCATCCGTCGCCGCGCCCACGAGATTTGGGAGCGCGAGGGGCGACCGGAGGGACAGCATGACGCGCACTGGGCGCGGGCGTGCGCGGAAATCGACGACGAGGACCGGGCGGGTGAAGCTTCCGCTACCAACGTCGTGAAGAAGGTGGTGCGCCGGACCAAGAAGGCCGCCGCCGACGCCATCGGCGCGGGAATGAACGCCGTGGTGGACGTGGTCGAGGAAGCGTTGGGCCAGAAGAAGCCGCGCGGTCGCAAGGCGAAGGCCGAAGCGGCTGATGAAAAGACCTCGGTGGCGAAGGAAAGCCCGAAGGAGTCCGCCAAGAGCCGCAAGCTGCCGGCAGTCACCGCGGGTTCACGCGCCGTCGCGAAGACCGAGGACATGGACATGAAACCGGCGGCTGCGAAGCCGACGCGGGGCAAGGGCGCCAAGGCGGCCAATGACACGTCCGCGGGTGACAAGCCGGCGGGGGCCAAAACCCGGCGCAAATCCGGCGCCGGCCAGAACTCGCCGGTGGTTCACTGAAACCTTTTCACGCGATATCCCCCTCTGCCCTGAGCGCAGAGGGGGTGTTCGATTCTACACGCAAGGCCGGATGTAGGGCCTGTTCGCCTCCCACAGCTCGTCGAGGATGGCAAGGGCGGCGTCGGTCGAGTTGATGACCGGGTCGATCAGGAGGGCCTGCAAGGCCAACTCCTTGGAGGCGTGAACCGCCGCTTCCACCGCCAATTGCTGAACGCTGGCCTGCATGTGCAGCAGCTTGGCGATTCCGTCCGGCAGGGGACCCAGTGAGACCGGGTGGACACCGGCCGCATCGACCAGCAATGGCACCTCCACCGCCAGATCGGGCGGCAGGTTGGGGATGGTGCCCTGGTTGTAGACGATGCCCGATTCGATGAAGCGCTTCTGGTTGTGCAGGGTGCCGGCGATCACCTGGACCGCTCGCTCGCCCCAGGATGGCTGGGTCCAGTCCTCCGGGATCGGGGTCGTGCCGGCGATCACGCCGTCCATCAGGTCGTTCAGGATGCCGCGCCCGCGCTCGTCCTCCTTGAAGTCGAAGCCGTGTTCGCCGCCTTCCCAGCCGTAGGGGAGGTATTCGCCCAGGTGGTCGTCGGAGCAGGTCGGCCACAGGCCGAAGGAGCGGAACAGCCGCCGGGCCAGCGGGGTGAAGGACGGGTCGTGGGTCTTTTCCTTCTCGCGCAGCAGCGGATAAAGGTCGCGCCCCGTTGCGCGGTCGCGGATGTGCAGCAGCCATTGGAAGTGGTTCAGGCCGGCGCCCCAAACCTCCACGTCCTTTTCGGCCATGCCCAGGATCTGGCAGATGAACCAGCGCGCCAGGAAGATGCCGTGGCACAGGCCCAGCGTCTTGACCTTCGTGTATTTGCCGAGCCCCAGCACCACCCGGCTTTCCGGGTTGGACAGGTTGATGAACTGGGCGTTCGGGCACAATTCCTCGATGTCGCGGGCGAAGTCGAAGATCAGGGGCAGGGTGCGCATGGTGAAGAACAGGCCGCCGGGGCCGCCGTTCTCGCCCAGCGTGTGGCGGACGCCGTGCTTTTTCGGAACCTCGAAATCCAGCTTCCACAAGCGGTTGCGGTCGATGGCGACGGAGTTGACGACGAATTCGGCGCCTTGCAGGGCGGCACGGCGGTCGGTCGTCTGTTCGATGGTGATGCCGGCCCCGCCCCTAGCGTTCAGCACGCGGGCGAGCGCGGTCATGCGCTCCAGCGCCACGGGGTTGGCGTCCACCAGCGTCAGCGTGCTGCCGGCCAGCTCGGTCGTCGTGAAGAGGTCGCGGTACATGCTGAGCCCGAAGGCCGCACTGCCGGCGCCCAGGAAGACGATTTTCGTGGTTTTGGGGGTCGAGGTGAGCATGAGCGATACCTCCCACGGGCGGGAAGGCGCCACACCGTTGGGCAAGATCACCGCCGCCAAAGAAGTATACACTTCTTAACCCGAATGGACTACAACTATTGGGAAGAACACGAAGCCATCAAAACTTCGCGGATGCAGCAAAATACTTCGCAAGCGCAACAGGGCGCGTGCGGACCAATTCATGAGGGAGTCCCGCTATGGCACCCTTCACTTTCCCTAAGGACTTCCTGTGGGGAGCCTCCACCGCCGCCTACCAGATCGAGGGGGCCGTCAACAAAGACGGCCGGGGCCCGTGCGTGTGGGACACCTTCACCGCCGCCGGCCGCATCCAGGACGGCAGCAGCGCCGCCGTCGCCTGCGACCACTATCACCGCTGGGCGGAGGACGTGGCGCTTCTGAAGAACGCGGGCTTCAACGCCTACCGGTTCTCGATCGCGTGGCCGCGCATCCTGCCGACGGGCTCGGGCGCGGTGAACAAGGCCGGGCTGGATTTCTACGACCGGCTGGTGGACGGGCTGCTGGAGGCCGGGATCCGGCCGATGGCCTGCCTCTACCACTGGGACCTGCCGCAACCGTTGGAGGACAAGGGGGGCTGGCAGGGGCGCGAGGTCATCGGGCCGTTTGCCGAGTACGCCCGGATCGTCTCCGCCCGGCTTGCCGACCGGGTCAAGGACTGGATGATGCTGAACGAGCCGAACGTGGTCGCCACGCACGGCTACGGCACCGGCGAGCATGCGCCCGGTCATAAGCTGGGCGAGATTGGCATCCTACGGGCGCTGCATCACCAGAACCTGGCGCAGGGGGCGGCGCTGCGCGCCATCGCGGCGGAGCATTCCGGGCTGACGCTCGGCACCGTCATCAACCTCCAGCCCTGCCGGGCGGAGAGTGACAAGCCGGAGGACATCGCGGCGGCGGCCCGCTGGGACGCGGTGTGGAACCGGGTGGCGCTGGACGGCGTGATGCGCGGGAAAATCCCGGAGCTGATGGCCGAGAAGATGAAGGACTTCGTCCTGCCGGGCGACGAGGAGGCGATCCGCTATCCCATCGACCTGTTGGGCATCAACTACTACTCGCGCATGACCATGAAGCACGAGACGGGGCACCCGTTCGACGTGTGGTGGGGCGATGCGCACTGCGACCGCTGGACCGCGATGGCGTGGCCGGTGCAGCCGGATGGCCTTTATGACCTGCTGATGGAGTTCAAGCGCGACTACGGCAACCCGGCGGTCTTCGTGGCCGAGAATGGGGCGGCATACGACGACGTGGTGGACGCCGACGGGCAGGTGCATGACGCGGAGCGCGTGGCCTTCCTGCGCGACCATGTGACCGAGGTGGCGAAGGCTCTGCGCGATGGGGCCAATGTGAAGGGCTATCTGTGCTGGAGCCTGCTCGACAACTTCGAATGGGCGTTCGGGTTGAGCAAACGCTTCGGCATCGTGCGGGTCGATTACGACACGCTGACGCGCACGCCGAAGGACAGCTACCGGTTCTTGAGCGAGGTTGCCAGGAGCGGCAAGTTGTAGCGTTTGTGAAGCTTTTTCACACGAAGACTCGAAGACGCGGAGGTGGGAGGCGCGCGCCCTCTCCCCTTCGCGTTTTTGCATCTTCGTGCGACTGTCAGGACCCTTTGTTTCGAGAATCAGAATAAACCCGGATCCGGGATCCCCGAATTATCACGCCCGCGACCGGCGTGGTCGGCGGTAATCAGGATGCACATTCATCGCATCCATACGTCATGTCATCCATTTGCCTGAACCCCCCGGCCGAAGCCCGTGACACCGACGATGTCCGCGCGGCGATCGTCGTGCCGACCTACAAGCACTCCGGCCTGCTGGCGGAAGCGCTGGATACGGCGCTCGCCCAGGAGACGGACTTCGCCTACGCGGTCGTGGTGGTGAATGACGGGTGCCCGTTTCCGGAGACGGATCGGGTGTGCCGGGAATTCGCGGCGGCGAACCCCGGCAGGCTCTTTTACCTGCACAAGCGCAACGGCGGCTTGAGCGCCGCGCGCAACAGCGGCATCGCCTTTGCTCTGGACGCCTTCCCGGCGCTGGAGGCCGTCTATTTCCTCGACAGCGACAACCGCATCCGGCCGCACCTGCTGCAACGCATGCTGGACGCGTTGCGGGCCGGCGGGCCGGAGGTCGGCTGGGCCTATCCGGACGTGGACAAGTTCGGCTTCTTCGAATTCTGCGACATGTCCGGCCCCTATTCGCCGCTGGAGCACCTGTTCCGCAACGTCAGCGAGGCCGGCAGCATGGCGTCCCGTCGCCTGCTCGACGCCGGCCTGCGCTTCGATGAGGCGATGCGCCAGGGCAGCGAGGATTGGGAATTCTGGCTGCAAGGGCTGGAGCGCGGCTTCCGGGGCGTGCATGTGCCGTACTCCGGCTTCGGTTACCGGCGGCGCGGCGAGAGCATGCTGACGGAATCGGAGCGCGACTACCGCCCGATCCTGACCCACATTCAGGGCCGCCATCCCAAGCTGTTTGCCGTCAAGGCCATCGCCAAGGCGGAGGCGGCCGTCGGCCGTCGCTACGCGGTCTATCTGCCCGACAAGGGCGTGGTCCGCTGCGTCACCGATCCGACTGAAGGGGGGCAAGGGGAGGACGGCGAGGATCTGCCGCTGGCCGACTTCGCCCGGTGCATCCTGCGCGCGCCGGAACGGCCGGACTATGCGGGCTGCCCCGGCCATCTGACGGTGATGGATTCGGGCCTGTACGGGCTACTGCTGCGCCAACGTCTGTTGCAAGGCGTGCTGTGGACGCTGGAGCGCGCCGCCGCCCAGGCTATGGTGGTCAGCGGGCGGGTGACACTGGAGGTGGGCGAGACCTGCGCCATGGAGTGGCGCGGGACGGCCATCGGTCTAGACGACACGCAGCCGACGCCGCTGCCGTCCGGCGGGGCGGACGTCGTCGCGCTGGAGACGCGGATTCTGCTGGACTTGGTGCGCTCCCAGCCGACCGGCGCGCCGGAACTGGAGCGCGATTACATCAAGCCCTGCGTCGAGGCACGGCTTGACCTGCGGCTGTGCGTGCCGGGGCCGGTTGCCGTCGCCCGGACAGCCGATACGGCGCTGGCGTCCCTCTACGAGGCGTTGGCGGCGCAGTGGTCGGACAAGGCGGTCGGGGGCTGGGCGTCGGCGCAGATCGACCGCTACCGGTCGGGGGTCGCGTCGCCGCGCGATGTCTGCTGGCAGGTGCACCAGCTACCCTCCGTCCTGCCGGTGCTGCCGAAAGGGAATGGGCGTACGGCCGCGCTGGTGGTCGAACCGGGCGCGGCGGAGAAGCTCGATCTGGCGATGAGGCTGGCCGGGTGGCTGCGCGGGCAGGGGTGGGAACCACACCTCGTCGCCATGGGGAGCGGGACGGTCCGCTGGTCGCAAGAGGCGGCGGACCTGTTCGGGTCGATCATCCCGTTTCCGGCACCGCTGGTGCTGCCGGAACGGCCGCTGACGCGCCGCAACGCCTATCTCGGCACGCCGGTGCCGGGTCTGCGCGAGGAAGAGGACATGGCGGCGGGGACGCTCGCCGCCTTCGATCTGGTGGTCACCATCCAGCACGGGCCGGCGCACAGCCTGATGGGGCGTCTGCGCAAGCTGGGTGTGACGACTTGGGCAGTGCTGGGGGCAGCGCTGGGGCTGGCGGAGGAGGGCAGGGCGCCCGCCGACGTGGTCAACGCCTGCGCCGCGTTCGAGCATGCCTACCAGACCATCGTTCCGCTGGATGCACGGACGTTCCGTTTGTGTCAGGCGCTTGCCCTGCCGCTCGACAAGCTTCGGCGCTGGGAAGGGGAGGAGGTCGGCGACGAGGCGGATTGGCGGGACTGCCCCGCTCTGTCCCCGCCGGCCGTATCATAAAGGAGCCACCATGAAGCTCTCGGCACCGGCGACGCTGTTCGCCTCGCTCTACGACGGCACCCCCAAGGTCATCGTCGTGCGCCGCACGGAGGACGCCGACACCGGCGCCTTGCCCATGCGCACGCTGTGCCTGATGCGGCACGACGGCGGTTATTTGCTCTGCCCACCGGAATTCGACGCAACGGACGATACGGTGCCGTTGCGCCCGCTGGCGGTGCCGCCGGCCAACGTCTGGTGCCTGTGGGCGCGGGGCGAAGCGGTGAAGGGCGATGCGGAGCGGCTGCTCGCGTGGTGGAACGAGGCCGGCGGGGCGGGGAGCGAACCGGTCCTGCGCACGGGCTCGGCCATGGACATTCAGCGCGCCCTGCTGGGGCAGGCGTTGGACGAGATCGGCGGGCTGCACCGGCGCAACCAGGACATCCAGCGCAACCTCTCGACCCTGCGGGAGGAATGGGGGCAGGCCGCGCGATTGCCGCCGGAAGCGGTGGAACTGCTGGACAACCTGCGCCTGTCGCCGCCGCGTCTCGTCTTCGCCACGCCGAAGCCGGCGGGGGCGATGCCGGTGCCGCTGCGCCACGGGCGTAAGACCGCCACCGCCGGCACCGCCGAGATCGTGCAGCGGGTGCCGATGTGGGCGCGCGGGCTGGTGGGCATCGACCTGCATGTGGACAGCGCGCCCAAGGGCGGGGGATTCTTCGCTGCCGCGCTGCACGCCGTCGATTCGGGGCGGATGCTGGCGGAATGGCGCATTCCGTTCCACGCGGTGCGGGAGGGTTGGCTGCCGCTGCGTCTGCCCACGGCGTGCGAGCGCATGGACCGCACGCTGGAGCTGCGCATTGGGGCGGTCGGCGTCGTGACCGAACCGCCGCGCCTGTCGCTGTCTCCGGCCGGGCTGCTCGACGAATTCGCGGTGGCGCCCCCGGCGCGGGCCGGCGGGGGAGCGGGCATGCTGTCCCTGCGGCTGTGGGGCGGGATTCCGGGGGTGGAGTACGGGCCGGCCAGCCATCTGGCGGCGCACCCCTTGCCCGACCGCCTGGTCTGGCCGCTGACCGAGCCGGTGCTGGCCCAGGTGCGCAAGGGCCGCGACCACAAGGCGACCTTTCCGTGGTTCGGCCTGCTGCGGGACGGGCGCATCCTGCTGCACCCGCTGTACGGGGAGAAGACGTCGGCCTGCATCCCGCTGGACGACGTGCCGGGCGTGGTCGCCGTGCGCGGTCACGCGGTGATCGAGGACCCGCGCTGCCGCACGCCCATCGCCTGCAAGCTGGTGGTCGCCCCGCCCTCCGTCACGGTGGACGAGGCGGAGCGGGAGGAGGGCATTCTGGCCTCCAGCGGGTGGATGGTGCTGGACCAGCCGCGCCGGGCGCTGGGCCTCGCGGCGGCGCTGACGACGCCGTGGCAGGGGGCGATGGTGGTGCACCTGTTCACCGACATTCCCGACGGCAGTTACGGCCTGTACGGGCGGACGGTCTTCTTCGACTTCGAGGTGGAAATCGACGCCGGGACCGCCTGGGCCGCCCACACCGCCATCACCCACTCTACTGGCGGGGCGGTACAAATTCGTGACAGCGAACGAAGCGAAGCCGCCGGCTCAACCTAGATGAGGTTTGAGGCAAGCTGTTGGTAATAATCCGTTCGTTAGTGTAAGGAGGTATTTCGTCAGGTTGGGGCGGAACAGGCCATGTCGATCAAATCCTCGCATCCGGCATCGCCCGGTTTCGCCCGCCAGTTCATCGATTTGGCCGGCGGCTACTGGTCCAGCGAGAAGAAATGGTCGGTCCGCCTGCTGACGGCGGCGCTGGGGCTGCTGACGGTCGGCCAGGTGATCGTTCCGATCCTGATCAACCTGTGGAGCCAGCGCCTGTTCGACGCGCTGGAGGCGCGCTCCATGGACCGCTTCGTCACGATGATCGGGGCGGTCGGCGTCATCATCCTGTTCAACATCGCCAACACCATCCTGCACCTGCGGGTGAAACGGCGCCTGCAAATCGGCTGGCGGACGTGGCTGACGCAGAAGCTGCTGGACGACTGGCTGACGCGCGGGCGCCAGCATCAGGTCACATATCTGCCCGGCGACCACGACAACCCGGACGGCCGCATCGCCGAGGACATCCGCATCTCCACCGAGGTCGCCATCGATCTGGGGTTGTCGCTGTCCTACTGCGCCCTGCTGCTGATCAGCTTCACCAACATCCTGTGGATGCTGTCCGGCGCGCCGGAGGTGACGGTGCTGGGCGCCACCTTCCATGTGCCGGGCTACCTGCTCTACATCGCGCTGATGTACGCCGCCATCGGCACGACCATCGCGCTGGTGGTCGGCCGGCCGCTGGTGAAGGCCGTGAACCATCGCCAAGGCAACGAGGCGTCCTTCCGCTTCGGCCTCGCCCGTGTGCGGGAGAACGCGCAGGCCATCGCGCTGCTGCACGGCGAATCGGGCGAGCGCGACCGCATCGTCGGCCTGCTGGGCGGCGTGAAGCAGGGCTGGAACGGGCAGACGCGGGCGCTGTCCAACATGATGGTGTTCAGCGCGACCTATTCGGTGCTGTCGGCGGCCTTCCCCATTCTGGTGGCCGCACCCAGCTACATCGCCGGCACCATCTCGCTCGGCGTGTTGATGCAGACGGCGCAGGCCTTCCAGCAGACGGTCGGCGCCCTGTCCTGGCCCATCGACAACCTCGCCCGCGCGGCGGAATGGAAGGCGTCGGTGGAGCGCGTGCTGGGCCTGAACACGGCGCTCCAGCGCCTCGACCGCGAGATCGGCGGCGAAGGGACGGAGCGCATCGTGGTGGTCCGCTCCGACGACGAAACCTCCCTGACCTTCCGCGATGTGTCGGTGGCGGAGCCGGACGGCAAGCTGGTCATCAAGCCTTTCAACCTCGAAGTGAAGCCGGGCGAGCGCGTGCTGATCGTCGGCGATCCCGGCGCGGCGGTGCGGCTGTCCCGGACGGTGGCGCGGGTCTGGCCGTGGGGGCACGGGCGCATCGCGCTTCCCGCCCACACGCGCGTGTTCTTCATGCCGGAGCGCCCCTATCTGGCGCATGGCACGCTGCGCGCGGCGCTGAGCTACCCGGTCGGACCGGAGCGGGTCAGCGATGCGGAAGCCACGGCGGCGCTGGAACGCGTCGGGCTCGGCCACCTGCTGCCGCAGCTGGACGAGGAGGACTCCTGGGACGAGGTGCTGGCCATGCCCGAGCAGCAGCGCCTGGGCTTCGCCCGCCTGCTGATCCGCCGGCCGGACTGGATCTTCCTGGAGGACGCCACCGGCAGCCTCGACCCCGAGAGCGAGCACGACATGTTCCGCCTGATCGAGGAGGAGGTCCCAGCCGCGACGGTGCTGACCATCGGCAGCCATCCCGGCCTGGAAGCCCACCACAGCCGCAAGCTGGTGCTGGAACGGGTGAATGGCGCGGTCCAGGTGAGGGAAGAGGTATGCGGGGCGGTTGAGACGGTGGGGTGAGTTTTTAGGCCACCCTCCCCCCGATCAGCCGCGCGTACCACTTGGCCGACTCCTTCAGCGTCCGCTTCTGCGTGGCGAAGTCCACATGCACGATGCCGAAGCGGGTGCCGTAGCCGCCGCCCCATTCGAAGTTGTCGAGCAGCGACCACACGAAATAGCCGCGCACGTCGGCGCCGGCCTTATGGGCCTCCGCCATGCTGCCGATGCAGGCGCGCAGATAGTCGAGGCGCTCGGTGTCGTTGATCATGCCGCGCTCGTCGGGCGTCTCGGCGGCCTTGGTGCCGTAGCCGTTCTCCGTCACGTAGATCGGCAGGCGGTAGCGGCCGGTCAGGTCCAGCAGGGCCTCGCGGAAGGCGTCGGGCTGGTAGGGCCAGCCGATGTTGGTGCGCGGCATGTCCGGCGGCGGGGACCCGAAGCCGCAGCCCCACACCATGCCCGGCTCCGCCTTGGCGTAAACCGGCGCGTAGTGGTTCACGCCGAACCAGTCCATGGGGCGTCCAATGCGCGCCATGTCGCCGGCCTGGACATAGGGCTCGATGGCCTGGGCGATGCGCGGCGGGTAGTGGCTGAGGATCTGCGGGTCGGGAAAGGTCAGGTTCCACAGCTCGTTGAAGAGCGCGGCCCCCTCGACGTTCTCCGGCGCATCGTCCTCCGGTCGGCAGGGCTGGTAGCTGTGCACGGCGCCGATGGAGGCGTTCGGGACGAGGGCGCGCAGAACGTCCACCCCGGCCCCGTGGGCGAGGTTGACGTGGTGGATGACCTTCAGATGCTCGGCCCGGTCGGCGATGCTGGGGGCGCCCCAGCCGAAGGCGTAGCCGAACAGCGTGAAGACCGAGAACTCGTTGAAGGTTGCCCAGCGCTTCACTCGGTCGCCGTAGCGCCGGGCGCAGAGCGTGGCGTAATCGGCGAACCAGCCCGCGCTGTCGCGCCTGGACCAGCCGCCGAGGTCGTGCAGCGCCTGCGGGAAATCCCAGTGGTAAAGACAGGCCCAGGGCTCGATTCCGGCCTCCAGAAGCCGGTCGATCAGCCGGTCGTAGAAGTCGAGGCCCTTCTCGTTGATCGCGCCGCGCCCGCGCGGCAGCACGCGCGGCCAGGAGATGGAGAAACGGTAGGCGCCGACGCCGAGGTCCCGCATCAGGGCCACATCCTCGGCGTAGCGGTGGTAGTGGTCGCAGGCGACGTCGCCGGTGTCGCCGTTGTCCACCCGGCCCTTCAGGCGGCAGAAGGTGTCCCAGACGCTCGGCCCGCGCCCGTCCTCGCCGGCTGCTCCTTCCACCTGGAAGGCGGAGGTCGAGGCCCCCCACAGAAAGTCGTCGGGAAGGCCGAGTGCGCGTGCTTCGGGGGTCTGCGTGGGCATGGCGGGACGCTCCGCTGGAATAATGTCCGCTGGGACAATGACCCAATTATGCCCATTCCCTCGCCACCATGCCAAAGGTACTATCACGGTGTGAGTGGTCCGCCCGAAAGGACTGTTCAGCCGGGCGGAGAAAGCCATGTCCCAGACCAACGCAATCCTGGAAAAGCCCGACGCTGAAGCGCTCGCGAAAACCAAGCTGCGAAGCGATTTCGTGTGGGGCGTCTCCACCTCCGCCTATCAGATCGAGGGCGCGGCGGCCGAGGACGGGCGCGGGCCGAGCATCTGGGACACGCGCTGCCGGACGGCCGGCGGAGTCGTCAACGGCGACACCGGCGACGTCGCCTGCGACCACTACCACCGCTATGAGGACGACATCGCGCTGATGCGCGACCTGGGCGTGGATGCGTACCGCTTCTCGGTGGCGTGGCCGCGCGTGCTGCCGCGCGGGCGCGGGGCGGTGAACGACAAGGGCCTCGACTTCTACGACCGCGTGATCGATGGCGCGCTGGCGGCGGGGATCGAGCCCTGGCTGTGCGTGTACCATTGGGATCTGCCGCAGGCGCTGCACGACCAGGGCGGCTGGGCGAACCGGGATTGCGCGGGCTGGTACGCGGACTATGCGGCGTTGCTGGCGCGCCGCTACGGCGACCGGGTGAAGCGCTGGATCACCTTCAACGAGTTCTCCGTCTTCACCCTGTTCGGCTATGCGATTCCCTGGGCCGCGCCCGGCATCACCGACCGCGAACAGCATCTGCGCGCCATCCACCATGTGAATCTCGCCCACGGGGCCGGGGTGGACGTGATCCGCGATCTGGTGCCGGGGGCCTCCATCGGTGCCGTGCACAACCGCCAGCGTGTCCTGCCCGAGGGCGACCGGGCGGAGAACGTCGAGGCGGCGGCCCTGCTGGACGAGCATTGGAATCTCGCCTTCTGCGATCCGCAACTGCTCGGTCATTATTCGCCGCGCGTCGCCAAGGCCATCGAGCCCTACGTCCAGGCCGGCGACATGGCGCGCATCTGCCGGCCCATGGACTGGTTCGGCCTGAACCATTACGGCCCGATCTTCGCCAAGGCGGACCCGACCAGGGCCTGGGGATACGGGTGGGGCGATGCACCGCCCGATTCGCCCACCCATGGGGTCGGCTGGGCGGTTTTCCCGGATGCCTTCCGGGACGAACTGCTGGAGATCACCCGTCGCTACCGCATGCCCATCGTCATCACCGAAAACGGTTGCGGCGGCAACGATACGCCGGACGAATCCGGCGCCATCGACGATCAGCACCGCATCAACTACCTGCGTCTCTACAACGCCAAAATGCATGAGGCGATTCGCGCCGGTGCCGACGTGCGCGGCTACTTCGTGTGGTCGCTGCTCGACAACTTCGAGTGGGGAAGCGGTTACGGCAACCGTTTCGGCATCGTGCACGTGGACTTCGCGACTCAGAAACGCACGCCGAAAGCCTCGGCCCGTTGGTACGCCGACCTGATCAAAAGCGAGCGTTTCCGCGCCTGAGCGCACAGCCATTTTTGGTTCGTTGCGTTGTATTGCGGCTTGACTGGCGCGGGCCGGCGGTTGTGCTGCGTGAAACACATCACTCGCCTGCATGTTTATGACGATAACAGGCTTGCGCACGACGCATCACTTTGACCATGCTGCGCGCAGGATCATTCGCTCGCAAAGGAAACAAACATGCAAAGCAGCGACACCGACGGGTCGGAGATGTCGAACACGGATCTGGTCGGGATGACCGGGAAGATCGTCGCCTCCTATGTCCGTTCCAACCAGATTGCCGTGAATGATCTTCCGAACCTTATCCGGATCGTTCACCAGAGCCTGTCCGGCACCGGCAAGCCGGCGGCCCCGGAACCGGTTGAGCTGCGCCCGGCCGTTCCAATCAAGAAGTCGGTGACGCCCGAGTACATCGTCTGCCTGGAAGACGGCAAGAAGCTGAAGATGCTGAAGCGCTATCTGCGCACGGCCTACGGCATGACGCCGGACGATTACCGCCGCAAGTGGGGCCTGCCGGCCGACTATCCGATGACGGCGCCGAACTATGCCGAGCAGCGTTCGGCTTTCGCGAAGTCGATCGGCCTCGGCAAGAAGGCGGACCAGCCCGCCAAGCCCGCCCGCCGTGGTCGCGGCCGCGCCAAAAGCGCGGCGTAAAGGCAGCGTCGCTTACACACCTTGCGAGACTTTGGGCCGCCTCATCCGGGCGGCCCAATGTCATTCTGCGCGAACGCTCTTCGACATCATTTCTGGGCGATGCGCGGGGTGGCGAGGCTGGTCAGGCTGCTGATCCACTCCGACAGGGTCACGAACCGGCAACCGCGCGTGCGCAGCAGCCCGATGGCCTTCGGCAGCGCTTCGGCCGTGGCGTTGTAGGTCGTGTGCATCAGCACGACGCTGCCTATGGCGCCCGCCGCGTCGACCTGCGCCATGATCTTCTCGGCGTCGCGGGTCAGCCAGTCGCGCGTGTCCACGTTCCACAGCGCGGGGCTCATGCGTTCCTCTTGGACAACCTTCAGGGTGTCCTGGTTGTAACGGCCGGCCGGCGGACGGAACAGCACCGGGTCGGCCCCGGCTGTCGCCAGAACGCGGTTGGTCTCGGCCACCTCGGCGCGCTGTGCCTCGGCGGGAAGGTTGCGCATGTTGGGGTGGGTCAGGCTGTGATTGCCGACCTCGTGTCCCTCCTGCACGATCCGCTGGATGATGCGCGGATGTCGGACGGCGACGTTGCCGATGGGAAAGAAGGTCGCGCGCACGCTTTCGGCGCGCAGAATGTCCAGGATGCGCGGCGTGACCGCCGGGTGCGGGCCGTCGTCGAAGGTCAGCGCGCACAGGTTCCAGCGGCTGGCCTTCAGCGCACCCACATCGATCTGTGCGTCGAAGCCCGGCACGATCGCGGTGATGCGCGACAGCCGCGCCGCCTGCCGTTCGATCTCCACCATCTCCCGGCTCTGGTCCGGGGTGTAGGTAACAACTCCGTTGCTGTCGCCGTCTGCGATCTTCGCCGGCGGGCCGAGCGGAACGTCGGGCGCCTCCACCACAAGACAACTGCCGCCGCCGCCGACGATGCGCCGGCAGACGAAGGTCGGGTCCAGGTCGGGCAGGGGGGCGGCCAGCAGAACATAGCCCTCATCAGGCGCGCCGGCTTTCAGCGGAACCACGCGGGGGACGAGATCGGCCACCATGTCCGGTTGGCGGCGCACCAGCGACTTCCAATCGACCCAGGCGTCCGCTTCCTTGCGGTAGATGCCGAATCGCAACGCCTGCGTGATCCGAGGCTCGGCCGGGGCGGCGGGGGCCGAAGCGTTGGCTGCCGTCGCGGCGGGCATCGCGGCCGCCGGGGCGTCGGTCCGGGGCTTGGTCTTGGACGGTTCCTGTTTGGTCGGCTCCTGACGGACGGTCGTGACAGTGCCGGAGGGCAGCAACGCGCCGCGCCCGTTCTGCGGCTCGACCTTCTGCGGTTCGGCCGCGACGCCGAGTGTCGGTGTTCCCGCCGCGAGCAAGGCGGCCAGCAGCACACCCCAGGCCGGACGAAGGGACAACTTCCATGCGGGAGCGTCGCCTGCGGGACGAGAAAAGGGGACACCCATGCCTGCAACCATTCGCGAACGACCTTCATCATCGCCGCATTCAGGTCAGGTCTGGGCGATACACCCTATGGAATAGAGCAAAATTGTGACCGTCTCCACATTGATTATCACTTTTGCGCGGTTGTCACGGGCCGGGCGAAATCCGGCTCCCGGCGCGGGTGTCGTCGCCGCCGGGAGCCTTGAGGAAGACAGACGTTGCGCGCTGGTTGGGCCGGTCAGGAGCGGCGCAGGTACGGGGCGCCGCGATAGGGATCGTAGAGGTATGGCGCGCGGCCCAGTTCGTTCATCGCCGAGGCGCCGGCCGACGTGGCCGTGCCGCCATGGGCCGGTTGGCGGACGCGCAGGTTGTTCTGCACGTAGCGGACTCCGGACACGGACTCGGCGACATCCTCTGCCTGGCGTTTCGCCCGGCGATCATCGACGGTGCCGGACAGGGTAACCTCGCAACCGCTCACCGTCACCTCGATGTCGGAGGCGTCCACATAGGGATCGTCGGTCAGGCGGTCGTTGACGTCCTCCCGGATGCGCTCGTCGGACCGGGTGTAACCGCGTGGCCCCAACCCTCCGTAATGCTGCCCTCTGTCATGAGAGGCTTGGTGGTGGCGGTTATCCGCATGCCGGCGGGGCGCGCCATAAGCGCTGTTACTGTAATCGCGATCACTGTCATCGCGGCCACTCTCCGCCCCGGCGAAATAGCGCAGGTCCGCGATCAGGTCCGGGCTGTAGTCGTGCCGTTGCTCCAGCCTGCGGCTGGTTTCCAGAAGATCGCGGTCCACGTCACCACGCCACCGCCTGCGATTCTCGTCCGAATCGTGGAGATCGTTCCGGTCGTGTCTCCACCTGTTCTCGTACTCGGCCATGGAACTGCTCCCTGTTGGAGAAGGATGGCCGCCGCAAGGACGACCATCCGTCCAACATCGCGCTCTTCCGCCGGTTCCTGGCCGGCCCGTTCCTGGTGCGGGGAGGCCTCAGCGTGCCCGGCCGACGCGCTGGCACGCCATGCGGTCGGCCACGACGGCGGTCGGCTTCCGTTCGGCGTCGGCGCGGGCGAAGATCTCGGTCAGCGTGTCGGCGATGGCCTCGATCTGGCTCATCACCCGTGCATGATCGTATCCGGTGCGCTCGTGATAGACGTCGATGACCCCGCCGGCGTTGATGACGTAGTCCGGCGCGTAGAGAATGCCTCGGTCGAACAGAGCCTGCCCGTGTCGCGGCCCGGCCAACTGGTTGTTGGCGGCTCCGGCCACGACGCGGGCGGACAGACGGGCCACGGTGTCGTCGTTCAGAACGGCTCCCAGCGCGCAGGGCGCGAACACGTCCACGTCCAGATCGAAGACCTCATCAACACGGACCGGCGTGGCACCCAGCGTGTCGGCGACTTGGCGCACCCGTTCCGCGTCGATGTCGGCGATCCACAGCCGCGCGCCGGCATCCCGCAGATGGCGGGCGAGGTGGGCGCCGACATGGCCAACGCCCTGTATCGCCACCTTCAGCCCCTCCAGGTCCGAGCGGCCGAGGCGGTGGTGCACCGCAGCCTTCATGCCGACGAAGACGCCGTAGGCGGTGGCGGGCGACGGATCGCCATTGCGCGTGGCGCCGCCATCGGTCGTTTTCTCCGCGATGCCGGAAACGTGGGTCGTCTCCAGCGCCATGGTTTTGATGTCGGGAACGCTGGTGCCGGAATCCTCGGCGACGATGTAGCGCCCGCCCAGCCGCTCGACGTTGCGGCCCATGGCGCGCAGCAGCGCCTCGCTCTTGTCCGTGCGCGGGTTGCCGATGATCACCGACTTGCCGCCACCCAGCGGCAACCCGGCCAGCGCCGACTTGTAGGTCATGCCACGGGACAGGCGCAGCACGTCGCGCAGAGCCTCCCAGTCGCTGGCATACGGCCACATGCGGCAGCCGCCGAGCGACGGCCCCAGCGTGGTGTCGTGGATCGCGATGATGGCGCGCAGTCCCGACGCGGGGTCGCAGCAGAACACCACCTGCTCATGGCCGTCGAAGTCGGGGTGGTCGAACAGATGCACGGCGTCCTCCTGATCGTTCTTTTTGTGGAGACACCGGTGTTGCCCGCGTCTCCCGTCTTCAGGAAGCTGGATGCGGATGAAATCATTCGCAAGACGGACCGTTTGTGCCCAAGAAAAAAGCAATGAGGTGATTTGGACTCACCCGCCGCCATGGACAAAGTGTCGTCGGTTGGCTTTGGCCGGACATTTCCGGTCTGTCACGAAGGCATGTTTCAAAAATCGACGGAGGCGGAGAAAAAGCGCTTGCTCGCCCGAAGGCTCCCGCATATAAAGCGCCTCCCGACGCGGTGGCCGCCAACGAAACGGCGACGCCGCAAGGGAAACAGAAGCTGAGGCAAAGTAGAAAACGGCGGCCACGAAGAAATGACCGCTTGACATCGAAAGTCAAAGCTTCTAGATAAGATGGCCTCGGCGCTTCGCTCCTCACCGGAGACTGAACGTCGGCCGATGCGGCTTCCGAACGGGCGCTGCGGTTTCTTGGACAAGTTGATACCGTGTTGTGAGAAGGGATGCGCAGGCGGCGGTGTTTTTGCGCCGCGTCGCGGGGCTGGTCTCCTGGTTTGGGGATTGGCATTGCGGTTGCCTGGAGCATCCTGATCTATGCAGCAAGAGACATCAGTTTCGAAAGCTTGGGTGAGGTTGCT
>NZ_JAGINQ010000021.1 GCF_017876165.1 Azospirillum soli
ACCTGAATAATATCGTTGAACAGGATCATCGACGCATCAAGCGGCTGGTCCGGCCGGGGCTCGGGTTCAAGAGCTTCCACACGGCGCGCCGGACGATCGCCGGCTACGAGAGCCTGGCGATGGTGCGCAAGGGGCAGGTCACGGCCATTCCCGCCAACGACATGCCCACCCAGGCGACCTTCATCGCCAGCCTGTTCGGGACGGCCGCCTGAAGACGCTGCCTCCGCGGCTCTCCGCGCCCGCCATCAAACTTTGCAACGGAGCCCGGCCGCGGCACCGAGAACTTGCAGGGCAAAGCGTCCCTGCAGGCTGGTGGTGTTGATCGGATCGCCCAGCGACTTGAAGGCGATCCCGCGCTGCCCCAGGCCGTCGATCACCTCCAGCAAGTGGAAGAGGGAGCGCGCCAGCCGGTCGATGCGCGCCACCACCAGCGTGTCGCCCCGCTTCAGGCTGGCGAGCGCCTTGGCGAGCACCGGGCGGTCGCGGTCGCCGCCGGAGGCGTGCTCCTCAAAGATGATGGAACAGCCCGCTTGGCGCAGGGCGAGCAGCTGCGAGTCCGTGGACTGCTCCTCGGTGGAGACGCGGGCATAGGCGACGAGGGCCATGGGGATTCCTGGACGGTTCGGGCGGGAAAACGTCCGCCCGCCACCTTTGTACAGAATATCTGTAGCTCTCATCCACCCGGATGATCCTGGAGGCAGGGTCCGGAGCGGGGGCCTGCCGACCACGGTGTCCCGGCCAGCCGGCTCCCAACGCGCGACAAAAGGCCAACGATCGCCGGCAGGGCCGGGGCAATGTCGCCGTGAGCACCAGCATCTTGGGCGTTGATCGCGCCGGGCGGAAGCCGCTGAAGGCGGCGAAATGGCCCGGTTCTAAACGGATCCGCTCTCTTCTAAACGGATCCGCTCTGCAAAACGGCCACGGGGCAAGGGCGCAGGCCGCAGCAAACAGGCTTCTAAACCGATCTGCCCGACAGCGACAGACAGAGCGGCTGAGGGGGGCGCCTCCCCTACCCCTCCGTCCCGGAAGCGAAGGCGCGCTTCGGTATCATCGTGGCGCCGTTGCGCGCCATCGTCTGCGCCGTGGCGGCATCGATGGCCTCAAGATGCTCGTCGAGCAGACTTGCAAAACGATCACGCGCCGGGCCGATGGTCAAGCTGTGATCGGCGCCGGCAATGCGTTCCATCCGCAGATTGCGTATGCCGCGCAGAGGCCCGCCGTCGCGGCCGAAATGCGTTTCGAATTCGCCCAGCGTGACATCGTCGGCGCCATGGACCAGCAGCGTGTGCACGCCCCGCTCCGACAGCCGGTGGAACCAGTGCGCTACGTCGTCGGTGGCGTAGCCCCGCCCGGTCATCCAGGCCCGCACGCGACCCGCCTTGATGCGCACGCGCTGAACAATCCGTTTCGTGAGGCCATGGGCCACGCGGGCGGCCTTGCGGTCCTTGCGCAGGATGGCCCGCCACGTCGCCCGGTCAGCAAGGCGGGGGAGATAGGCCGCCATCGGCTTGATCGCCGTGCCGGTGACTGCCTCCGACGTGACCCCATCGCCAAGAACGTAGCGTCCGGGATTGATCAGCGCCTGCCCGACGATCCGTGCGTCGGCGAGCGCGCCGTGCAGCGCGGTCGCCGCCCCGGCGCACAGGCCCACCACGACACAACGCCGGTACCCCCTCGCCTCCAGCCAATCGAGTGCCGCCCGCACATCGGATACGGCCTCCTGGCAATAAATGAGATTGTCGGCGCGGCCGGTTCGCGACCCGCTGTCACCCAGCCCGGCCAGATCGATGCGCAGCGAGGCGTAGCCGCGCGCCGCCAGTCGCCGCGCCAGCCGCACCGACATGCGGCCGGACCCCACATGGCAGGTCGCTCCGCTGTTCAGCAGCAGCACCGCCGGCCGGTCGCGCCGGTCAGCCGGATCGGCCGGTTCGCACAGGACGCCGAACAGCTCTTCGGTGGGACCGAACCGCACCGGATGCTCCATGGCTCCCGGGAGGGCGAGCGACGCGCCGGGGCCGGGGGCCTGCGGGACATTCCCGGCCGGCGCGCCCTCCTTCAGCCACGCCGTCGCACGCTCCAGGGTCTCGCAGGGGCCGGTGGCGCGCTGCACGTTGCTCATCAGTTGGGCGAAGTCGGGGAACGGCTCCTCCCGCAGGTCCACGCCCAGCTTGCGGATATGGTCACGCAACCGGCCGGCTCCGCGCGCGTCGGGCCGGTCGAACAGCAGGACGCGCGGGGCCGGCGGCTCCGTCAAGGCCAGCAGGTCGAGCCGTTGCAGCGCCGACATCGTTTCGGCCGTCAGGCGGAAGCCGCCGTTGTCGATGCCCTCCTCCGTGACGGCGGGCGGCGCGCCCTCGGGCGGGGCCGACAGCAGCGACATGGCGCGGAGTTCCTGGACGAAGCTGCGCCCCGACAGGCAGGGGGCAAGCAGGACCAGCGCGTTCACTCCCCTCGCCTCTTGCGCCGCCACGGTGGCGAGCAGCGCGCCGAGGCGCAGCCCGACCAGCGCGACCTCCTCCACGCCCGTGTTGGCGCGCAGGAAGCGCACGGCGACGTGGATGCCGTCAATCCAGGCGCGCAAGCGGTCCGGGTCCTCCTCGTCGCCGACGGAATCGCCGGTTCCGGGATAGTCGAAGCGCAAGGTCGGCAACCCGGCCTCGGCCAGCCGCTCGGCAAAGGCGCGCCACGCGCGGTGGGTGGTCAGCGCCTCGTTCCCGTAGGGGGCGCACAGAACCACGCCGCGCCGCCCGGCGGCGGGGTGCAGCCATCCGAAGCAGTCCTCGAAGACGACGGGCGTCATGCCACCCCCCGGAAACGCACCGGTGCACAGGCGTTGATCGCGTGGATTTCGCCATTAGGGATCTTATCCGCGCGACCGCGCGGGATCAGGCGCACGGTGCGCTCGACGCCCGGCGGCAGGTGGAACCAGTCGTCCTCCGCGCGGAAGGCGTCATCCTCGATGTGGACGGAGCGGGCGAGCCGGCGGCTGCGCAGGGTCAGGGTCCAGCCCTCCCCTGCCCTGTCGGTCTTGGCGATCAGGCCCAGATCGGCGCGCTCCATCCGGTGGAATTGCGGGAAATGGACGGCGTCGGCCAGAGGCGCGCCGGTCGCGGCGGCGGTCAGGGTCGCCACGGTCGCGTCGTGGGCCGGCGGTCCAAAGCGGTGGCTGTAGGTCGTGTCGAAGAAGCGATCGAACAGCGCCGCCGCCGAATGTTCGCGGACGCTGCGCGGCGGCAGGGTCACGGCCCGTTCCGCCGTCATAACCGGCGTTTCGCCCGCATGCAGGCATGTGAGAGTCACAATGGCCTCGACCATGCGCGGCGTCTCGTTGACGAGGTGGACGGCCAGCCCATTGACGCCTTCGTCGGTCAGCAGAATCCGCACCGGGCAGAAGGCGCGCTTCAGGGCGTGCCACGCCGCCTTCGGCGCGCCGGAGGAATCCACCACGCCCCAGCCGGCGCCCGGCCACAGATCCTGGAACATCCAGACCAACCCGCCCCAGCAGGTGGAGCCCGCCCGCCGCCATTCGGCGAATACCGCTTCCATCACCTCCCCGCTCACCGCGCGGGACAGGCGGCGGTAGCGGTCGGGATCCTCATAGCGCAGGCTGGCCGGATCGACGGCGTACAGACGGTGCAGGTAGTGGTCGCGCACGTCCTCGAAATCCCAGGGCGCGCCGGGGTCGCGGGGCACGCGGGCCTTCCAGCGGGGATCGTGCACGGCGGGAACGCCGGACAGCGCGCGGGCATCGGGCATGTTGGCGAAGGCCAAGCATTCCGAGGCAAAGCGCACCTCGGCCCGGCGGGCGTCCTCCAGCGGCTTCATGTAGGCGCCGACGCCATAATAATGGGTCACGCCCGCGTTGGCGATGAAGGGCAATGCGCCGCCGGTCGGAGAATTGGCGACGTAGGGCAGATCGGGCCGCAGGCGCGCAGCCTCCTCCCGCAAGGCGGTGTCGAAGACCGGCTGGGTCCAGGCGGCGCGGGGAAGGCCCAGCATGGCCGCCTGCTGCTCCGCCTCGCTGCCGCCGCACAACACGGCGAGACTGGGCGACGCCTGGGTGCGGTCGAGGAACTGCGCCGCCTCCAGACGCACAGCGTTCAGAAAGCCCTCGTCCGTGGGGTAATCGAAGTTGGCGAACATGAAGTCCTGCCAGACCAGGATCCCCAGCTCGTCGCACAGCTCGAAAAAGGCGTCGGCCTCGTAGGCGGTGATACCGGGGACGCGCAGCATGTTCATGCCGGCCTGCCGCGCCAGCGCCAGCCACGGGGCGTAGGCGTCGCGCGACGACGGCAGGGCGACGATGTCCGGGCTGCTCCAGCAGGCGCCCCGGCAGAAAATCCGCTCCCCGTTGACGCGCAGCGCGAAGCCGTCGCTCTCCTCCAGTTCGCCGCCCTCCCGTTCGATACGGTGAAAGCCGGTGCGGCCGAGGTCGATGCGCTCCCCGCCGATGCCGGCGTGCACGGGATACAGGGTCGGGTTGCCGTGGGTGTGCGGCCACCAGGGCTCCACGTCGGGGATGCGGATGTGGCCGCGCAGGGTGGTCGCGCCGGTCCAGGCCAGGGGTGCGGTGGCCTCCCCCACCGCCACGAAGGCGGGCGGGCGGGCGGCACCGGTCCACTCCACCGACAGGTCGAGCGTCAAAAGGCCGTCCTTGCCGTCGAGCGTCGCGCGGAGATCGGCGGAGCGGACCCGGAGCGGGCCGGTTTCCTCGATCAGTTCAATGGGGCGCCAGGGGCCGACCGCGTGGACGGGCGGGCACCAGCCGGGCATGTGGCCGAGCAGCGTGGTGCGGACGCTCCGCAAGCCCGCCGGCTCGGCCAACCGCACGCGCCAGCGCCCCCGGCCGCGCTGCGTCTTGAGGACGGGGCCGAGGGCGCGGAAGGCTATGGTCAGCGTGTGCTCGCCGCGCAGGGTGATGGGGAGCTCGTGCGCCAGGAACATGCTGTCGGAGGTCAGGATGCGCTCACCGTCCAGCCAGACCTCGGCCAGCGTGGCGAGACCATGGAAACGCAAGGTGCGCGGCCCCTCGCCGGTCAGGCGGGTGCGGTACCAAATGTCGCGGCCGTGCAGCGGCGCGGGATCGTCCGGCGACCAGAGGCCGGCGGCCCGTAGCGCCTGGGCGGCGGTGCCGGGGACGGGGGCGGGGAGCCAATCGTCGGCGGCCCCCTCCCCCCCACGCTGGCGCGTGGGTCCCTCCCTCCCCCGCTGCGCGGGAGAGGGGCGGATTTCCTCTCCCGCCACGCACATCTCCCACCCCTCGGTCAGGGGCGTCATGGTTCGGCCGGTGACGGAAACGATCCGCGCCATGCGCGTCACCCATAGCGCCGGGTCAGCGCGCCGATGGCCGTCTCATAGGCGGCTTCCATCGCGTCCAGCAGAGCCGTGTCGTCGCCGAAGCGGCCCCGGTGCACCGCGCGGGCGAGCTGGAACTGCAACGCCTTGGCCAAACCCGCCAGCCGGTCACAGGCTTCCGCCGCCTCCGCCGGGCCGTCGATCCAGCGGACATGGCGGCCCAGCAGCTCGAAATTCGCGCCGAGCTGGCGCAGTGTGTTGAAGGCGTAGAGGTGGAAATAGTCCATGGGCCGGGCGGCCAGTGCGGCGCGATGCTCCGGGAAGGCGGCGCGGTAGGCGGTGACGGGGTTTTCCGCCGGGCGGCGGCGCAGGTGATGGCGCAACAGGCCGATGGAGGCGTCCGTCAGCGCCCTGCCCTCCAGGGCCGGGGCGCTGCGCTTCACGAACTCGACGTAGGGGAACAGGAACGGCGGCGCGAACAGGCCCTCGTAATCCTCCCCCTCCAGCGTGAAGCGGCCGGCGTTGTGGATGTAGTCGAGGCGCTTTGCCCCCTCGTCCAGCCCCAGGATCGCGATGGTCGTCTTGACGTGCTGGCTGCGGTAGGAGGTGCCCCTCGTGTCCGGCAGGTGGAAGCCGTCCACCTCCACCAGCACCGGCCGGCCCCGGCGCAGCTGAACCGCCGCGTGCGCCTCCACCCGGTCGTAGAGGGCGAGTTCCTGAACCTCCAGCCCGTAGAGGGTGCGCAGATCCTCCGGCGGTGGCTTGAAGAAGGTGAACTGGTCACCTTCGAAATCCTGCGCCACAGTGAAGGGCAGCATCGCCAGCGGATCGAACTCCAGCGCGTGCAGCAGTTCGATCCACAGGTCGGTGTAGCAGTTGGTCTCAACCCATACACGGTCGGGCCAAGCGCGGTCGGGCGCGTGCAGCGCGTGCATCGTCGTCACCCCCAGAGCGCGGCGCGCACCGAGGCCGGCCAGGCCTTCACGTCCAAGCCATGATGGCGGAACAGCGCCAGCGCCACGCGCTCCATCCCGAAGCCGACGCAGGCGGTATACGCGACCTCGCCGTCCGGTGTGCGGATGTCCCACAGCAGGCCGAAATGATCCTGGTGGTAGTTGAAGCTGAGGCAGGCGGTCGGTTTCTCGGCCGAGGCGATGGGGATCAGCAGCTCGAACTTCAACCCCTGGTCGCGCTGGTTGGCCGACAGCATCCGCCCGGCCCGCCCGAAGAACGGATCGTTGGCGAGGTCGATGGCGACCGGCAGGGCCAGCGATTCCATTAACGCCCTGCCCCGCTCCAGCCAGCCCTGGCGGAAGTCCATTACTTGGTCTGGCGTGCCAACTCGCACGTATTCCCGCATGCGGAACAGCTGCATGCGCGCCGGGTCCAGCGACGGTTCATGCCGGAAGCAGTAGGAATAGACATCCACCAGCGCGCCGTCCGCGCCCAGCGGGCCGCGCTCCGCGACTGTGGGATAGATGGGGTAGCAGGCGGCGGGGGTCATGACGACGTTGGTCGCCATCTGGCCGTCGGCCCAGTCCTCCCCCTCCTCCAGCCGGCGCAGCATCGACTGGTGAGCGCGCTCGTCGCCCATGAAGCTGTGCACGGTGCCGGCCAGATGCGGGAAGCTCTTCAGATACTCGCTGCGCTCGAAATGCGACCGGGCCAGCGCCGGGGGGAAGCGCATGACCTCCGCCCCATCCCCCCGCCCGCAGGCGGAAATCAGGTCGTTGAACCGCTCCACCACGTCTTCGAAGACGCCGCTGCGGCCGTACAGCCCGTCCACGCCGGTGGGGATGAGAAGACCGGCCGCGATCAGCGCGTCGCGGAATTCGGTGTGCGCATCGCTAGAGTACGTGTCCATGGTCTTCCACGAAGGGTTCACCCGAAAAGCGAGGCGTTATCCTTGTGCGCCAGCAGCAGGTTCGCCGTGTTGCCGAGGATCCGGTCGTTGCTGATCATCAGCGGCGCCGAATGGGCGTCGCGCAGATGGCGGCACAGGCTGTAGGGGCCATCGTTGCGGTAGGACGACAGGCCGGCGACCAGCATCGCCTGCTCAACGATGCGCACCACCATCTCCGCAGCCTGCATCTTCAGCGCATTCATGGCGACCGCGAAGCCCATGGAGGTCAGTCGGTCGGGGCTGTCGGCCGCCTCGTCGAACCGGTCGATGGCGCCGCGCACGGCGCCTCGCATGGTCTGGTGCAGGGCGGTCAGTTCGGCCAGCCGCCGCGCGCCGGGCGGCTGGGTGCCGGGGCGCTTGCGCGCCTCCGCCCGGACGAAGGCGCCGGCGCGGGCGACGGCGTCCGTGGCGATGCCCAGCCAGACGCTGGCCCACAGGATGTGCGTGACCGGCAGCATGGTCTGGGCGGAAATGTCGGCGTAGGGCAGGGGCATGATCTGCGCCCGCGACGCTTCCGCCCGCAGATGGTAGCCGATGCTGCGGGTGCCGCGCATGCCCAGCGTGTCCCAGCCGCCGATCTCCTCCAGGCGGAACTGGTCGCGCAGCAGCGGCACGATGATCTGGTCCGACGCCGGCGCGTCCGGCGCGCGGCGCGCGGTGACCAAGATGGCGTCGGCCTCGGCACCGTAGGAAATGACCGTCGCCTGCTTCTCCAGCCGGAAGCGCTCGCCCTCGCCCTCCACCGCGCAGGAGCTGGAGCGCACGTCGCCGCCGATGCCGGCCTCCGTCGTCGCCGACGCGAGCAGCAACTGGTCCGACGCCAGCCGCGCCAGCAGGTCGCGGTGCCACGCGCTGCCCTGCCCGTGCCGGACGACGCAGGCGACCTGGATCTGGTGCATGGCGAAGATCAGCCCGGTGGACGGGCAGGCCTGCGCCAGAGCGTGCGCCACGGCGGCCATGTCGGTCAGGCTGGCACCCTCCCCGCCATAGTCGCGCGGCACCATGGCGCCCAATAATCGGGCCTGTTTCAGCGCGGTGAAGGCTTCCGAAGGAAAGCGCGCGTCACGATCCACGGAAGCCGCGTGCTCCGCGACCATGGCGGCGACGGAGGACGGCAGCGCGTTCATGGCACGGATGTCCCGCTCAGGATCCCGGACACGGCATCGCGGATCGCGGTAATGCTTTCGAAGGTGCGGCGGCGCAGGAGATGTTCGGGAAACTCGATGTCGAACCGCTCCTCCAGCGCCAGCATCAGGTTCACCGACCCGTGGGAAGTCAGGCCGGCGGCGTAGAGGTCATCCTCATCCGACAACTCCCCCACATCGACGGTCAGCCACCCGCTGTCGCCCAGCAGGGATCGGATATCCTCGCTGGCGACGGTTTCGGTGGCCGCAGCCTGGGTGCCGTCAACCGCCGGCTGGAAAGCCGTCTGACGCATCAATCTCGCCTCCCCCTTTTCTCGAACGGTGCCTCTCGAACCGGAAACTTGCCCTGTGCGCGGAACAACGTGCCGGGACAACGCGGATCGACGATTTTTGTTCGCCAGATTACCCGGCTTTTCGGGATCCCTCGCGTCTCTTATGAGAGGCAGGCGTAATATGCGTTTAATACTTGAAGAGGTGCTTTTCGTCCTTTTGGAGCAGCCCGCGCATCCCGTCGCGGCAACACCTTTGCCATTCGGCCCGCCGGACCTAGCTTGCTGCCCGCAACGGATCATCCATTCGACGACACCGGGAGGCTCACATGGCAATACGGCAATCGGATGCGGAATGGCGCGGCAATCTGGCCCAGGGGAAGGGCACCATGCGGCTGGGCAGCGGCGCGTTCGAGGGGGCCTATTCCTTCCCGTCCCGTTTCGAGAACGGCACCGGCACCAACCCGGAGGAATTGATCGCGGCGGCCCACGCCGGCTGTTTCTCCATGGCGCTGTCGGCCGGCCTGTCCAAGGCCGGGCACACACCGACCCGCGTTCACACCACGGCGCGCGTGCATCTGGACAAGGTGGGGGAGGGCTTCGCCATCACCCGGATCGAGCTGGACTGCGATGCCGAGATCCCCGGCATCGACGATGCCACTTTCCAGCAGCAGGCTGATGGCGCCAAGAAGAACTGCCCGGTGTCGAAGGCGCTGGCCGGCACCGAGATTTCCCTGACCGCGAAGCTGCTGTAGCCCCGCATCGGAACGACCGACTTGCGACGTCGAAAGCACCTTGTAATTGCATATTGGGTGCATGTGCAATTAACGGCTGCTCCCGACGTCGCAAGTCCGCTTGCTCGCCCCGTTCACTCTCCCAGCAGATCGTCGATCTGACGGCGCAGCTCGCGAAGCCGCTCGTGATGCTCGGAAACCATGGCGGAGCGAACGGCACGCATCGCCTCAATGTCCTTTCCGATGCGGTTCAGGCTGGTGCCCAACACGCGCATCGGCTCCAGGTTCGGGCGCGTCCGGGGCTTGGCCGCGCGCATTTCCCGCACCGTCATGCCGTCCTTGGCCTGCGCCCACAGCGCGCGTTGAGCCTTCTCGCCTTCGACGGCGGCCAGTTCGTAGAGCGCGGAGCGGCTGACCGCGTCGGGTGCCGCCTGATACTCGGCCAGGATGTCGGAGGGCAGGGCGAGCACGCTCAGCCGGCGCGAGGTCTCGCTGTCCGACAGGCCGACCGCCGCCCCCGCCTCCACCTGCGAGAAGCCATAGTTGTCGATCAGCGCCTTCAGCCCGCGCGCGAGGTCCACGGCGTCGAGATCGACGCGCTGGACGTTCTCGATCAGCGCGATTTCCTCCGGCCGCCCTTTCGTGATGATCGCCGGGATGGTGGACCGGCCCAGCATGCGGTGAGCACGCAGGCGCCGCTCGCCGGCGACCAGACGGTACTGGCCGAATTCCTCCGTCTCGCGGACCAGGATCGGCTGCTGGAGGCCGTGCCGTTCAATGGATTCCGCCAGCGTGCGGAGAGCCTGCTCGTCGAAGACCGTGCGCGGCTGGTCGGGATTGGTGCCGATGCGATCCACATCGGCCTCGACCAGACGGGGCAGCACGCCGGACAGGCCGTGTAGGCTGGTGCTGACCTCCGGAATCGCCTCGCGGCCCGCCGGGCCGGCCATCATCTGCGTGCGGGTGGTGCGTTGAAGCTTAGGCGGCATGGACGTTCCCCGATGCAACGGTCTCCGATGCGGTGCCGGCGGCCTGGATCAGGCGCCGGGCGATCTCCACGAAGGTCTCGATCCCCGGCGCGCCCGGATCGGCCTCCACCGTAATGCGTTGGCTGGCCGCCGCCTGGGAGTAGATGGTGGCGCGCGGGATCGGCTCGAACACGTGCATCGAGGCTCCCCAGACCTGTTGGATGTCGTCCAGCGAGGCACGGTCCTGGCTGAGCCGGGAATTGTACATGGTCGGCACGATGCCGAGGATTTGCAGCCGGGGATTCGCGCGCTGCTGCACCTCGCGCAGGGTGTTGTTCAGGTGGTCGAGCCCAAGGATCGCCGGCGCCTCCGTCTGGCACGGAATGAGGACGTAGTCCGACGCGACCAGCGCGTTCATGGTCAGCGCCGACAGGGCAGGGGCGCAGTCGATCACCACGAAGTCGTAGCGGTCCCGGATTTGCCCGATCATCTGGCGCATGAAGCCGCTGGGGCTGATCTGGTCCTGAGTCATCTCCTTCTCGGCGACGGCGAGCGCGATGCTGGAGGGCAGGAGGTGAAGGTTGGGGTAGGCGGTCCGCAGGATGCAGGAATCGACCGGCGCCTTCCCGGTCAGGGCGTGGTACAGCGTGCGATCGGCCTTAGTCAGCTCCACCGTCTCACCGACCGGCACGCCGGCTTGGACGGTCGCGTTCGCCTGGCTGTCGCCGTCGATCAGCAGCGTCCGGTAGCCCGCGCGGGCCAGAACATAGGACAGGCACAGGCTCGTCGCCGTCTTGGCGGTACCGCCCTTCTGGATCGCCAGCGACACGGTCACGCACCGGCCGGGAGCGGCGTCCTGCGGCCGTTCCAACGTCAGCATCAGAAGAAGCCCAGCGACATCGGCCGGAATCTTCTCCTTACCGCTTTCCCACTTCGAAACCTTGGATTTGTCCAGCTTGCGTCCGGTCATTCCGTTCAGCGCCGCCGCCAAATCCGCCTGAGTCAACCCGCGTGATTCCCGCAGCGCCCGGATCTGGTCGCCGTCCATGCCGTGCCTCCACCGATAGGGGTAGAGGGGAAGCTACCGGGTTGTCTTTCGTCGGTCAAGGGAGGCAACCGCCAATCCAGCACCCTTCGTCACTTTTCAGCAGGAAGCAGGATTTACTCCCGTGAGTTGGCGGTGATGGTGGTCCAGGACGGATGTCGGGGGACAACCTTCATCGCGGACCGTTTGCCCGGGCCTATCGCCCGCATTCGCCAGCAGGGCGTCGATGCGGCGGCGCAGGGTGTGCAGAGTCTCGCGGTCGGTCGTGGACAGCGGCACGGCGTCGCGGGGCGCCGTCTCCATGCGCTCGAACTGGCGCACGCAGCGGCGCGCGGCCATCAACACGCGGGGCAGGGTGACGGGAGCCGCTGCCGCGGCTCTCAGCCGGCGCCGACGCGCCTCCCGCACCGTCAGGGTGCCCGCCTTGGCCGCATCCCACAGCGCGGCCTGCGCCTCCGGATCCCGCGTGCGCGCCACCTCCACGAGGACGGAGCGCGACACCGCCCGACGCACCGCCGGGTATTCCGCCTTGATGCGCTCGGGCAAACCGTTCAGGCTCAGGATGTCGCCGACCACCGTGCGGCTGCGGCCGATCAGCCGGGCGAGATCGTCACGGCCATAGCCGTCCTCTTCCGCCAGCCGGCGCAACGCTTCGGCCAGTTCCAGCGCGTCCAATCCCTCGCGCTGCATATTTTCGGCCAGCGACAGTTCGCCCGCCCGGCCGGCGTCCGGCTCCTCCACCAGCATCGCCGGGATTGCCCGCCGCCCCAGAAAACGATGCGCCTCCAGCCGTCGCGCGCCGGTCAGAAGACCGTACCGCCCGGCACCGAGCGCGCTTACCAGGATCGGCTGGAGCAGACCATGTTGCTCGATGGACAGCGCGAGTGCATCGATGGTGGTGGGATCGAACCGCCGACGCGGGTGGTCGGGCAGGGGGGTGATGCGGTCGATGTCCAAGGCGAGGATGGTCGCAGGCGTAATCGTTGGCATGATCGTTGACATGGGCGCACACTTCCTTGAACGCGGTTCCGGCGGAAACGCGGCGGTTGCGGGTCGATTGAATAGGGGAAGGCAGGGCGGATTCCGCCCGAGTTCAACCAAACACTGCCAAGTTATAGGAATAAAGTCAAGATCTGCCGGGAGGAGAATTGAATTGCCCCACAATCCCGACGCTCGCCGGAGGTCGGTTTGAAAGAGCCTTGCGGGTTGAGGCAAGGGGACCGTTTCTAACCCTTCCGTATTATATTAAAATTATCAGCAAAATCTGAAATTGCGCCCGCCAGAACGCCACGACCGCGCCCGACCAGTTCGGGAGGCGGTTCGTGGCGCATGGCTCACCAGCGCCGCGCGCCATCACGAATTGCAAAGGCCGGTCCGCCCGATGAAAAGCATGATCGCCCGCCTGTCCATCTCCACCAAGGTGTCCATCCTGAACTTCGCCGGCATGCTGATGCTGAGCGGCGCCATTCTCGGCGTGATCGGGCAGGTGCTTTCCCGCGACCTGGAACGGCAGGCGGTCGAGATGCAGACGCTCAGCATGGAGATCGCCTGGAGCGCTCTGTCGGAAAAGGGCGGCGACTTCGCCCTGCGCGACGGCAAGCTGATGCTGGGCAATTTCGTGCTGAACGACAACAACGAGGTCGTGGACAAGATCAAGAAGATCACCGGCGGCACGGCGACGATCTTCCAGGGCGACACCCGCGTCGCCACCAACGTGGCGAAGCCCGACGGCAGCCGCGCGGTGGGCACCAAGCTGGACGCCGGCCCGGCCTACGACGCCGTGATCGGCCGCGGCAGCAGCTATCGCGGCATGGTGAAGATCCTGGGCGAGGACTATTACGCCGCCTACGACCCCATCAAGGACAAGACCGGGCAGGTCGTCGGGATCGTCTATGTCGGCATCAAGAAGGCCACCGTCTTCAAGTCCTTCGACGAGAACATGCGGCTGGCGACCATCGGCGTGATCGGCTTCGCCGTGCTGCTGGCGGTCCCCGGCTTCCTGCTTCTGCGCGGCCTACTGGACCCGCTGAGCGCGCTGAAGCGCGTCATGGACGCTCTGTCGCAGGGCAACCTGTCGGCACAGGTCGCCGGCACCAACCGCCTGGACGAGATCGGCAACATGGCCCGCGCCGTGGTCGTCTTCCGCGATGGCATGGTCGAGGCCGAGCGCCTGCGCGCCGAGCAGGAGCGCCAGCGCCTGGAAGGCGAGGAGCAGAAGCGCCGCGCCCTTGAGGAAATGGCCGCGACGGTCGAGCGCGAAAGCCGCGAGGCGGTCAGCCGCGTCGCCGAACGGACCGAGGCGATGGACAGCAACGCCGGCGCCATGGCGCAGTCCGCCGGTCTGGTCGGCACCAACGCGCAGGACGTGGCGGCGGCGGCCGAACAGGCGCTCAGCAACGCCCAGGCCGTGGCCTCGGCGTCGGACGAGCTGACCGCGTCGATCCGCGACATCGGCCTTCAGGTCACCCAGGCGAGCCGCGCGACCGCCAAGGCGGTGGAGGCCAGCCGCCACACCGGCGAGACGATCCAGTCGCTCTCGTCCGCCGTGGGCCGCATCGGCGAGGTCACCGGCCTGATCCAGTCCATCGCCAGCCAGACCAACCTCCTGGCGCTGAACGCCACCATCGAGGCGGCGCGGGCGGGCGAGGCCGGCCGGGGCTTCGCGGTCGTGGCGTCGGAGGTCAAGAACCTCGCCAACCAGACCTCCACCTCGACCGAGGAGATCACCCGCCAGATCGCTGAAATCCAGGCGGTGACCCAGGCGGCGGTGAACGCGGTGGAGGACGTCGGCGCCACCATCAGCGAGATCGACCAGATCGCCGCCGGCATCGCCGCCGCCATGGAGCAGCAGGCCGCCGCCACCGACGAGATCGCCCGCAACGTCAACCAGACCGCCGCCGCCGCAACCGCCGTCTCCTTCCGCATCGCCGAGGTGTCGGCCGAGGCGACCAACACCCGCGAGCGCGCCGACGAGGTCCGGCAGGTTGCCGGCGGCGTGGCCGCCAGCATCGACGAGCTGAAGCGTGTGCTGGTCCGCGTCGTCCGCACGGCGACGACCGAAGTAGACCGGCGCCGCTTCCCCCGCTACCGCCTCGACGCCGCCTGCACCCTGACCGTGGGAGTCGGGGCGTCGACGCAGGCCCGCCTCGTCGACCTGTCGCGCTGTGGTGCTGCCCTGCGCACGGACGCCGCAGCACCGCTGCTGGGCCAGGGCATGCTAACTCTGGCCGACTTGGGGATGCCCGTGCCGTTCGACGTGATCGGCCACGAAGACGACCTGCTGCATGTCCGCTTCCGCACCGAGGACATGAACGAGGCCGACTTCAACAGCCGCTTCGACCGCCTGGAGCGCACGCTCGGCAGCCGCTTGGTGGCGTAAGCGGCCCTGTGCACCGCTGTTTGTGCGCCATTGTGCGGATTGTGCACAGGCGCACTTCCGCACAACGGGCGTATTTATCGCTTTCCCGTTTCCGATCAGCGATTTGCGCCCATCTGTTCGTATGCGTTCGTTGTGCACGCGTCGTGCACAAACAAGGGGCCGCTTTGTTAAGCCGCGTTAACCAGTGCAACACAATGCAGCACTTTTCCAGGGAATGTCGCATTGGTTAACGGGCGTCGAGTCCCCCTTCAGTTGGCCCAATTACGAAGGCGTACGGTTCCCGTAGGTTGGACCAAGCGTCAGCGTGGCCCGGCATTCGGGCGTTCCAAACAGATGCAATTCGGGTGGTAGCGGTAAAAGGTTAGCCGAACGCCAAGAACAAAGAAAGAACGTTTTCCGTCACCACGCATGCGAAGAGCCAGGGGAAGCCAGAGCCGTTCATAAGCGTTCTGATCGCCGTGCATTTTTAGGTGAGCGTGCAAGCAAAGACTGCGACAAACCGGCGCAGTTATACATTGTTCTAAAATCTGCTGGTTTGATTTTAATATTCTCTTTTCTGAAAGAAGTCGTGAAAGCATTGGCCTGATGGGTAAGGGAACTCAGTGTTGGCATCTCACGCCTGAAGAGACGGTTTGGGCATGCTATGGAGCGGTGGTGGGCTTCGTTGCCGGATCGTATATTGGGGCATTGGCTTGTGGCTATGCCATGGCGACAACATGCAGACAAACAAACGAAAATATGCACAAGAAAAATATGAACGGCATAATGCCGTGCACGTACAAGTTCATGGTTATGCCGTTTTCTATTTACATTATCATTGGATCGGCTGGAGTTTTTCACGGATACTCTTGGACTATCGCATGTCGCGAGTTTTCTAGCCCATGCATGGTGCAGAATCCATTTTTTAATTTATTTACCCCCGGGCAACTAGCCAGCCAATTTGATGCAATACGCCTTCAGTTTTTCACACACAATAGACAATTTCACTCCGCAATGGAAGCAAATTCAGTCTTATCAATCGAACGGTTTTACATATTTACGCTCTTTTTCTGCCCATTATCATCAATTGTTTTCGGCATATTGCACTGGAAGAGTGGAGCAATCTATATTTCAGAAGTTGCCATTATGGCTGCAAAGAAAGAAAAATCCAAATATGGCTACAACGTTGACAGCATGATCATTGATGCAAATAAGAAAACTATTTTCAACACCTTGTTAAAACTTATGATTTCATGCTTATTTATCATAATATTTTTCGCATGGTCTGCACATCACACCATGTATGAATATATAGAAAATCCACCTGATATTAGTAGGAAAGCAAAATCGACGATGCAAAGCATGAGATTCGATCCTTTTGCCATAGGACTCATATACATAACCATTTTCATGCCTTGCATTTCGCTTTCTCTTCTAACAGCATTTACAACCACGATGTGCGTCAATGTAAAAAAGATGCGAGAAGATATCGAAGAAAATCCAAAGCTATAGTTTACAGAGGAGAAAGGCCCGCTTCCTTCCGCGGATCGCCATGGCACCTTCGCTATTGAAGTAGATTTTTACTCATAAAGGCGGCCGAATTCTCTTGTACCACCCCCGAAACCAGTTCCTCCAAACCGAAGAACAAAAAGCCCCCGGCGAGTGCTCGCCGGGGGCTTCGTCGTTTCACACCGCGATCAATGCGCGTGGGACGACAGGCTGCTGCCGGGCAGGGATACGCGAACGTACTGCATCATGCCCTGGTCCTCGTGGTCTAGGATGTGGCAGTGCAGGACGAAGTCGCCGATGTAGCGGCGGTAGCGGGTCCGCACCTCGACCCGGTAGTTGGACTTCACGAACAGCGTGTCCTTCCACACGCCCTTCAGCAAGGCGTAGTCGATTTCCTTCTCCCGCTCTTCCGGCTTCAGCTTGGCCAGTTCCTTCGGGTCGGTGACGTCCACGCCGTTGGGGTTCAGGATGCGGACGACTTGGAAGGGGTTGACGTGGATGTGGAAGGGATGGCCGATCGGGCCGCCGTTCACCGTCGTGGAGGTCAGCGTCCATTCGTCCACGCCGCCCAGCGTCAGCGCGCGGTCGACTCGGCCGGGCTCGAAGGGCTGGTGGTTGACGCCGAAACGCGCGGGGCTGCTGGTGACGTCGATGCCGAAGATCAGGTCCTGGCGGCCGGTCACTTCGGCGGCGGTGATGGTCGGGTGGGGGACGAAGGCGGCCAGCGACAGATCCTTCAACTCGTTCTCCACCGTGCCGCGCACGTCCTGCGGCAGGGTCTTGGCGCCGTCCAGCAGGGCCGCCCGGACCAGTTCGGTGCCGTCGCCCGAGAAAGGCTTGCCGCCGCGCACCTGCACGAAGGCCAGCAGGCTGGTCTTTTCCTTCTGCGCGTTGATGGTGGAGGTGGTGTCCAGCTCCGCATCCACCACGCAATAGTCACCCTCCTCCGGGAAGGCGGCCAGCACGTCGGTGCGGTAGCCCGGCTCGTGCACGATGGTCTCCTCGCGCACCGCCGCGGCCTGGGTCAGGCCGTCGCGGGCGATGGAGAACAGGCCGACGCGCGGGCCGTTGCAGTTGTCCTTCACCCAGCTTTCCATTTCGGCGCGGGTGAAAGCGGTGACCGGGGCGGGGGAAGGCTTCAGCTTGCGGACCTCCAGGCCGATGGTCTCGCGCACGCCGGCGTGCAGGAAACGCCAGCGCTCCACGCGGCCGGCCTCAACACCGCTGACGATGGGCTGCACGACGCCGTTGATGGAGGTGGCGCGGCCGGACTGGTCCCAGACGCCGGGGGCGAACAGGGCGTAGTTGTTGACCACGCCGACGTCACCGGCGTCGCAGGTCCAGTGGCCATCCTTGTCCTTCTTGATGGCCCCGCTGCCGTCGTAGCAGGCGTAGGGGACCTGCTGCATGACGAACAGGCGCTCTGTGAAGGCGGTACCGTTGGCGGTCTGCAGGATGGTGTCGATGTCGCCGGTCTTGTCGATCTCACCGTTCGCCTTCGCGGTCGGCGCGCGGTTGCCCATGACGATCAGGGCGCCGGCCATGCCGCTGCCCACCTGGATGGCGGTCGAGCCGTGGCGGTGCGGGTGGTACCAAAAGGTGCCGGCCGGGTGGTCGGGCGGGATGTTGTATTCATGCTGGAACGAGACGCCCGGCTGGATTTCCAGCAGCACGTTGTCGCTGTTGCCCGACGGCGAGACCCACAGGCCGTGCCCGTGCAGGTTCGTGGTGTTGAAGCAGTTGGGGATGTTGTGGTTGCCCTGCGGGTTGACGCACTCGTCCAGCGGCAGCGTGTTGTTCACGTCGATGCGGACGGTCTCGCCGGGCAGGACGCGGGCGGTCGGGCCGACCAGGCTGTCGTTGTAGGTGCGCAGCCGCAGCTTGTCGTTGGCGCCGGTGGCCGGGTTGTACAGCACCGCGTCCGTGTACTTCACCGTCAGCGACAGGAACGCCTCCCGCGCGGTGGGGGAGGGGCGGACCAGCAGGGCGTCGCGCCGCTGCACGGCCGGGGCCTGCGCCGCCGCGCCCGTCTGAACGTTGCCCGCGTCCTGCGGGCGCACCACGGTCAGTTCCGGCGGATTGGACACGGTCTGGGCGGTCTGCGCCAAGGCGCTGCCGCCGCCGAGCATGGCGCAGGCGGCGGTTCCCAGAACCAAGCCGCGGAATCCACGTCCGCCAAGGTGGAGGGCAGGGCGCCTGGATGACGATAAAGGTTTCATGTTCCCTCTGGCAAGTTCCTCCCGCCACCATTGCGGGCACAAAAATGACATTCAGGCAACTTACCTTCGTCAAGAGCGTCCATAGCACGCCGTTGTACTCATATTTCTGGAAATGAAGGCACGTCAAAGATGCTCGCGGGGATTGCCAGACCCTGCGGCTTGATGACGCTTGCCGGATTTACAGCCTCTGCTATAGATTGACGCAATATTACGAAAAACCTCCATAGCGCGCACGATCATGTGCAATCAGGCTGGATGGTTGATTAGGGCGGCACTTCTGCAAGAGCGGGCGGGCAACATGACGGACAGGGTGACGACTCCCCGGGGGAAGACAGGCCAGAAGAAAGCCACCCAGGGGAAGACAGGGAAGGGCGGTGCGACGCGACGCGACGTTCTTGCCGGTCTGGCCGGCGCCACGGCGCTGGCGGCCTTGCCGGCGGCAGCTGCCTCCGCGTCCGCGTCGGCGATGCCCGACACGTTTCTGGCGGCCTCGTCGAAGCTGTGCGGCATCACGCTCGACAAAAGCTACATCCAGCTGGCCAACACCATCTGGCAGGCGCTGGCCGCGCGGGGTGACCGGGACCTTCTCCAGATCTGCCGCATCGCCGCCACGGCGCCGGACGACGCCACGCTGGAACGCAAGCTGGTGAACAACCCGCTGCTGTGGCCGAAGACGGAGGCGCTGATCTCCGCCTGGTACACCGGCATGGTCCCGGCGGGAGCCACGGCCGCCGCCGGCAGCAGGGTGATCACCTACGACGATGCCCTGGCCTGGACCGTCTGCCAGGACTTCACCAAGCCGCCGGCCACCTGCGGCGGCCCGTTCGGCTACTGGCACGACGAACCCCCCGTTTAACGGCCGCCAGCATCTCAAGGAGACGACATGGACCGGATCGAGGAAAGCGGCCCGGCGCGGGAAACGCTCCAGGCCGACGTGCTGGTGATCGGCGCGGGCGTGGCCGGCGGCCTGATGGCCTATGAGCTGGCGCGGCAGAAGCGCAGCGTGACGATTCTGGAGGCCGGACCGGAGATCGACCGCGACAAGGCGGTCGCCCGCTTCCGCGCCGATCCGACCAAGGGCGCCAACGCGCCCTACGAGAACGCCCCCTACGCCCCCTGCCCGGACGACCAGGACCCCTGGGTCTTTTACGGCCAGCAGCCACAGGGCAACACCTCGCCCAAGACGCAGTTGGCCTTCCAGGGCCTGTACCTGCGCGGGGTCGGCGGCACCTCCTGGCACTTCACCGGCCATGCCGAGCGCTTCCACCCCAACGACTTCCGCATGAAGAGCGTCTATGGGGTGGGCCGCGACTGGCCAGTCTCCTACGAAGAGCTGGAGCCCTGGTACCTGAAGGCCGAGGTCGCCTGGGGCGTGGCCGGCGGGCCGGACACCATCGGGCCGCCGCGCAACGCGCCGTACCCACTGCCGCCGGTGCCGATCTCCTTCCTCGACCGCATGGTTATGGCGGCGGCGGAACCGCTGGGCTGGGCTGTCGGCGGCTACCCGCACGCCCGCGTGTCGCTGCCGCAGGGCTACGACGGCCGGCCGCAATGCTGCGGCAACGCCAGCTGCCGCTTCATCTGCCCCATCGCGGCGAAGTACGACGGCTCCGTCCACGTCATGAAGGCGGTGACGGAAGGGGCCAAGCTGATGCACGGCCGCGTCGTCTACAACATCGACGTGGCCGCGGACGGGCAGGTCGAAAAGGTGCAGTACCGGCTGGCCGACGGCGGCTGGGGCGAGGCGCGCGCCAAGCTGTTCGTGCTGGCCGCCCACGCCATCGAAACGCCGAAGCTTCTGCTGATGTCCACCCGCCGCGGCACGGCGGGTGTCGCCAACAGCTCCGGCCTCGTCGGGCGCAACCTGATGTGCAACGTGGACATCGACACGCAGGGCTACGCGCCCAGCCCCGTCTGGCCGTTCCGTGGTCCGGTCAGCGCGACCGGCGGCGTCACCGGCCTGCGCGACGGGCCGTTCCGCGCCAATCAGGCGGCGGCGGCCACCTTCATCGTCAATGGCGGCTTCAACATGAGCCTGGGCGCCATCAACGAGGCGCAGCAGGCCATCAAGCAGAAGCTGGTCGGGGCGGAGCTGCGCAACCGCATCCACGACAACACCTCGCGCCAGGTGCATCTGTCCAGCTCGGTCGAGGTGCTGCCGGACACGGAGAACACCGTCGCCCCGGACTGGACGCGCCGCGACGCGCTGGGCCTGCCGCTGCCGAAGGTGAACTTCCGCATCGACGACTACACCCTTCGCGGCTGGAACGCGGCCAAGGACCGCGACCGCGCCATCCTTGGAGCGGATGGGGGCGACCTGCATTTCCCCCGTGGTCTCGGGCGAGCGGTACGGCAAGGCCTGCCCCTCCCCGCAGGAGGCCGAACCGACCGTCGATTACGCGATCATCGGCGGCACGGCGGTCATGGGCGACGACCCCAAGACCTCCGTCGTGGATCGGTTCGGGCGCAGCCACGACCACCCGAACCTGTTCATCCTGGGCACGTCGGCCTACCCGACGATCACGATCTGCTCGCCGTCGCTGACGCTGGCAGCACTCACGCTGCGCGCCGCCGACCACATCGTCGCGCGCGGACTCGCGTGAAGGGGAGGACCGACGCCATGACCTTCGCCATCAACCGCCGCACCCTGCTCGAAGGCGGCCTGTGCCTCGCCGCCGCCGCCGCCTCGGGGGCCGGCTGCACCACGCTGCTGAACGCCGGGACCAAGGGACAGCCGCTGTGGCAGCCGCCGCAGGCCCGATCCTCGGGCGGCGTGCTCGCCACCGACGTGCGGGCCGCTTATTCCCGCTTCGATTTGGCCGGCAAGCCGGTCAGCCTGCGCGGTTACGACGGTCTGCCGGTCGGGCGCACGCTGCGCGTCCGCGCCGGCGACCTGTTGCGCCTGCACCTGTCGAACGACCTGCCGTGGGAGCCGGGCGGGGAGATGTGCGGAGGCAACATCCCGCACGCCTTCAACACCACCAACATGCACCTGCACGGGGTCCACGTCTCGCCCAACCAGCCGAGCGACGACATCCTGCTGAACCTCGTGCCCAAGGGGCCGCAGAAGGCCGGGTCGATCCACGCTTTCCAGTACGTCTACAACATCGGGGCCGATCACCCGCCGGGCACCTATTTCTACCACGCCCACTATCACGGCGCGGTGGCGTTGCAAGTGGCCAGCGGCATGGCCGGCTGCCTGATCATCGAAGGGGCGGTGGACGACATCCCGGAAATCCGGGCGGCCACGGAACGCGTCCTGATGGTGCAGAGCCAGTGCGTGGGTCCGGACGGCACCTGCGAGAACGAAACGCTGCTGAACCTGCCCGGCCCGACCTACGTCAACGCGCAGCTGATGCCGGAGCTGTCCATGGCACCGGGAGAGGTGCAGCGCTGGCGGCTGGTCAACGCCACCCACGACCGCCTGCTGCGCCTGACGGTGCCGGAGCCGCTGACGTCCGTGCTGCTGTGCACCGACGGCAACCCGCTGCCCATGGCGCGCCCCCTGGCGGGGCCGCTGCCGCTGGTGCCGGGCAACCGCGCCGATCTGCTGGTCAAGGCGCCGCGCCGCCCCGGCCGCTACACGGTGGACGGCGGCGGCACCATCGGCCCGATCGCCACCGTCGTCGTGGAGGACGCGCCCGCCAGGGACCAGCCGCTGTTCTCCGGCGCGCTGCCGTCCTACCGCCATCTGGCGCCGATCAGCGACACGGAAGTGACCATGGGCCGGCGGCTGGAATTCGGCATGACCGGCGCGCCGCAGCATGTGACCTACACGATCAACGGCGTCCCCTTCTCCTGCGAGACGCCCTGGTCGATCCCGCTGAACGCGGTGGAGGAGTGGGAGATCTATAACCAGACCAACGACCCGCACCCCTTCCACATCCACGTCAACCCGTTCCAGATGGTCTCCGGCGGCAACGTCGATCCGGGGCTGTGGCTGGACACGGTGGAGCTGCCGCCGAACAAGCGCGTGCGCTTCCGCACCCGCTTCCTGGACTACACCGGCCTGTTCGTCTTCCACTGCCACACCCTGCCGCACGAGGACATGGGCATGATGCAGGCCGTTAAGGTCGTGTGATCCGCGACCCAGCGATAAAAAGTCTCATTTTCTGCACGTTTTTAAACTTATAGATTGCAGGCCGAGAGAACGCATCGCCCCTTCCGGGCCCAATCAATGAACGGAGAACCCCGATGAAGGGAATCAGCCGCGGCCTCAAGGCCATCGGCATGCTGGCCGCCGCGACGGTCCTGTGCCTCGCTCACCCGGCGGCGGCCGAGTATCCGGAGCGGCCGATTCGGTTGATCGTGGCCTTCCCGCCGGGCGGTTCCACCGACTTGTCGGCGCGATCGCTCGCCAGCTTCCTGCAAAAGGAACTGGGCGAAGGCGTGAACGTAATGGTGGAGAACCGTCCCGGCGCCAGCGGCGAAATCGGCTTCACCGCGCTGGCCGAGGCCAAGCCCGACGGCTACACGATCGGTTTCATCAACTCCCCGAACGTGCTGACGATTCCGATCGAGCGGAAGCCCCGTTTTGATTGGCGTGCGTACGATCTTCTCGGAAACGTGATCGACGATCCCGGCAACTTCTCCGTCCACAAGGACAGCGAGATACAGCCCCTGGCCGATCTCGTCGCCTATGCCAAAGCCAATCCCTTCAAGGTGACCATCGGAACGTCGGGCGTCGGATCGGACGACCATCTGGCGGTGCTGGCGTTCCAGAGGATCGCTGGCGTGAAGCTGACGCACATTCCCTTCAAGGGCTCGGCCGATGTGCAGAACGCCGTGGCGGGCCGTCACATCATGGTCGGCGCGATCAACATCGGCGAGGCGATGGCGGCGCAGGCCGGCGGTGCGCCCGTGCGGAACCTCGGCCAGATGAGCGTCCAGCGCAGCGACGTCGCCCCAGACGTGCCGACATTCAAGGAGCAGGGGTTCGACATCGTGTTCAACTCCCTGCGGGGCGCCGCCGCGCCGAAGGGCCTGCCGGAGCCGATCCGCGAGCGTCTTGCCGCCGCCGTGGCGAAGGTCGCCGCCAATCCCGAGTTTCGGGCGAAAATGAAGGCGAGCTACGCGCCCATGTCGTTCCTTTCACCGGATGCCTTCGCCGCCGCTCTGAGCACCGGCGAGGATGGAATCCGGACGCTCTGGAAGGAAACCCCGTGGGTGGAAAAATAAGCGGGGCGGACCATCCATCGAGAACCATCCATTGATCAGGGGAAAGCGGTGTTCGCGGGCGTCAAGACGGTGGTGCGCTTCGACCTGTGGAGCGATCCGGCCATGGAGGAACGGTTCGGGCGCGAACCCGACATCGCCTTGACGACCTGCCGCCTCGCCGGCCCCGAAGGGGATGCCTGGGCCGCGCTGGGCGACGCGCACGTTTATCAGATCTCCGCCGCCCGGAACGAACTGCCGCGCCAGTGGCACGCCGGGGCCGACCTGCTTGAACACTGCCCCCGGCTGCTCTGCGTGTCGTCCTCGGGGGCGGGGTATGACACGGTCGATGTCGCGGCCTGCACGAAGGCCGGTGTGCTGGTCGTCAATCAGGCCGGCGGCAACGCCCAATCGGTCGCCGAGCACACCATCGGCCTGATGCTCGACCTGTCCAGGCGGATCAGCGAAAGCGACCGGCGGCTGCGCCGCGAACGCGGCTTCAAGCGCGAAGACGTCATGGGCCGCGAGATCAGCGGCAAGACCATCGGACTGGTCGGGATCGGCCATGTCGGACGGCGGGTCGCCGGGCTGGCGCACGCCTTCGGCATGACCGTCCTTGCCCACGACCCCCATCTGACCGGCGAGGAGATCGCCAGTCGCGGCGCGATCCCCGTGGCGATGAACGATCTGCTGGAACGGTCGGATGTCGTGTCGCTGCACTGCCCGCGCGACGAAGGCACGCTCGGGATGATGGACGCGGCGGCGTTCGCCCGGATGAAGACAGGCGCCGTCTTCATTTCCACGGCGCGCGGCGGCATCCATGACGAGGCCGCGCTGGCCGACGCCCTTCGGCGCGGGCACGTCGGCGGCGCCGGGCTCGATGTCTGGGACGAGGAACCGCCGCCGCTCGATCATCCGCTCCTCGCGCAGGACAACGTCGTCGCGACCTATCACACGGCCGGCGTGACGCCGGAGGCGCGGCGCAACATGTGGGCGCTCGCTGCGGAGCAGATCGTCGGCGTGCTCAAGGGCGAGAGGCCGCCGCGACTGATCAATCCCGAGGCTTGGCCGGCCTATGCCGACCGCTTCGAAGCGGTGATGGGATTTCGCCCGGAGACGAGCACCGTCGGGTATTAGCCGTCTAATCGCGCCCCAGCCCGTCAATCTTTTTCCGGCTCCATTCTTTTCCGGCTACTCTTTGCCTTCGGCGGACGGCAGCCCCACATGGGGATGCGATCACCACGAGGACCCGATGACCGACCATTCTTCCGACAATCCGTTCTTTGAAGCCTGGACCACGCCCTTCGGCCTCCCCCCGTTCGATCGCATCCGCCCGGAGCATTTCCCGCCGGCCTTCAACACGGCCATGGCCGAGAACGTCACGGAGATCGAGGCGATCACCGGCAACCCCGAAGCGCCGACCTTTGCCAACACCATCGAGGCGATGGAGCGCGCCGGCCGCGCTCTCGACCGTGTCGGCAACGTCTTCTTCAACCTGAACTCCAGCCACAGCAGCGACGAGCTGGAGGCCATCGCGCTCGACTACGCGCCGAAGTTCGCCCAGCATTCCATGCGCATCGCGCTGAACCCGGCGCTGTTCGCGCGGGTGGCCGACCTGTACGCGCGGCGCGACACGCTGGGCCTAGCCCCCGACCAGCTGCGGCTGCTGGAGCGGCATCATCTGGGCTTCGTGCGCAGCGGTGCCCTGCTGGCGCCGGAGCAAAAGGCCCGCATGAGCGAAATCACCGAGCGGCTGGCGACCCTGCACACGCTGTTCGGCCAGAACGTGCTGCACGACGAAAAGGACTGGCAGCTAATCCTGGAGGACTCCGACCTCGCCGGCCTTCCCGACTTCGCCCGTTCGGCGGCGGCGCAGGCGGCCCGGGAACGCGGGCTGGAGGGCAAGTACGTCATCACGCTCGCCCGCTCCTCGGTGGAGCCGTTCCTCACCTTCTCGGCGCGCCGCGACCTGCGGCGGATCGCCTACGAGGCCTGGACCAAGCGCGGCGAGCATGAGGGCGAGCACGACAACCGCCCGCTGATCCAGGAGATCGTGCGCCTGCGCGCCGAACAGGCGCGGCTGCTCGGCTACAAGACCTTCGCCGACTTCAAGCTTGACGACAGCATGGCGAAGCAGACCTCGGCGGTCGAACGCCTGCTGCTTCAGGTGTGGGAGCCAGCCAAGCGCAAGGCGGCGGCCGAACGCGCCGAGCTTCAGGAGGCCGCCCGCGCCGAGGGCATGAACGAAGCCATCGCACCGTGGGACTGGCGCTATTACGCGGAGAAGGTGCGGCAGGCCAAATACGACCTCGACGAGGCGGAGGTGAAGCCGTACTTCGTGCTGGACAACATGGTGCGCGCCGCCTTCGACAGCGCCAGCCGTCTGTTCGGTATCTCCTTCACCGAGCGGCCGGACCTGCCCGTCTATCACCCGGACGTCCGCGTCTACGAGGTTACGGAGAAGGACGGCGGCCGCCACGTCGGGCTGTTCCTGCACGACAATTTCGCCCGGTCGTCCAAACGCTCCGGCGCCTGGATGAGCAGCTACCGCGACCAGGAGAGCTTCGATGGCGAGGTCTCGCCGATCATCGTGAACAACAACAACTTCGCGAAGGGCGAGCCGACGTTGCTCAGCTTCGACGACGCGGAGACGCTGTTCCATGAATTCGGCCATGCCCTGCACGGCCTGCTCAGCCGCGTGCGCTACCCGTCGCAGTCCGGCACTTCGGTCCGCCGCGACTTCGTCGAGTTCCCATCGCAAGTGTACGAGCACTGGATGAGCGCGCCGGAAACCCTGCGCACCTACGCCCGCCACCACCGGACGAGCGAGCCGATCCCGGAAGACCTGCTGCGCCGCCTGCTGGCCGCCCGCAACTTCAATCAGGGCTTCGGCACGGTCGAATACACCGCCGCCGCCCTGCTGGATCTGGAGTTCCACACGCTCCCCGTTCCGGAAGGCGCCGGTCCGGAAGGGCTGGACGTGGGGGCCTTCGAACGCCGCGTGCTCGACAAGATCGGCATGCCGGAGGAAATCGCCGTGCGCCACCGCCCGACGCATTTCCAGCACCTGTTCGCCGGCAACGGCTACGCGGCGGGCTATTACGCCTATCTGTGGGCCGAGGTTCTGGACGCCGACGGGTTTGAGGCCTTCGCGGAGGCCGGCGACCTGTACCACCCGGACCTCGCCGCGCGTCTCAAGGACATCTATTCGGCCGGCGACACGCGCGACCCGATGGAGCTTTACACCGCCTTCCGGGGCCGCGAGCCGGGCATCCAGGCGCTGTTGAAGCATCGCGGGCTTGTGGACGCGTAAGGCGACCGCGGTTCGCGGCAGGCCCGGTCACGCCGCTGCGAACCGCCTCCCAACCGTCGCACCGAGGCGAAGCAAGCGCGGGACGATGGCCCGCACCAGCCAGGGGCGCAACGCCACGATGACGACGGGCAACGCCAGCAGGAACGCGGACAGCGCGCCGTGCGCCGCGTTCCCTACGGTCTCTTTGGCGAACTCCGTCATGGTCAGCAACGTTCCGGAGACGAAGCCTCCGACCTCCGCCACCACCTGAAGGGCGTCGAAGCCCCACAGCGGCGGTGTTCTGGACGTTCGCTCGGCCAGCTCCCTCAGCCGCGCGGCGAGCCGGTCGGCCGCGCCCGCGTCGAACAGCCCGCCGTCCACCGCGTCGCGCGGCAGGCTGACCAGCACGTCGCCATCGGGTTGAAGAAGCACATGCACCGGCGCCGTCCGCAGCCCGTCCCCGCCGCGATGAGCGAGCGGCACGCGCAGGACCAGCCGGCGCCCGCCCTGCGCGAAGAAGCGGAACAGGATGCCGATCCCGCGCCCCTTGCGCGGCAGAATCCCACCCGTTCCCGGCCGCAAGTGCCCGAGCGCCTGCATCACCGCTTCCTTGCGCCAGCGCCAAGCGTGCGGCGCGTCGTGCGTCAGAAGGCGGCGCGCCCGGCTACCCCGTGTCTCCCACCAGGGTGTTCACGGCTTTGCCGGCGAAGCGGCCCAGCGCATCGACCATGAAGCTCCAATAACGGAACGACACGTCCACCGCGTTCTTGTGCACGCCGATCAGCGTGTCGTTCGCCGGCGTTTCCCGGCCTCGCAGGATGCGGGTCACCACGTCGCCGTCGATCTGGATCGTGGATTGCATCACGATCACTTCCGTGCCCATGTCCCAGGCCTTGCGGACGATCACGATGTCGGCGGTCTTCAGGTCGGGCATGCGCCGGACCTCGTCGTCCATGTGGCGCAGGTAGGTGATGTGATCGAGGCTCCGCCGCCGCAGGATGTCGTTGATCTGGTCCGAATTGCGCTGAATGCGCATCAGGACCGGAAAATCCTCCGGCTGGATCAGGGCGGCGGCGGACAGGATGGCGGGATCGGCCCCCGGCTCTAGCGCCGCGCCGCGCGTGAGATCCTGCATCTGCCGCAGCCAACTCGCCACCTCGCGGATGGCGGCGAAGGTCTGCACGGTGGTGCCGCGCGCGGGGTCGTTCCCCGGCAGATCCTGGGCAAGAAAGGCGGGGCTGTAGCGGTCCGGCTTTTCCACCGCACCTTCGGCGGCCAGCGGCGCCATCCCCCACTGGAAGCTTTCCGACAGCTCGACCGCCCAGGGATACAGGCGCCGCTTGTCCCGGTCGCCGAACACGCCGATTTGGTCGCACAGGAACAGGTAATAGTCCTGCGCGATGTCGATCAGCGCATCCCCCGCCAGCGGCATCTTCTCGGCCGACATCCCGGACTTCAGCACCGTGTTGACTTCAAGCGTCAGCAGGTTGCGCGCGAGATCGACGAACTGGGACATCGGCCAACTCCGAACGGATGGGGGAGGGCGGGGCGATCCCGCTCTACTCGGAACGGCCGGCCAGCTGCACGGCAAGGTCGCGCACGGCCTTCAGATTCGTGCTGACGATCTCGTTGCTTTTGGTGACTTGGGCCAGATGGAAGTCCGACAGGTCCTTGTAGGCCGGGTTGGTCGCAAAATCGCGGCTGATCAGGTTCTCGATGTCGCCGGTGACCAGATTGACCTGGGTTTGGAAGGCGTCGATGGACGCGCCGCCCTTCGGGCGGAACAGGAAGGTCGGGCGGTCCGGATCGTCCTGGAAGGTCTCGACGTCGCTGACCACAGTCACGACGGTCAGGGTCGACAGCCGGTCCAGCTTGTCGGCGATCTTGTTGAGGAGCGAGTTGGCCTTGCCCTGCTCGTTCTGTTGCACGGCGGCGGTGCTGGGCGGCACGACGACCGGGGCGGGCAGGGCGTTCGGAGTGATGGAATCGGCGATGGTGTCGGACATGGCGGCGCCCCCGTGGACAGGAAGGGCGCAACTTTAGCAAAATTCCCGCAACAGTCGAGAGACAACGATGGCCCGCCCGCAATGGGAACAGACCGCCGCATCATGCATACGCAGGGAGCAAACCGGGCGCTCTCACTCTCCCAGCACGGCGTCGATGGCGTCGCGCAACGCCCGCAGTTCCCGCCGCTGCTCCTCGGCGAGAAGCCCGGCCTGTTGCAGGTCGCGGATCTTGGTGACGTTGCCGCGCAGCGCCCGCAGCACCGGTTCCACCGATGGAGAGGGCGAGGAGGCGTTCGCCTTGCGCTCCTGCTTCACCGCCCGCACGTCCTTGACGGTCAGGCCGGTCTTGGCCCGTTCCCACAGTGATTCCTGGGTCGCCGCGTCGCCCAGCTCCGCCAACTCCATCAGCAGCGAGGCAGAGACGTTCGGGTGGGCCGGCGCCTCCTCCCGGATCCGGGTCGGCAGGCGGAGGATGCCGAGCAGGCGGGCCACGTACTCTTGCGATTTGCCGATGAGAACGGCGGCCTGCTCCTGGATCAATCCCTTTTCGGCGATCAGCCGGTCGAGCGAAGCGGCCATTTCCAGCGGATGCAGATCGACCCGCTGCACGTTCTCGATCAGGGCCAGCGCCTGCACGTCGTCGGTGTCGATGATCAGCGCCGGAATCGTCGGACGGCCCAGCGCGTCGAAGGCCCAATAGCGCCGCTCGCCCGCCACGATCTGGAAACGGTCGGGCGCCACCTCGCGCACGTTGATCGGCTGCAACAGACCCTTCTGCGCGATGGAGGCGGCCAGCGCGCCGATGTCGGCCGTACGCGCGTTGCGGCGCGGCTGGTCGGGGTTCGGCTCGATCTGCGCCAGCGGGATCTCGCGGTAACGCATGCTGCTGGACAGGCCGAACAGCGCCGCGTTGCTTCCCCCGCCGGATCCTGTGCGGCTGATCGCCCGCTTGAACAGGCCGGCGTTGGAGGTGTCGAGCTTACGCGCCATGGCGCACCCCTTCCTTGGCGAGCGCCAGAAGCGCGTCGGCGATTTCCCGGAAACTCTCCGCCCCGGCGGAGTTCGCGTTGTAGGCCAGCCCCGGCTGCCCGGCCATCACGCTCTTGCTGTAGTCGGCGGCGCGCTTGACCGGCGAGAACAGGCGGATCTGCTCCGCCGTCGCCAACTCGCGCAGCTCGCCCATCACCGTCTCGTCCTGAAGGCGGCGCGGGCTGTACATGGTCGGAAGGATGCCCAGCACCTGAAGGCGCGGGTTCACCAGTTCGCGCACGCCGGCGATGGTTTCGAACAGCTGCGGGATGCCCATCATCGACAGCATTTCCGTCTGCGTCGGGATCAGCAGCTGGTCGGCCGCGTTCAGCACCGATACCGTCAATTCACCCAGATGCGGCGGGCAGTCGAGCACGACGAAATCATACTGACCGGCCAGCTGCGCGATCTTCGCCCGCAGGATCAGCGTGCCGTTCGGCTGCCGCAGAAGCTCCCGGTCCGTTGCGGCCAGCGAGATGGAGGAGGGCAGCAGGTCGAAGGCCCCGCCGCACACCGCCGTCACGAACTCCCGCATCGGGCGGGTGGATTTCAGCGCGTGGGTCAGGGTGGCCTTGGCCAGCTCCTTCTCGTGTGGATCGACGCCCAGATGCACCGTGGCGTTGGCCTGCGGATCGCAGTCGATCAGGACCACCCGGCAGCCGGATTCCGCAAGCAGCCACGCGACGTTGACGCAGGTCGTTGTCTTGGCGACGCCGCCCTTCTGGTTGGCGGCACAGAACACCACGGGGGCCGCCCGCACCGCTGCCGCCGGGATGCCCACCGGCTCCGTTCCATCCTTCAAAGCGGCGGCCACGATCTGCGGAATGCGCTCCGCCCCCGTTTCCCAGCGCGAGATCTTGGCGCGGTCGTAACGGCGGTTCAGCCGCTCGTTCAGCCAGCCGACCAGCGCCTGCTGGTTCATGCCGCGCTGTTCGCGGTAGCTGCGCAGCTCCTCGCCGGTCATCTCACGGGCCACGGGGTTCCCCCAATTTGGGTAACGACCCGTGCACCATCGGTCATGTTGATGGTGGTGTCAACTTCGGTGATGCACAGATGACGGCATCGGGGATGATGGTCGTGCTGCCCGGCGCGTACTCCTGCGATTCACCATCGCAAGAGTACGCGGCCGGTTCTTCTCATCCCAAGAGTACGAACTGGCGCTCCGGCACCGGCGGGCGCGAGGGGTGCAGAACCAAGCCCTGCTCGTCGATCGACACCTTCGCGTCCGGATAGACGGCCAAAGCGGCCTTCAACGCGTCCTGGAAGCGCGGCTTGAACTGGAAGACGTTCTTGTAGCCGGCCCCGAACTGGCCGTGCAGCGCCGTCCAGGTCACCGGAGTCGCCGCCCCCAGAACGTGCAGCCGGTAGGCCAGCCAGATGTAAATGTCGATGGCCATGCTCTTGTTGGAAATCAGCTTGATGGCCGGTTCCCACACCGGGACGGGATGCTCGCGCAGTGCCTTGAAGAAGCTGTCGCTGAGCCGCACTGTGTCCACCCACAGGCGGAGCTGCTGGTCTTCGTCCGAATCGTAAAGCTGGATGCCGCCTTTGACGATGGTGTCCTTGGCGAATTCGGACTTCTTGTTGCCCCGGTCCCAGATGAAGGTCAGGTTGCAGGCGGAAATGCGGTTCGCCTGCTCCTTCACGTCACGGTACGACTTGCCGCCGGTGGAGACGTTCATGCGCCCCATCCAGTCGCGCATCGAGGCGCCCAGCTCCACCTCAGGGCTTCCGGTCTGAATGGCGCGGGTCTGAAGGTACAGCAGGATGAGGCGCGCCCGGCTGCCGTAGGGCACGCCGAACAATTTCGTGCTGCCGTCGCCGTCCGGCAAGCGGCCGGGTTCGATCAGCAGCTTGACCTTGTGGCCAGACCGCTCCCAATGCTGCTCGTCGGGAAGCGCCTTGTGTGGCAGGCTGGTCAGGCAGAAGCCGGCGTAGGTGATGCCCAGCGCCTTGCTCTCGGTCGCCAGAGCCTCGGCCGCCAGATCGACGAAGGGACGTTCCTGTTCGGGGACCAGACGCCGGGCGTCGTTGACGCCATGTGTCCGGATCAGCTCATGCAACGTGCCCATGCCACTCTCCCATCATGCGGTCAGCAGTGTGGCGATTTTCCCGCCGTCGTTCAATTCGTACTCTTGAGAGCAGACCTAGTAGGTTAACTAGTAGATTCTCTATTAGTTGATTCATCACAAGAGTACGGGGGAAAAGCCGAGTCGGCCCGAGTCGTCTATCTCAGGAGTGCGCACCCCCATCCCAGGAGTACGAGGGACATCTCCACGGGCGCGGTACCGACTCATCACAAGAGTACGCGGATTCCGGCGAATCGGCCTTTCTTCGCTTTCCGGCATGGTACGCGATTCGGATTTCCAGGCCGATTCGGAGTCGCGGGCTGTCCAACCATCGCAAGAGTACGCAGCGCGAGCGTGGCGAGACCCCCAACCGTCGCCCATCCATCGCAAGAGTACGCATCTGATGCGCGTGTCCGAGGGAACACTTGGCTTCACAGCGTCTTTCATGGCTGGCCGAAGCCCGTTATGGTCCCGGTCCAGAAAACGCGAGGAGACCCATGGACGCCGATTCCATCCGCGCCGCCTATCGGCGGTACGCCCGTTTCTACGACCATGTGTTCGGAAACCTGCTGGCGTCCGGCCGGCACGCCGCCGTCGAATGGATCAACCGGCGTGGCGGCCTGCGGGTTCTGGAGGTGGGCGTGGGCACCGGCATTTCGCTGTCCGACTACCGCAAGGACAACCGCGTCACTGGCATCGACCTGTCCACCGACATGCTGAAGGTCGCGCAGGAGCGCGTGGAGCGCGAGCGGCTCGACAACGTCGAGGGGCTGCTGGAGATGGACGCCGGCAAGCTGGCCTTCGCCGACGGCAGCTTCGATCTGGTCGTCGCCATGTATGTGATGACCGTCGTCCCCGACCCGCAGGGCACCATGGCGGAGCTGGAACGGGTCTGCAAACCGGGCGGCGACATCCTGATCGTCAACCACTTCGCCGCCGACAAACCGGGCATCCGCCGCTCGGTCGAAGGCTGGATGGCGCCCTTCTCCAAGAAGCTCGGCTGGCGGCCGGACTTCACGCTCGACACGCTGATGTCGGGCTCCCGCCTGAAGGTGGAGGAGTTGCAGACCGTTCCCCCCTTCGGTCTGTTCAGCCTGCTCCACTGCCGCCGCGACGCCGACGCCCTGGCGTAACGGGAAGGGGCGTAACGGGAACCCAGCCGCAGCGCCGGAGTTTTCAAACCGTCGTTGAACGGATTTGAAAACTCCATGGCGGGGCTGTGCGCGATCATCGTGGCGTTGCTGCTGACGGCGTCCCCGGCTGTGGGGGCGACGGTCACGCTTGCGTGCAGCGGGCTGGGCATCGCTGCCGACCTCTGCCGCGACGGGGCGCAGGCCTGGGCCAGGAACACCGGGAACGAGGTCCGCTTCGTCTCCCCGCCGAAGGGTGCCGGGGAACAGCTGGCACTTTACCAGCAGCTTCTCGCCGCCGGTTCGGCGGACATCGACGTGTTCCAGATCGACGTGGTCTGGCCAGGCATCCTCGGCAACTACTTTGTCGATCTGAAGGACCATGTCGATCCGCAGATCCTCGACCGGCACCTGCCGGCCATGGTCGAGGCCGCGACCGTCAAGGGCCGGCTGGTCGGGCTGCCCTGGTTCGCCGATGTCGGCCTGCTCTACGTCCGCAAGGACCTGCTGGACGCGCACCATCGCCCGATCCCCGAGACCTGGGACGAGCTAGAGGACACCGCCGCCCTGATCCAGCGGGCGGAGCGCGCCGCCGGCAACGACCGGCTGTGGGGCTATGTCTGGCAGGGCCGGGCCTACGAGGGGCTGACCGTCAACGCCCTGGAATGGATCGCCAGCCGCAACGGCGGCACCATCGTCGATCCCGCCGGCACCATCACCATCGACAACCCCCGCGCCGCCGAGGCCCTAACCGCCGCTCACGCCTGGGTCGGGGCCATCAGCCCGCCGGGCGTCCTGAACTACATGGAGGAGGAGGCGCGCGGCGTCTTCCAGTCCGGCAACGCCGTCTTCATGCGCAACTGGCCCTATGCCTGGACGCTGGTGGACGGACCCGACAGCCCGGTGCGCGGCAAGGTCGCCGTGGCGCCATTGCCCAAGGGAGGAGCCGACGGCCGGCACGCCGCGACGCTCGGCGGGCAGATGCTGGCGGTCAGCAAATTCTCGGCGCACATTCCGGAGGCCGTAGACCTCGCCCGCCACCTGACCGATCTGGCCGAGCAGAAGCGCCGCGCCATCCACGGCGGCGCGAACCCGACCATCCCCAGCCTGTACGAGGATCCGGATGTCCTCGCCGCCAACCCCTTCCTGGGCGAACTAGCGAAGGCGGTCGGCAACACCGTCAACCGCCCCGCCCAGGCCACGGGCATGCGTTACAACCAAGTCTCGGCCGAGTTCTCCGCTACCGTCCACGAGATTCTCACCGGCCGGCGCGGCGCCAAGGAGGCGCTGGCCGACCTCGATCGCGCGCTGGTGCGCGTCAGCCGGGGCGGGCGATGGTGAGCGTGGGCGGACTCGCGCGGCAGCGCCGCCGCTCGGCGTGGCTGTTCTTGTTGCCCATGCTGGTGGTGCTGGCGGCGGTGGCCGGCTGGCCGTTGCTGCGGACGGTCTATTTCTCCTTTACCGACGCCACCCTCGCCACGCTGGATGCCTACCAGGGCGTGGGCTTCGACAACTACGTGTGGCTGCTGCGCGATCCGGTGTGGTGGCGGGCGGTCTGGAACACGGTGATCTTCACCGTCGTGTCGGTCGGCATCGAGACAGTGCTGGGCCTCGTCATCGCGCTGACGCTGAACGCGCATCTTCCGGGGCGCGGCATCCTGCGCGCCGCCGTGCTGATCCCCTGGGCCATACCGACCGTCGTCTCGGCGCAGATGTGGGGCTGGATGTTCCACGATCTGTATGGCGTGGTGAACGAGGCGCTGCTGGGGCTGGGCCTGATCGCGGAGCCGAAGGCCTGGACGGCGGATCCGAACCTCGCGCTGCCCGTCGTCATTGCCGTGGACGTGTGGAAGGCGACGCCCTTCATGGCGCTGCTGATCCTGGCAGCGCTCCAGATGCTTCCGCGCGAGCTGTACGAGGCGGCGCGGGTGGACGGTGTGCATCCGGTTAAGGTCTTCTTCCGGGTTACGCTACCGCTGATCCGCCCGGCGCTGATGGTGGCGATCCTGTTCCGCACGCTGGACGCGCTGCGCGTGTTCGACCTGATGTACGTCCTGACCGGCAACAGCCGCGCGACCATGTCCATGTCCGTCTACGCGCGCCAATACCTGATCGACTTCCAGGATGTGGGTTACGGCTCGGCGGCGGCGACCGTGCTGGTGATGGTCTTGGCGCTGGCGACGGTCGCGGCGATCACGCTGGGGCGGGTTCGGTTCGATCCGGGAGGCTGATCCATGCGTATCCGCCGTATTGCCGGCCGCGCCGGCCTCGCGCTCCTCGTGTTGAGCATCGTCGCCTACACCGTGTTTCCGTTCTATTGGGCCATCGTCACCTCACTGAAGGCCGGCAGCGCGCTATTCACGGTGGAGGCTTGGCCGACGCACCCATCCCTTGAGAATTACGAGGCCATCTTCCGGCAGCAGTCCTTCGGGCGGAACATCCTGAACTCGCTGGCCGTATCCGTATCGGTGGTGGCGCTGTCGCTGGGGCTGGCGGTCGCGGCGGCCTACGCACTGGGGCGGGTGCGGTTCTGGGGGCGGACGCTGCTGCTGCTGGTCGTGCTGGGCGTCTCCATGTTTCCGCAGGTGGCGGTGCTTTCCGGCCTGTTTGAGCTGATCCGCTGGCTCGGCCTCTACAACGGGATGGGGGCGCTGGCGCTGTCCTACATGATCTTCACGCTGCCCTTCACGGTGTGGATCCTGACCACCTTCATGCGCGAGCTGCCGAAGGAGCTGGAGGAGGCCGCCATGGTGGACGGCGCCTCGCCCTTCGTCATCGTGACGCGGGTGTTCCTGCCGCTGATGGGGCCGGCGCTGGCGGCGACGGGGCTGCTCGCCTTCATCGCCGCGTGGAACGAGTTCCTGTTCGCCCTGACCTTCACCCTGACCGACGAGGCGCGCACCGTCCCGGTTGCCATCGCGCTGATGTCCGGGGCCAGCCAGTACGAGCTTCCCTGGGGCCAGATCATGGCGGCCTCGGTCGTCGTGACGGTGCCGCTGATCGCCCTGGTGCTGGTCTTCCAGCGCCGCATCGTGTCCGGCCTGGCCGCCGGCGCCGTGAAGGGGTAGGGCATGGCCGGGGTCACCCTGCGCGGCGTGCGCAAGAGCTTCGGCCGGATCGAGGTCATCCACGGCGTGGACCTCGACGTGCGCGACGGGGAGTTCGTCGCCTTCGTGGGCCCAAGCGGCTGCGGCAAGTCGACCCTGCTGCGCCTGATCGCGGGCCTTGAGGATCTGAGCGCCGGGGATCTGTCCATCGACGGCGTGACCGTGAACGACCTGCCGCCCGCCGAGCGCGGCATCGCCATGGTGTTCCAGTCCTACGCGCTCTATCCGCACATGACGGCCTACGACAACATGGCCTTCGGCCTGACGCTGTCGCGGACATCCAAGGGGACGATTAACGAGCGTGTCCGCGCCGCCGCGCGCCTGCTCCAGATCGAGAATCTTCTCGACCGCAAGCCGCGCGACCTTTCCGGCGGTCAGCGCCAGCGCGTCGCCATCGGCCGCGCCATCGTGCGGGAGCCCAAGGTTTTCCTGTTCGACGAGCCCTTGTCCAACCTCGATGCGAGCCTGCGCGTGCAGATGCGCATGGAGATCGCCAAGCTGAAGGAGGATCTGCGCGCCACCATGATCTACGTGACCCACGATCAGGTCGAGGCGATGACGCTGGCCGACCGGATCGTGGTGCTGAACGCCGGCCGGGTGGAGCAGGTGGGCGCCCCGCTCGACCTCTATCACCGGCCGGTTAACCGATTCGTCGCCGGCTTCATCGGCTCCCCCGCCATGAATTTCCTGGAGGTGACCGCCGCGCCCGACGGTTCCATGATCCTGCCCGGCGGTCATGCCCTGCGTGTTCCGACGGAAGTTCTGCCCGCGCCCGGCACGCCGGTGACGCTCGGCGTCCGGCCGGAGCATGTCGGGGTGGGGGCCGAGGGCATGCCCGCCGCCATCCTGGCGGTGGAGCGGCTGGGCGGCGAAACCCATTGCCACGTTCAGCTTGAAGACGGCCAGCGCATGCTGGTGCGGCTCGACGGCGACGTGCCCGTGCAGGCGGGCGAAATCCTGCCGCTCGTCCTCGGTGGCGAGACCGTGCATCTGTTCGACGCCGACGGCCGGCGGCTGTGATGTCCTTGCGGGCTACGCCCATTCAGACATTGTCGGATGGGACCATCCGGCGCGATATCACGACTCCCGAAAGCGAGAGAGGGTGGCGGATGATGAAAAAGGCCTTCAGGCTGGCGGCGTGGCTGTGCGTCGCGATCATCGTCGCGCTTTCCCTGTTGCCCAGCGACAGCATGGCGCGGACCGGCGCCGACAGCCGGCTGGAGCACGCCATGGCCTACGCCGGCACAGCCTTCTTCGTCGGGCTTGGCTATCTGGAGGAGGAGCACTGGGCCATGCTGGCCGGCCTCATGGCCGCGCTGGCCGGAGCGATGGAGGTGTTGCAGTATTTTTCGCCTGGCCGGCATCCGGGTTTTGCGGATTTCGCGGCCAGTTCGCTCGGCGGCTTGGTCGGGCTGGCGGTCGCGTGGCGGGCGACCAAAATCAACGGCTTCAAGGGAAGCTTCAGGGCGTGACCGGCGTGAAGCCGCATGTCTGACGCCAGCTGTCTGAAGCGGGATGGTGGAAGGGGCTGGATTCGAACCAGCGTACGCTGACGCGGGCAGATTTACAGTCTGCTGCCTTTAACCACTCGGCCACCCTTCCATCGGGTCCCGGCGAAGCTTGGGCCCGGCCGGGGCGCGATATCTAGCGGGACCGCCGGCCCAGGTCAAGCACCTTCACGCATCGTCCGCATGAGGATTTTCCGCAACCACAGCGCACCGCGCGCCGTGGAAGCGCCCGGCCATGGCTTTGCGGCGGACTTCGTAAGTGGTATGAAGGAGAAAGCCGCCGGTTGTCGCGCGTGACGGGCATTTCGGAGAGCAGAAGCGGCGCGGCAGAGCCACCTGCTCCCAACTCAGAGTTGTTCATGGACGTTTTTGTCACAGCGTCAAAGTATTCGGTCGGCGAAAAACTCCACCACGGCGCCCTGGTGAGCGTCTATCGCGGCGCGCGGGTGGAAGACGGCCTGCCGGTCGTGCTGAAGCGTCTGGAGCGTCCCCGTCCCAATTCCTCCGACGTGCCGCGCTTCCGGCACGAGTACGCGCTCGCCCGCGCGCTGGCGAGCCATGGCATCGTCGAGATGCTGGAACTGTACGAGGGGCGCGACGGCCCGACGCTTGTCATGCGCGACCATGGCGGCAAGAGCCTGGACCGCCTTCTGCGGGACGAACGGCCGACCCTGCTGGAATCGCTGCGCATCGCGGCGTCTGCCGCCGCCGCGCTGGGGTCCGTCCACGCGCGCGACGTCATCCACAAGGACGTCACCCCGGCCAACATCGTGTGGAACCGCGCCACAGGCGTGGTCGAGCTGATCGACTTCGGCATCGCCGCCGAATTGGCGCGCGAGACGGCCAGCGCCGGCGCGCAGGTGTTCGAAGGGACGCTGGCTTACATCGCGCCCGAACAGACCGGGCGTATGAACCGCAGCATCGACTGGCGCGCCGACTTCTATGGCCTCGGTGCCACGCTCTACGAACTGCTGACCGGCCGCGTGCCCTTCGAGGGCGACGACACGCTGGCCGTGGTGCACGGCCACATCGCCCGCGCGCCCGTCCCGCCGCACAGCCTGAACCCGTCCATCCCGCAGCCCGTTTCCGCCCTCGTCCTCAAGCTGCTCGCCAAGGATCCGGAGGACCGCTACCAGAGCGCCCACGGCCTGCTGGCCGACCTTGGCGCCTGCATCGCAGCGCTGGAGGCCGGGCGGCCCGTGCCCGCCTTCCCGCTGGGCAGCGAGGACCGCAGCGAGCGCTTCCGCATCCCCGAACGACTCTATGGGCGGGAGGAACAGGCCGCCCGCCTGCTGACCGCCTATGAGCGGGTCTGCGTCGGCCATGCCGAGCTGCTGCTGGTCGCCGGCCAGCCGGGCATCGGCAAATCCGCCTTGGTGCATGAGGTGCACAAGCCCATGGCCGCCAAGCGCGGCCACCTCGTGGAAGGCAAGTTCGACCAGTTCAACCGCTCCGTCCCCTTCGCGGCGCTGATCCAGGCCTTCGACCAGCTGGCCCGCCGCCTGCTGGCCGAACCCGAAGCGGTGCTGGAGGAGCGCCGCGCCGCGCTGGCCCAGGCGGTCGGCGGCAACGGCGCGCTGATCACCGAGCTGATCCCCGCCTTCGCGCTGATCCTCGGCGACCAGCCAGCGGTGCCGCGCTTGGGGCCGGCGGAAAGCGAGTTGCGCTTCCAGCTGACCTTCCAGAATTTCGTGATGGCGCTGGCCACGCCTGACCGGCCGCTGGTGCTATTCCTGGACGACCTGCAATGGGCCGACCGCCCGTCGCTGGACCTGCTGGCGAAGCTGGTCGGCGACCCGGAAATGCGCCACCTGCTGGTGATCGGCGCCTACCGCGACGGCGAGGTTCCCACCGGCCATCCGCTGAACAAGGCGGTGGAGGCCGTGCTGGTCGCCGGCGGCGCGGTCGAGACGATGACCATCGGCCCGCTGGAGGCCGAGGCGGTGTGCGGTCTGGTCGCCGAGACCCTGCGCGTCGATGAGGCCGAGGCCCGGCCGCTGGCCGAGATCTGCCGGACGAAGACCGAGGGCAACCCCTTCTTCCTGGCCCAGTTCCTGCTCTCTCTCCATCAGGACGGGCTGATCGAATTCGACCGCGCGGCCGGGGCGTGGCGCTGGGACCGGGAAGCGGTGTCCGGCCACGCCAGCACCGCCAACGTGGTCGAGCTGATGGTCGGCAAGCTGCAACGCCTGCCGGAGGCGACGCAGCGCGCGCTCAGCGTTGCGGCCTGCGTCGGTAACCGCTTCGACCTCAACACCCTGTCGGTCGCGGCCGATCTGCCGCCGGCCACGCTGGTCGGCGCCCTGTGGCCCGCGCTAAGGGAAGAGTTGGTGGTGCCGGTGGACGCCGCCTACCGCTACATGGCGCAGGTTTCTGGCGACCCGTCGGAGGACGAGACGGCCAGGGCGACGCTCGCCGCCGGCTATCGCTTCCTGCACGACCGCGTGCAGCAGGCCGCCTACGCCCTGATCCCGGAGGCCGAACGCGCGGCCACCCACCGGACCATCGGCCGGCTGATGCTGGCGCGCGCCGACGCAGGCACCCGGCACGAACGGCTGTTCGACATCCTCGGCCACATCAACCAGGGCCGCGCGCTGATTGAGGACGCGGCCGAACGCCGCTCCGTCGCCCGCTTGAACCTGGAGGCCGCGCGGCGCGCCAACGAATCCGCCGCCTTCGAACCGGCGGTCGAATACGCGGAAACCGGTATCGCGCTGCTGGGCGAGGACGGCTGGGCCAGCGACTATGCCCTGGCGCTGGACCTGCACGAGGTGGCGTTGCAGGCGGCCAGCGTCGGCAGCGACTACGCCAAGGTGGACCAGCTGGCCGGCCTCGTCACCCGGCGGGCGCGCACGCCGACCGACGCCGCCCGCACCCAGATCCTGCACATGAGCAGCCTGATGGCGCGCGGTGACCTCGTCGGGGCCATCGACGTCGGCTACGCGGCGGCGCGCATGCTGAACATCCGCTTGCTGAAGCAGCGCGGACCGCTGGGCGGGGTGAAGCTGCTGCTGCAGGGCTGGTGGGCGATGCTGCGGCACGACCATTTTCCGCCGCCCCCGCCTAAGGACGCCGTCCTGGCCCACTGGACCAGCGAGGTGCTGTCGGTCCTGCTGACCGCCGCCTTCGTCGCCAAGCGGGAACTGTGGCTGCCCAACGCCGTCCGCCACATCGAGGCGGGTCTGGCGAGCGGCACGCCGATCGAGTTGGCGTCCGCCTACACCGGCTGGCTGACGCTGATGAGCGTGGTCGGCAGGCACAAGTCCGCCGTGTCCTGGACGCGCCGCGTGGTGGACCTCGCCGCCGGCATCGACCACCAGAAGATGCCGCGGGCGATGTATTTCTGCCTGTATTTCGGCCGCCACTGGACCGAGCCGATGACCGCCGTGCGCACCGCCTTCATGGAGACCTACGACGGCTCCTTGGCGGTCGGTGACGGCGAGAGCGCCGGCTACGCGCTGTCCTCCTGGCTGCGGCTCGGCTGGCACATGGGCGTGGACCTGTCGCGGCTGGAGACCGAAGCCCAGGACGCGCAACGCCGCTTCGTGCGCATCGGCTCCAACTTCTATGGCCCGCAGGTCTCGGTGGTGTCGCAGATGGTGGAGAACCTGCGGCGCGGCGCGCCCGCCAAGGACTTCGCCCGAGACTTCGCCCCTTGGCGCTTCACCGGCCAGCATGTGGACGAGGACAAGGTGCTGGCCGACTATCGGGCGTCGGGCAATTCCGTGTCCACCAACGTCGTTCTGCTGCTGAAGCTTCAGGTCGCCCGGCTGTTCGGGCAGGTGGAGGAGTGCCGCGCCGTTCTGGAGGCGATGGCGCCGACCGCCAGGATCATGAACGGCACCTACCAGCAGGCCATCCTGCTGTTCGAACGCGCGCTGGTGGACGGCATGGGGCCGCTGCCGACCCGCGCGGAACGGCGCAAGGCCGCCCAGCGCATCGCCCCGGCTGTCCGCTGGTTCCGCAAGGTCGCGGCCATTGGCCCGGCCAACCACCGCCACCGGCTGCTGCTGGTCGAAGCGGAATGGCTGCGCCTGCGCGATCGCCCGGCCGAGGCCGCCCAGACCTATGACCTCGCCATCACCGCCGCGCTGGAGGCCGGCTTCATCCAGGACGCCGCCACCGCCGCCGAGCGCGCCGCCGACTTCTTCGCGGAGCGAGGACGGGACGCGCTCGCGCGCTTCTACCGCACCCGCGCCCGCGACACCTATCGCCGGTGGGAGGCCTGGGCCAAGGTCGCGGAGATGGAGCGCCGCTTTCCCGAGATCGCCGCCGCCCCGGTGATGGTGCGCGGCACGGCCCAGACGGCATCGAGCACCGACCGCCTCACCGGCAACGCCCTGGACGTGGAGGCCGTGTTCAAGGCCGCCCAGGTCATCTCCGGCGAAATCCACCGCGAGGCGCTGCTGGAAAAGATGCTGCGCACCGTGTTCGAGGTGGCCGGCGCCCAGCGCGGCAATCTGCTGCTGACCGGGCCGGACGGCCAGCTTCTGCTGGCGGCGGAGGGCGACGCGACGACCGACCGCTTTGCGGCGCTGCCGGGCCTTCCCCTCGACGCGCCGGCCGAGAACGGAGGGGCTGGGGATGGGGGGCCGCGCCTGCCGGCCACCGTCGTCGCCTACGCCGCCCGCGTGCAGGAGCCGGTGGTGCTGTCCGACGCCGCCCGCGATCCGCGCTTTTCCGAGGACCCCTACATCAAGGCGCGCGGGCCGAAGTCCCTGCTGTGCCTGCCGCTGTCCCGCCAGGGGGCGCTGGTCGGCGTGCTCTATCTGGAGAACAACCTCGCCACCAACGCCTTCGTGGACCAGCGGCTGGAGGCGCCCCGGCTGCTGACGGCGCAGATCGCCATTTCGCTGGAGAACGCGCGTCTGTACGACGAGCTGGCCGACTTCAGCCGCAGCCTGGAAGCCCAGGTCGCCGACCGCACCCGCGCGCTCAGCGAGCAATCGGAGGTGCTGCGCGGCACGCTGGACGAGGTGCGCGCCGCTCATGTCCAGCTTCAGGAAACCCAGGAACAGCTGGTCCAGGCGGAGAAGATGGCGGCGCTGGGCCAGTTGGTCGCCGGCGTGGCGCACGAGATCAACACGCCGCTGGGCGTGGCGCTGACCACCGCCTCCCACATCGCCGACGAGACCGGGCGGATGCGCGATGCGGTCCGGGTCGGCAAGTTGAAGCGCTCCGACTTCGAAAACTACGCCGATGCGATGCAGGAGACCGCTGGGCTCCTCCTTTCCAACTTGGCCCGCGCCGCCGACCTCGTGCAGGGGTTCAAGCAGGTCGCTGCCGACCAGACCAGCGACGAACGCCGCCTCTTCACGCTGGACGACTGGATCGGCGATCTGGTCGCCAGCCTGCGCCCCATGTGGCACAAGCCCGGCCACACGCTGAGCGTGGCCTGTCCGGAGGGGATCCTTCTCGACAATTATCCAGGCGCGCTGGCGCAGATCCTGACGAACCTCGTCTCCAACTCCCTGGTGCACGGCTACGAGCCGGAGCGGGTCGGGCATCTGCGCATCGCCGTCAGTGAGCCGGATCCGGGCAACGTGGAACTCGTCTACACCGACGATGGTCTGGGCATCGCCCCGGAAAACCTGCCCACCATCTTCGACCCCTTCTTCACCACCCGCCGAGCCCACGGCAGCACGGGGCTCGGCCTGCACATCGTGTACAACCTCGTGGTCCAGCGGCTCGGCGGCACCATCAAGGTGGGCAGTGCGCTTGGTTCCGGCGTGCGCTTCACCCTGCGTTTCCCCAAGGTGGCGCCGTAGGAAAGCGGGCGCTGCCCTGGGGATAACATTGATCCTACCTAAAATATGTATACGAATGATGACAGAAGAGACGGATCAAGCCACCATAAGGTTGCTTTAAGCCTCGCCTGATATTGATAGGGCGAGGGCCAATCCGCCGGGGCGGAACAGGGGAAAGCGGGTGCGGGTGACACAGTCCGGCAAGCCAAAGGGTCGATGGGGGCGGACGGCCGTGGTCGTGAGCGTCATGGCTCTCGTGGCTTCGGCCGTCGCCGCCACCGGTCCGCAGGCCGACAGCCGGCGGATGAAGGTCGTCGGGGTCCTGACCAACGCCGAGGTGCCGCTGCCCGCCTTCGACGGCTTCCGCATGGGCATGGCCCGGCTGGGCTGGGAGCAGGGGCGGGACGTCACCTACGTCTTCCGCGGCGTCATCGCCAAGGACGAGGCTCTGGCTGCCGAGGCCCACCGTCTGGTGGAGCAGAAGGCCGACCTGATCCTGGCGCTGACCACCAAGGCCGCCCTCGCCGCCATCTCCGCCGGGCAGGGTACGCCGGACCCGGTGCCGGTGCTGTTCGCCCCGGCCAGCAACCCGGTGCAGACCGGGCTGGCGAAGTCGCTGCGCGAACCGGGCGGCGTGGCCACCGGCGTGACCTTCGGCAGCCAGGAGGCGCGGCGTCTGGCCTGGCTGACGCGCATCGTGCCGGACCTGACCTCCGTCTACGTGCCGTACAACCACGACGACGCCAGCCCCCGCGCCAGCCTTCCCATTCTGGAGGAGGCCGCGCGCAAGCTGGGCATCACGCTGGTCGTCGAACCGGTGGACGGCTGGGAGGGCATGCAGGAGGCTATGGCGCGGCTTCCCATGGACACGCGGGCGATGCTGGTAACGCCGGATCCCGTCCTGGCTTCGCACGCCCGCGAGCTTGCCCGCTTCGCCATCGACCGGGGCATCGCGCTGACCATGCCGCACCAGGGCGGGGTGGAGCAGGGAGCGCTGATGTCCTACGGCTTCGAAGGAAGGGACGTGGGCATGCAGGCGGCGAACCAGGGCGCCCTGATCCTGAGCGGCATGTCCCCCGCCGACCTGCCGATCGAATTTGCGGAGTTTTCCCTGTCCATCAATCTCGCCACGGCGAGCCGCCTTGGCATCACCATTCCCCGCGCCATCCTGCGGCAGGCCCGCGTGGTAATGCCATGACCGACGCGGTCAGCAGCCGCGCGCGCCGTCCCGCCCGGCCCCCCACCCGCCGCAGCATCCGGCGCCGGCTGACCACCGCCTTTTTCGGGCTGGCGGCCGGGCCGCTGGTGGCGCTCGGCGTGGTCCTGCTGCCCTACAGCTATCAGACGCGGCTGGCCACCTCGCTTGCGATGCAAGAGGAGACGGCGCGGCGGGTCATGCTGGACGTGACCGGACTGTTCCGGGAGACGGAGCAGTCGATGCGCGCGGCCATTGGCGAGATCAAGACCGCCGGCTACGAGGGCGCGGCGCTCGACCTGCGCCTCGACGCGCTGATCGCGGAGGCCCACCGCTTCTCCGAAGTGTCTCTGGTCGATCAGGCCGGCCGCGAGATCGCGCGCGCCGACTTCGACAGCATCGTGATGTCGGACGACCTGGGCAGTCTAGCGGAGATTCCCGCGGTGACCAAGGCGCTCGCCTCCGGCGCCGTCGTCTACGGGCCGGCGGAGTACGACCCGGCAACCGGGGAGCCATCCATGCTCGTCGCGCTGCCGTCGATCGCCGACGACCAGCACTCCCTGGACGGCGCGCTCGTCGCGCGCATGCGCATCAAGCCGATCTGGCACCTCGTCGCCCAGGCCTGGACTGAGCAAGGATTGCGCGCTTACGTCGTGGATTCGGCGGGCCGCGTGATCGCCCATCGCAACCCGTCGGCCGTGCTGAAGGGCATGACCGTCCCGCAGCCCTTGGAGGTCGGGATGGTTACCGGCCTCGACGGGGGGTGGGTGGCGCGCGCCGCCGTGCGCCGGCTGGTCGGCGCGCAGGCGCTGACCGCCGTCGTGGAGGTTCCCGCCGCCCAGGCACTGGAGCCGACGATCCGCATCCTGGCCGTGATGCTGGTCCTGCTGCTGTCGGGCGTCGTGCTGGCCGGCGTGATGGTCCACCGCGCGCGCCGCACGATCACCCAGCCGCTCGGCGCGCTCGCCGACACGGCGCGGGCCATCGCCGGCGGCGACCTGACGCGTCAGGCCGACGAGCGGCGGAACGACGAAATGGGCGACCTGGCCCGCGCCTTCAACGCGATGACCGCGCGCCTGCACGGCCTGATCGACGCCCTTCAGCAGGAGGTGTCCACCCGCCAGCAGGCGGAAGCGGCGCTGCGCGACCTGAACGAGGGGCTGGAGGAGCGCGTGGCCCGGCGCACCGCCGAGGCGGAAGCCAGCGAGCGGCACACCCGCGCCATCATGGACACCGTGTTCGAAGGCATCATGGTGCTGGACGAGGCCGGGACCATCCGCGCCATCAACCCGGCCGCCGAGCGCATCTTCGGCATGACCGCCGCCGAGGCCGTCGGCAGTTCCATCGACGCGCTGATGCCGTCGGACGAGGCCGGGTCACACGACGCCTATGTCGCGGAGTACGTCCGCACCGGCGTGACGCGCGTCATCGGCCGCAGCCGGGAGGTGATGGCGCGGCGGCGCGACGGAACCCTGTTTCCGATGGATCTCGCCGTGTCGGAACTGGTCACCGACGAGGGCCGGCTGTTCATCGGCAGCCTGCGCGACATCAGCGCGCGCAAGGAAATCGAACGGCAGCTCATCGAGGCCAAGGAACTGGCCGAGCGCGCCAACCGCGCAAAGTCCGAATTCCTGTCGGGCATGAGCCATGAACTGCGCACGCCGCTGAACGCCATCCTCGGCTTCGCCCAACTGCTGGAGCGCAGCGCGGGCACGGGCCTGCCACCCAAGCAGGCCGATTACGTCCGCATCATCCTGAACGCCGGGCAGCATCTGCTGGCGCTGATCGAGGACGTGCTGGATCTGGCGCGCATCGAGGCGGGGCGCGTGACCCTGACCATCGAGGACATTCCCCTGCGCGACATCGTCCTGGAGGCGCTGGACATCGTCGCCCCGGCCGCCGAGACGGCGGGCATCGTGATGATCGACGACACGGCCGGAGCCTCCGCTCCGCCAACCGTGCGCGGCGACCGGCGGCGGATCCGGCAGGCGCTCGTCAATCTGTTGTCCAACGCGGTCAAGTACAACCGTCCTGACGGATCCGTCACCATCTCGATCGACGTTTCCGAACCCTCCTGGCCGCGCCTCGTCGTCCGCGACACCGGGCGCGGCATCCCGCAGGATCGCCTGTCGGAGCTGTTCCAGCCCTTCAACCGCCTGAGCGCCGAGCATCGCGGCATCGAGGGCACGGGCATCGGCCTCGCCATCACCCGCAAGCTCGTGGAGCTGATGGGCGGCACCATCGGCCTGTCGAGCGTGGAGGGGGAGGGCTCGACCTTCTGGTTCTCCCTGCCCTCCGCCGGCCCGTCCGATGCGCCGTCCCCGCAGGCTGCTTCCACGGCCGACCGGACCATTCCGCCCTGCACGATTCTTTACGTCGAGGACAACGACGCCAACCGCCGGCTGATCGAGGAGTATCTCACCGGCCATGACGGCGTGAGCCTGCTGACCGCCGGGAGCGGTGCGGACGGCTTGGCGCTGGCCGGGATGGTGGACCCGGATCTGGTCCTGCTCGACATCAACCTGCCGGACGCCTCGGGCTTCGAGCTGGTGGGGCGGTTTAAGGTCCGCGCCGACGGATCGGCCCGACCGGTGCTGGCGCTGAGCGCCGATGCCTTCTCGCACGAGGTCGCGCGGGCCGAGGAGGCCGGCTTTGCCGGCTACCTCACCAAGCCGCTCGACCTCGACCGGCTGGCCGAGACGCTGCGCCGGCTGGCCCCTTAAGAAAGCAGTTTGCGGTACTGCACGAACCCCGATCGGTCGGCGATGCGGTCGTACAGCTTCATGGCGTCGGTGTTGGTCTCGTGCGTCAGCCAGTGCACGCGCGAGCAGCCGGCGGCTTTGGCGGTGTCGTAGACATACTCGATCAGCGTCCGCCCCAGGCCGCCGCCCCGCCGCCCCTCGGCGACGAACAGATCCTGCAGATAGCAGTAGTCGCCGACCGTCCAGCAGGAGCGGTGGTATATCCAGTGCACCAGCCCCACCGCCTTGTCCCCGTCGAACGCCAGCGCGCCGAACATTGGTTCGCCGGGATTGAGGAAGCGGTTCCAGGTGACCCGCGTCGTCTCCTCCGGGATGTCCGTCTTATAGAAGGCCTGATAGCCGTGCCACAGCGGCAGCCACGTTTCATAGTCGGCGGCCTCCAGCGGGCGCACGCGGATGGCGGAGGGCGTGGTGGACGGGGGTGTCGCCAAAGGGATTCTCCTGGGGGTGTCGGGTGGGGTGTCGGACGGCAAGTCCCCCATCACAGCCCTTCTTCCCGGCAAGGGAAAGGGGGATTTTCGACGTTGGTGCAAAACACGGTGCATCGACGGCTTTCGCCCTGAGGCGTTGGCGTCAGGCGATTTTCCGGGAGATGGGCATGCCGCGGGCGGTCATTGGTTGACGATGGCGCGGGAGGGCCGGGTCCGGCAGGCCGAGCGCGTCCAACTTGCTATCGTCCGGGCGCGCCGCGCCATCTTCCCCCTTCAGCTTTGTTACCGCGTTCTTGAGCATGCTGGAACATCGGAGCGCAGTTGAAGCACCGGCGGGCCGCCCGGCCTCTGGTTGGGGCTGTAGGCCCTCAGATGCAGCCGAAGTGAGAGCGGGGTGTTGCCGGTATCCGCAGAAAAGGCGGCTTCCGTTTTGGCCGTCAGTGCCTCCAGGAATGTTCCAAAAACATCATGGCTATCAATGAATTAGGCAACGGACACCAGAGGAGTCTCGGCCTGCAGGTGTCCCAAGCAGCCCAATGTCAGCACGTGGTGGATGGTTATCCCCAACCCGTAGTGGGCATCGGTCTATTGCCGTCTCAAAAACAGAGTTTTGACGGCCTCGCGGAGGCAATCGTCAGGTTTCCTCTGCCGGAGAATGCGCGGTCCGGGCGCTGCCGGTCCCCGCCCACGGACGTGAGAATGCTGGCCGGGCTGCCAAGACATCGAACACATCGAGGTTCTTCCACGCGAACGTCAGATCGACCGGGATGCCGACGGGCCAATCGACGGCAACCCTCCAGGTTTCGGCATCGCGGTTCTTCTGCTTGCGCTCGCAGGTCTTCTTGTCGGCGTCGTATCCGCTCACGCCCGGCCCGCCCGCGGTCGAGCATCACCGCCAAGTCATGGATGATGCGGCACCGCAGCCGGCGCACCAAGCGGCGGAACCACCAGTACACCGTCTGCCAGGGCGGGACGTTGCTCGGCAGCATGCGCCAGCCGCGGCCTGTGCGCGCCAAGTCGCGGATCGCCTTGATCACGTCACGCAACTCGATGCTCCGCTGCCGGCCCTGCTTGGCCAGCCGCGGCAACAGCGGCTCAATGACCGCCCGCTCAGCGTCGCTGACGCCCATCGGGCATCAATAAGCGGCACGCATGTGTTCAATATTAACAATTGATTATTCGTTTGCCCTTTGATGAATGAAAATGCCCTCATCGAAAGGGGGCATCATGACTTACCAAACTGCGATTTCCACACCGGCGCACTCGCGCCTTCTGCTTCCGCTTTCTTTCATTATTCTCTGGAGTTCCGGGTACATCGGGGGGGCGATCGGGCTTCATTACGCCGAGCCCTTCACGATGACGTTCCTGCGCTTTGGGACAGCCGGCATTCTGCTGCTCATCATCGCCCTGGCTATGGGGGCGCCCTGGCCCGAAAGTTGGACCAAGGTGGGACACATCGCGGTGGTCGGCTTCTTCATGCAGGCCACCCAGTTCGGCGGTCTCTATTCCGGCATGAACAACGGCGTGTCGGCGGGCGTATCGGCGCTGATCGTCGGCATGATGCCGATCTTCACCGCCATTGGGGCAGGCTGGCTGCTGCGCGAGAAGGTGTCCTGGCCGCAATGGTGCGGGCTGCTTCTGGGCCTTGGCGGCCTTGCCATCGTGGTCAGCCCGCGCATCACGGCCGGCGGCGACATGGCCGGCTATCTGCTGGTGGGCGTCGCGCTGTTCGGCATCACCGCCGGCACGCTCTACCAGAAGAAGTTCTGCGGCGGCATGGATCTGCGCACCGGCGGCTTCATACAGATGATGGTGGGCTCAACGGTCATGCTCATCCTGGCCACCCAGACGGAGACCATGCAGATCCGCTGGACCGGGGAATTCGTCGCCTCGGTCGGCTGGCTTGCCCTGATGAACTCCATCGGCGCCATCAGTCTTCTTTACGTGATGATCCACCGTGGCGAGGCAACCCGCGTCGCCAGTCTCTTCTACCTCATCCCGCCGGTTACCGCCGTGATGGCCTCGGTGATGCTGGCCGAACTGCCCAACCTCTACACCGTCGTCGGTCTCTCGCTGGCCGCCTGCGGCGTCTATCTCAGCAACCAAAAGTAACGACGGCAAACAACGTTCAAAGGAAGGGAGTGCTCAAGATGCGCGGAGCCCGTGTTCTCCAGAACATCGCAACCGCTTCGGAAACTCTGAAGCAGTTGGACTGGACGTCCTACGACCAGCCGGGGCGGAGTGGGGTGCAAATCCACCCGCTCTACGACACCAGCGACACCGGACCGGGTGGGCCGGCCGCGGCGCTCGTCCGCTACCTGCCCGGCGCGCGGGTGCTGCGCCACCGCCACCCGGGGTACGAGCTGATCTACGTGCTGGAGGGCGAACTGGTCAACGACTCCGGCCGCCATGGGCCGGGCACGCTGGAGGTCTGCCCGCCCGACAGCTCCCACGCGCTGTGGTCTGACACCGGCTGCGTCTTCCTGGTGGTTTGGGAACAGCCGGTCGAGCCGGACCGCTTGGAAAGCGAGCGGCTGCACCGCGAACTGCTGACCGAGCACGGGTCGTGATGACCGGCCCCGCAGGACCTTTCCCCCGCCACCCCAACGACGGACCATCAGCATGAAGATCGTGACCGCCGCCGAGGCCGCTCGGGCCGTCCAGGACGGATGGACCGTGACCACCGGAGGGTTCGGGTCCTGTGGCCACCCGGAGGCGGTGACGGCGGCGCTCGCCGACCGTTACCGCGCCGACCGGCACCCCCGCGACCTCACGCTGCTGTTCGCGGCGGGGCAGGGGGACCGGGGGGAACGGGGCCTCAACCGGCTTGCCGATCCCGGCCTGATCCGCCGGGTCATCGGGGGCTTCTGGGGCCTCGCCCCCGCGCTGGGCGCCCTGGCGATGCGCAACGAGATCGAGGCGCACAACTGGCCGCAGGGCGTGGTCAGCCATCTATTCCGTGCCGTGGCCGGTGGGCAGCCGGGGGTGATCACCAAGGTCGGGCTGAACACCGTCATCGACCCCGACCAGGAAGGCGGCTGTTTGAACGGCCGCACCGCGCAAAGCCTGATCCGCAAGATCCACATCGACGGCGAGCCCTATCTGCATTACCCCCGGCTGGGGATCGACTGCGCGATCCTGCGCGGCAGTCAGGCCGATACGCGCGGCAACATCACCATGGACCGCGAGGTGTCCTTCTCCGACAGCCTCGCCCAGGCCCAGGCTGCACGCAATTCCGGCGGCATCGTCATCGTCCAGGTGGCGGAGGTCGTTCCCGCCGGCACGCTGCCGCCGCAGCAGGTCCGCATCCCCGGCATTCTGGTGGATTATCTGGTCGTCGCCGACGAACCGGAGCACCACGCCCAGACGTATGGCGAGGGGCTGAACCCCCTCTACACCACGGCCGGGGCAGCGAGCCCGGCCGAAGCCCGGACCGACCAGCCGGCCAACGGCCTGCGCCGCCTGATCGCCCGCCGTGCGGCGGAGGAACTGCGCCGGCACCGCGACCCCGTGGTCAACCTCGGCATCGGCATTCCGGCCGAAATCGGGGCCGCAGCCGCCGCTGCGGGCCTCGATCGCTTCACCTTGACCGTGGAATCGGGGATGATCGGCGGAACCCCGGCCAGCGGACTGTCCTTTGGTGCTTCCGCACTGCCGCAGGCGGTGATCGAGCAGGCGGCCCTGTTCGACTTCTACGACGGCGGTGGCATCGACATTGCCTTCCTCGGTTTCGCCCAGGTGGACGGCCAGGGCAACGTCAACGTCAGCCGCTTCCGTGGCGGGCTGCCGGGGGTTGGCGGTTTCGTCAATATCTCGCAATCGGCCCGGCAGCTGGTGTTCTGCGGCACCTTCACCGCCGACGGGCTGGAGGTGGAGGTCGGCGGCGGGCGCTTGGCCATCCGCCGCGAGGGACAGGTGCAGAAATTCGTCCCCACCGTCGATCAGATCAGCTTCAGCGGGCCTTACGCCTGCGCGCAGGGCCGCCCGGTGACCTTCGTCACCGAACGGGCCGTCTTCACCCTGGTGGACGGCGTGCTGCACCTGATCGAGGTAGCGCCGGGCATCGACCTGCACCGCGACATTCTTGAGCGCACGGACATTCCCCTCGTCGTTGCGTTCGACTACCGGACCATGGATCCGGCCTTGTTCCAGTGACCGTGCCCGGCCTTCGGGCCGTGGTGCGTTTCGGCCGGGATTCATGCCTTCCGGACAGCGGGCGTCATCGCATCGGCCGAAAGGCCGGCCCGATGACGCCCGCTTTTTATTTGGAAGTCAGCCGCAAAAGCTTCGCTCTTTACTGGTCGAAAATATTATCAAATACATCCGTAAGCAATTGTGCGAGATGTGCGTTCTATTATGTTATCGATACATATTATTTATTATACCACGGTATATCGATCAGATAAATTACTAAGACGGAAAACTGGAGGAAACCAATGAAGAATGAGCCCGTCATTGTCATCGTCGGTGGTGGCGCCGCCGGCATTTCAGCCGCTTATCATTTGATCGACGAGGCCGCGAAGCATCAGCCGATGCCGCGTATGACGATCTATGTTGTGGAAAGCCGCCCGCGCATCGGCGCCGGAAACGCCTATGAGGCGGATTGGGAAACCAATCTGATGAACACGCGCGCCGGCGTGATTTCGCCAGTGGCGGGTGACCCTGGCCATTTCCTGCGTTGGACCCAGGCCAACACGGCGGTTTGGAAGGACCAGTTTCCGGGTTGGCGCGTCGCGGCGGACAGCTTCGTTCCGCGGCCGATGCTCGGGCTTTATCTGGAGCATTTGTTTATGGAAACCTGCCGTCAGGCTCTGCGCTGCGGCAGCCGGGTCATCCCGGTCCATGCGGAGGTCGTGGATCTGGACGTCAACGGCCCGAACGATCTGCTGGTCAAGACGGCGTCCAACCTGACGATCCGCGCCAATCACGTCATTCTGTGCCAGGGCCATCTGCCGTCGCGCGAGATGGGCGACCTGCTGGCCGAGCCTGGCGTCTTCGTCACCCCCTACCCGGTGCGGCGCGTCGCCCGCTCCATCGACCGGACGGCCGAAGTCGGCCTGATCGGCTCGCGTCTCAGCGCGGTGGACGCCATGCTGGGGCTGGCTGCGGCCGGACACCAGGGGCGCATCCACGTCTTTTCGCGCAGCGGTCGCCTGCCCAGCGTACGCGGCACACAGGAACGCTACACCCCCCGCATCATGACGCTCGATGCTGTCCGGCAGATGGTCGCCGCCAAGGGTAAGCTGCGGCTGGCCGACATGGTGGGGCTGGTCCGCGCGGAGATCGAACTGGCCGAGGGGCCGGGCTTCGATTTCGCGTCCTTCTTCGCCCCGGCCCCCGATCCGCTGACCTTCCTCGACCGGGAAATCGAGGCTGCCGGGCAGCCGCGCATGTGGCAGGCCGTGCTTTATGCCAGCAACGCCATCCTGGAATACGCGTGGCACCATATGGTCGAAGCCGACAAGGAACGGTTCGCGCGCGATCATTTCAGCCATTACATCGCCTTCCGGGTGTCGATCCCGGTGGAGAACGCGATCCGCATGCGTGACCTGATCCGCGATGGCCGCGTCCAAGTCCATGCGGGGCCGGTGGCGATCGAACCGCGCGGTGCGGACGGCCGATTCCGCATCGTCGGTGATGGTGCCGGCGAGGTGACCGCTGTGGACACCGTGATCGGCTGCCTGGGCACCCCGCGCGACGCGACGAAGCTGGACTCCCCGCTGTTGGAGCGGTTGTTCGCCAAGGGTATCGCGCGCCCCGACCGGTTCGGCGGCATCCAGGTCGATCACGGGACCGGCTATGTGCGGGGAGCCGGCGGCGTCGCCCGCGACGATCTGGCGGCCATCGGCGATCTGACCGCCGGGACGCACTTCTTCACCAGCGTGCTGGAGGTGCTGGCCCGCCATGCGCGGCTGCGCGCCGAGGCTATCGTCGGGTCGGTCGCGCAGGCGGCGTCCGGACGGGTGGAGAAAGCGCCCGTTCGTCAGGCTGCGGCGGTGTAAGCCAAGCATGTCGCTGGATCCGGCGGGGGGTGGGGAAGCGCCCGCTCCCCCACCCCCCGCCGATGACGGATGTGGCGAAATGCCTCAGCCGTGCGTGGGTGCTTCAGGAATGGCTTGCCATCGATCCCGGATCGGCAATAGCTTTTTTCAATAGAAAAAGAAATCAAGCTTAGCACGCTAAGCGTGTTTCGAGGCGCGACGGGGCGGGGGAAGCCATGAGGTTGAGCAACATCGACACGCAGCTGCTGCGCAGTTTCATCACCATCAACGACGTCGGGGGCTTCGCCAAGGCGGCCGACATTCTGCACATGACGCAACCCGCCATCAGCCAGCAGATGAGGCGGCTGGAGGAGATGCTGGGCCTGCCGCTGTTCCGTCGTCACGGACGGCTGATGCGGCTGACCAACCATGGCGAGACCCTGCTCGGCTACGCCCGCCGCATCGTTGCCCTGAACGACGAAGCGGTGCGACACATGGGTGGCATGAAGCGCACGCGGGAGACGGTCACGCTCGGGATCACCGAACACTTCCTGGACGCCTTTCTGCACCAGATCATCGCCGAATCCGCCCGCCGCCTCCCTGAAATCCGCCTGATCGTCCGCACCGGTACAAGCCAGCGGCTGATGAACGGAATGGAGCAGGGGGAGATCGACCTAGCCCTGACGCTGGGGGAGGCGGGGGGAACCGACGCGTCGACGCTGCAGACCATTCCGATCACCTGGGTCAGCGGCACGGACTACCGGTTCGATTCCTCGGACGCCGTGCAATTGGTAGTCTTCTCCGGCCAGTGCATGTTCCGCCGGCTGATCATCAACGCGCTCGAAGCGGCGAACCGGGTTTGGCACATCAGCTACGAAAGCGACGACCTCGCGGGTTTGCGGGCGGCGGTGCGCGCCAACCTCGGCGTGACCGCGCTGCCGGCCCAGCAGCTTCCGACTTACATGCAGGCCCTCGCCGTGCCAGCGGAACTTCCCGCCCTGCCGGTGGGCGAGTTGTCGTTGCGCTATCGCCCGGCCTGGAGTTCGCCCGCCGTGCAGGACGTCGGCGGCCTGATTGCCGACCTGTGGGGCCATCCTCCCGCCTCCGGCGCCCACACGGTCTGAGGTGGATGCCGTCGCCACGCGGCAAGTGGGCCTGGGGCACGGCGGGGAATTATGGGCTCATTTATTATCCCGGTCGGTTCTTGGGCATAGCTGTTGTGGCCCGAGATCATCGGCGCTCCAACCCGGAACTCTGAGCGGTTTTCGGACCGGATTGGCTGCTGCCAAACCCTCGGGGGCGTATTCGGGGGATGACTGCGTCGTCATGATGACCCCATCCTTTCATGAAATTGGGCCTTCACGAAACCCGGCGCGGTTCAATTCGCAATGACCGCTTCCGCCCGACGGCTGGCCCGTCTACGCCAGCTCTATACGCCAGCTTAATGAGGGCGTTTCCACGGGCAGCCTCGCGCTCCTGTACCGCTCGACGGAACACGACCACCCCGATCCAATTGCGTGCCCCGAATGCGGACGGAAATGCGCCATCGACGCCCCCACATGGTTTACAAGACACGCCCGCCTACCTTTCGGAGCCGAGAATGCCCGACAGCATGCCGAACCACGAATCCGCCAGCTACCGCCTTGCCTTCGAGGACCGCGACTTCCTGCTGAGCGAGCCGATGCGCGGGATGCGCTTCATGCTCGAATACGCCAAGCCGGAGCAGCACCTGAAGGCCTGGGGGGTCAGGACGACCATCGTGGTGTTCGGCAGCGCCCGCGTCCCCTCGCCCGAACTGTCCGAACAGATGCTCCGCGGCGCCCGCACGCCGGAGGACAGGCAGCGCGCCGAACTCCGCGCCAAACAGGTCCCCTGGTACGAGGAAGCGCGCAAGTTCGGCCGCATCGTGTCGCAATGCGGCGGCGCGCTGGCCCCGACGCCGGACGGGCAGCGCGACAACGTGATCGCCACCGGTGGCGGGCCGGGCCTGATGGAGGCCGCCAACCGCGGCGCGCAGGAGGTCGGCGCGCCCAGCATCGGCTTCAACATCAGTCTGCCGCACGAGCCCTACCCCAACCCCTACAGCACGCCGGACCTGACCTTCCGCTTCCATTACTTCGCCATCCGCAAGATGCATCTGGCGATGCGCGCCAACGGTCTGGCGATCTTCCCCGGCGGGTTCGGCACCTTCGATGAGGCGTTCGAGATCCTGAACCTGCGCAACACCAACAAGGCCTCGCCCCTGCCCATCGTGCTGGTCGGCCGCGAGTACTGGAACGAGGTGGTGAACTTCCAGGCGCTGGCCGACCACGGCATGATCAGCCCCGGCGACCTCGGCCTGTTCGACATCGTGGACACCGCCGAGGAGGCGTGGGAGAGCATGACCCGCCGTGGCCTGAAGCGCGGCCAGCCGCCGCTCGGCCCCGCCGGCACGGGCGTCTCGGCGGCCGAGGACGAATGAGACTCAGCTTTCGGGCGAAACCGCTTCGGCACCGCGCAGGCCGAAGCGGCCCACGCCCGGAAGCTTGACCGCGAGGTCCAGCGGATCGACGCCGACGGTGAGGCCGAGGAGATTGACCTCCACCCCCTCCTCCACCGCCAGCAGCAGGCCGGCGACGCCGAACAGGCTGATCTGCCAGCCGGTGCCGCTGGGCGCCTTTGCTACGAGGCCGGCGCCCAGATAATCCTTGCCGAGCGCGGTGGACGGCAGGTCGAGCCGGAGTTCCGGCACGGCGCGCCCCACCCAGGCGGCGAAGGTGTTGCTGTTTGGGCCGGGCCACACGCGATATTCCCCGGCGTAGGGGTAGGTCCGCGCGGCCTCCGCGATCTTGGGAATGGCCGCCTCCGCCTCGGCCCCGCGCAGTTCTGCCAGGACCACCGGGGGGGAGCCGAACCAGCGCCCGTCCGGGTCGCGGTTGCTGACCGCCACGGCCGGCTGGCCCCGGTAGACCCGCCAGCCGATCACCTCATAGACGGTGTAGGTCCGCGCGCCCGCCGGCTTGACCGCAAACCAGGGGTGCACGCCAAAGGCCCCGCGCCAGGACAGGGCGCGCGCGGCGTAGACCTGCACGACCGCCTCCGGCATCGTGGCCGGTTCCGGCGCGAGGCCGACGGGGCTGCGGTCGGCCCTGGACCAATCGACGCCCAACGTCGCGGTGCCCGACGCGATCACGAAGGCCGGCCCGGCGAGAAGCAGGATCAGCGTCAGCAGACATACCAGCAGCACCTTCACCGGCCCCTCTTCGCCTTCGATATCACTCCTGCGGTTCCGGAGCCGGCGCCCGCAGGACCTCCTCCACCCGCACGCCGGCCTCTCGGCAGATGCGGGCGAGCCGGTCGGAGGGCAGTTCATCCGTCACGAAGGTGTGGACCTGCGAGATGTGGCCGATGCGGACAGGGGCGGTGCGTTCCAGCTTGCCGCGGTCGGCGACCAGGATGACGTGCCGGGCGTTCGCCATGATCGCCTGCGACACGCGCACTTCGCGGTAGTCGAAGTCGAGCAGTGCCCCGGTCTCGTCGATGGCCGAGGCGCCGACGACCGCGAAATCCACCATGAACTGGTTGAAGAAGTCGATGGCGGCCTCGCCCACGATGCCGCCGTCCGACCGCCGCACCACGCCGCCCGCCACGATCACCTCGATGTGCGGTTCCGGACGCAGGATGTTGGCGACGTTGATGTTGTTGGTGATGACCACCAGCCCCGACCGGCCCTGAAGCGCGCGGGCGACCTCCTCCGTCGTCGTGCCGATGTTGATGAAGAGGGACGAGTTGTCGGGCACCAGCGCCGCCGCCCGTTCCCCGATCCCGCGCTTTTCATCCTGCGCAATCAGCCGGCGCGCCTCGTAGCCCAGATTCTCGATGCCCGACCCGGCCACGGCGCCGCCGTGCACCCGTTGCAGCAGGCGGCGGTCGCAGAGTTCGTTCAGGTCCTTTCGGATCGTCTGCGGCGTGACGGCAAAGCGCATCGCCAGATCCTCGACAACCACGCGCCCCAGCGACCGCGCGAGCGCCAGAATCTCGGACTGCCGGGGTGTCACCATGTCCATCGCGCGTCGATTTCCTTGCCCCTACACGGGTATTCAAGCAGCAGCGCAGGTTCGCGCGCAACTTCATTCGAAAACATCGTCCGAAGATCCGGCTCGCGCGCGGCTGATCGCACCGCCTCCCACCGTCGGATTGACGCTGCTGCCGGGGCCGCTGCTGCCGGGGCGCTTGGCGATCCTCTTTAGAAGGCCGCTTCCAGCAGGCCCAGCGTGCGCCGCAGCGCCAGCGCCGCGCTGTCGACGTCAAAGCTCGCCCGCTCGTCGCAGTTGAAGCCGTGCCCGGCCGGATAGGTGTGGACGATCACCGCCGGGTGGCGTTGCCGCACGCCTTCGGCGACGGAGAGCGGGATGGCTTGGTCCTTCTCGCCGAAATGCAGCAGCGTCGGCGCCTTGGGCACTGAGTCGAGGGTGTTGCCGATCTGGCCGCCATAATAGCCGATGGCCGCCCGCACCGGCAGGCGCGCCGCCGCCAGCCACGCCAGCGAGCCGCCCCAGCAGTAGCCGACCACCGCCGCATCCCCGAGTTCGTCCAGCGCCGCCTGCACGTCCAGCAGCGTCTTTTCGGTCTCCATGGACTTCATCAGTGCGATGCCGCGCGTGCGGCCGGCGTCGTCGTAGCCCAGTTCGACCTTGCGTTCCGCCCGGTCGAACAGCGCCGGTGCCAGCGTGACGTAGCCGGCGGCGGCGAAGCCGTCGCAGACGCGGCGGATGTGCGGATTGATGCCAAAGATCTCCGGCAGCAGCACCAGCGCGCCGCGCGCAGCACCGCGCGGGGCGGCCCGATAGGCGTCGAGGCGATGTCCGTCCGCCGCCGTCAACGCGACCCAATCCGTGGAAACATCCGTGCTCACCCTCGCCCTCCCATCGTTGTGCCGTCAATCGTCTTGCGGGCAGGGTGCGGCAAGCGCGGGCGGTGGATCAAGCCCCATGCGGACCGCCTTTCGGGGGAGGCGCCGGGCGGCGTCGCGCCGTGTTATGGTTGCCGCATGGAGGGGGAGGAACGCAGCCGGTGGATACTCTAAGCAAGCCGAACGCTCCGCGCCCGGCGTCCCAGCGCAAGACGGCAACGCCGCGCGATCCGGAAGGCACGCGCGCGCGCATCCTGGCGGCGGCGCGCGACGAGTTCGCCCGGTATGGGCTGGGCGGCGCGCGCGTGGACCGCATCGCGGAGGCGGCCGGCACCAACAAGCGCATGCTCTACTACCATGTCGGCAACAAGGAGGGCCTGTACCTCGCCGTGTTGGAGGCCACCTACGCCGACATCCGCGCCGCCGAGCGCGAACTGAGCCTGGAGACCCTGGCGCCGTCCGACGCCATCGCCCGGCTGATCACCTTCACCTGGCAGTATTTCATCGAGCATCCGGAGTTTCTGGCGCTGCTCAACAATGAGAACATCTACCGGGCCAAGCACCTGAAAGGCTCGCAGAACGTCAAGTCCATGCATTCCCCCTTCGTGCTGCTGATCGCCGACGTTCTGAAGCGGGGCGAGGCCGAGGGCGTCTTCCGGCCGGGGATGGACCCGGTGCAGCTCTATATTTCCATCGCGGCGCTGGCGTATTTCTACCTGTCGAACGCGCACACGCTCTCGGCGATCTTCGGCCGCGACCTGCTGGCCCAGCCGGCCAAGGACGAGCGGCTTGCCCACATGACCGAATTGGTGCTGTCGGCGTTGCGGCCTTGATTGGTTTGCACAACGGACAATCAGCATACCCATCTTGGCGAATTGACGGACCGAGCGGCGGCCCTGTAGCTTTTAACCAGCCGGTTAAAACGCGCACGCCAGAACAGCGCGCCCCGGCGGGGAGGAGCGCATGGACCGCCGACACGGCGCAGGCACGCTGGAGCGCGTGCTGAATTCGAGCTGGCTTCGGCCGCTGATCTTCCTGGTTCTGCTCACCGTGCTTTGGGACGTGACGGTGCGCGTCATGGCGATCCCGCCCTATCTGGTGCCGGCGCCGAAAGACGTGGCTCTGGCGCTGATCGACCAGTGGGACACGCTGCTGGCCGCCGCCGTGCCGACCACGCTGGCGACGTTGGGCGGCTTCGCGCTGTCGGTGGCGTTCGGCATTCCGATTTCCATGCTGATCGCCGGATCGCGCACGGTGGAGGCCTACGTCTACCCGCTGCTGGTCTTCTCGCAGTCGATCCCCAAGGTCGCCATCGCGCCGCTGTTCGTTGTCTGGTTCGGCTTCGGCATCGTGCCGAAGGTGATCTCGGCGTTCCTGCTGGGCTTCTTCCCCATCGTCGTGTCGGCGGTGCAGGGCTTCAAGTCGGTGGACCAGGAGATGATGGACCTGGCGCGCTCCATGAAGGCGTCGCGCCTCCAGACCTTCCGCATGGTCAGCCTGCCGCACGCGTTGCCGGCGATCTTCGCCGGGCTGAAGGTGTCGATCACGCTGGCCGTGGTCGGGGCGGTGGTCGGGGAGTTCGTCGGCTCCAACTCCGGCATCGGGTTCGTGCTTCAGCGCTCCATCGGCAATTTTGAGCTGCCGACCATGTTCGCCGCGCTGATCGTGCTGGCGCTGATCGGCGTGGTGCTCTTCTGGATCATCGACGTCATCGAGCGGCTCGCCATCCCCTGGCACGCGAGCCAGCGCCATCTCGTCGTCGCCACCGCCTGACGTGAAAAACCAAGGGATAACGGGAGGGTTCGCATGAAGAAGGCTCTGTTCGCGGCCGCCGCGCTGTTCGCCGCGTCATCCGTTTCAGGGTCGGCGTTCGCCGCCGACAAGGTCACGCTGATGCTGAACTGGTACGTCTACGGCGAGCACGCCCCCTTCTATTACGGCAAGGAGAAGGGCTATTTCGCCGAGCAGGGCATCGACCTCGACATCCAGGAGGGGCGCGGCTCGGCGGTGACGGCGCAGGCGGTGGCGGCGAAGACCGCCGACTTCGGCTACATCGACGTGCCGACCATGATCAAGGCGGCGGCCAAGGGCGCGCCGCTGGTGGCGACCGGCGTGCTGTTGCAGACCAGCCCCATGTCGGCCATGGGCTTCACCGACAAGAACATCCGCAAGCCGGAGGACATCAAGGGCAAGACCGTCGCCGTCACGCCCGGCGATTCCATGTCGCAGATCTGGCCGCTGTTCCTGAAGAAGACCGGCCTGAAGGAAAGCGACTTCCGCGTCGTGTCGGGTGATGCGCAGACCAAGCTGAACGCCGTCATCAACGGGCAGGCCGATCTGCTGCTTGGCTACGTCATGGACCAGTCGATGAAGATCAAGGACGCCACCGGCAAGTCGGTGACGCCGATCCGCTTCGCCGACTACGGCATCAAGATGGTCAGCTCCGGCATCGTGTCGAACACCGGCTATGTGCAGGAGAACGAGGACCTCGTGCGGCGCTTCATGGCGGCGGCGACCAAGTCGGTCGAGGAAGCCTCCAAGGACCCGAAGGCGGCGGCCCAGTCGATCCTGAACGCCAACCCCAAGGGCGGCCAGATCGCCACCCTGACGGAAGGGTTCGAGCTGACCATCCCCCTCTACAAGGACCCGGACGGTCAGAGCAGCCAGCCCTTCCGCGTGTCGGAGGACAACATGAAGGAATCGGTCGATCTGCTGGTTCAGTACGGCGGACTGGACGCGTCGGCGAAGGACAAGGTCGCCAGCTACTACACCAACGCCTACCTGCCGGGCTCGGTGGCCATGGGCTCCAGCAAGTGAGCTTGGGACCAATGAATCGGGGTAAGGAAGCGGAGAGCCGGGGATGGCATCATCGCATCTGAAGCTGGTGGGGGAGCCGCCGGAAACGGCGCAGCGGTCGCCGCAGACCCTGATCCGGGTCGAGGGTGTGTCGAAGACTTACCGCACGCGCGACGGCGAGGTGCCGTCCCTGCAACCGCTGACCTTCGACATCCGGGAAGGTGAATTCCTGGTCGTCGTCGGTCCCTCGGGCTGCGGGAAATCGACGTTGCTGAAGATGGTCGCCGGCCTGTTGCCGGTGACCACCGGCGCCATCCGCATCGAGGGCACCGAGATCAGGGAGCCGCACGACGACGTCGGCATCGTGTTTCAGAGCCCGGTGCTGCTGGCCTGGCGCTCGGTGCTGCGCAACGTCATGATGCCCGTCGAGGTGCGCGGCCTGCCGCGCGAGGAATATCTTGAGCGGGCCAAGGCTCTCCTGCGCATGACCGGGCTGGAGGGCTTCGCCAACAAATATCCCTGGCAGCTCTCCGGCGGCATGCAGCAACGCGCGTCCCTGTGCCGGGCGCTGGTGCACGACCCGAAGATCCTGCTGATGGACGAGCCGTTCGGCGCGCTCGATGCCATGACGCGCGAGCGCATGAACATTGAGCTTCAGCGCATCCAGCACGAGACCGGCAAGACCGTGCTGCTCATCACCCACTCGATCCCCGAGGCGGTGTTTCTCGCCGACCGCGTCATGGTGATGAGCGAGCGGCCGGGCACCATCGCCGCCACCTACGAGGTGCCGCTGCCGCGCCCGCGCACGCTGGACGTCATGGGCGACCCGGTCTTCGTAAAGCTGACGCAGACGATCCGTGCGCACTTCTACACGCAGGGGCACTTGGACTGATGGACGCGCCAAGGCTTCGGATAAAAGCCGTCGAACTGTTCGAGCGGCCGGTGCGCTTCGTCAAACCCTTCCGCTTCGGTGCCGTGACCGTGGAAGAGGCGCCGCAGGCCTTCGTCCGCGCGTTGGTGGCGGTGGAGGGAGTGGGCGAGGCTTGGGGCTGCACGGCCGAGATGATGATGCCCCGCTGGTTCGACAAGCGCCCGGAGCGCAGCCCGGCGCAAACGGTGGACGGGCTGCGGCGGTCGCTGGCGCTGGCGCGGGAGGCCTATCTGGCCGTCGCGCGGCCGGCGGCTGCTTTCGCGCACCACGCCGAGGCGCGTAAGGTTCAGGAGACCGCTTGCCTTGCGGCCGGCGAAACGAGGCTGAGCGCGGCCTATGGCCCGGCATTGATCGCCAAGGCGGTGCTCGACGGGTTGCTGCGGGCGGTGGGGCTGGATTTTTTCACGGGGATGGCTGCGAACGTCGCGGGCATCGACGCGCGGCTAACGCCGGATTTGGCGGGCTTCGACTTGGATGGCTTCCTCAAGGGGCTGTCGCCGCTGGAGGCGGTGAGCGTGCGGCACACCGTGGGGCTTCTGGATGATCCGGAAGGGCTGCGGGCGTTGGCCTCCAACCTCCGCCATTTCAAGATCAAGCTGGGCGGAGACCCAGCCGCCGACATCGCCCGGTTGCGCGCCATCGCCGCCGTGCTCGACGCGATGCCCGGCGGCTACCGCGCCACGCTGGACGGCAACGAGCAGTACCCCGACACGGCGGCTCTCGGCGCCTTCCTCGACGGGATGGAGGCTGCCCCCGACCTTGCCGCCTTCCGCCGCAATCTCCTCTACATCGAGCAGCCCATCGCGCGTGAACGGGCGCTCGACGAACCGCTTGGGTCTATCGGCGCGTACCACGCCTTCATCATCGACGAGTCCGACGATTCCTACGCCGCCTTCCCGCAGGCCCGCGCCGTGGGCTATCGCGGCGTCTCGTCGAAATCCTGCAAGGGCCTCTACAAGGCGGTGCTGAACGCCGCCCGCTGCGCGGCGTGGAACGGCGACGGCGCCCGTCACTTCGTCTCGGCCGAGGACCTGACCTGCCAAGCCGGGTTGGCCGTGCAGCAGGACGCCGCGCTGGTGGCGCTGCTCGGCATCGGCCACGCCGAGCGCAACGGTCACCAGTACGTCCACGGCTTCGCCGGCGCGCCCGACACCGAGGCCGAGGCTTTCCTGACCGCGCATCCCGGTTTTTACACCCGCGACGGCGGGGGCGTCCGGCTGAACGTGGACGGCGGCAGCCTGCCGACAGCCCCAGTTCGCGTCCCCGGCTTCGCCCACGCGGCGGAACCGCGTTGGGACAGCCTGCAACCGCTCGCCACCCCGGCCGCCATCAAGGAGTCCGTTCCATGAGCACGCGTCGTCTTGGGATCGTCATGCACGGCGTGACCGGCCGCATGGGGATGAACCAGCACCTGATCCGCTCCATCCTCGCCATCCGGGCGCAGGGCGGTGTCGCGCTGTCCGACGGCACCCGCGTCATGCCCGATCCGATCCTGGTCGGCCGCAACGCCGACAAGATCCGCGCATTGGCCGAGAAGCACGGGGTGGAGCGCTGGACCGACGATCTCGACCGGGCGCTGGCGGATCCTAAGGACGAGCTGTTCTTCGACGCCGGCACCACGCAGATGCGCCCCATGCTGCTGGAGCGCGCCATGCGCGCCGGCAAGCACGTCTATTGCGAAAAGCCCATCGCCACCAACCTCGCCGAGGCGCTGAAGGTGGTCCGGCTCGCCGGGGAACTCGGGCTGAAGAACGGCACGGTGCAGGACAAGCTGTTCCTGCCGGGCCTCCAGAAGATGCGCATGCTGAAGGAAAGCGGCTTCTTCGGACGGCTGCTGTCGGTGCGCGGCGAGTTCGGCTATTGGGTGTTCGAGGGCGACTGGCAGACGGCGCAACGTCCCTCCTGGAACTACAAGGCGGAGGAGGGCGGGGGCATCATCCTCGACATGCTCTGCCACTGGCGCTACGTGCTGGACAATCTGTTCGGCGAGGTGCGCAGCGTGTCGTGCCTGGGCGCCACCCACATCCCCGAGCGCTGGGACGAGCAGGGCCGCCGGTACGAGGCCACCGCCGACGACGCGGCCTACGCCACCTTCCAACTGGAGGGCGGGGTGATCGCGCAGATGAACTCCTCCTGGACGACGCGGGTGTACCGGGACGACCTCGTCACCTTCCACGCCGACGGCACGCTCGGATCGGCGGTGGCGGGCTTGCATGACTGCGTGATCCAGCCGCGCGCCGCCACCCCGCGCCCGGTGTGGAACCCCGACCAGCGGCAGACGCTGGACTTCTACGACACTTGGGCGACGGTGCCGGACAACCAGCCTTTCGACAACGGCTTCAAGGCGCAATGGGAGATGTTCATCCGCCACCTCTGCGAGGACGCCCCCTACCGCTACACGCTGATGGAAGGCGCCAAGGGCGTGCAGCTGGTCGAGGCCGCGCTGGAAAGCTGGAAGGAGCGCCGCTGGATTGACGTCCCGGCGCTGGAGGCGTGACCCATGTCGATCTCAAACTCCCTCTCCACCTCCCTCACCATCCGCCTGCCGCGCCCCGACCGCACCCTGGAATCCTATGAGGTCTCCGAAGCGCGCGGCTTCCCCAACAAGATTACCGGGCCGCTCAACCGCGTCGCCTTCGCCGCCGCGCATGTGGTGGCCGACCCGCTGGCCGACAACGACCCGTGGCTGACCCCAGCCATCGACTGGGACCGCACGATTGCCTTTCGCGAGCATCTTTGGGATCTCGGCTTCGGCGTGGCCGAGGCGATGGACACCGCACAGCGCGGCATGGGGCTGGACTGGTCGGCCTCGTTGGAGCTGATCCGCCGCTCGCTGGCCGCCGCCAAGCCGCGCGGCGGGCTGGTGTTCAGCGGGGCCGGCACCGACCATCTGGCGCCGGAGGAGGCGCGCTCCATCGACGACGTGATCCGCGCCTATGAGGAGCAGGTCTCGGCCGTCGAAGGGCTGGGCGGGCGCATCATCCTGATGGCCTCGCGCGCGCTGGCCCGCGTGGCACGGTCGCCGGAGGATTACGCGCGGGTCTATTCCCGCATCCTGTCCCAGGTGAGGGAGCCAGTCATCATCCACTGGCTGGGCGACATGTTCGACCCGGCGCTGGCCGGCTATTGGGGCACGCGCGACCTGGACGCCGCTATGGACACGGCGGTGTCGATCATCAACGACCACGCCGCCAAGGTGGACGGGGTGAAGATCTCGCTCCTCGACAAGGATAAGGAGATCGTGATGCGGCGCCGGCTCGACGGGCGCGTGCGCATGTACACCGGCGACGACTTCAACTACGCGGAGCTGATCGCGGGCGACGAGCGGGGGTTCAGCCACGCGCTGCTCGGCATCTTCGACGCCATCGCGCCGGCCGCCTCGGCGGCGCTGGCGGCGCTGGCCCAGGGCGACGCGGCGACGTTCCACCGTATCCTGGAACCCACCGTGCCGCTGTCGCGCCACATCTTCCGAGCGCCGACGCGCTTCTATAAGACCGGCGTGGTGTTCATGGCCTATCTGAACGGGCATCAGGGCCATTTCACCATGGTCGGCGGGCAGGAGAGCGCCCGGTCCACCCTGCATCTGGTGGAGATCTTCAAGCTCGCCGACAAGGCCGGCCTGCTGCGCGACCCGCAGGAGGCGGTGTGGCGGATGGCCGACGTGCTGGCGGTGCGCGGGATCGAGGCGGTGTGATGCGCGATTTCTCTCCACGGGATTTTTCCGGTGATCATCGCTGGCTGTCGATCAACACCGCCACGGTGAAGGCGCAGGGCGACCTCGTCCAGATCGCCGAATCCTGCGCCCGGCATGGCATCCGCGCCATCTCCCCCTGGCGGGATCAGGTGGCGGCGGTCGGGCTGGAGCGCGCCGTGCAGGCGGTGCGCGCGGCGGAGCTGGAGCTGTCCGGCTACTGTCGTGGCGGCATGTTCCCGGCCGACCCGTCCCGCCGCGCCGAGGTCCGCGACGACAACCGCCGCGCCGTGGACGAGGCAAAGGCATTGGGCGCAGCCTGTCTGGTGCTGGTGGTCGGCGGCCTGCCGCAGTTCTCCCGTCCCGGCTCCGCGCCCAGCAAGGACATCGCCGGCGCAAGGGCCATGGTGGAGGATGGGATATCCGAGTTGCTCGAATACGCCCGCAGCGCCGGTATACCGCTGGCCATCGAACCGCTGCACCCGATGTACGCCGCCGACCGCGCTTGCGTGAACAGCATGCGCCACGCGCTCGACCTCTGCGACCGGCTGGATCCAGGGCGGACCGGGGCGCTCGGTGTGGCGGTGGACGTGTACCACGTCTGGTGGGACCCGGAACTGGAGGCGCAGATCGCCCGCGCCGGCCGCGACAGGCTGCTGGCCTTCCACATCTGCGACTGGCTAGTGCCGACGACCGACCTGCTGCTCGACCGGGGCATGATGGGCGATGGGGTGATCGACATCCCAAAGATACGCGCCCTCGTGGAGGCGCAGGGCTATCAGGGCCATGCGGAGGTCGAGATTTTCTCCAACCGCTGGTGGGCTCGGCCCATGGGCGAGGTGCTGCGCACCTGCATCGAGCGGCACCGGACCGTGGTCTGAGGGGCGTGATCCCCGGAGCTTCGTTGGGACGGCGCGGGCGTACGGATTTCCGAACGCCCGCGCCCGCATCCATTCGGAAATCCGAATGACCGGCGTCCGCTCCGGGAAAACATTTCAGTGACATCAGCAATTTAGCGCCAGTCTCCGAATGGCGGAGGGCTGGCATGCGTGTTGCGACTGTGGTCCCCACACCGTCTGAACGGGGCGGATGCACTGGGGAGTGGAACAGTCCGATGAGCCGCACAGCCGCCACCCGCAAGCCGCCGCGCTGGTTTGCCGCCCGCTGGCCGACATCGGTGGTGTCCGGCAGGAGGCCGGCGTGCGCAATTCGATCGGAATTGTCACCGCGCTGAACCTCTGCATCGGTTACGCCAACGCGGTGGAGGTGGCCGCCGAGGCCCACCGAACCGGCAGGGGTGCCCGCTCAAAACGGCTGGCTGATCCGTGCGGCGGCCCGTTTCGCCGGTTCTTTTCGATCTGTTGCCCTGGTCCCCGGCCGGGCGCCCGCACCGGGGAAGGTGAGGTATGATGAACACGAACAAGCAGACGACCCTGATCATCGTCGCCATGGTGCTGGGCATCCTGGTCGGATACGCCTTCAATCTTCTGGTCAGCCCGGCGGCGGCTAAGGAGGTCGCCGGCTATTTCGCCATGGTGACCGATATTTTTCTGCGCCTGATCAAGATGATCATCGCGCCGCTGATCTTCGCGACCCTGGTCGCCGGCATGGCCGGCATGGGCGATGCCCGCACCGTCGGCCGGATCGGCGGCAAGGCCGTGGGGTGGTTCCTGATGGCGTCGCTGGCCTCGCTCGCCATCGGCCTGGTCTTCGCGAACCTGTTGCAGCCGGGCGCCAACATGGGCGTGCCGCTGCCCGACGCCGGTGCCTCGGCCGGCCTGAAGACCTCGGCGCTGAACCTGAAGGACTTCATCACCCACGTCTTCCCGCGCAACTTCGTGGAAGCCATGGCGAACAACGAGATCCTGCAGATCCTGGTGTTCTCGGTCTTCTTCGGTCTGGCGCTGGGGCAGTTGCGCGACACCAAGGCGGGCATGCTGGCGCAGTCCATCGAGGAGGTGGTGCCGGTGATGCTGAAGGTCACCGACTACGTCATGCGCTTCGCCCCCATCGGCGTGTTCGCCGCCGTCGCCAACGTGGTCGCGACGCAGGGCCTTGGCGTGCTGCTGGTCTACGGCAAGTTCATGGGCAGCTTCTACGTGACGCTGGCGGTGCTGTGGGCGGTGCTGATCGGCGCGGGTTTCCTGGTTCTGCGCAAGGACGTGTTCCGTCTGGTCAAGGCCGTCCGCCAGCCGATCCTGCTGGGCTTCTCCACCGCATCGAGCGAGTCGGCCTACCCGCGCGTGATGGAGCAGTTGCAGCGCTTCGGCGTCAAGGAACGGGTCGTCGGCTTCATCCTGCCGCTGGGCTATTCCTTCAACCTCGACGGGTCGATGATCTACACGACCTTCGCGGCGCTGTTCATCTCCCAGGCCTTCAACCTGCCGCTCACCATCGAGCAGCAGATCATCATGCTGCTGGTGCTGATGGTGTCCAGCAAGGGGATTGCCGGCGTGCCTCGCTCCTCGCTGGTGGTGGTCGCCGCCGTCCTGCCCATGTTCAACCTGCCGGAGGCCGGCATCCTGCTGATCCTGGGCATCGACCACTTCCTGGACATGGGCCGCACGGCCACCAACGTGCTGGGCAACGCCATTGCCACGGCGGTGGTCGCCAAGTGGGAGAACGCCCTCGGCACCGGGGATGAGACCGACGAGGAGGCCGTTCCCGAGCCGGCTCCCGCCACGGCCGCCGTTGCCGCCCCGGCCCCTGCTGCCGCCGGGTGACGCCGTCACCGCCCGCCCATGTCCATGGGTGCCCCTCATGGAGTGCGGGCGGGCGCCCGTTCGGGCCACATCTGCTATGATGCCGTCTCCATGATGCTCAGGCGTTTTCTGGTGTCGGTCCGCAGGATGTCGCTCGCCCGTCTTCTCCGCCGGTTCGGCCTGCTGCTTCCGGGCCTCGCCGTGCTGGCGCTGGCCGCCGGTGCCGTGGACTACCGCGTCAGCGAGGCCATGGGCTTGGCCGAGCTTCAGCAGACCGGCCACCACCGGCTGGATCTCTACGGCGCCAGCCTGGAACGCGAGATCGACAAGTACGCCTATTTCCCGGCCACGCTGGATCTGGAGCGCGACGTGCTCGACCTCGTGGCGCGCGGCGCGCCGGTGGCGCAGGCGGTCAACCTCTATCTGGAACGGTTGAACCAGCGCGCCGGCACGCTGTCCATCTACGTGCTGGACCGCCGGGGCCATGTGGTCGCCACCAGCAATTGGAACCGGCCCGACAGCTTCATGGGCGAGGACCTGTCCTACCGCCCCTATTTCATCGAGGCGGCGAACGGGCGCCCCGGCCGCTTTTTCGGCGTCGGCACCACGCGGGGCGAGCCCGGCTACTACCTGTCGTCCCCGCTGACGGACAATGGCGAGACGGTCGGCGGCGAGACGGTCGGCGTCGCCGTCGTCAAGGTCAGCCTGGAACAGTTGGAGCAGTCCTGGACGACGGTGGAGGCGCCGGTTCTGGTCACCGACGAGAACGGGGTGGTGATCCTCGCCTCCGTGCCGTCCTGGAAGTTCACCACGATCCGCCCCCTTGACGAGGGCACCCGCCGCCAATTCGAGCGCACGCTGCAATACAACGCCCGCCCCCTGCCGCCGCTCGGCCTTGTCCCAGTGCGGACGGTGGGGAGCGGCGCGGACCTCGTCACCCTGGCCCGGCCATCCCATGGCGTGGTGGAGGAAGCGACGGTGTTCCCCGTTTCCGGCACCTTCCTGGCCCAGACGGCGCCCCTGCGCGGCACGGGCTGGACGCTGACCGTGCTGTCGCCGGTCAAGCAGGTCAGCAGCATGGCCTGGACGCGCGCCGCACTGGCCGCTATCGGCAGCGCCTTCGTCGCTATCCTGCTGGTGTTGTGGAACCTGCGCCGGCTGCACCTGCGCGACCGGCTGCGCGCCCGCGAGGCCTTGCAGCGCGCCCATGACGAACTGGAACGCAAGGTCGAGGAACGGACCCGGACGCTGCGCGCCGCCCAGGACGAGCTGGTCCACGCCGGCAAGCTGGCGGTCATCGGGCAGCTTTCGGCCGGGCTGGCGCACGAGTTGAACCAGCCCTTGGCAGCACTCCGCACCCTGTCGGGGAACGCGGTCAAGTTCATGCAGCGGGGCAATCTGGAGGCCGCCCAGGGCAACCTGGACCGCATCGGCCAGCTGGTGGACGGCATGGGAACGCTGACCAGCCAGCTGAAATCCTTCGCCCGCAAATCGTCGGGAGCGCCGCGCCCGGTGGCGGTCCGGACCTGCGCCGACAACGCCCTGTTCCTGCTGGACCAGCGCCTGCGCCGCGCCGGTGTGCGGGTGGAGTTGGAGTTCGGCGACGGCGTCGTGGCGCTCTGCGACCCCAACCGCTTGGAACAGGTGCTGGTCAACCTGATCGCCAACGCGCTCGACGCCATGGACGGGTGCCGTGACCCGCTGCTGCGGCTGAGCGGCCGGCGCGAGGACGGGCGCGTCCTGATCGAGGTGCGCGACACCGGCACGGGTCTGCCGGATGAGGTTCTGCCCCGGCTGTTCGAACCGTTCTTCACCACGAAAGATTCCGGCAAGGGTCCCGGCGGCGGCCTCGGCTTGGGGCTTGCCATCTCGGCCGGGATCGTGCGTGACTTCGGCGGCACGCTGGCCGGGAGCAACGCACCCGGCGGGGGCGCCGTTTTCACCGTGAACATTCCCGCCGCCCCAGCCGCCCCCGATCCCGCCCCCGATTCCGATGGCGAAGAGGCCCGACCAGCCGGAGACGTCGAATGCCCGAAATTCTCCCCGAAGCCCTGCCGCGAGGCTTGAAGGTCCTGATCGTCGAGGACGATGCCAACGTCCGCCTCGGCTGCCAGCAGGCCTTGCAGCTGGAGGATATTCCGGTCGAGGCGGTGGACACGGCCGAGAAAGCCCGCCGTCTGGTCGCCGCCGATTTTCCCGGCGTGGTGGTCACCGACATCCGGCTGCCCGGCGCGGACGGCATGGACCTGCTGCATCACCTGCTGCACCTCGACCCCGACCTGCCGGTGGTGCTGATGACCGGGCACGGCGACGTGTCGCTGGCGGTGCAGGCGATGAAGGCGGGCGCGCACGACTTCATCGAGAAGCCCTTCTCCTCCGATTATCTGGTCGAGGTGGTACGGCGCGCGTTGGAAAAGCGCCGCCTGACGCTGGAAGTGCGGGACCTGCGGGAAAAGCTGCGGAACCGGCGGAGCATCGACGCCCGTCTGATCGGCAACTCTCCGGCGATGGAGCGAGTGCGCCGGCTGATTGCCGACCTCGGCGACAGCGCGGCCGACGTGTTGATCCACGGCGAGACCGGGACCGGAAAGGAGTTGGTTGCGCGCTGCCTGCACGACGCCAGCCCGCGCCGCACCGGCAACTTCGTCGCCGTCAACTGCGGCGGCCTGCCGGAAAGCCTGATCGACAGCGAGATTTTCGGGCACGAAGCTGGGGCCTTCACGGGTGCCGGCAAGCGGCGCATCGGCAAGATCGAGCACGCCAACGGCGGCACCCTGTTTCTCGACGAGATCGAGAGCATGCCGATGCCCATGCAGATCAAGCTGCTGCGCGTTCTGCAGGAGCGCACGCTGGAGCGGCTGGGCTCCAACACCGCGATCCCCGTGGATTGCCGCGTGATCGCCGCCACCAAAGTGGACCTGCGCGAGCTGGCGGACCGGGGGCTATTCCGCGCCGACCTTTATTACCGCCTGAACGTCGCGACTCTACCGCTGCCGCCCCTGCGCGAACGGCGCGAGGACATCCCTTTGCTGTTCGAGCAGTTCGCGTTGGAGGCCGCGTCGCGCCACGGGCGCCCGGTCCCCGAACCCGACGCGGAGCGCACGCGCCGCCTGATGGCCCATCATTGGCCCGGCAACGTGCGGGAACTGCGCAACGTGGCGGACCGCTGCGTTCTCGGCATCGAGGGCGGCTTTCCGCCCTTCGGCGCGCCGGTCACGCCCGCCCGTCCCCTGGCGGAGACCGTCGATGCCTTCGAACGAGCCCTGATCGCCGAGGCGCTGCGCCGCAACGGCAACAGTTTGGCGCGGGCCAGCGAGGAGTTGCAGGTCGCCAAGACGACCCTGCACGACAAGATTCGAAAGCACAGGCTGGCCACCTCCTGATGGGACCATCGGCGATCAACGGATCGACAACGCAGAGAACTTCGTCGAAGCTACGCCGGGCAACCTCGTGTCGGGCGCCCAATGATGAAATGGCTTGCCGACGAACCGGAGACCTCTCGATGACCACCGACCCCCGTGCCCTGCTTCGCCGCATGTTCGACGCGGCGGTCGGCGCCGCCCAGCCGGCGCTCTGCGTGCCCGCCCACCTGCCCGAGCCGCCCAAGGGCCGGCTGGTGGTGATTGGCGCTGGCAAGGCTTCGGCGGCGATGGCGCGGGCGGTCGAGGATCACTGGCCGGGGGGCCTCTCCGGCCTCGTGGTCACCCGTTACGGCTACAAAGTGCCGTGCGAGCGCATCGAGATCGTGGAAGCGGCGCATCCGGTGCCCGACGCCGCCGGGCTGGAGGCCGCCAAGCGCATCCAGGCGCTGGTCCAGGGTCTCACCCCCGACGATCTCGTCCTGTGCCTGATCTCTGGCGGCGGCTCGGCGCTGCTGGCCTTGCCGCTCAACGGGTTGACGCTGGAGGACAAGCAGACCGTCAACCGCGCCCTGCTGAAATCCGGCGCCACCATCGCCGAGATGAACTGCGTGCGCCGCCACTTGTCCGCCGTGAAGGGCGGCCGGCTGGCTGCCGCCTGCCATCCGGCGAAGGTGGTCACGCTGCTGCTGTCCGATGTGCCGGGCGACAACCCGATGGACATCGCCTCCGGCCCGACCGTCGCGGACCCGACCACGTGCGGCGACGCGCTGGCGATCATCCGCCGTTACGGCATCGACGTTCCGGCGCATGTCCTGACGGTGCTGGAAAGCGGACAGGGCGAGAGCGTCAAGCCCGACGATCCGCGCCTTGCCGGCTGCGAGGCGCGCATGATCGCCACCCCGCAGATGGCCTTGGAGGCGGCGGCATCCGTGGCGGCCGAGGCCGGCTACCCGGTGCACATCCTCAGCGACCGCATCGAGGGCGAGGCAAGGGATGTCGGAAAGGTGCTGGCCGGCCTTGCCCTCCAGGTGGCCGAACGCGGGCAGCCCTTCACCGGGCCCTGCATCCTGCTGTCGGGCGGCGAGACCACCGTAACGGTGCGCGGGCAGGGAAGGGGTGGGCGCAACGTCGAATTCCTGCTGTCGCTGGGGGTCGCGCTCGACGGGCACCCGCGCATCCACGCGCTGGCCGGCGACACGGACGGGGTGGACGGGCTGGAGGAGATCGCCGGTGCCTATCTCGGCCCCGACAGTCTGGCCCGCGCCTGGAGCCAGGGCATCAACCCGAAGGACCGCCTCGCCGACAACGACGGCCACGGCTTCTTCGAAGCGCTGGGTGACAGCGTCGTCACCGGCCCAACCCTGACCAACGTCAACGATTTCCGCGCGATCCTGATCGCGTCGCCCTCGGAGTCGTCGTAGGCGTCGTCACGCGCGGTACCGCAGCGCCTCGACCAGCACCGCGAAGGCGGCCGAGGGCTGGCGCCGGCTCGGGTAATAGAGATGGTAGCCGGGGAATGACGGGCACCAGTCCTCCAGGACCCGCACCAAGCGGCCGTCCGCAAGGTGCTCCGTGACTTCATCCTCCATGACGAAACCGAGTCCGAACCCGGCGGCGGCGGCTTGGACGATCATGCTGGTGTTGTTGAAGGCAAGTTGCCCCTCGACGCGCACCCGCAGTTCGCGGCCGTCCTTTTCCAGTTCCCAGGGGTAAAGCGTACCGGAACTCTGCAGGCGCAGGTTGATGCACCGGTGCTCACCCAGATCCTGCGGTGTGCGGGGAATGGGGCGCGTTTCGAAATAGGTGGGCGAGCCGACCACCGCCATCCGCAGGTCCGGACCGATCCGCGTGGCGATCATGTCCTTGGCGAGAGCCTCGCCGAGCCGGACGCCGGCATCGAACCGTTCCGTCACGATGTCGGTCAGGGCGGAGTCGATGCACAGTTCCACGTGAATGTCGGGATAATCGGGAAGCAGCTTTTCGAGCGCGGGCCACAGGATGGAGGTTGCGGCGTGCTGCGCCGTCGTGATGCGGATGATCCCGGCCGGCTTCTCGCGCAGTTCGCTCAGCGAGGCAAGCTGGGCGCCGATGCTGTCCAGGGCCGGCTTCAGCGTAGTAAGCAGCCGCTCTCCCGCCTCGGTCGGCGCGACGCTCCGGGTGGTCCGGGTCAGCAGGCGCACGCCGACCCGCGTTTCCAGGCGCCGGATCGTGTGGCTCAGCGTTGATTGCGAGGTGCCCAGCTTCGCGGCGGCGCGGGTGAAGCTCCGCTCCTCGGCCACCGTCAGGAAGGCGTTGAGGTCGGCCAACTCCTCGCGCTGCATTCATGAACCCCCGATATGACCGCATGCAATTTATACCAGCTAATCCCTGAAAAGCCTCCGGTCTAGATCCTCGCTTGCCGACGGCCGTGCGAAAAACCGTCGGCCCCAACGGCGCGGAGGACGACGATGGACATCAAGCGCAGCGGCTCGCAGCCTTCGAGGAAGGGGCCCGAGGAGTATTTCACCGGCACCGTCCGGATCGACGCGCCGTTCAGCGGCAGCGGCGATCTGAGCGGCGCGATCGTCACCTTCGAGCCCGGCGCGCGCACCGCGTGGCACACGCACCCGCGCGGCCAGACCTTGCTGGTCACCTCGGGCCTCGGTCGCGCGCAGCGGGAGGGCGGGCCGGTCGAGGAAATCCGCCCCGGCGACATCGTCTGGTTCGCCCCCGGCGAGAAGCACTGGCATGGCGCCGCGCCCGATTGCGCGATGACGCACATCGCCATTGCCGAGATGCGGGATGGCAAGGCGGTCGATTGGTTGGAGAAAGTGACCGACGAGCAATACGGCGGCTGAAGCACGACGGCTGAAATATGGTGGCTGACCGGCTGCCCCTCATGACCACAGCGATCAACAAACAGGTTTAGCGATGAAGACCATCGGTTACGCCGCGCAGTCGGCGGAATCCCCGCTTGCCGCTTACCGTTTCGAGCGGCGCGCGTTGCGTCCCGACGATGTGGCGATGGAGGTGCTCTACTGCGGCGTCTGCCATTCCGACCTGCACACCACCCGCAACGACTGGGGGTGGACGCAGTATCCGGCGCTTCCCGGCCACGAGATCGTCGGCCGCGTGGTCGCGGTCGGGCCCGAGGTCACCCGCCACAAGATCGGCGACCATGTCGCGGTCGGCTGCATGGTGGACAGCTGCCAGGACTGCGACCAGTGCCGCAAGGGGGAGGAGCAGTTTTGCCGCAACGGCCGCACGGACACCTACAACGGCCTGGACCGGGTGACCGGCGAGAACACGCTGGGCGGCTATTCGAAGCACATCGTCGTGCGCGAGCCGTTCGTGCTGAGCGTGCCAGACGCGCTGGACCTCGCGAAGGTCGGGCCGCTGCTGTGCGCCGGCATCACGACCTATTCCCCGCTGCGCAGCTGGAACGCCGGGCCGGGCAGCCGCGTCGGCGTCGTCGGGCTGGGCGGGCTCGGCCACATGGCGGTCAAGCTCGCCTCCGCGCTCGGCGCGCACGTCACGGTGATGAGCCGTTCGGCGGGCAAGGAGGCGGACGCGCTGGAGCTGGGCGCCGACCGGGTTCTCATCTCCACCGACGCGGACGCCATGGCGAAGGCGGCGAACAGCTTCGACCTCATCATCGACACGGTTCCGGTGAAGCACGACGTCAACCCGTACCTGCCGCTGCTCGACGTTGACGGCACGCTCTGCCTCGTCGGGCAGGTCGGCCCGCTCGCCGAGCCGAACACGGCCCCGCTCATTCTGGGGCGCCGCCGCGTCGCCGGGTCGCTGATCGGCGGGATCGCCGAAACGCAGGAGATGCTGGACTTCTGCGCCCGCAAGGGGATCGTGCCGGAGGTCGAGATGATCCGCATGGAGCAGATCAACGAGGCCTTCGAGCGGCTGGAGCGTGCCGACGTGCGCTACCGCTTCGTGATCGACATGGCCTCGCTGCCGGCTCCGGCGGATACGCCCTTCTGATCACTGGTATGCATTGGGTCCGAAGGGTGCGCCAAATCCGGCGTGGCCTGATAGACTGCGGCCATGCCCGCCCTTTCCGACTGCAAGGCCCTTTGTCGCGACTGCGCGGCCGCGTTGCGCGGCCCGGAGCCCCGCTGCCCGAAATGCGGCGGCCGGCGGGTCGTCCGGCATGACGAACTGCACGCCCTGCCCATCGGCCACATCGACTGCGACGCCTTCTACGCCACGGTCGAGAAGCGCGACCGGCCGGAGTTGGTCAGCCGCCCGCTGATCATCGGCGGCGACCGGCGCGGCGTGGTGGCGGCCTGCTGCTACGTCGCGCGGATGGCCGGGGTGCGCTCGGCCATGCCGATCTGGCAGGCGCTGGAGGCGTGCCCCGACGCCGTCGTCCTGCGCCCGGACATGGCCAAGTATAAGTCGGTGGGCCGGCAGGCGCGGACGCTGATGGAGGCCTTCACCCCGCTGGTCGAGCCGATCTCCATCGACGAGGCCTTCCTCGACCTCTCCGGCGTCGAGGAGCGGCTCAGCATCAGCCCGGCGCAGGCCTTGGTCGAGCTGTCCCGCCGCTTCGAAAGCCAGCTGGGCATCACCGCCTCCGTGGGCCTCAGCTACAACAAGCTGTTCGCCAAGATCGCGTCGGACCTGGAAAAACCACGCGGTTTCTCCGTCATCGGACGGGGGCAGGCGATGGACTTCCTGGCTCCCAAGCCGGTGTCGATCCTCTGGGGCGTCGGCCCGGTGCTCCAGCGCAAGCTGTTCGCCGACGGCATCCGCACCGTGGGCGACCTGCGCGACTGGTCGGAAATCGACCTCGTCCGCCGGCACGGCAAGATGGGCCGTCTGTTGCACCGCTTCGCCCGAGGCCAGGACGACCGCCGCGTCGAGCCCGAGGGCCCCAGCAAGAGCATTTCCGCCGAAACCACCTTCGACTGGGAAACCGCCGATCCGGCCGCGCTGAAGGAAGCCCTGCGCCCCCTGGCCGAGACGGTGGCCCGCCGCCTGTCCGCCGCCGGCCTTCAGGGGCGCAGCGTGGTGCTGAAGCTGAAGACCGCCGACTTCCACACGATCACCCGTTCCCGCCGCGTCGATCCGCCGGCCCGGCTGGCGGAGGCGATCTGGCGGGTTGGTTGCGAGATGCTGGAGCCGGAGGCGGACGGCCGCCCGATCCGCCTGATCGGCATCGGCTGCACCGACCTGATCGACCCGGAAAACGAGCCCGAACCCGGCCTGTTCGATTGACCTATCGGTCCGGGCCGGCCGCCAGCCGCCCGATGACCGCCGGCTCCGTGGTGCTGTTGGCCCGCAGCAGCACCGCTTCCCCCGATGCCGGGTGAACACCGGTCAGTGCGGTGACGACCACCTGATGGGTGACCAGCACCACCGGCGGCCCGCCCGCGGGAAGCCCCGCCAGGAAGCGCCGCAGTTCGGCCATCTGCGCGTCCCGCTCCCCGTTGCGCCCGAAGAAGGAGTTGATCGCCGGCATCTCCCGCACCGCTCCAACCCCCAGCAGCCGGGCCGTCTCCAGGCAGCGGCACCATTGGCTGGAATACACCGCAATTTTCCGGATCCCCAGGCGCCGCAGCCGTTCCCCGATGCGGCGGGCCTGTTGCCGCCCGTCCTCGCTCAGGTTTCGCTGGGTCGCGCAGTCGTCCAGCCGAAAGCCCGCCGGATCGCCAATTCCCGGTGCCTCAGCGTGGCGCATCAGCACCACCAGCCCCGCGACATCGCCCGCGCGCAGCTCCGCCGCCGTGATATCTTGGGCGAACGACGCCGCCGCCACGCCGATCAACATGGCCATCACCACCCAGCGTCGATGCGGTCCGGACATGAAGCCTCCACCACCTGTGCCTAGCGTCGCCCCAGCAATGTTGATCTCGTCACCGGCGAAACCAGCGCGGTCACGGTTGCGCATGGCGGCCAGTCAACCACATCATCAGGGTCCAAGCCCGTCAGGAGTTTCCGCGTGTCCATTCAGTTGACCACCCTTCCCAACGGTTTCCGTGTTCTGACCGACCATCTCCCCCATCTCGGCACGATCACCAGCGGCGTCTGGGTCGGGGTGGGCGCGCGCAACGAGCGGCCGGAGGTGAACGGCATCGCCCATTTCCTGGAGCACATGATCTTCAAGGGCACCGAAAGCCGCGACGCGCTGGCCATTGCCATGGAGATCGAGAACCGGGGCGGCGACTTCAACGCCTTCACCGACTACGACGTGACCGCCTACTACACGCAGATGGCGGCCAAGCATGTCGAGGTGTCCTGCGAGATCATCGGCGACATCGTGCTGAACTCCGTCTTCCCGCAAGGTGAGGTGGAGAAGGAGCGCGGTGTGGTCATCCAGGAGATCGGCCGCTACGCCGACGAGCCGGAGGACGTGGTCTACGAGGCGCTGCGCCGCACCGCCTTCCAGGGGCAGGCGCTCGGCCGTCCGATCCTGGGCCCGCGCGAGAACGTCGCCGGCTTCGACCGCGACCACCTGTTCGACTACGTCGCCCATTACGACCCGCGCCGCATGGTCTATGTGGTGTCCGGCAACGTGGACCACGACACGGTGGTGCGCCGGGTGGAGTCGCTGTTCGGCCACCTGACGGCCAAGGACGCGCCCTTCCACGAGGCCGTCGCCAACACCGGCGGCGCCTCCCTCGTCCAGCGCGACGCCGAGCAGGTCCACTTCATGGCGGCCTTTCCGGGCGTCGGGACGGAGGACCCGGCGAGCTACGCGCTGCGCCACCTCGCCAACATCCTCGGCGGCGGCATGACCTCGCGCCTGTTCCAGGAAATCCGGGAAAAGCGGGGCCTCGTCTATTCCGTCTACGCCGCGCCGATCCAGTACATCGACGGCGGTGCGCTCAGCTTCTACGCCGGGACGGGGTCTGAGGAAGTGGCCGAGCTGGTCCCGGTCTTCTTCGAGGAACTCCGCAAGGCCCGCGACGGCGTCACCGCCACCGAACTGGAGCGGTCGAAGGAACAGATGCGCTTCTCGGTCGGCAAGTCCCTGGAATCGACCATGCGGCGCGCCGACCGCTTCGCCCGCACCCTGCTGCGCACCGGCGAGGTCCGCACCATCGAGCAGATCTTCGAGCGCATCGACGCGGTCTCGGCCGACGATGTGGCGCAAGCCGCCAACCGCGCCTTCGCCGGCCCGATGGCGGTGTCGGCCGTCGGCGTGCTCGACCGGCTGCCGTCCTACGAGGACATGCAGGGCATGCTCAAGGCGGCGTGACGTCTGGGGCGGCGTGACTTTCCGGAGTGGTGCCACCGCTCTGGCGATGCGGCAACGCGTACTGCGCGTGTGTCGGAGTATGTGTTGCCTGCATGCCCCCTTTTCGCGAATATCTCCGCCGGATTTCGAACGATCGGAGAGGGCGGATGTATCACCCGGAAGCGCTGGAACCCATCGTCAGCTTCCTGCGCGGCATCGGAATGGAGGTCGAGTATGGCGAGGGCGCGCACAACGGCTTCCTGCCGGGCGTGAACATCCACGCCGGGGTGATCCATGTGGACCCCGAAACCCTGCTCGGGCCGGGGGACCTCCTGCACGAGGCCGGGCACATCATCGTCGTGCCGCGCCGCTATTGGCATCGGCTGGGGCGGGATTTGCAGGTGGATATCGAGGCTCTCCTCGAAGAGGAAACGGGGCCGGACAACGCCCCGAATCCGGAGCTGAACGCGGCGGCCCGGCAGGGCGAATTCATGTCCCAGGCCTGGTCCTATGCGGCCGTCCTGCATTTGGGGCTGCCGATGGGATGCCTCTTCTTCCCCGGTTCCTACAAGTGCGACCGGTATGAAGGGAAGCATCCGATGCAGGCGTGGCTGGAGCAGGGAACCCATTTCGGTCCTATGGCGCTGGCCCAGGCCGGCATGACCGGCTTTTTCGGCATGTTTGCCTACATGGGGAACAACGCTCTGCCCGCCTTCCCCCATATGACCCGCTGGACGCTGGACTGAGCTTTTTGCCGGAACGAAGGAGGGCGGGTCATGAGCCGCGTCCGCGCGCGTCCTTGGGCGACAGTCCGAAGCGGCGCTTGAAAGCCGTGGCGAAGTTCGCCGGGTTGCTGTAACCGGCGGCATAGCTGGCCTCGGTGACGCTGACCCGGTCCTGTTCCAGCAGGGCGCGCGCCCGGTCCATGCGGACGCTACGATAATAGTCGAAGACCGAGGTGCCGTGGGCGGCGCGGAACAGGCGCTGGAGCGCGCTGACGCTCATCCCGGCATGGCGGGCGATGTCGTCGAGCCGGGGGCTTTCGTTGTGCTCCTCCCGGCTGTGGGCGTCGAGATAGTCGCACACGGTGCGGATGCGGGCGCGGTCCCGGCAACTCAGCCCGCCGTCGGATCCGTCCGCGCCATCCGGGTCGGCAAGGCGGGACAGGGTGTCGGCGACGATCTCCAGCGCGTGGCTTTCCAGATACAAGGCTTCCAGCGGGGCGCCGAAGGGGGTTGCACCGACCATCCGCTCGGCCAGCTGAAGCTGCCGCGCCGACGGAGTCCAACTTGCGCTCGCCCCGTGCGTCCGGCCGAAGCGGCGCAGCCGTCCGTCGGCGCAGAGCCGATCGTCTTCCAGCCAATCCGGCGGAACGTTGATGGTGACCTTGCGGACCCAGTTGCCGCGCGCCCCGCGCCGCACGAACAGGTCCGGCTCGGCGCGTGACAGCACGAACAGCGTCGGCGCCACGCCGGCCGACACCAGAAAACGCCGGGAGCCCAGCGAGATATCGGCCTTCCCGCGCAGAAACAGCGCCACCGTCAGCCCCGCCGTTGTGACGCCCTGAGTCGTCAGGTCGTGGACATCGACCGCGTCGGTAGCGTGCAGCGACAGGCCGGAGCGCAGGGGAAGCAGCTGAAACCGGCCGTGCAGAACGGCGGCGTCCGGCGGCAGCGTCGGCGTCACCAGCTGGAAGGATTCGCGCGACCGGCCCAGCGAGGTCAGCAAATCCCGGCAGTGGACGGGCGTGTGCGGGGGCGTCGTGCCGCCGGGTTGGGCTTGGCCGGTGCTAGGGGCGGCATTGTGGCCGGTATCACGGGATGCATCGTCGATCATCGGCTGCGCCGCTCCTGCGTTCTGACCATCCGGCAAAGGACATCGACCGGCCTGCAAAGGCTTTTCCCGGAGGACCGGGCTATACAGCCCCGGTATTCAGGGCCGTGCCGCGCCGTGTTATTGCGAATAATTCTCATTATCGTTATCACGCGAACGACCGGCCGTCCAGAACGGGCCGACAGAGAGGACGAACAAGGATGACCAATCGAATCCACCACCGGACGGGTGCGGAGGCTCCGCGATCCAAGGCAGCGCTGCTCGGCTCCACCACGCTGGCGTCGGTTGCCGCCCTGTTCGTCATCACCGGGCCGGTGTCGGCGCAGCAGACGGTGACGCTGGCGCCGGTCGCGGTCGGGGGGGAGGCGCCGCGGGAGCTCACCACCACCAGCGCCATCACGCAGCAGGACATCGACCGGGAGCAGCCCCTGACCCTGCGCGAACTGTTCCGAGACGATCCGGCCATCACGGTGCCGAGCGGCAGCACCGCCGCGCAGAAGCTCTACGTGCACGGCATCGACCAGTCGAAGCTGAACGTCACCGTGGATGGCGCGCCGCAGCGCAACAACGTGTGGCACCACAACGGAAACCTGACGCTCGATCCGATCTTCCTGAAGTCGGTGGCGGTCGATGCCGGCGTGGCGCCGGCCGACGCCGGCTTCGGCGCGCTGGGCGGCGCGGTGCGCTTCGCCACCAAGGACGCGCGCGACATGCTGCTGCCCGGCCAGATGATGGGCGGCACCGCAATCCTGGGCTATGATACCAATTCCCGCACGTGGCGCACCACCGGCGCCGGCTACGCCGCCAATCACGGGTTCGAGGTGCTGGGCATCGGCTCCCTGGCGCGCGGCAAGGATTACGAGAACGGCGCGGGCCGGCGCGAACCCGGCACCGCCAACGACCTGACCAGCGGCCTCGGCAAGCTGGCCTACGAATCCGGCGAGGGGCACCGCTTGCAGGTCTCCGGCGAACACGTCAAGGATGAAGGGGTGCGCCGCCTGCGCGCGAACCTGGGCATCCTGAACAACGCGCAGGGCCGCCTGCTGAACACCACCCGTGCGACCCGCACGACCGTCACGGCCGGCTACCAGACCACCAAGCCGACCGACCTGTTCGACCCCAAAATCAACCTGTACGTCAACCGCAACCGGCTGGAACGGCCGCTGGAGAACCGCCTGACCACGCCGCACGGGGCGTTCAACGCCGACGTGAAGAGCGTCGGCGGCACGGTGCAGAACAGCTTCGCCATTCCCACGGGCAAGCTGACCGCCGGTTTCGACTTCTACCGCGATGATGCCTCCCTGGACCGCTTCCATTTCACCACGAACGTGGACGAGCGGATCACCGGCGTCGGCGGCTTCGTCCAGGCGCGCCTGTCGCCGCTCGACCGGCTGCGCCTGTCCACCGGCCTGCGCGTCGATCATCAGAGCTACCGCGCGGTCGATGGGCAGACCTTCGACAACAGCGGACTCAGCCCCAACCTGTCGGCCGAGGTCGATTTGATCGGCGGCCTCACCGCCTTCGGTGGCTACAGCTACAATTGGGGTGGGCTGGAGATGGCCGAAACCGCCCTGTTCCACGCCGCCAACTACCGCTACGCGCCCAATCTGAAGCCGGTCACGTCGCACAACGCCCGCGCCGGCCTGCGCTATGTCCAGGACGGTCTGACCCTGGAAGGCGCCCTGTTCCGCACCCTCATGGAAAACCCCATGGAGTGGAACTACACCACGCGCGTCCGCATCAACGGCCCGGACCTGAAGAGCCAGGGCTTCGACCTCGCGGCCGGCTACGATTGGCGCAACGCCGCCGTCGGCGCCAAGTTCACGCACACGGACGTTACCTATGGCGGCCGCATGGCGCTGCCCAGCGACTACAACGCCGCTGCACCGGTGGGCGACCTGCTGACACTGCGCGGGCAATACACGGTGGAGAGCCTTCGCCTGACGCTGGGCGCTTCGTCGGAGATCGCGCTGGCCATCGAGGACGATGCCCTGCGGGCCGCCGGCTTCGGCAAGCTGGAGAGCTATCAGGTCGCCAACCTCTTCGCCGAATGGCAGCCTGTGGCGTCACTGGCGAATTGGACGTTGCGCGTCGAGGCCAACAACCTGTTCGACGAGGCTTACTCCAGCCGCTCCACCTACGCGCAGACCTCCGTTATCACGCCGGTCCTGGCGGAGGGGCGGTCCTTCTACCTGTCTTCGACGCTGAAGTTCTGAGCGAAGGCAAAGCCTTGCTGCGGCATTGATTGATCATTCTTCTGGGCCTGCTGCTGGGCCTCGCCGGGCCAGCGGCGGGGGAAGAGGTCACCGACCTTGCCGGCCGCAAGGTTCAGGTGCCGGCGCGGGGCGAGCGGATCGTCATGGGAGAAGGACGGTTCCTCGCCGCGCTCGGCATCCTCGAACGCGACGACGCCGTGCGGCGCGCCTACGGCGTGGTGGGGCGGGTGGAGGCGTGTTCAAGGGGTTTCTGCATTGTTCTGGCGGACCGCGCCCTCACGGAGGGCGAACGGTCGAACACAGAGGGGATGGATTCATGATGATCCAGCAGGCTCAGGTGAGCACGGCGAGTGCCGGGCGCTATCTGGTGCAGCTGTGCAAGCACTTCGCGCACAAAATCCCGGTGGATTATGATGCCAGCCGGGGCCGCGCCGACTTCGCGTGGGGCACCTGCCACATGGAAGCCGGTGACGGCGTTCTGTCCTTGCGCTGCGAGGCCAACGACGGCGAGGCGCTGGAGCGCATCAAGTTCGTCGTAAACGATCACCTGACGCGCTTCGCCTGGCGGGAATCCCTGACCATAAGGTGGGAACCGGTGTCGCCGGATGCCAGCGGGGACGCGGCCTGACCCGGCGTCCCTCGGGCGGTGCCATCATCCTGCTCGCGTTGGGCGCGCGCCTCAGCCGGGGGCGGTCTCCGACCGAAGTTCCCGCCGCAACGCGCGCAATGTCCGCAACGTCTCCTCCAGCGCTCCGATGCGGTCGTCCAGAGCGTTCAAACGGTGGGTGCGGGCGCAGGCCGGGCACGGAGCGGCTCCGCCGCAGCACGGGCAGTCGTCCCCGCCTGGGCTCTCGATGCCGGGTTCAACCATCATGGTGGGCATCATGGTGGGGCCGTTCATGGGAGGTCGCTCAATGGCCGGCGGTTGGCGGCGACGACGCACCCGCCTGACCGAGGGAGCCCAGGATGCGCGCGAAGGACGTTGCCCCCGCGCTGCGCATCGGGACGAAGGGCTTGCCCATCCTCCGGCACAGCCCCTTGACACGCAGGCAGGCGTCGTGGCTGACGCAATCGACGGGGCACACCACCACGTCGGCGCGCTCGACCAGCCCTTCCAGGCAGCGCGCCGCCTGTTCGAAACCGCCGTCGTGGTGCAGCAGGCAGCCGTTGCGGGTTTCCACCGCCGCCCGCAGGCGGGGAAGAGCGCTCGGCCGCCCGCCGACATAGAGGATGGCCTGCCCGCCAAGGTCGGCGGAGGCCGTGGGCTTCGCCGATTCCCCGGATGGCGGGGGCACCAGCCGGTCCACGCCGTCGATGAGGTGGCGCAGCTTGTCCAGTTCCGCCTCCGCGAGGCGGGCGCGCATCCGTTCCACCGTCACCCGGCGGCGCAGTGCCCCGACCTCGCGCAGCAGGCGTCCCACGCGCCGGGGCTTCGGTTCGGAGGCGGCCGGGGAGGCGGCGGCGGGCGGGCGCCGTTCGGCCAGCTGCGCCTCCAGGGACTGGATGCGCGCGTCCTTCTCGGCGAGCCGCTCGGCGGAGGAGCGCTCCTGCCGGGCCAGCCGGGCTTCCAGCTCGGCGCAGCGGCGCGCCTGTTCCTGGGCGTCGCGCAGGTGCCGCCGGCTTTCGCCGCCCATGATGTGGGACAGCATGTGCACGTCGGCGAAGGCCCGCGCCCGGATCGCGTCGGGAATGCCGGCGTGGCTCAGCACCGCCCAGTAGGCCGCGGCCACCGCGCCCGTGGCGACCGAGTGTTCCCACAGGGCCAGCCACCCGTCTTCACTGCTTTCCCGCGCGAAGCGGCGAATCGCCCCGGCGAAGGCTTCGTCCATCCGCTTATGCATGAGGCGCGCTTCCCGTCCATCGGTCCCGGCCCGCTCCACGAAAAACCGATGGATGTCGTAGGGGCGGGCGTCCGAGGACGGAACCAGCGCAAGGCGGCGGCACAGCCAGGCGATGTCGTCGGACGACAGGCACGTCCCGACGATGGAGCAGTGAAATTCCGGAGGGATGGCCCACAGCTTGCGGCGGCGCCCGGCCGTGGGGGGCGGGTCTGCTTGGGTGGTTCGGCAACGTTCACACATCGTCCTTGCTCCCTCACCGATGCCGCTTCGTGATTTGATAGTGATAATCATTATCAAAATGGAGGCGACCAAACAACCGGAGAGTTGAAGGGGGCAGGCCGGTGCGGAGGGAAAGCGAACCGTGTGGGCAAGCGCCGAGCGCCCCTCCCGAACGGGAGCGAGGAGGGATGCTCGGCGCGGCTTGCCGGCGAACGTTACGCGGCCATGGAGCCGATGCCGGGCGACAAGTGGGCGCGCGACCCGTGAGTCTGGGACCGGCGCCCATGGAGTGGGGGCAACCGCAGCCGGGTGACCAGCCCGTCGAGCGTGCCGTGAAGCCAACGGTATGGGCTGCCGTCCTTTCCCGGCTGGTGCAGAGAAACGAACGGTGTGCCCGGCAGACGGGCGTCCAGGTGGATTTCGACGATAGGAATCCCGGCCGCGCAGCCGTGGACGAGAGGATCGGCGGGGATGAACCTCCACCCCCGTTCCAGGCAGCGGAGCGCCAATTCCTCCAGCAGCAGGGAGGCGGACGATGTTTCCGGAACGGCCTTCAGTTCGGTCAGCAGTTGGCGCACGCCACCGCAGCCGTTCAGGAACAGGCCGGCCGCGTGCTCACCGTCGTGAATCACCAGTTTCAGCATGGTTCACCTCGTGTGTGGCGGTTCCCGCTTCCGCGCGGGATTCAGTCGGAATCGGGCGATGAGGGGAGCGGGCTTCCCAGCTCGCCGTCGGGCGCCGGGGGAAGTTCGGCGACCATCCTCGTCAGCCCCTTCCGTAGCTGGCGTTCCGGTTGCGTCGGGATTCGGGCTTCGACGCGGACGCGGACAACTCCATCGTCGATCATGCCGATCGCCTCGGCAGCGGTTCGGGACAGGTCGATCACGCGCCCTTTGACGTAGGGGCCACGGTCGTTGATCAGGACTTCCACGCTCTTACCGGTGTCGGCGTGGGTGACGATGGCCGTGCTGCCCAGCGGCAGCGTCCGCGAGGCCGCGGTCAGTTTCCGCTGGCTGAAGCGCTCGCCGGATGCGGTGCGCCGGCCATGGAAGGAATCTGCATAGTAGGACGCCTTGCCTTCATGAACAAAAACAGGCTCTGATTTCGAAACAATAACCGTCGATAAAGATTCTGTCGGTTTCTCAGTCGTCGCTATCTGCGCATGAGAAGAACATGCGCCAACAGACATGGCGAAAAACGCTAAGACCATGCATCCGCGATGCACTGCCTGCCTCCTCCATTGTTTTTGTGCGGCGACGGTTGCTGAATGACGTCCTGGTGTCAACCGTGTAATCACTAGCGACCCTGTGATAGAAAAAGGCCGAAATGTTTATTCAAATGATTGCTTTTGCTTTATTTGGGGGACGCGTCGCCGTTAAATGATGCCGGGAGGACATGGCGGCCCGTGCTCTCCGGACACAGGCTGAAAAGGCATGCGTGCGAAGGATTCGCCCCGAAGCCCCGGCCGGGATGGCGGAGGCTTCGGGGCTTGGATGTCGAGCGGGAAAAAGGCGGGTTTACGGCGCCCCGGCGGTCTGCTGGGGGCGGATGCGAGCGTAGTGGACGGACACGGCCCGGATCTGCTCCTCCGTCAGGTCGCGGGCGGCGGCGGCCATGATCCGCGACAGGGGGGTGTCGCCGCGCGCGCCTTTCTGCCAGAGACGCAGCTGGTCGGCGATGTAGCCCGCGTGCTGCCCGTCCAGGGAGGGATAGCGCGGGTCGCGGTTCGGCCCGTGGCAGCCTGAGCAGGCGGGAACGCCGCGCTGCGGATCGCCGGCGGTCGCGAGTTTGGCGCCGAGTTCCAGCGTCTGCGGGTCGCTTTCGTCCGGCGCGGGCGGGTGGGGGGCGCCGGTCTGCCGCGCGTAGTGATCGGCAAGGGCGCGCATCGTGGCCTCGTCCAGCCCGGCCGCCATGGGCTGCATGAAGCCGCTGGGCCTCGCGCCGCTCGCGTAGGCGCGCAGCGATTCGTAGAGATAGTCGGCCTTCTGGCCGCTGAGCCGGGGAAAGGCGCCGGTGCCATGCCCCGCGCCGTCATAGCCGTGGCAGCGGGCGCAGTTGCGCAGAGTTTCCTCAATGGGGCCTTCCAGCTCATCCATGGTCGCGCGGGTGTCGGCCGCCATCGTCTCCTCCCCAAAGGCGAGGCGGCGGTACTCCGCCGCGTCCATCCCGTCGAGCCGCCGAAGGAAGGCCGCAACCGCCCAGGGCTCGTCGTCGCGCCGCTGCGCCGGCCAAGCCGGCATGCCCGCGTATTTGATGCCGTGCAACGTGATCCAATAGAGCTGTTCCGGATTCCAGTCCTTGACCGTGTCCGGCAGATAGGGCGGGGCGGGCAGCATGTGGCGGGAGATCGGGTTGCGCGTCGCGTCGGGGGCGCCGTGGCAGGGGGCGCAGCCGTCCTCGTAATGCCCGGCGCCGCGCTGGACCAGCGCCGGGTCGTTCAGGTCCGGCGCGTCGATGAACATGGCGTGCGTCTCGATGGAATTGCGCATCGCCATTTCCAGGAACCAGGTCGTCGGCGGCCAGTGGTCCTTGCTGGCAGCGACGCTGTAGAGCCCCGACCAGGCGAACAGGAACGCCCCGACGGCCTGGAGGACGAGAACCGCCCCGACGATCATCAGAAGTCTGCGCATGGCTCTCCAACCGGGATTGAGGCGCTTCATCCCTTGGAGAATGCGTATGGAAATGCCGAGGTTCCGGCGGAACAGAAGGGCGATGGGATGAGTTGAACGCCCCAACGATCAAAGCCCGGGACCGCGGGAGTGCTTTGGGGAGTGCCGGTGCATGGGCCGCCGTTCAGGCCACGCGAAGACCATGGGGCGGACGGCTGGGCTGGCCGGCGGGTTGGTTTGGCTGGCAGCCTGCGACGGGCCGCAGTCCGCACTCCAGGCCGGCGGGCGCGACGCCGAGGCCATTCTTGAGCTGACGCTGGTCCTGTTCATCGGGGGCGGGGCGATCTTCCTCGCCGTCATGGCACTGGCGGGTTACGCCGTCTTCGCCCGTCCGGAACGGTTTCCCGGCGCCCGCTTCTGGGTGATCGGCGGCGGGATCGTCTTTCCCATCGTCACGCTGACCGCGCTTCAGATCTATGAATTCGCCGTCGCGCGCCGGCTGTCCGCTCCGGCCGGTCCGGAGGCGCTGCGTGTCGAGGTGACCGGGCACATGTGGTGGTGGGATGTCCGCTACGGCGATGGCCCGGAACAGCTGCGCACCGCCAACGAGATCGTCATCCCCGCCGGCCGCCCGGTGGAGTTCACCGTCAAGGCCGCCGACGTGATCCACGCCTTCTGGGTGCCGGGCCTCGGCGGCAAGATCGACATGATCCCCGGCCACGCGAACCGGCTGGTCCTAGTCGCCGACAAGCCGGGCGTCTACCGGGGCCAGTGCGCCGAATATTGCGGGGCGCAGCATGCGCTGATGGCGTTCGACGTGATCGTCGAACCGCCCGACCGGTTCGAGGCGTGGCTTGCCAACCAGCGCCGACCGGCCGTCGAGCCGGTGGACCCCGCCCTGGCCGCCGGGCGGGAGGCCTTCCTGTCGCTCGGCTGCGGGGCGTGCCACACGGTGCGCGGGACGGATGCTGCCGGGGCAACCGGCCCGGACCTGACCCATGTGGGCGGGCGGCGCCAACTGGCGGCGGGAACGCTGCCCAACGGTGCCGAGGCGCTGGCCGGCTGGATCGCCGGCGCCCAGCACATCAAGCCGGAAAACCGCATGCCGTCCTTCCCCATCGCCGACGGCGACAACCTGCGGGCCGCCGCCGCCTGGCTGGAGAGCCTGAAATGACGCCGCCGCTCGACGACCCCGGCCTGCCGAGCCCGCTGCCGCGCCCACCGCAGGAGATCGCGACGCTGAAGCGCGTCTGGTGGGCGCGGCCGGGCATCGGCCTGCTGACCGCCGTCAACAATCAGCGCATCGGCGTCCTGTACATCGGCACGGCGCTGTTGTTCTTCGCGATCTCCGGGTTGCTGGCGCTGGCCATGCGGGCGCAGCTGGCGGTGCCGGAAAACGACCTGCTCGACCACGGCACCTACAACCAGTTCTTCACCGTGCACGGCACGGGCATGATGTTCCTGTTCGCCGTGCCCGTCGTGGAGGCCATCGGCGTCTACCTGCTGCCGGCCATGCTGGCGGCGCGCGACCTGCCGTTCCCCCGCCTGTCGGCCTTCGCCTTCTGGGCCTATTTCTTCGGCGGTGTGTCCTTCTTCTGCTCGCTGATCTTCGACGCGGCCCCCGACGGCGGCTGGTTCATGTACCCGCCGCTCACCAGCAGCCGCTTCTCGCCGGGGATCAACGCCGATTTCTGGCTGCTGGGCATCGGCTTCATCGAAATCTCGGCCATCGCCGGGGCCATCGAGATCATCGTCGGCATCCTGCGCACCCGCCCGCCGGGGATGACGCTGGACAAGCTGCCGATCTACGCCTGGTCGATGCTGGTGATGGCGGGGATGATCGTCTTCGCCTTTCCCGCCGTGATCGTCGCGACCCTGCTCCTGGAGATCGAGCGCGTCTTCGGCTGGCCCTTCTTCATGGCGGAACAGGGCGGCGACCCGCTGCTGTGGCAGCACCTGTTCTGGTTCTTCGGCCATCCGGAGGTCTACATCATCTTCCTGCCGGCCGCCGGGCTGGTGTCGATGATGGTGCCGACGCTGGCGCAACGGCCGCTGGTCGGCCACGACTGGGTGGTGCTGGCGCTGGTCGGCACGGGCTTCTTCAGCTTCGGCCTGTGGGTGCACCACATGTTCACCACGGGCATCCCGCAGCTGTCGCTCAGCTTCTTCTCCGCCGCCAGCATGGCCGTGTCCGTGCCGGCCGGCATGCAGGTCTTCGCCTGGATCGCCACCTTCGGCAAGGGGCGGGTGCAGTGGACGGTGGCGACCTATTTCCTGCTGGGCTTCCTGTTCATCTTCGTGCTGGGCGGGTTGACTGGCGTGATGGTCGCGGTGATCCCCTTCGACTGGCAGGCCCACGACAGCTACTTCATCGTGGCGCACCTGCATTACGTGCTGATCGGCGGCATGGTCTTCCCGGTCTTCGCCGGCATCTACTATTGGTGGCCGACGCTGACCAGCCGGCTGCTGTCGGAGCGGTTGGGGAAGTGGGCCTTCTGGCTGATGTTCCTCGGCTTCAACGTCACCTTCTTTCCCATGCACCTCAGCGGCCTGCTGGGCATGCCCCGGCGCGTCTACACTTACCCCGGCGACCTCGGCTGGGACGCTCTGAACATGGTCTCGACCGTTGGGTCCTTCGTGCTGGCGCTTGGCGTGCTGCTGGTGTTCGCGGACATGGCGCGCAACGCGCTGGGCTGGGGCGAGCCGGCGCCGCAGAACCCCTGGCGCGCGGGCACGCTGGAGTGGATCCCCAACGACACCTACGCGACGCGGAGCATCCCGCGCGTCTCCTCGCTCTACCCGCTGTGGGACAACCCCCGCCTGTCGCGCGAGGTGGAGGAGGGCGGCCACTTCCTGCCCGGCGCGCCGACCAACCGGCGCGAGACCATCGTGACCAGCCCCATCGAGGCGAAACCCCAATACCTGATGCCCATGCCCGGCCCGCATTGGGGGCACTTCCTGGCCGGACTGTTCACGGCGGCGCACTTCCTGTGCCTGACCGTGCAGTGGTACTGGCTGTCCATCCTGCCCGCCGTGCTGGCCATCGCGTCGGTCTTCTGGTGGGTGTGGGACCTGGACAAGGGGGAGGACCACCCGCCCCAGGACATCGGCGGCGGCTGGCGCGTGCCGGTCTACGTCCAGGGGCCGGAGAGCCATTCCTGGTGGGCGGTGGTCGTGCTGCTGCTGGTGGACGGCACGGCCTTCGCCTGTCTGATCTTCACCTACCTGTTCCTGTGGACGGTCAGCCCCGAGGTCTGGCCCACCGATGTGGCGGTCCTTCCCGGTCTGGAATGGCTGGCGGGGGGCGTGGCGCTGTGGGCGCTGGGGGCGGGAGCGATGCTGGCGGCGAGCCGGGCGGTGGCGCGCAACCGTCCTTGGCCGATGCGGATCGCCTTGGTCATTGGCTTCCTGCTGCTGCTCGCCGCAGCCGTGTTGCAGCCCTATCCCCACATTCAATCCGGGTTGAAGGGGGCGGACAGCGCTTATGGCGCGGCCGTCTACATGCTGGCGGCGTGGCAGGGCTTCCACGTCGCGGTGCTGCTGTTGATGACCGGCTACACGCTGGCGCGCTCCTTCGCCGGGAAGCTGCACGCCCGGCGGCGGGTCACCTTCGACAACACCATGCTGATGTGGCACTACAGCTGCGGGCAAGGCGCGGTGGCCCTGCTGCTGGTGCATCTGTTCCCCCGGCTTGCGGTGTAGGGCGGACGCCATGGAGAAGCACAGCTTTCCCGTCACCTTCGCCGGCATGATGGCCGCCTTCCTGATCTGGGCGGCGCATTTCGGGGCAATCTACGGCATCAACGGGCTGATCTGCGCCCGCAATCTCGACACCATGGAGCTGTTTAGCCTGCCGCTGGCAAGCGCGCTGGTGCTGGCCGCGACGGCGGCGGCGCTTCTGCTGGCCGCGCTCGTGCTGCTGGCGGCGCTGTGGGGTGGCGGACCGGCGGCGCGGGCCAGCGAGGATCCGCGCCGTTTCATCCGCTGGTTCACGGCATTCGCTGCCGGGGCGGCGCTGATCGCGATCCTGTGGAATGGGCTGCCCGCCGTTCAGGTCCCGGCCTGTGCGTGAGTTCTTCTCAAAGCGTGTCGAGCGTCCGCAGCGTGTTTCCTTTGCCGTGCTGCTGCGCCCACCGGGCGGCATCAATGACGCGGCCGCCCGCCGCCACACCCTGCTCAGTCTGCCCGGCGTCCAGCGCGGCGGCGAGGCTGCCCCGGCGCTCCACCTGAAGCTGGCCGTCCTCGACGCGCAAAATCAGATCGGCCCGGCGCAGGGTGGACAGGCGGTGCGCGATGATGAAGGTGGTGCGCCCGCGCATCAGCTCCTCGATCGCGTCGGTGATGGCCGCTTCGGTGTCGCGGTCAAGCGCGCTGGTCGGCTCGTCCAGGATCAGGATCGGGGCCTGCTTCAGGAAGGCGCGGGCGAGGCAAACGCGCTGGCGCTCGCCGCCGGACAGGGTCAGTGCGCGCTCGCCGACCATGCTGTCGTAGCCGTCCGGTAGCGCCATGATGAAGTCGTGCGCGTGCGCCCGGCGCGCCGCCTCCTCGATCTCCCCACGGTTGGCCTCGGGGTGGCCATAGGCGATGTTTTCGGCGATGGTGGTGGAGAACAGGGACGGTTCCTGTTCCATGATCGCGAACTGGCGGCGCAACTCGCACAGGCGGAAATCGCGCAAATCGCGGCCGTCCAGGCGGATGCTGCCGCCGGTTGGGTCGATCAGCCGGACCAGAAGGTTGGTCAGCGTGCTCTTGCCCGACCCCGTGCGCCCGACGACACCGACGCAGGTGCCGGCCGGCACGTCGAAGGACGTGTTGCGCAGCACCTCCGGACCCTCGGGGTAAGCGAAGCTGACCCGGTCGAAGGACAGGTTGCCCTGTGTGCGCCGTGGCCGGGCCTTTTTTTCGGGGCTGGCCGGTTTGTCCGGAACGGCGGGTGGGGCCTCCAGAAGCTCGAAGGCGCGCTCGCCGCAGGCGAAGGCGGCCTGTTGGGCGATGATGTGCTCGGCAATCGCCTTCAGGGGCTCGTAGAGCTGGGTCATATAGGCCAGCAGCACGATCAGGTCGCCGACGCTGAGCGCGCCAGCCTGCACGTCGCGCACGCCGATGTAGAGGATACCCGCGGTGCCAAAGCCGATCGCGAGCGTCAGCACCACGCGGAAGCCGGCCTCGATCAGCATCACCGACAGGCGCGCCATGAAGCAGGCGCGGCCCTGGTCGATCAGGCGCTGGACCTCATGCTCCTCCTGGCAGGAGGTCAGCACGATGCGCCGCGCGCCCAACACCTCGTAAGCGAGCTGCGTCAGGCGGCTTTCCAGTTGGCGGGACCGGTGCCAACGGTCGCACAGAGGGCGCTGCTTCAGCACGATCAGCACGATCAGCGGAACCGACGACGCCAGCGCGATGACGGCGACCTGCGGGCTGATCATGGAGGTGATCGCCACGACCCAGACGACCGAGCCGGTTTTCGTGACCAGCGGGATCACGCCCCAGATGGTCATGGCCTGCAAGGCCGGGGCGTCCTGGCTGATGCGGAAGACCTGATCCACCACGCCGCGTCCGGCGTCGCGCGAGGCAGTCTGGCGCAAAGCCTGCCCCAGCACCTTGGCGCGGAACCGCCGCACCATTTGGTCGGCCACCGTTTCGCGGTAGAGCCATTCCCCGACGCCGTGCAGCACGGTCAGAAGGCCGACCAGGACGCCGAAGCCGATGCACAGGTACAAAATCAGATTCTTGTCATCGGTGATGCTGGGCGACAACCAGCGCGTCATAAAGGACGGCAATGGCTGATCGCCGAGCACACTGTCCACGATGATCTTGACGGGAAGCGGCGCCAGCAGAGCAATGGGCGTCGCCAAAAGACCAAGCGCGACGATGAGCCCCAACTGCGGATACCAAGGACGAGCTTCCTTGAGCGCGCGCCAGTAGATGGCGCTCGGCAGCGTCTTGTTCGGCATGGCACTGGTCTTTCGACGTATCGCTTGACCGGTTGGGCGCGTCACCTCACGGTGGCATCACCGTTTAAGAGCGATATAATTGTTGCCAACTTTACGTGACGGGATCAGTTCCAACATCATTCCGAAAAAGTGGGCGCTCATACTCTTAAGAGCGGTCGGCTGTCTCCGAGGTCAGAGGTTTTTGGTCATTCGATGTCGAAGGTAGTGCTGTGGTCGCGTGGAGCAAAAGCCCAACGCGCCGCGCCGCCCTGACCGGAAAAGCTCATCCTTCGGAAAAAAGGTGTTGCGCGGCTCGGCCGACCGGCCTATATACCGCCTCCCGACGCGGTGGCCGCCAACGAAACGGCGACGCCGCAAGGGAAACAGAAGACAAGACGAAGTAGACGGCGGCGGTCAGGAAGAAATGACCGCTTGACATCGAACGTCGAAGCTTCTAGATGATGCGGCCTCGGCGCTTCGCTCCACAGCGGAGACTGAGCGCCGGCCGATGCGGCTCCCGGACGGGCGCTGCGGTTTCTTGGACAAGTTGATACCGTGTTGTGAGAAGGGATGCGCAGGCGGCGGTGTTTTTGCGCCGCGTCGCGGGGCTGGTCTC
>NZ_JAGINQ010000022.1 GCF_017876165.1 Azospirillum soli
CAACGGTTCAATCAGTGCCCACAGGGCGTCGGAAACGAGAGGAGCTGCCATGCCCCTCCCAACAGCCAAATCCCGGTTTCGTTAGGCGCTCTAAGACGAACCTATGCGTCGCGGCTCGTTGCCGCGAGATCGCGCTGTCTGTCAGCAAGTGCCTTCTGCGCCTTCATCACGGCGGCGCGCTTCTTCGCCAACTTGCCTCGCTTTACCATCTGGTCGGCCTGCCGGCTTGCCGCATCCACTGTCGCATCGGGAAGACCGATCTTCGCGAGGTGCTGGTGCCATTGTTCTTTCGTAATCCCCATGATTTCGTGCAAACGCATCGTATGTAACTCCTGTGTATTCGTTAACGAATGCGCGAACGCTCACGCATTCGCGAACGTTTGGTGGTTTCGCGGTCTCGTAAACTCGCCCGGTAAACCACCAAACGTGATGTCTTCTGTTTTCTCGTCCTGCGTCAAAGCTGGAAGAGCACATTCCCCCCTGTGACAACCACTCACTTAAAGTGAAGCACTGGGTGCTTGCTGGTCGTCACAGGGAGGAATTGTTCGTTCTGCGTATAAAGCCCTCATCGCCCCTTCCGTCGAGGCATTCACAGCAGGCGGAAACCCGATTTCCTGCCATTGACCAGCTTCGCCGGTTCAGTCCTCTCATTCCCTGGCTTGCGCCAGTTTCGGTGCCGCACGACGACCCGGAAGGTGATCGCCGCGCAGGTGATGGTTGTGTGTGCTCGCCACAGAGCCATCGTCCTTTGTCGCCCTGCCATCAGCAGGGGTGTCCTACTTACGGGGCCGTTACCAGCCTCCTTATTCCGCCGACCGCCCTGGGTAGGTTGGTGCCATTACAGGGGTTACGTTGCGGTGCCCTCCTGGTGGGCTGGCCTACACTCCTCTCGGCCTTCGTGTGTTCCTATCGGCTCCCGCCGGTCCTTCCACACAGCGGATACGCAACCGCCATTCTGTTCCAGGTATGTGCTATTCGATAGGTATTTATACGCCACACGACGGCGAATTTATCAAAATGTTGCGGAGATGTGTGTAATAATGCTTAATCAGATTTACAATGTACTGGTGTCAGAGCGTATCTGCTCGTCACAAGTGGAATTTAGTCGTGTTTGGCTGGGATCAAGTAGCCGTTATTACAGTAATGTGCGCGCTACTGGTCGGCAGCCAAGCATTCAGGTACTGACAAGCCTTGCGCTTCGTCTTGAACGCCTTGCTGCCACGTTGGCGGAACGCAATCCCCGATCGGCGACGGCAAACCGCCTGCGACGCTGTGCGGACACCGTTTGGGGCAACATAGACCAGCGTAGCCTTTGCCGAACGCCTCGTCGCCGTACAGTGCGTTCCGCCTCGGTGCTTGCCCAAATAGCAGCCCTAGCGATCAAACGCGCTGGTTGCGCTTCTGGCGCGCTTCGCGTGCGGCGGCAATGCCAGCGACACATCGGTGCTGAATGAGGCGAACGCGAGCCTCAAAGTTCTCCATGCTCTCCTTCGACAATGGCTTGTTTCCTGGTTGAGTTGGGACTGGTAAGTCAGCATCGATATGCTGGATGTCGTCGATATAAGTCTTGTCCATGTTTGGTCTTCTCGTTGGAAATTAACGCTACTACACGAGTAGCAGGTGTATTTAGTCCGCTACGGCGAACAGCCCTTCACTTCAGGTGAAGAGGGTATTTTGAGATTTTAGGACCGTGACTCAACCTAGGGTATTGAATGGCGTTGCCACGGTGTTATCGTTGGGGATCAGAACAAATGGAGAACTCCAATGAGCATCCTGGACAGCCTGACGCTGACGAGCACCGCGAAGCGCATCGATACCAGCCCAGTCGGCACCGCTCGCCGCAAGTTGCTCGACGCGCTGGCGCTTCAGATTGAAGCCGCGACGGCAACGATCAAAGGCGAGGCGTTTATTCGCCGTGTCGGCCGGTGGGTGGAGGTCAATGGCACGAAGGAACGCCGTGACGTTCCGGTTCGTTTCCGGCCCTGGTGGTGGAAGGACGAGGCGGGAACGATCCACCTCCACATCCACTACGGCAACAGGCCACTCGAACTCAAGCCCGGCAAGGCCGCGATCACGGTCGGTGCGATGGACAACCTGCTGCCCACGCTGGAGCAGATCAAGCGGGCGGTGGCGGCGGGTGAACTCGACAAGGCGATGACCGAGGCGGTCGTGCGGCGGCAGCGCGTGCTGCAGAAGCCGGCCACGACCGTCAAGGCCGGAAAGACCGCGCATTGACCGGGGAGGTGAAGGGGCGTGCGGCAGAGATCGCACGCCTCAACGACCATCTACGCCGGACCTTCGAAGGCGGCCGGGTGGTCATCACCGCCGGTATCGCGGCACTCGATCCCCTTCGCGTCAATCTCATTCTGGCCGGAGTGCGGACATTCAGTGCATTCACGGCGGACAATGACCCGTGTGGCGAACATGATTGCGCGACCATGACGGTGCGAGACACGCAGATCATGTGGAAGATCGACTACTACGATCCCACGATGACCTACCTATCGACCGATGCCGCCGATCCCATCTCGGCCGTGCGGGTACTGACAATCATGTTGGCAAACGAGTATTAGAGACTGTTCCGTTTCCGGTCTCGTGCCCGCAATGTTGCGAACTCGTTGCGAACTGCCAAAGTGGGCTGAAAAATCGTTTTACATCAATGCATTATTTTCAGTGGAGTAAGCCACTGCATCACGCAGCAGCAGCCGATGGGGTGAGGCCTCATCCCCTCGCCCAATGGACGAGGGGATGGCGATGCCGTCTGGCGATCAGACCAGTTCCGGAACCTTTTCCTTCGTGGGAACCGGATTGCGGACCGACAGCGGATCGCGGGGCGTGCTCAGGGCGGAGACGACGGCCTGGAACGCCGCGCTGTTGCGGTCGAGCAAATCCTGCGTCAAGGCCTTCAGGTTGGCGATGTTCGCCTCGCTCGCGTCGTCCATCGCGTCGCTGGCGCCCTTAAGGCTGGTCTGGAAGCGGTAGTAGTCGTCGTTCGCAAGGATCTGGCGAAGCTGGTAGTCCACCGCGTCGGACGGGCCGCCCAGCGCGAGGTCGATGATGGTGGTGATACCCCAGCCCAGCGCGCCGCCGAGGATGTGGTGCGAAAGGTCGATCGGCTGGGTTAGCTGGCCGGTGCCGAGCGACAGGACGAAGAAGTTGTCGGCTTCGGGGAACAGCTTGTACGCGGAAGCGAGGGCGCACATGGCCGGGTTGTTGGCGACCATGCCGCCGTCGACCAGCGTGAAGCTGTCCTCCGGCGTGCCGGCGTTCTTGCGGTTGGTAATCTGGGCGGGCGGGAAATAGGTCGGCGCCGCCGAGGTCGCCCGGCAGACGTCGCGGAGCCGGAAATCCTCGGCCAGCACATCGGTGGACGGATCGCGCCGGCTGTCGGTGTCGCGGCGCGCGCGCCAGCTTTTGAAGAACTCCGGCCGGCGGCGGATGATGTCGTAGCTGGTCACCAGCAGTTCGGTGTCCGTCACGTCCGACAGCCATGCGTCGCCGAAATCCTCCTTCAGCAGCTTTTCGAGGCTGGCCGGGGAGTATTTGTCCGACACCACGCCTTCGACCGGGCTGAGCCAGGAGCTTGGGAAGATGTCCTTGCCCTTGTTCTCGTAAAGATCGACGAGGCTGGCCGCGTTCAGGTCCTCACGGCCGAGCGCCAGGGCGGCGGCGATGATGCCGCCCGTCGACGTTCCGGAAATCATGTGGAACGCCGAGGAGAGCTTGCCGACCTTTTCCTCAAGCGCCTTCAGAACCAGCGCGGGGATGAGGCCCCGGATTCCGCCGCCATCCACCGAAAGAATTCGAACCGTGGACATGAGACCACCCTTTTGAGATTTCCTTGGCCGCACACGCGCAATGAAAACGTAAATCAGATAAACTTCCCTTAAAAAGAGAATTTTCGCAGCGACAGGAGGGGCAAACACCCTGGAAGAAATCGGCATGTTGCGGCCAATCGCGCCTTGAAAGTGCGCGGGCTTGGGCGCATCTTCTTAATATGCAGTTAAATCCGGCCATATTGCCCCAGGTGGCAAAGCCCCAACCGCCGATCACCCCGGCGATGCAGTTGGCTTTGTCCCCGGCGGTGCAGGCCGCGCAGCAGACCACGGCCACGGTCAAGACCCAGACGGTTCAGGCGCCGCAGGCAGTCGGCAAGACCGATCCGACGCGGGACGTCCGCAACGCGACGCAGAGCGGGCAGGCCATGGACACGCAGGCGAACGCCGTGCAGGCGCGCACCAACGGGCGCGGCTATGGCATGGGCCACCGTGGTTCGATGCTGGACGTGACGGTGTAGGGCCGATCAGTCAAAAGGCGTTGTTGCGCGCGTCCCTTTTCAAACCGTCCTTTTCAAACTTTTGAATCCAGCAGGGACTTCATCATCTCGTCCTGGGTGCGGGCGACCGAAATGTTGGCCTGATAAGCCCGGCTGGCGGCGATTTGGTTCACCTGTTCACGGGCGAGATCGACGTTGGGGGCCGCAACCATCCCCTGCGCGTCGGCGTAAGAGGCGTCCGGCTCGTATTCCGGCAGATAGGCGGGGGTGATCGGCTTGAAGACGGCGCGGGTGCCGGCCGCTTCGGTGCCGAAACGCTGCTCGCTCTGCGCCACGTTGAGCGGCTGGTAGGGGGCAGGCTTGCCATCCGGGACCGTGCCGGCGGAGTCGGGCAGGGCGCCCTTGCTGCGGACGTTGGCGATGTTGGAGGCCGACGCCTCGACCCGGCGGGTCTGAGCCATCATGCCGCTGACGGCGATTTCAAGCGAGCTGGACATGGTGGGCGCTCCCAGCGGGCGGTTCGTGGTGAGAGTGTACCACCTCCGCGCGGACGAGGGAAACGCGGGCGCGGGAAATTGGGCCCGTATCTTTGCCGTGTATCTTTGCCTGTCCTTGGGCCATTATCGAAGCGCCATTGTCGGGTGCGGCCGGCGGCGGTTTCTCGCGTCGCCGCGCCCTCGGTCCAGCGCCTGGGTCCCGGAGCCGTCCGTTCCATGTTCCACACCGCCTTCGACATGATCGCCGCCGGCCGGACCGATGTCGGACGCACCCGGTCGCGCAACGAGGACAGCTTTCACCTGAGCCTCGAATCGGGGCTGGCGCTGGTGTGCGACGGCATGGGCGGGCATGCGGGCGGAGACGTCGCCAGCCGTACCGCCGTGGACGCCATCGCCGACTTCATCACCGAATGCGCTCCGGGCGAACCGCCGATGTCGGAGGGGGCCGAAGGCTGCGACGAGCGTACGCTCTCGGAATCCGTCGCGGTGGAACCGGCCGTGCAGAACGCGGTGGCGGTCGCGCGTTCGGCCGTGCAACTCGCCAACCGGCGCATCCACGCCCTAAACGTGGAGCGCGGTTTCGCCGAGGGGCGGGGCATGGGCACGACGGTGGTCGGGCTGTGGTGGGTGCCGGGGACCGGCAAGCTGATCGCCTTCCACGCCGGGGACAGCCGGTTGTACCGCCTGCGCGACGGTGAACTGCGCCAGATGACCAAGGACCACAGCCTGTATCAGATGTGGCTCGACGGCGGGCGACGAGGGACGGCGCCGCACAAGAACATCATCGTGCGCGCGCTGGGCACCGGAGAGCATGCCGATCCGGACATCTCCGTCCATGGGCTGATGCCGGATGATGTGTACCTGCTGTGCTCCGATGGGCTGAACGGCATGGTGCCGGATGCGGCGATCGCGCGAGTCCTGGACCGCGATGGGCGGCAGGGGGTGGAGGGCGCTTGCGCCCGGCTGGTCGATCTGGCCAACCAGGGCGGCGGGCACGACAACATCACGGTCGTCGTCGCCCGGTTCGCGCTGCGCGCTTAAGGCGCCGTCGTTGCTATGAACCGCGCGGTCGCGAGCGTCTGCGGGCCGGAGGCGTCCAGGGCGCGCTTCAATTCCGGCAGGTAAGCAGAGGCGGCTTCGGCCTCCGGTCGCGGAGTCGAGAACAGCGGCGATGCGCTGGCGACAACGACGATCAACTCGTTTCCGAACGGCGGGCCGATGGTCCAGAAGCGTCCCCCGGCGGCGCGGTCGCCAAGACGCCGCAAGGCGCGGGGGTCGGTCAGGCCGCTCGTCTCCAGCGGGTTGGGGAGCAGGTGCACGACGTTGCCGTCCGCCGTGTAGTAGTCCACCTGCAGATGCGCCGGAAAATCCGGGGCGGTGACGTCGAACACCAGCTCCTGACCGCCGCGGTAAATCGCATCGGACGCGGCCAAGCTGATCTTCAGCGGTGCCGGCGCCATGCCGTTGGCCGTGCGTGACGCCTCGATCAGCGTGAGCGGTTCGCACAGGGCGGGGGAGGCGAGGCGCAGGTCGATCCGGTGCGGTTGGCCTTGCGTGTGCTGATCGAGGATGGCGTGGAGCTGCGGACGGATTGATTCGCTGGTCGCCGTGCCGGTCACAGTGATCCGGCCGTCGTCCTCGGCGAGAGTCAGGACGGCACAGCGGATGTCCTGCAAGGATTTGCGCAGATCCGCAAGGGCAGGGGCGGCGGGTGGCGGTGGAGGCTCTTCCGGTTCGGGGGCGGCTTTGGCCTGCCGTTCGGGCTCTTCCTCAACGGAAGGCGGGCTGGGCGGCGGTTCGGGAGCAGCCGGGACGATCGGTGCTTCCGGTGAGGAAGCCTGGGACGGCGGGGGCAGAGGCTCCGAAAGGGCATACCCCAGGGCACCGGCTGCGGCAGCCAGGGCCAGCGATGCGGTGATGAACAACGGCGCCCGGCTGCGGGATTTGACCCTTGGAGCCGCCGCGTTCCGGATTTCGGCGACGGCTTCCGCGAAGGTGGCGGCCGTAGGGAAATCGGTGGTCAGCAGCGCCGTCACGGCGGGTGAGGGCGCTTCACCCCGCACCAGAGTGGCCAGGATGGCGCGCGCGGCCTTGATGTCGTCGGCCGGGCCGGCGTCGGGCGCAACGAGGCCGCCGCTGCCGAATCCGGTGACCTTGATCGTGCCGTTCGCGTCGATCAGGACATCCGCCAGCCCCAGCGTTCCGTGTGTGAGACCGGCCCTATGGGCGTGGTCGAGCGCGGCCAGCAGCTGGGCCAGGATGGACAGCGCCTGATCGGAGGACGGAGGCTCGCCCGATTCCAGAATGCGGTCGAGGGGGCGGGCCTCCACACAATCCATGGCGACGAAGGCCGTGCCGCCATGCTCGCCCGAGGCTTGAATGGCGATGATGTTGGGGTGCGACAACCGCGCCGCGGCGCGGGCGTCACCGCGAAAGCGATCGAGGGCGGCATCGCCGATATTGGCGAGCGGGATTGTCTTCAGAGCGACTGTCCGGCCCGTCGCGGGATCGTACGCGCGATGGACGACGCCGGTCGCCCCACGGCCGATTTCGCCGAGAAGATCGTATTTCCCGAGCTTGCGCGTCCCGTGCGTCACGCCGTGTCCTTCATCCACGCATCCTGTTCTTTGTAGCGCGGATTCCGAACCCAGCCAACGGTGGAACATACCGGGGGATGGTTACCCCTGAGGTGGCATGAAAGTCATATAAGCAAGATTATGGAAAACAATTTGCGAGGATGGAGTAGGGTGGCAGTCAGAGGTTTGGCTTCGGCTTCTTTCGCGTGGATTGTTTGACCGGAGCCGGTTCCTCGTCGAAACGTTCGGCGGTCATGGGCCGGGGTTTGCGGCGCTGGGGCGGCGCGACGCCTCCGGCGGGAACGATCTCCTGCGTGTTGCGCGCGAAGGCGTCACCGCATTGGCCCCGCGCTTGCGCGTCAGCGAGTTCCGTATCGCCCAACTGCCAGCAATCGACCGTGTGCACGGCGCACCCCGGCAGAGCGAGCGCCAACAGCACGGCCATACGTTTCAGCGCTTTTGCGCCCATGCCCCCGAGGACCCGCGTTTGTCACAGCTGCCTGCGACTATACGGCGGTCGCGCGGCGGCGGTTCGGGGCGATGCGACTCACCCTATGGTGCGTCGGCGTTAGCACGTTCGTCCATCCAGCCGGCCGTTCATCGGGTTGGCGTCCGTTTCACGTCGCGGCGCTGGTCTCCAGTAGGGCCAGCAGGCCGGCCAGCAGCTCGGCCGGGCGTGGCGGGCAGCCGGGAATGCGCAGATCCACGGGCACGACCTCCTCCACCGGGCCGACGCAGGCGTAACTGTCCTTGAACACGCCGCCGCCGATGGCGCAATCGCCGCAGGCGATCACCCATTTCGGGTCCGGCGTGGCGTCCCAAGTGCGGTACAGCGCCTCGCGCATGTTCTTGGTCACCGGGCCGGTCACCAGCAGGACGTCGGCGTGACGCGGTGAGGCGACGAAGCGGATGCCGAAGCGCTCCAGATCGTAGATCGGGTTGTTCAGCGCGTGGATTTCCAGTTCGCACCCGTTGCAGGATCCAGCATCCACCTCGCGGATGGACAGGCTGCGGCCGAGCCGCGCCTTGGCCGCCTTCTGGAGTTTGTCGGCCAGTTCGGCCAGCGCCGGGTCGGAGGGTGCCGGGGCCGCTTCGGTGACGGGGCCGCCCGTCAGGGATCGGAGGATATGTCTGAACAAATCTTGATCTCCTCAGGGGCGGCCCCCTACAGGTCGTGGCCCGAGTAGGAACAGTTGAACGACTTGTTGCACAGCGGGAAGTCGGCCACGATGTTGCCCTCGATGGCGGCCTCCAGCAACGGCCACTGGAACCAGGAGGCGTCGCGCGGGTGGCAGCGGTCGATGGTGCCGTCGCCGTTCACCCGCACCCAGGTCAGGATTTCGCCGCGGAAGGCCTCCACCAGCGCCATCCCCTCCCGTGCTGTTTCGCCCTGCCCTTCGACCGGAACGCATGGCAACGGCGTGGTGCCGTCGAGGCCGCGCGGCACGCCAGGAATGCGCTTGACGATCTGCTCGATCAGGCTGAGCGACTGTTCGACCTCGCGGATACGGATCCAGACGCGGGCGTTCACGTCGCCCTCGGTCAGGACGGGAACTTCGAACTCCAGGTCGTCGTAGGGGGCGTAGCCGGGACTGCGGCGCGCGTCGAGCCCCCGGCCGGAGGCGCGGCCGACATAGCCGCCGGTGCCGAAACGGTTGACCAGCCCCGTCGAGACGATGCCCGTGGACACGGTGCGGTCCTGCAGGGACGCCTTGCCGTCGTAGATCGTGACCAGTGGCGCGAAACGCTTGCGCAGATCGGCGACGAGGTCGAGCAGCAGCGCCGGCCCCCGTTCCGGAATGTCCACCGACACGCCGCCGGGGACCACGCGGTCCATCATCAGGCGGTGGCCAAAGCACGTGTCGGCGACGCGCAGCACGCGCTCGCGCAGTTGGCTCATCTCAGCCAGCATGAAGGCGAAGGCGGCGTCGTTGCACACCGCGCCGATGTCGCCGAAGTGGTTGGCGATGCGCTCCAGCTCCGCCATCAGGGCGCGCAGCCACACGGCGCGCGGCGGCACCTCGACGCCAAGCGCCGCTTCCACCGCGCGGGCGAAGGCGAGGCTGTGCGCGACCGTGCTGTCGCCCGACACACGAGCGGCAAGGCGGGCGGCGTCCCCGATGGACTTGCCGCGCATCAGCCCCTCGATGCCCTTGTGCACGTAGCCGAGGCGTTCTTCCAGCCGCACCACCGTCTCGCCGTTGGCGGTGAAGCGGAAATGGCCGGGTTCGATGATGCCGGCGTGGACCGGGCCGACCGGGATCTGGTGCAGCCCCTCCCCTTCGACGGGCAGGAAGGTGTAGGGGCCGGGGTTCGGCGCCGGGGCGGCGGGGTGGTCGGACAGCGGCCGGCGCACGCCCCAGGCGTCGTGGTCGAGCCAGGAGCGCGGGTCGGTGGTCCGCTCGGCGGTCAGACCGAACAGATCGTGGATGGCGCGTTCCAGCCGGTTGGCCGAGGGGCGCACGGGGCTGAGGCTGGGGAAACGGCCTTGCGGGCAGTCCAGGCTGACCACGGCGATGTCGCCCGCCAGATCCTCGCGGAAGGCGGCGTGCACGGCGTGCTGCTCCCCCCACAGGCCGAGCAGGGTCCAGGCGTTGCCGGCCAGTTCCTCGATCATGGCCAGCCAGCCCTCGCGGGTCAGCCTGTAGCGCGGCCAGGGGCGGTGGCCCTCGACCGGAGTGCCGATGCGGTTCAGAAGACCGAACAGGGGTTGCTCTCCGTACATGCCGCCTCCCCTACCCCAGCAACGCTGCGACGGTCTGGAACCACGCGACCAGCGGTCCCGGAAGCCAGACGCCCGCCACCAGAACGAGGCCGAGATGGGCGTAGAGCGGCACGAGGGAACCACGGACCGGCGCCGATTCCCCGCCCGGTTCGCCGAAGCACAACTGCTGCACGCGCAGGACCAGCGCGCCGAAGGCCAGAAGGATGCCGAGTGTCAGCGGGATCGCCAGCAGCGGTTCGCGGGCGAAGGTGCTGGTGATCAGCAGGAACTCGCTCATGAAGATGCCGAAAGGCGGCAGGCCGGCGATGGCGACCACGCCGACCAGCAGGCCCCAGCCCAGCACCGGATGGCTGACGGTCAGGCCGGTAATCTTCTCCAGCCGCTGCGTCCCCTTGGCCTGGGCGACGTGGCCGACGGCGTAAAAGATCGCCGATTTGGTCAGACTGTGCATGGCCATGTGCAGCAGGCCCGCGAAGTTGGCGAGCGGCCCGCCCATGCCGAAGGCGAAGGTGATGATGCCCATATGCTCGATGGAGCTGTAGGCGAAGAAGCGTTTGATGTCGCGCCGCCGGTACAGCATCAGCCCGGCCAGCAGCAGCGAGGCGAGGCCCATGGCGATCATCAGCGGGCCGGGCGCGATGGCCTCCCCGTTCGCGGCGAGCAGCATCTTGAAGCGCAGCACGGCGTAGAGCGCCACGTTGAGGAGCAGGCCGGAAAGCACGGCGGAGATGGGCGTCGGACCTTCCGCGTGGGCGTCGGGCAGCCACGCGTGCAGCGGCGCCAGACCGACCTTGGTGCCGTAGCCGATCAGCAGGAACACGAAGGCGAGATTCAAGATGTCCGCGTTGACCCTGGCGACGTGCTTCATAAGCTCCGTCCAGGTCATCGCGGCCATGCCCGGTCCCATCACCGGCTGCGCCGCGAGATACATCAGGATGGTGCCGAACAGCGCCAGGGCGATGCCGACGCCGCAGAGGATGAAGTATTTCCACGCCGCCTCGATGCTGGCGGCGGTGCGGTAGAGGCTGACCATCAGAACGGTGGTCAGGGTCGCCCCCTCCACCGCCACCCACATGACGCCCAGGTTGTTGGCGCTGAGCGCCAGCAGCATGGTGAACATGAAGGCCTGATACATGGCGTGGTAGAAGCGCAGATCGCGCGGGGTCAGCTTTCCGGCCGCGACCTCGTGCCCGATGTAGCTGGCGGAAAAGATGCTGGTGGTCAGCCCGACGAAGGCGGTCAGCGCGATCAGGTAGATGTTGAAGGCGTCCACCACGAACAGCGCGTTGCCGGCCGGCCCCGTGCGGAACAGCACCAGCGCGGCGAGCAGCGTCACGGCGGAGAAGGCGATGTTCAGCCGGGCGGCCAGACGGTAGCCGGGGACCAGCGCCAGAATGGCGGCGGAGAGCAGCGGGGTCGCGACGATGACGTAAATCGGGCTCAATCGCTTTCCCCCCGGAAGCTCTCGATCTTCTGCATGTCGAGCGTGTCGAACCGTTCGCGGATGTGGAAGAGGAAGATGCCGAAGATGATGAAGGCCACCATGACCGAAAAGGCGATGGACATCTCCACCACCAGCGGCATGCCGGCGACGCCCACGGCGGCCAGAATCAGCCCATTCTCGATGGACATGAAGCCGACCACCTGACTGACCGCGTTGCGCCGGGAAATCATCATCAGCAGGCCGAGCAGCACCACCGACAGCGACAGAGCGAGGTTCTCGCGGGTCAGGGCGGTGGCGTCGGCCGTCACCGGCAGCACCAGAAGGATCGACAGCGTGACCAGCGACACGCCCGCCACCATCGTCAGGCCGATGGACAAAGCCGGTTCGATGGTGCGATGGATGTTCATCTTCACGATGATCCGGTGCAGCGCGACCGGCATGACGATGGCCTTCAGGGACAAGGTCAGCAGCGCCGTGATGTAGAGGTGCGGCTCCCCGTGCGAGAAGGCCTGCCACGCCGCCGTGGCGGTCAGGGCCAGGGCTTGGAGCGTGAAGACGCGCAGCAGCGAGAACAGCCGGCGCTGGTAGAGCAGCGCGAAGCTCATCAGGAGCACCACGGCCCCCAGCATGTGCGCGGCATCGTAACCGAGGTCGATCACGTCACACCCCCCGCGACACGTAGAGGAAAATGGCGCCCAGCAGGCTCAGCAGCAGCGCGCCGCCCAGGAACTCGCTCACGCGGAAGACGCGCATCTTGGCGATGGAGGTCTCGAACAGCGCCAGCAGCGCGCCGGCGACGGCAAGCTTGCCCGCGAAGACCAGCACGCCCCACAGCGCCGCCAGCAAACCGGACCCGGCCGACGCCATGCCCCAGGGGGCGAAGATGCAGGCGATCAGCGCGACGTAGAGCAGCAGCTTCAGCATGCTCGCCGCCTCGACCAGGGCCAGATGGCGGCCGGAATACTCCAGCACCATGGCCTCGTGCACCATGGTCAGTTCCAGGTGCGTCGCCGGGTTGTCGATGGGAATGCGGGCGTTCTCGGCGATCGCCACCATCACCAGCGCGATCAGCGCCAGGGCCAGCGAAATGCGCAGCCCGACCGCACCCGACATCATGAAGTCGGCGATCTCCGCCAGCGAGGTCGTGCGCACCAGGATGGAGACGGAGAAGACCACCATCAGCATGGCCGGCTCGGCCAGTGCTGCGATCATCATCTCGCGCGAGGACCCGATGCCGCCGAAGCTGGTGCCGACGTCCATGCCGGCCAGCGCCAGGAAGAAACGGGCGGAGCCCAGCAGCGCGATCAGCGCGATCAGGTCGGCCGTCGGGGCGAGCGCCAGCTGCGTGGTGAAGATCGGTACCAGCCCGGCCGCCAGCCAGATGGCCGTGAACATCACGTAGGGCACGGCGCGGAACAGCCAGGAGGCGTTGCGGGCCAGCACCACCTCCTTACGCAGCAGGCGCAGCAGGTCGCGGTAGGGCTGGAGCACGGACGGCCCGCGCCGGCCGACGAGCCGCGCCTTGACCAGCCGGACCCAGCCGGTCAACAGCGGGGCCAGCGCCAGGACCAGCGCCAACTGCACGATCTGATAGAGGGTGGCGAGCAAGGCGTTCATTGCTGCGTCACCGCCACCATGACCAGCAGCAGAACCAGCGCCAGGAACATCAGCGTCAGGTACCGGCGGATCGTCATGTACTGAAGCACGTTCGCCCGGTCGGCCAGCCAGTCGACAACCTTTCCGATGGGCGCGAAGAAGGCGACCCAGGCGGGATCGGTCCAGGTGACCGACAGGCGCGCGGGGCGCGTGTCGCCGGGCTCCGGCATGTCCACATGGTCGCGCGCGCGGAACACGGTGCTGCCGAAGGCGCGGCGAATCGGCTGGCCGAAGCTGGACGGCGTGTATTGCGTGACCGCCGCCGGATCCGGCCCCTCGAACCCGCAGCCCCAGGGGATCGACCAGCGCACCCGGTCGCTCGCCCGGCGGTGGATGACGACGACCAGCAGGATCGACAGCAGCGCGATCACCGCCAGCAGGATCAGGCCGTTGTAGGAATTGCCGATGGCCGAGGTCGGGGCCAGCCAGAACCAGGGCTGATAGGCGCGGTCGTCGAAGGGGCCCGCCTCCACCATCAGCCGCACGGCCGGTTCGAACAGTCGAATGATCGGGGTGGGCAGCACGCCCAGCACCACGCACAGCAGCGCGGGGACCGCCATGCCCAGCCGCATCGCCCAGCCGACCTCCCGCGCCTCCTCCGCCGCGAAGGAGCGCGGGCGGCCGAGGAAGGCGGTGCCGTAGAGGCGCACGAAGCAGGCGGCGGCCAGAGCGGCGGCGAGCGCCAGAAGCGCGCCGACCACGGCGATGCCGATCTTCAACGACCATTCCGGCAGGGCCGGAGCGTTCAGGATGGCCTGGAACAGCAGCCATTCGCCGACGAAGCCGTTCAGCGGCGGCAGCGCCGAGATGGCCGCGGCACCGATCAGCGCCAGAAAAGCCGTCGTCGGCATCTTGTGGATCAGCCCGCCCAAACGGTTCAGGTCGCGCGTTCCGGTCGCGGTCAGCACCGCGCCGGCCGTGTAGAACAGCAGGCTCTTGAACAGGGAGTGGTTGACGACGTGCAGCAGCGCCGCCGCCAGCGCCAGCGCGGCGATGACCGGCGTGTGGCTGGCCTTGAACACCAGCGCGAGGCCGAGCGCGATGACGATGGCCCCGATGTTCTCCACCGTCGAATAGGCCAGCAGCTTTTTCAGATCGTCCTGCATCAGCGCGTAGAGCACGCCCATCACGGCGGTCACCGCGCCGAAGGCCAGCATGATGCCGCCCCACCACCAGTCCGGCTCGCCCAGCAGGTCGAACAGCACGCGGATCATGGCGTAGACCGCCACCTTGGTCATCACGCCGGACATCAGGGCGGAAACGTGGCTGGGCGCGGCCGGATGGGCCAGCGGCAGCCAGACGTGCAGCGGCACGACACCCGCTTTCGACCCCGCCCCCATCAGCACCAGGATCACGCCCAGCGCCGCCGCCGTCGCGGACGGCGCGTGGCTGCGGATGGCATCGAAGCTGTAGTCGCCGTGGTCGGTCGCCAGCAGGCCGAAGGCCAGCAGCAGGCAGGCCGTGCCGAAGCTCGCCATGATCAGGTAGATGCGCGCGGCGCGCGGCGTCTCCGGCTCCCGATGGGTGGAAAGGACCAGCAGCCAGGAGGCCAGCGACATGAACTCCCACGACACCAGGAAGCTGAAGGCGTCGTCGGCGATCAGCACCATGTTCATGCCGGCCAGGAACAGGGGATAGAGCGGCAGGACCGGGCCGCCGTGGTGGTCGCGGTGCGCGCGTTCATAACCCCAGCCGAACAGGCTGGCGGTGACGCCGCCGAAGTTCACGACCAGAAGGAAGAAGGCCGACAGCGCGTCGGCACGAAGGTGCGCCTGGATCCAGGGCAAGCCCACCGGCAGCACCAGCGTGTCGGCCGCCCCTCCTCCCCCCAGCCGCAGCACGGCCCACAGCGCGACCAGCGCGCAGGCGGCGGCCGTGCCGCCATAGACGATTCCGGAAGCCTGCGGGAATCGCTTCGCCGCAACCCCCGTCACCGCCATCGCGAAAAGAAAGGCGATTGCCGAGACGAGAAGGCCCAAGGGAGGAGAACCGTTCGGATTAAGCTTATAATCAGTAAGGATGTTTCCCGTGGGCGATGCAAGCGGAAAACATCCGTCGCGTTCGCGTTTCGAGCGACCATGCGCCGCAGGGCACAAGCAGACAGAACTGAGCGGGCAAAAAAAAGCGGCTCACCGGAGATCGGGAGCCGCTCGAAAGTCGATTTGGGAGGAAACGCAACCAAGTTGCTGAAGACCGTTCTACGCCCCAGCGCTGAAGAAATGGTTAACGCATTAACCAAAAATCTTCACTACGACGATTTTTCTGCGCGGGCGGACTCTGCGCAAAAGAAAAGCGGCTCAGCCGACAATGCAGCGAGCCGCTCGAAAGTTTGGTTCGGGAGGAAACGCAACCAAGTTGCAGGCGAAGATATACGCGCAGCATGGTTAACACGACGTAAACGACGAGAGCATTTTTTTCGCCTACTCTTTTTTGCGGACAGCTACCTCTTTATCGCGGACCTTCGCGTCGGTTCGTTCAATTGAACGGCTGCCCGATACACAGTGCGTTGTCGGCGATGTCGCGCTCTACCGGCGGCAAGCCCGCCTCACAGCCCACCCCGGCATACCCCAGATCGCCACTGGCCGGGGGCGCCCCCTTCGCGGTATAGGAGCCCCCTTCTCCTTCCAACAGCGTCCGGTCTTCCATGCTGTCCATCAGCCAGCGCATCGCCGACGAGCTTTCGGTTCGTGAATCCCAGGTCGCCTCGGCCGTCAAGCTGCTCGACGAGGGTTCCACGGTTCCCTTCATCGCCCGTTACCGCAAGGAAGCCACGGGCGGCCTCGACGACACGCAGCTGCGCAATCTCGAAGAGCGACTCGGCTACTTGCGCGAGCTGGAAGACCGCCGCGCCGCGATCCTGTCATCGGTGCAGGAACAGGGCAAGCTGACGCCGGAGCTGGAGCTTCAGATCAAGCAGGCGGACACCAAGACGCGCCTGGAAGACCTTTATCTGCCCTACAAGCCGAAGCGCCGCACCAAGGCGCAGATCGCCCGCGAGGCCGGGCTGGAGCCGCTGGCCGATCGGCTGCTGGCCGACCCGACCAAGAACCCGGAGGCCGAAGCCGCCGCCTTCGTCAGCGCCGAGAAGCAGGTCGCCGACGTGAAGGCCGCCCTCGACGGCGCCCGCCATATCCTGGTGGAGCGCTTCGGCGAAGACGCCGAACTGGTCGGTCGCTTGCGCGCCACCATGGCCGAAAAGGGTGTCGTCACCTCCAAGGTGATCGAGGAGAAGAAGGCGGAAGGCGCCAAATTCTCCGACTATTTCGACTTTGACGAGCCCTGGGCCAAGGTGCCCTCGCACCGCGCGCTGGCGCTGTTCCGTGGCCGGGCGCAGGGCGTTCTGGACATCCGCCTGGATCTGCCGGTCGAGGACGGCCAGCCGCACCCGGCCGAACGCACCATCGCCGCCCACACCGGGATCAAGATCCTTTCTTCTTCCGAGGGGGGCCGCCCCGCCGACAAGTGGCTGTCCGACGTGGTGCGCTGGACCTGGAAGCTGAAGATCGGCCCGCACGTCGAGACCGACCTAATGGGCGACCTGCGGGAGCGCGCGGAGGACGAGGCGATTCGCGTCTTCGCCCGCAACCTGCACGATCTGCTGCTGGCCGCCCCCGCCGGTCCGCGCACGACCATCGGCCTTGATCCGGGCATCCGCACCGGCGTGAAGGTCGCGGTGGTGGACGCCACCGGCAAGCTGGTGGACACCACGACCATCTACCCGCACCAGCCGAAGAACGACTGGGACGGCTCCATCGCCGTGCTGGCCGCCCTGGCGGTCCGCCATAAGGCGGAGCTGATCTCCATCGGCAACGGCACGGCCAGCCGCGAGACCGACAAGCTGGCCAACGACCTGATGAAGCGCCATCCCGAGCTGGCTCTGACCAAGCTGGTGGTCAGCGAGGCCGGCGCGTCGGTCTATTCCGCGTCGGAAACGGCGGCGGCGGAGTTCCCGAAGCTGGACGTGTCCTTGCGCGGCGCGGTGTCCATCGCCCGGCGCCTTCAGGATCCGCTGGCCGAGCTGGTGAAGATCGAGCCGAAGTCCATCGGCGTCGGCCAGTACCAGCACGACGTCTCGGCCGGCAAGCTCGCCCGCTCGCTCGACGCGGTGGTCGAGGACTGCGTGAACGCGGTCGGCGTGGACCTGAACACGGCGTCCATCCCGCTGCTGACCCGCGTGTCCGGTCTGAACGAGACCATCGCCCGCAACATCGTGGAATACCGCGACCAGAACGGCGCCTTCCGCTCGCGCAAGCAACTGCTCGACGTGCCGCGCCTGGGGCCGAAGACGTTCGAGCAGGCGGCCGGCTTCCTGCGCATCCGCGAGGGCGAGAACCCGCTGGACACCTCCGCCGTCCACCCCGAGGCCTACCCGCTGGTCGAGCGCATCCTGAAGAAGACCGGGCGCGATTTGGGTTCGGTCATCGGCGACGCGCGTTTCCTGCGTTCCCTCAACGCGGAGGAGTTCACCGACGAGCGCTTCGGCGTGCCGACGGTCGAGGACATCCTGAAGGAGCTGGAAAAGCCCGGACGCGACCCGCGCCCCGAATTCAAGACCGCCGAGTTCAAGGAAGGCGTGGAGGAGCTGAAGGACCTTCAGGTCGGCATGGTGCTGGAGGGTGTGGTCACCAACGTAACCGCCTTCGGCGCCTTCGTGGATGTGGGCGTGCACCAGGACGGTCTGGTCCACATCTCGCAGCTGTCCACCAGCTTCGTGAAGGACCCGCACACGGTCGTGAAGGCCGGCGACATCGTGAAGGTCAAGGTGCTGGAGGTGGACATCCCGCGCAAGCGCATCGGCCTGACCATGCGCCTGACCGACGCCGCCCCCCGCCCGGCGACCCCCCGTTCAGCGAACAATGGGCCGGAGAAGGCGCAGGCTCCTCGTGGCGAGCGTCCGCGCGAGGACCGTCGCCCCGCCGCCCAGCCGGCAAAGCCGGCTCCGAAACCCGCCAAGGCGCCGGAGCCGATCAACAACGCCTTCGCCGAGGCCTTCGCGCGGGCGCAGGCTGGCAAGAAGCGGTAATCCGGCACGGGATGAACGGGTGCGGGGGCTTGAGACATCGGCGGCTCCCCTGCCCGTCATCCGTGGACGGTCTGCCCTGAACGCGTTAGCTTCGCCCGGACGGGACCCTTTCCACGCGGATCGAATGATATCCACAGCCACCAGGATCGTCGGTGTTTACGCCGGGCTTGCCTCCGCGTGGGTGGTCGGGTCCGACTGGGCGCTGGACCTGGTCGGCCTGGGGGAATCCGTCGTCATCCAGAACATCAAGGGCGCCGGGTTCGTCGCCTGCACCTCGCTTGTGCTCTGGGTGTTCCTGCGCCGGGCCTTCGCCCGCCGCGCGCGGTCGGAGGAGGCCTTGCGCTCGACCATGGAGCGGCTGGCCCAGTCGGAGGCCGATCTGCGCTCCATCATCGAAAATCTGCCCGATGCCTTCTACCGGGTCGATCTCGACGGGCGGATCACCATGGTCTCTCCCCACTTTGCGCAGGAGTTCGGATTCACGCGGGACGAGGTGATCGGTACCGAGATGGCCGACCGCTACGCCGAGGTGGATGGTCGCGCCAAGTTCCTGGAGGCGCTGGAGGCGGGTGGCGGGCAGGTTCGGCATTACGGTGTTGCCATGCGGCGCAAGGACGGCAGCCCGATCTGGATTTCGGCCAACGCCTACGTCCGCCGGGATCTCTCCGGCAAGCCCATTGGCATCGAAGGCGTGGCGCGCAACGTCACCGAACAGCACAGGATGGAGGAGCGGCTGCGCTACCTCGCCGGGCACGACGCGCTGACCGGCCTGTGCAACCGCATCCGGTTCGAGGATCGCTTGCAGCACGCCATCACGCGGGCGCGGCGGGAGAACCGCATGCTGGCGCTGCTGTTCCTCGACCTCGACGGGTTCAAGGAGATCAACGACACCTACGGGCACCACAAGGGCGACGAGATCCTGGTGGTGATCGGTCAGCGCCTGACCACGGTCCTGCGCGACAGCGATTCCACCGCGCGCATGGGCGGTGATGAGTTCGCCGTGCTGCTGGAGGGCGGCATCACGACCGACGCAGCGCGGGTGGTGGCGGAAAAGATCATCGCCGCCATCGGCGCCCCCCTACCCGGCATCGAACTGTCCGTGTCGGCCAGCGTCGGCATCGCGATCTACCCGCGCGACGGCCTCAATTCCGACGCGCTGCTGAAAAGCGCCGACCAATCCATGTACCGGGCCAAGCGCCTGGGCAAGAACCGCTGCGAGCTGGCGCCCTATTAACCCGGCCTCCCTTAACCCGGCCGGCCGGCTTCGAACACCAGCCGCAGGCCGAGCGCGCCGATGACCGACGCGGCCAGCCGGTCGATCCACGCCTTGGAGCGCAGATAGGCCGAACGCGGACGCCCCGCCGAGAAGGCCAGCGCGACGACGGCGTACCAGCCGGCTTCGATCAGGAACACGGCGGGCGGTAGCGTCAGCAGCACCCAGGCCGGCGGCGTGGCCGGCAGCAGCGCCGCGAAGATGCTGCCGTAGACGATGGCCGTCTTCGGGTTGCTGAGCTGCGTTGCGAGCGCGAAGGTGAAGGATCGGCCGACGCCGCCGGGCTGCGCGCCGTCCGTGTCCGGAACGGTGATCGTCTCGCGAGCCCCGCGCCAGATCCGCACGGCGAGATAGATGAGGTACAGGCCGCCCGCCAGTTTCAGGCCCAGATACAGCCAGCCCACCTGCGACAGCAGCGTGTGCAGGCCGAGAAGGGCCAGGGCGGCGAAGGTGACTCCGCCGACGCCCATGCCCAGCGCCGCCGCGAGGCCGGCTTGGCGCGATACTGCGATGGAGGTGCGCGCGACCAGCACGAAACTCGGCCCCGGACTGATCGCACCGATCGCCAGCGCGCCGAGGATGCTGAACAAGGCGATGGTGGCGTCCATGGGCGGCTCCGCTGTTGGTCGAGGGAAGCAGGGTAGAACGAAATCCGGCGCGGACCGACCCGGATTTCGTCACGGCGGGTGCGTTATTCCGCCGCCATCATGACGCTGGAGGACTTGCGCGCCTTGCCGCGCTTCGGGCCGGTCGGGATGAGGCCGAGCGTCCGGCCGACCTCTTCCTGCGTCGGCTTGCGCTGGTAGGCGGCCACATAGCGGTCCAGCGCCGCGAGGCATTCGGCCATGGTGCCGGAACCCACCGCTTTGCAGTCCTCGAACGCGTGCGGTTCGGGGCGGTACCAGTGGGTGATGTAGCAGTCCTGGCTGCCCCCATTGTTTTGATGGCCCAGGCTGAGGGTGAGGGCGAAGCGGCCCTCGTGCCCGATACGGGCGTGAGCCGCGCGCAGCCGGGCCTGGACCTCCTCGATCGTCATGGTTTCCCTGTCCTTTTTGATCTGGCTTTCGATCAGGCCGCTTCCTGAAGCAGCCGTTCTTCCAACCGGCGAGCCCACTCGGCGTCACGGGCGAGCAGGTCGATGACGGCGCGGGTCGGACCCGCCGTTTCCGCTGGCGTGTCGGGGCGCAGCAGGCTGGCCAGCCGCATGGCCTGCGTCTCCGCCTCCGCCTCGACCCAGCGGGCGTAGTGGCGCCGCCGGTCCGCCTCGTTCCAGTACCAGCGCGGAAGCTGGGCGTGGGTCCGCTCCATCTCGCCCTCCCAGGCGCTCATGCGGAAGAGCCCGCTGGGAGAGCGTTCGGCGTGGGATACGTTCATGACGCCTCCCCCAAGAAAATCCGAGTCAGGCGGCTCAGGCGGCCTCCAGGCCGTCGTCGCCGCCTTCCTCGCGCTTGATGATCTCAGCCTTCTTCTGGGCGAAAAGGCCGGTGATGCGGTGCTGGGCTGCCCGGTCGATGGCGCCGATCTCGCGCAGGCGCGTGCCGACGCCGGACCGCCAGACCTCCTCCAGGTCGTCGAGGTCGAGGCAGGCGTTCAGGCGCTTGCGAACCTCCTCCTCGAAGGCGGCGATGGCGGCGGGTTGCAGGTCCGGGTTGGCCTTGGCGGCGTAGAACGCCTCCGATTCCTCCCGGTACTTGCTGTCTTCGTACTGGCCCATATGGATGTCGGCGGCGAGGCCGAGCTGCACGAGGCACTTACCCACCGCGTCGGTCATCGACATCTTGAAGCACTCGTCGTCCGGCGCCTCGATGCCGTTGCGGCGGCGGACCATTTCGGTGCCGCCCCACTGCGGGCCGGTGAAGCACTTCTCGCCCGTTTCCGGATCGACGTACCAGACGCGGGCGCAGATGAAGACCATGCGTTCGGCGATGGTCCAGTCCACCTGCTCATAGCCCCAGCCCTTGCCGACCGGACCGAACACCTCGGTCATCATCTGCAAACGCCAGGTCGGGTCGATCTGCGTGCCGCGGAAACCGCCGGAGCGGGTGAAGGGCTTGGTCGCCTTCGGGTCCGTCCGCTTCAGCTTGTTCCACAAGTGCATGTTGTCGAATTTGGGGGAGGGCGCGGCCGTGCCCTTCATGTCCGAGGCTGCCATCTCCTTCGCCGCCGCCTCCGTCGCCCCGTGCGCCTTGGAACCGCTAACCTTCGGCTCGGCCTTGCTCTCGGCCTTTTCGGCTTCGGCGACGGTGTCGGTCTTGCTCATTCGTCCCATCGGTCGGGTCCTTTGCTCGTCAGATTCGTCTCGTCTCTCCCCTCACCCCAGCCGCCGCTGAGAACAGCGCCCAGGCTCGGGTCAGGGGACATCGAACTCGGGGGCTCCCACGGTTCGGCATAATCCAGCGCCCGCTTGGGCGGCGCGCCGTAGCGAAGCGACAACCGGCCCTCGCGGTCGCGCGCGAGGTACAGGCCGCGCCCCGGCTCGTCACCGGCGAAAAAGGCGACGCGGGCGTCGGCCGGCATCAGCGCCTTCAGGGCGGCCTCCGCCTCCTTCACCGCGAGCGCGGTCGAGCGCTGCTCCACCAGCACGGCGGCCAGCGAGACGAAGCGGTTGTGCCGGGCCATGTCCACCACCCGGCGCGTCTCGTAGACCGGCGCGTCGAAGGGCAGCGGATCGCTCGGCTCCACATCGTTGGCGACGTGCCACCAGAAGGCGGTCAGGTTCTCCAGCAACGCCTCGCAGTCCTCCTCCATCCTGCGAACACGCACGATTGCGTGCCCGTTCGGGCGCAGGATCGACAACAGCCCACGGTCCATTCCCATCACCGTCAGCTGGTGCTGAAGCTGCCAGTGGTAGCGCTGCGCCAGTTCCGCGTCCGACTGGAAGCCGCCGGAGAACTTGGCCTCCACCACCATGTCCGGTGTGGTTGCGGTCTCCCCATCCTCCCAGGTCAGGAAGTCGGGGTGCGCGACCATCCAGTCATGTTCGGGGTGGATCCAGGTCTCCTCGGCCGCCACGCAGCGCACGCCGGTGGCATGCTCCACGAAGCGGGGGTGCAAATGTTCAGTGGCGATGCCGATCTGGACGGCGGCGACGAGGTCTAGGTTGGCCGGTTCGGTGCGCCCGGTCTTCTCGCGCCACAGCGCCAGCCAGTCGCCCGCCATGACGCGGCCGGCGTCGGAAGACCCGACACGCCCTGCCCGCGCGGCGCGCTGCGCGTCCGAAATCGCCATTCCCCTGCCGGCCCCCAAGCCGTCTTTCCGGTCTTGATGCGCTCTCGCAGCACCCCGTCATTAACCATAATGCCGGACGCCAAATATGGGCTGCGAACATGCAGGATTCAAGAACAAAAAGAGAACCTGAGGCGTGGCCGTAAGGATCGAAAATTCGAATGTTTTCAGGATGGTAAGTGGAGGATGAAACAGTCCCGGCAGCGCTGCTCCGGAAAGCCGGTTTGGCGACACAGATGGACACCGATGAACACTGATGGTCGGATGCCTCGTTAATGCCTCATCTGTGTTTGTTGGTGTCCATCTGCATCAAATTATTTTCAAATTCGCAGAGCGCGCATGACGTGCACCGCCACTCCGGCGACGTTCGCTTCGTCGATGGCGGTCGGGCGACATTCGGGATCGGTGCTCACCGGGAGAAGCTGCGGCGGGAAGAAGCGGTAACCGCACACGGTCCCATTCCCCACCGTGACCACCACGTCGCCGGCCCGTGGCTCCAGCACGTCGGTGGGTTCCAGCACCACGCAGTCGTCGGGCAGGACGCCGGCCGCATTCAGGCTCTTGGACGCGATGGTCAGCGCGAAGGCGCGGCGCGAGGCCGGCCGGTCCACGGCGATGCTGCGGGAGCCGTCGCGCAAAGCGGAGGCAATGAACGCCTCCCCTGCCCGCTTGCCGAGGCCCAGGAAGGCGCGCACCTGCTCCACGGTCAGCAGAGGCACGCGAGACACCGGCGGGTAGGCGGTTTCGTCAAGGAAGCGGGGCTCGGAGCCGGCGACGCGGGCGAGCCGGCCCAGGGTCTCGGCGCTTGGCACGCTGCCGCGCGCAGGGTCGCGCAAAAAGCGCGTCAGGTTGGTGGCCGTGACGCCGGCCAAGCGCGCCCAGGCCCCGGCGCTCCAGCCGCGCGCCTCCATCACTCCGGTCATCCAGCGCAGGATTGCCCGCCGCGTGTCGTCCATCGTCCTGTTTCCGCAGCCTGATCAGAGCCGACAGAATGAGAACGTGGGCGGAACGCACAAGGGTTCTTCGCCTATGTCACAATTTCGTTGAAGATACGCTGCGATTTCGCAGTATCGCCTTGGACTCTATGGGTTGAAGCCTCTACAGGCCGGAGTCCCGCTCCAGATTCACGATCATGACGCCGATGAGGCGGCGAAGCTCCGCCTGTTCCTCCTCGCTCAGCCCTTTGATGGCCGTCTGGTTGACGGTGCGCGCGGCGGCGGTGGCCGGCTCCTCCAGATCGCGGGCGCGCGCGGTCAAGTGGATCAGCGAACGGCGGCCGTCGTTGGGGTCGGGCTCGCGCCGGATCAGGCCGTCCCGCTCCATCCGGTTCAGGGTGTTGGCCATGGTCGGCTGCTCGATCTGCACGATGCGGCACAGTTCCGCCTGGGTCAGCCCCTCGCGCTCCCACAAGGCCAGGAGGACGGGGAACTGGCCCGGCGACAGGCCGTATGGCTGGATGCGCCGCTCCAGCGCCCGCGCGAACAGGCGGGCGAGGTGGTTGACCATATACCCGAAGGAATCAGTGCGGCGCAGGACCATGGCAGTGGCTCATGCGTTGGACAGCCGACGAGTACGATAACGCCGCCACGCCGGTTTGGCGATGCCCAGCGCCATGGCAATCACCGCCATCACCAGATTCACCCCTCCGGCGATTGCTTCCACCTTCAGCGCATCCAGGTAGACCAGCGCGTCGAACGCGGTTCCGCCAAGCCTGGTTGCCTCGGCGGCCATGATGCGGCCGGCGGGAACGACCAGCAGCAGAGCGTTCGCCACGATCAGCAGCCCCAGCCCGGCATGGACCGCCAGCCACGGCGCGCGGCGCGGGTCGATTCGTTTCAGCACCATCATGGCGAAGCCGGTCGCGACGGCGACAGCGAGCCCCGGCAGCGTGACCATGTTGGTGATGTCGAGAATGCCCCCGCGCGCGGTCAGCACGGCCATCGCATCGTCGCTCCACGGCACGGTCAGGCCGCTGACAATGTGGCCGAAAACGCTGCCGACGAAAGCCGCGACACCAACCAGATGCAGGAGTTTGAGCAGCTTGAACATGGTCAATCTCCATGACGCCTATTTGAATAGCATGCTATTATGATGCCGCTTGCATAGCAAGCTATATTGATTGTACTCCGATGCGTTGACCGCGCCTGATTGCCCGGACAGGCTTGTGCCATGGTTTCGGCCACCCCGGATCGAAGGAACATGACTATGCGCGTCCTGATGCCGCTCGCTGTGATGGTGCTTGCAGTGATGATGCTCGCCTGCCCGTCCCTGTCCTGGGCGGCCAGCTTTTCCTGCGCAAAGGCATCGACGCCAACGGAAAAGGCCATCTGCGCCGACGCGGGCCTGTCGAAGCTCGACGAGCGCCTGTCCGCCGCCTATCGCGATGGCATTAAGCTGCTGTCCGGAGCGAGCCCGGAGGAGAACGAGGCGCGGTCGGCGGTGAAAGCCGACCAGCGGGCGTGGCTCGGCGAGCGCAACGCCTGCGGTGCCGATACTGCGTGCCTGCGCACCGCCTACGAGCGCCGGGTGGCGGTCCTGACCTTCCACCCCGATCCCGGCGCGCCGTCGCCCGCCGACCGTTTCGTCGGCAAATTCGATTACGAGGACTTCATGGGCATCACTGCCATGGCGCTGCGCGATGGGCGGGTGGCCGTCAGCGTCAGCGGCGCCGAACCGACCACGGCCAAGTGGGTGTGCGATTTCGCCGGCATCGGCCAGTTGGACAAGGCGGGCAAGCTGTTGGTCGGCGCGCCCGACGCGGAGGGCAACGGCCTGATCCTGGAGGCCAAGGGGGCGTCCACCGTCGAAATCCCGGACCACCCCGCCAACCGGGCCGCCAGTTCCAACTGGTGCGGCATGAACGGCACCTTCATGCGAGCCTACAGGAGCACCAAGTAACACGGGCCGATTTCACAAGTTGGGAGAGCGCACTATGATCATCACCAGCACCGACAACGTCGAGGGCCGCCGGGTCACCCATTATCTGGGCATGGTCGCCGGGGAGGCGATCCTGGGCGTGAACATGTTCCGCGACCTGTTCTCCGGCATCCGCGACATCGTCGGCGGGCGGGCCGGCGGCTATCAGAACGCGTTGCGCGACGCGCGCGAGGCGGCCTTCGCCGACCTGGAGGAGGCGGCACGCGCGCTGGGCGCCGACGCGGTTATCGGCGTGGACATCGATTACGAGGTGCTGGGCAAGGAAAACGGCATGCTGATGGTCTCCATCAACGGAACCGCCGTCCGTCTGGGGTAGCGCACTCAGCCGGTTGCCATACTGGACAGTGCCGGCCTGCCCCGTACACTCCTCCCCCAACGAAGAACATGAGGGGAGGAGTGTACAATGCGTGCAGTGGCGAAGCGCCTCGGCGGCGCCATCCTGGCCGCCGGGCTTTTGTGCGCCGCGCCGGCCTTCGCGCTCGACGCCATCGTCGAGAAGAAGGTGTTCGAAATGCCGTCCTACACCACCACGGGCGGCGGCACGATCAAGAACGTCCGCATCGGCTGGGAGAGCTACGGCAAGCTCAACGACGCCAAGGACAACGTCATCCTCGTCACGCACTTCTTCAGCGGCTCCAGCCACGCCGCCGGCAAATACAAGGCGGAGGACGCCGCTCCCGGCTATTGGGATTCGATCATCGGGCCGGGCAAGCCGCTGGACACCGACAAGTACTTCATCGTCAGTTCCGACACGCTGGTGAACCTGTCGCCCAAGGACCCGACGGTCGTCACCACCGGCCCGGCCAGCATCAACCCGGACACCGGCAAGCCCTACGGCATGACCTTCCCGGTCGTGACCATCCGCGACTTCGTGAACGTGCAGAAGGCGCTGCTCGACAGCTTGGGCGTCAAGTCGTTGCAGGCGGTCATGGGTGGTTCCATGGGCTCGCTCCAGGCGCTGGAGTGGGGAGCCGCCTATCCCGACATGGTCAAGCGCGTCATCGCCGCCATCGGCGGGGCGGAGGCCGATCCTTTCCTGATCGGCTGGCTGAACCTGTGGGCGGCACCCATCAAGCTCGACCCCAACTGGCAGGGCGGCGATTACTACGGCAAGGCGGAGCCGAAGGCCGGCCTGACCGAGGCGTTGAAGCTGGTCACCCTGCACGCCCGCCACTGGAAGTGGGCCGACGCCACCTTCGGCCGCAAGTGGGCCGAGGAGGGCAAAGACCCGCGCGCCGCCATGAACAACCAGTTCGCCATTGAGGTGTGGCTGGACAAGGCGGCTGCCGCCCGCGCGTCGGTCAGCGACGCCAACCACTTCCTCTATCTCGTGAAGGCCAACCAGACCTTCGTGGCCGGCAACGGCGGGTCGCTGGACGAGGGGCTGGCGAAGATCAAGGCGCCGGTCCTGCTGATCCCGTCCGCCGACGACATGGTCTTCCCGCCCGAACGCGCCATGCGTCCGCTGAAGGACCGGCTGGAGAAGCAGGGCGTGGCGGTGGAATACACCGATGCCATCACCTCCACGCTCGGCCATCTGGACGGTGTCGCGAACATCGCCAAAGCCGGCGACACCATCGCCAAGTTCCTGGCGAAGTAATGCCGGCCGGCGGAGCGGGGGCCGAAAGCCTCCGCTCCGCCGCCGGTTCGCAACGAAACGCCACCCGCAATAAGAGTTTCAGAAGTCGGTTATCTCTCTAAAATAGCGTGCGGGTTCCTGTTTCCCGCAACCGGATGCGCAACGCCATGACGATGACCGTCAAAGCCGTGATCCTCGGCGCCTTTCTGGGCTTTGCCGCCCTGCCCGCCTTGGCCCAGACCGTGCCGACCCCCGCCGGCCATCTGGCCGGGGTTTCCGGCAATCTCGCCAGCCTGCTCGGCGCGACCAAGTACGTCCACGAAACCGCCCTGGCCGGTGCCGTGGTGACGCCGATGGCCGGCGGCACCTACGACATCGAGTCCGATTGCTCCGGCTGGGTCTCGCACAATCTGGAGAAGCTGGCGCCGCACTACCAAGCGGTTCGCCAGTACCAGCCGCAGGTGGAGGGCGAGGCCGGCCGCCCCTATCCCCGCGCCAACGTCTACCGCCAGTATTTCGCCAACCTGCCGGCCGGCGCGCCGTTCCAGCGCATTTACAAGCTGGCCGACGTGAAGCCCGGCGACATCCTGGCCTGGTGCCTGCCCGGCCATTGCGGCATTCCCTACAGCGGCAAGCCGGCCGGCGACACCGGCCACGTCATGGTGGTGATGAGCACGCCGATTCGGAACGATGCCAACAGCGCCTATCTGATGGTTCTCGATTCGTCCTCGGTGACGCACTACGGCTTCAACACGCTGCCATCGTCGGTCCAGGCGGCCAATCCGGCCCTCGGGCAGAACTTTAGCCGTTATCCGACGATCCGCACCCAGACGGTGGACGGCAAACCGGTGACCAGCGGCGTCGGCCCTGGCTTCATCCTGTTCGGCACCGCCGCCGACGGCAGCGTCAACAGCTTTCAATTCGGCCCCGGCGACCATGTGAACGGCGAAGGCATCCTGTTCGCTGTCGGCCGTCCGCTGCCGCTGCAATAAGCCGCACTCCCCTCTTCCCGGCTTCGCCGCCGGGAAGAGGGCTTCAGCGCCTCGGTCCGACGTAATGCGGCATCAGTTTGGCCTGATCGCCGACATAGACCGAGCAGCGGCTGTCCTGCCCGTCGAAGAAATAGACCTTGCCCGGCTTGCGCTGGTTTTGCGGGTCATCGAGGTTCGCGCCGCCGGAGAAGGCCACGCCGTAACGCTTGTCCTTCGTCCGCGCCGCGTAGAAGCCGTCGCTCTGCTGGATGAAGGCGCCGCGCTGGCACAGGCGCGACAGCGTCCGGTCGAACGTCGCGACATTCTTGAGCCCGTCCGGCAGATTATAGACCACTTGGCTGCGCTGGTACTGGATCCGGGGCGGGATGAACTCCTGCGGGGTGACGGTACGATCCAGCGGGCGCAGGTGGTCGGGGTCGGTGCGCTCGGCCCTCAGAGGTCCGTCCGCCGTGGCGGGCGCCGCCGCGAGCGAAAGGACAAGAGCCAGGATGAGCGCCTGCATGGCCTCACCGCACCGATGGGTTGTTGGCGACGAAGGCAAAATAGGGCAGCCGCCGCAGCGCGTCGGCCACCATCAGGTATGCCAGCGCGAAAGCCAGCAGCGACGACAGGAAATAGCCGTAGCCGTACCACGCGAAGCCCATGTCGCTGAACAGCAGGGTGAAGCCCGCGTTGGCCGCCAGATAGAACAACTGGGCGCACAGGTTGCGCTTGCGCAGGTCGAAATAGGCCAGGATCACCGTGCAGAACAGGAACAGCACCTGGAAGAAGGCCCCCAGCGTGCCGAAACGGAACATGCCGATCTGCTGGTAATGCAGCCCCAGCGCCCCGACGATGCTGGGCGCCAGAAAGATCGTCACGGCGCAGACCGCCCCTTGCAGGATGATCAGGTTGCGGGAGCTTTCCAGCAGGGCCGCGATGATGGACTTATGGTTGCGGGCGATCTGGTCGTAGGTCGCGTGGCTCTGGATGTCCCGGTAGAAGCCCTGGTAGCGTTCGAAAAAGCGCGTCTCGATGTTCACGGTGAACAGGGTCAGCGCCGGCACGATGGTCAGGTAGGCGACGAACATGGCGCTGTCGTAGGCGGAGTAGATCACCATGGCGCCGGACACCGTTTCCCGCTCCGGCACGAACCACATGATCCACTTGTCCACCCAGACCGCGAGGTTGGCGAACAACCCGACCAGCGCCAAGTCCCAGTATTTGCGGAAGTACGCCATGAAGGCGAACAGCCGCGCGACGCGGTACGGATACTCCGCGAACACCCGCGCGATCAGCCCGAACTGGATGACCGCCAGACCCGCCGAAAAGCCCCAGACCATCCCGGTTGGTCCGGCGAAGGCGCCGAGCACCCCCGTGGCCACCGTGGCCGCCAGCATGCCGAAGCCGAAGGCGGTGGTCACCGCCACATAATCCTTCAGCGCCGACAGGAAGATCGACACGACCCAGATGCCGCTGACCAGGAAGAAGTTGATCAGCGCCGCCGCCGCCATCGGCGCGGGCAGGTCGCTGAGGAACAGATAAAACGGCCCGGCCGTCAGCGCGGCGATGGCGTAGGCGAGGCCCAATGTGGCCAGCAGCATGCCGGGTGCGGTGTCCACCTGCTTGGCGTAGATGGCATCGGCCAGATAGCGCGTGGCGACCATCACCAGCGGGCCGGTGAAGACGACCGAGAAGCAGAAATTGTAGATCACCACCACGCGAAAGAGCGTCAGCTCCTCCATCGCCACCAGATCCTTGCCGACGAGGTTGATGCCGGCGAGCGCCAGGATGGTGAACATCCACGGCCCGGAGGTGATGAAGGCCGAATGCGCGTAGCCCTGCAACACGCCCAGAAGGTCGTCGCGGCGGGCCAGCTTGCGGAGCGCGAAACCGATACCGGCCATGTCACGCGGCCCTTTCGGCCAGCGTCGGGCGCGTCGGCATGGCGATGTGCTCGTCGTAGATGGCGCGGTAGATGCGGTCGATCTCCACCTTGTCGTAATAACGGGCGACGCGCTGCCTGATGGCCTCCGCGCAGCGTTCCCGCCAGGGGCGGTCGAGCAGCAGGGCGCGCAGTTCCCGCGCCGTTTCCAGCGGGCTGGCCAGCGGCGTGATCGCACCGCCCGGCCCCAGAGGCGGGTCTTCGTCCGCCCGGCCGAGCAGCAGTTCGGCGCAGGATCCCACGTCGGTCGCCACAGTCGGCACGCCGGACGCGCCGGCCTCCAGGATCACCAGCGGCTGCGCCTCGCTGACGCTGGTCAGCGCGATGGCGTCCACCTTGCCGAGCCAATCGGTCAGCTTCACCCGGCCGGCGAAGATCACCGTCTGCTCCAGCCCCAGGTGCTTCACGATGGTCCGGCATTCCTCGACATAGCCGGGGTCTTCCTCCAGCGGGCCGAGGATCATCGCCTTCAGGTCGGGGATGTCCTCGCGCAGGATTCCGGCGGCGCGGATGTAGGTCTTCACGTCCTTGATGGGCACGACGCGCCCGATCAGGGCGATGGTCGGGGGCCGGTCGGAGGTGTCGCGCTGAACCTTGGAATATCCAGCATAATCAATGCCGTTTGGGACGATCTTCAACTTGTTCGGGTCGGCGCCCTGGCGCTTCTGGAATTCCTGATTGCCGCCGTAGAGCGTGATGATCCGGTCGCAGGCGTCGTAGCAGGCCTTCGAGTAGCTTGCGAAGGTATCGAGCCAAAGGTCTCTCAGATCACGTTTTTTCCTCTCCACGACCAGCGAGGTGTCGCCCCCCTCGAACAGCCATTCGGCCATCAGGATCTCGATGCGGCGCTCGTTGGTGTAGATGCCGTGCTCGGTCAGCAGCGCCGGACGGCCGGTTTCCAACCTCGCGCGGGCTGCGAACAAACCGGCATAACCCGTTGAAATTGCGTGATAGACCTTGGCCGACGGCATGGGCGCCAGCATGGTGGCGAACAGCCCGCTCATCAGCGCGCGGGAGCCCCAGAAATACTCAAGGAACGAGGCGTCCGGCAACGTCTCCCGGCACAGCCGCACGACCATGCGGAAGGCGTCTTCCGAGTTCAGCAGGATGCGCCGCCCGACCCGGCGGCGCTTGGGCGCCAGCAGGCGGACGATCTCTTCCACCTCCTCCAGCCCGCCGCCCTGTTGTAGGCGCTTCAGCGGCGGCTCGATCCGGTCCAGCAGGCCGGCAGCGCCGGGCACCCAGGGCCAGCCTGGATCGGGATCCTGAAGGTAGACGTGTGACAGCCCCTTCACGTTCGGGGGCAATTCGTAGGCCAGCTTGCGCCGGCTGCGGTCGGCGACCAGCGCGACAACGTGGAAGGTCAGGTCGGCGTGTGCCTTGATAAGGTCGTGCGTCCAGGTGGACACGCCACCCGCGACATAGGGATAGGAGCCCTCCATCAGCAGGCAGACGTCCACCGGCTCGAAACTGTCGGTCATGCGGCCACCGCCTCCGGCTCCTCGGCCATCTCGTGCCAGAGGGCGACGACGCTCTTCAGCGCGTCCGGCAGTTCGGAGGCATCGCCCAGCAGATCCGGGCGGCGGTGCGACAGGTTGCGCAGGTCCGCATAGCGGTGCAGGCGGAACAGGCTTTCCGCGTACCAGAACAGGATGCGCCGGTCGCCGGCACGGTCGATCAGGGGTTCCAGCGTGCTCGCCGCCTCCTCCACCAGCCCGCAGCGCAGCAGAAGGCGGCCGAGGTCGTGGCGGATTTCGTCGTCGTCGGGCGCCAGCTCCAGGCAGCGGCGATAGCCGTTCAGGGCCTTGTCGCGGATTTCCTGCTCTCGGTTGGAGTCCAGAAGGCCGCAGAAGGCATAGTCGTCCAGATGCCGGGCGAGCGCGTAACGGGTCGCCACGTCCTGCGGGTTGCTCTGCGCGGCGTGGTCGAGCATCAGCCAGCGTTCGTTGAACTCATGCTCCACGCGGGCGGTGGCGGTCGCCGCCTGAACACGCACGGACGGGTCCGCGTCGGCCAGACCGGCCTTCAGCGCCGGGGTGAAGGCGGGACGGAAGTGGCGGGCGACCAAAGCGATCACCGCCTGCTTCTGCGGCGGAGTGCCCACGGACATCACGTCGGTGAAGGATTCGCCCGCCGCCAGATGCGCGGTCTCGCGGCCGGACACGATCAGTTCGTACAGCTCCTGCGCCGGCTCCGCCTGGCTTTCCGGGAACAGCGACAGATACCATTCCTGGAAGCCGGTGGCGTAGCGGTGGAAGATGGCGTGCAGGGCCGTGGTCATCAGCGTGCAGCCCGGCCCCAATGGCCCCAGGAAGGGCGTGGTGACCAGCAGCAGCCCGGCCAGACGCAAGTCCAACTCCCGCCGCGCCCGCGAGCGCACCCACCACGCGAGCGCGATCAGGGTGACGAGATGCACGGCGATGGCGCCATAGGCACCGCTCGGCACCGGCAGCATCCCGAAGGCGAGCGCCGCTGCGCCGGCCTCGGCACCCAGCGCCAGCAGGGAAACCAGCAGCAGTTCCCCGGTGCCATGGCGCGGGGCCTCCTCCAGCACCGCGTCGGCGGGCATCGGATCGTCGGTCATGCGGCACCCACCTTCTGCGCGGTGAAGGCGATGGGAATGTTCGCCAGCGGACCGGGCAGCGCCTTGCGCACCGCCGATTCCAGTTTGGCCGCGACGATCTGGGCCTGCTCAACCGGCGTGCCGGGCAGCACGACGCCGAACACCAGCCCGTGCTGGCCGAAGTCGCAGGCGAGGTCGGTGTCGCGCAGGCTTTCGCGCACCGCCTTGCCGATGGCCGCGGCGACCTCCGCACGCTGGCCGGCGCTGAGGCGCGACAGGCCGGACGGGCGGATGGTGATGCTGGTCGTCTCAAAGCCCAGGCGGCGGCCGAGATGGGCCAGGAACTCCGCCTGACGGTCGATGAAGCCGGAGGAGTAGAGCGCGCCGTCCTGGGTGAACAGGCGCTGTTCGTTCAGTTCGCGGAACTGGCGGGCCTTGGCGAGCGCGGTGCCGATCCATTCGCACAGGATGCGGAAATTCTCCACGCTGTTGACGCTGAGGTCCATGAAGCCGAGGCTTTCAATCTTCACCATGCCGACGACCTCGCCCGTATCGTCGCTGACCAGCGGTCCGGCCAGCACGCCTTCGCCCTGAAGGATGCGTTCATCCTCATGCTTGGCGACGCAGAGCATGCGCTGACGCCCGACCACCGTTTCGAACAGCTGCGAGGAATTGTCGAACCAGCGGGCGTAGTTGTCCTCGTCGTCCCAGCCCTCGTTCGTCACCGATTCCAGGACGTCGTTGTTGAGCAGAAAGAGGGAGAACTTCTCCGGCCGCATGACCGTGCGGATCAGGTCGGCGACGCCCAGCATCACCTCGCCCTCGTCCAGCCTGTCGATGGAACGGGCCGCCTGATAGAGCGTGAAGACCGTGCGAAGCTGGCCGGCGACGCGGGTCTCCAGGCTTTCCTTCACCGACTTCAGCTGCCGGTAGGAGCGGGCGATGGCGTCCGACTCCTTGCGGGCGAGGTCCAGGCTGGCGCGCAACTCGTCCCGCTCGCGGATCTGGCGCATGCGCAGTTCGCCGAACAGGACCGAGGCGACCAGCCACAGGATCGGCTCCCGGCTGACGGCGTAGAGGTACTGGTAAAAATCCTGGGTGATCAGCTGTTCCGGCATGTTGCCGAGGCGCAGCGCGATGGACGCGGCGACGGCGGCCAGCACGCCCTCGTTCGTGCCGTACTGGATGGACAGCAGCAGGACCGGGATCCAGAAGGGGTGCGGCTGGATGCCGTCGAAACGCTCCCCCGCTCCCACCGTGAAATCCAGCCCGAAGGCCACCAGGAAAAACAGCGCCAGTTCGATCAGCGCCACCCGGCGGAAGCCCAGGAACCGGCGCGACCCGGCGGGGGTATTCGCCGCCGGGGAAGTGGCCGGGGTTTCCGGATCCAGGGTGGACGCGCTCATGACTGATCCTCAGTCCGTCAGCCGGCGACGGCGCCGCGCAGGGCGTCGAGCATGCGGGAGACGACGCGCTGGGCGACGTTGTTGACGCTGTCGCGGGTGAAATAACCGCGCCCGACCTGGGACTGGCTCGACGCCCACAGCACGGAACCATCGGACGCGCGGACCAGACGGGCGTTCAGGCCGACCACCGGCTCCTCCCGCAGGCCGTGCTGGTAGCCGTACTCGGTGACGCTGCCGACCAGCACCGCGTCCACACCCAGCGTCCGGCCGACGTCCTGGGCGTAGGTGCTCTCGGCCAGCTTCTCCACGTCCACCTTGGCGGCGATCAGCTGGTTGCGCACGCGGCTGGCTTCCACGACGCGGTAGAGGCCGAGGCTGTAAAGCTCGGTGGACACCAGTTCCGACGCGATCATGCCGGCGTTCTGGTGGTTGGTCAGGTTCTCGAACGGCAGGACGGCGACCGTCGCGCCGCGCGGCAGGACGCCGCCGCCATCGACGAAGTCGCGGCTGTTGCCGCGCCCGATGCTGCACGCCGACACCGCCAGGGCCAAGGCCATCGCCGCCAGCACCCGCAACCCCTTCACCACCCGTTTCCGCTTATCCGTCGTCATGTCGTCCGTTGCCCTGCCAATGGTTCGCCCCCTCCCGCACCCGTATAGCGCGAGAAGGATACCGACCGATTAATACCGCCAGATCAGATAGCCGCCCGCCGCCGTGGCCGCGGCCCCCGTGCCGCGCGCGGTGGAGCGGGTGTAGCTGGCCCGAAGGCCGAGTTCGAGATGTTCGAGAGGTTCATACGCCAGGGCGACGGCGCCCTGCGGGCCGCCCTTGTTGAAGCGATCGTAGGCGTATCCGGCCTGAAGGCTGTAGCGCCAATAATCGGTCAGCGCGTCGTCGAGGTTGAGCTGAAACGCGTGCACCTCCCGCGTCGCCACGGGCAGCGGCACGAAAAGGTTGCCCAGCGCGTTTGTGCGCTCGGCTTGGCGGCCGACATATTCGGCGTCCAGCAGATAGGCGACGCTGGTCACCGGCCCTTCCTGGTTCAGGACGTAGCGCAGCGAACCCTCCACCGTCGCCGAGCGCGCCAGATCCGGCTCACCCGACAGGCCGTAGCGGTTCCATCCGGCACCGATGGTGGCGATCCAGCGTTCCTTCAGGCGTTCCTCATGCTGGACAAAGACGCGGTCGCGCCGCCCGGCGCCGACGATGCCCTCGATGAAGGTGTAGGTCGGTTCGCGCCAGGACAGGCCCGCGCGGGTCTCCGAATCCTCGTCGCGCCAGCCGTGGGTGTAGCCGGCGCCAACCGTCTTCGGCGCGGCGAACAGGGCGAGGCGCGATTGCTGCAACTCCGGCCAGTCGTGCAGGAGGGCCAGTTCGGCGCGGCTGCGGACTCCGTGAAACGGCTCCACCCGGCCGTCCGACCGCACGGCCTGATCCACGTCCACGGTTCGGTGTTCCAGCGCGTAGAGGAAGGTCGTGTTCCCGCCGGCCTCGACGTTGCCGGTCAGGCGGCCGATGCGCTGCACGTCGGCGTTCTCCACATGGAACAGGTCCCAGTCCAGCCGCGCCTGCTCGCCGCGTTCCCGCAGCAGGCGCGCCTTGCCGGTCACCAGCGACGGCTCGTCCGGCGTCAATTCCAGCGCGCGGTCGTAGAGCCGCACCGCCTCGCGCCAGCGGCCGAGCCGCTCCTCCACCTGGGCCAGCAGAGCGGTGGACTGCGCGTCGTTGGGCTGGGCGGCCAGCAGATCGACCAGCAGCGCGCGGGCCTGGCGCAGGTCGTTCTGTTCCATCAGAGTCAGCGCCCGGAAATAGTCGATGCGGCGTTGCGCGGCCCGCTCCGCCGCCTCCGCTTCCGGCGAGCGGCGCAGGCTGCGCGTCTCCTGGGCGAGGTCGATGCGCACGCCCGTGGGCTCGGCCGTCACCGTCGCGGTCACGCCCTGCCCCAGCACCAACAGAACGCTGTCGTAGCCGTACAGGACGTTGTCCACCCAGCCCTGGAGGCGGTCCGGGATGCCTTCCAGGGGTGCCTCTCCCAGCGGACGGGAGAAGCGCAGCGACAGTTCGCGGTCGTTGAGGCTGTGCTCCGCTGACACCGTGCCGGGCCACGACATGGTCAGCTGCGCGCCCTTCTCCCCGCGCACCGCGTCGATGCGGACGGGAGTCGTTTGGGCGAAGGCGGGGGTGGCGAAACTTAAGACGGTAAGGAAGATTGCCGCAACGAGCCCCCACCCAACCCTCCCCCACCTGCGGCTCTCAGCGAATGCCAGAGGCATTCGCCTGACGCCGTCAGCGCAAACCTTTGGTTTGCGCGAGAGGCGGGGGAGGGCTTTAAACTCCTTCCCCCGCGCAGTGGGGGAAGGTTGGGATGGGGGCCCGTCGCTGGCGCGCATGCAAATAGCTTTACGGAAGGCTGAGCACACGGCGCGCCTCCTTCAACCGTCCGTTCTCGATCAGCATGGCGGCGTAATCGGCCTTCAACTGGCGGTCGTTGGGGCGAAGCTTGCGCAATCCTTCGAACAGCGCAACCGCGTCGTCCACCTTGCCCAGTCGGTTCAGCAGGTTCGCCTCCGTCTGCACGAGGCTGTCGCTCTTCGACTTCTGCGCCCGGATCTGTTCCAGGGAACGGCGGTAGAAGGGCACGGCCTCGGTCGGGCGCTTCAGCGCGGTCAGCGCCTCGCCCAGGAAATAGTTGGCTTCGTAATCGCCCGGTCCCTTGGCGAGGAACCGGCGCAGCAGCCGTTCCGCGTCGCCCAGCCGGTTTTCGTCGTAGGCCAGCATGCCGAGCTGGCGCAGCGAGTCGCCATCCTCCGGCTTCAGCGACAGCAGCGCGTGCCATGCGTCGGCCGCCGCCGCGCGCTGGCGGGTCTGCTCGGCAAGGCGGGCGTAGCGGCGCAGCCGTTCCGGATCGCGCTCCTGCGGCACGGCGGAGCGGACGGCCTCGGCCAGCTCCCTGCCCTTGCCTTCGGTGGCGAGCGCCTCGATGTAGGGGGCCTTCAGGTCGCGGGCGGCGGGCGTGCCGCCCTGCCCCAGCCGCTCGGCGACGCGACGCGCGCCGCCCAACTCGGCCAGCTTGTCGTACCACGCCGCCTGTTCGGCCGGTGTCCTGGCCGCCTTGGCACGCCCCTCCATCCAATCGAGCGCCGCCGCCGGCGGGCGCGGCCCCCAGAGGTAGGTGAGCTGCTTGAAGTCCGGGCTGTCCGGCCCCTGTCCGGCCGCCAGACGCATCAGCGCCTGTTCGGCGGCCGGCTTGTCGCCCTGGTCGAGCAGGGCGAAGGCGATCTCCCGCCGTTCCTTGGCCGGCACCCGCTCGTCCCCGGCCCGCGCCAGCAGGTAGTGCCGCAGTTCGTCCTTGCGGCCGAGCTTGGTCAGGGCCTCGCGGTAGAGGCCATCCCACGGTCCGCCGTTGCCGCCGGCCAACTGCTTCAGCACCGGCAGCGCCCGTGCCGGCCCGGCGGTTTCCAGAAGGAGGAAGGCGCGCTGTTCCCGCCCCTTCGCGTCGAGATCCGGGCGGGCAAGGTCCGCCTCCAGCACGTCGGCCAGTTCGGCGACGGCGCCCGCGCCCTTCGCCGCGTCGGCGTAGGCGTAAAGCCATTCGATGCCCTGCCGCTTCGCGCGCTCCCGCAGGTACGGCAGGGCCGGGCGGTAGGCCTTGTGCTCCAGCAGCGCGTAGAGGATCGCAGCCTCCTCCTCGTCGCCGAGACCGCCCTTGCCGAGCTTGGCGGCCAGGAAGCGGGTCAGTTCCTCGCTGCGGCCGAGCGCGCCGAGGGCGGCGATGTAGGCGGTTTCCACCTCCGGCCCACCATCGGCCAGCAGGTCGGTCAGGTGCGGCAGAGCCTCGTTCGCCCGCTTGGCGGAGAGCAACGCGCTCGCCAGGGCGAAGCGGCTGCGCGGCGTGGGGGCCATGGCAAAGACACGCTCGGCCGCCTTCAGGGCCAGCGCGGACTCGCCCCGCTCGGCGGCGATGGTGGCGATGTCCTGCAACAACGCCTCGTCCAGGGTCGGGTGCGCGTCCAGCCACGCGGCCACTTGCTTCGCATCGCCGGCCCGCGCCGCCAGACGCACCCAGCCGACATCGGCGGCCAGCGACGGCGACGCCCGGCGCCGGGCGTCGAACCACGCGAAGCCGGCCTTCACGTGGTCGAGGTCAAGGAACAGGCCGCTCAGCTCTTCCAGCACGTCGTCGGGAACGTTGCCCGCCAGTGGCAGCCGGTCGAAGGCCGCCGAGGCTTTCGCGCGCTGGCCGGCGCGGTCGAGCAGGCGCACGGCGGCCAGATGTTCGGCCAGCGGCAGCGCGGCGTCGGCCAAGGACTGCTCCGCCCAGCGCACCGCAGCCGCCTTGTCGTTGCGGGCAAGCGCGATGTTGGCGGCGAGCAAGGGCTGCTCGGTCAGGAAGCCCTCGCCCAAATCCCGGACCATGCGGTCGAGAAAAGCGACGTCACGCTCCCGGAAGGCCGCGTCGGCCAGACCAGCCAGCGCCCAGCCCGGCACAAGGTTCAGGTCACGCGGCTTGGCGGTCGCCAGCGCCTTGCGCCCCATGCCCGCGTTCATCTGCAAGGCGACGAGGCGGCCGAGCGTCAGATCGTCCACCGGACCGGGCAGCGCGTCCAGCCGCGCCCGCGCCTCGTCCAGCCGGCCGGCGGCGATCTGAAGGTCGATGAAGGTCAGCTCGATGGCGAGCGGGTGGCCCGGCTTGGCCGCCTCCGGCTCCAGCAGCTTCAGCGCCAGTTCCGGCCGGCCGGCGGCGGACAGCTGGCTGACCAGCCCGATGGCGTCGGACGGCGTCGGGTTCTCGCCCATCCAGCGCTGGGCGCGGGTGAAGGCCTCGTCGTCGCGGTCGAGGTCGATCAGCAGGCTCATCAACAGCTCGCGGCTGTCGGCCTCGATGGCGCCGTTGGCGCGGTCGTCGGCCCGGATCAGCCAATCCACCGCCGCCGCATGCTCGCCGCGCGCGGCCAGCAGCGCCGCAAGCTCCTGCTGCGTCTGGACGTCATCGGGGCGCAGTTCGCAATAGCGGATCAGCGCCGCCACCTGCCGCTCGATCTGGCCGTGAAAGCCGGCGAGATAGGCCAGTTCCCGGTTGGTTTCGTCGGTCGGCTTCAAGCGGGCCAGGGCTTCCAGATTCTCCAGATAGTCGCCGACGCGCTGGGCGTCCTGGTAGAGCCGGCCGAGCAGCTGGCGCCCTTCCACCTGATCCGGTTCCCGGGCGATGAACTCTTCCATCAGGACGATGGCCCGATCGACGGCACCGTCCTGAAGGTAAAGCTTGGTCAGCGGCATGACCGTGCCGGCCGAACGGTCGCCGGCCGTGAAGCGCTGTTCGTAGGCGGCGCGCGCGGTGTGGAAATCCTGATCGCGGAACTTCTGCAAGGCGAGTTCGCCGCCGCGCGGGATCAGCAGCAGGCTGACGCCGACACCGAAGGCGAGCACGATCAGGACGACCAGGATGTTGGCGCGCATGGGGCCGCCTCTCCTACCGTGCCACGGGCTGCACGCGCAGCGTCAGCGGCTGGATGGCGGAGGTCTCCACCGTCACGGACAGGCGGCGGTCGGCGGCGGCCTCGGCCTCGCCGCGCCACAGAACGGTGCCGTTGCGCTCCGCCGTCACGGCGTAGCGGCCGGGCGCCGGCACATGCCAAGCCATCTCTCCGTTGCCGTAACCCTGCGCGGCGACGCGGAAGCCCGCGCCGTCAGCCGCCAGCCCCCGGAACACCCAGCGCCCTTGGACGAGGTACGGCTTGGGCGCCGGCGGGTCGATGTCCGCGCGATCCACATCGGTCAGGGCCACCACCGGCTCCGCCACGGCGGGATCCAGCGCCACATAAAGGCTGCCCTGGTGATGCCGCTGCCCCAGCACGCCGACCGAGTGCGCGAAATCCACGGCCGTGAAGTTCGCCCGGTCGAACCGCAGCGTGGCCAGGTCGCCGCGCCCCGCGATGCGCCAGCGGCGTTCACCGTCGGGGATGAAGCGGGCGGTGTAGAAGCCCCCGGCCAGGGCGGCGTAGGCGGAAGCCGTGATCGGGGCGATCTCCGCCTCGCGGGCGGCGATCAGGTTCTTGCGCAGGGCGTTGATGCTGGCCGGCTTCTGCCCGGAATACATGTGGTAGTAGACGTTGAAAGGCTTCAGCCGCAGCGGGCTTTCCGTGTTGCGGACCGTGTTGATCAGGTTCTGGAACCCGAAGAAGCGGTTGGTCCACAGGTCGGTGTAGGTGTTCTCGTTGCTGTTGCCCGAATAGATCTGCCGCTCCGTTCCCACCGGCAGGCCGACCGGCGGCACGCTGGTGACGGACGGGTAGTCCGCGTCGAATCGCGAATCGCCGCCGTTCATGTTGTAAGCGCCGGCCTTGCGCGTCGCGGCGATGGCGGCCTCGTAGGGCGAGGTGTCGCCCGGCCATTGGACGAGCGCGGCCGGCTTTCCCTCCGGTGCCAGCGTCGTGAAGTAGGCCAGCGAACCGCCGATCTCCTTGTTCAGGTCGAAGGGCTCTTGCAGATAGGCGCGCGGCACCGAATAGGCGCCGAGGTCGGCGACCTCGCCCGCCGCCTCATAGGTGGCCGGCGGCTTGTTGCGGCCGAGCAAGCGGTCCATCACGCCGCGTTTCGGGGCGCCGCCATGCTCTTCGAAGGCCGCCTCCTTGTCGGGCGTGTAGTCTTCGAAGAAGCGCCATTGGAACGGGTGGGTCCAGGTGTGGCTGGCCGGTTCCACCTGCGGCAGGGCGAACAGGCGCCGGGTTCCGGCCACCAGCTCCGGCGTTCCCTTCCAGGCCGGATCGATGTCGCCGCCGATGGGCGCCACAGTGACGGGCAGGTCGGGAAAAGCCTCGATGGCCTCGCGCCGCACCACGTCGACGGACAGCACCTTGTCCTTGTTGTAGGGCTGGACCTCGGTCTGGTTGCGCCAGCCGTCGCCGTCGATGTGGCTGAAATAGATGCGCCGGCCGGAGAGGGTGGTCACGTCCGGCTTCGGCAGGTCGTCCGTGGCGAAGGCCGCGCGGAAGAACGCGAACGGATCGACGATCCAGAGCTTCCGGTTGATCTCCGCGTCGTAGTAGCGGGCGTAGCCCTCGGTCACGAAGCCGCCGGACGGGCCCGTGACCACCAGATGGCTGTCGGACGCCTCGTCCCCGCCGCGCCGCATGACCAGATGCGAGGTGAAGCGTCCGTCCACCTTGCGGAACAGCGGATAACCCGGCAACACGCCGACCAACGGGCGCTCGTAGCCGATCATCCCATCGGCCAGAACCGGGCGGGAACGGTAGGTCAGATCGGAATAGCCGTCGTCGTCGCGCAGCCCGAACCGGGCGAAGAAGCGGTTGACCACCGCCAGCGGGGTTGCGGGACCGTTGCGGCTGGCGCGCGTGCCCGTCTGCCCCAGCACGGCGAAGCGCACGCCCCGGTCCATGGCCGCCGCCGCCCAGGCGATGTAGGCGCGCGGATCCTCGAACGGCTCGCCCGCGAACCACGTGACGACGCCGCGCAGGTCGGGATAGCGCGACAGGTCGGGCAGACCGTCCGCCACGTTCCAGTAGACGACGCTGAGACCCAGATGGTTCAGCGGCATTTCCGCCATGGAGTGGATGCGGGTGAGGCGGATCCTCTCCTCCTCCCGCAGGTCCACCAGGGCCAGGACGGTGCGCGGCACCGGCCGGACCTCCGCCGCGCGCGCCGGCCCGAAAAAGGTCACGACGGCGAGGAGGAGGAGAGTCGAAAGGGTCCGGATGAGCGTCCGCGCGCTCACGGAGCGGGTTCCCGCACAATGCGGTCGAGATCCACGACCGACACGTAGGGCGAAAAGCCGTTGGCCCGCTGGCGCGCGTAGATGCGCTTGATGCCCTCGGTGTCCGCAGGGTCCCAATAATCGAGCGAGAACAGGCCGAGCTTCGGGTTGAGGCGCTGGGCGTCCTGCAACGCCAAGACCTGGAACCGGTAATCCTCCTCGGTCTGGAGGTGCGGCCGCTTCGCCTCGAAGTCCCAGCCGGCGTAGACGCTCTCGCCCAGCGCGTAGTCGAGCACGCCCGCCACGTCCGGCAGGATCTCGTAGGCGCGGTTCTGCATGATGCGGATGTTCGGCCAGTTGGCCCGGATCGCCCGAACCAGCCGGGCCGCCCCTTCCGTCATGCCGGCCCAGCGCTTGGGTTCGGTGCGTTCCAGATGCGGCGGGTTGTCCAGCGTGTCGAGGAAGATGCCGTCGAAGCCCAGCCGCAGGATGGCCGGAACAAGTTCCTCCACCACCAGCTTGACCCACCGCTTGTCGCGGACGTCCACGTAAAAGCTGCCGGGCCAGTTGGGGTTTTCCTCCGACAGGATGCCCCAGCCCTTCACCCGGTCGAACCAGGGGCGGTGCTGCTCCACCTCGCCCAGGCTGATGTAGCCGAGCAGGGTCTTGCCCCGGTCCTTCAGCGGGCGCAGCGGCGGATGATACTTGCTGTCGAGCACCAGCAGCCGGTACGGCTCGAACGCCTTCACCGGTTCCTTGTCGGCGTAATAGACGACCCAGGGCACATCGCCCTTGGGCACATCATTGGGTGCGGCCCCGGCCGCGTGCGGCAGCATCATCACCCCGGCTCCGCCCAGCATGCCGCCCAGTATGGCGCGCCGCCCGATCAGGCCAGCCATGCCAGCGTGTCCCGCAAGCCGTCTTCCAGCGACGTTTCGCAGGCCATGCCGAAGGCGGCGACCAGACGCGACGGGTCGCCGATGGACACCCGGATGTCGCCGGCGCGCGCCGGGCCATGACGGCGGTCCAGCGGCTTGCCGGAAATCTCGGCCAGCACCTCGGCCAGCCGGTTCACCGAGGTCGGCTTCCCGGTGCAGACGTTGTAGACGGGGGCGCCCGCCTGCGGCTTCTCCATAGCGGCGGTCAGATAGCGCACAAGGTCCTTCACGTAGACGAAATCGCGCACCTGCTCGCCGTCGCCGTTGATGGTGATGGCATCGCCGCGCACGATGCGCCCGGCGAAGATGGAGATGACGCCGGAATAGGGCGATTTCGGATCCTGGCGCGGCCCGAACACGTTGAAGAAGCGGAAGCCCGTGGTCGGCACGCCATGCACGCCGTCGGCGACGCGGGCGTGCAGTTCGCAGCCCAGCTTGTCGGCGCCGTAGGCGGACAGCGGCCGGGTCGCGGCGTCCTCGTTCAGCGGCATGTTCGGGTTGTCGCCATAGACGGCGGCCGACGAGGCGTAGACGACCGGAACCGGCCCGTCCGCCCTGGCGCGGCGCGCGGCGTCGAACACGGCGATGGTGCCGGACAGGTTGGCGTGGTGCGTCTCAAGCCACGCCTCGCGCGAACGGTCCACCGACGCCACGGCGGCAAGGTGGAAGCAGCCGTCCACGCCGGCCATGGCAGCCTCGACCGCCACCGCGTCGGCGACGTCGCCGACCGTCACGGGCACGCCCGCCGGCAGGTTCTCGCGCTTGCCGGTGGACAGGTCGTCCAGCACCCGCACCTCATGCCCGGCGGACAGCAGCCGCTCGATCAGGTGCGAGCCGATGAAGCCGCAGCCGCCGGTGACGAGATAACGCGCCATGCTTGCCAACCCTATTCTCGGTTATGTCGGAGCCGGTTTTACGCAACCGGCGCGCGTTTGGATCACCCCGACTGGATCGCGCCGCTTCCGTCACGCCATTTGGGCAGAGGCGGCCCCGTTCAGGAAGCCGGCGACGGTGGTCAGGAATTCCTTGGGCTTGATCGGCTTGGAGACGTGCCCGTTGAAACCGGCGTCGGCCAGCCGCCGCTTGTCGGCGGGGGTGGCGAGGTTGGTCACGGCGACCACCGGCGTGGCTGCCAGCGCCGCGTCGCCGCGAATCTGCTTGATCAGTTCCACGCCGGAAACATTGGGCATGACGATGTCCATGACGACCAGATCCGGCGTGATCTCCCGCATCAGATCCATGACGATGCGCGGATCGTCCGCCTCCACGACGGTGTAGCCGCCCTCTTCCAGGCAGCGAACGAACAGCTTGCGCATCAACACATTGTCCTCGACCACGAGGATGGTTTGCGCCTTTTCCAGCGAATCCATAGTCACGCCGCTTGCCGATTGAGGGAGACCACCGCCCGGCCGGTCGCCGCAATGCGATCCACGCCCAGAGCCATCGTTGAAATTCCTGTACGCCAGATTGGTTATAAATGGGTTATGAATGGATCGACATTTACGTTAATCCGTTGGAAACCGTCAAGTTGACCACATGGCAACTTTTGGTGACCAAGGCCGGCGAATTGACGCATGCGAACGGCCAACCTAAAGATGCCGCCGCACCGCAATCACAATCTGCTCGGGTTTGCAGGGACAGCGCAGGGCGCCGACGGCGGAAAGGCGCTCGGCCGCCTCCTCCTCGGCCCCGGCCTCGACCAGAACCAGAACGGGGATGTGCGACAGATCCGGGTCGCGCAGTTGGGCGGCGCGGAACTCCCACCCGTTCATCACCGGCATCATCAGGTCGAGGACGATCAGATCGGGACGCAGGCCCGAATCGAGCGCGTCCAGCGCCGCCCGCCCGTCCGCTGCCTCCCGCACCTCGAACCCCTCGGCTCGCAGGGCGTCCGCCATTGTGGCCCGCAGCGCGTCGTCGTCCTCGACCACCAGGATCATGTCGGCCATGGCACGCCTCAGCGCGGTTGCTGCTCGGCCATCGACGGGGCGTCGGTCAGCCACCAGGCGTCGAAGGCCAGCGAATAGGGTGGCAGCGTCGCCGGCCGCTTCAGCCGGTTCCAATAGGCCACCCGATACACGCCCGAATACCAGTGCGGCACCACATAGTGGCTCCACAGCAGAACGCGGTCGAGCGCCGACACGGCGGTCTTCAGCTCCTCCTCGGTTCCGGCGCGGATGATTCGGGCGATCAGGCTGTCCACCACCTCGCTACGGATGCCGGCAAGGTTCTGGCTACCCGGCCGGTTCGCCGCGTCGGAACCCCAGAAATCCGCCTGCTCGTTGCCCGGCGACAGCGACTGCCCCCAGACGTGAACGACCATGTCGAAGTCGAAATCGCGGATCCGGTTCTGGTACTGCGCCGGGTCAACCGTCCGCACGGTCGCCTGGATGCCCAGCCGCTTCAGGTTCTCGACGAACGGCAGGGTCACGCGCTCGAAGGTCGGGCTGTCCAGCAGGATTTCGAAGGTCAGCGGCCGGCCGGTGGCGGAGAAGACACGCGTCCCGTTGCGCACCTCCGATCCCGCCTCGTCCAGCAGGCGCTTGGCCTCCAGCAGGTTGCGCCGCATGCCGTTCGGCCCTTCGGTGGTCGGGGCGCGGTAGGCCGGGCCGAACACCTCCTCCGGGATCTTGCCGCGCAACGGTTCCAGCAGGGCCAGTTCCCGCCCCTGCGGCGTTCCCTTCGATTGCAGGGGGGAGTTCTCAAAATAGCTTTCGGTGCGCTTGTAGGCCCCATAGAACAGCGTCTGGTTCGTCCATTCGAAGTCGAAGGCATGCGCGATGGCCCAGCGCACCTTCGAATTCTCGAAGATAGGCCGGCGGGTGTTGAAGACGAAGCCCTGCATGCCGGCCGGGACCTCGTTGGGGATTTCCTCCACCGTCACCTTGCCTTCGCGCACCGCGTCGAAGTTGTAGCCGGTGGCCCAGGTCTTGGCGGTCGCCTCCTGGCGGAAGTCGTAGAGCCCGCCGCGAAACGCCTGCAATGCGACGCTTTCGTCGCGGTAATACTCGTAGGTCATGCTGCCGAAGTTGTTCCGGCCGACATTCACCGGCAGATCCTTGCCCCAGTAATCCGCCACCCGCTCGTAGGTGATAGAGCGCCCCGGATCGACGGACGCGATCCGGTAGGGTCCGCTGCCCAGCGGCGGTTCCAGCGTGGTCGCGTCGAATTGCCGGCCCTCCCAGTAATGCTTGGGCAGCACCGGCAGCTGGCCAACGATCATGGGAAGCTCGCGGTTGTCGCCGGGCTTGAAGGTGAAGCGGACGCGGCGTTCCCCCTCGGCCTCCACCTTGTCCACGGCGGCGTAGTAGCTGCGGTAAAAGGGGTGGCTCCGGGTCAGCGCCTGGAAGGTGAAGACCACGTCGTCGGCGGTCACCGGCCGGCCGTCGTGCCAGCGGGCGGCGTCGTTCAGATCGAAGGCGACCCAGGACCGGTCCTCCGGCACCTCGACGGTGCGGGCGAGCTGCCCGTATTCGGTGAAGGGCTCGTCCGCGGCCCCCGCCATCAGCGTGTCGTAAATGGCCGTCGACCCGGCCGCCGGCACGCCCTTCAGTGTGAAGGGGTTCAGCGTGTCGAAGGAGCCGGTCGCCTGCAAGGTCACCCGCCCGCCCTTCGGCGCGTCCGGGTTGATGTAGTCGAAATGCTTGAAGCCGGGGCCGTATTTCGGCTCGCCGTGGAGCGCCATGCCATGGCGCGGCTCCGCCTTCGCCGGAAGGGCAAGCCCCGCCGCCGCCCCCGCCGCCATCGACGCCATCAGGACACACACGGCGATCCGTCGCATTGCTCCGCCCCTCTCCCGCTCTCGCTTCTCTTCGGCCTTCAACAGATGGGGCATCCGGGTCGGCACGGCGCCTTCTCCTTTCGGAACCTTCAGCCCAGCCGCCGGTTGTCCGTAACGTTATCCCCAAAGGGATTTCCCGCCATGGACCAACCCTACCACCCCATCGACACGCAGCACGTCCTGTTTCTCCTCCGCCAATGGCTGAAGGCCGTGTCGCCGCCCGCCGGGGTCGAATGGTTGGACGATGTGCGCGACTCCCTGAACGAGGGGGCGATGGACGGTGCCTTTTTCGATGCCTTCGCCGCCGTGCCCAAGCGCGTTGGACACGCGCCTCTGAAGCTGGCGCGCGAGGACATGGACGAGGCGCGCAAGGCCCGCAACGGCTGGCACCCGCAGCGCTGGACCGCCGACACGGCGGCGCGGGTCATGCTGCTGCTCAGCTACGACGACAGCGATCCGGCGTCCTACGGCGACATGCTGACCGGCTTGCTGAAGGAAGGGCACGCGGCGACCTCGGCGGCGCTGTACCGCGCGCTGCCGCTGCTGCCCTACCCGGAACGGCACGTAACCTGGGCCACCGCCGCCACCCGGTCCGACCATCGGGATCTGTTCGAAGCGCTGGCCGTCTGCAACCCCTACCCCGCCGAACGCTTCGACGAGGCCGCCTGGAACAGCCTGATCATGAAGGCGGTCTTCCTCGGCGTGCCGCTGATCGAAGTGGAGGGGCTGGAGCGCCGCGCGAACCACGTTCTCGCCCACGAACTGCGCGACTACACCCACCAGCGGGCCGCCGCCGGCCACCCGCCCAGCCCGGCCATATGGCAGGCCATCGGCGTCTACGCCACCGGCCCGCTGCTGGACGACATGGAGCGGATGATCAACTCCAAGGACCCGGCGCAACGGCAGGCGGCCTCCCTCGTGCTGTGCCGCAGCCACGACCCGCGCGCCCTGCGCATCCTGGCCGACCACCACGACCTGCGCGACGCGGTGACCGCCGGGCGGCTGACCTGGGAGGGGGTGGGAACCCGGTCCCTGCGCGCGGCGGGCTGAGGCTGTCCGCCGGCTTGGTTTCCGCTGGCGCGAGGGGCGGCTTGCGGTCATGGTTTCCCCAACCGCGCGAACGCGCGCACCCTAAGGAGGGAGACACAATCCGTGACCGCCGCCTTCACCGTCCACGGCAACTTCAATTCCCAGCCCGCGACCCGCGTGGTGCTGTTCCTCAGCATGGCCGGCGTGCCCTTCGTCTACCGCCATGTGGATCTGCGCGGCCAGCAGCAGAAGACCCCGGAGTATCTCGCCATCAACCGCTTCGGCCGGGTGCCGACGCTGGTACACGGCGACGTCAGCGTGTCCGAATCCGGCGTGATCCTGACCTATCTGGCCGAGAAGACGGGCCAGTTCGGCGGCCGGGACGAGCGGGAGAAGCTGCGGCTTGCCGAATGGCTAAGCTGGCTTGCCGACGTGTTGCTTCCGGTGCAGCGCGCCCGCGCGGTGCGCAAGTTCAACGGCGACGCCAATGCCCTGCCCTGGCTGGACGCCGGGGCGGCCAGCGGCATGGCCCAGTTCGACGATCACCTCGCCAACCACAGCTTCGTCGATGGCGATCGCCTGACCATCGCCGACATCTTTGCCTTCCCCTTGATCGATCTGGTCGATGAGGCGGCCATCGACCTCGGCAAATACCCCAACGTCAAGGCGTGGCACGCCCGCATGCTGGCCCAGCCCGGCGTCAAGCGGCAGTATGAGCTGATGCCCCAGCAGAACGTCGGGTAAGGACAAAGAAAAAGCCCCTCTCCCCGGGTAGGGAGAGGGGCTTCGTCTTCAGGCGCTTACTTCTTGCCGGCGACCGACGAGACGAAGTTGTCGTACGGAATTTCCGCCACGCGGAACCACAGGTTGGTTTCCTCGATGAACGGCTTCCAGCTCTCGTAGACCGTCTTGAAGTTCGGGTTGGTCTTCGCGATCTCCTCGTAATGCTCGAAGGCGATCTTGTGGGCCTGCTCCATCAGGTCGCGCGGGAAGGCGCGCAGGATGGCGCCCTTGCCGACCAGACGCTTCAGGGCCTTGGCGTTCTCCGCGTCGTACCGCGCGGTCATGTAGGTGTTCGCCTCGGCGCAGGCGGCCGTCAGGATCGACTGGTAGGCCTTCGGCAGCTTCTCGTATTCCTGAAGGTTGCAGTAGAGGGAGACCTGCGGGCCGCCCTCCCACCAGCCGGGATAGTAGTAGTACTTGGCGACCTGGACGAAGCCCAGGCGCTCGTCGTCATAGGGGCCGACGAACTCGGTGGCGTCGATGGTGCCCTTCTCCAGCGCCGGGTACACGTCGCTGCCGGCGATCTGGGTCGGGGTGGCGCCCATCTTGGCCATGATCTGGCCGGTGATGCCGGCGATGCGGATCTTCAGGCCCTGGAAGTCGGCGGCCGACTTGATTTCCTTGCGGTACCAGCCGCCCATCTGCACGCCGGTGTTGCCGGCCGGGAACTGGATGACATTGTGGTTCTTCATGAACGCGCGCAACAGATCCAGGCCGCCGGACTGCATCCAGGCGTTCATCTGGCGGGCGTTCGGACCGAAGGGCAGCGCCGTGTCGAAGGCGAAGGTCGGGTCCTTGCCGACGTAGTAATAGCCACAGGTGTGGCCGCACTGGACCGTGCCGTTCTGCACCGCGTCGAGCACCTGGAGGCCCGGCACGATCTCACCCGCGGGATGGACGCGGATGTTGAACTTGCCGTCAGTGCTCTCGGCCACGCGGCGAGCGATCACCTCCGACGCGCCGACCAGGATGTCGGTGCTCTTCGGGAAGCTCGACGCCAGACGCCACTGGATCTCCGGCTGGGACTGGGCAATGGCCGGGGCGGCAACGCCGGCAACCGCCAGACCGGCACCCGCCGACGTCAGGAACGCACGTCTTTTCACGATTCTTCTCCCGTGGACTCGCCTTCCCTTTCGAATCAAACGGCCTCTGGGACCGCTTGTTACGAGGGATTGATTAGGAGTGTAACAAAGCAGTGTTCCAAGGCCAACTCACCGCACAAATCCGCATGACAGGTCTTCGTCATATTACCCGGCCGCCGTGAGCAGCCCCAGGAAGGCCGAAAGCGGCGGCAGCACCAGCGTCCGCCCGTCCGCCGTGACCTCCGGCGCCGCTCCGCCGGGTGCGCGCGGCAGGTCCAGTGCGACAAGACGCGGCTTGCGCTTCAGCGGATATTCCGCCGGCTCGTTGGCGAAGTTGAAGACAGCCAGCAGATGTTCGCCCTCGGCGGTCCGCTGGAAGGCCAGCACGGAGTCCCTGTCCTCCACCGCCTCCACCCCGCCGACGGTCAGGGCGGCGTGGTTGCGGCGCACGCGCAGCGCCTGCCGCCAAATGTCCAGCGGGCTGCCGAGGGTGCGCTCCTGCCGGTCGATGGCAAGCGGAAGATGGGATTCCGGCACTGGCAGCCACGGCTCGCCCGCCGTGGAGAAACCGGCGTTGGCCGCCCCGGCGCGCCAGGGCATGGGCGTACGGCTGCCGTCGCGCCCCTGGAATTCCGGCCAGTAGGTCATGCCGAAGGGGTCGCGCAGTTGGTGGCGCTCCAACTGTGCGTTGGGCAGCGCCAGTTCCTCCCCCTGATACAGACAGATCGTCCCCGGCAACGCGGCGAACAGCGCGGCCAGCAGGGCGTTGAACCGCTCCGGATCGGCGCCGGGCGGCAACCAGCGGCTTGCCGCGCGCTCCACGTCGTGGTTGGAGAAGCTCCAGCAGATCGCGTCGGGCCGGGGCGTGCCGGTCAGCGCGTGGGCGAATCCCTTGGCCGAGAAGGGCTGCTTGGCGAGCGACAGCGTGTAGGCGGCGTGCAGCCCCTGCGGCCCGCAATAACTGGCGATGCGCTGGCCGGCGCCGGGCTGGCTCGACAGTTCGCCCAACAGCACCCGCCCCGGATACCGGTCCACCACCGCGCGCAGCTTGCCCAGCACGTCGCGCACCGAAGGGTGCATCATGTCGTGGAGATGCCGTTGCAACGCGAAGGGCTTCAGCGGCGGTTCCGGCGCCCGCCACACGGCGGCGGGGTTGGAGCGCAGTTCCGGATCGTGCGCGAAGAAGTCCACCGCGTCGATGCGGAAGCCGTCCACCCCACGTTCCAGCCAGAAGGCGGCGGTGTCGCAAACCGCCTGCATCGCCGCCTCGCATCGCAGGTTCAGCGACGGCTGGCTGGCCAGGAAATGGTGCAGATAGTACTGGCGCCGGCGAGGCTCCCAGGTCCAGGCGGCACCGCCGAAGACCGACAGCCAGTTGTTGGGCGGCGTCCCGTCCGGGCGCGGGTCGGCCCAGACGTACCAGTCCGCGAATTCCCCCTCGCGCGAACGGCGGCTTGCCTCGAACCAGGCATGCGAATCGGAGGTGTGGCCGCAGACCAGATCGACGATCACCTTCAGCCCGCGCGTGTAGGCCTTCTGCACGATGTGGTCGAAAGTCGCCAGCCGTCCCATGCGGGGATCGACGTTGCGGTGGTCGGTGATGTCGTAACCGAAATCCTTCAGCGGCGACGGGTAGAAGGGGCTGATCCACACACCGTCCACACCGAGCGACGCGACGTGATCGAGCCCGTCCAGCACGCCGTCCAGATCGCCCCAGCCGTCGCCGTTCCGGTCGAGAAAGCTCAACGGGTAGATCTGGTAAAGGGCCGCGCCGCGCAGCCAGTTCGAACCCTGGGACATGGACACCCTCCGCACCTCACTTGCGCGAAGGGTCCGCATCTACTCCTAACGATCGGTTAGCGGCGCAATATGGTCACGCCGCGCATCAGTCCTTTTTCGGCGGCAGCCGATTCGGCGCGAAGGCCGACAGCCACGGAGCCCAGGCCTGCTGCACCATGGCGCTCCACGCCTGCATCGGCGCCGCCCAAAGCCCCATCATCGGGAACGCCGGCCCGATCATGCCGCGCACAGCGTCGAAGGACGGGGTCGCGGTGATTTGCATGGTGATGATCTCGGCCCCCCGCTCCTTGTCCTCGCGGTGGAGAATCTGAATGTCCAGGTTGGGCAGGGCGGCGGTCAGCTTCGTCTCTTCCATCGTCCGACTCCGTATGGGCACCGCTTCAGGATACGGACTCCGCACCTGCGAAGGAACCCTTCCGAACGTTCAGGCAACCAAAGGGGCGCATCGGCCGTTGTAACGGGAAAACACCGACAGGTTCCCGTCATGGATGGCCCCGTTCCGACCGCCGCCGACATCGACCCGAAGGAGGCCGCCGCCTGCGCCGGTCTGATCTACGTCTCCGACGAGGAGTCGGGCATCAAGCGCCGCCGGGCCGGCAAGGGCTTCACCTACAAATGGCCGGACGGCCGGACGGTCACGGAAGACGACACGCTGGAGCGCATCCGCAAGCTGGCCATCCCGCCCGCCTACCGCGACGTCTGGATCTGTCCGGACCCCGAAGGCCACATCCAGGCCACGGGCCGCGACGACAAGGGCCGCAAGCAGTACCGCTACCACCCGCGCTGGACCGAACTGCGCGAAGGCACCAAGTTCGGCCGCATGCTGGAGTTCTGCCGGGCGCTGCCCCGGATCCGGCAGCGGGTGGACCAGGATCTCTCCCTGCGCGGCCTGCAACGCGACAAGGTGCTGGCGACCGTCGTGCGCCTGCTGGAAACCACTCTGATCCGCGTCGGCAACGAGAGCTACGCCCGCGAGAACCAGAGCTACGGCCTGACCACGCTGCGCGACGACCACGCGGACATCGACGGCTCCGAAATCCGCTTTTCCTTCAAAGGCAAGTCTGGGAAGGAGTGGAACGTCGCCCTGAAGGACCGCCGGCTCGCCCGCGTCGTGCGCGCCTGCCAGGACGTGCCGGGCGAGGAGCTGTTCCAGTATGTGGACGAGGACGGGCAGCGCCGCGCCATCACCTCGGGCGACGTGAACGATTACCTGCGCGCCGCCACCGGCCAGGACTTCACCGCCAAGGACTTCCGCACCTGGGCCGGCACCGTGTTGGCCGCCATGGCGCTGAAGGAGTTCGAGAGCTTCGACACCAAGACCAAGGCCAAGCGCAACGTCACCCGCGCCATCGAGCAGGTCGCCGCGCGGCTCGGCAACACGGCCAGCGTCTGCCGCAAGAGCTACGTGCATCCGGAAATCCTCGACGCCTATCTGGAAGGCGACCTTCTGAACGCCCTCAAGAACGAGGTTGAGACCGAATTGCGCGAGGAACTGGACGGGCTGAACGCCGAGGAGGCGGCGGTGCTGGCCTTCCTGCGCGAACGCCTGGAGCGCGAGAGCCGGTCCCGCGCCGGCGAGGGAGCCCGCAGGCGCAACGCTGCGTGAACGCGCCTGTTCTGGTGGTTAAGCCTGTCGCACCAGGAGAGAACGACCATGGCAAAGACCACCACCGACCACGACGAGATTCGCCATTGGGCCGAGAGCCACGGCGGCAAGCCCGCCGTCGTTCGCAGCACGCACCACCCAGGCACCGGGCAGAAGAAAGGCCGCAAGACCGGCGTCGGCCTGCTGCGCCTGATGTTCCCGAAAGCCCGCCAGTCCGACCACGACGAGCTGGAGGAGATCGGCTGGGACGAGTTCTTCAAGCAGTTCGACGATTCGAAGCTGGCGCTGCTCTATGAGGAAGGCTCCAACTTCAACAAACTGATCGGCCGCGACACCGCCGAAAAGCGCGAGCACGGCGACCACAAGGCCGCAAGGCATTGAGCGTCCGTTGCCCCTCCCTTCCCGAATCGCCGGGGAGGGAGGGGACAAACCCGCCTACCGCGCCACCCGCTCGCCCCAGGGCAGCATGCGGGTCAGCACGCCGTCCTTCAGCACATACTGATGGAACATGGCCGCCGCCGCGTGCAGGCCGGCGACGATCAGGATAAGGTTGCCCAGAACCTCGTGCGCCTCTCCCAGCAGGGCGCCCAGGTCCTTGCTCTCGCTCACCAGGGTGGGAAGCGCAAACAGGCCCCAGACCTCCACAGGGCGGCCCTTGGCCTGGGACATCAGCACGCCGACGAGCGGCACCGCGATCATCAGGCCATAGAGCGCCAGATGCCCGGCCTTGGCGGCAAGCGCCATCAGGGGCGAGGTGCCGCCCGGCAGGGCCGGAGGCGGGCTGATGAAGCGCCAGGCCAGCCGCACCACGACCAGCAGCATCACGGTGGCGCCCACCGACTTGTGAAGGCCCATCAGCGCGGTGCGCTCGGGTCCGCGCGGCATGCCTTCCAGAACCTGGATCAGCAGGAAGGCGGCGATGATCAGCAGAGCCATGGCCCAATGCAGGATCTGCATGGGCAGGTCGTAACGTTGTCCAGCGGGGTTCGACATGGCCGTTCTCCGGTTTGCTTTGGTCATTCTCGCAAACAGGATGGCGGGCCCAACCTGAACCCCGCCTGAACGGACGGTATCAGGCCGCCCCTATCAGGCCAGGGTCGCCTCCACCGTGTCGGCCAGGGCCGGCACCAGTCGGCGCACGGTCAGGCAGACGATGTCGCCCGGCAGCCACTCGCCCCCGGTGTGGGCCTCGACCGCACGCAGGACCAGTTCCGACCGGTCGCGCGCCGACAGGGCGCGGCCCTGGTGCAGCACGGCGGCCAGCCGCTCCTCGCCGAACGGTTCGTGGACGGCGTTGCCCGCCTTCAGCACCATGTCGGTGCACAGGAACAGCGCGTCGTCCTGATCGAGGCGCGTGATCGCCTCGCCGTAGGGAACGCCCTTGCGCACGCCCAGAGCCGGGCCGCCCGCGTCGGCCAGCGATTCCACCGTCCCGTCGGCCAGCACGCGGCAGGGCGCGCGGTTGCCGGCGTTGGAGTGACGCAGCGTGCCGGTCACGCGGTCGTAAATGGCGACGAAGGCGGTGGCAAAGCCGTCGAACGGGCTCTGCCCGCACAGCCGGTCGTTGGCCCCCGCCAGGATGGCCGAGGGCGTCACGCCCGGCCGCGCCAGTTCACGGATCGTGCCGCGCACCATCAGCATCAGGAAGGCCGCCGGCACGCCCCCGCCGGACACGCCGGCCACCACCAGGACGGTCGTGCGCTCGTCCAGCTCGATCACGTCGTAGAAGTCGCCGCTGACGGCCGGGCCGGGGATCAGCGCGCCGAAGAACTGGCTGTCGCGGCCGGTGGGCAGCTGGCGCGGCAGCAGGTTCGCCTGCACGTCGCGGGCGGCGCGCTGCTCCTCCTCGATCAGGGATTCGGCGGCGGCCAGCTTCTCGGTCCGGGTCTCCAGCTCCGCCGTGCGCAGCAGAAGCTGGGCATCCAGCGTCTCCTCGCGGGCGGCGGCCTCCATGGCCATGCCCCGGAAGACGCGGGCGAGACGGCCCATCTCGTCGTTGCGCTCGGTCGCCTCGTTCAGGGTGAAGGGGTTGAAGCGTCCGGCCTCGACCGCCGCGACGGCCTCGCCCAGCCGCTCGATGGGGGCCATCTGGCGGCGCGCGAAGCGGATGGCGCCGGCGATGCCCAGACCCAACACCAGCACGCCCAGCAGTCCGCCGATCTTCAGCTGGCGGCTGAGCGCCTGCGCGGCGTCGGCGGCCGGCAGGCGAACTACGGCAACCCCGGCACCCTGGCCGGCCACGGCCTTGACCGGCGCGAAGGCGACGAGGAAGCCGCCCTCCATCAGCGTGCGCACCTCGCCGGAGGTGGCGACGGCCTTGGCGGCGGTCACGGCGGAATCGGACAGCGGCGCGCCGCCGGCCTCGCCCAGCACCGCACCCCGCGCCAGGATGCGCCCGTCGCGGTCGAGCAGCCACGCCGCCTCGACGGCCTTGGTCGCCAGCAGCGCGTCGATCAGACCGTCCACGCCGGCCTTCTTGGCGATCTCGCCCAGCTTACGCACGTCGGCGCCGACCTGGACGATGCGCGGCTTGTCCACGCCGGCCACCCCGGCGAACTTCATCAGCTTGCCGCCCTCCATGGCGGCGTCGGTCACCACCTTCTCCGGCGCGCGGTTCAGCAGGCCGTAATAGGGCGCCTGTTTCGGCTGCGCCTTGGGGTCCTGCCCGAAGGTGATGTCGGGACCGGGCAGGTTGTGCAGATAGGCGCGGCCCCGGTTGTCGGTGATCCAGAACTCGTCCGGCCCGCCGGATTCGGCGATGGCCTTCAGCTTGTCGGTGACCGCCCTGACGGGCGTCTTGGGGCCCTCCAGCAGCGAGACGAGATGCGCGGTCAGCACCGCCTCGGACAGCAGGCGTTCACCCAGCAGGGCTTCCACGTCGCGCGGGACCTCGCGCGCCTGCACCGCCGAGCGGGCGAGCAGCGTCGCCGCCATGCGGCCGTCCGCCTCGACGCGCGACACCAGCGACGCCTGGGACGTCCAGGCCAGAGCCCCGGTGATCGCCAGCACCGCCAGAGTCACCAGCCCGGTGACGAGCAGGATCAAACGCCCTTGAAAGGTCATGGAGGAGACCCGCCTTTTCAAAAAATCCGACAGACCGCTTCTACCGGTGCCGGGGGCGGGAGTCCAGAATAGGACTATCCGAAAGCTGTAACCTTCAGTACCAGTACCCGCTGAACCGCGCCCGTGGCCGCCGCACGGCCTGTGGGAAGGCCAGATGCAGCGGCAGTGCGTCCAGGTTGGGCAGCACCGGCGGCGGCGTGCGCAACTCCATCAGGCGGCGCACGCGCTCCTCCGTTTCCGGATGGCTGCGCAGCAGCGAGGGCACGTTCCGCGCCCGCCGCCGGCTGGGGAACAGAATCCCCTCCCACGGGCTGTGCTGAAGGCTTTCGATGCGGGCGAGCGCGGAGGCAAGTCCCTCCGGATCGCCGGTCAGGTGGGCGCCGTCCAGATCGGCGTCGAACTCCCGCGTGCGGGACAGGGCCAGCTGCATCAGCGCCCCGATGGTCGGCGCGGCCATCAGCAACAGGACGAGCGTCCAGGGCACCGCCTCCTGCTGCATCACCAGCAGCGGCAGGTTCAGGATCAGCAGAACCATGCCGAACAGCGACATCAGGCGGGTCAGGTTCGCCACGGTGTCGGCCAGCCCCATGACCGCCAGATCGTTGTTGCGGATGTGGCTGATCTCATGCGCCAGAACGCCGGCCAACTCGCGCAGGGACAGCGCCCGGACCAGCCCGTCGGTCACTGCGATGGCCGCGTTGGTCCGGCTGCCGACGGCGAAGGCGTTCAGCGCTGGACTGGCGACATACCACAGCTCCGGCGGGTTCGGCAGGCCGGCCCGGCGGGAGATCGCCCCGACCGCCTCGAACAGGCGCGGGGCGTCGGCGTAGCCCAGGCGCCGCGCCCCGAACATGCCGAGGATCATGCGCGGCGACACGCGCGGGCTGAAGGCGAGGCTGGCGGTACCGCCGATCATCGCCCACGCCACCCCCTCCGGGCCCGCCAGGATCCAACCGCACAGCGCCAGAAGCGCGACCATGCCGGCGAGCAGCAGCAGCGAATGCAGGAGGTTGCCGATCTTGTGGCGGCGCCGCACCTCGGCAACCGCCCGGTCGGTGGACACATGGGCCATGGGGCACGTTCCGCCGCGAGTGGTGAAGGAGTGACATCCTACATGTTGGGTCGCACCCCCTCCCCGTCAGCCCTCCCCCCTCGGCTCAGACGCCCTGCGCGGCGCATCGGTGCCGCCATCTTGATTCGGAAACGCCGCGTGAACACATGCTCGCCAGACGTGCCGAATCTTCTCGTGCCAAGCCCACGGTCATTACCATGAGCAGCCCGTACGAAATCCTCGGAGTGTCCTCCACCGCCTCGGATGATGAGATCCGGAAGGCGTATCGCAAGCTTGCGAAGAAATACCACCCCGACCTCAATCCCGGCAAAGCGGAGGCGGAGCAGCGCTTCAAGGACATCAGCGCTGCCTACTCCCTGCTGTCCGATCCGGAGAAACGCGCCCGTTTCGACCGGGGCGAGATCGACGCCACCGGGCAGGAACGCCCGCAGCGCCAATATTACCGCGATTTCGCCGAGGGGCCGGGCGGCGCCCGCTACGCCCACGCGGAGGGATTCGCCACCGACGATCTGGAGCACATCTTCTCCGACCTGTTCGGCGGGCGCGGCTTCGGCGGCTTCGCGCGTGGCGGCGGAGGGGGCGGTGGCCCGGTGCCCATGAAGGGTGGCAATCTCAGCCTGACGCTGACCGTGGACTTCGTCGCGGCGGCCAAGGGCGGCAAGCGCCGCGTCACCATGCCGGACGGCCGGACGCTGGACATCGACCTGCCGGCGGGGCTGGAGGACGGCGGCACCATCCGCCTGAAGGGCCAGGGCCTGCCCGGAGCGGCCGGCGGCCCGCCCGGCGACGCGCTCATCACCGTCAAGATCATTCCGCACCCTTGGTTCCGGCGCGAGGGCGACGACGTGCATCTCGACCTGCCAGTGACGCTGGCGGAAGCGGTGCTGGGCGGCAAGGTGCGTGTCCCGACCATCGACGGGCCGGTGATGCTGACGGTGCCCCCGAACGCGAACAACGGCACGCGCCTGCGGTTGAAGGGCAAGGGCATCCCGGATCCGCAGAAGGGCACGCGCGGCGACCAGTATGCGACGCTGCGCATCGCCCTGCCGGAGACGCCCGATCTGGCGCTTGCTGAGTTCGTCCGCAACTGGTCGCCGGATTACAACCCGCGCCGGGCCATGGAGGACGCATGACATGCCGCTGCGAACCGAGGAGGTGCTGGCAAGCTGCCGGCGCGTCAACGCCGCCGAACTGACGCTGTGGGTGGAGCGGCACTGGGTCCGGCCGCAGCACGAATCCGGCGGGCTGGCCTTCAGCGACGCCGATATGGCGCGGCTGGAACTGATCTGCGACCTGCGCCAGGATCTGGCCCTCGACGACGAGGCGATGCCGGTCGTGCTGTCTTTGCTGGATAGCGTTTACGGCCTGCGGCGGCGTCTGCGCGTCCTCGCCGAGGCGATCGGCCAGCTTCCACCCGAAGCGCGCGATCTGTTGCGCGAGGAATTGCGGAAACTGGAGGAGGAGTAGTTCAGTGCGGGAGGCCGAAGGCCCGGCCGCTGATGGCGATGTCGTGGTTGAAGCCCTCGGCGACGCGGTCGTTGCCGCCGGACAGCAGGCACAGCGTGACGTTGATGGCGGATAGGATGGCTTGGTCGATCTGCTCGGGTTCAGCGTTGTAGCGCTTGATGGCGTTAAGAGCGCGGGTAACCGAGGCGGCCATGACGCGAACTCCGTTGGTGCCGTTTTGGCTGGGGATTTCGATGACGGCATGCTGCCGCTTCCCCCGCCCCTTCCGCTGTGCGCCGAACCACACCGGCGTCGAAAAACCCATCACCGCGGATGCACGACTCCTAAGCCCCGATCTCTTAACCGGCAGTAAACGACGCCCCCTGCCCCGCCGGTATACCCCATTGTTGAAAACACTGACCTTACGCACGCAAAGAAAAAGGCCAAGCCGAGGCTTGGCCTTTTCCTCAATGGCTGAGGTCGTGCTTATTTGACTTGCGGCAGCCGCTCGAATTGGTGGTAGGGCGGCGGCGAACTCAGCGTCCATTCCAGCGTCGTGGCGCCGGGACCCCAATAGTTCGCGCCGACCCGCGCGCCATAACGGATGGTCCAGATCGCCGTGATGATAAAGATGATGTGCCCGGTGAAGGACACGTAGGATCCCAGCGACGAGACTAGGTTCCAGCCGGCGTAGGCGTCCGGATAGTCCGGGATGCGGCGCGGCATGCCGGCGGTGCCCAAGAAATGCTGTGGGAAGAAGGTCAGGTTGGCGCCGATGAAGGTCAGCCAGAAATGCACCTTGCCCCAGAATTCCGGGTACTGGCGGCCCGACATCTTGCCGATCCAGTAATACCAGCCGGCGAAGATCGAGAAGACCGCGCCCAGCGACAGCACGTAATGGAAATGCGCCACCACGAAATACGTGTCGTGCAGCGCCTTGTCCAAGCCGCCGTTGGCCAGCACCACGCCCGACACGCCGCCGACCGTGAACAGGAAGATCAGGCCGAGCGCGAACAGCATCGGCGTCTTGAACTCCAGCGAACCGCCCCACATGGTGGCGATCCAGGAGAAGATCTTAACACCGGTCGGCACCGCGATGATCATGGTCGCGGCGGTGAAGTAGGCCCGCGTATCGACGTCCAGGCCGACCGTGTACATGTGGTGCGCCCAGACGACGAAGCCGACGACCCCGATGGCGACCATCGCGTAGGCCATGCCCAGATAGCCGAAGATCGGCTTCTTGGAGAAGGTGGAGACCACCTGGCTGATGATGCCGAACCCCGGCAGGATCATGATGTAGACTTCGGGGTGGCCGAAGAACCAGAACAGATGCTGGAACAGCACCGGATCGCCGCCGCCCTCCGGATTGAAGAAGGTGGTGCCGAAGTTGCGGTCGGTCAGCAGCATGGTGATGGCGCCGCCCAGCACCGGCACGGCCAGCAGCAGCAGGAAGGCGGTGACCAGCATCGACCAGACGAACAGCGGCATCTTGTGCAGCGTCATGCCGGGGGCGCGCATGTTGAAGATCGTCGTGATGAAGTTCACCGCGCCCAAAATCGACGACGCACCCGCCAGATGCAGCGAGAAGATCGCCATGTCCACCGACGGCCCCGGATGGGATGTGCTGCTGGACAGCGGCGGGTAGACGGTCCAGCCCGTCCCCGCCCCCAAGCCGACGAAGACGGACGAGAAGAGCAGAAGCAGCGCCGGCACCAGCAGCCAGAAGCTGATGTTGTTCAGCCTTGGAAAGGCCATGTCCGGTGCGCCGATCATGATCGGCACGAACCAGTTGCCGAAGCCGCCGATCAGCGCCGGCATGACCACGAAGAACACCATGATCAGGCCGTGCGCGGTGAGGACGACGTTCCACATCTGCCCGTCGCTGACCACACCCAGGCCGGGGCTCTGCAACTCCGCCCGGATGATGGCGGAGAAGGCCAGCCCGGCGAAGCCCGCCACCACCGCGAAGATCAGGTAGAGCGTGCCGATGTCCTTGTGGTTGGTCGAGAACAGCCAGCGCTGAACGAAGGCCGGCTTGTGGTCGTGGTGCGCGTCGTGCCCGGTGAGTTCTTGGGAATCGGCCATCGCGGACCTCGCTCTGTCATCGGCGTTGCTACAGCTATCGGCGTTTCTAAGGTTGCGGAGCGGTGGCGACCTCGGTCGGCGGAACGGCGTCGCTCCCGGCGAACTGTTTCCTGGCCTGCTCCACCCACTGGGCGAAGCGTTCCTTCGACACGGCCTCGATCGCGATGGGCATGTAGCCGTGGCCGGTCCCGCAAATCTCCGAGCACTGGCCGTAGTAGACGCCTTCCTTCTCGATCTTGACCCAGGATTCGTGCAGGCGGCCGGGCACGCCGTCCTCCTTCAGGCCGAAGGCGGGCAGCCCGAAAGAATGGATGACGTCGCCGGCCGTCACCAGCAGGCGGACGGTGGTGTCCACCGGCAGGACCACGCGGTTGTCCACCTCCAGCAGCCGGCGCTGGCCGGGCTTGATCTGGTCCTCGGGGATCATGATGGAGGAGAAGGTGAAGTTGCCGTGGTCGGGATATTCATAGTCCCAGTACCATTGGCGGCCGGTGATCTTCAGCGTCATGTCCGCTTCGCGCACATGGTCGCCGAAATACAGCAGGCGGAAGGACGGCACGGCGATCACCACCAGGATGATCACCGGCACGACGGTCCAGACCACCTCGATCAACGTGTTGTGCGAGGTGCGCGAGGGCACCGGATTCTTGCGGGCGTTGAAGCGCACCACCACGATGGCGATCAGGGCCAGCACCAGCACGCAGATGGCGACCATGATCCAGACCAGCAGGTGGTGAAACCAGTCCATCATCTGCATGACCGGCGAGGCTGGGGTCTGGTGCCAAATCTGCCAGGGGTGCGGCTCGCCCAGCACGGGCAGAGCGGTGGCCGGCGGTTCCTGTCCCGGCGGCGTGGCGGTGCCGGGCTGCTGCGCCCAGGCGCCGGATGCGAAGGTTATCAGGGCAACGACCAGCGCGGCCCAGACTCTCTTGGTCCCAGCCATCTTTCCCCCCTCGCCCCAGAAGCCGCGCGGATCTGCGCTTTGGATCTGTGCTTTGGATCTGCGCTTTACTGGGCTGAACAGGCGGGAGCGGGGAAAGTTCACCGATCCGCTACAGCTCGCCATCCTCATTTCGAAGGCGGCGGTGAATGGCGCTGACGGCGACGGCCGCCTGCCCCATGGCGACGGCGATCTGGTTCAGCCCGTCCACCACGTCGCCGGCGGCGTAGAGCCCCTCCATGCCCGTCTGCTGGTGCTTGTCCACGACCAGCCGCCCGTCCGGGCTGGTCCGCACGCCGAGCCCCTTCACCGGGTCCGTGCGCGGCACCGTGCCGAGCGCCGAATAGAGCGTGTCGAAGGTCAGCCGCTCGCCCGACGCCGTGGTCAGGGCGGCGATCCGCCCGGCCTCCGAATGGACCTCGACCACTGGCTCCTCCACCGCGCGGATGCCGGCCTCGGCCATGCGGCGCGCGTCGGACTCCTCCAGATTCATGGGTTCACCCAGCGTCAGAAGGGTGACGTCGCGGGAATAGGTGCGCAGGAACAGCGCCTCCCCCAGCGCGTCGGTGCCGTGGCCGATGACGCCGATGCGGTGGTCGATCACCTCGAACCCGTCGCAGATCGGGCAATGGCGGATCAGCCCGCGCTGCACCGCCTGATAGAGGTTCGGCAATTCCGGTTCGAGGTCGATCACGCCGCTCGCCGCCAGCACGGTGCGGGCGCGCATCGCGCGGCCGTCCTCCGTGCGGACGGTGAAGCCGCCCTCGTCCCGCTCCACCGACGCGACCGTTCCGGATTCGATCCGCGACCCGTAGCGTTCGGCCTGGGCGCGCATGCGCGCAAGCAGGTCGTTTCCGCTCACCCCGTCCGGAAAGCCGGCGTGGTTGTGCGACAGCGGGATCCAGGAGGCGCGGCTCGCCCCGGCGTCGATCACCACGAAGCGGCGGCGGAAGCGCGCCAGATAGATGGCCGCGGTCAGTCCGGCCGGGCCGCCGCCGACGACCAGGGCGTCGAGGGTGTCAGCGCTCATGATGCCCAAGACCACGGTCGCCTTGTCGGCGGGCGACCAAAGCAAGGCAGCGGCGCACCGCCTCCAGCTCGCGCAGGTTGGCGGCGAATCCGATCATCAGGAAACCGGCGTAGATGCTGGCAAAGACCACGGCGACGGCCAGCACCACCCGCCATGGCCCGTCGAAGGGCGACTGGACCAGCAGCAGAACCCCCGCCAGCCCGCCGCCCGCAAACGCCCCGATCCCCAGCATGTCCAGCAGGCGCGGCACGCCGCCGGCTGGTTGGCCGGCCGGTCTGGAGGCTGTTCGAGTCGTGCTGTGCTGCGGGTCGGGTACGGCCACCATGCGTCCGGGTTCCCACGCTTGTTCCCTGTTGCTGGAACAGGCGCGGTGAGAGTGGGTTCCGCAGGGCAAGCGTCCTTTCGCCGCGCCTCGGCCATCTTGACGATGATAAAGACCCAAGGCAGCGTGAGGGCATACTTATTTATGCCGTGAGTTGCGCCATGACCACGCTCCATCCGGAAAATCCGGGCAGTGCCATCGTGCCGGATCCGGATATCCTGGATACCGAGCCGATGATCCGCAATTTCGGCAGCCTTGGCTCCATGGTCGCCAACCTTTACGCGCTCTTCCTCCAGAACGAGCAGGATCTTTCGCACACGCTGCGCGACCGGCTTGACGGCGGCGACCTGCAAGGCGCCCGCATGGCCGCGCACGCCGCCGCCGGTGCGGCCCGCACGGCCGGTGCGCGGCGGGTCGCCTGCCTGTGTTCCGCCATCGAGGAGGCTATTCTGCGCGGCGATGCGGAAGAAGCGCGCGTGGACGCCGCCGGTCTCGACGGGGCTCTCGCCGATGTTCGTTCCATGATCGCTCGGATTTGAGATAACATACCTCAGTATTCGCGACGGGTGTCATACGGCGAGTCCTGGGGAGAATCTTGGTGTACAAATCCTATTCCCTGCTGGTCGTGGAAGACGAGGTGGTCACCCGCAGCGTGTCCGTGCGACTGCTGCGCCAACTCGGCGTCGGAAAGGTCACCGAGGCGTCGGACGGGGCCGAAGCCCTGGCCCGCTGCGACCGCGCCGCCTTCGACGCCATTCTGTGCGACGTGGACATGGAGCCGATGGACGGCCTTGCCTTCATCGAGGCGCTGCGCGGGCGTGAGCAGGCACTCAGCCGGAACGCGCCGGTCATCATGCTGACCAAGCACAACAACGCCGACGTGGTGCTCTCCGCCCGCCGGTTCGGCGCGGCCGCCTATCTGGTGAAGCCGGTCACGCCGGAAGGGTTGCGGGAAAAGCTGAACCGCGCGCTTGGCACGCCGTGAACCTCAAGTCATAAACGAACCTTGACCGCGACATTATTCTTTTCGTAACCACGGCGGCGGTAGAACAAAACAAGGAAGGCCGCCGACCGTGGAGGACACCACATGGCGATGAACGTTCTGGAAGTCGCGATTTACGCGATGGTGCTGACCGCCTCGCAGCCGCGCCCCTATGAATGCGTCGCCGTGAAGCCGGAAGGCGTCAACTGCACCAACGGCCTCGCCGCCAAGGAAGAGAACGCCAGCGTGCTGGCCTACAACACCGGCGTTCAGGTCATCAAGGATGCGCAGGGGCGCGTGCGCCTGTCGAACGGCCTCAGCACCCATTTCGACTCCTCGGCCTGGGTGGCGTTCAAGGATTCCGCCGGCCAGACCAAAGTCAGTGTGCGCAAGACGGGCCCGTTCCGCTTCAAGTTCTCCAACGGCTTCACCTGCGAAGCCATGGGGCCGGAGCAGGACATGGCCCGCTGCTTCAAGCCCTAGCCCACCTTAGCGGCGTATGCCGCGCTGGGCCATTTCGTCCTCAAGGGCGCGGCGTTCGCGCTGCATCTGGCGCTGTTCATCGACGATCCGGTCGTAGCGGTCCTGCAACTCCCGGTCGGAGTAACGGCGGTATTCGCTGTTCCCGCTGCGCCGGTCGTCACGGGACGATCCTTCGTAACGGCGGTCGTCACGCACCTGATTGTCGCGGTCGCGCGCGTCGTCCGGATAGGAATTGGGATTGACCGCCCGGTTCAACGTATCGAGCGCGCCGCCCCAGCCCTGCCCCTGGTTCTGCTGCGCCATCGCGATCGGCGACAGGGCGAGAACCGAACCGAAGGCCAAGGCGGCCAAACGCATTCCACGCATGAAAACACTCCCCATGAAACGTTTCGGTTTCCCGGACAACCGGTGGGAGCGGGGGATGTTGCGCCGGAAGCCGCCCTTTTCTCAGCCCAGCCGCGCGCGGTCGTGCGGCGATTCCAGGTCCAGCGCCGGACCCTTCGGCACGATACCGGTCGGGTTGATCATGGTGTGGCTGGCGTAATAGTGGCGCTTGATGTGCTCGAAATTCACCGTTCCGGCGACGCCGGGCACTTGGTACAGGTCGCGCAGATAGCCGGACAGGTTCGGGTAGTCGGCGATCCGCCGCAGGTTGCACTTGAAGTGCCCGACATAGACCGCGTCGAACCGCACCAGCGTGGTGAACAGCCGCCAATCCGCCTCGGTCAGCCGGTTGCCGACCAGATAGCGCTGCGTGGCAAGCCGTGTGTCCAACCCATCCAGCGCGTCGAACAGGGCGTCGAAGGCCTGCTCGTACTTCTCCTGGCTCGTCGCGAAGCCGGCCTTGTAGACGCCGTTGTTGATGCGGTCGTAGACGAAGGCGTTGACGCGGTCGATCTCCTCCGCGAGGTCCGCCGGGTAAAAGTCCAGCGAGGCGTCGCCGAACTCATCGAACTCGCTGTTCAGAATGCGGATGATCTCGGCGGATTCGTTGTTCACGATGGTGCCGGTCTTCTTGTCCCACAGCACCGGCACGGTGACACGGCCGGTGTAGTCGGGCTTCGCCTTCGCGTAGACCTCGTAAAGGCGGGTCGAACCGGTGACCGGATCCGGTTCGGCGAAGGTCCAGCCCTCCTTACCCATCAGCGGATCGACCACGCTGACGCCGATGACGCCTTCCAGCCGTTTCAGCGCACGCATGATCAGCGTGCGGTGCGCCCAGGGGCAGGCCAGCGACACGAACAGGTGATAACGCCCGGCCTCGGGCCGGTAGGGCGTCGATCCGTCGGCCTTCACCCACTGGCGGAACTGCGTCTCCGGCCGCACAAACGCACCGCCGGTGGATTTGGTGTCGTACCACTGGTCTTGCCAGCGTCCTTCGATCAGCAGGCCCATTTCAACTCCCCTCCCCCCTCATCTCTGCCCCAGCGCATGTGGGACAGAGAGGAGGGTCATGTTACCCGTGCAGCTTTTGGGCGATTTCCGCGACGTGGCGGCCCTGGAAGCGCGCGCCGTCCAACTCGACCGCGCTCGGCTGGCGGGAGCCGTCGCCGCCCGCGATGGTGCTGGCGCCGTAGGGCGTGTTGCCCATCACCTCGTCCACGCCCATCTGGCCCTGGAACGAGTACGGCAGTCCGACGATGACCATGCCTTGGTGCAGCAGAACGATGTGCGTGCTGAGGATCGTGCTCTCCTGCCCGCCGTGCTGCGTGGCGGAGGAGGAGAAGACGCTGCCGACCTTCCCCACCAACGCGCCCTTGACCCACAAGGCACCGGTCTGGTCGAGAAAGTTCTTCATCTGGCCCGGCATGTTGCCGTAGCGGGTCGGCACGCCGAAGATGATCGCATCGTAATCGGCCAATTCGTTCGGCGTGGCGACGGGGATGTTCGGCTCGTCGACGAAGTGCGACTTCTGCCGGACCTCTTCCGGCACCAGTTCCGGCACCTTCTTGACCGTCACCTCGGTGCCCGGCACGGAGCGCGCGCCGTCGGCAGCCGCCTGCGCCATTTTCGAGATGTGTCCGTAGCTGCTGTAGTAGAGCACCAGAACCTTGGCCATCTCAGAACTCCCTGTGGGTTTTTCGGTCCAACAGAGATAGCGCCGCGTCGGGGAAACGGTAATCCAGGGCGCTGGCACTTCATTGTTCCCGGGTGTACAACAATGGTATGGATCGCCTCGACGACATGCTCGCCTTCATCAAGGTGGTGGACAGCAAGAGCTTCACCGCCGCGGCGGAGCGTCTGAACCTGTCCAAGTCCGTGGTCTCCCGCCGCATCGCGGAGCTGGAGAACCGCCTCGGCGCCCGCCTGCTGAACCGCACGACGCGCAAGCTGAGCCTGACGGAGGTCGGGCAGGCCTATTACGACCGCTGCACCCGCATCCTCGCCGACCTGGAAGAGGCGGAACAGGCGGTCGCCGACCTGCACGCGGCGCCGCGCGGGCGCTTGCGCGTCAACGCGCCGGTGTCGTTCGGGATTCTGCACCTCGCCCCGGCGGTGGCGGAGTTCCTGGAACGCTACCCGTCCATCGAGATCGAGATGGACCTGAACGACCGCTACGTGGACCTGATCGACGAAGGCTATGATCTGGCGGTGCGCATCGGCCGGCTGCGCGACAGCTCTCTGATCGCCAAGCGCCTCGCCCCCAACCGGCAGGTCGTCTGCGCCAGCCCGGCCTATCTGGAAAAGCACGGCACGCCGCAAACGCCGGAAGAGCTGTCCAACCACAACTGCCTGATCTACACCAACGTCCCGACCGCCGAGCAATGGCAGTTCCGCGTCGGCGACCAGACGCGGAACGTGCGGGTTTCCGGCTCGCTGCGCGCCAACAACGGCGATCTTCTGCGGGAAGCGGCCATCGCCGGCGTCGGCATCATCGTGATGCCAACCTTCCTGTGCGGCGACGCGCTTGCCAAGGGCGAGTTGCAGTGTCTGCTGCTGGACTATTACGCGACGGAATCGAACGTCTACGCGGTCTACCCGCAGAACCGCCACCTGTCGCCCAAGGTGCGGGCCTTCGTGGATTTCCTGGCCGAACGCTTCGGCCCGAAGCCCTATTGGGATTGCGCGCTGCTGAAGCTGGAAGCGGCCCGAGGCGTTATTCCGACAGCGTCAGCGTCGTAGGTTGGGCCAGGCGCAGCGCAGCCCAACCTACAAACTCACTCCTTCGAGGAGGGGCGGCGGCGGGCGCGGAGGTTGAGGGCGTTGAGGAAGCTGGTCGGCTGGCCCGGCTGGGCGGGGCCGACCCTCTTGGGCGCGGTGGACAGGAAGCCGCCGACGCGGGCGCGCAGTTCCACGGCGTCATGCGCGGCGTGGTCGGCGTCCTCGGCCACCTTGCGGCGCACCTCGGGATCCAGCGTGTTGAAGGCGCGGGTCGCGAATTCGAAAGCCGGCTGCGACTTGGTGGCGATCACCTGGCGCAGCGCCTTGGACACCAGGACCGTATCGAGCCCCCCCGGACCGTCCACGCCGTCCAGAACATCGGCGAGAATGCCGATGGCCTGAAGGGTCCGGTTGTCATCGAGAGAGATGTGCTCCAGGCCGTCCATGCGTCCGCTTCCGGTGTCTTCGGCGACGACTTACGGCTCCAACCGCGCCTCGCCCCAATTGCTGGTACGATTAAGCATAGTCTGACCAACCGGCTGTGGCAATGCACACCGTACCGCCAGCGCGTCAGCGCGCGCGGTTCACCATCGCCACACCGGCCACCGCCATCGCCATGCCGACCAGCGCCAGGGCGCCCAGCCGCTCGTCGAACATCGCCCAGGCGATCACCGCCGTCACCGGCGGGACGAGGTAGAACAGGCTCGCCACCCGCGCCGCCGCGCCGCGCCGGATCAGCGCGAACAGCAGGAAAATCGCCCCGACCGACAGCACGAAGCTCAGCCACAGCAGCGCGAAGACGAACTCCCCGGTCCATTGGACCTGCATCGTTTCGAACATCGGGGCAAGCACCGCCAGCACCGCCGCCGTCACCGCGTACTGGATCGCGGCACCGCTGCGCAGGTCCATGGCCGTGCCGTGACGCTTCTGGTACAGCGTGCCGAGCGTGATGCCCAGCAGCGCGGCGCCCGCCAGCCCCATCCCCATCAGGTTGGCCGAATCGAAGCTGATTTTCTCGCTCACGACGAGCGCCACGCCGGCCAGTCCCAGCAGCAGGCCACCCCACTGCCGCGCCGTCACCCGCTCGCCCAGCAGCGGGCCGGACAGCGCCGCCGTCAGCAGGGGTTGCAGCCCGACGATCAGCGAGGTGACGCCGGCCGGCATGCCCTTGGCAATGGCGCAGAACACGCCCGACAGATAGACGCCGTGCACCAGCAGTCCGGCCAGGGCAATCCGCCCAGCCTCCGCCCAAGTCTTCGGCCAGGGCGCGCGGGTGACCAGGGCGACCACGCCCAGCACCGCCGCGACCAGAGCCAGCCGCACCAGCAGGAAGGTCAGCGGCTCGGCGTAGGGAAGCCCGTACTTCGCGCCGATGAAGCCGGTGCTCCACAACAGCACGAAGACGCCGGGCATCAGGCGCACCCAGTCGGGACGCCCACCCGTGGCGGCGGTCGCTTGCACGGTCATCGGACCTTTGTCCCCCAAACCCCGTTATGCTTGAACCGCGCTTTCGGCCGGAGCCTCCGGCTGAACCGGAAGACGCCGCGCCTCGGCGACCGCCTGGAGATGAGCGCGCAGATTCGCGTCCTTCTGCACCAGACGGCGGAAATCCTTCTCATCCAGCACGAGCAGTTGGCAATACCCCAGGGCGCGCACGTCTGCATTGCGCCGCTGGCGGGTCAGCAGGGCCATCTCGCCGAACACGTCGCCGGTGCCCAGCTTCACCGGCTCCGGCAGGTCCGGCACCAGCACCTCGACCGCGCCAGACGCGATGAAGAACACGGTGTCGCCCTTGTCGCCCCGCCGCACGATGGTTTCGCCGGGCAGCGCCAGACGCGGCTTCAGCAGGTTGGCGATCTCGGCCAGCCGGTCGGCCTCCAGCCCGGTGAACAGGGGCACGCGGCCGACCAGTTCCCGCAGATCCAGGCGCAGGTCGAGCTTTGGCACGCGCTCCAGCGCACGGCGGCGCTCGTCCAGGTCGCGCTCCAGGTCGGTCATGACCTCCTGGCTGATGATCGATTCCGCGTGCAGTGTGCGGTAGTCGGCCTCCTCCAGCCGCAGCGCGGCGCGGCCGACGTAGCGGCCCTGCAGCACCAGCGCGTAGTCCGGATATTGCAGCTTCAGCGCGGCCAGGGCCTGCTCGACCATGCCGAGCCGGACGACGAGCATGCCTTCCAACTCGCACGACACGTCCTCGCCCAGCACCTGGGCGATCTTGGTCCGGGTGAAGTCCAGCAGTTCGCGCAGGACCGTGCGCACGCCGACCAGAATCTCGAACCGCATGGACAGCCGCCGTGCCAGCGGCGCGTTGATGCCCAGCCGCCGGTGCAGCAGGCTCGCCACGCGCATCCAGAAGGTGAAGGCGATGAAGGGCATCTCGAAGGCCCGGTAGCCCGCCCGCCCCTGCGCCTTCACCGCGTCGAGCAGCCGCCCGGTGCGGCCGGTCAGCAGTTCCACCACCGCGCGGGACAGCACGCCTTCCTTGAAATGGGCGAAATACAGCTCCTCCTCGCGGTTGACGAGGATGGCGAGGCCGATGGTCACCCGGTCCTCGTGGCTGAGGTTTTCCGCTTCACGCTCCCGGTCGATGGCGGCGCGCCGTTCGGCGTAGCGCGCGGCCATCGTCTCGGTCGCCGCCGCGTCCACCTCGTAATAGCGGGCGACCTCGTTGACGCGCTCCTGAATGCCGGCCAGCGACAGCGCCAGCGCGCGGTTGCGCATGGCGTGCTCCACCGGCGTCAGCTCGTTGAGCCCCAGCAGACGGATCAGCGCCCGCAAGGTCGTGCCGTTGACGAACAGCGTGAAGAAGACAAAGCCCGTGGCCAGCACCGCGACGAAGCTCTGCACCCGGTCCGGCACGCGCCCGTTCTCGGTCACCGCCAGCGCCAGCGTCAGCGACACAGCGCCACGCAGGCCGCCCCACAGCATCACCGCCTTGTAGGAGTGGCTGACCCGCTGGCCCAGCCCCGCCGCCGACAGCAGCGGCAGCAGCCCGAACAGGACGAGCGCGCGCGCCGCCATCGCCGCGACCACCACCACCACGATCAGACCGATGTCGCTCCACCCCACCCCGCCCAGCAGGCGCGGCACCAGAATGGCCGTCAGCAGGAAGATCAGGCTGTTGGCCCAGAAGCCGAGCTGCCGCCAGACATGCTCCAGCGCCCCCCAGGTGGCCGGCGAGATGCGCGTGCGCCCAACCGACCCGATCACCAGGGCCGCGGTCACCACCGCCACCACGCCCGACGATCCCACATAATGCTCGGCCAGCACGTAGCTGAGGTAGGCCAGCGCCACGGTCAGCGTGATCTCGGCCATCGGCTGGTCGCGCACCGGCTCCACCAGGAAGCAGACGACGCGGCCGCACAGGTAGCCGGTGACGATGCCGCCCGCGAAGTCGCGCAGGAACTCGGCCGCCGCCTCCATCGCCCCACCATCGGTCCGGCGCGTCAGGATGGACAGCAGCAGCGTGAACAGCGCGATGGCGGCGGCGTCGTTCAGCAGGCTTTCGCCCTCGACCAGCATGGTCAGCCGGCGTGGCGCGCCGAGGTCGCGGAACACGCCGATCACCGCCGCCGGGTCGGTCGTCGCGACGATGGCGCCCAGCAGCAGGCAGGCCGTCAGGCCCATGGTCGTGACGAGATTCAGCGCGTAGCCGACCGCGAAGGTGCCAACGAACACGGCGACCACGGCCAGCAGCAGAATCGGCCAGATGTCGTCGAACAGCCGGCGCACGTCCACCGCCAGCGCCGTTTCGAACAGCAGCACCGGCAGGAAGATGTAGACCAGCGCCTCCGACGAGACATCCAGGTCGGCCAGGGAATTCAGGAAATCATGAAAAGGGCCCGCGCCGGGCGTCCCGGCGAAGGCCTGGATCACCGCGCCGAGCGCCACGCCGACCGCCGCCAGCAGCACCGTGTAGGGCACCTGCAGCCGCGCCGCCAGGGGCGGCAGGGCGCTGACGAGCGCGAGAAGGCCAGAGACCCCGAGGACGTAGATGACGATGTCGTGCATTGGCCTGCCGTGCCGGTTGCGGCTTGGGCTGCACGGTATCGCCCCACTGTGGCCGGAGCAAGGCCGGTATCGGGGACAATGGGGCGACAGGACAGCCCTCCCCCGTCATTGACGGAGGAGGGATGCGAACCTACGCGATCGGCAGGGTGACCGTCATCCGGAAGCCGCCGGTGGGGCGGTTCTCGGCGCGGATCTTACCGCCGAAGGCCTCGATGTTCCGGCGCACGATCCACAGCCCGATGCCGAAATGGGTGGCTTCGGCCTGGTTGTGCGTCGTCTCGTCCTCCGGCATGCCGCGCCCCGGCTCGCGCTGGGAGAAGTAGCGCTCGAAGATGCGCGGCAGGTTGGCGGGATCGACACCCGGCCCCTCGTCCTCGACCACCAGTTCGGCCCAGGACCCCGTGCGGGACAGCCGCACGCTGACCGTGCCTTCCGTGGGTGAGAAGCTGACGGCGTTCTCCACCAGATTCTCGATCACCGTTTCCAGGATGTCCTCGCCGGCCCGCACGACCAGCCCGGATTCGATGCGCGAGCGCATGTGCAACTGCCGTTCGGCGAGCAGGCTGGTGTAGCCCCCGGCCATCCGCTCCACGAGGTCGGAGAAGTCCACCCGGCGGCGCGGCGGGGCGATCAGGTCGGCGGCGGCCTCGTCCATGCGCCGGCCGAAGGAAACCAGCCCGTCCAGGCGGTCCACCGATTTCTCGATCATCGTCAGGGCACGCTGGCTGCGCTTGTCCTCGGTCGAAAGGGAGCGGCGCAGCGGTTCCACCGACTGGCGGATGACCGCGATCGGCGTCTTCAGGGCGTGAGCGTTGTCCTCGGCCGCGCGGCGGAGCGAACGGGCGCTGGCGCGCAGCGTGTCCACCAGCCGGTCGAAGTCCTCGGCCACGCCGGCCAGTTCCGGCACCGTGTTGCGCGCGGCGAAGGAGCCGTCTCCGCCCTCTCCGCCAATCCCGCCGCCGACGATGTCGCGGGCGAGGTTGCGGAAGCGGACCAGATTGCGCCAAACCCCCAGCAGCAGGACCATCACCAGGCCGGCCATGACCACGTAGATCAGCGCCGCCGCCTGGACCACCGGCGTGCTCCAGTAGGGCCGCCCGAGGGAGGATTCCAGATAGCCGTCGGCCGTGTGGCTGGTGACCAGCGCCCAGCAGCCGAAGGCGGTGTTGACCGGCGTCACGGAGGTCAGAATCTCGAATCCGCCGGAGGAGCGCGGCATGCGCAGCGCCAGCGGGGTGTTGCCCGCGCAGGACGCGCCCAGCCGGTCCAGGACGCCCTGCTCCAAAAGCTGGTGCCGTTCGGCGTCCAGGTAGTCCGCCGGCACCGACGGAGCGGCGGCCACGTAGAAGAAGCCGTCGCTTCCGGACATCGCGCGGGGCCGCACCAGCAGCTTCAGCCGGGTGTTCTCGTCCGCGAAACGGGCGAGAGCCGAGCCGAGCTGCGGCAGGGCCGCGCGATTGGCGCGGGCCAGGTCCGGCTCCAGCGCGCGGGCGATCAACTCGCCCTGCTGCTGCGCGCCTTGCAGCAGCAGGGCCTTGGTCGCCTCGTCGGCACGCTGGAACTGATCGTAGATCAGCACCGGAACCGCCAGGAACACGATGGTCAGCAGCGCCAGCCGGGTTGCCAGCGAACGCCACAGCCACCGCATCCGGACCATGGGCACCCGAAGTGTGGGAAGTCGGCCCATGGATGCCCCCGCGTCAGGTTTGTCGGCCTCAATCGGCAGCAGCGCCATCGGCCATCACATCGTCGGCGTCATCGCGCGAGCGGTCGGTGCCGGCTCCGTTCGAACCGTTGCCCCAGCGATAGCCGAAGCCCGGATAGTTCTCGATGCAATCGAACTCGGCGTCCACCACGCGGAACTTCTGGCGGATGCGCTTGATGAAGGCGCGGACGTTGGCGCGGTAGCCCGACGGACCGTAACCGGCCAGGAAGCCCTTGCCGTGCACGAGGTCGTAGATCTCGCGGTAGGACACGTCCTCTTCCGGACGGGTGGCCATCAGCTTGACGATGTTGAACTCGGTCAGCGTCAGGTCGATGCGCTTGCCGTTCCACAGCGCGCGGCTGTTGTCCAGGCGAAGCTCCAGGTTGCCCAGCGTGTGCACGGGCTGGCTCTGCTCGGAAGACTCCTCCGACGTGCCCTTGGAGCCGTCCACGATGAGGCGCATGCGCTTCAGCAGGATCGACAGGCTGCGCGACTTCTCGACGAAGTCCAGCGCGCCGCCGGCCAGGGCCGCCTCTTCATAGATCTGGTCCGACAGCACGGTCAGGAAGATGACCGGCAGGTCGATGCCGCGGGCGCGCATCTGACGCAGGACGTCGATGCCGTCCATCTTCGGCATGCGCCAGTCCAGCAGGACGATGTCCACCGAACCGCCGTTGGCGAAGAAGTCGAGCGCGGGCTCCCCGCGGTCGAAGGTCACGACCTCATAGCCTTCGTCGGCGAGGTTGAGGCTGAGGGATTCGCGGAACAGGTCGTCGTCGTCAACCAGGGCCACGCGCGCGAGGGTCGCATCAGTCATTGCGGACATCCCAGGCTTGGGCGAGGAGTTGAGCGAAGCATCGTTTATCGACATCTGGGACATTTTCGCTGCTCTTCATGTCGTAGGAGAGGGCTCGGAAGTCCTGGGAGGACGTCATGTCCATGAAGAAGAAGACCTTGAGCGTGCAATCGCCCTTGGCATAGCGCCACACCTTGGCGGGTGGAGCCTCTTCCGTTGCGGCCGGGGTACCCAGGAGGCGCCGGATCTGGACCTGGTCCATTCCGACGAGAGTGTCAGGATTCTGCGTGGCGGGCGGCTTGGCGGCGTGCTGCACCTCGGGAGGTACGGCGGCCACTTCCGTCCCGACCACGGGACCCGTCATCGCATCGGTCGCGACCGGGGCCGAACCGATGACCGTGGTGACGGTGCTCTGTTCCTTCGCCGAAGCCTTGGCGGCCAGCGGCGGAGGGACGGGTTTCACGCGGGGTACCGGCGGGACGGCCATGGCCATCCGTGAAGGCCCCGCGGTTTGCGTCTGCGGAGTGACGGCTGTGCCGGGACATCCCGCCAGCAGCAGAACCGCCAGCACAAGACCCGCACGTCTGCGCCGGCACCCCATTCCGGTCACAGCTCCAGCCACTTCGCGCGTGGTACCCGTCATGGTCATGGTCGGGCCTTTCAAGCATCGTGGTTGAATTCGCGGGCGGTCTTGCCGGCCCCATGCCTGCACTTGCCGCCTCCGTTGGGCCTAAATTCAGTCCAGTCTGGTTAATGCCACGTTAAACGCCCGGTATATACCCCCTTTTTGCGCACATTTGCGGCCTTTTTTTGTCACTAACCCTATCGATAGAGTGGTTTTCGAAATAATTTGCTTATTGAATGGCAAGCAGCTTTGCCGCAGATCAACTGCAATCCCGCATGATTGTCTATGGACGGATGCAAAAGGGAACTACGGACGCCAAGCGCAACCCGTCGTCCAGGGACAAACGGAGGCCCTGGCCGTATTTGCGGAGAAGAATTTTCAAAGGGGGGTCCAGAAAGACAATCGGCGGTGGGGCCACCCGGGTCTGGCCCCACCGCCGGTCAGCCGGACGGGCAACGTGGTCAATCGGCGAAGACCCGCTGAGGGTGTCTTCAAAGACGTTGCCGCTTGAACTCCAGCCTTCTATCCGGCCGGCCAGTCGGCCGGTCGGCCTCGTGCGTTCAATGCTGCGATAGCATCAACCTTCACGCAGAAAAGGGTGCGCCTGTCGAGGGAAACCGTCAAGAGGCTCCCATGCCACGCAATGGGAGGTCTTACCCTTGCGGAGATACTCCACTTGAGGTTAGCTCCACCTCAGAGGAGGGGTTGTGGGCCGACACCCGCAGCCGACACAACGATAGCGCCCCAAGATAACGGTCCCAACATAACGATAAGGAGCGGAGAACGCCCGTGACCGACACTCCGTCCGCAACGGCCATGCCCAGCACACCGCCCAGCGTGCTGTGGCGCGTGCTGACCGTCTTCCTGCCTTTCGCGCTGGCCTATTTCCTGTCCTACCTCTACCGCACGGTCAACGCGGTGATCGCCGACGATCTGACGGCGTCGTTGGGCTTCACGGCGGCGGGGCTCGGTTTTCTGACCAGCGCCTATTTCATCGCCTTCGGCCTGTTCCAGGCTCCGCTGGGCCTGCTGCTGGACCGTTTCGGCCCCCGGCGGGTGGAGGCCGTGCTGCTTCTGGTCGCGGCCAGTGGCGCCGCCATCTTCGCGATGGGCGACGATCTCGCCACGCTGGCCTTGGGGCGCGCGCTGATCGGGATGGGCGTGTCGGCCTGCCTGATGGCCGCGCTGACCGCCAACGTGATGTGGTGGCCGGCGGAACGGCTGCCGACCATCAACGGCCTGTTCATCGCTTGCGGCGGCCTCGGCGCCGTGTTCGCCACCACGCCGGTGCGGGCGCTGCTGACCGTCACCGACTGGCGTGGCCTGTTCCTCGGCCTCGCGGTCGCGACGGTGGCGGCGGCGGTCTTCCTCGCCTTCATGGTGCCGGAGCGCCGGCCCACCAGCGCCGCCGGTACGGCCACGCTCGGCACCATGCTGCGCGGCACGGCGGCGGTCTTCTCCAGCCGCGTCTTCTGGCGGCTCGCCCCGGCGGCGGCGGCGGTGCAGGGCGCGTTCACCGCCTACATCAGCCTGTGGGCCGGCCCGTGGCTGCGCGACGTGGACGGGCTGGACCGGCTCGGCGTCGCCACGCACCTGCAATACGCGGCCATCGCCATGGTGGCGGGCTACGCGTCCTTCGGCATGATCAGCGACTTGGCCCGGCGCTGGGGGTTGACGCCGCTGGCCGTGCAGATGACGGGCATGACGCTGGCCGTCGCCGTGCAGGCGGCGCTGGTCCTTGGCTTGCCCCTGCCGCCCGCGCTCGCCTGGTCGCTCTACACCTTCCTCTCGACCGCGTCGGTGATGAGCTATTCGATCCTTTCGCAGGGCTTCCCGGCGGAACTGGCTGGGCGCGTCGTCACCGCCGTCAACCTGCTGATGTTCGTGGTCGCCTTCACACTGCAATCGGCCATCGGCGCGCTGATCGGCACCTATCCCGCGACCGAGTCCGGAGGCTACGCGGCGGAGGGTCACCGCATGGCGCTGCTGTGCGTGGTGGCGTTGCAGGTGGCCGCCTTGGCGTGGCAGTTCTGGCCGAGGCGGAAGGCGTAGCAAAGGCGATCACGCCAGCAGATTTACCGCCGTCTGCGCGCCGGCCAAGGCGGGACCGGCGGTGACGGCGGCGGCTTCGGCGCCACCGCCTTCCCCTGTGGCGTCCGACGCCGCGTTCAGGAAGTCCTCCACGCTGACGCTGGAGCCGAAGGCGGCCTTGCGCAGGTCGTTCACCTCGTCCTGCGCGGCTTCCAGAATCTTGTCGTAGCCCTTGAAGGCTTCCTTGCGGGCCTTGCGGCGTTCCTCGGACTGTTCCAGCTCGTTGGCGGCCTTGGCTTCGCCGATGATGCTCTTGGCGAGGCCCAGTACCTGCTCCACCCGGCGGCCGAAGGCGTCGGCCTCCTTGTAGCGCGACATCTTCATGTCGTTTTCGACAAGCATCCGCTGCATCATGTCGCGGCCCTTGTCACCGGTGACTCCACCAGTGCCGTTCGCCGAACCCAGGCCGGATTGCAGCCCTGCCAGCGCCGCGTTCACCAGATCGGCCAGTTCCGCCGGCAGGGCGCCCTGCTCGGCCATGGGGTCCTCGGCGGCGTCCGCCCCGGCGGCAGGCTCACCGTCCTCGGGTTGCGAAGCCTCGGGCACGGGCGGCAAGGGGGGAGGCATTGCCGCCTGGGCGGCGTTCTGGCCCGTCGCGGTCTGGTCCGTGGCGGTCTGGTCCGTGGCGGTCTGGGCAGCCCCGGTCTGGGCAGCTTGGGCCGCTTGAGCATCCGGGCTGAGCGTCACGGTCACGTCGATGGACATCTCCGTCTGCACGACGGTCAGCGACGTTCGGGTGATGGTGCGCTCGACCTCGATGCCGACCCCGGCGCCGCCCGGCTTGCCCATCTCGGCGGCGGCGGCGATGCCCGCCCCGTATTCCTTCGCGGCCTTGCCGGCTTCGCGCGCCAGAATCGCCGCCTCGCGGGCGAGTTGCGCCAGCTTCTCCCGGTCGCCCTGGGCGTGGCGCATCATCATCTTCAATTCTTGGATCTTGCGCTCGACCTCGGCCAGCCGCTGTTCGGCGGCGGCCTTGGGACCGCCAATGCGCTTGGCTTCCTCCATCGCGGTCATGGCGGACGCATGGTCGCGCTGCTGCTGCGGCGTGAGGGCGAAAGGCTGCCGCGCCAGATCGGCCTTGTCGGTCAGGCGCTGCGTGGCGTCCTTGCCCTGCATGGCCTCCAGATCCCGTTCCCACTGCTTCTTGGACTGCTGAAGCCGGTACATGCCCGTCTGGCTGTCGGACAACACGGAGTAGATGCCGTTCATGCCCGCCTCCTCCGGTGCAACGGGGACGTGACTCATGCGCGCACAAGTTTAGCACGCTTTTTCGGTTTGTCCATTTCCGACACGCGTTCGTCCGTTGCGCACGGCAACCCCGCGTTGCCTCCACAATGTCCTGTACACACGCCGGAACCCTGAAGCCTGCGCTGTTGTTTGAAAGGCAGTCATCGGACGCCGCAACGCGCGGCCAGACGCCGCATGCCGCGGAGAGAATCAAATCTCAGGAGGAAAGCAGATGGCAGACCGCGACACGTCGGGCACCGGCGGACCGAACCGCAAGGCATCGGATCCGATGGGCCGGGATCAGAACATCTCCGGCCAGCCGAGCGCCAACCCGTCGAACGCCTCTCAATCGAACACTTTCGGCCAAGGGAACAGCATGGGTCAGCAGAACGACACGGGCCGCATGTCGAACGACCTGAACCGCAACAACCTGAACCGTATGGCCAACGAGGCCACGGAATCCGGCCGCCAGACCGTCGACGCCGCGCAGGGCCGCATCCGCTCGCTGATGGAACAGCAGACGCACCGCGCCGCCGACCAGCTGGGCAGCGTCGCCAACGCGCTGCACAAGGCGGCCGAGCAGTTGAGCCACGAGAACAACGGCACCGCCGCCCACTACGCCGGCCAGGCTGCTGACCGGGTCGAGCAGGTCGCCGACATGCTGCGCAACTCCACCGTGGACGACATGGTCGGCCAGGTCGAACGCTTCGCCCGCCGCCAGCCGGAAGTGTTTGTGGGCGCGGCCTTCGCGGTCGGCTTCCTGTTCGCACGCTTCGTCAAAAGCTCGGGAGAGAGCCGATTTCACGGCGGAACATCGTCGCGCATGACCTCCCGCTACGGGCATGACGACCGCGATTACGGCCAGTCCGACATCGGTATGTCCGGGGGCATGTCCGGGGGTATGGGGCGCAGTGGCATGTCCGACACCGGCACGTCTAGCCGTGGCATGGCCGGCGGCATCGCGGGCTCGACCGGCGGCACCGACCGTGCGCGGACCGGCAACTACGCCACCACCGGCACCGCGCCGACCAACACCGCCACCAGCGCCACGGCCGCCGCCCGCACCCGTGACGCGGCCGAGTTGATGGCCGGCGGCTCGCCCGAACCGATCTCGTCCGGCTCGTCCGACATCGGCAGCGCCAAGCCGAACGAGGGCAAGACCGACACGGCCACGGGCACGGCCAAACCCGATACGGCCAAGACCGACGCCGGAAAGACCAACGCCGGCGTGCCGGACGCCACCCTCGGATCCACCCCGGCGACCGGTGCCAAACCCCAGGGGACCCTGCCATGAGCGCAGCGGAAGACCATTACCGAGATCCCCGGCAAGACCGGCCAATCGCCGGCCTGTTCGCTGATCTGGCGCGCGAGACCACCAATCTCGCGCGCGCGGAGATCGAGCTTGCCAAGACCGAGCTGACCGAAAAGGCGGGGGAGGCGGCCGGCGGCATCGCCTATGTCGCCGCCGGTGGGCTGATCGCCTTCGCGGGCGTTCTGGTCCTGCTGGCCGCCGCCGTGCTGGCGCTGTCCAACGTCATCGCGCCGTGGCTGGCCGCCCTGATCGTCGGGGTCGTCGTGCTCGCCATCGGCGGCGCGCTGGCGATGATGGGCAAGGGCAAGCTCAGCGCGAAGAACCTGCAACCGCAGCGGACCATGGAGACGTTGCGCGACGACAAGCGCTGGGCGCGGTCCCAGCTGGCCCGATGAGCGACAGAACGACCGACGGCGGGAATCGCCCCCGCGACTACGACGCCATGCAGCGGGAGATCCGCGAACGCCAGTCGCGGATCGACGACACCATCGGCGCGCTTCGGCACAAGTTCGCGAGGCTCGCCCCCCGGCACCTGATGGAGCAGACCATGAACCGGATGCACAACACTTCGAGCGGGGGCCGCGATTATCGCGGCCAGGACGACCGTTACCAGAGCGACCGTCACCAGGGAGGGCGCGGCCAGTCGCACGGCTGGACCTCGTCGGTCGGCGACACCATGCGCAGCAACCCGATCCCGCTCGCCATGATCGGGCTGGGGCTTGGCTGGCTTGCCCTTTCCAGCAGCGGCTATGACCGCCGCATCGCCCGCAGCGGTGCCGTCCACACCATGCGCGACCGTGCCGGCGACGCCGCCCGCTACGCCCGCGACACCTTCTACAGCGCCTCCGAAGGCGTCCGTGACGCTGCCAGCAGCGCCTACGACAGCGCCAGCGAGGCGGTAAGCAGCGCGTCCGAAAGCGTGCGCGGCATGGCCGGCGGCGGTCGCACCTACAGCGGCGGCAGCGGTCAGGACACTCATCACCGCCAAAGCATGATGTCAATGGACCGCATGCACAGCGCGACCGGCCGCTTCTGGGACATGGTGGACGATCACCCGCTGGTCGCCGGTGTCATGGGCGTGGCGCTGGGCGCCACTCTGGGCGCCAGCATCCCGTCCACGCGCTATGAGAACCGCTGGATGGGCGACTACGCCGACGAGGCAACCCATCGCGCCAAGCAGCTGGCCCAGGAAGCCGTGGACCGTGGCGCCCGCGCCGCCCGCGCCGCTGTCGAGGCGGCGAAGGAAGAGGCCAGCGACGCCGTGTCCAACGTGACCAACGCCGCCAAGGAAGAGGCGAACAAGCCCGCCTGACGCGCGTTCCCGCGTCCCCCGTTTTCACGCTGAAACTCGGCGGCCTCGCGTTCACCGCGCGGGGCCGCTCTTTCATTTGTGATCGCAGCTGCGACAGAACGCCGCATTATGCGTCGGGATACCCCTGCCGTAAAATACCTGAGTGCTTTCGGAGGATATCTCGGCCACGGTTCCGCTTGACAAAGGGCTTATGATGGCCACTTAATCAGGACTAATTTAGTCCTGTATTAACAGTCCTGCATCGGGGCGGCCATGATACGGCTGAGCAAGCTGACCGACTACGCCATCGTCGTCATGAGCGAGATGGCGCGCCACGTGGGCACGGTTCACACCGTCACCCATCTGGCCGATCGCACCGGCGTGCCCGCCCCCACCGTGGCCAAGCTGATGAAGGCGCTGACGCCCGCCGGCCTGACCACCTCGCACCGTGGCGCCGCCGGTGGTTATGCGCTGAGCCGGGCCGCCGATGCAATCTCCATCGCGGAGATCATCACCGCGCTCGACGGTCCCATCGCGCTGACCGCCTGCGTGGAAGGATCGTCCGACAGCCAGTGCGGCGTGGAGCGGCTCTGCCCCATGCGCGGCGGCTGGGAAAAGGTCAACCGCGCCATCCGCGGCGCGCTGGAACAAGTCACGCTGGCCGACATGATGGCGCCAAGCTGGGCCGACCCGAACTGGGTCCCCGAGGAGCCCGCAACGACACGGCACGCCGTCTGACGCCGTCATACCTGCAAACGTTATCTTAGGGACGAGAGAGACATGCCCGCCACGACCGAAACCGTCGATCAGGTCCGTGCCGTCACGGAGCAGAAGTACAAGTACGGCTTCACGACGGACATCGAAGCGGATGTCGCGCCGAAGGGTCTGAACGAGGACATCGTCCGCTTCATCTCCGCCAAGAAGGAGGAGCCGGAATGGCTGCTCGAATGGCGCCTGAAGGCGTTTCGCGCCTGGCAGGAGATGGAGGAGCCGACCTGGTGGCCGAAGCTCTCCTACCCGCCCATCGACTACCAGGACGCGCACTACTACGCCGCGCCCAAGATGAAGGCCCGGCCGAAGTCGCTGGACGAGGTCGATCCTGAGCTGCTGAAGACCTACGAGAAGCTGGGCATCCCCCTGCGCGAGCAGGAGATCCTGGCCGGCGTTGAGGGGTCCGAAGGCAAGAGCCCGTCCATCGCCGTGGACGCGGTGTTCGACAGCGTGTCGGTGGCGACCACCTTCAAGGCCAAGCTGGAAGAGATGGGCATCATCTTCTGCGCCATCTCCGAGGCCGTGCACAAATGTCCGGAGCTGGTGCAGAAGTATCTGGGCTCGGTCGTTCCCTACACCGACAATTTCTACGCCACACTGAACTCGGCGGTCTTCACGGACGGCAGCTTCGTCTACATTCCGAAGGGCGTGCGCTGCCCGATGGAGCTGTCCACCTACTTCCGCATCAACCAGGCCAACACCGGCCAGTTCGAGCGGACGCTGATCATCGCCGACGAGGGCTCCTACGTCAGCTACCTGGAAGGCTGCACGGCGCCCAAGCGCGACGAGAATCAGCTGCACGCCGCCGTGGTCGAACTGGTCGCCCACGATGACGCCGCCATCAAGTACTCGACGGTCCAAAACTGGTATCCGGGCAACGAGGAAGGCGTGGGCGGCATCTACAACTTCGTGACGAAGCGCGGCGCCTGCCGTGGCCGCAACTCCAAGATCTCCTGGACGCAGGTGGAGACCGGATCGGCCATCACCTGGAAGTACCCGAGCTGCATCCTGCAGGGCGACAATTCGGTGGGCGAGTTCTATTCGGTCGCCATCACCAACAACCACCAGCAAGCCGACACCGGCACCAAGATGATCCACATCGGCAAGAACACCCGCTCGACCATCGTGTCGAAGGGCATCTCGGCCGGCAAGGCGCAGCAGACCTATCGCGGCCTCGTGAAGATCCTGTCGAAGGCCGAGGGTGCGCGCAACCACACCCAGTGCGACAGCCTGCTGATCGGCGACCAGTGCGGCGCCCACACGGTTCCCTACATCGAGAGCCGCAACCGCACCGCCCGCATCGAACACGAGGCAACGACCGCGAAGATCAGCGAGGATCAGCTTTTCTACTGCCGCCAGCGCGGCCTGTCGGAAGAGGACGCCGTGTCGCTGATCGTCAACGGCTTCTGCAAGGAAGTGCTGAAGGAACTGCCCATGGAATTCGCCGTGGAAGCCCAGAAGCTCGTCGGCATCAGCCTGGAAGGCAGCGTGGGGTAACAGGAGAAGCGGAACGAGAATTCAATCCTTCGTCAATCGTCATTCCCGCGAAGGCGGGAATCCAGGGCACAAAAGTGCTTCTGTGCGGAGTTTTCTGGATCCCCGCCTTCGCGGGGATGACGGGATGGTGAAGTGACTGAATGAAGGTCGGATAGCGAGCACAGGAATGGAGAAGAGGTTCTACGTCTATATCCTCGCCAGCCGCCGCAACGGTACGCTGTATGTGGGAATGACGTCGGACCTTGCGAGACGGATTGAAGAACACAAGTCGGGAGCGGTTCCAGGCTTCACGAGCGAACACGGCGTCAAGACCTTGGTCCATTACGAGGTCTACGACGACGCTGAAAACGCCATCCTGCGGGAGAAGCGGCTCAAGAAATGGAACCGTGACTGGAAGCTGAGACTGATCGAGAAGGAAAACCCGAGCTGGCGTGATCTGACGGAGTTGCTGAATTGCTAGGTTCTGGATCCCCGCCTGCGCGGGGATGACGCTGAAAGGAGCACAAGCGCTTCCGGGGATTGTCATCCCCGCGAAGGCGGGGATCCAGAAAACTCCGACAAGCCGGTGGTCGCGGACAGGAAGGAACGGAAGAAGACGATGATTGAGATCAAGAACCTGCACGCCACGGTGGACGGCAAGGAAATCCTCAAGGGCATCAACCTGAGCATCAACCCCGGCGAGGTGCACGCCATCATGGGGCCGAACGGCTCGGGCAAGAGCACGCTCTCCTACGTGCTGGCCGGCCGTGACGGGTATGAGGTCACCAAGGGTTCCGTGAACTACTTCGGCAAGGACCTGCTGGCGATGGAGCCGGAGGAGCGCGCCGCCGCCGGTGTGTTCCTGGCCTTCCAGTACCCGGTCGAGATCCCCGGTGTCGCCAACACCACCTTCCTGAAGTCGGCCCTGAACTCCATGCGCAAGCAGCGCGGAGAGCCGGAACTGGACGCGATGCAGTTCCTGAAGCTGATCCGCGAGAAGACCAAGGCGCTGAACATGACCGACGAGATGCTGAAGCGCGCGGTCAACGTCGGCTTCTCGGGCGGCGAGAAGAAGCGCAACGAGACGCTCCAGATGGCCGTCCTCCAGCCGAAGTTCGCGATCCTCGACGAGACGGACAGCGGCCTGGACATCGACGCGCTGAAGATCGTCGCCGAGGGCGTCAACGCCCTGCGCGGGCCGGAGCGGTCGATGCTGGTCATCACCCACTATCAGCGCCTGCTCGACTACATCGTTCCGGACCACGTCCACGTCCTCGCCCACGGCAAGATCCAGCGCTCGGGCGGCAAGGAGCTGGCGCTGGAGCTGGAGAAGAACGGCTACGCCGAGTTCGGCGTGAACGAGGCTGCGTAAGACGATGGCGACTCCCCACCCTCCCCGCGGCTTTGACCCGGCAGCCGCCCGGCCCTTTCTGGAGCAGTTCGACCGCCTGAAGGCCGAGCTGCCGGGCGCCACCCTGTCCTGGGTGCGCGACCTGCGCGACCAGGGCCGCGCCCGCTTCGCGGAACTCGGCCTGCCGACCGTCAAGAACGAGTCCTGGCGCTACACGAACCTGCGCGCGCTCGACAAGCTGGCCTTCCAGCCGGCCGTGAAGGCCGAGACCGGCGCCAGCTTCGACGTGCTGCCGACCGTCCGCGCCGAGGGCACGACCGGCCCACGCCTCGTCTTCGTGGACGGCCGCTTCCGGGCGGAGCTGTCCTCGACGGCGGGCCTGCCGGAGGGTGTGGAGCTTCTGAACCTCGCCGACGCGCTGGCCCACCAGCCCGACCTGATCGGCGAACATCTGAGCCGCCTCGCCGCCCCCGATGACCTGCCGCTGGTGGCCCTCAACACCGCCTTCCTGGCGGACGGCCCCGTGCTGCGCATCCCGAAGGGCGTCGAGGTCGCCGAGCCCATCGAGCTGGTCTTCGTCTCGGTCGGCTCCGACGAGCATCCGACGGCCTTCCACCCGCGCAGCCTGATCGTCGCGGAGGCGAACGCCCGCGCCGTGATCGTGGAGCACCACATCGGCCTCGGCACCGGCCCGACGCTGGCGAACCATGTCGGCGAGGTCTTCGTCGGCGAGGGCGCCTCGGTCCACCACTACAAGGTCCAGCGCGAAGGCTTGAACGCCTTCCACCTGTCGCACACGGCGGCGAAGGTGGCGGCGAAGGGCGTCTACGACAACTTCATCCTGACCGTCGGCGGCAAGCTGTCGCGCAACGAGGTGCGCAGCGAACTGGCCGGCGAGCAGGCCGACACCCACGTCAGCGGCGCCTACATGGTGCGCCGCGACCAGCATGTGGACACCACCACCTTCATCGACCACGCCGTTCCCAGCTGCACCAGCCGCGAGGTCTACAAGGGCGTCATCGACGACACCGCCCGCGCCGTGTTCCAGGGCAAGATCCTGGTCCGCCCCGGCGCGCAGAAGACCGACGGCTACCAGCAGAACCGCGCGCTGCTGCTGTCCGACACGGCCGAGATCGACGCCAAGCCGGAGCTGGAGATCTACGCCGACGACGTGAAGTGCAGCCACGGCGCCACCGCTGGCGAGCTGGACGACGAGGCGCTCTTCTACCTGCGCGCCCGCGGCATCGACAAGGAGACCGCGCGCGGCCTGCTGATCGGCGCCTTCCTGGCCGAAGCGCTGGAGGAGATCCCCGAGGACAGCGTCCGCGAGGCCTTCCAGGGCATCATCGCCGGCTGGCAGAACGCGCGTTGAGGAGACCGGACATGGACACCCAAATCCTCGACCACACCACCGCCTTCGATGTCGAGCGCGTCCGCGCCGACTTCCCCATCCTGTCGCGCACCGTGCACGACCGGAAGGGCAAGCCCGGCAAGCCGCTGGTCTATCTGGACAGCGCCGCCTCCGCCCAGAAGCCGCGTCAGGTCATCGACGCCATGACGCGCTTCCTGGAGGAGGACTATTCCAACATCCATCGCGGCGTTCACTTCCTGTCGCAAACCGCCACCGACCAGTTCGAGGCGGTGCGCGTCAAGGTCGCGAAGTTCCTGAACGCCCCGTCGGAACGGAACATCGTCTTCACCCGCAGCGCGACCGAGGCCGTCAACCTCGTCGCCAGCAGCTACGGCCGCACCTTCCTGAACGAGGGCGACGAGATCATCGTCTCCGTCATGGAGCACCACGCCAACATCGTGCCGTGGCAGCTGCTCCAGATGGAAAAGGGCATCAGGATCAAGGTCGTCCCAGTGGACGATTTCGGCGTGCTCGACCTGGACGCCTACGCCGACCTGCTGTCCGACCGCACGAAGCTGGTGGCAATGACCCACTGCTCCAACGTGCTGGGCACGGTGACGCCGGCCAAGATCATCGCGAAGCTCGCCCACGAGCGCGGCATCCCCGTGCTGTTCGACGGCAGCCAAGCGGCGGTGCATGGCGTTGTGGACGTGCAGGACATCGACGCCGACTTCTACATCATGACCGGCCACAAGCTGTACGGCCCGACCGGCACCGGCGTGCTGTACGGCAAGTACGACCTGCTGAAGAAGATGCCGCCTTACCAGGGTGGCGGCGACATGATCGAATCGGTCAGCTTTGAAGGCACCACCTTCAAGGCCCCGCCCGCCCGGTTCGAGGCCGGCACCCCGGCCATCACCGAGGTCATCGGCCTGGGCGTCGCGCTCGACTACATGGAGACGCTGGGCCGCGAGGCCATCGCGGCGCACGAGCATGATCTGCTCCAGTACGCCACGCAGCAGCTCTCGCAGATCGACGGCCTGCGCATCTACGGCACCGCGCCGGGCAAGGGGCCGATCATCTCCTTCACGCTGGAGGGTGTGCACCCGCACGACCTCGGCACCATCGTGGACCAGTACGGCGTCGCGGTGCGCGTCGGCCGCCACTGCGCGGAACCGTTGATGGAGCGTTTCGGCGTCGGCGCCACGGCGCGGGCCAGCTTCGCGCTTTACAACACGCGTGCGGAGGCGGACGCTCTGGTCTCTTCGGTGATCGCGGTGAAGGAGTTCTTCGGAGCATGATGGACGAGCTGCGCGAGCTGTACCAGGAAGTCATCCTGGACCACGGCAAGAACCCCCGGAACTTCCGGCATCCCGACGATGCCAACCGGGAGGCCAAGGGCGAGAACCCCATGTGCGGCGACCGCTTCATGGTCTATCTGAAGCTGCACGGCGGGGTGATCGAGGATGTGGCCTTCCAGGGCCGCGGCTGCGCCATCTCCACGGCCAGCGCCTCGATGATGACCGAGGTCGTGAAGGGCAAGTCCGAGACGGAGGCCAAGGCCCTGTTCGAGACTTTCCACGACCTCTGCACCAAGGACGAGCACGAGCATTGCGACCACGGCCCCGTCGATGAGGAGGCCATGGAAAAGCTGATGGTGCTGTCCGGCGTGCGTCAGTTCCCGGTGCGCGTGAAGTGCGCCACGCTCGCGTGGCACGCACTGAACGCGGCCATCGAGGGCGAAGACAAGGCTTCGAGCGAAAGCGAATAACTGGTGACCGCGATGTCCGAAGACGCCATGACCAACGACACTGGGGAGACACGCCCCATGAACCAGACGGAAGCGGACATGGCTGCGGCCAAGGCCGCCTATGATCCGCGCGCCGTGCTGATGGATCAGGTCGTGTCGGCGATCAAGACCTGCTACGACCCGGAAATCCCCGTGGACATCTGGGAACTCGGCCTGATCTACCGCGTCGATATCGACGACAGCAACAACGTCCAGATCGACATGACGCTGACCAGCCCCATGTGCCCGGTGGCCGGTGAACTGCCGCTTCAGGTGCAGCAGGCTGTTGAGTCCGTCGAGGACGTCACCACATGCAAGGTCGAACTCGTGTGGGATCCGCCCTGGCGCCAGGACATGATGTCCGAGGTCGCCCGGATCCAACTGGATATGTTCTGAGGAGACGAAAGACCGCCATGGCTACCGCTCTTCCCAAGGCCCTCTCCATCACCGACGCCGCCGCCGAGCGCGTGAAGGCCCTGATGTCGAAGGCGACCGACGATTACATTGGCCTGCGCATCGGCGTGAAGACCAAGGGCTGCTCCGGCCTCAGCTACGACGTTCAGTACGCCAAGGAAAAGATGAAGTTCGACGAGGTGGTGGAAGACAAAGGCGTCACCATCCTCATCGACCCCGCCGCCGTGATGTTCCTGATCGGCAGCGAGATGGATTACGTGGACGACAAGTTCCAGACCGGCTTCGTCTTCAAGAATCCAAACGAAAAGGGCCGCTGCGGCTGCGGCGAGAGCTTCCACGTGTGAGATTCAAGGATCGTTGCGCAAAGCGTTGCAAGGGGCCCTTTGGGGCCCCTTCGCATTTTCGGACTTGTGTGCTGTACGAACCCGGAACAGACCATCCCGCCTGACGAGGCAGCATCACCACAAATATCATCAGCCAAAGTAATAGCCAAGCATACTTGCTTGATGGTGCACGGAAAATTCCAAATACATATTCCTGTATTCAGGAGCAAGCCTTTACAAAAATTGACAGCCAATTCTTTTAATGATGTCTTTTTAGACGGTTCCCCTTGGCAATCATCGCCCCGCCTGAAACACGGGACATTGCTTGAAAAAGCATAACGGCGAGAGGCGTCTTGCACGTCATATCGAAAGGGAGGGCACGTCATGTCAAAAAAACTCGATTCTGCGCTGAAGGAAACCGGGACCAGATTCCGAATCTTCCCGCAACCGCGCTACGTTGGGTACGATCCCGAAACGATCACCGTGTCCGTCCCGCCAGACCAGATACAGGACGGGCCGGCCGATGACCGAATGTTCGTCATTGACGCGGTGAACAAGCTACCTTACGGCGATTTCTTTGGCCCTCCCTACACAGGAAAAAGAAATCCCCCGATCCAACGCGGGCCTCAAGGCCACTTCGACCATCTCGACCCGGACAGCCGAGAGTTCAAGTGTGCGACGATGTACGCTACGGTGCGCCGGGTCTTGGATATTTGGGAAGATTACTTCGGCCACCGCATCGAGTGGCACTTTGAATCCGATTTCGCACGGCTGGAACTAATCCCGCTGATCGTCTGGGACAACGCCCAATCCGGCTACGGCTTCCTGGAATTCGGCTATGGAAGGGAGGACTCCGGGAGCATCGACTTCACGCGCCCCTATTGCGAAAACTTTGATGTTCTCGCCCATGAACTCGGCCACGGCATCATCTTTTCCCAGGTCGGGGTGCCGGTCAGTCCCAATGACCCCGCCATCGATTATGGTGGAATGCATGAATCGGCGGGTGATCTGGTGGCGATCATCGCCGTCCTGCACTTCGACACCGTCGTCACGCGCCTGTTGAACAACACCTGCGGCAATCTCTTCACCGTCAACGAACTGGCCCGTGTTGCCGAACTCAGCAAGAGCCGGCAGATCCGCATCGCTTTCAACTCCTGGCGAATGTCCGACGTAGGCGAGGAACCGCACGAACGTTCCCTACCACTGACCGGCGGCATCTTCGACATTATGGTCGAAGTGTTTCAGAAGCTTCTGGTCGGCCGGGGGCTTATCACCCAGGATCTCGCCGACCGTTCCACCACCGGGCCGGGCGGCAGTCAGGATCTGAAGCGCATCGACGATGACTTCAAGAAGGCCTACAAAGGACATGGGGACGACTTCAAGGACGCGCTGCTCGATGCGCGGGACTATCTTGGCTCCCTGCTGGCGGAAACCTGGCGCAGTCTGGCCCGGCCGAATTACCTGACCTACCACGACGTGCTTCGGGCGCTTCTGCGCGCCGACCGCAAGCTTGGCGGTTATCACCAGGAGACGATCCGTTCCTGCTTCGCCTGGCGCGGCATTTCTCTGTTGCCGGGATCGATCCTTCTCCGCCCGCGCTCGCTGCAACATTGCGGGCTCAAGTCGCTGGAATCGCCGGTGACCTTGGGCAAGGCGACGCAGGCCAACAACGGACGAAGGGGATGAGATGACCGCCATGCCTCCGTCAGCCTTGCCGCCAATGGAAACCAACGTCCTGTTCTTCGACATCGGGGGCACGCTGGCGGATGCATCGGCCTTGTCGGGGGTGACGCTCACCGTCCGGCCGAACGTCCTGCAATCCTTGCAACGGCTCCGTTCGGCCGGCGCGCGCCTTGGCATCATCTCCAACATTGGGACGCTTGCGCCCGACGCGGTGAAGGCGGCCCTGACGGCATGTGGCCTGATGCCGTATTTCGAGCCGGCGCTGATCGTCTTCGGCGTGAAGGATGCGCCGGCCATTTTCCTCGACGCGGCGCTGCGGGCGGGCCTTGGTGACCGGCCCAACCGCTGCGCGTACATCGGGGAATCTCCCGAGGAGCGCGACCTTGCCATACAGGCGGGGCTGGCCGCGCTGGCTCCGGGTGTCGTGCTTGCCTGATTGCCTGCCTAGAGCGGATTTCTGGTCAGCTTAGATTCGGGTACCCGCAAAGCTTGAACCACGCTTTTGCATCGGTTGCGGTGATGGCGTCGAGAGCTGGGCCA
>NZ_JAGINQ010000023.1 GCF_017876165.1 Azospirillum soli
GCTGGTGCCGTTGCGCCACAGGATGTCGGCCTTGCCGTCGCCGGTGAAGTCGGCCGCGCCCTCCACCTTCCAGGCTTGCGCCGGCGCCACGGCCGTCCCGTTCAGCTGGACCGCCGCCGTCGCGGTCACCGTGCCGCCGTTCATCGCCCACAGCAGCATCTGGTTGCTGGTGCTGTTGCGCCACAGGATGTCGGCCTTGCCGTCGCCGGTGAAGTCGGCCGTGCTTTCAACCTTCCACGCCAGCCCAGGAGCTGCATCGGTGCCATTGAGCTTGACCATGCCCGTGTTGGCGCCGCTCACCACCGTGTGGCCGTTCATTTCCCAAAGCGCGAGCTGACCGCTGGTGCCGTTCCGCCAGAGCACATCCGCGCGTCCGTCGCCGGTAAAATCGACGGTTGCCTCGACAGCCCAACTGGCTCCGGGGAGCGCCACGCCGGTTTCCTGCACCGAAACGTCGCGGGCCGCGGCGATCTTGGAACCATTCAGATCCCAGATGCTCAAGGCGTTGGTGCGGCCGTCGCGCCAGAGCACGTCCGCGCGCCCGTCACCGTTGAAGTCGCCGCGTGGTGTGCGAAGGTCGGAGACTTGGTAGGTCTTGTCGCCGAACTTCAGGGTTTCGATACCGGACAGCCGGTCTGTTTCAGTGCCGTCGTACTTGGCGACCGTTATCTGCCCGCCGGTGCGGCGCACAATGTAGTCGGTGATAGCGCCATCGAACACCGCCGTGTCGATACCGTCACCGCCATTCAGGGAATCGCTTCCGGCACCACCGGCCAGCGTGTCGTTTCCGCCGTTGCCAACGAGGGTGTCGTTCCCGGTGTTGCCGACGATCCAGTCGCCGTTCGCGCCGCCGGTGATGCTGTCGCTACCGGCGCCCGCGTCGAAGACCTTGCCCGCCGTGTAGGCCCAGTTGTTCGCGCTGGGAAGTGTGATCTGGTCGTTGCCGCCGAGAGCATTTTGAGCCGGAACGACGCCTGGATGGTCCTCTTGCCGGAGGTTGCCGAGATTGAGGATGTCGGCGCCTTCCGTGTACAACGCCGTCGGGTCGGTTCCGCCGCCGCCGCCACCATCGCCGCCGCCATCGCCGCCATCGGTGAAGGGAAGGTCCGACGTGTAGGTGAAATCGTCACCCAACCAGACCGCTTCGACATCAATCAAATAGCTTTTCTGAATGCCGTCATCGAGGACGATTCTGTTCCCGTCGCGCGAGAAGACGTAGTCACTAAAAGGCTTTTTGAAGACCGCCGTGTCATAGCCACCACCACCGTCCAGCGTGTCGCCGCCGCCCCCGCTCGACAGCACATCGTTCCCGCTGCCGCCAACTATCCAATCACCGCTCGCACCACCAATGACGACGTCGTCCCCAGCGCCCGCGTCGAAGGCCTTGCCCGCCGTGTAGGCCCAGTTGTCCGTGTCGGGAAGGGTGACGTAATCGTTGCCGCCTCCGGCCGCATGGGTCGGCGTTCCTGGCTTGTAATCCGACTCGGCAACGACGCCGAGGTGGACGATTTCGTTATAATCGGTGAACAGGGCGCCTTGGGCCGGGCCATCGCCGCCCGTTCCGCCCGGAGCGGAATAGTTGATTCCGCTGACGTTGCTTCCGGCCGGCAAATAGGACGGCAGATCCTTAATCCGGTAGACCCGGTCGCCGAACTGCAACAGCTCCGCCTCTTCGACGCGGTCCATCTCCTCGGTGACGCCATGCTTGACCCACACGGAGGAACCCATGCGCTGGATCGAGTAGTCGCTAAGGGTGCCGACGAACACTGCGGTATCGGTGCCCTCGCCGCCCCGGAGCACGTCGACACCGTCACCACCATCCAGCGTGTCGTTTCCGCCTCCGCCGCTTAGCACATCGTTTCCGGTGTTACCGAGTATCCAATCACCGTTCGCGCCACCGTTGATGATGTCGTCCCCGGCGCCCGCGTCGAAGGCCTTGCCCGCCGTGTAGGCCCAGTTGTTCGCATTGGGAAAGCTGACGTAATCGTTGCCGCCCCCGGCCGCATGGGTCGGCGTTCCTGGCTTGTAGTCCGACTCGGCAACGTCACCGAGGTGGACAAATTCGTTATAATCGGTGAACAGGGCGCCTTGGGCCGGGCCATCGCCGCCCGTCCCGCCCGGAGCGGAATAGTTGATTCCGCTGACGTTGCTTCCGGCCGGCAAATAGGACGGCAGATCCTTGATCCGGTAGACCCGGTCGCCGAACTGCAACAGCTCCGCCTCTTCGACGCGGTCCATCTCCTCGGTGACGCCATGCTTGACATACACGGTGGAGGCGATGCGCTGGATCGAGTAGTCGCTAAGGGTGCCGACAAACACCGCGGTATCGGTGCCCTCGCCGCCCCGGATCACGTCGAAACCGTCGCCGCCCGCCAGCGTGTCGTTTCCAGCTTCGCCCAACAGGCTGTCGTTACCGAGGCTGCCTAAAAGCAAATCGCCCTTCGCGCCGCCTTTAACGAAGTCGTCCCCATCGCCAGCGTCGAAGGCGATTCCCGCTTGGTAAGCCCAGTTGTCGTTGGTTGGAAGGACGACGTAGTCGTCGCCGTCCAACGCCGCGTAGGTCGATGTCCCCGGCCGATAATTCTCCTGCTTGACGGTGCTGTCGAAGAACACTGTGTCGCGTTCGTCGGTGAACAGGTCGGGCAGGTTGGACGGATTGCCGCCCGAACCGGAACCTGAATCATCCCCGTTTTGGAAGGGATTCCAGTTCAGCGGATTGGAATTTGCCGTCGCGCTTGTGATCTGCCAATAGGTCTGGTTCGCAAAGCGGTAGGAGAGGGTGGCGGTGCCCTTGTCGGCGTCGGTCCAGAAGTAGCTGTCGCTCTCCTTGTGGACCTTCAAAAAGCCTGTTTCGCTGCTGCCGACGATGCCCCATTGCAGCTTGATGTTGGCCCAATAGGGGTTGTGGACGCGCCAGACCTGATCCAAGTCGCCGTCGCCGTCCACATCCCGGACGCCCATGGCGGTCAGGGTCATGCCGCTGAGCAGCGAATCGAGAAGCCGGTCCTTGATGTCCATAACCGCCCCACCATCTGGCTAGGCCGTCGCCAGCCGATCCTTCTAATTTGTGGGTATTTTATACGCTTTCGAATGATGATGCATCATTGCTTTTGCACCAAAATGCAACAGGCGGAGTGCAACGAAAGGATAGGCGTTCCCGATCAGGGCTCCCGCAGGCTCTCATTGAAGACGCGCAACGCCGGATAAAGGAAGTACGAGATCACCGAGCGATGGCCGATGACGATCTCGACGGATGCCGACATGCCGGGGATCAGCCGGAAATCCGGCGGAATGTTCCGCAGATTTTCCCGGTCGATGCTGACGCGGGCGCGATAGATGGAGCGGCTCTTATCGTTTTCGGGGCGGAATGCGTCGTCGCTGATCACGCGCACGGCGCCCTCCAGGTGGCCATGCTGCTGGTAGGGCAGCGCCTCCAGCTTGATCCGCGCGGATTGTCCGGTGCGGATGCGGCTGATATCGGCCGTCTTGATCTCCGCCTCCACTTCCAGCGGAACATTCATCGGCACTATGGTGATGAGCGGATCGGCCTCGCGCGCGACGGAGCCGACCGAGCGCTGGGCGATCTCCAGCACCACGCCATCGGCGGGCGCTCGCAGTTCGACGAGACTTGTGCGCCGTTTCGCCTTGGCCAACTGCTGGCGGGTGGCGTCCATTTCACGGCTGACGGCCAGGAGCTTTTCGCTGCTGCTTCGCTGCCGCTCGCGATCATAGGACTGTCGTTCGAACCGCGCGGCGGCCAGTTGATGTTCTAACTCCTTCTCTTCAGCGGTCTTTGCGGCGAGCTGTTCCTTAATGGCGAGCTGGTTGAGTTGCGCCTCCATGAACTGAAGTTGCGACCCGACACCGCGCCGGACGAGTTCTTCGCGCATGCCGAGGATTTGGCTGACCACCTTCAGCCGCTCCTGAAGGCTTCGCTGAGCCTGACGGTTGGCGGCGAGGCCGGCGTCCAACTGCTGGAGTTTCGAATCCAGCGAGGCGATGTGGGAGCGGTCCTCCGCAAGACGCTGCTCGTACAGCTGCGCCTGGAAGGCGCGCACCGGATCGTTTGGCGGCGCGATGAAAGGCGTTCCATCGATTTCGCTGCGCAGGCGTTCGGCCTCGGCGGTCAGGCTGGTAAGGCGCTCCTCCAGTCCCGTCGCGTCGGCTTCGGCGAACGTCGGGTCCAGCGTGGCGAGCCGGTCGCCGGCACGGACTGCAGCTCCAACGGACACGTCGAGCGTGCGGATCACCCCCGTTTCCAGCGGCTGCACGATGATGAGCGACTTGGTCGTGATCAGGCGTCCTGACGCGACCACGACCCGATCGACCACGGACAGCGATGCCCACACCAGCAATATGGCGATCAGAGCGACGATGCTGTGCAGGATCGCGCGGGCCGGCCACGGGATCGGTCGTTCCTCAATGGCGGTCGCAGCCGACTGGAAGGCGCTCAGTGCGCCCGTCCGGGGCTTCGGTGCGCGCGGTTTCGTTGCGCTCGCCGAGGCATCCGCCGGTGACGCGTGAGGAGGTTCGGCTAACGCAGGGCTTCCGTCTGGACGTTCCATAAGTGGCGGTACATCTCGCAGGTCTGGAGCAATTGCTCGTGCGGGCCGAAGCCGACCATCCGCCCCTCGTGGAGCACCAGGATGGCATCGGCGTTTCGGATGGAGGGCAGCCGATGCGACACGATCAGCGTCGTCCGGCCGCGGGTGATCAGCGGCATGTGGCGTTGCAGGATCGCCTCGCTTTCCGGGTCCAGCGCGCTCGTCGCCTCGTCGAGAATGAGCAGGGACGGCTGGCGCAGCAACGCGCGGGCTATGGCAAGCCGCTGTTTCTGCCCGCCGGAAAGATTGGAGCCGCCCTCCTCGATGCGGGTGTCGTAGCCCTGTGGCAGCTTCTGAATGAACTCCTCCGCGCCGGCCAGCCGCGCGGCTTCGACGATCTCCTCGAAGCGGGCGTCGGGCCGGCTGACGCCGATGTTGTCGCGCACCGTTCCGCGGAACAGAAAGCTTTCCTGAAGCACGACACCGATGTGCCGGCGCAAGTGGACACGGTCGATGTCGCGCAAATCGTAACCGTCGATGCGGATGATGCCTTCCCGTGCCGTATAGAGGCCCTGCAGCATGCGCACGAGCGTCGACTTGCCCGAACCGCTGCGTCCGACGATGCCCAGAACGCCACCGACTGGAACCGTGAAGCTGATGCGATCGAGCGCGGACGACGTGCCGGACGGGTAGCGGAAGGAGACGTTCTCGAACGACAGCATCCCCGCCAGCCGGGGTTGCAGACCGCGGTTCGTTCCCTGTTCGGGCGTTGTGTTCATCACCTCGCCCAGCATCTTCACCGACACGGCGGCCTGCTGGTAATCGTTGATCAAGGTGACGAGTTGCATCAGCGGCGCCGTGACCCGACCCGCGAGCATCTGGAAGGCGACGAGTTCGCCAACCGACAGGGTGCCTGAAAACACCATCTCGACACCCACCCAGACGATGGCGACCGTCATCGTTTTTTCGAGGAACGACGAGACGGCGCGCGCCACGGCGGACAATGTTCCGACCGAAATGTGCCGCTCCACCACGTCGGCGGAACGGTCATCCCATTGCTGGCGTTGCGTCGGTTCCAGGGATAGCGCTTTGATCGTGCTGATGCCGTGGATGGTTTCGACCAAATGCGCCTGACATTCGGCTTCGGCCTTATACAGCAGGTTCAGGCGGCGGCGGAAAGAACGGGCGGCCACGGCAATGACCAAGGCCACGGCTGCAGCGAATCCCAGCACGACCGCCGATAGAGTGGTGCTGTAGAGCAGCAGAACGGGCACGAAGACGAACAGCGCCGCGGAGTCCAGCACCGCGAAGAACACGCGCCCGGTCAGGAATTCGCGGATCGTGCGGGCCTGCTGCATATGGTTGAGCAGCATGCCCGATGAGATCCGCTCGAAGTAGGGCAACGGCAGCGTCAACAGATGGGCGAAGACGCGCGTTGCCATTCGGATGTCGATCTTGGCCGTGGCTTGGAGCAGAAGATACGTGCGCAGGCAATTCAGCACCGCGTCGAAGCCGATGGCGAAAAGAACGCCGATGCTGAGCGTGGTCAGTGTCGAATAGGCTTGGTGCAGCACCACCTTGTCGATGATCAACTGGAAGAACATGGGCAACGCCAGCCCAAGCAGTTGAAGCACGATCGCGGCAATGGCGACGTCCCAAAAGGCTCGGCTTTGGCGCAGGATCTCCGGAATGAACCAGGAAAGACCGAACGGTCGGTCGGCGTCGCCCAGCTGGTATCGGCGCTTTATGAGGATCAGTTCCCCCGACCACACTTTTTCGAGGATCGAGCGGCTCCAGAACTCGAACCCGCCCAGCGGCGCCAGCGGGTTGCGGATCACCACCTCCGGATCGCCACGATCCTCGCGGACCCCGGACAGGATCACATAGCTGCCGTCGCGCAGCCGCAGAATGGCTGGAAACGCCTCGCCAAGGCGGATGAGCCCGTCCCAGGATTGGCGGAGGCTGCGCGCCTGCAATTTTGCATCGCGCGCGCACCGGACGACTTGGCGGGGCGCAACCTCTCCGGGTCCAAGGGCATAGCTGTGGGCAAGATGTTCCTCGGACAGGTCCACGCCATGAAAGCGCGCAACAGCGACCAGGCACCACAATCCGGTGCTGCTGGGAGGCGCCCCCACCTCCATCGTCGGCGCCATTGCAGTCACCGTCCGTCCTCCTGATGAAGTCGCGGTCTGAGGATAACGACGGGTTGAACAAACCCGTATTCGGCAGGAGTGCCGAACGAAACCGGCAAGCCAGCCCAGCCGCGCAATTGCGACACCAGTAAGTTAAGTTTTTGCAAATTGCCAGAGAATGACGTGGTTCAGCCCTGAACGGCCGGTTCCGTCTTCATCGGCTTGGCCGTTGGCTTGTGGGAATCGACCGCACTTGTGTCGCCGTCCACGGCGTGCACTGGCTCGGAGTGGGGCGGATAATCCGATTTCGAATCGGCGGGTTGTGGGGGGGCGAGACGAATCAGGGCCGTTTCAAGTGCTTGCGCGCGCGTCTGCTTGGGATCGGGCTCCAATGCCGTGACACCGCCGGCACGCAGGGCGGCGACGATGGCCTTCTGTCGCTCGATCTCCACAATCCGCGCAGTCACCTCGTCGTCCTGTCCCGTGGTCGCCATGGCCTGTTTGAAGGATTCGTCCGCCATGGTTCGGAAATGCTCGAACTGACGTCGCATTGATTCCCCCTGCCAGAGGAGGTCAAGCGTTTCCTTGGCGAGCGTCGCCTCGTCCCAGTCCTCCTGCGCGGCGGTCAGGGCCCTACGGGCGCCGCTCAATCGGCGGAACAGGCCTGCCCGCTCGAATGCGTCGCGGGACTCGATCAAAGCGCTGTCCGCAGCGTTCGCCTGTTCGTGCACGGCGCGCCAGTGCGGTTGGACGATGTCGCGTATCTCCTCGTCGGAGACGGGGTTCGGAACGAGGCGTCCATCGGAATCGGCGATGAACAGCGGGCGCGGCATCGCACTCCACGGCACGGAGAACGCCAACGCTTCCGGTGCCCGGCATTCGGCACGCTTTGCCTCCAAGGCGTCCAGTTCCGCGCGCAACTGCGCGTCAACGGTGTCCAAATCCACGCGCGGGCGGGGCGCGGGAAAGCGGGGGGCTGCCCGCGACGGCAAAACCGTGAGCGTGCCATGCAGACCGGCCACAGGTGGACGGTCTGATGGGGGGCGAAGGTTGAGCGGCGTCGGCGCATCGCGCGTGGTTCGCCGGAGTTGGGGCGGGGGACGCGTCGGGACGGTTTGCGCACCGCCGCGAATCTGCCGTTCGAACGCTTCCACAGCCTCGTCAATGCGACGATTGACTTCGGCGGCCTGCCGCCAGATCCCGTTCACGTCGGGGTCATCACCATGATTCGTGCTCATGCGTCGCGATCATCCAGTCTGCCGGGTCACTGGACCACGGCTTCCTTTTGCTTCCCGGCGTCGCTTTCCAGATCGGGGGTCGGCCCCGCCTCTGGCAGTTCCTTCAGGGCAAGGAAGTCCCGCACGGGTTGAAGCTCCGCCTCGAATCGCCGCATCCACGAGCCCACGCGCAATTTGTCCGCCAACGACAGGGCGGGGTGTTCGCCGGCCGTGTTGAAACGAACGGCGTGCGTATCGCAGGTCAAATATGTCTGCGTGTCCAACCCCGGCATGGCGATTTCAAGCCCGCCGGCCTTGAGGAAGCGGGCTTGGTCACCGTTGCGCCAGAGCGCGAATTGGTCGTCGCTGTACTGCTCATTGCGCACCGCGATGACCGTGGCGGTCTGCGACACGGCTTCGGCCAGCCATGCGGCGGTCTGATGCCCTGCCCAATGCGGCGTGAGGGGAGTGACGAACACCGGACGGATCGAAATACTGCGGCAGGATGCGACAAACTCCTGCAAGGCTTGCTCGTGCTGGGAAATTCCCATGACACGGGAGAAGTCGGCGCGGAATCCAGCGGGCATGTCATGCAGGATGATGTCCACACCGGGCACCCCCATGCTGTTCAGCAGGAAATCGCGGCCCAAGTCACGGTTGTGTATATCGTAAAGAATACACCCGGCGCGCGGGTCCTGCCGGTTCAGCGGCACCACCGCCCCATCCTTGCTCTTTAGGCAAAAGACCTTGAAGAGACTACGGGAAATCCAATCGGCGTCGAACAGAGCGGCTTTGATCTGATGCCGACGGCAAACGTCGGCCATGCCTCGTGCCCAGGTTGACTTGCCGATTCCGCCCTTGTCTCCGACAACACAGATGATGACAGCCATGATCGCACAATGGTCCAAACGCCTCGTTCACTCTGGCTTAGAACATGGGCGAAGTCGAGGTCGAAAGATCGGCGACGTGGCACTCCGCAGGTGCTTGCATCGGGGGCGCTTGCATCGGGCGGGTGTAATCAATACGGTTGCGGCGAGGCAGACGTCACGCTGACGGACGCCGGAGGAGATGCCGGCCTTAGAGAGGACAATCGGTGCGGCCTGACGAAGCCTTGGCAGATATCGACGTCGCGGTGTTGGCGGGCGGGCTCGGCACGCGCATACGCGGCGTGCTGGGCGACACGCCCAAGGTGCTGGCGCCGGTTGCCGGCCGTGCCTTTCTCGGTCACCTGCTGGACTATCTCTCGGCCTACGGCACAAGGCGGGTGGTCCTGTGCCTTGGCCACCTCGCCGACCGCGTGACCGCATGGCTGGCGCAGGGCGACGCCAATGGTACGCTCGACGTGGTCTGCCAGATCGAACCGCGCCCGCTCGGCACCGCCGGGGCGCTGGGATACGTTCGCAAGGAACTGCGCTCCGGCACTGTGCTGGTGGTGAACGGCGACACCTTCGTCGATGCCGACCTTCGCGCCTTTGTCGCGTCGCATCGCTTATCGGGTGCCGACGCTTCCGTACTGTGTGTGCAGGTGGAAGATGCGTCCCGATTCGGTCGGGTCGAGATCGGCCCCGATAGCCGGATACGCAGTTTTGTCGAGAAGGCTCCAGGCAGCGGCACCATCAACGCCGGTGTTTATCTGTTTTCCGGTGCCTTCCTCGACCGCCTTGTCGCATCCGGCGCCACCTCTCTGGAACGCGACGTGCTGGAGAAGGTGCCGCCCGGCACCCTGAACGCCCATGTCGCGAAGGCGCATTTCATCGACATCGGAACCCCCGAAAGTCTGGCCGCCGCTGCCCGCGTCATTGTCGGAGGGGCAAATTCTTGAAACCTCGACTGGGTCGGGGCTATCAGGGCGGCGGGCAAGGGCACCAGCGGCCCAAGCGCGCGGAGTATCAGCAATGTCCGACACCATCGAGGCGCAGGTCGCCACCCTGACAGCCTTCCTGGCCAAACGCCAGTTCAACGCAGATACGATCAACCGGCTGTCGGCCCATTGCGAGGCGGTGCGGCGCGATGTGGACGCTGAAACCCGCCTCGCCGTTGCCGAGCGGCTGGAGAGCGTGGCGCCGGGCGGGCAGACGGTTCTCCTGCATTCGGTGCTGTTCCAGCTGACCGGCGACCTCTACCACTACGAGCGCATACTCCATTACCTGCTGCTGGGCGGCGATCAGGTCGGGCCAGAGCTGCTGCACTACACCTACTGGTGCATAAACCGGCAGCTTTTCCTCAGCGCCGCTTCGCCGGAAAAGGGGGCGTCCTTCGGCCCCTGCGATCTGTTCCGATTTTACCAGGCGCTGGTGCGCTCCGTGATGCGGAACTGGGGCATCAAGCCGCCGCGCCGGATTCCGCGCGATGGCCCGATCCGCAAGGTGGCGGTGCTGACCAACCAGTTCACCAACGACCAGCACCAGCCGTCGCGCGACTGTTTCGACTACGCCAGCCGCCTGCAGGACGATTTCGGGCTCGATGTCGCGATCATCAACTGCAACACGATGCCGTTGCGGGTGGAGAGCATGTTCATTCCGCCCATGAACGCCCAGCTGGTCGAGGAGTCTGAGGGCGTCTGCGCCATGCAGATGTTCGGGCGGCAGGTGAAGGTGGCGTCCTTCACCGACCGGGCTTTCTCGGCGCAGAAGCTGTCCACCATCGTCGAGGCCATCGATGGCTACGACCCGGACCTGCTGGTCACCTTCGGCGGTTCCAACGTCGTGGGCGACCTGTTCGCGGAGGCCAACGCGCGGCCGGTGGTGTGCCTGCCGACAACCTCGGGCCTTACCATCTCGCTGGCCCACATCGTCCTGGGCTATGACGAGGGCAACTACACGGATCACCTGCCGGCCCTCTACCGCGCGCCCTTCGCGAAGCGTTTCCGGCCCTTCACCCTGGGCTTCTCGCCGCCGCCGACCTCCGGCGACCAGGGGGATTTCGGTCTCGGCAGCCCGCCCTTCCTCTTCGCCGTGGTCGGCACTCGCCTGGACCTTGAGGTGACGCCGGAATTCCTGGAGATCGCCGACCGGGTCCTCGACCGCTGCCCCGGCGCCATCATCGCCTTCGCTGGCGGCGTCAAGGAACTGCCCGCCCGGCTCGCCACCACCCGCAACGCCGTCCGGATGCGCAGCGTGGGGCACCTGAAGGACATCCGCGCCTTCTACCGGCGCTGCCACGCCTTCCTGAACCCCTCCCGCCAGGGCGGCGGCGGCAGCGGCGCCTACGCCATCGCCGAGGGGCTGCCCGTGGTGACGCTCGACTGGGGCGACGTCGCCAGCGTGGCGGGGGAGGGGATTCCCGTGCCCGACTGGGCCGCTTATGTGGAGCGCGCCGCCGCTCTGTTCGCCGATCCCGCCGTCCGCGCCCAGCAGGCCGAACTGTCCCGCATCCGGTTCGAAACGGTCGGCGACCGGCACCGCTGCACGGCCCGCCTGCTGGAATACGGCGAGGAGGCCAGGAATCTTTTGCGGTCGCCCGCGCAAAATTAAGGCTCGTTAACCGAGCCCGTGGCACTGTCGTCCACGAACCAATTTCCGAGATCCCGCCCCCGTGACCCGTGACGTCATCATTGACGGCCGTCCCATCGGCCCCGGCCACGCGCCCTATGTAATCGCCGAGTTGTCGGGCAACCACAACGGCGAACTGAGCCGCGCGCTGGCGCTGATCGACGCCGCCAAGGCGGCGGGGGCAGACGCCGTGAAGCTTCAGACCTACACGGCCGACACCATCACCATCGACCACGACGGTCCCGGTTTCCGGCTGGAAGGTGGGCTGTGGCAGGGCCGCACCCTGCACGATCTCTATCGCGAGGCGCACACGCCTTGGGAGTGGCACGAGCCGCTGTTCGCACACGCCCGCTCGCTCGGCCTGACCATCTTCAGTTCCCCCTTCGACGAGACCGCCGTCGAGTTGCTGGAGCGCCTGGACGCCCCGGCCTTCAAGATCGCGTCGTTCGAGCTGAACGACCTGCCGTTGATCCGCCGCGCCGCTTGGTCGGGCAAGCCGCTGATCATGTCCACCGGCCTTGCCACGCTGGGCGAGGTGGGCGAGGCGGTGGAGGCGGCGGGCGATGTGCCGCTGGTCCTCCTGCACTGTGTCAGCGGCTACCCGACTCCGCCGGAGGACAGCAACCTCCGCACCATCCCGCACCTTGGCAAGGCCTTCGGCGTCGCCGCCGGCCTGTCCGACCACACCCACGGGACCGCCGTGCCGGTGGCGGCCGCCGCGCTCGGCGCCGTGGTCATCGAGAAGCATTTCACCCTGTCCCGCGCCGAGGGTGGGGTGGACAGCGCCTTCTCCCTGGAACCGGCCGAGTTCAAGGCGATGGCCGATGCCGTCCGCATTGCCTGGGCGGCGCTGGGCCGCGTCCATTACGGCGTGAAGCCCAGCGAGGCCGGCGGGCGCGACTACCGCCGCTCCCTTTACGTGGTGGCCGACGTTCCGGCCGGCGCGCCGCTGACGGCCGAAAACGTCCGTTCCATCCGTCCCGGCTTTGGCATGGAACCGAAGCACCTCCCCGCCGTCCTCGGCCGCCGAGCCGCCCGCGCCCTGAGGCGCGGTGAACCCCTGCGCTGGGACATGCTGCTGCCGGAGGCTCAATCATGAGCACGCGGAAGCCCCGCGCCACCAAACCCAACGTCGTCTGCATCTCGCAGGCGCGCATGACCTCGACCCGTCTGCCCGGTAAGGTGCTGATGGAGGCCGCCGGCAAGCCGCTGCTGGCCCACCATCTCGGCCGCCTGTCGCGCTGCCGGACCCTGGACGCGCTGGTGCTGGCGACCACGGTGAACGCCACCGACGACCCGGTTGCCGAACTGGGCGCTGCGCTCGGCGTGCCGGTCTTCCGGGGCAGCGAACATGACGTGCTGTCGCGCTACGCGGGCGCCGCCGAGATGGCCAAGGCCGACGTGGTTGTGCGGGTGACCGCTGACTGCCCGCTGATCGACCCGGCGTTGGTGGACCGCGTCGTCGCGGAGTTCCTGGCGTCGGACCCGCCTGTCGATTACCGGGGAGTTGACGTTTTCCATTACCCGCGCGGCCTTGACGCCGAGGTTTTCACGCGCGCCGCGCTGATCGATGCCGCCGCGAATGCCAGCGATCCGGCCGAGCGCGAGCACGTCACCGCCTACATCTACCGCCGCCCGGAACGCTTCCGTCTGGCTTCTCCGCTCCGGCATGAGGGTGATCCTGTGGAGCAACGCTGGTGCGTGGACGAACAGGCGGATTTCGACCTCGTCAGCCGTCTGCTCGAAACGCTCATCCCCGCAAAGCCCGACTTTGGCTGGCAGGATTGTTGCAACGTCCTGCGCGACCATCCCGATTGGGCCGACATCAACCGCGACGTGCGGCAACGCACCGCTCACTGACGCATCATCCACTGACCCACAGCCCACTGACATTGGAGACATCCATGGACCGCAAGGATTTCCTGCTCGCTCTCGACGAGATGCTGGAACTTGACGCCGGCACCCTGACCGGCGACGAAGAACTGACCTCGCTCGATTCCTGGGACTCGCTGGCCGTCATCAGCTTCATCGCCCTGGTGGACGAGACGTTCGGCACCGTCGTGGAAGGCGAGAAGCTGGCCAAGGCCAAGACCGTGGCCGACCTTCTGGCTCTGGTCGGCGTCGCCGTCGCCGTCGCCGCCTGACGTCCAGCGTTCTGTCTGTTGTGAGCGACGCCGCCGTCCGCCTCCGCCGCGCGCGGGCCGACATCGACGGCGGCCCCGCCTCTTACCTGTCGCTTGGGCGCGGTGGCGTGCCGGCGTTGCTGCTGCATGGCTTCGCCGGGGACCTGCTGACGTGGCAGTTCAACCTGTCGCCGCTCGCCACCGAGCGCCGGGTGCTGGCGGTGGACCTGCCGGGGCATGGCGGTTCCACGCTCGATGTGGGCGAGGGCCGGATCGGCGATTTGGCGCCGTGGCTGGTGCGCTTCCTGAACGCGCTGGAGGTGCCGCGCGTCCATCTGGTCGGGCATTCCATGGGCGGCTATGTCGCGCTGGAACTGGCGCGGCACGCGCCGGAGCGCGTCGCGAGCCTCTCCCTGATCGCCAGCGCCGGGCTCGGCCCCGATTTCGACCTTGCCTTCCTGCGCCGGGTGACATCGCTGGCCTCGGTCGAAGAGGGTGTGGTCTGTGCTGAACGCCTGTTCGCCCAGCCATCCCCCCTGACCGCCCGCATCGGCGAGGTGCTGCACGCCCAGGCCGCCGATCCGGCGCGCCATGCCGCGCTGGAGCGGATCGTCGAGGGCTCCTTCGCCGGTGCCGCCGAGCGCTGGACGCCGGTGGATTGGACCACTATCCGCATGCCGGTCCAATTGCTGTGGGGACGGGACGACCGCATCATCCCGCTGCCGCCGCGCGACCGTCTGCCGCCGTCCGCCCCACTTCATCTCTTCGACAACGCGGGGCACTTGCCCCATAGTGAGGCCGCCAGCCCCGTCACGGCCCTTCTCCGCGACTTTCTCACCGCCTGCGACACTCCATGACCGACACCATCCTCGCGCTGATCGCCGAAGAACTCGCCCACATTGCCGCCGACAAGGGCGAAACCCTGCCGGCCATCGACCCGGATTCCGCCTTCCTTGGCGGTGACCTGCCGATCGACTCCCTCGACCTCGCTACTCTTTTGGTGGTGCTGGAGCAGCGCACCGGCCAGGATCCGTTCCGCGCCGGTTTCATCCAGTTCAACACGGTGGGCGAACTGGCGGCCCTTTATCGACCCAACGCGGCATGACCGCAGCCCCTCCGCCCTGGTTCGCCTCGGACGCCCGCCTGATCGAGACGGACGAATCGTACGGTTGGGCGGAGATTGCGGCCGAGGCCGACCATCTTGAGGCGGAGTTTCGCACAGCCGGTCAAGCCGTCGTGGAGGCAGTGCGTCCAACCACCGTCGTGGCTGCCTTAGCCGCTGCGGAGCGGGCTGGGGTAGCGTTGCTGCTGAAGCGCCACAAAGCCCTTCTCCCCTCTGGCAAGAAGGATTGGGATGAGGGGGCGGCCAACGGCCGGACCAGTGGATTCTCGGTCCTCCTTGAAACCTCCGGCACGACTGGAACGCCCAAGCGCGCCCGACACGATTTCGAACGCCTGCGCGGACGCCTGCGCGGCACCGCCGATTCATCCGCACGCTGGCTGCTGACCTACGATTCCGGAGCCTTCGCCGGCCTCCAGGTCATTCTGACCGCGCTGGCCTCCGGCGCCACTCTGATCGCCGTCCCCGGTGCGAACGCCGCCGACCTCGCCCGCGCCGCCGTCCGGCATGGGGCCACCCACATCAGCGGAACGCCCAGCTTCTGGCGCGCCTTTCTGATGACCCTTGGGAACGAGCGCCCGCCGCTGACCTCCATCACGCTGGGCGGTGAGGCGGCCGACCAGCCGCTTCTCGACCGCCTCCAAGAGCGCTTTCCCAACGCGAAGCTGCGCCACATCTACGCGTCCACCGAGGCCGGCGCCCTGTTCGCCGTCACCGACGGGCGCGCCGGCTTTCCCGCGGCGTGGCTGGAAACCGGCGTGGACGGCGTGGGCCTGCGCATCCGCGACGGCGTTCTGGAAGTGAACAGCCCCCGCGCCATGCTCGGTTACGCCGACGCAGCAGGCCTTTCCGAGGATTGGCTCTCCACCGGCGATGTCGTCGAACGGCGCGGCGACCGCGTGTTGTTCGCCGGCCGCTTGGATGGCCGGGTGAATGTCGGCGGCGTGAAGGTCTCTCCGGAAGCGGTTGAACAGCTTCTGCTCGCCGTTCCCGGCGTGCTGGACGCGCTGGTCCGGCCGGCGGCCAACCCGATCACCGGGCACATCCTGACCGCGTCGGTGGTGCCGCTGTCCGGCGTGGAGGAAGCGGCCCTGCGCGCCGCCATCCGCGATGCGTCGGCGGCTCTGCCGCCGGCCGCGCGCCCGCGCGTCATTTCCATGGTCGAGAACATCCCGCTGGGATCGGCGGGCAAGAAGAAGCGGGAAGGGGCCGCATGACCGGAACCAAGCAACACGTCATCGTCACCGGCGGCAGCCGCGGACTCGGCCTTGGGCTGGTGGAGGCTCTGCTGGCCGACGGCTACCGCGTTTCGACCTGCAGCCGTTCCCCAAGCGACGCACTGGAACGCCTCGCCGGACCGGACCTGTTCTGGAAGGCCTGCCGCATCGGCGACGCCGGGGAGGTGCGCGCCTTTCTCGACGCTGCCGTGGAATGGGCCGGCCCGTCGCCGCTGTGGGGGCTCGTCAACAACGCCGGCATCGCCCGCGAGGGCGTGCTCGCCAGCTTTCCCGAGGTGGATGTGGAGGAGGTCATCCAGACCAACCTCGTCGGCGCGATCCAGACCGCCCGCGCCTTCCTGCGCGCCAAGCTGGTGCGGCGCGGTCCGGGGCGGATCGTCAACGTCTCCTCCATCATCGGGCAGCGCGGCTACACCGGGCTTGCCGCCTATTCGGCGTCGAAGGCCGGGTTGGACGGGCTGACCCGCGCGCTGGCCCGCGAGGTCGGGCGGCTTCAGGTGACCGTGAATTCCGTCGCGCCCGGCTATCTGACCACCGAGATGTCGGGCACGCTGGCCGAGGGGCAGCGCGAGCAAATCGTGCGGCGCACGCCGCTCGGCCGACTCGGCGACGTGGCCGACGTGGTGCCGGTGGTCCGCTTCCTGCTGGGCGACGGTGGCGCCTTCGTGACCGGCCAGACCATCGTGGTCGATGGCGGGATCACCTGCTGAAGGCGAGAAGGAGTTCCCCATGGTCGCCAGCGTGATCGAGGGCGTTGGGCTGAAGGGCCTCGTCGCCTGCGTGCCGGAAGGGCGCGAGACCGTGGAGCACCTGGCCGCCCGCTTCGGCGAGGACGCCGCGCGCAAGATCGCCAAGGCGACGGGCATCGAGGCCCGCCATCTCGTGCCGGCGCACCAATGCACCTCCGACCTCGCGGAGGCCGCCGGTCGCCGCCTGCTGGACCGGATGGGCTGGGAGCCCGCCTCGGTGGATCTGCTGGTCATGGTCACCCAGACCCACGACCACATCCTGCCGGCTTCCGGCTACCTCCTTCACCACCGGCTGGGGCTGGGCAAGGGCGCGGCGGTGCTGGACCTGACGCTCGGCTGCTCCGGCTACGTCTACGGGCTGTGGACCGCCGCCGCGATGCTGAAGGTGGCCGGGGGTCGGCGCGCCCTGCTGATCGCGGGCGACACGACCTCGCGCGTGCTCGACCCCAACGACCGCGCCGTGGCGCCGCTGTTCGGCGACGCGGCGACCGCCACCGCGCTGGAGATCGACGCCGACGCCTCCCCGATGGCGTTCGCGCTGGGCAGCGACGGGGCGGGCGCCCCCTACCTGACCGTTCCGGGCGGTGGCCTGCGCCGCCCCGAAGCGCCGGCCCACCTGTTCATGGATGGCACGCAGGTCTTCGCGTTCACCCTGCGTGAGGTGCCGGGCAACATTCGCGCGGCCCTCGACCTCGCCGGCTGGACCGTGGACGACGTCGACCATGTCGTCCTGCATCAGGCCAACGCCCAGATGATCCGCCATCTGGCGCAAAAGCTCGGCGCCACGCCTGCGCAGACGGTGCTGGCGCTGGGCGGCTACGGCAACACCAGTTCGGCTTCCGTCCCATTGGCACTGGCTTCGGAATTGGTGGAACCGTTGCGCGCCGGCGCCCGCCGGTTGCTGCTGTCGGGTTTCGGCGTCGGCTGGTCCTGGGGGACCGTCGTTCTGGCCGCCGGTCCGCTCGCCGTGTGTGAGACCATCCTGCTCACCGCTGGTGGTAACCCGGCAGATTCTGCCGAGGCGACGGGCGGGGCGGCAAAGGATGCCGGGGAGGCGGCACTTTCTGCCGGGGCCTAGGCAAAATTTGCCGGGTCGCTTTCTTCCGGGAGGCAGAGATTGCCTCGATTGTACGGCAATTTTGGACTGGCCCGCTTTTTGCCTAACGTAGTCACGAGGGAATTAGTCCCTCTCCGTCCGCACAAGGCGGATTGGATCGACATCCTCCAAAAGGAGTGACTACCATGGCTGTTGGCGACATCTCCCTCTCTGCGAGCATGCGCACGAACCTCCTGCAGCTGCAGGGCGTTCAGGACAAGATTGCGCAGAAGCAGAACGTCCTCGCGACCGGTAACAAGATCAACACCGCCCTCGACGGCCCGACCGCCTTCTTCGCGGCGAAGGGCCTGAACCAGCGCGCCGGCGACCTGACCGCGCTGAAGGACACGATGGGCCAGGCGATCACCACCATCAAGGCCGCCGACAAGGGGCTGACCTCGATCGACGCGATGATCGAGCAGGCCCGCGGTCTGACCACCGCCGCCTACGCGGCTCTCGGCAACGACGCCGGTTCGGTGGCCACCCGCAAGTCGCTGGCCTCGCAGTTCAACGCGCTGAAGGACCAGATCGACAAGCTCGCCGGCGACTCCAGCTACGGCGGCAAGAACCTGCTGGCCGGCAACGGCATGCGCATGGACTCCACCGCCGCCTCGCGCGCTGCGGTCAACAGCGTCGCCGGCCTCGAGAACGCCCGCGTGACCAACGTGGTGTCGGCCGACACCTACACGGTGCGCGTCAAGGGCGACGGCTCGATCGAGGGTGCGGCGGGCGACATCGCCAACGCCGAAATGGCGCACGGCCTGACCGGCATGAAGCTGTCGGGCACGATGTCCAGCACGCTGGGCTCCTTCTCCGACGTCCAGATCGAGGTGCGCGGCGCGGTCGGCCGCGAGCGTTCCTTCATCGTCTCGGACGGCAATGAGTCCCGCACGATCACCTACTTCGACAACACCCAGAAGATCGAAGCCAACACCACGACGGCGGCGACCTCCGGCGTGGCGCAGGTGACCAACGTCAACGTCAGCGGCACGATCGAAGCGGGCGACAGCTTCTCGATCACGGTGGAAGGCCAGACCTTCACCTACAAGGCGACCGCCGAAGACACGGCCATCGGCCAGAACGCCGCCGCGAACGTGGCGTCCAAGCTGCAGGCCTCGATCAGCGCCCAGATCGGCGGCACCGGTCGCCTGGCCGGCAAGGACGTGGCCTCGGTGTCGGTCGGCACCAGCGGCACGATCTCCCTGACGGGCGCGACGACCACGGGCGTGGCCCGCGAGATGACCGTCTCGGCCAGCGCCGAGAACGCGCTGACCAAGCGCATCTCCGAGAGCTTCGCGTCGGGCACGGTCGTGTCCTTCACGGTCGACCGCAAGCTTCTGGAGCAGGCGGCCAACGGCGGCAACGGCGTCTCGACCATCGAAAAGAAGGTCGACATCCAAATCTCCGCCACGAATCTGGCTGGCAACACCATCACCCGCGACGGCATGGCCAACCGTGGTGAGGGCAAGCTGTCGGGTGGCGAGCAGTCCTTCGCCTTCGACAGCGGCACGGTGCGCGTCGACGTCGACCAGAAGACCATCAAGGAAGCGGCTTCCGGCAACAAGGCGGCGAACCTGGTGACGGTGCAGGTGACCGACGCCAACACGGCGAACGACCTGACGGTTCAGCTGAACGAGCGCAACACCAACTCGATCACGGTGAAGGCTCAGAACCTGACCACCAGCGGCCAGGGCCTGCGTCTCGACTACGCTCAGAACAACTGGACCGACCGCGCCGACATCGACAACGCGGTCGCCGGCATCGACCACGCGAAGCAGACGCTGCGTTCGTCCTCGCAGACGCTGTCCACCAACCTGAACATCATCACGACCCGTGAGAACTTCACCAAGGAGTTCAGCGACGTGCTGCAGGAAGGTGCGAGCAAGCTGACGCTGGCCGACCAGAACGAGGAAGGTGCGAACCTGCTGATGCTGCAGACCCGGCAGCAGCTGGGCACCATCGCCCTCTCGCTGGCCAACCAGTCGCAGCAGTCCATCCTGCGCCTGTTCTAAGGCGGGAACTTCGGGTAGGATCACGCCCGGCGGGCGGCGGCGCAAGCCGCCGCCCGTTCCATTTGGTCCATGGTGCCGTTTTGGGGCTCGCCCTGTTCTGTCCCTCGCGCCGCCAGACGCCAGCCAGCAAGCACCGGGTCCGTTCTCATGCCTTTGAAGTTCGTTCTTCGCCCCAACGAGAAGGTCATCATCAACGGAGCCGTCATCGGCGCCGGTGACCGTCCCGGCTCGTTCTTCCTCTACAACACCGCCAATTTCCTGCGCGGGCGCGAGGTGTTGAAGGAAGAGCAGATCGATAGCATCGAGAAGAAGCTCTACTTCGTCATCCAGCTCATCTACATCTTTCCGGAAGACACGGTGCTGAACCTGCAGCGCTTCACCTCCATCCTGGAAGAAACGCGCGACGCACGCCCCGACTGCCGCAAGGATTTGGACGACATCGAACGTCTGGTTGAGGCGCGGAACTACTACCGTGCGCTGAAGCTGTGCCGGAAGCTGTTCAAGGGTGGCGCGGATTCCTCCGGTGAGGCTGCCGCCGATCCTTCATCCGATCCGGCGCCGTGACGCAGCCGCCGTCCGGGTGCGACGCCGACGCGATTCCATCGGTCGGCGATCTGCTCGACGCCGCCATCGATCATCACCGGGCAGGTCGGCTTGCCGAGGCGCAGGCGCTGTACGATCATATTCTCGCTTTGGCGCCCGCTCACGCCGATGTGCTCCACTTGTCAGGTCTTGCCGCTCATCAGGCGGGCCAGTCGGGTCGTGCGGTCGGGTGGATCAGCGCGGCGCTCGCCGTTCACCCGGCTTTCGCGGCGGCCTGCAACAGCCTTGGCAACGCGTTCGCCGCCCAAGGCCGGCTGGAGGAGGCGGTTGCCGCCTATCGGCGTGCCATCACGCTGCAGGACGGCGACGCCGAGGTGTTCGGCAATCTGGGCAAGGCCCTTGAGGGGGTCGGGCGCTACGGAGAAGCCGTCGCCGCCTACGACGACGCGTTGGCACGCGATCCGGGCCTCGCCGGTGTGCGTCATGATCTGGGGTGCATTTACCGTCGGGCGGGTCGCAACGACCTTGCGGCGGTCTGCTTCCACGAGGTTGTAAAGGCGGTGCCGAGCTATGCCCCGGCGTGGCGCAATCTGGCCCTGTCGCTGCGCGCGCTGCGCCATGCCGACGCCGAGCTTTGTCTGCGCCAGGCCTTGGCCAGCACGCCAGCTGACGCCGAACTGGCCATCGAACTGACGAACCTCCTGCATGAGCAGGGGCGCGCGGCCGAGGCGGAGGCGGTGCTCGAAGCGGCGGTGGCGGCCGACCCGTCGAGCGCGCTGTTGCAGTTCACCCTCGGCCGGGTCCTCCAAGCGCAGGGACGTTGGGCCGACGCCGTTTCCCGGTACCGCCTCTCGCTGGCCGCTGATCCGGGGCTGACCGCCGCGCGGAACAATATCGGCGTCGCCTTGCTCGACCTCGGGGTTTTCGACGCTGCCATCGTTGCGTTGCGCGGCGGCATCGCTGTGCAGCCGGACGACGCGGTGGCCTTCAGCAACCTGGGTACGGCCTATGATGGCTTGCGGCGGCTGGACGAGGCTGCGGTCAGCTATCGGCGGGCGCTTGCCCTGCAGCCCGATTACGGGAAAGCGCTCAACAATCTGGGGAACGTCCATAAGGCCTTGCGTCGGCTCGGCCCCGCAATCCGACTGTATCGCATGGCCATTGCCGCGCAGCCGGACTACTCCGATTCCTACACCAACCTGGGTGCGGGATTGCAGGAGGTGGATCGCGTGCCGGAGGCCGAGCGCGTGCACCGCCGAGCGGTCCTTCTGAACCCCGGCAGCGCCGTGGCCCGCACCTCCTGGGGGTTGGCACTCCAGGTCATCGGGCGGATGGGCGAAGCCGAGGCCGCCCACCGGGCCGCCTTGACGGCCGATGACCAGCACGCGGAGGCGAACGCCAATCTGGGCATGCTGTTCTGGCAGACCGGGCGGGCCGATTTGGCGGAAGCCCCGTTGCAGCGTGCCCTCGATCTCGATCCGACCCTGGCGGCGGCACACCTGAACCTTGGCCTTGTGCGTCTTGCCAAGGGCAAGCTCGCCGAAGGGTGGAAGTCCTACCAGTGGCGGTTCCGCGCCAAGGGCTATGAGAACCGCGCCATCGCCGCCCCCCTGTGGGAGGGCGAGGCGATGGCTGGTAAGCGCCTTCTTGTGTGGCGTGAGCAGGGGGTCGGCGACGAAATTTTCTTCGCCTCTTGCTTTCCGGACCTCGCGCGGCGGGTCGGTGGTCTGGTGATCGAGTGCGACCGGCGTTTCGTCTCCCTGTTCGCGCGCTCCTTTCCCAGCGCCACTGTGCGTGCGGAGAGCGTTGCGCCGGATGGCCGGGAAACCATCGTGCCGCTGGACTGCGACGCCCACATCCCGGCCGGGTCTCTGCCGCGCCTGCTGCGCGGGGCGGTGGCGGCCTTCGACGCGCCGGGTCCCTGGCTGGTGCCCGACCCGGCGCGGGTGGCGCTGTGGCGGGAGCGGGTGGCGGCGTTGGGGCCGGGGCTGACGGTCGGCATCGGCTGGCGCAGCCAGCTGATGACCATGGAGCGCCGGAGCGCTTACACGACCCTGGAGCAGTGGGGGCCGCTGTTCGCGGTGCCCGGCGTGGTGTTCGTGAACCTGCAATACGGCGACTGCGCGGCTGAGCTGGACGCTGCCGAGGCGCGCTTTGGCGTGCGCATCCACCGCTGGGCCGACCTGGACCTGAAGGACGACTTCGAGGCGGCGGCGGCGTTGACGGCCAACCTCGATCTGGTGATCACCCCGGCCATGTCGGCGGGCGAGCTGGCCGGGGCCTTGGGCGTGCCGGTGTGGCGCTTCGGCCATCGCGACTGGACCCAGCTGGGCAGCGGCGTGCGTCCCTGGTTCCCGTCCATGCGGCTGTTCCAGCCCCGGCCGGGCGAGACCTTCGACGACGTGCTGGCCCGCATGGCGCGAGCGCTCGATCAAGCGCGCGTGGTGGCTTCCCGGCCACCTCCACCGAAACCGCAATCCGTTGAACCTCTGGTCGCCGACGCTATCGCCCGCTATCGCGCCGGTGACCTGGACAAGGCCGCCCGGCTGTGCCACAGCGCGCTCGACAGGGTTTCGGACCATGCGGTCGCCCTGCATCTTTTGGGCGTGATGGCGTTGCGCCGGAACGACGCGCAGGAGGCCACCGGCTTCCTGGTCCGCGCGACCGCCAGCGAGCCGAGCAACGCCGCGGCCCATGCCGCGCTGTCCAACGCGTTGCAGGCGCTAGGCCGGTACGACGCCGCCGAGGCCGCGTTGCGCCACGCTGCCGCCGCGCAGCCCGATGCGGCGGAACATTGGGTCAACCGCACCGCTCTGCTGCGCGGCTTCGGCCGCGACCGGGAGGCGGAATCCTGCGTGCGCCGCGCGCTTCGCCTGCGTCCGGACCTCGGGCTGGCGCACACCCATCTGGGCAACCTGCTGGCCGGTCGTGGCGAGGCGGCGGGGGCGGCGCTCTGCCATCGCCGGGCATTGGTGCTGGCTGCGTCCGGCGTGGACGCCCTCATCAATCTGGGTTCGGCGTTCCAGGCGTCGGAGCGTTTCGTGGAGGCCGCGCGGGTTCTCCGCCGGGCCACCGTCCTCGATCCCGGCGCGGTTGCGGCTTGGACCAACCTGGGCAACGCCCTGGACAGCCTCGGGCGCCACGGGGAAGCCTACGCCTGCCACCGCATGGCCGTGGAGCGCGCTCCCGGCATGGCCGAGGCGCACGCCAATCTGGCCATGCACTGGAACCGCCAGGGACGCCGCGAGGAGGCAGCGGAGGCCTATCTGCAAGCCCTGCAGGCCGATCCGCAATTCGCGCAGGCCCACTACAACCTCGCGCTTCTCCTGCTGGAGAGCGGCATTCTGCGTCAGGGCTGGGCCGAGCATGAATGGCGCTTCGGCACGCCGCAGTTCCAGGGGCAGGAGCGTGCTCTGTCCGCCCGCGCATGGCGCGGCGAGAACATCGCGTCCTCCCGATTGCTCGTCTGGCGGGAACAGGGAGTCGGTGACGAGATCCTGTTCGCCTCCTGCTACCCGGACCTGCTTCAGCGCGCCGGGCATCTGGTCATCGAATGCGACCGGCGCCTCGTCACGCTGTTCGCACGCTCCTTCCCTGGGGCGACGGTCCGGTCCGAAACCGCCAACCCCCGCGACGCGGACGTCCACGTCGCGGCCGGAAGCTTGCCGCGCCTGCTGCGGTCGGATCTGAAGCGCTTCCCGGAACGCCCGTCCTGGCTGGTGCCCGATCCGGAGCGGGTGGCGGTGTGGCGCGAGCGCGTTGCGGCGCTGGGGCCGGGGCTGACGGTCGGCATCGGCTGGCGCAGCCAGCTGATGACCATGGAGCGCCGGAGCGCCTACACGACCCTGGAGCAGTGGGGGCCGCTGTTCGCGGTGCCCGGCGTGGTGTTCGTGAACCTGCAATACGGCGACTGCGCGGCCGAGCTGGACACTGCCGAGGCGCGCTTTGGCGTGCGCATCCACCGCTGGGCCGACCTGGACCTGAAGGACGACTTCGAGGCGGCGGCGGCGTTGACCGCCAACCTCGATCTGGTCATCACCCCGGCGATGTCGGCGGGCGAACTGGCCGGGGCCTTGGGCGTGCCGGTGTGGCGCTTGGGCCATCGCGACTGGACCCAGCTGGGCAGCGGCGTGCGCCCTTGGTTCCCGTCCATGCGGCTGTTCCAGCCCCGGACGGGCGAGACCTTCGACGACGTGCTGGCCCGCATGGCGGCGCTGTTGTCGAATGGGAGTGCCTCCACTCCCGAGGGCAAGCAGGAGCCCGCGCCGGTCGATCCCGACGCGCTGCTGGAAGCCGCCGCCGACCACCACCGCACGGGCCGTCTTGGCGAGGCGGCTCCGCTTTATGAGCAAGTCCTGGCCGTCCGGCCGGACGATCCGGTCGCCCTTCACTTGTCCGGGCTTCTCGCGCATCAGACCGGGGCTTCGGAGGCGGGCGCCGCACGGATCGCGCAAGCCATCGGCCATCTGCCGGGCTATGCCGCCGCGCAGACCAGCCTCGGCACCGTGCTTCTGTCGCTTGGGCGCCCGATCCCCGCGGCTGAGCGTTTTCGGCGGGCGTTGGCCCTGCAACCGTCGTCCGCCGCCGCGCTGACCAATCTCGGCAACGCGCTGGAAGCGTCTTACGATTTGCCGGCCGCCGCCGTCGCCCATCGTCGTGCCGCCGCCGCCGAACCCGCGCTGGCCGAAGCGCACGACAATTGGGGGGCCGTCCTCTCCCGGCTGGGCCACCCGGAGGCGGCGGAACTGCTGCACCGCCAAGCCCTGTCGCTGGCCCCGGCGCACCTGTCGGGATGGCTCAACCTCGGTATCGCGTTGCGGCGGAGCGGGCGCCTCGGGACGGCCTTGGCCGCGCTGCGGCGGGCGCTGGCCTTGGACCCGGCGCTGGCCGACGGGCTCGCCAACCTCGGCCGCCTGCTGCGTGAGATGGCGGACCCGGACGAGGCGGCGGTCTGGTGTGATCGTGCCCTTGCCGTGGAGCCGGGCCATCCGGCGGCATCCTTCAACAGAGGGCTTCTGCGGCTCGCCGTTGGCGATCTGGACCGGGGGTGGACCGGGTACGATAGCCGTTTCAGTGCCCGCGAGCTTGCCGGTGCCGCCCGCGTTCCCGGCGTCCCCGCCTGGGCCGGCGAGGACCTGTCCGGCCGCCGTCTGCTGGTTTGGCGGGAACAGGGGATCGGCGACGAGATCATGTTCGCCGACTGCCTGCCGCAGGTGATCGCGCGCGCCGCATCCGTCACGGTCGAATGCGACCGCCGCCTTGTCCCGCTGTTCGCGCGATCCTTTCCTGCGGCAATAGTGCGACCGTCGCCCACGGATCCGGAGGTGCCTTGCCCCGGCATCGACCTTCATGCGGCGATGGGCTCTCTGCCTCGCTGGCTGCGGCGGACGCTGGGTGAGTTTCCCGTGCGTTCCGCTTTTCTCGTTCCCGATCCCAAATTGGTGAGGTTCTGGCGCGACCGGTTGAACGCGCTGGAACCCGGTCTCAAAGTCGGGATCGCGTGGCGCAGCGGTCTGATGACGGCAGAGCGGCGGCGGGCCTACGCCGCGCTCGACCAGTGGGGACCGGTCTTCGGCGTGCCGGGGATCGCCTTCGTCAATCTTCAGTACGGCGACTGTGCCCAGGAGATCGAAGATGCCGAGGCGCGCTTCGGCGTGCCGATCCACGGCTGGCCCGATCTCGATTTAAAGGACGATCTGGAGGCCGTGGCGGCCCTGATATCGGGTCTCGACCTCGTCATCGTGCCGGCCAGTTCGGTGGGGGAACTGGCGGGGGCGCTCGGCGTGCCTGTCTGGCGGTTCGGGGGGCGAGGGGACTGGACCGCGCTCGGCACCGGGGTGCGTCCATGGTTTTCGAGCATGAGCCTGATCACAGCGCCTGATGGGGAAACGGCGTCCGGCGCCCTTCCCGTGATCGCCCGGCGCTTGAAACGCTTGGCGGCAGGCTGATCGAACAGCAAACTTTTAAAATAAAAAGCCAGAGGCAGCTTTTAAAACCACCCCTGGCTTCTCGTCGAATGGGAAGACTTTTATTGGGGGAGTTAATTCACCCTGCTGGTGGTCCTCGTCAAGCGATCAATCTCTTCCTTGAGATGTAGCTTTTCGAGCTTCATGCGCTTGACCGCGGTCTCGTCCGGCCAAGAGCGCTTTTCCTCGTCCATAATCATGCGGTCGAGGCGCATGTGCTTTTCTTGCAGGGAAGATAGACGAGCATCAGTGTGCATGGGCTGCTCTCCGTCTAATCAACCGGCTCATACCCGCTCTGGCTTTCGCCATGCCCGGCATGCCGGAAACCATAGTGTTCACCCATCCGTGCCGCCAAACAACCCTAAACTTTGGTCCTAGTACTCCAAAGAAGGATAATGCCGCCTCTAACGATTGGGATAGGGCGCGATGCGCCGTGCATGGCCGGTGGGGGATGATGAAGCGGTCATGTTCGTTCGGGCAGAAGGGCGTCGGCGCGCCTTTTTCCGCGCGCCGCCGCAGCTTCGTTGCCCGACATCGCGTCGGCTGCGACCAATCCGCGCAGACTTTCGTTATGCCCCGGCCGAAGGGTCAGGGCGTGCCGATACCAACGGCCTGCTCTCTCGATATCACCAAGGGCTAAAAGCAGCGCGCCGATCCGCACCGCCACCGGTCCGGATTCCGGATCGAGAGCGGCGGCGTGCATCAAGACGTCCACGGCGTCCTCCCGCCGTCCCGCCGCTTCCAGGGCCATCCCCTGCTGGTGCAGGCTGGGGGCGCCGCCGCCGCAGCGGGCCGCCCGCCCGAAGGCCGTTGCCGCCGCCCGCATGTCTCCCAGATCCCGCCGCGCATGGCCCAGCCCGTTGAGCGCGTCGGCGCGGCCGGGGCACAGCGCGGCCGCCGTGGCGAAGGCGCGGGCGGCCTCCGCCGGCCGACCCATGGCGCGCAGCAGCTTTGCCCGGTTGACGTGCGGTTCGACCGGCGTTCCATCGACGGCGATGGCCCGGCGCACCAGCCGCGCCCCCGCCTCCAGATCGCCAAGCTGGGCGAGCAGCAGGCCATGGCGGTGCAGCGCGTCCCGCGCGTCCGGCTGGACGGCGAGGGCGCGCCGGTACAGCGCCCCGGCCTCGTCGAACAGGCCGCCCTGGTGCCGTTCGAAGGCGTGGTCGAGAATTGCCGCCACCGTCGCCATGGGCCGCTACGCCACGGCGGTCATGCGGGCCAGCAGCCGGGCGGCGTGGCGCACCACGTCGGCCAGCGTCTCACCGGGGCGGGGTTGCAGCAGCCGTATGGACGGGTACCAGGGGCGCACGCCGCTGCCCAAATGGGTCCAGTCGTGGCCGCCGATGCGCCAGACCGGCACGCCCAGCGCCCCGGCCAGCTCGCCCACCGCCGTGGCCGGAGTAAGGACGAGATCGAGGCAGGACATCAGGGCGGCAACGCCCTCTAGGTCGTCCTTCAGGTCCAGATCGTCCCAGCGGTGCAGCCGCCGCCCGTCCGTTTCGATTCTCGCCAATTCGGCGGTGCAGTCGCCGTATTGCAGGTTCACGGTCTGCACGCCGGGAAGATCCAGAACCGGGATCCAGTCCTCGATGCGCGTGTAGGCGGACTCCCGCCGGGCGGTGACCACCTGGCTGCGCCAGCCGATGCCGACCTTCAGGCCGGAACCCAGGGCATCCACCCGCGCGCGCCACATGGTCACACGGTCCGGATCCGCGCGGAGGAAGGCCGGGCGCGCCGGGAAGCGGGTTAGCTCCCTGCGCCGCAGCGCCGGCAGCGACCCGGCGGGAATTTGCAGGTCGCAGTCCGGCGGATCGTTCAACTCCCGCCCCTTGGAATCGACGGTCTCCGCGCGCACGGTGGCCCAGGGGAAGGCACGGGCGAACAGCGGGACCAGCCGCCGGTCGCATTCCAGCACCACCGGCCCGCCGGCCTCCTTCAACTCGTCGAAGCAGGAGGCGAACAGGATCTCGTCGCCCAAGCCCTGTTCCGCCCACACCAGCAGCCGCCGCCCCTCCAGCGGCGTGCCAGACCAGACGGGCAGGGGGATGCGCCGCGCCCGCTGCAACTGCCTCGCGGAAAAACGGCGCTCGTACCCCGCCCAGCCGGCCGCCAGATCGCCGTCGGCCAGCGCCAGAAGGCCGAAATTCCAGGCCGCCAGTGCGAAGCCGGGATCGGCCCGCATGGCTCGTCGCACCTGCTTTCTGGACTCGGGAATCCGGTCCTCCAGCTTGGCGACGCTGGCGAGGTTGTTGAGCGTGTCCGCCGCCTCCGGGCGCAACGCCAGCGCCTTGCGGTAATGCGCGGCGGCCTCGGCGAACCGCCCCTCGACCTCGCAGGCGTGGCCGAGGTTGGTGTGGGCCGCCGGGTTGCCGGGGGCCAGCGTGACCGAGCGGTGGTGCCAGCGCCTGGCCGCCCGTGCGCCGTCGCGGTCGAGCGGGTTCGATCCGCAACTCAGCCCCAGATGGGTCAGCGCCTCCGGGAAGTCCGGCCGCAACGCCACCGCCCGGACGAAGCAATCCTTCGCCCCGTCCGGCCGGTCCAGCGCATCCAGCACCAGCCCCAGATGGTTCCAGGCGTTCGGGAACTCCGGATCCATGCGCAGCGCGGCAGTGATGTGGCGTTCCGCCTCCTCCGGCCGGCCGAGTTGATGGGTGGCAAGTCCCAGCAGGTGCAGCGCGTCGGCGTGGCGCGGGTCGCGATCCAGCACCTCCCGATAGCCGGCCATGGCCCCGTCCAGCCGGCCGAGGCGATGCAACTGCATGGCCTGCGCCAGCCGCGCCTCCACCCCCGCGCCCGGCGGTTCCGCCGCTGCCGGCGGAGATTGCAGAGACGCCAGTTCCCGCGCCATGCGGGCCAGCACGTCGTCGAAGGCTTCGCCCGGCCGGGGCTGGAACAGCCGCATGGTCGGGAACCAGGGACGCGCGTTGGCGCCCAGCTGGGTCCAGTCGCGATGGCCGAAGCGCCACACCGGCACGCCTAAGGCCCCCGCCAGTTCACCCGCCGACATGGCCGGCGTGATGACCAGATCGAGGTTGACGGTCAGCGCCGCCGCCGCCTCGAAATCGTCCTGCAGGTCCAGGTCGGCCCAGCGGTGGACGCGCACGCCGAAGCGCGCCTCCGCCGCCGCGATCTCGGCCGCGCAGTCGTCGTATTGCAGGTTCACGAACACCACGCCGGGCACCCGGAACAGCGGCCCCCACTGCTCCAGGGTCGTGTAGGCGCCCTTGCGCTCCTCCGTCATCAAGCGGCTGCGCCAGCCGATGCCGACCGTCAGCCCCGGCCCCAGCGCCGCCAGCCGCTCCCGCCACAGCGCCACCCGCGCCGGGTCGGGCACCAGCCAGGGCCCCGGCGCGTCGAAGGCCGCCACCGCCCCGCGCAGCAGGCGCGGCAGGGACCCGGCCGGGATGTGAACGTCGCAGTCCAGCGGCACGATGGTCTCGGTGGCGTTCCCTTCGCCGTCCAGGGTGCAGGACTGCGCCCGCACGGTGGCGCGGGGGAAGGAGCGGGCGAACAGGCTGGTCAGCCGGGGATCGGTCTCGATGGTCACCGGGCCGCCGCCCCAGGCGACGACGTCGCCGTAGCAGGAGGCGAACAGGAATTCGTCGCCCACGCCCTGCTCGCGCCAGATCAGCAGGCGGCGGCTGCGCAGCACCTCCCCCTGCCAGCGGGGGGCGTCGATGTTGCGGTCGGGAATGACCTCGCCCGCCGCGAAGCGTCCCTCGTAACCGGACCATCCACGGTCCAGCTGGCCGTGCGTCAGCGCCAGAAGCGACAGGTTGTAGGAGGCGGTGGCGAGGCCCGGCTTGCGCGCCAGCGCCTCCTCGAAGCAGATCTCGGCCTGCTTCAGCTTGCCCTGCGCCTGCAGCGCGTTGCCCAGGTTGTAGATGGCCTCCACGAAGTCCGGCCGCAGCTCCAGCACCTTGCGGAAGCACAGCTCCGCCTGGTCGAGGCGGCCCAGCTTCTTCAGCACGCCGCCCAGATTGTTCAGCGCGATGACGTGGTTCGGATCCCGCTTCAGCGCCGCGCGGTAGGCGATCTCCGCGCTTTCGTTGGCACCCTTGCGCTGGAACACGGCGCCCAGATTGTAGTGCGCGTTGGGGTCGTCGGGGCGCAGCTGGACCACCATGCGGTGCTGAACCAGGGCCTCGTCCAGCCTGCCGGCCGCCGTCAGCGCGTCGCCCAGGTTGTTGTGCGCCTCCACCATGCCCGGCGCCAGCGCCACCGCGTGCTGAAGCGCGTACACGGCGTCGGTCGTCCGATTCTGGGCGCGCAGTGCGTTGCCGAGGTTGTACCAGGCCTTGGCGTAGTCCGGCCGCAGCAGCACCGCCGAGGTGAAGGCAAGCGCCGCCAGCCCCGGCAGGTTCTGCGCCTGATAGGCGTTGCCCAGATTGTGCCGGGCCTGGGCCGATCCGGGGTTGAGTGCGATGGCGCGGGCGTGCGCCTCCGCCGCCTCCGCGTGCCGGCCCAGGGCGCCCAGCGCGCTGCCCAGATTGTCGTGATAGTCGGCGACCCCGCCCGCGCGCTTGATGGCGCGCCCGATCAGCTCCACCGCCGGTTCCGGCTGGCCGACCTGAAGCGCCAGCACGCCGAGCAGATGCAGCGCGTCGGCGTGATGCGGGTCGGCGCTCAGAACGGCGCGGTAGTCCTGCTCGGCCTCGGAGAAGCGGCCGGCCTGATGGTGCGCGACGGCGCGGCCGAGTTGCGCGGCGATGTTCTTGGCCGACTTCTTCATGTCCATCGCCTTCGTCAGCGTTTATCCCGGAAGGGAGTGCCATGATCCGCCGATCAAGGTAAAGATGCTGTTATTTCCTGAAGCAGGGAGACCGATCGTGACCGAGCCGCGCACCCCGTTCCGCATGGCAGGGTTCGCCGCGCAGGCGATGCGCCTGTATGGCGAGGCGAACGCGCTCGCGTCCCAGGGGCTTGCGGAGGAGGCGGAGGCCGCCTACCGCCGCACCCTGGCGGTCAACCCGCGCTTCGCCGAGGCGCACAACAACCTCGGCAATGTGCTGCGGGCGCTGGGCCGCGCGGCCGAGGCGGCGGCTGAATACCGCGAGGCGCTCGCCTGCGGCCTCGACCACCCGTTGGTTCACTACAACCTCGCCTCCGCGCTGAAGGAGCTTGGGGAAGGGCAGGGGGCCGAACGATCCTTCCGCCGCGCCCTGGCCATGCAGCCGGACTATGCGGAGGCCTTCAACAACTTCGCCAACCTGCTGCGCGAGCAGGACCGGCTGGTCGACTCCGCAACCGCCTACCGCCGCGCGCTGGCCCTGCGCCCGGATTGGGACGAGGCGCACGACAACCTGTCCGGCGCGCTCTATCTGCTGCACGAGGACGGCCGGACAGCCGAGGCCGAGCGCTTCGCCCGGCTCTGGCTGCGCGATCACCCGGACCACCCCGTCGCCCGCCACATCGGCACGGCCATCGCCGGACTGTCCACGGAATCCCGTGCATCGGACGATTATGTCCGGCAGGTCTTCGACCATTTCGCCGGGGAGTTCGACCGCAAGCTCGCCGAACTCGGCTACCGCGCGCCGGCCTTGCTGGCTGAGGCCGTCGCCGCCGAAGCCCCGCCGCCCGCCGCAGCGCTCAGCGTTCTCGACGCCGGCTGTGGCACGGGACTGTGCGCGCCCTTCCTGCGCGCTTACGCCCGCACCCTGGTCGGCGTGGATCTGTCCTCCGGCATGCTGGAGCACGCCCGCGCCCGCAACCTTTACGACTCGCTGGCCGAGGCGGAACTCGGTGCCTTCCTCGCGGCGCATCCGGGCGGCTTCGACCTGATCGTGGCGGCCGACGTGCTGTGCTACTTCGGGGCGCTCGATGCGGTGCTGGCTCTCGGGGCGGCGGCCCTGCGCCCCGGCGGACGGCTCGCCTTCACGGTGGAGCGGCTCGATCCGGCGACCGAGCCCTACCGGGTCAGCCCGCACGGCCGCTATGCCCACGCCGAGGATTACGTCCGGGCGACCCTGGCCGCCGCCGGCCTGACGATCACGCGTCTCGACCGCGCGACCTTGCGTTTCGAGAGCGGCGATCCGGTCGAGGGGCTGGTCGTGACGGCGGCGCGGGCCTGACCGTTTCCGGTTCCGCCGCCCAGGTTCGCGCCTCATCCTCGCGGCCGAGCAGGGACAGGGTGACGGCCAGCTTCTCGCGCGCCTCGCCGTGGCGCGGGTCCAGTCGCAAGGTGTGCTCCAGCGCCGCCGCCGCCTCGTCCAGCCGGCCGACGAAGGCCAGCGCGATGCCCAGATTGAAGGCCGCCGACGGATAGTCCGGCGTGATTGCCAGCGCGTTACGGTAGGCGGTCAGCGAATCCTCGCGCAAGCCGGTGGCGTACAGCGCGTTGCCGTAGAGGAAAGCGATGTCGGCATCGAGCGGCAGCAGCTCCGCCGCGCGGGCCAGCGGGGGGAGAGCCTCGACCCCGAGCCCAGATTCCACCAGAAGCCGCCCGTGTTCGCGCAGCAGCGGCCCCAGCCGCTCCTGCGCCGCCGTCAGCTGTGGGGCCGCCGCCAAGGCGCGTTCCAGCGCCACGATGGCGCGCCGGGTATCGCCGTTCGTGCGCAGCGCGGTCGCCATGTCGGCCCAGGCTTCCGCGAAATCCGGCTGCAGCGCCACCGCCCGCCGGTAGGCGGCAACCGCGTCGGCCGCGCGGTCGGCGGCGCGCAGGACGTTGGCGGCGTTGGCGTGCATGTCGGCCGCTTCCGGCCGCTGGTCGATCGCCCGGCCGATGAGCTGGAGCCCCACCGCGTGCTCGCCCAACTGGCCGGCCAGAACGCCGAGGAAATGCAGCGCGTCGGGCTGATCCGGCTCGGCGTCCAGGACGCGCGTGTAGAGCACCTGCGCTTCGGCCAGCCGGCCGGCGAGATGATGGTCCAGGGCGAGTGCCAGCGCTTCTGCAATCGTAGCCATGGGTAAGGCTTAAGCGGCCCGCTCACCCGCCGCAAGCGTGACCCTTGTGAAATCGGTGTGCGTCGGGAGCGCGAAAGGCGAATCCCCCGGCCGGTCTGTGCATACGACGGTAGGGATCGGCCGTTTGCGCCCAAAAAATGGTGAACAAACCCTTTACAAGGTGCCGCGGAGGACGCATGATCACAATTGGTGTTGTCTACCATCCGGTGTGTCAGTCATGAACGTGGCCCTTGCCACCTCGACGGCTTCGAAGCCGTTGGCTTTCATGGCGGCCCGCAACGGCGCAACCGTTGACGAGGGGGCCGACACCCGGACTCCGGCCAAGGCTGGGAGTGCTGCGGACAAGGAAGCTCCGCTCGTCGGGCGTTACCCAAACATCGCCTTTTCCTACGATGCGGACGCCGAACGTCTGGTGATGCTGTTCCGCGACCCGGCGGACGGTTCGACCGTGTCGCAGATACCGACCGAAGCGGCGCTGAAGCAGTACAAGGAAGCCCTGAAGGAACGGAAGGCCGGGCGTTCGTCTCTGGCGCTTCTGGTCGGAGCCGACGACGGCAAGGTCGGGGGCGACGACGCCAACGCCTCCGCCCGTGGCAAGGTCGCCACACCGCCACCATCGCCCTCATTATCTTCGTCGCCGCCATTATCGCCGTCTTCTTCCGGAACGCACGCATCCGTGCTATCCTCGTCCCCAGCGATCACTCAAGCCGTCGTCGCTGGCACGTCCGGCACCGGGCGCGTGAATGTGGTGATCTGAACCGGACGATCCGGAAAGGCGCTGAACGATGTCCCTCGACGTCACCTCTTCGACCATGGGCGCCGCCATTGGCCTGCGTCAGGCGCAGGGCCAGTTCGATTTCGGCGTGAAGGCCCTGAGCCAGGCGGCCCAGCAGCAGGAGCAGACGGTCGCCACTCTGCTTCAGGCGGGCGGCGGCAACGTCACCGAAACGCGCGGCCAGAACATCAATCTGGTCGTTTGACCGTTATCCTGACCGTTTTCTCTGCCGTGACGTTGATGCGCCGCTCCCCGCGCCCTGTGGTTGCGCAGGGATTGGAGAGCGCTACGCGGCGTAGATAAGCACACAAAAAAACCCCTCTCCGGAGAGAGGGGTTTCAGCATGCCGCAGCGAATCGATCACTTCAACTCGTCGAAGTTCTCGATGATGTGGCTGACGATGCCGTATTCGCGGGCCTCGTCCGCCAGCATCCAGTAGTTCCGGTCGGTGTCCTTGGCGACCTTCTCCACCGGCTGGCCGGTTTCGCGCGCGATGATCTTGTTCAGACGCTCGCGCATGCGGATGATTTCCTTCGCCTCAATGGCGATGTCCGTCGCACGGCCACCGGTGCCGCCCAGCGGCTGGTGGATCAGGAAGCGCGTGTTCGGCAGGCAGAAACGGTCTTCCTTCTTCGCGGCCAGGAAGATGTGGCAGCCGGCGCTGGCGACCCAGCCGGTGCCCAGCATCTTCACGCGCGGCTTCACGAAGCGAATCATGTCGTGGATGGTGTCGCCCGCCTCGACGTGACCGCCGGGGGAGTTCACCACCACCGTAATGTCGTCGTCGCTCTCGTGCGCCAGCGCGAGGAGCTGCGCGGAGACCGCCTGCGCCAGCTTCATGTCGATCTGGCCGAAGATCAGCACCGTGCGCGCCTTGAACAGATTCTGCGCGACGGCAGCGAAGGGCGGCTGGGCGCTTTCCTTCGACTTCTCGTCCGGCTCCTGCTCGGGTTCGTCGTCGAAGCGGGTGTATCCGTCGTGCGCCATCGTTTTTGGTCTCCCTGGTGTCGGGCTTAGGCTATCGGATGTGAGCCGCACTGCGCCTCTCTCGGTTCTCCACATAGCCCGTATCGGGTTCATGTTCAACGCCCCGCGACGCCAAAACCCAGGCCGGAATGGACATAGGAAGGGCATAGGCAGGGTGGGGCGGGGTGGGAAGCGGGGCGGCGGTGTGCCTCAAGGGCTTGCGGAGGGCGCCAACCGCTCGGCACACTGATCGTCCGTGACAGTCTGGCGCAGGACGGAGGGCAGGGCATGGTGGGCTGCGGCGTTTCGGTCATCATCCCGGCCCACAAGGCCCACGATACCATCGCGCGGGCGGTCGCCAGCCTTGCCGCCCAGCGCTGGACCGATTGGGAGGCGGTGATCGTCAGCGACGACGGCACCGATTACCGCCCCACGCTGGCTTCCACCGGCCTCGCCGAGTCGCGCCTGGTCTTCACCGACACCGGCCGCGTCGGGGCCGGGGCGCCCGCCGCGCGCAACGCCGGCCTGCGCGCCGCGACCAAGCCGTTGATCGCCCCGCTCGACGCCGACGACCGGTTCGACCCGGACCGGCTGGCCCTGCTGGCACCGCTCGCCGCCGACCACGGTGCGGCGGCCGACAATGTGGCGGTGGTGCGCGACCGCGACGGCTCTCCCCTGTCCACGCTGTTTCCGCCCGGTGACGGCACGGCGGAGTTGGATGCCGAAACCTTCCTCGCCACCTCCGTCCCGATGTTCTTCGTGGTGCGGCGAGATCGGGCGCCCCGCTGGGAGGAGGACGTCAATTTCTGCGACGACGTGGTCTTCAACGTGCAGGTCCTCGACCGGCTCGGCCGCCTGCCGCTGGTGCGTTGGCCGCTTTACGAATACCGGCAGCGCGAAGGCTCCATCACCTTCTCATCCGACAGCGGCGACCGGGCGGAGCGTTGCTACCGCCATGTCCTGGCGCGGCTCGCCGGTGATGGGCTGGGCATTGCGGACGAGTCATTGCGCCGCCGCTTCGCCGCCGCCATTGAGGCCAAGCGTGCCCTGAACGCCGCCTATGAGGCCGCCCACAAGGCCGGCCGCTGCGCCAACTTCCAGGAATTTATGGCGCTTCAGGAGAACGCCTTGGCCGGGTAATCGCCGACAGGGCTCAGGTGCGTGATCAGGCCCACGTCCGGCCGCACTAGATGCAGCGCGACGGCCGAAGGCTCCTCAGTCCAGCGGTAGGGCGGCTCGGGCGTCAGGTCGAGCGCGACCTGATAGGCGACCGACGGCGCCACATAGCCATAAGTTCCGTTCCAGCTGACCGCCGTCTGCCGGTGCGTGTGCCCGCACAGCACGGCCAGCACGTTCGGATGGGCGCGCACCAGCCTCCCCAGCTCCTCCGCCCCCTCGATGCAGCGCAGCGTGTCAAGGAAGGCCAGCCCCGTGTCGAAAGGCGGGTGGTGTAGCGCCACGATGGTCGGTCGCCCCGGCTGTTCGGCCAGCCGTTCCGCCGTCCAGGCGAGCCGCCGTTCGCACAACGCCCCCACCGCCTTGCCCGCCACCACCGAGTCGAGCACCAGCACCCGGACCGGAAATTCTTCCACCGCGTATTGGATGAAGTCGCCGTCCACCGGCATCCAATTCGCCGCCCCGAAGGTCCGCCGCAACCTGTCGCGGTCGTCGTGGTTGCCCGCCACGATCCGGTAGGGGATGGCGAGCGGCTCCAGGATCTCGGTCAGCGCCTCGTACTCGCCGGGTTTCGGCCCGTTGACGAGGTCGCCGGTGATCAGCACCAGATCGGGGCGCGGCTCCAGCGCGTTCAGATGCGCCACGGCGGCGGCGAGCCGGGCGTTGTTGTCGTAGGCGGTCGTGCGGCGCGCGTCGGGAGCCGTGACGTGCAGGTCGGAGATTTGGGCGATCAGCATCGGGCACCCGTCAGGAAAGCGGCGCGGACCCTTTCCACATCGCCGATTTCGCCCCGTCGGGCAAGCGCCCCATGACGCCTTAAAACATGACGCCGCAAAACTTCCTTTACACTTCCGTGACTACAGTGACTCACCAAACGGAAGCCATGCACCGGGACAAGGCATGTCCGGCTCCACCAGCATCCTCCTCAAGCGCCTGACGGCGAACGGCAAGTTCTGGCTGAAGCGCGCCCACATCGATCCGCGCCACCGAATGGCGGAGATGGGGGAGGGTGAGCCACTCTTCGACATCCGAATCGAGGATGGGTTGATTCGCGCCGTGCTGCCGGCCGGAGGGGCTCCCTGCTGCGCGCCGGGCCTCGATCTCGACGGCGGTGCGGTGGCACCTCTTCACGGACAAGGCCGCATCGGGCCGGGCCAGCCGGCCGATCTGACCCTGACGACGCCTCAGGGTTGGCGCATGGATATGCAAGGCGGGCAGATGGTGGCGGCCCCCTGATGCTTCTATGATGCGTCGATACGCGTAACCTTCTCGACATCGGAACTGAACTGAACGATATAGTTCAGTTCGCCGGTCGCATTTTGTTGCGGCATGGCAGCAACGAAACATCCCGCGGGTCCGGGGCCGGGCCGTCGGGCCTGCGCGAGTCACGTTCCCATGCGCCATACGCTTCGCATCGTCGCCATTTTGATCCTGGTCGCCCTCGGCGGTGGGGCCTACTGGTACTTCGTGAAGCAGGGCGGCACCATCAACACCCTTCTGGCCGGCAAGGTTCCATCGCCCGGCGGCGCGTCCGATGCCAAGCCCGGCGCCGGTGGCCCGCCCGGTGGCACACCGCCGATGCCGGTGGAAGCGGTGCCGGTCAAGGTCGGGTCGGTCGCCCGCACGGTGACCGCCGTGGGCTCGCTGCTGTCCAACGAATCGGTGGTGATCCGTCCCGAGGTCGCCGGCCGCATCTCCGAGATTGCCTTTCAGGAAGGCCAGCGCGTCACAAAGGGGACCGTGCTGATTCGCCTGGACGATTCCATCGCCCGCGCCACGCTGGCCCAGGCGCAGGCGAGCATCGCCTTCTCCCGCGCCGAACTGGCCCGCGCCGACGAACTGTTTCGCCAGAAGACCGGCCCGGCCCGCAACCGCGAACAGGCGGCGGCCAAGCTCCAGGCCGACGAGGCGGCGGTCCAGCTCGCCAAGGCGCAGCTGGAGAAGCTGACCCTGACGGCACCCTTCGACGGCGTGCTGGGCCTGCGCAAGGTGTCGGTCGGCGACATGGTCACCGCCGGCAAGGACATCGTGAATCTGGAGGCGATCGACACCCTGAAGCTCGATTTCCGGGTGCCGGAGCTGTACCTCCCCACCGTGAAGGTCGGCCAGACGCTGAAGGTGTCGGTGGACGCCTTCGCCGGCCGCAGCTTCGACGGTCAGGTCTACGCCATCGACCCGCTGGTGGACGTGAACGGCCGCGCCGTGGTCATCCGCGCCCGCGTTGCGAATCCGGACGGTGCGTTGCGCCCCGGTCTGTTCGCGCGCGTCGCGCTGACGCTGGACGTGCAGCCGAACGCCGTCCTCGTGCCGGAACAGGCCATTGTCGCCTTCGGCAACAACCAGTTCGTCTTCAAGGTTGTGGACGGCAAGGTCGCGCAAGCCCCCGTCACGCTGGGCGAGCGCCGCAACGCCGAGGTGGAGATCACCAAGGGGCTGGCCCCCGGCGACGTGGTGGTGACCGCCGGCCAGCTGAAGATCCGCGACGGCGCGCCGGTGGTGGTCATCAACAACAAGCCGGCCGGGAGCTGAACCCATGGTCCTCTCCGACATCTCGATTCGCCGGCCGGTTCTGGCGACGGTGATGAGCCTCGCGCTCATGCTGATCGGCGTGGTCTCGTACCAGCGCCTGTCGGTGCGCGAATATCCAAAGATCGACGAGCCCGTCGTCACGGTCGAGACCACCTACAAGGGCGCGTCGGCCGAAATCATCGAAAGCCAGGTCACCCAGATCCTGGAAGACTCGCTTGCCGGCATCGAGGGCATCGACGTGATGTCCTCCATCAGCCGCGCGGAGAAGAGCCAGATCACGCTGCGCTTCCGCCTGGACCGCAACGTGGACGTGGCTGCCAGCGACGTGCGCGACCGCGTCGGCCGCGTGCGCGCCCAGCTGCCCAACGAGATCGACGAGCCGGTCATCGCGAAGGTCGAGGCCGACGCCCAGCCGATCATCTATCTGGCCTTTTCCTCGGACCGGCATTCGTCGCTGGACGTGACGGACTTCGCCGACCGCTACGTGAAGGACCGCCTGCAAAACCTGCCCGGCGTGGCCCAGGTGCGCATCTTCGGTGAGCGGCGCTTCGCCATGCGCCTGTGGCTCGACCCGCAGCGCATGGCCGCCTACCGCGTCACCCCGCAGGACGTCGAGAACGCGCTGCGCAAGCAGAACGTCGAAATCCCCGCCGGCCGCGTGGAAAGCAAAGCGCGCGAGTTCACCGTTGTCTCCGAAACCGATCTCCGCACGCCGGAGGAGTTCGAGCGCATCATCCTGCGCGACGACGGCGGCTATCTCGTCCGCCTCAAGGACGTCGGCCGCGCCGAGCTGGGCGCCCGTGACGAGCGCGTCAGCGCCCGCTTCAACGGCCGCCCCGCCGTCGCCATCGGCGTGGTGAAGCAATCCACCGCCAACCCGCTCGACGTGTCGAAGGCGGTCACCGGCGCCTTCCCGGCCATCCGCGCCGCCCTGCCGGAGGGCATGGCGGTGGACGTGGGCTACGACAGCTCCGTCTTCATCGCGAAGTCCATCGACGCGGTGTTCAGCACGATCTTTGAAGCCATCGTTCTGGTCGTGCTCGTCATCTTCTTCTTCCTGCGTTCCTTGCGCGCCACGCTGGTGCCGCTGGTCACCATTCCCGTGTCGCTGGTTGGCGCCTTCGCGCTGATGTACGCCTTCGGCTTCTCGATCAACACGCTGACTCTGCTGTCCATGGTGCTGGCCATCGGCCTCGTCGTGGACGACGCCATCGTGATGCTGGAGAACATCTACCGCCACATCGAGGAGGGCATGCCGCCCTTCCAGGCGGCCTTGCAGGGCTCGCGCGAGATCGGCTTCGCGGTCATCGCGATGACCATCACGCTGGCCGCCGTGTACGCCCCCATCGGCTTCATGACCGGCCGAACCGGCCGCCTGTTCTCGGAATTCGCACTGACGCTGGCGGGCGCCGTGATCGTGTCGGGCTTCGTCGCGCTGACGCTATCGCCGATGATGTGCTCCAAGCTGCTGAAGCATCAGACGAAGCACAACGTCGTCTACAACCTCATCGAAGGCTTCCTGAACGGCATGACCAACGGCTACCGGTCGGTGCTGCGCCTGTCGCTGCGCGTCCGCCCGCTGGTCATCCTGGTCGGCATCGCCGTCGCCGGGCTCAGCTACACGCTGTTCACGGGGCTGAAGTCCGAGCTGGCGCCGGTCGAGGATCGCGGCACCATCGTCGGCATCGCCATCGCGCCGGAAGGCTCGACCCTCGACTACACGGAAAGCTACGCCAAGCGCATGGAGGCGCTGTTCCGCGACATCCCCGTCCTGGAAAAGTTCTTCGTGGTCGTCGGCTTCCCGGTGGTCAACCAGGGCATCAGCTTCGTGCGCCTCGTCGATTGGGACCAGCGCGACGTGAAGCAGCAGGCGATCACCGCCCAACTGTTCCCGAAGATGTTCGGCATCCCCGGCATCCTGGCCTTCGTCACCAACCCGCCGTCGCTGGGACAGAGCCCGGTGGACAAGCCGGTCAACTTCGTCATCCAAAGCTCGCTGCCCTACAACGAGCTTCAGAAGATGGTGGACGCCCTGATGGCCGAGGCGCGCAAGTTCCCCGGCCTGACCAACGTCGACACCGACCTGAAGCTGAACAAGCCGGAATTGCGCATCACCATCGACCGCGACAAGGCGGCCGATCTGGGCGTGGATGTGGAGACGGTGGGCCGCACGCTGGAAACCCTGCTTGGCGGCCGTCAGGTCACCCGCTTCAAGAAGGAAGGCAAGCAGTACGATGTGGTGGTGCAGGTCGCCGACGTGGACCGCCGCAACCCGGACGACATCGCCTCCATTTACGTGCGCGGCACGCCAACGGCTGCGGCGGCGACGGGCATCGGCACGTCCACCGGGGCCATGATCTCGCTCGCCAACCTCGTCCACATCGAGGAGCGCGTGGCGCCGAAGGAACTGAACCACTTCAACAAGCTGCGTTCGGTCACCATCACCGCCACGCTGGCGCCGGGCACCTCGCTGGGCGAGGCGCTGGGCTACCTCCAGGCTGCGGCGGATCGCGTGTTGCCGCCGACCGCCCAGACCGACTACGCCGGCCAGAGCCGCGAATTCCGGGAGTCGGCGACGGGCCTCTACTTCGTCTTTGTGCTGGCGCTGGCCTTCATCTATCTGGTGCTGGCCGCGCAGTTCGAGAGCTTTATCGACCCGTTCGTGATCCTGCTGACGGTGCCGCTGTCGATGACCGGCGCGCTGGCCGCCCTTCACCTCACCGGCGCCACGATGAACGTGTACAGCCAGATCGGCCTCGTCACGCTCGTCGGCCTCATCACGAAGCACGGCATCCTGATCGTGGAGTTCGCCAACCAGCTCCAGCGCGAAGGGGTGGACATCCGCAAGGCGGTGGAGGACGCGACCGTTCTGCGCCTCCGCCCGATCCTGATGACGACGGGCGCCATGGTGCTGGGTGCGGTTCCGCTCGCCAACGCCCATGGTGCGGGCGCCGAAAGCCGTCAGGCCATCGGCGCGGTGATCGTCGGCGGCATGCTGCTGGGCACCTTCCTGACGCTGTTCGTGGTCCCCACCGTGTACAGCTACATCGCCAAGAAGAAGCCCTTCCCGAGCGAAGAGGGCATCGCCCACCCGCCCCACGGCGCCGCCCCGCACCCGGCAGAATGATATCCGCAGTCCCTCTCCCCTTCAGGGGAGAGGGACCTTGGGAGTGTTCTTACCCGATCATCTTCGACGGCAGCCACGTGACGATGCCGGGGAAGATCCATAGGATCGCCACCATCAGGATCATCACCGCGAAGAAGGGCAGGCTCGCCTTGCCGATGGTGAAGATGTTCCGGCCGGTCATGGACTGCAGGACGAACAGGTTGAACCCCACCGGCGGCGTGATCTGCGCCATCTCCACCACGATGATGATGTAGATGCCGAACCACAGCAGGTCGATCCCGGCCTTCTGCACCATCGGCAGGATGACGGAGGTCGTCAGCACCACCATGGAGATGCCGTCCAGAAAACAGCCCATGATGATGAAGAAGATGGTCAGCGCGATCAACAACGCCGCCGTGGACAGTTGCATGGCGGAAATCCACTCCGCCAGAAGGCGCGGAATGCCGGTGTAGCCCATGGCGACGGTCAGGAAGGCCGCCCCCGCCAGGATGAAACCGATCATGCAGGAGGTGTGCGCGGCCCCCAGCACGCTGTCGCGGAAGGTGGCCCAGGTCAGCGTGCCGGTCGCCGCCGCCAAGACCAGCGAGCCCAGGACGCCGACGCCTGCGGCCTCCGTCGGCGTGGCGATGCCCACATAGATCGACCCCAGAACCGCGACGATCAGCAGCATCACGGGGATCAGCGCGCCGGTTTCCCGGATCTTTTCCTTGAGGCTCTGCTTGGGTTCGGGGGGCGGCACCCGGTCGGGATTCAGCACCGACCAGCCCGCGACATAGGCCATGAACAGCGCGGTCAGCAGGATGCCCGGAATAACGCCCGCGATGAACAGCCGCGCGATGGACACGTCGGCCGCGACGCCGTAGACGATCATGATGATCGACGGCGGAATCAGCAGGCCCAGCGTGCCGGCCCCGGCCAACGATCCGACGATCATCATCGGGTCGTAGCCGCGCCGGGTCAGTTCCGGGATGGTCATGCGCCCGATGGTCGCCGCCGTCGCCGCCGAGGAGCCGGACACCGCCGCGAAGATCGAGCATCCGACGATGTTGACGTGCATCAGCCGGCCGGGCAGCCAGCCCATCCAGGGGGCCAGCCCCTTGAACATGTCCGACGATATGCGCGTCCGGAACAGGATCTCGCCCATCCAGATGAACAAGGGCAGGGCGGTCAGCGTCCAAGAGGTGCTGGCCCCCCACACATTGGTCGCCATCACGAGGCCGATGGGGCGCGTGGTGAACAGCGCCATGGCGACGAAGCCGACGCCGGCCAGCGCCAGCGCCACCCAGACGCCAGCCCCCAGCATGACGAACATCGCCAGGACCAGGACGATGGACGCGGTTGTCTGGTCCATGGCTCAGCCCTCGCTCTGCATGCCGGCGCTCTCGTAGGACGCCGGCCGGCCCATCAGCACGGCCAGCAGATCGTCCAGCAGAGCCACGACCAGGATGACGAGACCGACCGCCATGGCGGCTTGCGGGATCCACAGCGGGATCGGCAGCACGCCCTGGCCCAGATCGCCGAAGTCGTAGGAATCGTAGGTCATGCGCAGCCAGAACCACGCGAAATAGCCGCTGAGCGCCGTGGCGAACAGCAGACAGGCCAGCTCCATGCCTTTTCGGGCGCCGCCGCGCAGGCGCTCGATCAACACGCCGACGCGGATGTGCGCGCCCCGGCGCAGCGCCGGTCCCAGCATCAGAAAGAACGACGCAGCCATGCAGTAGCCGGCCAGTTCGTCGGCTCCGGGCACCATCCGCCCGATCATGCGCGCGAACACCTGGGACACGATCAGGACGCCGATGAGAACCAGGAACACCGCGCCCAAAAACTCGGCGGCACGGTAAAGAACGGTCAATGCGGCACGCATGACGCGACCACCTCTGGAATAGGGGGAAATAAAGGATGCAATCCCCCAACCCTCCCCCGCTCTCGTGGGGAAGGGCGGGGGAGGGAACAAGAGCAATCCTACTTCTTGAACGCCGCGATGATCGCCTCGCCGTCCGCGCCGGCGGCCTTCGTCCATTCGTCGGTCATGGTCTTGCCGATGGCGGCGAAGCCCTGCTTCAGCTTGTCCGACGGCGGCAAAACCTTCATGCCGTTGTCGACCAGGGTCTTGTTCAGCTCCGCCGTCTTCTTCTCCCACTCGGCCCAGCCGGTCGCCTCGGCCTTGGCCGCCGCCTCGGTGATCGCCTTCTGGGTGCCGGCGTCCAGACCCTTCCAGACCTCGGTGCTGACGAACACCATGTTGCGCGGCAGCCAGGCCTGGGTGTCGTAATAGACCTTCACGAAGTCCCAGGCCTTGGAGTCCACGCCGGTGGCGGCCGAGGTGATCATTGCCGTCACGATGCCGGTGCCGAACGCCTGCGCCACCTCGGCCGCCTCGATCTTGGTCGGCACGGCGCCGGCCAGTTCGGCGATGCGGGTGGTGGCCGGGTTGTAGGCGCGGAACTTCTGCCCCTTCAGGTCATCGACCGAGCCGATCTCCTGCTTGACGTACAGGCCCTGCGGCGGCCACGGAATCGAGTAGAGGAGCTTCAGCCGCTGCCGCTCCAGCTTCTTTTCCAGATAGGGCTTCGACACCTCGTACAGCTTCTTCGACGAGGCGAAGTCGGTCGCAAGGAACGGCACGGAATCGAGGCCGTAGAGCGGATCCTCGTTGGCCCAGCTGCTGATCAGCACCTCGCCCAGCTGCGCCTGGCCGGACTGGACGGCGCGCTTGATCTCCGGGTGCTTCACCAGCGAGCCGTTGGAATGCACGGTGATCTGGATCTTGCCGCCGGTGGCCGTCTTCACGTCCTCGGCGAACTGGCGCACCGTGATGGTGTGCAGGTTGGTGTCGGGGTAGGGCGTCGGCATGTCCCAGGTCTCGGCGACGGCGGCCACCGGGGTAGCGGCAAGGCCGACGCCGAAGGCTGCGGCCCAAAGGGACGAGGCTAGGCGGGAACGCAGGCTGATCGCGGTCATCGTGTGAACTCTCCCTGTTTTGATGCCCGGCCAGGCTCATGCCGGACAACGGATTTTCAACGATCTTCCCGCCATCCTGCGCCGTCTGCAAGGGCCCATGCATGCGGGGGTATTGGCTTCCGACAATGCTGTTACAATCTGTTACGAAAATCCCCCTCCGTGGACATTAACGTGCAAAGCGCGACCTGCCATAATGGCTACTGATCGGAAGGGAATCCTAGAAACCGTTCTCGCCGGTGACGCGGTTTCCGTCGACGCTGACATCAAGACAGCTGACACCATGACAAGGGCCGGCGCCCTCAATGCACTGGCCAGGATGCCGGGCCAGCGAGCCGGGAGTTCCACGTGACGAGACGCATTCTTCTGCTGGCGCTGCTGTTGGTTGTGCTGGGTGCCGGCGGGTACTGGTACACGCAGAGGGCCGGCGGCACCGGCGAATCCAAGGCCGCGGCTCCGGCCGCCGGTCCCCGCGCCGTGCCGGTCGTCATCAGGCCGGTGGAAGCCCGTCCGATGCCGGAGCGAATCGGCACCATCGGAACGGTCCAGCCGCTCGCCGCCATCGCCATCAAGGCGCGCGTGGAGTCGGTGGTGGAAGCCGTCCATTTCACCGAGGGGCAGGAGGTCAAGGCCGGCGATCCGCTGTTCACCCTCGACTCGCGCGCCCTGGAGGCTCAGCTCCGTCAGGCCCAGGCCAACCTCGAACGCGACAAGGCGAACTTGGAAAAGGCACGCGGCGACGTGAAGCGCTATTCGGAACTGGTGCGCTCCAACACCGTCGCCCGTCAGCAGTATGACGCCGCTGTCGCCGCCGCCGAGGCGCTGGAGGGCACCGTCAAGGCCGACAATGCCGCCATCGAGGCGGCCAAGGTGGCGCTCAGCTTCACCCACATCGTCGCGCCGATGGACGGCCGCACCGGCGCGGTCAACGCGCGGCCGGGCGCCATGGTCCGCGCGGCCGACGCCAACCCGCTGGTGACGCTGACTCAGCTTCGCCCCATCACCGTCGCCTTCAACGTGCCGGAACGCCACCTGCCGACCATCCGCAAGGCGATGGAGACGGGCAAGCTGCCGGTCAGCGCCGGCATCCCCGGCGACAGCCGTCCGCCGGCCGAAGGCGTTCTCAGCTTCGTGGACAGTCAGGTGGACCAGCTGTCCGGCACCATTCTGGTCAAGGGCCAGTTCCCCAACGCCGACACCCGCCTGTGGCCGGGCCAGTTCGTGGACGTGGTCCTGACGCTGGGCGTCGATCCGCAGGCGCTCACTCTGCCCGATGACTCCGTGCAGACCGGGCAGCAGGGCCGCTTCGTCTACGTCGTCAAGCCCGACGACACGGTGGAGGTCCGTCCGGTCACCGTGGGCCGGACCCAGGACGGCCTCGCCGTCATCGCGAGCGGACTGTCGGCGGGCGAGCGCGTGGTGGTGGACGGCCAGTCGCGCCTCTACCCCGGCGCCAAGGTCGCCGACCGCGGCGGCGAGAAGCCCGGCGAGGGCCGCAAGAGGAGCGAGGGCGGCCCCGCCCCGGTCACCGGAGGCGCGTCATGAACCTGTCCGAACTGTGCATCCGCCGCCCGGTGATGACCATCCTGCTGACGGCGGCGATGGTCCTGGGCGGTCTCGCGGCCTACCGGCAGCTTCCCGTCGCGGCGCTGCCGCGCGTGGACTTCCCGGTCATCAACGTCTCCGCCAATCTGCCCGGCGCCAGCCCGGAGACCATGGCCGCCTCGGTGGCGAGCCCGCTGGAGCGCGAATTCTCCACCATCGCCGGCATCGACACGATCACCTCGTCGTCCAATCTCGGTTCGACCTCCATCGCCATCCAGTTCGTGCTGGAGCGGGACATCGACGCCGCCGCCGCCGACGTACAGGCGGCCATCGCGCGCGTCCAGCGCCGCATGCCGACGGAGATGACCAACCCGCCCAGCTACCGCAAGGTCAACCCGGCCGACCAGCCGATCCTTCTCCTGGCGCTCAGCTCGCCGACGCTGCCGCTGTCGCAGCTGAACGACTTCGCCGAAACGGTGGTGCAGCCGAAGATCGCGACCCTGCCGGGTGTGGCGCAGGTGCTGGTCTACGGCTCCCAAAAATACGCGGTGCGGGTCCAGGTCGATCCCAACGCGCTGGCCGTGCGCGGCATCGGCATCGACGAACTGCAAAAGGCGCTGGCCGCCGCCAACGCCAACACGCCGGTCGGCACGCTGTCCGGCGCGCGCCAGCAATTGATCCTCGCCGCCAACCCGCAGCTTCCCGACGCCGCCGCCTTCCGCGACCTGATCGTCGCCTACCGCAACGGCGCGCCGGTGCGGCTGGGCGACGTGGCGACCGTGCTGGACAGCGTGGAGAACATCCGCACCGCCAGCTGGTACAACGGCACCCGCGCCATCGTGCTGGCCGTTCAGCGCCAGCCCGACGCCAACACCGTCGACGTGGTGGACCGGGTGAAGGCGCAGATCCCGACCTTCCGCGCCCAACTGCCGCCCAGCGCCACCGTCAACGTGATGAACGACCGCTCCACCTCGATCCGCGAGGCCGTGGAGGACGTGCAGTTCACGCTGGGCCTGACCATCGCGCTGGTGGTCTTGGTCATCTTCCTGTTCCTGCGCCGCCTGTCGGCCACCCTGATCCCGGCGCTGGCCGTGCCGATCTCGCTGATCGCGACGGCTGGCGGCATGCATCTGTTCGGCTTTTCCATCGACAACATCTCGCTGATGGCGCTGACGCTGGCGGTGGGCCTCGTCGTGGACGACGCCATCGTGATGATGGAGAACATCGTCCGCTACGTCGAAGAGGGCATGCGGCCGTTCGAGGCGGCCATCAAGGGTTCGCGCGAGATCGGCTTCACCATCATCTCCATCACCCTGTCGCTGGTGGCGGTCTTCATCCCCATCCTGCTGATGGGCGGCGTGGTCGGCCGCGTGTTCCACGAATTCGCCGTGGTCGTGACCATGGCCATCGCGGCCTCGGCCTTCGTGTCGCTGACCCTGACGCCGATGCTGTGCTCCCGCTTCCTGTCCCGCGAGAAGCACGGGGAGCAGGAGGGCCTGTTCGGCCGCATCCTGGAGGGCGGGTTCAACGGCCTGCTGAAGGGCTATGCGGTCACGCTGCGCTGGTCGCTGAAGCACAAGCCGATCATGGGCCTCGTCATGGTCGGCACGGTGGTCGGCTCGGTCCTTCTGTTCCAGGCGATTCCCAAGGGCTTCTTCCCGACGGAGGACATCGGCCAGATCCAGGTGTCCACCGAAGCGGCGCCCGACATTTCCTTCCCCGCCATGGCCGAGCGCCAGCAGCAGGTGGCCGCCATCATCAAGGCCCACCCGGCGGTGGCCGACGTCACTTCCTCGGTCGGGGCGGGCGGCGCCACGGTGAACGGCGGGCGCATGTTCGTCGTGCTGAAGCCCCGTGCCGAGCGTCCCCCGGCGACCGAGGTGATCCAGCAGCTTCGCCGCCAGCTGGGCGGCGTGCCCGGCATGCAGGTCTTCATGCAGCCGGTGCAGAACCTGCGCATCGGCGGCCGCTCGTCCAAGAGCCTCTATCAATACACCATCCAGGGACTGAACCTGGAGGAGCTGTACCAGTGGGCCGGCCGGCTGGAGCGCGCCCTGCACGACGTGCCGATCCTTCAGGACGTGACCAGCGACCTTCAGCTGAACAGCCCGCAGGCCTACGTCCACATTGACCGCGAGAAGGCGGCGACGCTGGGCATCGGTGTCGATCAGGTGCGCTCGACCCTCTACAGTGCCTTCGGCCAGCGTCAGGTCTCGACCATCTACACGCCCAGCAACGACTATCAGGTGCTGATCGAGCTGGCGCCGAAGTACCAGCAGGACGACAGCGCCCTGTCCCGCGTTTACGTGCGTTCCAGCACGGGCAAGCTGGTCCCGCTCGACGCCTTCGCCAGTGTGAGGCGCACGGCCGGGCCGCTGACGGTCAACCACCAGGGCCAGCTGCCGGCCGTCACCCTGTCCTTCAACGTCGCCCCCGGCGCGTCGCTGGGCGATGCGGTGTCCGCCATCCGCCGGATCGAGCAGGAGATGGTCCTTCCCGCCACCATCACGACGGGCTTCGCCGGCACCGCCCAGGTGTTCCAGGACGCGCAGGAGAGCCAGGGCCTGCTGCTGTTCGCCGCCGTGCTGGTCATCTACATCGTGCTGGGCGTGCTGTACGAAAGCTTCATCCACCCGCTGACCATCCTGTCGGGCCTGCCGTCGGCGGCCATCGGGGCGCTGGCGACGCTGATGCTGTTCGGGCAGGAACTCAGCGTCATCGCGATCATCGGCATCCTGATGCTGATCGGCATCGTGAAGAAGAACGCGATCATGATGATCGACTTCGCCATCGACGCCCAGCGCAACCAAGGTATGCCGCCGCGCGAGGCGATCGAGCAGGCCTGCCTGCTGCGCTTCCGCCCGATCATGATGACGACCATGGCGGCGATCATGGGCACGCTGCCCATCGCCGTCGCCCACGGCGCCGCCGCCGAGCTGCGCCAGCCCCTCGGCCTCGCGGTGGTCGGCGGCCTGTGCGTGTCGCAGCTTCTGACGCTCTACATCACGCCGGTGCTGTACCTCTACATGGAGGACGCCGGCCGCTTCGCCGCGCGGCTGTGGAAGGGCCGCACGGACGCCGCCCACGATGCCCAGCCGGTGCCGGGCGGGGAGTGATCGCACCGAAGGTCAGGGCGCTTTGCCGCCCTGATCCTTCAGGTGCTCGATCAGCTGCCGGGCGTGGAGCGGCAGCGCGTCGAACCGGCGCACGCAGATGGTCAGTTTCCGCAAGGTCCAGGGATCCGTCAGACGCACCGCCCGGATCGCGGCCCGGATCGCGGAGGAGCGCCCGTTCTGCCGCACCGCCGTCTCGGGCACCACGCCGAGGCCGACGCCATGCTCCACCATCCGGCAAAGCGCCTCGAAGCCGCGCACCCGCACTCGGAGCTTCAGGGGATGCCCGGCGCGGATGGCGTGCTGGTTGAGGTGTTCCTGAAGCGCGCTGCCCGCACTCAATCCCACGAACTCGTACCCGACCACCTCGCGGAAGGCGATCTGGCGGTGTGTCGCCAGTTCATGCCCGCGCGGCACCACCAGCACCAGCCGATCGACCCGGAAGGGAAAGGTTTCCAGGCCGGCCAGATCGGCCGAATCGGTCACGATGCCGATGTCGGCAAGCCCCTCGGCCACCGCCCGCACGATCTCGTGGCTGGGTTTCTCCTCCAGATCGACGTCGATGTTGGGATGGGCGCCGAGGAAGCCGGCCAGCGCCTCCGGTAGGAATTGGGTCAGCGCGGATGTGTTGGACAGCAGGCGCACATGCCCCTTCAGGCCGCGCGCGTACTCGCCGAGTTCCCCCCGCATGCGTTCGAGTTGTTGCAGGATGATGCGGGCGTGATGGGCCAAGGCTTGACCGGCCGGTGTCGGCCGCACCCCTCGGCGTCCGCGCTCCAGCAGCGGCACGCCCAGCGTCTCTTCCATCCCGCGGATGCGCGCGCTGGCGGAGGCCAGGGCCATGTGCGCCCGCTCCGCCCCATGCGTGATGCTGGCGGCCTCGATCACGTGCAGGAACAGGCGCAGGTCGGTGAGGTCGAAGCGCATGGCCGCTCCACGGCGATGAATGAGCCTTCGCTTCAGCCGAAGGCAGGCTCAGGAACATCCACATTGTCCCGTTGCCGGGGGTGCGATCAAGTCTTCCCCATGATCGACACACCTCCCTCCCTTCTGGCCGTTGTAGCCCTTGCCTTTCTCCTGGCCGGCTTCGTCAAGGGCATGATCGGGCTGGGCCTGCCGACGGTCGCCATGGGGCTTCTGGGCCTCGTCCTGGCGCCGGCCGAGGCGGCCTCTCTCCTGATCGTGCCTTCGCTTGTGACGAACGTCTGGCAACTGGCCGCAGGTCCCCGGTTCGGGCAACTGCTGGACCGCCTGTGGCCGATGATGGCGGCCATTGGCCTGGGAACCTGGGCGGGGGCCGGCTTTCTCGCCACGAGCATGTCCGGTGACGCGGTGACGGCGCTCGGCGTCGCCCTGATGGTGTACGCGGTCGTGGGGCTGTCCCCGCTGCGGTTCCGTGTGCCGGACCACGCCGAGTCCTGGCTGTCACCGCTGGTCGGGGTGGCGACTGGCTTGGTGACCGCCGCGACCGGCGTCTTCGTGATCCCCGCCGTTCCCTATCTCCAGGCACTTGGCCTGGAGAAGGAGGATCTGGTGCAGGCGCTCGGCCTCTCCTTCACCATCTCGACGCTGGCGCTGGCCGCCGGGCTTGCCCACCACGGCGTGTTCGAGGGCGCGCTCGCCGGAGCCTCCCTGCTGGCGTTGGCACCGGCGCTGGGCGGCATGGTGCTGGGCCAATGGCTCCGGCTGCGCGTCCGGCCGGAGGTGTTCCGGCGCTGCTTCTTCCTGGGCCTGCTCGTGCTGGGCGGTCACCTGGCCCTTCGGTCGTTGCTCTGAAGCGTCCTTACTCCGCCGCCGCGCCATGCGCCATGGCGTCCGGGTTCTTGCGCCCGAACCAGCGCTTCAGCCGCCGCGACAGCGCGTCCAGATAGGTCAGGATCACCGGCACTACCAGCAGGGTCAGCACGGTCGAGCTGATGAGCCCGCCGATCACCGCGTGCGCCATGGGCGCCCGCTGCTGCGCGCCCTCGCCGATGCCCAGCGCCAGCGGGATCATGCCGAAGATCATCGCCATGGTGGTCATGACGATGGGCCGCAGCCGGATCACGCCGGCCTCCACAACCGCGTCCCGAAGGTCCGCGCCGCGCGCCTGTGCCTGATTGGCGAAGTCCACCAGTAGGATGGCGTTCTTTGTCACCAGACCCATCAGCATGATGAAGCCGATGGCGCTGAAGATGTTCAGCGTCGATCCCCAGGCCAGCAGGCCGAGGAACACGCCGATCAGCGACAGCGGCAGCGACGCCATGATGGCGACGGGCTGGAGGAAGCTGCCGAACTGCGAGGCCAGGATCAGGTAGATCAGGATCACCGCCAGCAGCAGCGCCTGCGCCGCGTAGCCCGTCGTCTCCGCGATGTCCTTGGTGGAGCCGCCGAACACGATGCGGTAGCCGGGCGGCAGCTTGATCTCCGCGATGGCGGCCTGAAGCTCCTTGCCCGCGTCGCCGGCCGGGCGGCCGGAGACGTTGGCCATGACGTTCACCTCGCGCGACAGGTCGCGGCGGTTGATCTGCGAGGCGCCCAGCGTCGTGTCCACGCGGCTGACCTGCGACAGCGGCACCATGCGCGGTGCCCCCGTCGCCGTGTCGTTCGAACCCGTCAGGTAGATGCGGTCGAGGTCGGCGCGGCCCACGCGGTCGCCTTCCGGCAGGCGGACCAACACGTCGTAGGTCTCGCCGTCCGGGGCCTTCCAGGTGGAAATCTTGTCGCCCGCGAACAGCGGCCGCAACGTGTTCGCCACCTGCGCCGTGCCGACGCCCAGATCACTCGCCAGCTCGCGGTCCAGCCTCACCGACAGGGTCGGCTTGGCCGCCTTCAGACTGCTGTCCACGTCCACGAAGCCGGGGATGCGGCCCATGGCGGCGGTGACCTGCTGGGCGATTCGGTCCAGTTCCGCGATGTCGCGGCCCTGCACCGACACCTGAATCTGCTTCTGCACGCCGCCCACGCCGGGAATGCCGATGCCGATGGTGAGGCCGGGGATTGCGGCCAGCCGCTCGCGGAGGGGCTGGGCGAGGTCGTTGGGGGATCGCTTGCGCTCCCCGATGGGCTTCAGGCGCACGTAGACGCTGCCCCGGTTCTTGCCGACCGACGCGCCCGTGTTGACGGTGGTGTAGGTGTAGGCGACCTCCGGAAACTCGCGGACCGCCGCCTCCACCAGCCGCAGCTTGGCCTGCGTGTAGTCGAGGGAGGAGCCGACCGGCGTTTCCACCTCGACGATCGTCTCGCCGAGGTCGGCGGCGGGGACGAACTCCACGCCGATCCGCGGCACCAGGAAGAAGCTGCCGACGAAGATGCCCAGCGCCAGCACCAGCACCAGCCACCGCCAGCGCAGCGCCCAGCCGAGCACCCGCCCGTAGAGCCGCGCCACGCCCTCGAACCCGCGCTCGAACCCCCGCGCGAAGCGGCCGAAGAACCCCCGCCCGTGCTGTCCGTGCGCCGCCGGGTCGTACCAGAGGCTGGACAGCATCGGGTCCAGCGTGAAGGACACGAACAGGGAGATCAGCACCGCCGCCGACACGGTGATGCCGAACTGCAGGAAGAAGCGTCCGATGATGCCGCCCATGAAGGCGACGGGCAGGAACACCGCGACGATGGTCAGCGTCGTCGCCAGCACGGCCAGACCGATCTCCTTGGTGCCGTCCAGCGCCGCCTGTCGGTGCCCCTGGCCCTTGCCGAGGTGGCGCATGATGTTCTCGCGCACCACGATGGCGTCGTCGATCAGGATGCCGATGGCCAGCGACAGCGCCATCATGGTCATGACGTTCAGCGTGAAGCCGAAGGCTGCCAGCACCCCGAAGGTGCCCAGAACCGCCACCGGCAGCGTCAGCGCCGTGATGACCGTGCTGCGCCACGACCCCAGGAAGACCATCACGATCAGCACGGTCAGCACGCCGCCCTCGACCAGCGTGCGCTGCACGTTGTCCAGCGAGTTGGTGATGCCGCGCGAGGTGTCGCGCACTACGTCCAGCACCACGTCGCTCGGCAGCGACCCGTCGCGCCGCAGCTCGTCCAGCGCCTTGTAGAGGCCGCGCGCCACCTCCACCGTGTTGGCGCCCTGCACCTTCACCGCATCGACGGCCAGCGCGGGCCGGCCGTTGAACAGCGCGACCGACTCCTGCTCCTCCTGCCCGTCGAGCACCTCGGCCACCTGCCGCAGCCGCACAGGCTCCCCGCCGCGCCGCGTGACGATGAGGTCGAGAAGCTGGCGCGGATCGACCACACGGCCGTCCACCTGGACGACCCGCTCCGACCCGCTGCCCGACACGGTGCCGGCGGGCAGGTCCTGGTTTTCGTCCTTGATCGCCTTGATGACCTGATCGACGCCGACGCCCAGCGCCTCCAGCCGTTCCGGCCGCAGCCGCACCTGGATCTGACGCTTTACGCCGCCCGCGATGGTCGCCCGCCCGACGCCGCGCACGTTCTGCAGACGCTTCAGCACGATCTGGTCGGTCATGGTCGTCAGATCGCGGAGCGTGCGGATGTCCGACTTCACCGCGATGGACAGGATCGGTTGGTCGTCCGGGTTGAAGCGGGTGATCTGCGGGTCCTTCACCTCGTCCCGGAAGGCCGGACGCAGGGCCGCCACCTTCTCGCGCACGTCCTGCAACGCCTGATGAGAAGCGGTCTTCAGGTCGAATTCGGCGATGACCACCGACCGGCTTTCATAAGACCGCGAGGTCAGGGTCTTGATGCCGGCGATGGTGTTGACGGCGTCCTCGATGGGCCGGGTCACGTCGGTCTCCACCGATTCCGGGCTGGCGCCGGGATATTCGGTGGAGACGACGACCAGCGGAAAATCCACGTCGGGGAACTGATCGACGTTCAGCCGCTGGTACGAGAACAGGCCCAGCACCATCAGCGCCACCATCATCATGGTGGCGAAGACGGGGTTGTCGACGCTGATGCGGGTGATCGGCATGGCTGGTCCTCAGCTCCCCACGACCTTCACGGCGCGCCCGGCGGCGAGGCCCGGCAAGGGGGCGGTCACCACGACGTCGCCCTCCTGAAGACCTTCGACCTGCACGAGGTCGCCGCGCGACCAGAGCCCGCGCTTCTCCACCTTGCGCCGCTCGACCCGGTCGCCGGCCACCACCAGAACGAAGTCGCCCTGGTCGTCGTGGCGCAGCGCGGCGGGCGGCAGGGCGAAGGCGTGCCCGGCCTCGGCTACCACCGCGTCGCCGGCCGCGAACATGCCGCCGCGCAACGACCCGTCGGCGTTGTCCAGGCTGACATAGACCGGGATGGCGCGCGTTCCGGCCCGCGCCACGGGGTTGATGCGGGCGATGCGCCCCTCGAAGTCCCGCTCGCCGAAGCCCTCGACGCGCAGACGCACGAACTGGCCGGGCTTCAGCCGGGCCACGTCGTCGGCCGGCACGGTCGCCTCGACCTCCACGCGGCTGAGATCCACGACGGAGAACATCTTGGTGTTCACCGCCAAATTTTCGCCAGGGTTGATCACGCGCTCGGCCACGGTGCCGTCAATGGGGCTGACCACCACCGCGTCGCGCAATGCCTTGCGCGCCAGCTCCACCTGCGCCTCCAGCGCGGCGACGGTGGCCTGCTGGAAGCGGAAGGTGCTCTGCGCCTGATCCAGGTTCGTTTCGGCGACGATGTCCTTCTGGCGCAGCGCCAAGTTCTTGGCGCGCGTCTTTTCGGCCAGCACCAGCTGCGCCTTGGCGCCTTCCAGGTTGCTCAGCTTCTCGTTCAGCTTGGCGGTCAGCTCCGCCGTGTCGAAACGGGCGAGCACCTCGCCCTTGCGCACGGCCTGGCCCTCGCGCACCGGCACCTCGACCAGCCTTGCGGCGACCTCGGACTTCACCAGGGACTGGTTCAGCGGCTCCACCGACCCGCTGAGGCGCACCGTCTCGGTCAGCCGCCGGGGCACCACGCGCGTCACCTCGACCGCCGCCAGCTCGACCGGCCGTTCCGACGGGGGCAGGGGAGCCTGCACCGCCGGGACGGCGGCGGCATCTCCGGCCGTTCGCGTCTTCCACACGGCGCCGCCGGCGCCCAGCGCCGCGACCAGCAGTACCGGCAGCACGAACCGGCGGAGGTTGCTGCGGGAAGGGGCGGTGATGTCAGTCATGGGAAGCGTCCTTGGGCACGGCCTTCAAGCCGTTCAGGATGAGGTCGAGGTAAGCGTCGAGATACGGTTCGGCGGCGGCGTCCGCGGGATCGGGTTCGAACGCCCGCAACGAGCGGTTCCACAGCGACAGCATGGTCAGCGGGGCGGCGACGACGCGGGCCATCTGCTCCACGTCCATGGGGCGGAATTCCCCCCGGTCGATGCCGCGCTGGAGGATGCGGGCGAAGAAGCGCCGGCTGCGCAGCACCACCTCCTCCATGTAGAAGCGGGCGAGGTCCGGGAAGTTGCCGGCCTCCGCGATCACCAGCTTGGAAAGGCCGGCGCTGGGGCTCCGCTCCATCTCCCAGAATTTTTCGGCGAGGATGCGCAGGAACTCCTCGCTGGTGCCGGTGAAGCTTTCCAGCATCTCCTCGCCCATGCGGAATTGGGGGAGGATCGATTCGCGCACGACCGCTTTGAACAGCCCTTCCTTGTTTTCGAAATAGAGGTAGGGCAGGCCGACGCTGACGCCGGCCTTTCTCGCCACGTCTTCCAGCTTCGTCGCGGCAAAGCCGCGCTCGATGAACAGGTCGCGCGCCGCCTCGATCACCTCGGCGGGGCGGGCCTCCTTGCGGCGGGATCGGCGGGGGGCGGGTAGAGGAGTGCTGTCGGGCATGCGGTCACAATGCTAAATGAACGTTCATTCAATATGCACTCGCCCCTTCCAAGTCAAGGGGTTGGGTCCGCGCCCCGTCACGCGTCGGCGCACGTTTTGATCGCAAGCAAAACCAGAGAATCGCATGTTCCCGTGCATCCGAATCCGCGTCAAATCCGGGTTGCGCGATCGGACAAAATCCGGCAAAAAGCAAACTAACGGCATTTTCGGGAAAACCATTTCGGATACTGATGTAATGCGGACATACGTAGGTCGAGGGCAATACAGCCGCGTTGTTGCTTGACACCGACCGCCTATACATCGCAAAGAAGTGGTAACACTTTCGATCTCTGCGCCACCAGCACGGACCCTCCCTCGTGGCTTATCGAGACTTCGCGACGGCTCGCGCCGCCGGTGCCGCCCTGTTCCTTGCTCTCAGCGTGGCGGGCTGCGCCTCGAATGCTCCGGAGACGGCGACCTCGCCCGATACGGCTCCGCAGGTGGCGATCAACCCGATCGACCCCAACGATCCCCTGGCCCCCTGGGTCCCGCACATCCGCGAGGCGTCGGAACGGTTCGACATGCCGGAGAAGTGGATCCGCGCCGTCATGATGCGGGAAAGCGGCGGGCGTGCCACCGTCAACGGCCGGACCATCACCAGCCGCGCCGGCGCCATCGGCCTGATGCAGGTGATGCCCGGCACCTATGAGATGGTGCGTCAGCAATACGGCTTCGGCCCCGACCCGTCCAACCCGCGCGACAACATCATGGCCGGCACCGCGTACCTGCGCGAGATGTACGACCTGTTTGGTGCGCCGGGCTTCCTCGCCGCCTACAACTGTGGCCCGGCCTGCTATGCCGCCCACCTCGCCGGCAAGCAGAAACTGCCGCGCGAAACCAAGATGTACGTCGCGGCGCTGACCCCCGTCCTGCGCGGCACCGACCCGCGCGAGCCGTCGCAGTCCTCCGGCGCCACCGCCATCGAGGTCGCGGTCGTCCCGGCCAACGCGCCCTCCGCTGCGCCCACCAACACGCCCAAACCCGAATCCCGTCCGGAGCCGGCACCCGCGCCGGTCGCCGTCGCCAAACTGGAATCGGCGCCTGCGCTCCGGACCCGAGAGGCAAAGCCTTCCGCGCAGTATGTCGCCTCGGCCGATCACCGCTGGAAAACGACGAAGAACCCTGCCGCGAAGCCGGGCAAGGAGCCGTCCCGCTCGGTCGAAACGCTGGTGGCCGAGGCCGTTCTGCCGGCCAACGTCGCCAATCATGGCGAGCGCGTCATCATCCGCTTCGTGTCGCAGGACAGCGGCGGCTGCGGCAGCCTCCAGGGCAAGGACCGCGTCTGCGTGGCCCTCGCCGGAAACGGTGGTCTGTAAGGCGGCGGCCTGAAGACGACTTACGGCTTCGGCGCCGGCTGGGCCAGGGTTTCGACGGTCCATTTGCCGTCCTTGAACTCCAGCTTCGCGGCGTAGGTGTTGGCGGTCACCGCCGCCATCACGCTTTCCCACTGCCGGTGCGGCAGGCGGGCCATGTCGAAGTTGCGCGACTGCGGGGCGCGGTGCGGCGACCAGTAATAAGTGATGCCCCCCCCCAGCAGCACGGCGAAGCCGGCCAGGAAGGCCACCGCGCTGGCCGCCAACTGCAACGGTATGGCGGGCGTCAGTCGCTTCATCCGCCGGGTGGCGAGAATGGCGTGGAAGCGCACATGACCCTGCGGCACCCAGGCCGGCACGACCATTCCGAAGGGGCGCCCGTCCGTCCGCCCGGCCGGTTGCACCACCGCCATGTGCGTCTGCACCTCGCGCGAGCGCGTCTCCGACAGCAGGGCGCCCACCGGCCGTCCGTTGCGCACGGTCAGTTCGAACACCCGTCTCCCCGACGGGACCAGCGCGACCCCGCCGGGATTGGCGTCTATTTCCTTGGCGAGCGCCGGTAGGAAGGAAAAGCCGGGTCCGCCCTCGTGGATTTCATAGAGGAAGCCGCTCCACAGCGGCTCGACCGAATACCAGCAGGTTTCCGAGGTTTTCAGGCAGCGCCGGCCGAAGGCGCGCGCGTAGCTTTCGGCGTCCTTGCGATCGACGCCTTCCAGATAGCCGAACAGGACGTTGGTGGCCTGTCTGCCTTCGGGCACCGAAACCCTCGCCTCCACCACTGGACCTTCACAAGACCCGGTATGCCGAACCATGGGCACACCGCAAAACCTTGCGATTAACGACATCTAGTGTCTACGGGTGGGGCAAATACAAGTCAATATGGAAAGCCTTTGACTTGTGTAACATTTTGCGTAACGTCGCTGTGGATTGCCGCTCTGGCCCGCCATCGACGACTTCATGGACGATTCCCACGACAGCACGCCCACGCGGCGCCGCGTTCTGACTGGGCTGGCCGCCACGGCGCTGCTGAGCAGTCTTGCGCGCCCCGCCCAGGCGCTGGAGGCGGAGGTGCCGCAGTGGCTGACCATCCCGCGTCGTCTCGTCATGCGCAACCTCAACACGGGCGAGCGGCTGAACACCGTCTTCTGGCGCGACGGCGCCTACGACCCGGCCGGTCTGGCGTCCGTTGACCGTTTCTTCCGCGACTGGCGCACGGGGGAGGTGGTGCAGACCGCGGCGTCCCTTCTGGAGATCCTGTGGCGCGTGCAAATGGCCGCACGCTTCACCGTGCCCATTGAGGTGCTGTCCGGCTACCGCTCTCGCCAGACCAACGAGATGCTGCGGCGGACCCTGGGCGAGAGCGTTGCGCACCGCAGCTTTCACATCCGCGCCATGGCGGCCGACATTCGTCTGCCCAAGCTGTCCTCCCTGTCCGTTGCCCATTACGCCAATGGCCTGGGCCTCGGTGGCGTCGGATTTTACCCGGATTCGAACTTCGTCCACATCGACAGCGGCCCCCGCCGCGTCTGGGTGCGCTGAGCCGATTGTAGTTGTAGACTTCTGGCTCGTCATGGCGACAACGGGCGGTGCGTTGCGGACCTGATTATGGTTAATCAGAAATTAACCATACTGGGAGAGGATTCGAATGTCCGAACCATGAACGGTCCCTGCCATGCGCGACGAACGCCTCCAACTCGAACGCCTTCACGTCCGCCTCTCCCTACCGTCCGAGGCGCCGTCGCCTGATGTTCCGTCGCCGACCGTGGAGGAGGGCCGTTCCGCCAAGCGGGAACCGGACGTGCAACTCGCCGCCATGGTTCCGAAAAGCGTGAAACGGGCGGTGCGCCGCCGCGCCGAGGAGGAGGGAACGACGGTGCGCAGCGTTCTGCTGCGCGCGCTGAAGCTTGCCGGGATTGCCGAAGTGGACGAAGCTGAGATTGCCGACCGGCGGATCGCCGCCGGGGCGGTGCGATCGGGGGTCTGGCGGGCAACCCGCTCGCGGTGACGCGATCATCCGGACAGCGCCTGCTGCACCCTCGGCCAAAGACAGTCTCGAAAGCCGCCCGGCATGAGCCTCCTTCATCGTCTGCTTCTGCTGGTGTTCCTGGCGTTGGTGCCGGCCGCCGTTATCGAGGTCAGGAACGAGCTGACGCTCCGCACCGCCCGCGAGGCGGACGTGCACCAGGGCGCGCTGCGCCTCGCCGCGCTGTTCGAGGCGGAGCAGGAGAGGCTGGTCGACGGACTCCGTCAGGTGTTGAGCACCTTGGCGAACTCGGACGCCATTCGAAATCCGTCCGCCGGTTCGTGCCAGACGCTGATGAACAGCCTGCGCCAGTCCTATCCCGCCTACCTGGAGGTCCATGTCGCGGGAGTCGATGGGACCATCCGCTGCGCCACCGATCCTGCCGCCGTCAGTTTATCCATCTCCGACCGCCGCCACTTTCGTGAAGCTCTGGAAACGGAGGGCTTCACGATCGGCGAACACATCCGCCAGCGCACCAACGGCCTGCCGGCGTTGCCGGTGGGGCTGCCGTACCGCGACAACGGCGGAAAGACCGCCGGCGTGATCACGGCGCTGGTCGATATCGGTTGGCTCGACGACTATCTGTCGAAGAAGCCTTTGCCGCTGAACGCCGCCCTGACCCTGATCGATCGCAGTGGTACGATCATCGCCCGCGTGCCGAACATCCCCGGCATCGTCGGTTCGGCCCTGCCCGAACGGTTCCGCCCCCTGATGACCGCCGACGCTCCGGGCACCGTGGAAATGCCGGGTTTCAACGGGCAACCCCGGATCGTCGCCCACATGCCGATCAAGGCCGGCCTGGACGGGATCGGCGTGCTGGTCGCCCTGGACAAGAGCGTGGTCACCGGTCCGATCGACGAGGCGATGCACCGCGCGCTGGGCGTCATCGCGACGGTCATGGTCCTGACGATGCTTGCCGTCTGGTGGGGCGGCAACCGCTTCGTGCGGCGGCCGACCGCCCTGCTGGTCGAAGCCGCCCGGCGCTGGCGCGACGGGGATTGGACGGCCCGCACCGGGGTTGCCGAAGAGCGGTCGGAACTTGGAACGCTGGGCCGAGCCTTCGACGCCATGGCGGTGGAACTGGAGAAGCGCGCCCAAGCGGGGGAGCAAGCCAACGCGATGGCCCACAAGATGGCCGCCGTGCTGGCCAGCACCACCGACGGCGTGTTCGAGGTGGACCGCGACTGGCGCATCACCTTCATGAACGACCGGGCGCGGCTGCTGATCGCCGACGGGCGCGACCTGATCGGCCGTTGCCTGTGGGACGCCTTTCCCGAAGCGGTCGGCACCGTCTTTTCCGACCACTACCAGCGCGCCATGGACGAGCAGGAGGCGGTCGAATTCGAGGGCTTCTTCCCGCCGCTCGATGCTTGGTACGCGGTGCGCGCCTTCCCCTCGCGCGACGGGCTGGCGGTCTTCTTCCAGGACATCACCACCCGCAAGCGCGGCGAGGCGGCGCTGGAGTTCGCCAACCAGGAAAAGAACGCGCTGCTGACCCAGCTGAACGGGCTGCTGGAAAGCGCCCCGGTCGCCTTCGCCTTCTTCGACCGCGAACACCGCTACATCCGGCTCAACCAGAACCTTGCGGACCTCAACGGCCTGACGGTGGAGGCGCACCTCGGCCGCCGGCTGGCCGAGATGGTTCCGTCGATCGCTCCCAGCGTCGCTCCGCTGATCGATCAGGTGTTCAGGACCGGGCAGGCGCTTCCCTACCGGGAGGTCGTCGGTGAAACGCACAAGTTGCCCGGCGTACGCCGCCACTGGCTGGCCGCCTATTTCCCCGTGCACAGCGGGCCGGAGGTCGCTGCCGTCGGCGCGGTCGTCATGGAAATCTCCGACCTGCGCCAAGCCGAGGCGGGCCGGCGCCAGAGCGACGAACGTTTCCGGTCGGTCTTCGAATCGGCGGCGGTGGGCATCGAGCGTCTGGCGCTGGACGGGCGCTACCTCGACGTCAACGCCAAGCTCTGCTCGATCCTCGGTTACCGGCGCGAGGAGTTGCTGGAGCGGAGCTACCGTGACGTCACCGATCCCGACGACCTTCAGGCTGAGGACGCGCTGCTCGACCGCCTGCTGGGCGGCGAGATCCCCAGCTACGCCATCGAAAAGCGTTGCGTCCGCAAGGACGGTGCGGCCGTGTGGGTGCGGGTCACCTCGTCGCTGGCCCGCCTCACCGGGACGGAAATGGCCTACCGCCTGTCCATCGTGGAGGACATCACCGAAGCGAAGACGATGGAGGAGGCACTGCGCGCCGCCAAGGACGAGGCCGAGCGCGCCGATCTCGCCAAGTCGAAGTTCCTGGCCGCCGCCAGCCATGACCTGCGCCAGCCCTTGCAGTCGCTGTTCTTCTTCTCCGCCGCGCTGGCCGGCCTCATCGACGACCCCAAGGCCGCCGCCCTGCTGCGGCATCTGGAACAGGGCCTCGACGCGCTGAAGAGCCTGCTGGACAGCCTGCTGGACGTGTCGCGCCTGGACGCCGGGGTCGTGACGCCGGTGCTGGAGGATTTCGATATCGCCGAGGTGCTCGACCCCATCCGGACCGCCTTCGAGCCGCTCGCCGCCGAAAAGGGGCTCGACTGGCGGGTGGAGGGCTGCGCGGGCCGGGTGCGCAGCGACCGCACGCTGCTGGGGCGGATGGTCCGCAACCTCGTGGACAACGCCCTGCGCTACACCGAATCCGGGCTGGTCCGCGTGCGCTGCAAGGTCGAGGGGCGGCAACTGTCGCTGGTCGTCCAGGACACGGGCATCGGCATCCCGGCCGACCATCTGGAACGCATCTTCGAGGAGTTCCATCAGGTCGGCAACCCGGAGCGCGACCGCAACCAGGGCCTTGGCCTCGGCCTCGCCATCGTGCGGCGCCTGTCGCGCCTGCTCGACCACCCGGTGGAGGTGCGTTCGGTGCACGGCCAGGGTTCGGCCTTCCGCGTGCTCGTCCCGCTGAGCGACGCGGCGGTGAAGGAAGTTTCCAAAAGCATCATCGCCGCGCCGGTGGCGGACGGTGCGGGGCGGTTCGCCGTGCTGGTGGACGACGACGCCATCGTGCTGATGGGGCTTCAGATGATCCTGAAGGAGTGGGGCTACACGGTGCTGGCGGCGGGGAGCGCCGATCAGGCCATGGACCGGCTGGCGGAGCAGACGCGCACGCCCGACATCGTCATCGCCGACTACCGCCTGCGCGAAGGGCGGGTCGGAACCGAGGTGATCGCCAAGGTGCGGGACCGCTATGGCGCCCACGTTCCCGGCGTGATCCTGACAGGGGAGACGGGCAGCGACTGCCTGCTCGACGCCGCCGCGCATGGTCTTGCCGTGATCCACAAGCCGGTCACCCCGCGCCAGCTCGGCGCCGTGGTGGAACAGCAGATGCGGGCGGTGGCGGCGGAGTAGTCGGACGGGGAATGGCCTATTCGGCCCGCACGCCCTGCCGGAAATCCACCGCGATCACCGTGGACCGGGCGAGCAGGGCGTCCCGTCCGGCCTCCGTCAGCCGGCAGACCAGCCAATCGGGCTTCAGGGGGTTGTGGAACCAGCGCTCCGCCCAGCCGGCCTTGATGCAGCTCTCGATGGTCTGCTTTTTGACGCGCTGCCCGTCCGTGTCGAACAGGGGCAGCTTGCCGCCCGGCTGGTCCAGGCCCCGGCGCAGCCACGCCGCCTGCGGGCCGCTGGGAGGACGTCGGGAACCGGTGCGGCGCGGCGCGGCCATGATGGACTCCGTGATGTTGCCGGAGGAGGAGCCTGTGGCAAAGTTCGGACACTCTACGCCGAAAGTGCAGGTCGCGCATCACAGCAGGGAAGGGGGCCGACATGGAATTCGTATTCGCCTACATCACCGCCGGGTCGCGCGAGGAGGCGACGCGCATCGGTCGGACCCTGGTCGAGGAACGGCTGGCGGCCTGCGCGAACATCCTGGACGGCATGACCTCCATCTACCGCTGGGAGGGCGCCATCGAGGAGGCGAGTGAAACCGTGCTGATCGCCAAGACGCGCGCCGACCTGTTCGACCGGCTGACCGCGCGGGTGAGGGATCTGCACAGCTACAACGTGCCTTGCGTGGTGGAACTGAAGGTCGGGCGCGGGAACCCGGCCTACCTCGATTGGTTGCGGGACGAGACCGCCTGACGTTTTCCGCGCGCATGCCCGCCATGTCCGGGGCGCATTGGATCCGCATCGGCCCGCGTGCCAGTTTCATCGGCAATTCATCCGAATCCGGAGAGGTTTCATGACGGATACGTCGGCGCGCCTGTCGATCGGCTTCTCCTGGGTTGGCCACACGCTGATGCACATCGTCTCGGCGCTGTACCTGACCGTGGTGCTGGCGCTGGAGAAGGAATGGAACCTCCCCTATGACGAGCTGATCCGGCTGTGGACGCTCGGTTCCCTGCTGATCGGCCTGGGCGCGCCGCTCGCCGGCTGGCTGGGCGACCGCTGGAGCGAGAGCCGGATGATGGCCGCCTTCTTCCTGGTGACCGGGGCCGGCGCGGTGGCGAGCGGGCTGGCCGACGGGCCGACGCAGATGCTTTGGGCGCTGGCGGCGCTGGGGCTCGGCAGCTCCATTTATCACCCGGTCGGCATGGCCTGGATGGTCCGCAACGCCACGAACCGGGGCAAGGCGCTGGGCTATCTCGGCATCTTCGGAACGGTCGGCGTGGCCTCGGCCGCCGTGGTGGCCGGCGGTCTGACGCAGTGGTTCGGCTGGCGGTCCGCCTTTCTGGTGCCGGGGGCCGTGTGTATCGCGCTGGGCGTCGCGCTGAGCGTCCTGATCGCGCTGGGCATCGTCGGCGACCGGGGCGGGGATGTGAAGCCGCAGCCCAAGGCGTCGCGCGACGACGTGATCCGCGCCTTCTTCGTGCTGTCGGTCACGATGGTCTGCGCCGGCCTGATGTTCAACGGCATGATGATCGTGCTGCCGAAGCTGTTCGAGGCGCGGCTGGGCCACATGCTGGGCGAGGGCACCCTCGGCGTCGGCGGTCTGGTGACGGCGGTCTATCTGGTCGCCGCGATCCCGCAGCTGATCGGCGGTCACATGGCGGACAAGTATCCGCTGAAGCGCATCTACGCCATCTGCCTGCTGATCCAGATCCCGATGATGGCGGCGATGGCGGTGCTGCTCGATCTGCCGCTGGTCTTCGCCGCCGCGCTGGTGGTCATCGCCTCGCAGGTGCAGATCCCGGCCGAGAACCTGCTGCTGGCCCGCTACACGCCGGAGAAGTACCGGGGCCTCGCCTACGGCGCGAAGTTCATCCTGTCCTTCGGGACCGGGCCGGTGGCGGTGCAGCTGGTCGCCCTGGTCTACGAGCGGACGGGCGAGTTCGTGGTGTTCTACGTGATCCTGTCGGTGCTGGCGGCGGTCGCCTTCCTGGCGGCGCTGCTTCTGCCCGCCGATCGTGACGGCGGCAAGGCCGCGCCGGTGCGGACCCCCACACCGGTGGCGGCGGCAGAGTGATGGCGGCGGAGTAACGGCCGCTCACATCCGGTAGAGGAAGCCCACGTAGGGCAGGGCGGCGACAGCTGTGTCCACGTCCAGCTTGCCGCTCCACGGCAGCAGCCACGCGTCGCGGACCCCGGCGGCACGGGCCTCGGCGACCTGTCGCAGGGCGTCGGTGCGGTCGCCGGGCGGCAGCACCACGCGGTGGTAGAGCCGGCCGCGCACCGTGGCTTCGGCGATGGTCGCGTCCGCGCGTCCCAGACGGTCGCGATGGGCCTCGGCCTGATCGCGCTTGGCGAAGCTTCCGACCACCACGAGGAACTGGCGGTCGACGCGCCGGATGGCGGCTTCGGCTATTATACCCTGGGGGACGGGAGCTGTGACGGTGACGGCTGCCTGGGGCTTGCGCGGGGGCAGCGGGGCGGCGCCCTCGGCCGGCACGGCGTCCGACAACAGGGTGACGGGGGCTTCGGCGACCTCGATGCGGTTACCGGTGCGGGATGGTGCTTTCGCTTCGACGGTGGCGGGCTGGTCGAGCGGGACGTTCTGCACCTCGCGCATCACCGCGACGATCAGCGGCGGCGGTGGCGCGTCCTTGCACAGGGCGCCTTCGGTGAAGATGTTCAGGACGGCGCAGTCGCGGTCCATGGCGGCTGACACGATGTGGTCGGTGCTGGTCTTGTTGGTCCGCAGATAGAGGATGCTGTCCACATAGAGCGAGGCGGCGGTCACCGCCACCGGCACGCCCGCGCAGCCGCCGAGCATGAGGGTTCCCAAGGCCGTAAGACCGATCATGACCTTCGTGCGCATGGGGGCCGCTCTCCCGTCCGGTGGCGGAGGCGCATGGAATTGCCCCGCCCAGTCGGTCAAAGGTCCGTCCGCTGCTTGTGGAAGTCAACAAAACGGGCGGTTTTCAACCGTTCTGGCCGACCCGGTACCGCCGCGTTATTCCGAACACTGCATCTTGCGACTTTGGCGAGTGTTCGAACACAACGATGGGTAGGATGTTTTTGCCCGGCAAGAGCTGCCGGTCCTATGACGCACCGATGGGCGCGAATCGGGGCCTATGCCGGTGTATTGCCCCCTCCCTTCCCCGCCTTCAGCGGGGAAGGGAGGGGGCAAACAGGTTGCTTAAGCCGCCGCCTTCTTCAGGGCCTGATCGAGGTCGGCGATGATATCCTCGACGCTCTCCAGGCCGATGGACAGACGGATCACCTCCGGGCCGGCGCCGGCGCGGACCTGGGCGTCCGGCTCAAGCTGGCGGTGCGTGGTGGAGGACGGGTGGATGATCAGCGAGCGGCTGTCGCCGATGTTGGCGAGGTGGCTGAACAGCTCCACGCTCTCCACCAGCTTCACGCCCGTGTCGAAGCCGCCCTTGACGCCGAAGGTCAGCACCGCACCGGCGCCGCGCGGCAGGTACTTCTTGGCCAGCGTGTTGTACTTGGACGACTCAAGACCGGCGTAGCTGACCCAGGTGACGGCCGGGTGGCTTTCCAGGAACTGCGCGACCTTCAGGGCGCTGTCGCTGTGGCGCTGAACGCGCAGCGGCAGCGTCTCGATGCCGTTCAGGGTCAGGAAGGCGTTCAGCGGCGCCTGGCTCGGACCTAGGTCGCGCAGGCCCACGGCGTGGCCGTGGATGGTGAAGGCGAGATGGCCGAAGGTCTCGTGGAACTTCAGGCCGTGATAGCCGGCGTCCGGCTCCGACAGGGCCGGGAACTTGCCCGACTTCGACCAGTCGAACTTGCCGCTGTCGATCACCACGCCGCCGACCGAGGTGCCGTTGCCCGACAGGAACTTGGTGGTGGAGTGCACGACCAGCGTGGCGCCCCACTGGATCGGGTTGAACAGGTACGGCGTCGCCAGCGTGTTGTCCACGATCAGCGGGATGCCGGCCTCATCGGCGATCTTGGCGAGCGCCTCGACGTCGGTGACGATGCCGCCGGGGTTGGCGAGGCTTTCGACGAAGATGGCCTTGGTCTTCGGGGTGATCGCGGCGCGGACGTTCTCCGGATTGTCGGTGTCCACGAACACGGCCTTCCAGCCGAAGGCGCGCGGGAAGCTGTTGGCGAACTGGTTCAGCGTGCCGCCGTAGAGCTTCTGCGACGAGATGAACTCATCCCCAGGCTGGAGCAGCGGGAACAGCGCCAGCAGCTGCGCCGCGTGGCCGGAGGAGGTGGCCGTGGCGCCGGCGCCGCCTTCCAGGTTGGCGAGCCGCTCCTCCAGCACCGCGACCGTCGGGTTGGTCAGGCGGGAGTAGATGAAGCCGACCTTCTGAAGGTTGAACAGGGAGGCCGCGTCGTCCACGTCGTCGAAGACGAAGCTGGTGGTCTGGTAGATCGGCGTCTGGCGCGCGCCGGTGGCCGGATCGGGCGCCGCACCGGCGTGGATGGCGCGGGTCTCGAAGCCGAAGGTCTTCTCGCTCATGGTTGTGTTCCCCTAGATCAGCTTTTTGAAAGTCTTGGTCAGCTTGGTTTTCTTGTTGGTCATGACGTTCGAATTGACGCCAATGCGCCCGATCTCGTGGAACAGGCGCTGGATCTCGATCTTCGGGCAGCGGTTCATAATCACGGTCAGCCCGGCTTCCTCGGCCCTGGCCGCCGCCTCGTCGTTGCGGACGCCCAACTGCATCCACACGACCTTGGCGCCGATCGCGATGGCCTCCTCCGTCACTCCGGCCGCGGCGGTGGCGTTGCGGAAGACGTCCACCATGTCCGGCGGCTCCGGCAGGTCCTTCAGGCTGGCGTAGACCGGCTCGCCCAGGATGGTCTGGCCGGCCAGCTTCGGGTTCACCGGAATGACCCGGTAGCCCTTGTCGCGCAGGTACTTCAGTACGAAGAAGCTGGCCTTCACCGGGTCGTTCGACGCGCCAACGATGGCGATGCTCTTCACCCGCTCCAGCACGTCGCGGATGAGGTCGTCGGTGTAGTCGTCGTGGTGGCTCAGGACGGCGCTCATTGGCCGCACCACACCGGCTGGCGCTTGGCGATGAACGCGTCGATGCCCTCGGCGGCGTCGCGGGCCATCATGTTCTCGGTCATCACCTTGGCGGCGTAGGCGTAGGCCTGCTCCACATCCAGATCGATCTGGCGGTAGAAGGCTTCCTTGCCGATGGCGAGCGTCAGCGGCGACTTCGACGCGATCTTCGTGGCGGCGGCCTGCACGGTGGCGTCCAGCCGGTCGGCCGGCACCGCGCGGTTGACGAGGCCGATGCGCTCCGCCTCCGCGGCGTCGATCAGGTCGCCGAGCAGCAGCATCTCCATGGCCGCCTTGCGCCCCACCGCGCGGGACAGCGCGACCATGGGGGTGGAGCAGAACAGGCCGATGTTCACGCCCGGCGTGGCAAAGCGCGCCTCGTCCGCGCAGTAGGCCAGATCGCAGGTGGCGACCAGCTGGCAGCCGGCCGCCGTGGCAATGCCGTGCACCTTGGCGATCACCGGCTGGCGGATGCGGCTGACGGTCAGCATCAGCTTGGAGCACTGGACGAACAGCGACTCATAAGCCTCGCGCGACGGGCTGGCGCGCATTTCCTTCAGATCGTGCCCGGCGCAGAAGGCCGGGCCGGCGCCGGTCAGCACCACCGCGCGGACGGAGGCGTCCTCGTGGACGGCGTCCAGCTCCGCCTGAAGCGCGGCCATCAGCCCGACCGACAGCGCGTTGCGCGCTTGTGGCCGGTTGAGGGTCAGCGTCGCCACGCCGTCCCGGTCCTCGCGCAGGACCAGGGTCTCGGTAGCGGTGCTGGTGGGAATGGCTGCGCTCATTGGTCGTCTTCCTCCCATTTCCGTTCGTGGATTGCCGGGGAGATTACCCCGCCGTTCGCCGCCTCGGAAACGGGCGTGTTCGGGACGCAGCCATGAGACCCCAGTCAGACGCCAAGTTCAACGGTTTTGTGAATTTCATGTGTTCAATAGCCGATATTCCTCAGTGTTAAACTAGGAAAATGGCGCATTGGCCTGCCCGTTTAGGACGTTTGGCTGGGTCGCGGTTCCATTGGCGCGCTCTGTAACATTCGTCTCGATATCCCCAGGCGATGTGCAGGCATCCGAATGCGTCGAGGCGTTGCGCCGGCTGCGTCGATGGGCCGGTCACGTTGATGGAATGACGAAAAGGAAGGGCGCTTTGGTGCAGGCCGGAGCCATCGACTGGTCTTCCGTGTTCGCGGCGAGCCTTGCGGCGACCTGCGTCGTCGGTGCGGACGGGCGCATTCGCGCAGCCAACGACGCCTTTGCCCGCCAGATCGGCGTGGAGGTGTCCTCGCTGGCCGATGTCCCATTGGACGAGGTTCTGGCCGTGGATGGTGGCGATGCGTCGCGCGGCGGCGTGGCCTTCCTGCGCCTGGGCGACGGGGAGACCCGCAGCGTTCCCTACACGCAGGCGCGGCTCCCCGACGGCGGGCGCGTCGTGACCCTGACCGAGGTCGCGGACGAGCACTGCGTCATCTGCAAGGTCTACTCCAGCCGCGAGAAGTTCCGCACGGCCATCGACGACCAGTCGGAGCTGATCTGCCGCTTCCGCCCCGACCTGACCATCACCCTGGTGAACCGCCAGTTCGCCGCGCTGTTCGGCTACAGCCCGCGCGCGATGATCGATCGCAACCTGCGCGACCTGCTGCCGGACACCATCGTCACCACGGTTCTGGAGTTCCTCGGCGCCGCCACGCCCGCCGAACCGGCTTCCGCCCGCGAGGAGCTGTGGCCGCACGGCGACGGGACGGAGCGCTGGATCAGCTGGCGCCGCTACGCCGTGTTCGACAGCACAGGCCGGATCACCGCCGTGCAGTCGGTCGGCCGCGACACCACGCAGCGCCACCGCGCGGAGAAGGAGCGCGTCCGGCTCGCCGCCATGGTCAGCCGCAGTCCGGTGGTCGGCCTTGCGTGGCGGACGGAGGGCAACTTCCCCATCGACTACGCGACCGAGAATGTCGGGCGCCTGCGCATAGGCCGGGCACGTCTGCTGGAGGGGCGCACCGGGCTTCTCGACATCGTCCACCCGGACGACGCGTCGGCGCTGGCGCTGTGGGTCGACTCCTGTCCGGAGGGTGGCACGCCGCTGCCGCTGACCGTGCGGCTGCTGGACGACGACGGCGGGGAGCGCTGGCTGTCCATCAGCGCGTGGCGGGCCGGGGAAGGGCGCATGGAAGCGGTCCTCCTCGACATCACCGAGCAGCGCGCCGCCAGCCTTGCGCTGCGCGAGCGGGAGCGCCGCTTCAAGGCCATCTTCGACCACACCTTCGAGTTCATCGGCCTGCTGACGCCCGAGGGGCGGATGATCGAGGCGAACGAGACCGCGCTGGCCTTCGTCGAGACCGAGGAGGAGACGGTCTACGGCAAGTATTTCTGGGACACCCCCTGGTGGCGTCATTCGCCCGCCGATCAGGAGCGGCTGAAGGACGGGGTGGCGCGCGCCGCGCGCGGGGAGTTCGTGCGCTTCGAATCGTCCCATCGCACGCCGCGCGGGCGGGAGATCCACGTGGACTTCTCCCTGCGTCCGATCCGGGACGAGGGCGGGACGGTCATCTTCCTGGTGCCCGAGGGGCGCGACATCACCCACCTGAAGCAGACCGAGGCCGCCCTGCTGGCCGCGACCCGCGAGGCGGAGGCGGCCAACCGTTCCAAGACGCAGTTCCTAGCGGTGATGAGCCACGAGTTGCGCACGCCGCTGAACGCCGTGCTCGGCTATTCGGAGGTGATGCAGGCCGGGCTGTTCGGCGTGCTGGAGAGCGAGCGGTACCGGGGCTACGTGGACGCCATCCACGCGTCGGGCCGGCATCTGCTGGGCATCATCGACGACATCCTGGAAATCTCGCGCATCGAACTGGGCGTGGTGGAGTTGAGCGAGGACGAATCGGTTGTTCCCGACCTCGTCGGCCGCGCCGCGCAGATCCTCGCCAACCGCGCGGCGGAGGCGGGAGTCGCGTTGCAGGTGGACGTCGAGCCGAATCTGCCCGCACTGCGCTGCGACGCGCGCCGCGTGATCCAGGTGCTGGTGAACGTCGGCTTCAACGGCATCAAATTCACCCGGCGCGGCGGTTTCGTCCGGCTGGTGGTGTCACGGGAGGAGGACGGTTCGCTGGCCTTCGCCGTTCATGACGACGGCGTCGGCATCGCTCCGGAAAACCTCGACAAGGTGTGGGAGCCCTTCGCGCAGGCCGACAACGCGCTCGTTCGCGGCAAGGGCGGGGTGGGGCTGGGCCTCGCCATCACCAAGGCGTTCGTCGAGGCCCATGGCGGAACGGCCCGTCTGGAGAGCGAGCCGGGGCGGGGCACGACGGTGACCCTGCGCTTCCCGGCGGAGCGATGCCTGGACTCCGGCCCCGCAACGCGCGAGCATGTCGCCTGACCTAAGCAACCAACAACGAACACGGTGAGGAATGAGCACGCCCGCAATTACCGTCGAGGAACTGGAAGCCCTGATTCGCGAGGGCGTGCCGCTGGTCGGCAACTTCGGCATCCGGATCGACCATCTGGCCCCCGGCACCGTCCGCATGACGCTGCCCTACAACGAAACCTTCGTGCGGCCCGGCGGCACGGTGACCGGCCCGGCGATGTTCGGGCTGGCCGACGTGGCGCTGTACGGCGCGGTGCTCAGCCTGATCGGGCGGGTGGAACTGGCCGTGACCACCAACATGACCATCAACTTCCTGCGCCGCCCGGCGCCGGTTGCCATCACCGCCGACTGCCGCATCATCAAGATGGGCAAGCGGCTGGCCTATGGCGAAGTGCTGCTGTTCTCCGAAGGCGATCCGGAGCCCGTGGCGCATGCCACCGGCACCTATTCGATTCCGCCGCACGAGCCGGTGAAGCTTGCGGTATCTGGATACCAATCGCCGAACGGCGGGTGAAAACATCTTTGAAATCAATGGCTTTGCAAAAACGGTATCATGATACCGAACACGCAAGGCGCTGATTTCAAACACTATTTTTTACGTTGACACGGGATCGGTATGTCCGTACAAAACCGGCCGCTTCGGCGCCGCGGGATTCGGCGGCCTGCCGATCCACGTTTCAGTCAACGAGTGTGGCGATGAAGACCTTCAATCTGAAGCCGACCGATATCGAGAAGAAGTGGTACGTCGTCGACGCCGACGGCCTCGTTCTCGGCCGGCTTGCCAGCATCCTGGCGAACATCCTGCGCGGCAAGAACAAGCCGACCTACACCCCGCACATGGATTGCGGCGACCATGTCGTCGTGATCAACGCGGAGAAGGTGAAGCTGACCGGCAACAAGCGCCAGGATGACATCTTCTACTGGCACACCGGTTACCCGGGCGGCATCAAGGGCCGTTCGAAGGGCCAGATCCTCGACGGCAAGTATCCGGAGCGCGTCATCGAGAAGGCCGTGGAGCGCATGGTTCCGCGCGGTCCGCTCGGCCGCAAGCAGATGACCCACCTCAAGGTCTACAAGGGCGCCGCGCACCCGCACGACGCGCAGCAGCCCGTCGCGCTGGACGTCGGCGCGATGAACCCGAAGAACAAGCGGAGCGCGTAATCCAATGGCTCAGGTCACCACCACCCTCGCCGATCTGAAGGGTCTCGCCGGCACCGCCGCTCCGGCCGGCGCCTCCGCCGAGGTTGCGGAGCCGAAGCTGGACGCGCAGGGCCGCGCCTACGCCACCGGCAAGCGCAAGGACGCCGTCGCCCGCGTGTGGATCAAGCCGGGCTCCGGCAAGATCACCATCAACGGCCGCGACCAGGAAGTCTACTTCGCCCGTCCCGTGCTGCGCATGATGATCGCCCAGCCGTTCGGCATTGCTGACCGCGTCGGCCAGTACGACGTCGTCGTCACTGTCGCCGGTGGCGGTCTGTCGGGCCAGGCCGGTGCCGTTCGTCACGGCATCTCCAAGGCGCTGACCTACTTCGAGCCGGCCCTGCGTCCGCCGCTGAAGGCCGCCGGCTTCCTGACCCGCGACGCTCGCGTCGTCGAGCGTAAGAAGTACGGCCGCGCCAAGGCCCGCCGCAGCTTCCAGTTCTCGAAGCGCTAAGGCCCTTTCGCGAACTCGCGTCGGTACTGTACAAGCGAGGGGCGTCCCGAAAGGGGCGCCCCTTTCTTTTTTCCTCGCGTCCAACCAGTGCCCCGTTCTCACGGCATCAAGATCAAGGCATCAAGAGGAACACCGTCCATGGCCTACGACAACACCCCCATCCGCGTCGGCATCCTTGGCGCGTCCGGCTACACGGGCGCCGAGCTGGTGCGCATGCTTCTCCGCCATCCCGGCGTCGAGATCTGCGCCCTGACCGCCGAGCGACAGGCGGGCAAGCCCATGGCGGAGGTGTTCCCGCATCTCGGCGGCTACAACCTGCCGGATCTGGTGAAGATCGAGCAGGTGAACTGGGACAAGCTGGACGCCGTCTTCTGCGCGCTGCCGCACGGCACCACGCAGGAGGTCATCGCCGGCCTGCCGCGCGCCCTGAAGGTCGTGGACCTGTCGGCCGACTTCCGGCTGTCCGACCCGGCCGAATACGCGACGTGGTACGGGCATGAGCACCGCGCCGTGGACCTTCAGAAGGAGGTCGCCTACGGCCTGACCGAATTCAACCGGCAGGGCGTGCGCAAGGCCCGCGTGGTCGCCAACCCCGGCTGCTACCCGACCTGCTCGCTGCTGGCCCTGCTGCCGCTGCTGATGGAAGACCTGATCGAGCCGGGCGGGATCATCATCGACGCCAAGTCGGGCGTGTCGGGCGCCGGCCGCGACGCCAAGCAGCAGAACCTCTTCACCGAAGTGTCGGAGGGGCTGAACGCCTACGGCGTCGGCTACCACCGCCACATGCCGGAGATCGAGCAGGAACTGCGCCTTGCCGCCGGCCGGCCGGTTACGGTCAGCTTCACGCCGCACCTCATCCCCATGAACCGGGGCATGATGGCGACGATCTACGTCCGCATGGCCGACGGCGCCAACGCCGACGACCTGCGCGAGGCGCTGGCCAAGCGCTACGCGGAAGAGCCGTTCGTCGGCGTGACCCCGGCCGGCATCGCCCCGGCGACCCGCCACGTCCGCGCGTCCAACCATGCGTTGATGGGCGTGTTCCCCGACCGCACCCCGCGCGGCGCCATCATCGTGTCGGTGATCGACAATCTGGTGAAGGGTGCCTCGGGTCAGGCCATCCAGAACATGAACGTCATGTTCGGTCTGAGCGAGACCGCCGGCCTGGAGCAGGCGCCGCTCTTCCCGTAATCGAGTGAAGAAAGAAAAAACCATGTCCGGCCTGATTCTGCCCTTCAAGGGCACGTCGCCGAAGATCGACGCGAGCGCCTTCATCGCGCCGACCGCCACCGTCATCGGCGACGTGGAGATCGGGCCGGACACGGGCATCTGGTTCGGCTGCGTGGTGCGCGGCGACGTCAACGAGGTCCGCATCGGCGCGCGGACCAACATCCAGGACGGCACCATCATCCACGTCGCCAGCCAAGGGCAGGGCACCTACATCGGCGACGACATCACGGTGGGGCACATGGCCCTGCTGCACGCCTGCACGCTGGAGAGCGGCTGCTTCATCGGCATGAAAGCCTGCCTGATGGACGGAGCCCATGTCGAATCGGGCGCCATGGTGGCGGCGGGCGCGCTGGTCACGCCGGGCAAGCGGGTGAAGGCCGGGCAGCTCTGGGCCGGCAGCCCAGCACGGCCGATCCGCGCGCTGACGGAAAAGGATTTGGCCTTTTTCCCCGTGTCCGCTCGCAATTACGTAAAATTGGCGCAAGCCTATCGGGACGTTTGACCCCTCTGGAATTGTGGTGCATTGGCGCAACAGTGGTGCCGAGCCAGAACGCCTAGGACTTACGGAGGGGATGCCGGAACATCAATCCACACCACATGTTTCGCGATTTGTCACGACGCATGCACGCGGCCTGACCTATCGTTCGTGCGATTCGTCCCCCGCGCGCTACAGCGGCAGGGAAGGGATCTTGAAGGGAGTGGAAAAGATGAACAAGATCATTCGCGCAACCATGGCCACTGTTCCGGCCGCTATCATCGCCTTCGGCCTCGCGGCCGGTGCGCAGGCCCAGCAAGGCATCGGCACCACCGATGTCTGGTGCAACCCCGTGATCGGCTGGGGCAACACCCCGGTCCGTACCGCCAGCGGCGGCTACGCCATCCACCAGGGCAGCTACCCGTGCCCGCCGGCCGCGGCTCCGGCCGTCGCCCCGGCTCCGGCCGCGCGCGCCCAGACCGAATACCTGGTCTTCTTCGACTGGGATAAGTCGAACATCACCCCGGCCGCCGACCGCGTCATCAGCGACGCCGTCGCCGCCATCGGCCGTGGCGCGAACGCCCGCGTCCATGTCATCGGCCACACCGACACCTCGGGCTCGCCGGCCTACAACCAGCGTCTCTCGGTCCGCCGTGCCGACGCGGTGAAGAACTCGCTGGTCGCCAAGGGCATTCCGGCGGCCAACATCACCACCGAAGGCCGTGGCGAGAGCCAGCTGCTGGTCCAGACCGGCCCGAACGTCCGCGAGCCGTCGAACCGTCGTGCGCAGATCCTGCCGCGCGGTGCGAACGCCCCGTCGTCGTAAAGGTCGGATTTCGCTTTAGGCGAAAGGAAAAGGCCCCGGAAATTTCCGGGGCCTTTCTCTTTGAGCGCGGTCCTGATCAGACGATGCGGACCTTGGCGTAGGAGCCGGGCGCCTCGTCCAGCACGGGCAGGCCGCCCTTGCTGGGATCGCGGGCCGGAACCTTGCCTTCGGAGAACTTGCCGACCCACTTGTTCCACTCCGGCCACCAGGAGCCGGGGGTCTGGTCGGCGGTCTTCAGCCAGTCGTCCGAGGTCTTCGGCAGCTTGGCGTTGGTCCAGTAGCAGTACTTCTCGGCGGCCGGCGGGTTGACGACGCCGGCGATGTGGCCGGAGGCCGCCAGCACGAACTTGACCGGGCCGGTGAACAGGTGGGCGCCCATGTAGGTGGACTTCCACGGGGCGATGTGGTCTTCGCGGGCCGACAGGAAGAAGGACGGGGTTTTCACCGCGCGCAGGTCGATCGGAACGCCGCCCAGCGTCACGCCGCCCGGCTGCGCCAGCAGGTTCTTCTGGTACATGTTGCGCAGGTAGAAGCTGTGCATCGCCGCCGGCATGCGGGTGGAATCGCTGTTCCAGTACAGCAGGTCGAACGGGAACGGATCCTTGCCCAGCAGGTAGTTGTTCACCACGAACGACCAGATCAGGTCGTTGGCGCGCAGCATGTTGAAGGTCGTCGCCATCTTCGAGCCATCCAGGTAGCCCTGCTGGGCCATCTGGTTCTCGATCATGGTCAGCTGCTCTTCATCGATGAAGACGGACAGCTCGCCGGCTTCGGTGAAGTCCAGCATGGTGGTGAAGAAGGTCGCCGACTTGATGCGGTCATCCTTCTTGGCCGCCATGTAGGCCAGCGTGGAGGCCAGCAGCGTTCCGCCCAGGCAATAGCCGATGGCGTTCACGTCCTTCTCGCCGGTGATCTTCTCGATGGCGTCCAGCGCGGCCAGCGGGCCTTCGACCATGTAGTCTTCGAAGCCCTTGGCGGCCAGCTGCTCGTCCGGGTTGACCCAGGACAGGACGAAGACCGTGTGGCCCTGGTCCACCGCCCACTTGATGAAGCTGTTCTTCTCGCGCAGATCCAGGATGTAGTACTTGTTGATCCACGGCGGCACGATCATCAGCGGCCGCTTGTTCACTTCCGGCGTCGTCGGGGTGTACTGGATCAGCTGCATCAGGCTGGTCTGGAAGACGACCTTGCCCGGCGTGACCGCGATGTTCTTGCCGACCTGGAAGGCATCGTAGTCGGTCATGGAGATGCGCAGCTCGCCCTTGCCGCGCTCCAGGTCCTTCAGCAGATGCTCAAGGCCCTTCACCAGATTCTCGCCGCCGGTCTCGATGGTCGTGCGCAGCACCTCCGGATTCGTCATGACGAAGTTGGAGGGCGCCATCGCGTCCACGAACTGGCGGGTGTAGAAGTCCACCTTCTTGGCCGTGTGGTCGTCCAGGCCGTCGACCTCGTTCACGGTGGACTGCATCCACCGGGCGCTCAGCAGGTAGGACTGCTTGATGAAGTCGAACAGCGTGTTCTCGTCCCAGGCCGAATCCTTGAAGCGGCGGTCGTCCTTGGCCGGGGCGATGACCGGCTCGGCCTCCTGGCCGAAGAAGCGCTGGGTCGTGCGCTGCCACAGGGTCAGGTAATCCTGCCACAGCGTCATCTGCGCCTTCATCAGCTTGGCCGGGTCGGCCATCATGCGCGTGGTCATTTCCAGGAAGGCATGGCCGACACCCATCGGGTCCGGGTTCTTCGCGCCGACGCCGTCCGCCGCCTGACGCGACAGGAATTCGGTAACCAGGCGCTGGCTCTGCTCGGCGATGCGGGTCATCGCGCGGGACATCTCGACCGGATCGGGGAGCTTGACGTCGGGGGCCTGATTCTCGGCCATGGGGTCGGTCCTTCTTTTTTAGGCGAGTTTAAGCTTCAGGAGGAACGTGCTCAGGTTTATACAAAGCCTGCCGGAAGTCTGAGCGGCGTTCGTGAGCGGTTTAGGCCGGGTTTGTCGATTCCGCAGAACGTCATACACTGGTCGTATGAAGATTTTATTTAGCCTCGTGCAATTCAAGCGGTGCGACGGGGCGGAACATGGGGTTCGCAGCATGGAAAAGGGCATCGGGCGGAATCGGACGACCACGAAGCTATTGGGTGGCATGGGCGGCATCATCTTGGTGGCACTGTCGCTGACGGCGTGCAGCGATCGCGTGCTCGACACCGGCGTCATCGGATCTATCACGGGCGCGCCGTCGCCGCTCAGCGACAATCCGTCGCCCATCCGGGGGTTGAGCGGCGAGAACAAGGAGTATCCGAACCTCGCCTCCGTCCCGCCGCGCCCGACCGATCTGCGCACGGAAGCGCAACGCAAGCAGGACATGGACCGTCTGGCCAAGGATCGGGAGAGCGCGAAGAAGCGCCTGCCCACGCCGGCCGCCGTTCCCCCGAAGCCCGACATCACGCCCGGTAAGCAGGGGTGAGTGCTCCTTGATGCGGGGGCGCCGCCCTTGGGAGCGGAGCGACTGAACCAGACGTCCAGGAGCCTTCCGCCGTCATTCCCGCGAAGGCGGGAATCCAGTGCGGACAAGCACGTCCGTGCGACGTTTTCTGGATCCCCGCCTTCGCGGGGATGACGCATCGGGACGGTTGCTGCCGGCCGGGGGACTTTGTGCACCGTTGTGCAGATTGTGCAGAGATTCGGATCTGCACAACGGCCTGAAACCGAAGAATTCGCTTTTCCGTACAAGGGCTTGCCGCCATTTGTACGTGTGCGTGCGTGTAGCAGAGGCTGCACAATACAGGGGCTTGGCGCAGGACTTCCGTCGGTGAGTTGACGCGGATTCTCGACGAAGGCGGAGCGAACCACGGACGACCCTCTGCGACGACAAGGATGGAAATCCTACCGCTGCTGGTGGTGTTCCGGCAACAGATTTTCGGGTGCGTCCTGCGGGCTTTGTCTCTGCATGACTGATCCGCCCGACGGGCTCGTTGCGGCAAATAGTAAGGCAGCCTTATTATAAGGCATGCTTGATGATGCCCCCCTTGGATTTCTGTTGACCGACAGCGCGCGGCTGCTGCGCGCGCGGTTCGATCGAGCGCTGGAGAATGCGGAACTCGGGCTCACCGCCGGGGAGGCGCGGGCGCTGTTCCATGTCCAGTTTCATGAACCGTCGCGGCAGACCGCCCTGGCGGCGCGCATGGGCGTGGAGCCGATGACGCTGGTCGGGTTCCTCGACCGGCTGGAGGCCGCCGAACTGGTCGTCCGCGAACCGGACCCGACCGACCGCCGCGCCAAGATCGTCCGCCTCACCGAACGGGCCCAGCCCCTGTTGAAACGGGTGATGGAGGTGACGCGCGGGGTGCGCGCGGCGGCCTTGAAGGATTTTTCTCCGGACGAAATCGAAATGTTCAGGGCCATGCTGGCAAGGCTGAGAACGCGTCTGATGGAGGATGAGCACCACGGGGTTGCCCCATGACGCCGGTCATGTCGGAGATGCGCACGGCGATCATCGGGACGCTGATCGTCACGCTGGGACCGCTCAGCCTCGCGCTCTACACGCCGGCCCTGCCGATGCTGGTGGACGCCTTTCACACCACGCCGTCGGCGCTGAAGCTGACGATGACCGTGTATTTCTTCGGTTTCGCCTTCTCCCAGCTGGCCTGCGGGCCGCTGTCGGACGCCTATGGACGGCGACCGGTCGCGATCGGCTTCTTCGTCACCTACGTGCTGGGCAGCGTCTTGGCCGCGCTGTCGAGCGGCGTCGAATTGCTGCTCGTCGGGCGGGCGTTGCAGGGCATCGGGGCGGCGGCGGGCGTGGCGATCTCGCGCGCCATCGTGCGTGACCAGTTCATGGGCCAGGAGTCCGCCCGCATCCTCAACCTGATCGGCCTGATGCTGGCCGTCGTGCCGGCGGTGGCGCCGACGCTGGGCGGGCTGATCCTGGGCGTGGCCGGCTGGCACCCGATCTTTCTCGTCATGACCGCCTACGGCGTCATGGTGCTGGCCGCGTTCGGACTGGGCGTGAAGGAGACCAACGCCAACCGCAATCCCGAGGCATCGCGGCCGGCAACGGTCCTGCGCAATTATGGCGCGCTGCTGAGCGACCGGCGGTTCATGCGGGCGGGCATCGTGCTCGGCATGGCGCTGGGCGGGCTGTACACGCTGGCGGCGCTGCTGCCCTTCGTGATGATCGAGAAGGTCGGTCTGACGCCGACCCAGTTCGGCCTCGCCATGCTGTGGCAGACCGGCGCCTACACGGCGGGCGCGGCGGTGACGGGGCGGCTGCTGCGCCGGGTGGAGGCGTCGCGCCTGATCCCCTTCGGGCTGGCCTTCATCGTCGTCGGCGCGCTGGGCTACGCCGTGGGGCTGCGGGTGCTGCCGGCCACGGTCGTCACGGTCATGCTGCCGATCGCGCTCTGGGCCTTCGGAATCGCGCTGATCATGCCCGGCGGAACCAGCGACGCGCTGGCCGGCTTTCCAAGGATGGCGGGCGCTGCCTCGGCGCTGATCGGCTTCATGCAGATTGGCGGCGGGCTGGCCGGATCGGCGATGGCGGCGCTGCTGTTCGCCGATCCCTACACGGCGATCACGACGATCCTGCCCGGCATGGCCGTGGTGGCGGTGGCCTCGCACCTGCTCCTTCGTGCGCCGGTGACGCGCGCGGAACCCGAGGTAAAGCCCGAACCCGGTGATCTGGAGGTCGCGGTGGACCCGGCCGGGGTGCTGGGCGCCGGCGGCGAGGAGATGGAGGTGTCGCTGCACCGGCCCAAAAACGGTCCCTGAACCGTCGTTTCCGGCCCTTTTCGCGGCCGGATTCGGGCGCAAGTGGTAGGACCGCCGAAAAGCTTGCGCCTCCGCCGCGAAATTTGCCTCGCATCTGCTGAGACGCGGCGGTAGATAGGTGGTCCCGGTCCGCTGGCAATGGGTTCGTGGCGCGGCCGGAACGGCTTCGGAGCGTCCATGAGCGATTCAGAATTCCACCGCATCAAGCGGCTGCCTCCCTACGTTTTCGCCGAAGTGAACGCGATGAAGGCGCGAGCTCGCGCCGCCGGCGAGGACATCATCGACCTCGGCATGGGCAATCCCGACCAGCCCACCCCGCAGCACATCGTGGACAAGCTGATCGAAGCCGTGCGCGATCCCAAGACGCACCGCTATTCGAACTCGCGCGGCATCCCCGGCCTGCGCAAGGCGCACGCGGCCTATTACAAGCGCCGCTTCAACGTGGACATCGATCCGGAGACGGAGTGCATCGTCACCATCGGGTCGAAGGAAGGCCTCGCCAACCTCGCCCAGGCGATCACCAGCCCCGGCGACATCATCCTGGTGCCGAACCCCAGCTACCCGATCCACCCCTTCGGCTTCATCCTGGCCGGCGCGTCGGTGCGCCATCTGCCGGTGGGGCAGGCCAACGGCACCTCCACCGACATCGACAGCTTCATGGTCATGCTGGAGCGCGCCGTGCGCCACAGCGTGCCGAAGCCGCTGGCGCTGGTGCTGAACTACCCGTCCAACCCGACCGCCGAGGTGGTGGGCCTGGACTTCTACCGCCCGATCGTGGAGTTCTGCCGCAAGCACGGCATCTACATCCTGTCGGACCTCGCCTACGCCGAGGTGTTCTTCGACGGCGAGCCGCCCCCGTCCATCCTGGAGATCCCGGAGGCGCGCGAGGTGGCGGTCGAGTTCACCTCCATGTCGAAGACCTACTCGATGGCCGGCTGGCGCATCGGCTTTGCCACTGGCAACAAGAAGCTGATCACCGCTCTGGCGCGCATCAAGTCGTACCTGGACTACGGCGCCTTCACACCGATCCAGGTCGCCGCGACCGCCGCGCTGAACGGCCCGCAGGATTGCGTGGAGCAGGTGCGGACCATGTACCGCCAGCGCCGCGACGTGATGATCGAGGGGCTGGCCGCCGCCGGCTGGGAGGTGCCGAGCCCGGCCGCCTCCATGTTCGCCTGGGCGCCGATCCCGGAACAGTTCGCGCACCTCGGTTCCCTTGAGTTCTCCAAGCTGCTGCTGCAGGAAGCCAAGGTGGCCGTGGCGCCGGGCATCGGCTTCGGCGAGTACGGCGACGGGCACGTCCGTCTGGCGCTGGTGGAGAACGTCCACCGCATCCGTCAGGCGACCCGCAACATCAAGGAGTTCTTCCGCTCCAACGCCGCGGGCGCGGCGGCGAGCAAGGACCCGGCGGCGCGCGCCGCCCTCCTCGAACCGGCGAAAGCGAAATGACGAACGCTCCTCTTAAAATTGCCGTCGCCGGTCTTGGCACGGTTGGCGCCGGTGTCCTGAAGCTCCTCGCCCAGCAGGCCGAGGTCATCGAGCAGCGCTGCGGCCGCCGTATCGAGGTGGTCGCGGTCAGCGCCCGCTCGCGCGGCAAGGATCGCGGCGTCGATCTCTCGGCTGTCGAGTGGTACGACGACCCGGTAAAGCTGGCCGCCCACCCCGGCGTTGACGTGGTGGTCGAACTGATCGGCGGTTCTGAGGGGGCTGCCAAGCAGACGGTCGAAACGGCCCTGGAGCTGGGCCGCCACGTCGTCACCGCCAACAAGGCCCTGCTCGCCCACCACGGCACCGAGCTGGCGCTGAAGGCCGAGGGCAAGGGCCTCGCCGTCGCGTTCGAGGCGGCGGTGGCCGGCGGCATCCCGATCATCAAGGGCCTGCGCGAAGGGCTGGCGGGCAACCGCATCGCCGAGGTGCACGGCATCCTGAACGGGACCTGCAACTACATCCTGACCGAGATGCGCACCACCGGCCGCGAGTTCGCGGACGTGCTGGCCGAGGCGCAGAAGCTGGGCTACGCCGAGGCGGACCCGAGCTTCGACATCGACGGCGTGGATGCGGCGCACAAGCTGGCCGTGCTGACCTCGGTGGCCTTTGGCACGCCGGTGGATTTCCAGAACGTCTATGTCGAGGGCATCCGCCACGTCTCGGCGCTCGACTTCGACTACGCCGACGCGCTTGGCTACCGGATCAAGCTGCTGGGCATTGCGCGGCGCACCGCCACGGGCATCGAGCAGCGCGTGCATCCCTGCATGGTGCCGAAGGCCGCCCCCATCGCGGCGGTGGACGGCGTGTTCAACGCCGTCGTCGCCCAGGGCGACTTCGTTGACCGCGTGCTGTTCGTCGGACGCGGCGCCGGTGCCGGCCCGACTGCCTCGGCCGTCGTCGCCGACCTGATCGACGTGGCGCGCGGCCGTTCCACCCCCACCTTCGGGGTGCCGGCGGCGAGCCTCGCGAAGGCCCAGCCCTCGCCCATGGAGGCCCGTCAGGGGGCGTACTACGTACGCTTGATGGTCGTGGACCGCCCCGGCGTGATAGCCGATATCGCGGCGGCGATGCGCGACCAGAACGTCTCCATGGAGCAGTTCCTGCAGCGCGGCCGTTCGCCGGGCGAAGCCGTGCCGGTGGTTCTGACCACCCACGACACCAACGAGGCGGCCATGCAGCGGGCGCTCGCCACCATCGGCAAGAAAGAGGCCGTGGTCGAGCCGCCGCGCATGATCCGCATCGAGCAGTTTTGATCGAACCATACAAACACCGAGCTAAGATTCGGGGGAGTACACCAATGTCTGTTCATGTCGACCTGTCCGGTATGGACCGGAACCTGGCGCTGGAAGCCGTCCGTGTGACCGAGGCGGCCGCGCTGTCCGCGTCGCTGCTGATGGGTCGCGGCGACGAGAAGCTCGCCGACCAGGCCGCCGTCGACGCCATGCGCCAGGCGCTCAACACGCTGTACATCGACGGCACCGTCGTAATCGGCGAGGGTGAGCGCGACGAGGCGCCGATGCTCTACATCGGCGAGAAGGTCGGCGCCGGTAAGGGGCCAAAGGTGGACATCGCCCTCGACCCGCTGGAAGGCACCACCATCACCGCCAAGGGCGGCCCGAACGCCCTGGCCGTCGTCGCCATGGCCGAGGAGGGCGGCTTCCTGAACGCCCCCGACGTCTACATGGACAAGATCGCCGTCGGCGCCGGCCTGCCGGACCAGCTGGTGGATCTGGACGAGACCCCGGCCAACAACCTGAAGGCTCTCGCCAAGGCCAAGGGCACCGAGGTCGAGGAACTGCTGGTCTGCATTCTCGACCGTCCGCGCCACGCCGAGCTGATCGCCCGCGTGCGCGAGGCCGGTGCGCGCATCATGCTGATCTCCGACGGCGATGTGTCGGGCGTGATCGCCACCAGCCAGCTGGGCACCGGCGTTGACATGTATGTCGGCTCCGGCGGCGCGCCGGAAGGCGTTCTCGCCGCCGCCGCCCTGCGTTGCATCGGCGGCCAGTTCCAGGGCCGTCTGCTGTTCCGCAACGACGACGAGAAGGCCCGCGCCGCCAAGTGGGGCGTGACCGACCTGAACAAGAAGTACAGCCTGCACGAGCTGGCCCGTGGCAACGTCATGTTCGCCGCCACCGGCGTGACCGATGGCGCCATGCTGAAGGGCGTCCGCCGCTTCGCCGGTGGCGCCACCACCCACTCGGTCATCATGCGCTCCAAGTCGGGCACGGTCCGCTACATCGAGGCGCACCACAACCTGAACCGCAAGCCGGGCGTGAAGTAAGCTGTTGTGAGAGAAGAGGCGAGGGGACACCGTCCCCTCGCGCTCCTCCGTTGAGTTCTCGTCCCGTTCACGGTACGGTGCCCGTCATCAAGCGCCGGAGTGCGCCCGCTCACAGTTTCAGCTATGTCATTCACGCATGGCGAGCGGGAGTGTTCACACACGGTCAATGCACAACGTATGTGGGCGTATAGATCCCCGCAACGTTTTGGCCAAACAGCGAAAATCGCCCATTCGCGCCATTGTGCAGAGTCCACGGACTGCACAATCCGCACAACGATGCACAATTGCGCCCATGCATCTTGTGCATGCCTTCTGATGCGCTCCTTGTCACGCTCCCGCCCCTAGCCCGCGCTTCGCGTCATCTGCTATGGGTTCGGCCCCCGACCGTGGCACCATGGGCAGCATGACCGACACGCCTCCCGCATTTCTGAACGTCGCCAATTCCCTGTCCGGAAAGCGCTGGCAGGCGCGTCCCTGCGACGAGCGGCTGGCCTGGGCCCTGGCGCAGGGGCGGGGACTGCCGGAGATCGTCGGGCGCGTGCTCGCCGCGCGCGGCGTGACGGAGGACGCGTGCGACGCCTTCCTGAACCCGACCCTGAAGGCGCTTCTTCCCGACCCCTCCCGCTTCAAGGACATGGACACCGCCGCGTCGCGCATCGCCCGCGCGATCCAGGACGGGGAGCCGGTCGCCGTCTTCGGCGACTACGACGTGGACGGGGCGACCTCCTCCGCCGTGCTGCGCCGGTTCTTCCGGGCGGTGGGCGCCGACCTCCGCATCTACGTTCCCGATCGGATCAAGGAAGGCTACGGCCCGAACGCGCCAGCCCTGCTGCGGCTGAAGGCCGAGGGCGTGCGGCTGGTGGTGACTGTGGACTGCGGCGTCTCCGCCTTCGCGGCGCTGGAGGCGGCGGCCGACGCGGGGCTGGAGGTTGTCGTGCTGGACCACCACGCGGCGGAACCCCGGCTGCCCCCGGCCGTGGCGCTGGTCAACCCGAACCGGTTGGACGAGGACGGCGCCTACCGCACGCTCTGCGCGGCCGGAGTGACCTTTCTGACCGTGGTGGCGGTGAACCGCGCCCTGCGCAACGCCGGCTTCTACAAGGACCGGCCCGAGCCGAACCTGATGGACTGGCTGGATCTCGTGGCGCTGGGCACGGTGTGCGACGTGGTGCCCCTGACGGGGCTGAACCGCGCGCTGGTGGCGCAGGGGCTGAAGGTGATGGCCCGCCGCAGCAATCCCGGCCTCGCGGCGCTGGCCGACGTCGTGGCGCTGAAGGAAAAGCCGGACGCCTACCATGTCGGCTACGTGCTCGGGCCGCGCGTGAACGCGGGCGGGCGCGTCGGCGCCTCCGACCTCGGCGCCCGGCTGCTGTCCACCGACGATCCCATTGAGGCGATGGACCTCGCCCAAAAGCTGGAAGCCCACAACGCCGAGCGCCGCGCGGTGGAGCAGGGCGTTCTCGACGACGCGCTGGCGCGGGTTCAGGAGCAGGCGGATAGGGAGGCCGAACTGGTCTTCGTGGCAGGGGAGGGCTGGCACCCCGGCGTCATCGGCATCGTCGCGAGCCGCTTGAAGGAGCGCTACAGCCGCCCGGCCTGCGTGATCGCGCTGGAGCAGGGGGCGGACGGCACCGTGATCGGCAAGGCGTCGGGCCGCTCGGTGCGCGGCGTGGACCTGGGCGCCGCGGTGATCGCGGCGCGCCAGGAAGGCCTTCTGCTGGCCGGTGGCGGGCATCGCATGGCAGCGGGCTTCACGGTGGCCGGCGACAAGCTGGAGGCCCTGCGCGCGTTCCTGACCGGCCGCATCGCCGAACAGGTGGCGGCGGCCCCACTGGTACCGACGCTGGAACTGGACGGCGCATTGGCTGTGGGAGCGGCGACGCCGGCTCTGGTGGACACACTGAACAAGCTGGGTCCTTTCGGCACCGGCAACGCCGAACCGCGCTTTGCCCTGACCGACGCGCGCGTGGTGCGCGCCGACGTGGTGGGTGCGAACCACGTGCGCTGCATTCTGCAAGGCAACGACGGCAGCCGGCTGAAGGCCATCGCCTTCCGCGCGCTGGACAGCGAGTTGGGCAAGGCGCTGCTGATGGGGCGGGGCACGCCCTTCCACATCGCCGGCGTTCTGCGCATCGACCGGTGGAACGGGTCGGAGGGCGTGCAGCTTCTGATCGACGACGCGGCGCCCTCGCAAGCCGCGTAAAAGCAAGCATTTTCAGCGCATGCGGGGCATGTCCGGACGTTCGCAGAAAAAGTCGGAAAAAAGGCTTGCACTCTCCCCGTCCGACGTTTAGAAACCCGCCCACGCCAACGACGTCCCCATCGTCTAGAGGCCTAGGACACCGCCCTTTCACGGCGGCGACAGGGGTTCGAATCCCCTTGGGGACGCCACTCTCCTTGAGTGTGGCTAAGGAATTGAAAAATGCTCAGCTTTTTAGCTGGGCCTTTTTCGTTTCCACGCAGGTTTTCCACACAGGTCCGAGCCTCGACCCAAAAGCCCCAGGCCAAAGCCTGAGGGCAATCTGGTTTACCGCGCTGAAGGCATCCGTAGCGTGTTCAGGCGGTTCATCTGCTCTTGATGGTCCGCTTCCCGGAACTCAGGCCACTCCTGCATAAGCGTCTGTTTCGCCGCTTCGGTATCTGGTCAGGATGTCCGTGACCACCTGAGTGCGGGAACCGTCATAGTTCTCATTCCCGTCCGTCATCGTCTCCCAGGTCGGGCTTGTGATGAGCCCTTCCAAAGCTTCCTTGACGGTCTTCCCGCCGATCCGCATCGTCCCCGTCAACTCCATCCACCGATCATAGGCGGACTGTTCCCGCTCTCCGTTGCCCCTGCGGATGTCCGTCAGGTCAACATTGCCCAACTTGGTCGGTGGTGGACGGAAGCCCCTGAAGTTGACCATCGCCAACCGTGCAAGCTCATCCGCAACGCCGTCCTGCCTCCACTCGGAGTGAGCGAAGGGGGACAACCAATCCGGACCCCATGCCTTGGTGACCTTCAGGGGTTCCCCCAGGACGTTCCTGCGGGGGTCTAGCTGGGTGGTGTAGCCGGGGATTTTCGCCATGAGGGCGTCCATAACGGAGCGCACCTCCCGTAGCTCGTCATCTTCCCGGAAGCTGTTCACGGCTGCCGGAACATGCGAGGCGATAAAGTCCCCCATGTACGGCCCCATGGGCTTGTCGGGCGCGGCCAGGGCTTCCACCGTGCGGGCCAAGCCTTGGAAGTAGGTCTGGCTGCTGAGGTTCTTGGCAACAGCCGCGACCATCGCCGCCGCCACCTCCTCGGTCTCCCTCTTCCCAAGCTGAGAGGACACCTCGGCATAATCCGCCGCCAACCCCAGGACCATCCCGAAGGGATCAAGGCGGTTGTAACCGACATACTCAACCGTGCCGTCCTCATGGGTGACGACAACGGAATAGGGCTTCCATCCCGTAGCTTCCAGTTGGGCGCGCTGGTGCCGGTCCTGGGGGCCTCCTCCGGTGATCCGGTCGCTGTAGGCAAGGTCAACCGCAGAGACCCACGCGGCGGCCCCCAGGATGAGCCGCCCGGTCGCGAGGCATGCCCTCTCCCCACCCGCCTGGATGTCGGTCCAGAACTGGCGACGGGTCAGGGCCAGTGGCGAACGGTCCCAGACGAACCGGGCAACGTTGGTCGGGCTGCGGATGAAGGGCAGGACAGCGCGGAGGTAGGGCACCTTGACCACGTTGTCCTGAAGGACTTCGCTGAGGGTGGGGCCGCCATACCAAGTGTCCGCTTTCAGGTCTTGGGTGAAGGTCACTTCAGGGGCGTACTGAAGGGCCACCTTGTCCGCCGCCTTGCCGTCACCGTCGAAGGCAGCCGCAAGCCGGTCCTCAATGAACTTCGCCCGTTGCTCCTTGGGCTTCTGCGCAGCTTCCGCCAAAGCATCGGCATAAGTGCCCCTAACAAAAAATGCGGATCGCTGTTGAGGAGGGCATGGCCGCCCCTCTTCTTCCCGACCGTCTGTGGTCGCTCATCGAACCGTTGCTCCCCCCAGAGAAGCCGGAGGGGAGTCGCGGCCGCCCGCCGGTGGGAAACCGTGAGGCGCTCACCGGCCTCCTGCCTGTGCTCTTGCAGGAGTTGGCGTGGGCCAAGCGCATTGACTGGAGCCGGGCGGCACTGGACCGCGCCAGCCTCCCGGCAAAAGGGGGGCCAGGAGACCGGCCCGAACCCAACCGACCGCGGGCGTCCCGGCACCAAGCGTCACGTCCTCACCGACTGCAACGGCACTCCGCTGGCCATCCGCCTGACCGGGGCCAAAACCGCCACGACTCCACCATGGTGGAAACCCTGCTGGACGCCGCGCCCCCGCTCCAAGGCCCGCGCGGGCGGCCCCGCCGCCGGCCCGGCAAGCTGCACGCCGACAAAGCCTACGATCACCAGCGCTGCCGGCGCGAGTGCCGCGAGTGCAACGTTATCCCCCGTATCGCCCAACGTGGCATCGAGAGCAGCGAGCGCCTGGGCCGGCACCGCTGGGTGGTCGAGCGCACACTCGCCTGGTTCGCCCGCTTCCGCCGCCTCACCGTCCGCTACGAGCGCCGCGCCGACATCCATCAGGCCTTCTCAACCTTGGCCTGCGCACTCATCGCCTTCAAACAGATCCAGCGGTTCTGTTAGATGCGGTAATCGAGCCTGGGTTCTGCCGCGGAGGAACAAGCGGCGGCCTCTCACGCTGATGGAGGAAGCGGGGGCTGAGCGGGTCGGCCCCAAGCATGGGAGCGAGGCGAGCCATGGACTACTACGCTGGGATCGACGTGTCTCTGGATCAGTGCAGTGTCTGCGTGGTGGACGGAAGCGGGCAAATCGTCCGCGAACTCAAGGTAAGCAGCGATCCCGACGCGCTGGTGGGGTTCTTCACGGCGGCCGGGGTGAAATTGGCCCGTGTTGGCTTGGAAGCTGGTCCGCTGTCGCAATGGCCGCACGATGGCCTCATCAAAGCGGGCATGCCCGCCATGCTGATCGAGACGCGCCACGTGAAAGCGGCACTGTCCGCCATGACGGTGAAGACGGACCGGAACGACGCCCGCGGCATCGCGCAGCTGATCCGGATGGGCTGGTTCCGGCCGGTCCACGCCAAGGCGCTGCCAGCCCAGGAAGTGCGAGCCCTGCTGACCGCCCGCAAGCAGTTGCAGAGCTTCGGGCTGAAGATCGGAATGGTGGGCAAGGCCGCCTTCGCGGCCCGTGTTCGGGAACTGGTCCATGGCCAGCCGACCCTGGAACGCGTGGTC
>NZ_JAGINQ010000024.1 GCF_017876165.1 Azospirillum soli
GGCCCAGCTCTCGACGCCATCACCGCAACCGATGCAAAAGCGTGGTTCAAGCTTTGCGGGTACCCGAATCTAAGCTGACCAGAAATCCGCTCTAGCACCACGTTGAAGAAGCGGCAGGCGCCGTCGCGGAGGTCGCGCAGGAACGCGGCCTTCCGCCCTGTTTCCGAATTCCAGTCGCGCAAGAGCGAGATCGCCGTGTCGTCCTCCAGGACGAAACCGGCGATGTCGATGGCGTTGGCCGTCGCATGCTCGCTTCGGCGCCCCTCGGCACGGCCATAGACGTTGCGGCAGGCGTAGCTGCCGAGATGCTGCACCCGCGCGACGCGCTGGCCGAAATGCCGCTCGGCCGCCGGCTGAAGGGCATGGGTCTCGAACAGCATCCAGGCGGCGGCGACCGGGCAGGTCACCGTGAAGCCGTTGTTGAACGCCACCTCCGACCGCGAGACCTGCACCGCGCCGGACAGGCCGCAGCCGGCATCGTTGGCGCGGTCCGGCACCGGGGTGAAGTGCAGGCGCGTGTCGCCGAGCACGGCGCGGCACTGCGCCGGGGCATCGTCCAGCCGGCTGAGCTTCAGGCGCGTCAGGACATTGGGTGCGGCCCGGATGTCGAGCGTCGCCCAAGGGTCGTACTGGGGCGGCAGAACGATGATCCCGCGCCAGACCAAGACTCCCGCCCCGGACAGGGCGACGATCGCCAGAATCAGGACCCACCGGAAAACCCGCCCCATTCAACGCCCGCCGTTCACGCCGCACCGACAGGGTGAACGCCGGTCGCGGCCATCGGCTCCCAAGTCATTCCCGGCGCTTGTCGCCTTCGGACGATTTGCTGTTCCAGCCCGAGTCCTGGTTGAGCCCACGCGCCTGCTGCGCGGCGGGGGATGAGCCGGGTGGCGGAAAACCGGCCTGCATGCGCGCCTCGCGCCATTTCAGCCGAAGGTCCGCCAACCAGTGGCCGGGCGCCTGATAGCCCACGGCGCGGTACTGGCCGGGTGGAACAGCCCCCTTGGCGCGGATATGGTCCGCGACCGCGTCCACCCACGCGTCGAAGGCCGCCATGAAGGCGGCGTCCTCGACCATGTGCTCGGCCTGATCCTCCGAATAGGGTTTGCCCTTGCCGGTCGTCGCGTGGGCCCACAGCCGGTCCGGCACCTCGATCCCGCTGTAGCGGCATTGCCAGACCAGGGAGCGGTAGGCGTCGCGCTCGTCCTCGAACGGCTCGGCGGCCGGGTCGAACCACGCCTTGTGCCGCAGCTTCTTCGGCCGGCCGGTCGGGTCCAATTCGTCCCCGCCCTCGTCGCCGTAGCAGAAGAAGGCGGCCGTCCGGCCCTCCAGATGGTTCCGGCTCAGCGCCTCCCACTCCGGGCTGCGTTCCAGCGCCATGGCCTTTTCCGGGTCCTTGTGGTCGATCAGATCCTCGCGCGGGTTGCCGCCGTTGGCGCAGACCAGACGGTCGAACATCAGCTTCAGATTACTGGTCGGCCCGTACCAGTTGATCGGCCCGACGATCGCCCAGGCGTCCGCCAGATCGAGCCGGGCGTAAAGGTCGAGATCCCACATCAGGTCCGGTTCGGCCGTGTCGTCCTTGCTGTAGCAGTTGCACGGCCAGACGCACAGCGCCATGGAGGTCGAGACGCAGGCGTTGCAGCTCTGAATCCGGGCGCGGCCATAGAGATTGCCCAGATCCTCCACATCGATCTCGAACTCCTGCGGCAGCCGTTGCTCCATCCGCAGAGCCAGCGCACGGGCCTTGCTGTCCACGCCGGGGCAATTGTACTGCCGCCGGTCGGAACCGGCGATCACCAGAACCCGCAAGGGGCGCTCGCCAGGGGGGCGGTGGGCGTTCGAATCATCGGGGTGCATGGGGCCTCAACAGCCCGCCGTCCGAGGCGTTGCGGCACAACCTTCCCCGGGTCCTGTTGGTGGGGTGAACCTCCCAATCCATTGGAGCGCAAAATGGCCAAGGCGGAATCGAAGAAGCAGCAGATGGCGGCGGGCGCGGCGCTTGCCGTGAAACGCGGCGAGGCGCCGAAATCGAGCCTGCGCGGCGCCTCGAAGGAGATGGCCGAATCCATGAGCGAGAAGGAACTTCACGACATGGCCGCGACGAAGCGCAAGAACCTGCCGACGCGGGAATCGAAGGACTGACAGCCCCGTTTCCTCACGCAAGTTTCCTCACGCAAGCAACCGCGTCTCCGGCACCGGCCGGGCGGACCGGGACGGGCGCCGTCCGTCCGGCAGGCGTCCGGTCGGGGCCGGGCCGGTCACCGGCATGGCAAGGGCGCGGCCCAAGGTGACCTGCTCCGCGTCGCGCACCTCCGGCACGCCGATCACGATGGCGTCCTGCAGCACGTTGAGCGTCAGCGTGCCATGCAGCCGGTCCCACAGGCTGAGCCCGCTCGACCAGTTCGATCCGGTTTCCTCCGGCACGATCGAATGATGGATGCCGTGCATGCGCGGCGTGACGATCACCCGGGTCAGCCAGCGCTCCACCTCCACGGGCAGGCGCAGGTTCGAATGGTGGAACAGGATCGACAGCAGGGTCAGCGTCTGCCACCGCGACAGAGCATCCGGCCGGACGCCGATCAGCACCACCTGCGCGGCGCGCCACGGCACCGACAAAGCCATCTCCGCCGCGTGGAACCGCAAGGCCGTGGAGGTGTCGAGGTCGAGATCCATGTGATGGATGCGGTGCAGCCGCCATAGCAGCGGCATCCGATGGGTCAGCACGTGCCAGATGTACAGCGTGTAGTCCAGCAACACCACGGCGACGGCGGTCTCCACCGGCTTCGGAAGGCCGAGGCGGGGCAGCAGCCCCCAGCCGTGCCGATCGACCCGCGCCGCCAGCGGCTCCACCACGGGCTTTTCCAGGGCGCGTATGGTGGCGGCGCTCAGCCCGGCGATGGCGAGGTTGCGGGCGACGTGGCGCCCCTTCGGCTCCACCGTCCGACGCAAGGGACGCCGCGTCTCCAGCCACGTCAGCGCGGCGAAGGTGCCGAGCATGGCAAGACCGGGCAACCAGGCGGCGGCGCGCGAGCGCGCGGCGGCCGTCATGGTGGTCTTCATGGCGGCCGTCATAGGTGCCTCAACACGGTCAGGATGGTGACGGGCTCGGCCGCGTCGAGCGCTTGGCGCATGGCGGCTTCGTCGGTGAACCGACCGCGCAGGCGGCGTCCCTCGCAGATGACCTCGACCCGGTCGGCGGCGAAAGGCCAGGGATCGACGGTCAGGTCCGCCGGATTGCCGCCCGGCGCGCGGAGGCGCAGTTCGGCGTGGTCCTCGCCGCTCGTCGGGACCTTGGGGATCCGCGCGTCCTCGGTGACGCCCCATCCGATGTCCAGCGACATGCGATCCACCGTGGCGACCAGCAGGCGGTTGCGCTCTACCGCCTGTGGGGAGAGGACCGACGCATAGCGCGGCTCGGCGGACAGGGCCTCGATGCAGGCGCGCTGGAAACGGTGCTGCTCGTCCAGGAAGCGGCGGACCAGCGCTGCGTCCTCCGGCGATGCCCGGTCGAAGTCGAAGAAGCTGCCGTAGATCGTGTCGGCGTGCAGCGAGACGAGCAGGGCCGGGTAGCGCCCAAAGGCGAGCGCGCGGCGCACGCCCTCGGTCCAAATCCCCGTGTGCGTCTTGGCGCCGAGTTCCTGAAAACCGTGCGGCCGGCCGGTCTTGGGATTCAGCGTCGGGGCGGCCTCCCAGGACAGCCAGCCGATGTCGTGCTGCTCCGCGCCCAGGCAGACCTCCTCATGGGGCGACGGCGGGGCGAAGGTGTCGTTGCCCCAGGCGCGGAGCAGTTGGCCCGACAGCCAGGCATGGCTCGGCTGGGGAATGGCGATCACGCCGTCGCCGTCTTCCCGGAACAGCATGGGTCAACACCTCCGCTTCGTGGCGTCCGAGCTGTCAACAGCGCCGGGGGCCTTCTGCGTTCCGTGCCTGTGCGCAAGCCGTTGCAGCGTCCCGGCCAACCGCCTTACGTGGCTGCCGGGCCAATAGAGGCGCCCGCAGGCCGGACAGCTGTTGAACGGCCCCTGCGTCGGGCGGGCACCGGGCGGGATGGCGGACAACTCGTCGGGGGAGGCTGGGCGCACCGGCGTGTTGTCCACCAGACACCGGGAGAAGGGGGCATTCAGCCAATCCACCCGGAAGGCATCGCCCAGGGCGTGCGCCTGCTCCTCCAAGCCTTCGCCGTTCAGCAGCCAGCCCTGCGCGCCGGCCGATTCCGCCAAACGGCGGTCGCGGGTCAGCAGGATTCGGCCCTCCGCCCGTGCCTGCTCCAGCAGCACGCGATCCGGCGTGCCGCCGTCGGCGAGCCGGGTGTCATAGCCCGCAGCCCGCAGCAGGCGCGCGAGCCGGCCCAACATCTCGTCACACAACCAGCGCATGATCGGTCAACAACAGGACCTATAAGGCCGGCACGGGGGCGCAGCGTCGAATGCGCCGCCCCGTCTTGCCGGTCCGGGCGGCGGCTACCACTTCCTGGGCGTCAACAAGACTCCATACGGCCCCGATAAGCTGACGGGCCGGACATCAGCAACATCGAGGGGGCGGCCCAACGCGGCCGGAAGAGACCATGCGTCGTCATCGTCGTGCCAAGATCGTCGCCACCGTCGGACCGGCGAGCAACACACCGGAAATGCTGAAAAAGCTGTTCCACGCCGGCGTGGACACCTTTCGTCTGAACTTCAGCCACGGCACCCACGACGACCACGCCAAGGTGCACGCCGCCATTCGCGCGCTGGAGGCCGAGGTCGGCCGCCCCATCGGCATCCTTCAGGACCTTCAGGGGCCGAAGATCCGCGTCGGCACCATCCGCGACGGCAAGATCACCGTCACCGCCGGCGACACCATCCGCTTCGTCCTCTCCGGGTCCGACGGCGACCAGAATTCGATCCCGCTGCCCCATCCAGAGATCTTCGCGGCCATCGTGCCGGGCCATCACCTGCTGATCGACGACGGCCGCGTGCGGGTCTCGGTCACCGGCCTCGGCGACGACTGGATCGAAGCCAAGGTCATCTTCGGCGGCACGATCTCCAACCGCAAGGGCGTCAACCTGCCCGGCACCGTGCTCGACCTCTCGCCGCTGACGACCAAGGACCGCGCCGACCTCGCTTTCGGGCTGGAACTGGGCGTCGATTGGGTCGCCCTGTCCTTCGTGCAGAAGCCGTCCGACCTGCTGGAAGCGCGCGGCCTGATCGGCGAGCGCGCCGGGCTGATGGCCAAGATCGAGAAGCCTTCGGCGCTCGACCGGATCGAGGACATCATCGGCCTGTCCGACGCGGTGATGGTGGCGCGCGGCGACCTGGGCGTGGAGATCCCGCACGAGGAGGTCCCCGGTCGCCAGAAGGAGCTGGTGCGCGCCTGCCGCCTGGCGGTCAAGCCGGTGATCGTGGCGACGCAGATGCTCGATTCCATGGTCGCCGCCCCCACCCCGACGCGGGCCGAGGCCTCGGACGTGGCGACCGCCATCTACGATGGCGCCGACGCGGTGATGCTGTCGGCGGAGTCGGCGAGCGGGGCTTACCCGGTGGAAGCCGTGGCGATGATGGACCGCATCATCCGCTCGACCGAGCAGCACAAGCTCTATCGCTCGATCATCGACGCCTCCGACCCCGGCGAGGAGCAGACCGCCCCGCACGCGGTGGCGGCGGCGGCGGCCGATCTGGCCGAGGTGATCCATTCCGCGGCCATCGTGGCTTTCACCTCCAGCGGCACCACGGCGGCGCGCATCGCGCGCAAGCGCCCGGCGGTGCCGGTGCTGGCGATCACGCCGGACGAGAAGCTGTCGCGCCGCCTGTGCCTGCTGTGGGGCGCGCACAGCGTGCTGTCGGAGGACATCCACACCTACGAGGAGATGGTCGAGCGCGCCACCCGCATCGCCCAGGCGGAGGAGTTCGCGAGGCCCAACGACAGCATGGTCGTGGTCGCCGGCATCCCCTTCGCCCAGGCCGGCACCACCAACAACCTGCGTGTTGTGCAGGTCGGCCCGTCATAATCCCGGCAGCGAGCGGGGCCGGATCAGGGTAGCGGGGCGGTCGTGTAGAGCGACACCCGCAGCCCGCCGTTCGACACCGAGAGGGGCGAGGGCGCGAAGGGCAGGCCGGTCGCCTTGGCGAGGGAATCGTCGTTCGTCACCACGCCGACCCGCCAGCCGGCGAAGCCCGCCAGCAGCGTCTGCCCGAGCGCGTGGTAGAGCGGATAAAGCTGCTTCTTGTCGCCGATCCGCGCGCCGTAGGGCGGGTTGACGATGACGAGGCCGGGCGGCCCCTCCGGCGCGGCGAGGTCGCTGACCGCGTGCTGCCGGAACTCGGTCAGGTCGGCGATGCCCGCGCGCTCCGCGTTGGCGCGGCTCATGCCGATGGCGCCGGCGTCGCGGTCGCTGCCGTAAAAGTGGATGGCCGGCCTGGGCCCGCCGCCCGTGGCGCGCAGGCCTTGCCACGCCGCCTCGTCGAAGGTCGCCAGCTGCTCAAACGCGAAGCGCCGCGACCGGCCTGGGTGCAGGCCGGCGGCGATCTCCGCCGCCTCGATGACGAAGGTGCCCGACCCGCACATCGGATCGACGACCGGCTCGGTGCCCTCGTACCCGCATTGGCGCAGGAAGAGGGAGGCCAGTGTCTCCCGCATCGGGGCCTTGTTGACGGCTTCCTTGTGGTTGCGCTTGTGCAGGGAGTCGCCGGAGGTGTCGACGCTGATGGTGCACAGGTCGTCGTCGATGCGCGCCTTGATGACGACCTCGGCCTCGGCGGACACCGGCGCGCCCAGTTCTTCCCGGATCGCCCGTTCAATCCGCTGCGCCGCCGCACCCGCGTGGTAGATGCGCGAGCCCTTGCAGGACGCCTCGACGCGGACGGGAACGTCGGCGCGCAGGATGTCAGCCCAGGCGACGCGCCGCGCGCGCTTGTCGAGCTGGGCCAGATGGAAGGCCCGGAAGGCGGCGATGCGCGCCAGCACGCGGGTCGCACCGCGCAGTTCCAGGTTCGCCCGCCAGACCTCGGGCCAGCCGCCCTTGACCGTCACGCCGCCCTTGACGGGCGTGGGCTCCCGGAAGCCCTTGGCCTGCACCTCCGCGCACAGCACGGATTCCAGGCCGGGAGCGGTCACGATGAAAATCTCGAAGTCGGCGTCTGTGTTCATCCCGCCTACATATCGCGAAGGCCCGCCGCTATCGACAAGTTTATCGGAACATCCTTAGCGGGGCGGCTGGCCCATCCCGGCCGCCTGTTTGCGGATCCAGCCCCGGAAGGCCTGCAACGGCGGATAGGATTCGCGCTTGGTCGGCCACGCGAGGTAGTAGCGCCCGGCGCTCTCCACGGGGCCGTGCAGCGCCTCCACCAGATCGCCCCGCGCAAGCTCGCTCTCGATCAGGAATTTGGGCAGCAGCGCCACCCCCATGCCGGCGGTCGCCGCCTGGGCCGCCGTGGCGAACTGGTCGATCAGCATGCCGCGCACGCCGTCCGGACGGACGTCCATGGCTTCGAACCACCGCTCCCAGGCGTCGGGCCGCGACACCAGATGCAGCAGGGGAGCGTTCAGCAGATCCTTCGGCTTGGCGAAGCGGTGTCTGGCGAGCAGGTCGGGGCTGCAGGCCGGCACCACCGTCTCCCTCATCAGCAGGTCGAGTTCGGCGCCCGGCCATTCCGGCGCGCCGAAGTGGATGGCCGCATCGACCTGATCCACCTGGAAATCGAAGGGGGCCAGCCGGGTGGTCAGGTTGACGGTGATCCCCGGATGTTCCGCCACGAAGCCGGGCAGCCGGGGCGCCAGCCAGCGCGTGCCGAAGGTCGGCAGGATCGCGAGGTTGAGCGTGCCGCCGCGCGGGTTGGCGCGGAAGTTCAGCGTCGCGGTCGAGATGTGCTGCAACGCCTCGCGCACCTGCTGTGCGTAGGTCTCGCCGGCCAGCGTCAGCCGGACGGTCTGCCGCTCGCGTACGAACAGCTCGGACCCCAGCATGTCCTCCAGCGCCCGGATCTGGCGGCTCACCGCGCTCTGGGTCAGGTTCAGCTCGGCCGCCGCCGCCGTGAAGCTCTGATGGCGGGCCGCCGCCTCGAAGGCGCTCAGCAGGGACATCGAGGGCAGGAACCGCCGGACAATCGCCACGTCGCACCAAAACTCATTCCAATCCGTCATGAGGTTACACGGCAACGTCAATTGAAACAACGAAAGGCGTCGGCCAAGATGATGCTTGCCGCGCATGACCAGCCCTTTCGGGGAGAGGACGCCGATGAAGAACGATTCACGCAGCCATGGCCTGTGGGAGCGCTCGGCCCCTCCGCCGCCGGCCACCGCCCCGCTGAACGGCGACATCGACGTGGACGTGGCCGTGATCGGCGCCGGCTTCACGGGCGTGTCGGCGGCGCTCCACCTCGCGCAGGGCGGCGCCTCCGTCGCCGTGCTGGAGGCGGTGGAGATCGGCTTCGGCGGCTCCGGCCGCAACGTCGGCCTCGTCAACGCCGGCATGTGGGTGATGCCGGACGAGTTGCCCGCCGTGCTGGGCGACACGCACGGGCCGCGGCTGCTCGACCTGCTCGGCAACGGGCCGAGCGTCGTCTTCGACCTGATCGAGCGCCATGGCATCGCCTGCGAAGCGGAGCGGCAGGGCACCCTGCATTGCGCCGTGGGGCCAAAAGGCTTCAAGGAACTTCAGGAGCGCGCCCGGCAGTGGCAGGAGCGCGGGGCCCCCGTCCACCTCCTCGGCGCGGAGGAAACGGCCGGCAAGGTTGGAACCAGCGCTTACGCCGGTTCCCTGCTCGATCTGCGCGCCGGGACCATCCAGCCGCTTGCCTACGCCCGTGGTCTGGCCGCCGCCGCCATCGCCGCCGGAGCAACAGTCCACACCGACAGCCCGGTCACGTCGGTCGCCGACGAGGGCTCGGCGTGGCGCCTGCGCACGCCGCGCGGGTCGGTCCGCGCCGCGTGGGTGATCGTCGCGACCAACGCCTACACCAGCGCGATCCCCGGCGGTGTCTGGCCGGAGGTGCGCGGCGAACTCGTCCATCTTCCCTATTTCAACCTCGCGACGAAACCGCTCGCGGACGATCTGGCCCGCTCCATTCTGCCCGAACGGCAGGGCGTGTGGGACACCTGCGAGGTTCTCAGCTCCTTTCGCTTCGACCGGCAGAACCGGCTCGTGTTCGGCAGCGTCGGCGCGTTGCGCGGGACAGGACTTGCGATCCACCGCAACTGGGGCCGGCGGGCGCTCGCCAAGCTGTTCCCGCAGCTCCGGGGCGTGGAGTTCGAGACGGAGTGGTACGGCCAGATCGGCATGACCGACAACGCCCTGCCGCGCTTCCATCGCCTCGGCCGTCAGGTCCTGTCCTTCAGCGGCTACAACGGCCGTGGCATCGCGCCCGGCACGGTGTTCGGGCGGTGTCTGGCGCAACGGGTGCTCGGTACGCTGAGCGAGGCCGACCTGCCGCTGCCGGTCACCGATCCCGAACCCGCCAAATACCGGGTCGCGAAGGAAGCCTATTACGAGGTCGGCGCCCAGCTGGTCCACGTCGCGGGCGCGCGCTTCTGAAGGACCGGCGGGGCATGGCGAAAGACCGGCAGCCTCAGATTACTCGATCGACGTTCGGAACCGGTAGCCGACGCCCGGTTCGGTGACGATCAGGCCCGGTCGGTTGGGGTCAGCCTCCAGCTTCTGGCGAAGCTGCTTCACATAGACGCGCAGATAGGCCGTGTCGTGGACGTGCGCCGGCCCCCAGACGGTGCGCAGCAGTTCGGTATGGGTCAGCACATGGTCGGCGTGGCGGGCGAGTGCGGCCAGCAACTCGAACTCGCGCCGGGACAGGTGGACCTCCTGCCCGTCGCGCGTCACCACGCGGCGGGCGAGGTCCACGGTGACCGGCCCGGCGGCGACGGTGGTGGGCGGCGGGCCGTCCTGGGGGCGCTGGCGCAGGGCCGCGCGCACGCGGGCCATCAGCTCGGCCGTGCCGAACGGCTTGACCACATAGTCCACCGCCCCCCGGTCCAGCGCCTCGACCTTGTCGTATTCCTGCGCCCGCACGGACAGGACGATGACCGGCGCCGGCCGGATCGCCTGGATGGCGGTGACCACCTCCTGCCCGTCCAGGTCGGGAAGGCCGAGGTCGAGGATGACCAGATCGGGCCGCTCGGCCTCGAAGGCCGAGATGCCGCCGCGCCCGTTCTCCGCCTCCACCACGGCGTAGCCGTTGGCGCTCAGGCTGATGCGCAGGAAGCGGCGGATCTGCGGTTCGTCATCGACGATCAGAACCTTGGACATCGTGGGGAGCATTGTGGAGGGCATGGCGCGGCTCGTTCATTCTCCGGCGGGGGTGCCGGCGTCCGCCAGATCCGGCTCGGCGGCGGCGGGCAGGGTGATGGCGATGATCGTCCCGACGCCGTTCCGGCCCGGCCGCGCCGCGATGGTGCCGCCGTGCGCCTCGACGATGCCCCGGCAGATGGCCAGCCCCAGCCCGGTGCCGGCGGTCTGGCTGTCGCCGGCCTGGACGCGGTAGAACATGTCGAAGACGCGCTCGCGGTCCCGCTCGGGGATGCCTGGCCCCTGGTCGCAGACCTCGGCCTCGACCCGCTCGTCGCCCCGTTCGGCCCGGATCGACAGGGCCGTGCCCTCCGGCGCGTATTTGCAGGCGTTGTCGATCAGGTTGAAAAACACCTGCTCCAGCAGCACCGGGTCGGCGCGCAGCAGCGGCAGGTCCGGCGCCAGCTCCAGCCGCACGCGGCGGTCGCGCAGCATCGTGGACGCCCGCCGCAGGGCGGCTCCGAGGACGTCGCCCAGGTCCACCCAGTCGGCGCGCGGCTTCAGGGCGCCGGAACCGATGCGCGTCATGTCCAGCAGGTTCTGGACAAAGCGGTTCAGCCGCTCGGCTTCCTCCTGGATGGTCTGCGCCAGCTCCAGCCGTTCGTCCGGCGACAGGGTCTTGCCGTAGTCGTGCAGGCTCGACGCCGCGCCGAGGATCGAGACCAGCGGTGTGCGCAGGTCGTGCGACAGGGAGGACAGCAGGGCCGCCCGCAGCCGTTCCGTCTCGGCGGCGACGCGCGCCGCCTCCACGTCGGAGACCAGAGCCGTGCGCTCGACGGCCACCGCCGCCTGATCGGCCAGGGTCGCCAGCAGCCGGTTCTGCTCCGGCGTCAGCAGGTCCCGGCCGGCGGCCAGCTGCACCCCCAGAACGCCGACCGGCCCCCGCCCGGTCCTCAGCGGCAGGAACAGCCAGTCCGAGGAGGGCAGCGTGGCCGACCCGCGCCCGGCCGGCTTGCCGTTGTCCCACGCCCATTGGGCCGCCGCCCTGGCCCGTTCGTCGAGCTGGTCCTCCGGCGGGTAGCCGGCCTTGATCTCCAGCCGTTCGTCCTCGGGCATCAGCACCAGCGAGGCGCCGTTCATGGTGGCCGCCACATGGTGGACGACCGCCCACAGCACGTCGTCCAGCCCGACCGCCGCCGAGATGCGGCGGTTGAAGTCGTACAGGTTGGCGGTGCGCCGGGCGCTCAGCCGCGTCGCCTCCACCTGGGCGCGCAGCCGGGTGGCGAGGTTGGAGGTGATCATGGCCGCCGCCAGGAAGAAGAACACCGTCAGGATGTTCTGCGCGTCCGAGATGGCCAGGGTCAGGCGCGGCTCGGTGAAGAAGAAGTTGAAGACGCAGAAGCTGAGGACGGAGGCGAAGACCGACGGCCAGCGCCCGTAACGCATGGCGACCAGCAGCACGCCGATCAGATAGGCGACCGAGATGTTGGCGACCGGCAGCCACAGGTCGATCAGGAAGGCGACGCCCGTCGCCGCCGCGACGACGGCGGCGGTGGCCGCGTAGGCCGGCCAGTCCACCGGTTCGCGCGCCGCACCGGTTTCCAGCGTCCGCGCCGGGCGGTCGTCCTCCCCGGCCATCACCAGCAGGTCGAAATCCTCGGTCTTCGCCAGCAGCTCGGCCGTGACCGAATGGCCGAGGCGGCGCAGCCAGCGCCGGGGCCGCTCCCGGCCGACGATGATCTGCGTGGCGTTGCGGGACCGCGCGAAGGACAGGATTTCCTCCGCGACCCGGTCGCCCTGGACCACCACCGTCTCCCCGCCCAGCTGTTCGGCCAGCAGCAGCGCTTGGGCGATGCCGTCCTTGTCCTCCTCCGACAGGGATTGGTGGCGGTGCGTCTCGACGTAGAGCACGACCCAGGGGGCGTCGCGCCGTTCGGCGATGCGCTTGGTCGTGCGCACCAGCCGCAGCGCCTGCGGCCCGTCGCCGACGCAGGCGACGATGCGCTCGCGCGTCGGCCAGGGGCCGGCGATGGCGTGCGAGCGCATGTAGCGCAGCATCTGCGCGTCCACCCGTTCGGCCGCCTGCCGCAGGGCCATTTCGCGCAGCGCCGTCAGGTTGCCGGGCGAGAAGAAATGGCCGATGGCGCGCCGCGCCTGCTCGGGCACATAGACCTTGCCTTCCTCCAGGCGGCGGATGAGTTCCTGGGGCGGCAGGTCGATCAGCTCGATCTCGTCGGCGCCGTGCAGGACGCTGTCGGGCAGCGTCTCGCGCACCGTGACACCGGTGATGCGCTCGACGACGTCGTTCAGGCTTTCCAGATGCTGCACGTTGAGCGTGGAGTGGACGTCGATGCCGGCGTCCAGAATCTCCTCCACGTCCTGCCAGCGTTTCAGGTGGCGGCTGCCGGGGATGTTGGTGTGGGCCAGCTCGTCCACCAGCACCAGCGCCGGGCGGCGCGCCAGGATGGCGTCCAGGTCCATTTCGTGGAACGGCCGCCCCCGGTAGTCGATGGCCCGGCGCGGCAGCACGTCCAGCCCGGTCAGCAACGTCTCCGTCTCGGCGCGGCCGTGCGTTTCGACGACGCCGACCAGCACGTCCACGCCCTCGCGCCGCCGCGCCTGGGCGTCTTCCAGCATGGCGTAGGTCTTCCCCACGCCGGGGGCGGCGCCGAGGAAGATCTTCAGCCGGCCGTGCCGCTCGCGGATGGCCTCCTCGAGCAGCGCGTCGGGTGACGGACGATCGGTGTGGTCGGTGTCGGCCATGCGTGTCGGCGTCTACTTCATGGGGAACCGTTCGTCGAGCGCGAGGTTGAGCCGCAGCACGTTCACCCGCGGCTCTCCCAGCATGCCCCAGAACCGGCCTCTGGTCTCCTCCGCGATCAGGGCGCGCACCGCCTCTTCCGGCACGCCGCGCGCCCTGGCGACGCGGGCGGCCTGATAGAGCGCCGCCGCCGGCGACAGGTCTGGGTCGAGGCCGCTGGCCGAGGCGGTGACGAGATCGGCCGGCACCGGCCCCTTGGCGTCCGGGTTTTCTGCTTTTACTGCCTCCACCCGCGCGGTCACCGTGTCCGCCAGCGCCTTGGCCGTGGGGCCGAGGTTCGACGCGCCGGAGGCCGCCGCATCGTAGCCGTTGGGGCCGGCCGCCGACGGGCGCGGGTGGACATACTCCGGCCGGATGAAGCCTTGCGCGATCAGGGCCGAGCCGACGACATGGCCGTCGCGCTCGATCAGGCTGCCGTTCGCCTGGGCCGGAAAGACCGCCTGGGCGATGCCGGTGACGGCCAGCGGATAGACGAGGCCGGTCAGCACGGTCATGGCGGCCAGCAGCAGAAGGGCGGGGCGAAGTTCCTTGAGCATGTCTTCCTCCGGGTCAGGCAAGGCCGAGGGCGGTCACGGCGAGGTCAATGGCCTTGATGCCGAGGAACGGCACCACGAGGCCGCCGAGGCCGTAGACCAGCAGGTTCCGGCGCAGCAGCACGGCGGCCGGCGCCGGCCGGTAGGCCACACCCCGCAGCGCCAGCGGGATCAGCGCCACGATGACCAGCGCGTTGAAGATGATGGCGGACAGGACGGCGCTCTGCGGGCTCGCCAGCCCCATGACGTTCAGCGCCTGCAACTGCGGGATGCCGGCGATGAACAGGGCCGGGATGATCGCGAAGTATTTCGCCACGTCGTTGGCGATGGAGAAGGTGGTCAGCGCCCCCCGGCTCATCAGCAGCTGCTTGCCGATCATGACGATCTCGATCAGCTTGGTCGGGTCGCTTTCCAGGTCCACCATGTTGCCGGCCTCGCGCGCCGCCTGCGTGCCGGTGTTCATGGCCACGCCCACGTCGGCCTGTGCCAGCGCCGGCGCGTCGTTGGAGCCGTCGCCGCACATGGCGACCAGCCGCCCCTCGGCTTGGTGGGAGCGGATCAGCTCCAGCTTGCGCTCCGGCGTGGCCTCGGCCAGGAAATCGTCCACCCCGGCCTCGGCGGCGATGGCGGCGGCGGTCAGCGGGTTGTCGCCGGTGACCATGACCGTCCGGATGCCCATGGCCCGCAAGGTCTGGAAGCGCTCGCGGATGCCCGGCTTGACGATGTCCTTCAGGTAGACGACGCCCAGCACGCGGGCGTCCTTCGCCACCAGCAGCGGCGTGCCGCCGGCCTTGGCGACGCGCTCCACCGCCAGGGCCAGATCGCGCGTCACGTTGCGTTGGCCAACGCGGGCGACGATGGCGTCGGAGGCACCCTTGCGGATTTCCGTTATGGCCGCCTGGGGGGCGGCCTGGGCGCCGACCGACCGCAGCCCCCGGCCGGCCGGGTCCTGTCCGGGCACGTCCACGCCGCTCATGCGCGTCTGGGCGGTGAAGGGGATGAAGGTCAGGGCATCGCGCTCCAGCCCGTCGGGATGGAAGCCGAAACGCTCCCGCGCCAGGGCCACGATGGACTTGCCCTCCGGCGTCTCGTCGGCCAGCGAGGCGAGGAAGGCGGCCTCGGCCAGTTCGCGCTCGGCCACGCCGGGGACGGGGATGAACTCCGCCGCCTGCCGGTTGCCCAGCGTGATCGTGCCGGTCTTGTCGAGCAGCAGCACGTCCACGTCGCCCGCCGCCTCCACCGCGCGGCCGGACTTGGCGATGACGTTGAAGCGCACCAGCCGGTCCATGCCGGCGATGCCGATGGCCGACAGCAGGCCGCCGATGGTGGTGGGGATCAGCGTGATCAGCAGCGCCACCAGATAGACAGCCGGGATGACCGTGCCCGACCAGCTCGCGAAGGCCGGCAGCGTGACGACGACCAGCAGGAACAGGACGGTCATGCCGACCAGAAGGATGGTCAGCGCGATCTCGTTCGGCGTCTTCTGGCGCTTGGCGCCCTCGACCAGCGCGATCATGCGGTCGAGAAAACTTTCGCCCGGATTGGTGGTGATGCGCACAACGATGCGGTCGGACACCACCCGCGTGCCGCCGGTCACCGCCGACCGGTCGCCGCCGGACTCGCGGATCACCGGGGCGGACTCGCCGGTGATGGCGCTTTCGTCCACCGTGGCGATGCCGGACACCACGTCGCCGTCGCCGGGGATCACGTCGCCCGCCTCGACCAGCACGAGGTCGCCAGCGCGCAGCGACGTCGCCGGAACGGCGGTCGTGGTGGTGGCGTCGGCCGAGGCCAGCTTGCGGGCCGGCGTCTCGGTCCGGGTCTTGCGCAGGCTGGCCGCCTGGGCCTTGCCGCGTCCCTCGGCGATGGCCTCGGCGAAGGTCGCGAACAGGACGGTGAACCACAGCCACGCGGCGATCTGCCCCTCCACCGCGACGCTGCCGCCGGTTGCGAGGTCGCCGGCGGCCAGCAGGCTGGACAGCAGCGCCGCCACGGCGGTGACGAAGATCACCGGGTTGCGCGCCAGATCGCGCGGGTTCAGCTTGCGCACGGCGTCGAGGGCGGCGCCGCGCAGGATGGCCCGATCTAACAGGCCGATGGCTTTGGGCCGATGGATCATGATGCCTTCGCCTTTCAGAAAAGGGTGCCGGTGGCGAGCAGCAGATGCTCCGCGATCGGTCCCAGGGCGAGTGTGGGGAAGAAGGTCAGGCCGCCGACGATCAGGATGACGCCGACCAGCAGGCCGACGAACAGCCCGCCGTGCGTCGGGAACGTCCCGGCCGAGACCGGCACCGCCTTCTTCGCCGCGACCGAGCCCGCGATGGCAAGCACCGGCACGATGATCAGGAAGCGGCCGATCAGCATCGCCAGCGCCAGCATGCCGTTCTGGTAGGGCGTGTTGGCCGCGAAGCCCGCGAAGGCGGAGCCGTTGTTGGCGGCGGCCGAGGTGTAGGCGTAGAGGATCTCCGACAGGCCGTGCGGCCCGGCGGCCGTGGCCGACGCGGCGCCGGCCGGCAGAACGATGGACAGCGCGCCGAGGCCGAGGATGCCGAAGGCCGGCGCCAGGATGGCCAGCACAGCCAGCTTGATCTCCCGCGCCTCGATCTTCTTGCCGAGGTATTCCGGCGTGCGGCCGACCATCAGCCCGGCGATGAACACCGCCATCACGACGAACAGCAGCATGCCGTAGAGCCCGGCGCCGACACCGCCGACGATGACCTCGCCCAGCATCATGTTGACCAGCGGCACCATGCCGGCCAGCGGCATCAGGCTGTCGTGCATGGCGTTGACCGCCCCGCAGGACGCCGCCGTGGTGACCACGGCGAACAGGATGGTGGAGGCGATGCCAAAGCGCACCTCCTTGCCCTCCATGTTCACGGGCTGGTCGAGGCCGAGCGCCGCCAGTGCCGGGTTGCCTTGCGCTTCCGCCCAGCAGGCCACCGCGACCCCGGCCAGGAACAGCACGCCCATGACGGCCAGCAGAGCCCAGCCCTGGCGCACGTCCCCGACCATGCGGCCGAAGCTGTTGGTCAGGCCGGCGCCGATGGCGAAGATCGCCACCATGTGGATCAGGTTGGCGAGCGGCGTCGGATTCTCGAAGGGATGCGCCGCGTTCTGGCCGAAGAAGCCGCCGCCGTTGGTGCCCAGATGCTTGATCATCATCTGCGAGGCGACCGGCCCATGCGCGATGACCTGCCGGTCGCCTTCCAGCGTCGTCGCCTCCGTGTAGGCGCCCAGCGTCTGCGGCACGCCCTGCCACACCAGCACCAGCGCGCCGACGACGCAGACGGGCAGCAGCACGTAGAGCGTGGTGCGCGTCAGATCGACGTAGAAGTTGCCGACCGTGCGCGCCGACCGCCGCGCGAAGCCGCGGATCAGCGCCACCGCCACGGCGATGCCCGCCGCCGCCGAGACGAAGTTCTGCACCGTCAGCCCGGCCATCTGGCTGAAGTAGCTCAGCGCGCTTTCGCCGGCGTAGGCTTGCCAGTTGGTGTTGGTGACGAAGCTGACCGCCGTGTTGAAGGCGAGGTCCGGCGGCATCGACCCCAGCCCGGCCGGGTTGAACGGCAGCCAGGACTGCGCGCGCAACAGCGCGTAGAGCAGCAGCACGCCCGCCAGACTGAAGGTCAGCACCGACAGCGCGTAGGCGGTCCAGTGCTGCTCCTGCTCGGGGCGGACGCCGCACAGCCGGTACAGGGCGCGCTCCAGCGGGCCGAGCGCGCGGCTCAGCGCCACCCGCTCGCCGCTGAAGACCCGCGCCATGTAGCCGCCCAGCAGCGGCGTGATCGCGACGACGATGCCGACGAAAAGAACGATCTGAAGAATGCCCGAGGCGTCCATGGATGCCCCCCGCTCACAGTCGGCTGAAGGCGTGGACCAGCAGCGCGCTCAGCCCGAAGAAGGCAACGGCGCCGCCAAGGAAAAGCAAGTCGAGCAAAACGCCCTCCCGCGATGGATTTCACGCACCATCAGTTGCGCGGAGGGGCATAAAGGATCGATATGGATTTCCGCCCCCGTCCATAAAAGCGGCGTAAAGCCCTTTCGGACGGGGTGGGGAATGCCTGCGAAAGGACGCTTTTAGGGCTTGAGCCGGCGTTTGGCGAGGGCGCGGTGCAGCCTCATGCGCTCGGCGACCGTGCGCAGGCGGCCCCGGACGCCCGGCGCGAAGAGATGGTCCAGGTTGCCGCCGAACATCTCCCAACTGCGCACAGGCCCGGTGTCGATGTGCAGGAAGGAGGAGCGCGGGTACCACCCCACGCCGCCGCGCTTGAGATCCAGCGCCTTGCGGCGCGCGTCCGGCAGGCGCGACGGGAAGGTGATGTCCAACGCCTTGCCGAGCAGATGCTGGCTGCGTTCGGCCACGCCGAGGCCCTTGCTCGCCAGCTTGGCGTTCGTCTCCGGCGTGCGGAAGGCGGACAGCACGGTCACCTTGCTCTGCCCGATAGCCTCCATGATGTCGGCCAACAGGTCGAGTGTCCCGATATCCACCGGGCCGACCTTGTCGGCGTGATGGTCGCGCAGAAGCTTGGCCAGATCGGCCATGGCGTCGGGCAGGGGGCCGTCCGCGTCGCGGTAGGGACCGTCGAAGGTCTCGCCCGTGTTCTGGTTGCGGATCGACAGCCGGCGTGCGGTGGCCGGCTGAGCCAGCGCGGCGGCCGGCATCAGCACGAGCACGCCGCCGCCGGCGAGGAGATCGCGGCGTCTGAGAGACATCAAGGACATGGCCCCGAGATTCTCTCCCGCCTGCGGAATGTCAACCGAATAGGTCGTAATCGGCCGAAGGCGTCCGCCGCGAATCCCGCGAAACGGACCCTCAGGAACGGGCGCCGGGGCCGCCCGCCGTGTCCGGCAGAACCGCCGTTTCGGAGGCCGTCTCGTCCTTCATACCGGCCTTGAAGCTTTTCACCCCCTTGGCGAGGTCACCCATCACGCTCGGCAGCTTGCCGGCCCCGAACAGGAGCAGGACGAGCAGCAGAACGACACCCCAATGCATCAAGCTGAAACTACCCATGAGGTCCTCCGGTAAGAAACGGATCAGGCCCGCAGCGCGAGGACGCTGCCGTCGCGGCGGGTGAGGCGGGCGGCGACGCCCGGTGTTGCGTTGACGACGGCTTCCGCCCGATCGGCCGGAAGGATGGACAGCGCGGTGGACAAGGCGTCCGCCGTGGTGGCGTCGGGGGCGAGCACGGTGACGGCCAGCCATTCCCATGCGCAACCGCCGCTCACCGGGTCGAACAGGTGTGTGAAACGCCCGGCAGGGTCGAAGCGGGTGCCGTACCCGCCGGACGTCGCGACCGCCCGATCGGCGACCTCCAACGTCGTGGTGGTGCTTCCCTCTGCCACTGGGTCGACGAGTCCGACGCTCCAGGGCCGGCCGGACGGGTGATGGCCGAGCGCGCGGATCTCGCCCAGGTCCACCAGCACGCGGTCCATGCCTTCCGCCGTCAGCCGCTCGGCCACGCGGTCGGTGACATAGCCCTGGGCGATCCCATTCAGCGTCACCGCCATGCCGGAACGCGCGAAGGCGATGCGGTCCGGCTCGACGCGGAGCTTCCGGTAATCGACCAGACCGCGCGCCGCCCGCAGGGCGCTGGCGGGTGGGCCGTCCGCAGCGGCGCCGGGCCGCCCGAAATGGCCGGCGTAGAGCTGCCAGAGCGGCTGCACGGTCACATCGAACGCCCCGCCGGTGCGCTGGCCGAAGGCCACGGATTCCGACAGCAGGCGGACGAGGTCGGCGGGGGGCGCGTCCAGCGCGCCGTCGCGGTTGAGTCGGGACAGGGCGGAGTCCGGCCGGTAGAGGCTGAACACGCGCTCCAGCCGCGCGACCTCCTCCAGGCACAGGGCGATCAGCCGGTCGGCCTCGGCGGGGTCGGGATGGGCCAGTTGGATGCAGGCGTCCGCCCCCAGGGCCACGCCGCGCCACGTTCGGACGGGCATGTTTTCGGCAAGCAGCTTACCCGGCAGCAGGGCCAGCCCGGCGGCCGTGGCGGCGATGCCGAGGAAGCGGCGGCGGTTGAGCGGGTGCGTCGTCAATGCCCGCCTCCATGCCCGTTCCCGTGTCCACTCCCATGTCCATCCTGTTCGCCATGCTCCTCCGACGCGGTCTGCGGGGTGAGGATCTCGTCCTCCTTCACGTCGGCGAAGCGCTTGACCGTCCCGCCGTTGGCGGCGGCGAAGGAGCGGGCGGCGGCTTCCTCGGCGAAGGGGAAGGGCTCGGCATCGCCCATGCCGCCGCGCTGGCGGCTGTTCAGCACGTACCAGGCCTTGCGCGCCTCGACCCACACGGACAGGTCGGGCTTCTGCGGGTCGGGGGACTTGCCCATGTCGGTGACGTAGATGGCGCGGATTTCCTTCGGCTCCTCCGGCAGCATGGTGAAGGCGAAGGTGTCGCGGACGGAGGACAGCCAGACCGGCCGGTCCTGCCCCTTCACCTGCACCTGCCCCTTGGGGCCGGGATGGTCGGCGAGGTTCATGCCGCAGTAATGGCCGATGGCGTCGGCGGCGATGGCGACGGGCGGCGGCGGGGCCGTCTCCGCGCGCTCCTGCTGGCAGGCGCTCAGCGGAAGCAGCAGGCAGGCGGCGAGCAGCGTGGCCTTCAGAGAGGTGCGCATCAGATTTGCTTCCTCGAAAAGAGAGCGACGGCGAGCGCCAGCGGGGCGACGACCCAGCCGGCCAGCACGGCGAGCAGAACGGGGGCGGAGACCTGCGCCTGCGCGGCCAGCCCGGCGGTGCCGGCGAACAGGCTGACGTTCTTGAAGCCGGTCAGGTTGAACAGGCGGTAGGTGTCGGCCGGGTTGGCCAGCAGCAGCCAGTTCAGCAGGTCGGCGTTCAGCGTCTTGCCGCCGTCGGCCACCAGCAGGCCCAGCAGGCCCATGTCGTACAGCAGGACGAAGCCCAGCCAGACCGCTACGGCGATGCCCGCCGCCGTGCCCCGGTCGCGCACCAGCGTGGAGGCGAGATAGCCCATCGCCGTGAAGGCGGCGCCCAGCAGGACGCTGGACCCGATCATGGCGGCGAAGGCGCGCCAGCTCTCAGGTTCGATCTCCACCTCGCCCATGGACAGGGCCACCCCGGCGGCGCCGTAGCCCAGCACGGTGGCGAAGGCGATGATGCCGGCGTGGCCCAGGAACTTGCCCAGCAGCACCTGCCAGCGCGCGACGGGGTAGGAGAGCAGCAGCGTCATGGTGCCCCGGTCGATCTCCCCCACCACTGCGTCGAAGGACAGCAGCAGCGCGATCAGCGGCAGCAGGAAGATGGTCAGGCTGGACAGGCTGACGATGGTGACCTCCACCGGGCCGACGCCGACCGTGCCGGTCGGGGCCGCGCCCAGGAAGCTCAGCGTCAGGGCCAGCGCCGCCATCAGCAGCGTCGTGGCGACGACCCAGCGGTTGCGCAGGCCGTCGCGCACCTCCTTGGCGGCGATGATCAGGAGCGTGTTCATTCCGCGGCCTCCCGGCGCAGGAAGTGGGCGTACATCTCGTCCAGGCTGGGCTGGACGATCTCGATGTCGGTGACCGCGGGACCCTCACAGGCGATGCGGCGCACCGTCTCGACCTTGTCGTCGTTGGCGCAGGTCATCTCCACGACGTTGCCGTCCGGCATGGTCAGGCGGATGCGCACCGGCAGCTGGGCGAGGCCGCGCAGCGTGGCGAGCGTGCCGTCGGCCACCTTCCGCCCCCGGTTCATCACCACCACGCGGTCGGCCTGCCCCTCAAGTTCGGTCAGCGCGTGGCTGCACAGCAGGACGGTGGTGCCGGCGTCGCGCAGGTCGCGCACGATCTCGTAGAAGCTCTGGCGGAGCGCGGGGTCGAGGCCGGTGGTCGGCTCGTCCAGAAACAGGACCAGCGGCCCGCCGAGCAGCGCCTGGGCGAGCGCGAGGCGCTGGCGCATGCCCTTGGAATAGGTGCCGACGCGGCGCTTCACGGCGGCGGGTTCCAGCCCGACGCGCTCGAACAGGGCGTCGTTGTCGCGGCGGTTCGCACCCTTCAGCCGGGCGTAGAAGTCCAGCGTCTCCCGCCCGGTCATGCTTGGGTGGAAGGCGACGTTTTCCGGCAGGAAGCCGACCTGACGGCGGATGTGGGACGCGGCGGCGCTGGCCGGATCGGCGCCCAGCACGCGGACGCTGCCGGCGGTGGGCGTGGTCAGACCCAGCATCAGCTTGATCAGCGAGCTTTTGCCGGCGCCGTTGTGACCGACCATCGCCACGCATTCGCCGGGGGCCATGGTCAGGTCCACCTCGCGCACGGCGAAGGCGTCGCCGTACTGCTTGGAAACTCCCTCCACGCGGATGGTGGGCGCATCGGTCATGGCGTCGTCCTTTCGGCCGATTGCGGTCTGGCCGTTATGGTTGGCGGATTCATGAGGGGGGCGCTGTCGATCACCCCGCCGGGATGGAGCGCCGGGAACTGCTTCTGCGCCCAGCGGATCACCTGCACGCCGGGGCTGTTCATCAGCAGCTTGGCGGACGGGTAGGCCCACATCACCCGGTCGATCACATCGTTCGGCCGGTAGGCCTCGTCGGCGATGCCGTCGCCGTTCAGGTCGAAGGCGGCGTTGTCCGACCAGTAGTTGCCGCGCCCCTTGTCCGACCAGTCCAGCGCGCGGGTGCCGACATACTTCACCTGCGTGCGGTTGGCGACGAAGGCGTTGCCGGTCAGGGCGTTGCGCTCCGACCCCGCCGTGAAGTGGACGCCGATCTCGCAGTTCTCGAACCGGTTGTTCACGAAGCGGTTCTTGTTGGCGTTGTAGATGAAGACGCATTTCCAGGTGCCGAACCGCTTGCCCTCCGTGGGGCCGTCGCTCGCCACCGGCATGTCCTTGTCGGCGACGGTCTCGACGGGGCCGTCCTGTTCGGCCGCGAAACGCCCGTCGATGTGGTTGCCCTCGATGATCGCGCTGTTGGCGTAGTTCAGCAGCAGCCCGTGTTCGCGGGCACCCAGGGAGCGGTTGTTCCGGATCACGAGGTTGTTCGAATACATGATCGCGTAGCCGACATGGTTGCCGACCGACAGATTGTCCGACACCTCGGAGTCGTTGGTGTACATGTAGTGGACGGCGAAGCGTACCCGCTCGAACCGGTTGCGGGCGAAGACGTTCTTCTTCGACGTCGTGGTGAAGATGCCGTCGCGGCCGTCGCGGACGGTGTTCTCCAGCACCTGGGTGCCCGGCGCGTTCCACAGCTGGATGCCGTTGCCGCGCTCCGCCACGCGCAGGTCGGTGCGGCCGGTCACGTCGTTGCGCCGGACCATCACGTCGTTGGCGCCCCAGACATAGACGCCGATCAGGTTGTCGCGCAGCCGGTTGTCCTCGATCACCCCCCGGTGGGCCTCCTTGCCCAGGAAGATGCCCGCGTGCTGCTCCGCCAGGCTGAGGCCGGAGTTGCGGATCTCCAGGTTCCGGACGGTCACGTCGGGGGCGAGGATGGTCAGCGCGCTCCGCTCGCCCCACCCGTCGATCACCGCGCCCGGTTGGCCGAGCAGGGTGACCGGGGTCTTCACGGTCAGCGGGCCGGGGTGCATGCCGGGGGCGAGGAGAAGCGTGTCGCCCGCCGCCGCCGAGGCCAGGGCGGCGTCCAGCTCGCCCGGCGCCACCGTCACCGTGGCCGAACGCGCCGGACCGGCGGCGACGGCCGTCAGGGCAAGCGCGGCAGTGGCGAGGAGGAGCGGGAGGCGGTTGGTCATGGCGGTTCCTGTATGGGAAAGCAATACCCCCACCCCGGCCCTCCCCCGCTAACGCAGGGGAGGGAGATTGGGTGGGGGCAAACGGCGCCTTTACGTGTTGCGCGGCTCGACGATCATGCGGCCGCCCATCTCCATGTGCAGGGCGTGGCAGAACCACTGGCAATAGTACCAGTGCACGCCCGGACGCTCGGCGACGAAGGTGACCGACGTGGTCTGCTGCGGGCCGATCTCCATGGCGATGCCGTGGTTGGTCATCGTGAAGCCGTGCGTCAGGTCGTCCACATCGTCCATGTTGGTGATGTAGAGGGTAACCTCGTCACCCTGCTTGACCGTGAACTCCTCCAGCCCGAAGGCTGGGGCGCGCTGCCACATGTAGACGCGGACCTTGTTGCCGTCGCGGATGACCTTGGCGTCGTCCTCCAGCACCACGCCGTCCTTCTTGGCCTGCTGGCGCGCCTCTTCCCACATCGGGTCGTCGCGGGTGAAGACGCTCTTCGGGTTCACCTTGGAGCGGTGGACGATCAGCGTGTCGTGCGGCTCGGCGAAGGTCGGGCCGTCGTGCACCAGCTTCATCTCGTCGCCGGAGATGTCGATCAGCTGGTCGTTCTCCGGCTTGCTGGGACCCACGTTGAGGAAGCGGTCCTTGGAGAACTTGTTCAGCACGATCAGCCACTTGCCGTCGGCCTCCTTGGTCTGGCCCATGGAGGAGTGCAGGTGGCCCGGCTGGTAGTGCACGTCCAGCTTTTGGACGATCGGATCGACCTTTTCGCCCTTGTAGGCGCGGATGGCCTTGTCGATGTTCCACTTCACCACCTGGCTGTCCAGGAACAGGGTGGTGTAGGCGTTGCCGCGCCCGTCATAGGCGGTGTGCAGAGGCCCGAGGCCCAGCTGCGGCTCGGCCACGATCACGTCGCGCGGCTTGATCTTGTCGTCGAACAGGTCGTCCAGCTTGCGCACGTCCATCACCGACACGGTCGGCGACAGCTTGCCGTTGACGGTGACGTGGATGCCGTCGGGGGCCGCGTTGATGCCGTGCGGGCTGTTGGGGATCGGGACGTAGCGGGTGAAGGCCGAGCCGTGGCGGCCGTCCACCACCGGAACGCCGTTCATCACCTGGACCTTGCCGGCCTTCACCGCCTCTTCGATGCGCTTCAGGTTGAAGATAACGATCCAGTCCTGCTCGTTGCCGGTCATCTCCGCCGTGGTGACGCCGCCCTCGGAGTTGTAGCAGGTCGAGTAGGCGTATTTGCCCTGGTAGTCGGCCTCGGTGTTGTCGAGGTTGCCGTCGACCCACACCTGCCACGCCACCTTCATCGTGTCGCCGTCGATGGCGGTGAAGTGGGTGCGGTAGTTCTTCGGGTCGGTGTTCTTGCCGTCGTTCGGCATCGGCACGATCTGCTCCGCGTTCGCGAAGACGTAGCCGGTGCGCGGGTACTTCTGAAGCCGCAGGCCGTGGATCGCCGAGACGTTCGGGATCTCGATGACCTTGTCCACCTTCATGATGTCGCAGCGGACGCGGGCGACGCGGGTGTTGGCCTTGTCGTTGCAGAACAGGTAGCGCCCGTCGTAGGTGCCGTCCGTGAAGGACATGTGCGGGTGGTGCAGGTCGCCGTTCAGCCAGTTGCCGCCCTTGTTCGCCAGGAACTTCTTGGTTTCCGGCGACAGGCCCTCGGTCAGGATCTTCAGGCTCTCGTTGGTCTGGCCCCAGCCGGACGCCGAGCAGCGGTTGAACACCGGGATGCGGTGCAGTTCGCGCATGCTGGGCAGGCCCAGGATGCGGATTTCGCCCGAATGGCCGCCGGAGTGGAAGACGTAATATTCGTCGAGGTCGCCCGGCTTCACCTCGTACTTCTGCTTGCCCGCCGATGCCGGCTGCGCGTTCGCCGAGGACGCGCCGAACAGCGCGTTGCCGGCGACCCCGGTTGCCGCACCGGTGCCGACCGCACCCGCGATGCCGGCGAGCGCCGCCACCTTGGCCGTCCCGCCCAGAAGCTCGCGACGGTTCACCTCCGTCTGCTTGGCTTTCTCGTTCGACATGTTCTGCTCCTTTGTCCCTCTCTGGGGCTCCTGTTCGACCCGCATGGGGTCATGCTCCTTCGGGCCGGGCGGACAGGCGTCCGGTCGCAGGATCGGTGGTCAGCACGGCGGCGCGGGGCTTCGCCTCGGCTCCCGTGCCGGTGGAACTGATGGCGTCGCGGCGCTCCCGCTTCAGGCGCTTCTGGATCATCACGGGGCACAGCCGGTCGTGGTGGTAGAGCACCTGGCAGTGGAGGCACTGGATGCATTCGTTGGGGTTGATCGACCCGTCGGGGTGGATCGCCTGCACCGGGCATTCGTTGCCGCAGCGCTGGCAGGGGGAGCCGCATTCCTTGTAGCGCTTCAGCCAGTCGAACATCCGCATCCGGCCGGGGATGGCCAGCGCTGCACCCAGCGGGCACAGGTAGCGGCAGAAGAAGCGCTCGATGAACAGGCCGGCGGCGATCAGCGCCACCGCGAACAGGACGAACCACCACTCGCGGATGAAGTGCAGGATGATCGCGGTTTTGAAGGGCTCAACCTCCGCCGCCTTCTCGGCCGTCGCCAGCGAATAGAGCGACAGGCCGAACAGGAGGAGGAAGATCATGTACTTGATCGGCCACAGCCGCTGGTGCAGCCCGAAGGGCACCTGGATCTGGCGGATGCCCAGCTTCTTCGCCGCCTTGGAGGCCAGCTCCTGAAGAGCGCCGAACGGGCACAGCCAGCCGCAGAAGGCGCCCCGGCCCCAGAACAGCAGCGACGCCGCCACCGAGAACCACAGGATGAACACCAGCGGGTCCATCAGGAAATAGTCCCAGCGGAAATCCGTGCGCAGCGCGTTGGCGAAGGTGAGTATATTGACCACCGACAGCTGCGCCGTGGCGTACCAACCGAGCCAGACCAGCGTGAAGACCAGGAAGCCGAAGCGCACCCGTTCGTACAGCTTCGGCCGCTGCACCAGCTGATCCTGGAAGAAGAAGATCCCGGTCAGCAGCGCGATGGCGGCGGACAGCACGGCGATGTCAAACAGCCGGTTCTCCCAAATGCGCTGCCACAGTGGCGTCTCGCCGGTCGCCTCCGGCTCCACCGGATCGGCCGTCGTCTGGGCCACGGGGGCGGCCGGAACCGTCGCGGCGGGTGTGGCGGCGGTCGCGGCGGCGCGCTCGAACTTCAGGAACTTCTCCGGCGGTTGGTAGCCGAGGTCGAAGGTCACGAAGGCCTTGTCCAGCGCGGCGGTCGCCCGCTGCACCAGCAGTTGCAGGCGCCACGGCTCGGCGGGGTCGAACTCCGCGCCTTCGGGCAGGATGAACAGGCCGGCCTCGGGGAAATCCGGGACGCCGGCCGCCGCGAGGCCGCCCAGCCGCTTGTGGGTGCGGTCGCGGAAGCGGACGGAGCCTTCGTGCTGCACCAGCTCGAACCGGTCGAAGATGCCGCCGCGCACGTAGCCCGAACCCTTGAAGGAATAGCGCCCCTGGCCCGCCACAATGATGGCGTGCTGGCCGGGCTTCAGGCGTTGCGTCAGCGCCTCGTACTCCGCGTCGCCCAGCAGCGAGCGCCCGACGGTGGGGATGGTGGCGAGGGCGGCGTAGAGGTCGATGAAGGTGTCGTCGGGATTGCCCGGTTCGGGGCGGGCGATGGCGTCGGCCCGGCCGGTGCGCTCGAAGGCGGCGTTGACCTCGCCCACGGTGAGCGTCAGCCGGCGCACCGAGCCGTCGCCGACCAGGGTCGCCCAGTCCTCCACCCCCGTCTTGGACAGGTCGAGGCTTTTCGTCACCGTAGGCGCGGCTTCGACCGTGGCGGCACCAAGCGCCTGCATCACCTTCTTGCCGGAACGGATGATCGAGTCGCCGATGACCATCACGGTCACGGTGGCGCCAGACACGATGTCCACCGGCGGGCTGGCCGCGCTCTGCGACGCCAGCGTCAGCACGTTCTTGCCGACGTAACCGTCGATGAAGGCGTTGATCTTCGCGGGCGGAATGCCGATCAGGACGATGGGCTCGTGATGGTCCACCAGCTTGGCGCCCGACACCGTGCCGTCCGGCGTCAGCCCGACCATCACATGGATGGGGCGCCCCGAATAGCCGGTGGTGTTGACGAAGTCGGAGGTCAGGTAGGCGTGGCCCACCAGCGCGTCGCCCTTGTAGACCGGCACCACGGGGGCGTTCGCCCGCGCCGCGCCGAAGCGGTCGGCCCCGGCGACCAGATCCGCCGGCTGCACCTTACCGAGATACTGAGACAATTTCGCTTCGGCGGCCTCCGCGCCGGCCATTCCGGCCAGCAGCAAAAGCAGCCCCGCCACAGCTCCGCGCACGATCAGCCAAGTGTTTCCGAGCATTCCAACCGCCCTGATAACTTGATTTTGGTCAAGGCTGCGGTCGCACCCGATCAGCGGCAGCGGTAGGCCGCCTCGACAGGTCGATATAAGACCAATTTATCGCCACGCTTCTTGACCGTCGTCAAGTCTGGAGAAATTATAAGTTGTCTATGCTCTTTCCGAGGCCCGGCGGCGTATGCCGCTTGGAATATTACCGATAATTTTATTTGAATGGGTGGGGCCATGCCGCTGCTGCGCCACGAACCACAGGGCCGTGTGGAAAGCCTGAGCGATCTGCTGGGCATCGCGCTGGCGCTGGAGAAGGAGGCGGCCCGCCGTTACGACCAGCTTGCCCAACTGATGGACCATCGCGGGGAGGCCGCCACCGCCGCCACCTTCCGCGCCCTGGTCGCGGAGGAACAGGACCATGTGACCGCCGTGGACGGCTGGGCGCACGACCTCGGTGTTCCGGCCCCCGACGCCCCGGCCTTCGCGTGGCGCCTGCCGCCGGAGATCGCCGCCTCCTGGGACGAGCTGACCGAGCGGACGCGGCTGACGCCCTATCAGGCACTGTCCCTGGCCGTGGTCAACGAACAGCGCGCCTTCGCCTTTTACAGCTACATCGCCGCCCACGCCGAGGCCGAGCCGGTCCGCGCCAATGCCGAGGCCCTGGCGCGGGAGGAACTGCGCCACGCCGCCCTGCTGCGCCGTGAACGTCGCAAGGCGTTCCATCGCGAACGGCATGGTGTGGAGAGCAAGCCCACGCCCACGCGCGTGGACAACACCGAGGAGCTGGACCGTTTGGCCGCGACGATGATGTCCGCCGCCGCGACGGAGCACACGGTTATCGCGGCGCGGTTGAACGCCCTGAACGACTCCGACAGTGCCGCCCTGCTCACTCGCGTCGCGGAGGAGGAACGGCGGATGGCACCAGCGCAGGGCGGTGCGAATCCATTCAATCCGGATGCGCTTGGAAATGTCACCGCCTGCCTGCGCGCCGCCGTCGCGGTGTCGGAGCGCTTGGCCGAAGCCTTCGGCGACGTGGCCGAACAGGCCGCCGACGAAGCGGTCCTGGCCGAAGCCCTGCGCCTTCAGGAAGCGGCGGTCGGGCATCTGGCGCTGCTGGCCGAGCGTCTGGAGACGATTTCATCCCGGTCCGCTTGACGGCGGTCAAGGATAGCCAGACCAAATCAGTCAACTTTTCCCCCGGATGGCGGCACCGCCGCCGATGCGAAATCCCACCGGTAAGGTGGGCCTCATCCAGGGGAAAGAACCCATGACGGAACGCTTCACCAAGGCGGCCGCCCGAAACATCTTCTACGGCGGTTCGCTGTTCTTCTTCGCCGCCTTCGTCTCGCTGACCGCGCTGAGCCACATCTACGTGGTCGAGACCGGAACCGACCACAAGGGCATCACCGAGGGCGTCGCCCGCGGCAAGCACGTGTGGGAAAAGCACTCCTGCATCAACTGCCACAGCATCATGGGCGAGGGCGCCTATTTCGCGCCGGAGCTGGGCAACGTCTGGATCCGCTACGGCGGCGACAAGGACCCCGACGGCGCCCGCGTCGCGCTGAAGGGCTGGATGCAGGCCCAGCCGAGCGGCATCGAGGGCCGCCGGCAGATGCCGCAGTTCAATCTGAACGAACAGGAACTCAACGACCTCGCCGACTTCTTCGAATGGACCAGCCGCGTCAACACGCAGAACTGGCCGCCCAAGGTCTCCGGCTGAGCGAGAGGGACAAGGACCCATGAAGTACGAAACCCAAAAGGTCGCGCTGCCCTACTTCTACGGGGCGCTGGCCCTGTTCGGGGTGCAGCTGCTGGTCGGTCTGCTGGCGGGCATCGTCTACGTGATGCCGAACACGCTGTCGGAGCTTCTGCCCTTCAACATCCTGCGCATGATCCACACCAACGCGCTGATCGTGTGGCTGCTGATGGGCTTCTTCGGTGCGGCCTACTACCTGATCCCGGAAGAGGCGGAGCGCGAACTGCACAGCCCGAAGCTGGCCTACATCCAGTTCGGCCTGTTCATGTTCGGGGCGCTGGCCGCCGTCGTCGGCTACGTCTTCCGCATCCACGAGGGGCGCGAGTTCCTGGAACAGCCGATGTGGATCAAGGTCGCCATCGTCGTCGTGGCGCTGATGTTCCTCTACAACATCTCGCTGACGGTGCTGAAGGGCCGGCGCACGGTCATCACCAACATCCTGGTGATGGGGCTGTGGGGCATCGCGATCTTCTTCCTGTTCTCCTTCTACAACCCGACCAACCTGTCGCTGGACAAGATGTACTGGTGGTACGTCGTCCATCTGTGGGTCGAGGGCGTGTGGGAACTGGTGATGGCCTCCATCCTCGCCTTCCTGATGATCAAGATGACCGGCGTGGACCGTGAGATCGTCGAGAAGTGGCTGTACGCCATCGTCGGTCTCGCCCTGTTCTCCGGCCTGCTGGGCACGGGTCACCACTATTATTGGATCGGCACGCCGGGCTACTGGCAGTGGATCGGCTCGCTCTTCTCCACTCTGGAGGTCGCTCCCTTCTTCTTCATGGTCGTCTTCGCCGTGCAGATGGTCCTGAAGGGCGGGCGCAACCACCCGAACAAGGCCGCCCTGCTGTGGTCGGTCGGCTGCGCGGTGACGGCCTTCCTGGGCGCCGGCGTCTGGGGCTTCCTGCACACGCTGTCCTGGGTCAACTACTACACCCATGGCACACAGGTCACGGCGGCGCACGGCCATCTCGCCTTCTTCGGCGCCTACGCCATGATCAACCTCGCCATCTTCAGCTACGCCATGCCGCATCTGCGCGGCGTCGCCCCCTATCACCAGACCCTCAACAAGGCGAGCTTCTGGCTGATGACCGGCGGCATGACGGTGATGACCTTCGCGCTGACCTTCGCCGGCGTCGTGCAGGTCCACCTGCAGCGCGTGATGGGCATGGACTACATGTCCGTGCAGGAGCAGATCGCCCCCTTCTACTGGGTACGTCTGGCGGCCGGTGCGGCGGTGTTCATCGGTGCTGCCCTGTACCTCTACGCCCTGCTGGGTCCGGTGCCCGCGTCGAAGCGCACCCCCGCCGCCGGGGCCATGCAGCCGGCCGAGTGACGGCGTCCCGCATTCCCTCTCCCCCGCGGGGGAGGGGGAACCTTTTCCGGACAGGAGAGACATCATGACCCGCAGCGCCCTGGCCGCCGTCGCGGACGACCTCGACATTCCCTACTACAAGGCCGTCGGCGACGAGTGCGAGCTGTTCGAGCATGCCTATCGCCACCGGCTGCCGCTGCTTCTGAAAGGGCCGACCGGCTGCGGTAAGACGCGCTTCGTGTCGCACATGGCCGCCCGGCTGGGACGCAGCCTCCACACCGTGTCCTGCCACGACGACCTGACCGCCGCCGACCTGACCGGCCGCTATCTGCTGAAGGGCGGTGATACGGTGTGGGTGGACGGGCCGCTGACCCGCGCGGTGCGCGAGGGGGCCATCTGCTACCTCGACGAGGTGGTGGAAGCGCGCAAGGATGTGACCGTCGTCCTGCACCCGCTGACCGACGACCGCCGCCTTCTGCCGCTCGACCGCACCGGCGAACTGTTGGAGGCGCCGGACGGCTTCATGCTGGTGGTGTCCTACAACCCCGGCTACCAGAACGTCCTGAAGGCCCTGAAGCCCAGCACCCGCCAGCGTTTCCTGGCCGTGGAGTTCGACTTTCCGGCCCCGGAGGACGAGGTCGCCATCGTGGCGCGGGAAAGCGGTCTGCCGGAAGGCCGCGTTGCCCCGCTGGTGCGGCTGGCCGGCGCCTTGCGTGACCTGAAAGGCCAAGACCTGGAGGAGGGCGTTTCGACCCGCCTGCTGGTCTACTGCGCCACGCTGATCCGCTCCGGCATCAAGCCCGACCGCGCCATCCGCGCCGCCCTGATCGAACCGCTGACCGACGATGCCGACGTGCGCCAAGCACTGCTGCGCGTCGCCGACATCGCCTTGGGGTGAACGTCATGCTTCTGTCGCTGTTCGAGCCCGAGGAACTGATCGGCCGCCACTGGCACCGTCTGGTCGGCGGCCGTTCGAGCTATCCGCGCCATCCGGAGGCCGCCGTGGCGCTGGAGGCGATCCGACCCCGGCTGGCCGTGTTCTTCCGTGGGCTCGGCGGCGACCGGGGCGTGCGGCTGGCCGCCGGGGCGAAGTCCTCGTCCGGGCACCGACTGGCCCTGCTGGAGCGCATCGGCCTCGGCACGGAAAAGCTGGAGCGCCCGGCGCTGGACGGCGACGTGCTGCAACTCCCCGCCGTTCTCGACGTCTTTCCCGATGCCGCGCTGAACGAACGGCTTTACGAATGGCTGGCCGCCTACTTCGCCCACGCGGAGCCGGGCGGCCCCATCCCCGCCGATCCCCTGCAAGCCGACGTGGCCGCCCTGCGCGAGGCGCGCGCGACAACGGAACGGGTCTTCGCGCGCTGGCCCGGCCTGCGCCGCCTGCACGCCGACCTGTGCACCGCCCTACGCGCCGCACGCCCAACGCGCTCCCTGCCATCCCAGGAAGAGGCCGTCGAGCGGGCGGTGCAGGCGCTTCTGGGGGCAGGGGAGGTGGAGGCGATCCTCGATCCCGCCGTGCCGCTGGACAGCTTCGCGGCTCCGGTCGGCTACCGGCCGTTCCTGCCCGTGCCCCTCTGGGGCGAGGTGGCGGGCCGCGCCGAAGGCATCGCCTCCGCCGAACCGGACAGCGATTCCGGCGGGTCCGACGCGGCCGAGAGCGACGGGCAGCGCCGCAAGGCCAAGCGCCGCGAGGCCGACCAGACCCAGCGCAAGGACCCGCTGATCCTCAACCGTTTCGAAAAGATTATGGGCCTTGCGGAGATGATGAACATCCCGCGCGCGGTCGAGGATGACGACGAAGACGGCGCCAAGCAGGCCGCCGAGGACATGGAGGAGATCGCGCTGTCCCAGCACGAGCGCAAACCCTCCATCCGCCTGAAGCTCGACCTGGAACTGGCCCCCTCGGCCGTGAACGCGGCTCCGTTGCGGGCCGAGCTGTCCTACCCGGAATGGGACTACAGTCGCCGCGTCCTCCACCCCAACCACTGCCGCGTGATCGCCGAGCCGGCGTCCGAGCAGGGCGAAGACTGGCTGCCCGACGCGGACGCCCTGCGCCGCATCCGGCAGGTGCGCCGCCAGTTCGAGGCGCTGCGGCCCAAGCGCATGGTCTTCACAGGCCAGCCGGACGGGGACGATCTGGACCTGTCCGCCCTGGTGCGCAGCCGCGCCGACGCCCGCGCCGGCGGGTCGGGCAGCGAGCGCGTCTACCAGTCGGTGCGCAACGCCGCGCGCGACCTCGCGGTGGCGGTGCTGGTGGACGCCTCCCTCTCGACCGACGGCTGGGTGGACGGGCGGCGCGTGCTGGACGTGGAGAAGGAGGCGGTGCTGGCCCTGTCCAACGGGCTGAACGCCTGCGGCGACGACCACGCGATCTTCGCCTTCACCTCCAAGCGGCGGGACTGGGTGCGGGTGCAGACGGTCAAGGATTTCGACGAGCCGCTGACCGCCGCCGTGCAGCGCCGCGTGCAGGCCCTGAAGCCCGGCCATTACACGCGCATGGGCGCGGCGCTGCGGCACGCCACGGCGCGGCTGGTCGAGCGGCCCAACCGCAACCGGCTGCTGATCCTGCTGTCCGACGGCAAGCCCAACGACGTGGACCACTACGAAGGGCGCTACGGGATCGAGGACACGCGCGTCGCCATCCAGGAGGCGCGCCGCCAGGGCATCGCGCTGTTCGGCATCACCGTGGATGCGGAGGCGCGCGACTACTTCCCCTACCTGTTCGGGCGGGGCGGCTACGCCATCTTCCCGCAGGTGTCCCATCTGACCAAGGCCCTGCCGGCGCTCTACCGCCAGGTGGTCGGCTGAGCGTCTCGGGCAGTCGGGCACCCGACAGTCGGGCGCCCGAAATGCTCAGAGGTCGAGCGGCAGGGTTTCCGGGTCCAGCCCGAACTGCTGGATGATCGCGCGCGACAGGGTCAGGTTGGTCTCGAAGCTCCAGGACCGGTTGTTCGGCAGGAATTCGTTGACGTCGGACCGGCCGTTGGCGAAGCGCCGCGCGCGCACGTTGTACCAGCGCGCCTCGTTCAGGGCGATGCCATGCTCCTGTGCGTAGCGTTCCGCGATCTCGGGCCAGCGGTTCGGTCCCGCCGGGTCCTCGTCGAGAAAAGCCACGATACGCCTGCCCTCATGGGCAAAATCCGCGACGCGCGTCTGCATCGCTCCCCACCGTCGTTGTCGTCGGGAACCGGGCGGTGCCTCGATTCCCGTGTTTCATCATTACGATACAGGAACCTTTGGGGCGAAACCAACCGCCATTGTGGCGGGAATCGCGCCCATTCCATTCAGCTTGGCCTATGACCATCGTCCCAAGGCCGGAACCACGGTAGGGGCTGGCGTGACGTGCCGGGACCGTGGCACCATCACGAAAACTTAATAACACCGTAGCGGGGCTGAAACCCGCGCCCGGCATTCCAACAAACCACGAAGCCGAACGGTACAGGGAGAGAACGACCATGCTGACCCGCCGCACGCTTGCGGTCTCGACGGCTGCCTTCGCCGTCGTTGCCGGCCTCGCCGGCTCCGCCTTCGCCCAGCAGAAGACCACCGTCGAGTTCTGGCACGGCCTGCCGCAGCCGCTCGGCGGCCAGCTGGAGGCGGTCGTCAAGGCCTTCAACGACTCGCAGGACAAGGTCCAGGTCAACGCCAGCTACAAGGGCAACTATCCGGAGACGATGCAGGCGGCCATCGCCGCCTTCCGCGCCGGCAACGCCCCGCACATCGTGCAGATGTTCGAGGTCGGCACCGCGACCATGCTGTCCGCCGGCCCGGCCATCAAGCCGGTGCATGCGCTGGCCCAGGAAACCGGGGTCGCCATCGATCCCAACGCCTATCTGCCGTCGGTGCGCGGCTATTACTCCAGCGCGGACGGCAAGCTGATGGCGATGCCGTTCAACAGCTCCACCACCATCATGTACTTCAACAAGGACGCCTTCCAGAAGGCCGGCCTCGACCCGAACAACCCGCCCAAGACCTGGCCGGAACTGATCGAGGCGACGAGGAAGCTGAAGGCGTCCGGCCACGCCTGCCCCTTCACCACCTCCTGGCCGACCTGGGCGCAGTTCGAGCAGTTCAGCGCCATCCACAACGTGCCCTTCGCCACCCAGGCCAACGGCTTCAAGGGCCTGAACGCCGAGCTGAAGATCAACAGCCCGCTGCATGTGAAGCATCTTCAGACGCTGATGGACATGCACAAGGAGGGGCTGTTCAAGTACGCCGGGCGCGACAACGGCCCGGACGCCCTGTTCCCCACGGGCGAATGCGCGATCCAGCACGCCACCTCCGGCCTGCGTCTGCGCATCCTGAAGGAGGCGAAGTTCGCCTGGGGCGCCGCCATGCTGCCCTACTGGCCGGACGTGAAGGACGCGCCGAAGAACTCCATCATCGGCGGGGCGGCCTTCTGGGTGATGACCTCGCCCAAGCGCACGCCGGACGAGTACAAGGCGGTTGCCGAGTTCTTCAAGTACATCGGCCAGCCGGCGGTGGACGCCAAGTGGCACATGGACACCGGCTATCTGCCGATCACCTTCCGCAGCTATGAGCTGGCGAAGGCCGAGGGCTATTACGAGAAGAACCCCGGCGCGGACATTCCCTACCAGCAGATGACCCGCTCGGACGTCACCGAGAACACCATGGGACTGCGGCTCGGCAACCTGCCGGAGATCCGCAACATCATCCAGGAGGAGATGGAAAAGGCCTTCCAGGGCCAGCAGACCGCCCAGCAGGCCGTGGACAACGCGGTCAAGCGCGGCAACGCCGTGCTGCGCAACTTCGAGCGCGCCAACAAGGGGTAAGCAACGGTTCTTTCAAGACACGGATGAACACGGATTTGGCGCGGATGAACACGGACACCTCTGTTCCGTCATCCGCACCCATCCGTGTTCATTCATGCTCATCCGTCGCGAAAACGAAACTCTGAAAGAGACGGCCTTTGCAGCGTCGCGTCATTTTCGACAACAAGGCGTTGCCCTATCTGCTGCTGGCGCCGCAGGTGGCGGTGACGCTGATCTTCTTCATCTGGCCGGCGGCCCAGGCGGTCTGGCAGTCGGTGCATCTGCAGGACGCCTTCGGCCTGCGCAGCCAGTTCGTCTGGTTCGAGAATTTCGAGGCGGTCCTGGCCGACCCGAACTATCTCGACACCGTCCGCGTCACCGCCGTCTTCAGCCTGTCGGTCACGGCGCTGTCGATGGGGGTGGCGCTGCTGCTGGCGGTGCTGGCGGATTCCCGGATACGCGGCGCCGGGGCCTACAAGACCCTGCTGATCTGGCCCTACGCGCTGGCGCCCGCCGTGGCCGCCGTGCTGTGGATGTTCATTTTCAACCCGGAAATCGGGCTGCTGGGCCGCGCGCTGAACGACCTGGGCTACGCTTGGGACTACCGGCTGAACGGCGAGCAGGCGCTGACCATGGTCATCCTGGCGGCAAGCTGGAAGCAGGTGTCCTACAACTTCATCTTTTTCCTGGCGGGCCTTCAGGCCATCCCGCGCTCCGTGCTGGAGGCGGCGAGCATCGACGGGGCGAGCGCCGTCCGGCGCTTCTGGACCATCACCTTCCCGCTGCTGTCGCCGACGACCTTCTTCCTTCTGGTGGTGGACGTCGTCTACGCCTTCTTCGAGACGTTCGGCACCATCCACGCGCTGACTCACGGCGGCCCCGGCAAATCGACGGAAACGCTGATCTACCGCGTCTATCAGGACGGCGTGATCAACAACGACCTCGGCGGCTCGTCGGCGCAGTCGGTAATCCTGATGGTCATCGTGATCGCGCTGACCGCGATCCAGTTCCGCTTCGTCGAACGCAAGGTGCATTACTCATGAGGACCGACGAAAGCGCCTTCGGCCGGCGGCTGATGGATGCGGTGCCGCACGTCGTCCTGATCCTGGGCGTGCTGATCTTTGCTTTTCCCATCTACATCACCCTGATCGGCTCCACCTGGGACGCCGGGACCATCGCGCGGGGCAACCTGCCGCTGACGCCGGGCGGGGAGATGCTGGACAACTACGCCCGGGCCTGGAACGAGACGCGCGGGGACCGCATCATCCACACGCCCGTGCGGATCATGATGATGAACAGCCTGATCATGGCGCTGGTCATCGCGCTGGGGAAGATCGCCATCTCCATCATCTCGGCCTACGCGGTGGCGTTCTTCCGCTTTCCGCTGCGCATGGTCTTCTTCTGGATGATCTTCATCACGCTGATGCTGCCGGTGGAGGTGCGCATCATCCCCACTTACGAGGTGGTGGCGAACATGGGGCTGATCGACACCTACGCCGGGCTGACGATCCCGCTGATCGCCTCGGCCACCGCGACGCTGCTGTTCCGGCAGTTCTTCCTGACCATCCCGGACGAACTGGTGGAGGCCGCGAAGATCGACGGGGCGGGCGCGCTGCGCTTTTTCGTGGACGTGGTGCTGCCGCTGTCGCGGACGAACATCGCGGCGCTGTTCGTCATCCTCTTCATCTACGGCTGGAACCAGTATCTGTGGCCGCTTCTGGTCACCAACAGCGGCGACATGGAAACCGTGGTCATCGGCATCACCAAGATGATCGGCAACGGCGAGGCCGCGACCGATTGGGACCTGATCATGGCCACGACGGTGCTGGCCATGCTGCCGCCGGTGGCGGTGGTGGTCCTGATGCAGCGCTGGTTCGTCAAGGGCCTTGTGGACAGCGAGAAGTAACAAGAATGGCAACGGTCGATCTGAATCGGGTCCGCAAGTCCTACGGCGCCGTCGAGGCGATCAAGGGCATCGACATCGCCGTCGCGGACGGCGAATTCCTCGTGCTGCTCGGCCCCTCGGGCTGCGGCAAGTCCACGCTGCTGCGCATGGTCGCGGGGCTGGAGAGCATCACCGGCGGCGAGATCGCCATCGGCGGGCGCGTGGTCAACGGGCTGGAGCCCAAGGACCGCGACATCGCCATGGTGTTCCAGAATTACGCGCTCTACCCGCACATGAGCGTCTTCGACAACATGGCCTACGGGCTGAAGATCCGGGGCGTGCCGAAGGCGGAGATCCAGGCGCGCGTCGCCAAGGCGGCGGAGATCCTGGAACTCGGCCGATTCCTCGACCGCCGGCCGAGCCAGCTGTCGGGCGGCCAGCGCCAGCGCGTCGCCATGGGCCGTGCCATCGTGCGCGAACCCGCCGCCTTCCTGTTCGACGAGCCGCTGTCGAACCTCGACGCCAAGCTGCGCACGCAGATGCGGGTGGAGATCAAGCGGCTTCAGGACCGGCTCGGCGTCACCAGCCTGTACGTCACCCACGATCAGGTGGAGGCGATGACGCTGGCCGACCGCATCCTGGTGATGAATCATGGAGTCGCCGAGCAGGTCGGCACACCGCTGGAGGTCTACCAGCGCCCGGCCAGCCTGTTCGTGGCGGGCTTCATCGGCTCGCCCCCGATGAACGTGCTGGACGCCCACGTCGAGGCGGACGGGCGGACGCTGGCCCTGCCTTGCGGCGCCGCCCTGCCGCTGCCGCACCCGCAGCCCGCCCTGAACGGCCGGGAGGTGAAGCTGGGCATCCGGCCGGAGCATGTGGCGGTGTCGGCCGATGGCGCGCTGAGCGTCACGGTCGATCTGGTGGAGGCGTTGGGCGCCGACACGGTCGTCTATGGCCGGCTGCCCAACGGGGAGGCTCTGCTGGTCCGCATGGCCGGCCTGCCGGTCTGCCGCGAGGGCGAGACGCTGCGGCTCGACGCGCCGCCGCCCGCGCTCCACCTGTTCGACGGAGCGACGGGCCGGCGGCTGGAGGATTGATCGCCAATCGCCTTCGTTATCAGACTGCGCGCAGGCCGCGCGCGTAGGATTTCCAGCGTTCCTGATAGACCGCCGCCGGGCCGCGAAGCCGCTCCACGTCCTCGTCGCTGAGGTTGCGCACCACCTTGCCCGGCGCGCCGAGCACGAGCGAGCGGTCGGGGATCTCCTTGCCCTCGGCGATGAAGGCGTGGGCGCCGATCAGGCAGTCGCGGCCGATGCGGGCGCCGTTCAGTACCGTGGCGCCGATGCCGATCAGGCTGCCGTCGCCCACGGTGCAGCCGTGCAGCATCGCCAGATGCCCGACCGTGACATTGCGGCCGAGCGTCAGCGGGTAACCGGGATCAACGTGCAGGACGGCGTTGTCCTGAACGTTGCTGCCGGCACCGATGTGGATGCGCTCCGCCTCCGCGCGCAGCACGGCGCCCCACCAGACCGACGCATCCTCCTCCAGCAGGACGTCTCCGATCACCGTGGCGCTGGGCGCCACCCAGCTAGCCGCGGCCAGTTGCGGAACCTTGTCGTCCAGCGCGTAGATCATCCAGTCCTCCCAGGGGGCGATGGCCGGTGCGGGATGACGTCCGGACCGGTGCCCGTTAAATCCCGACCTCGATGGCCGCGTTCACGACGTAGATCATCTCATTCTTGTCGTCCTTGTCGGTAAGAAAGATGCCGCTCGGCGCCAACATGCCGCCGCTGCCGACCGTCACCGTCACCTGACCATAGGGGAAGACGGCCCGCACCGCTTCGACGTCCAGTTGATCGGCGTCGGCGGGCACGGCCAGATGGACGCGCACCTGCATCCGGCTGGTGTCTCCGTCCACCAGCGCGCGCATGCCCGGCATGGAGTTGCGCTCAATGGCGTTGCGCACCGCGCGGACGGCGGCCTTGGTCACGTCCTGCCCGTGCAGGTCCACGCCCATCCCAAGCTCGACGAACATCACCTGCTTCATGGCGCACCTCCTCTCCCTGTTGCATCAACGCATGGATGCCCGAATCCGTGTCGCGGCGGAACCGGCCGTGCCGGCCTTTTCCAAGCTGCGGGACGGATGGGCCGGCCCAAGCCATAGGGTGGCGTGCGCCAATCACACAGGGTAAATCCCGCGCGGGCGCACGGCTGTCCGGTGAAACATTTTGCCTCGGAGCCATCCCTTTTCACGTCGTCACCCCCGCGAAGGCGGGGGTCCAGGAAACTCCGCGCCTAAGTGCTTGTTCAGACTGGATTCCCGCCTTCGCGGGAATGACGAGCTGGGAATCGGTGGGCGCCGGGAAACATGCTCGGGGGCTTTCGGAGACCCACGCCGAAACACGTCATTCGCATCACAGCCTTGCTCCCGTGTCCCGGACAGCCGTGTGTGCGTCGCCGCGCGGTTCTCCTGAACGGCAAACGGACGTGGCCGAAGCCCTACGCCACGCCCCTTAGCTCCTCTGCCGCCCGCAGGTCCACGCTGACGAGCTGCGACACGCCGCGTTCCACCATCGTCACGCCGAACAGGCGGTCCACGCGGGCCATGGTCAGGCGGTGGTGGGTGATGATCAGGAAGCGGGTGTTGCCCTCGCGGGCGATGTCGTCCACGAGGTCGCAGAAGCGGCCGACGTTGGCCTCGTCCAACGGGGCGTCCACCTCGTCCAGCACGCAGATGGGCGCGGGGTTGGAGCGGAAGACGGCGAAAAGCAGCGACAGGGCGGTTAGCGCCTGCTCGCCGCCCGACAGCAATGAGAGGACCTGAAGCTTCTTGCCCGGCGGACTGGCGTAGATTTCCAGGCCGGCCTGCAACGGATCCTCGGCGTTGACCAACTCCAGATGGGCCTTGCCGCCGCCGAACAGGCGGGTGAACAGGTCCTGGAAATTGCGGTTCACCGTGTCGAAGGAGGCGATCAGACGTTCGCGCGCCTCGCGGTTCAGGCTGGCGATGCCCTGGCGCAGGCGGGCGATGGCGCTGACGAGGTCTTCGCGCTCGGTCTGCAGGCTGGTGATCTGCTGCTCCAGCTCGGCGACCTCGATCTCGGCGCGCAGGTTGACCGGGCCCATGTTCTCGCGCTCGCGGGTCAGCTTGTCGAGGCGGGCTTCCAGGCCGGTGGCGTCGGGCAGTTCCTCACCGGGCGCGAGTTCGGCGGCGGCGCGGGTCTGCTCGGGGCGGCAGTTCAGGCGCTCGGCGATGCGCTCGGTCAGGGTTTGGCCGTTCTGCTGGGCGGCGGAGACGGCGGCCTCGGCATGGGCGCGGGCCTCGCGGGCGTCGGCAAGGCCGGATTCGGCCTGTTTCAGGGCTTTTTCGGTCTCGGCGAGGCGGTTTTCCGCTTCGGCCAGCGTGTCGGCGGCGCGCTTGCGGGCGCGCTCGGCCTCGCTGATCTTGCCGAGAAGGGTTTGGCGGTCGGCCTCGATCGCGGCGGGGCGGCTTTGCAGTTGGGCCAGTTCGGTTTCGGCGGCGGCGGCGCGTTCCTTCAGCTCGGCGACACGCCCACCGGCGCCCTGGGAGCGGGTGCCCCAGGAGGCGATTTCCTGCTCGATGCTGGATAGGCGCTGGCGGCGGGACTGAGCCTCGCGGGTCAGGCGGTCGAGCGCGTTCTGTTTCTCGGCCAGGGTGGTGCGGCGCTCGGCCAGCGTGACGCGGAGGTCGTTGACCTTGTCGCGGCCCTCGCGGGCGTCGGGCAGGGCGTCCAGGGCGTCGCGGGCCTGGGTCAGCTGGGCTTCGGCGTCGCACTGGTCCGACGCGAGGCGGTCGATGGCCTCCACCAGCGCGGCCAGCCTGGTCGCGGCGGCGTCGGCTTCGCGGGCCAGCTTGGCGTGGCGGTCGCGGGCGGCGCTGACCCCGGTGAAGGCCTCACGCACGGCGTCGCGGGCGCGGCGGTCGGCCTGGGCGGCTTCCTCGGCGGCGCGCTTGGCGTCGTCCAGGGCGTCACGGGCAAGGTCGAGCTGCTCCTCGGCAAGGTCGAGTTCGCCGCGCAGCTCGTTCAGGCGGTTGCGCTGCTTCAGGCGGACGGCGGCGGCGGTCGGCGCGCCGGCCTGGATGGTCAGCCCGTCCCAGCGCCACGCCCCGCCGTCGCGGCTGACGAGGATCTGGCCGGGCGCGAGGGTCGGGGCGAGCGTCGCACCCGTTTCGGCGTCCGCGACCACGGCGACGTGGGCCAGCGCGCGGGACGCGGCGTCCGGACCCTGGACATGGGCGGCCAGCGGTTCGGCGCCGGAGGGCAGGGCGGCCACGGAGTCGAAGGGCGGCAGGTTGCGCCAGTGGACCGGGGCGGCCTCGTCCAGCGGCGCGGTCAGCGCGTCGCCCAGCGCGGCGGCCAGCGCGCCTTCATAGCCGGGGGAGACGGTCACCGCGTCCACCAGCGGCGGGAACAGGTCGCCGGAGCCGGTGGCGAGCAGTTCGGTCAGCGCCTTTTCCTCCGCCTTCAGCTTCGTGCGGGCGGATTCGGCGGCTTGCAGCGCCTCGCGGGCGCGGGCCTGGGCGGGTTCGGAGTCGGTTTTGGCGCGCTCGGCGGCCTCGGCGGCTTCGCGGGCGTCTTCCAGGCGTTGTTCGGCCAGTTCGACCGCCAGTTCGGCCTCGGCCACATCGGCGCGGGCGGAGATTTCGCGTTCGAGGGTTTCGCGCTGCGACTGCTGTTCGGCGAGGCGCTTGGTGAGGCCAGCGGCGCGGGTTTCCAGGTCGGCGACCTGCCGCTGCGTGGCGGTGCGCCGGGCCTCGTCGGAGGCGACCTGCTCGGTCAGCCGGGTCAGCGCGCGGTCCAGCTCGTCCACCGCCTCGCGCGCTTCGGCCAGCGCCTCGCGGGCGGCTTCCTCAAGCATTTCCTCGTCGGCCTGGGCCTCGCGCAGCCGGTCGCGTTCGGATTCCAGGCGGGCCAGCGCATCGCCCGCGTCGGCGGCGAGCGCTTCCTCGCGGCCCAGGTCACCGGCGATCTGCTGAAGGCGGGAGACCAGGGCGCGCTGCTGCTCGGCGACGCGCCTTTCCTCGGCGTCCAGCTGCTCCTTGGCGATGACGAGCCGTTGCAGGCCCGCCGCCGCTGCTGCTTCCGCCTGACGCTTTTCCGGCAGGCCGGCGGCGGCGTCGGTGCGGCGGGTGGTCAGCTGGGTGACCGCCAGCATCAGCTCGCGCACCGCGCCCTCGGCCTTGCCGAAGGCGGCGCGGGCACGCTCAAGCTCCGCCTCGTGGGCGATCCAGCGCAGGTGCCAGAGGACGGCCTCGGCCTTGCGGATCTGTTCGGACAGGTTGCGGTAGCGGGCAGCTTGGCGGGCCTGTTTCTTCAGGCTTTGCAGCTGGGTGTCCATCGCCCCGATGACGTCGTCGAGGCGGGTCAGGTTGGTTTCGGCCGCGCGCAGCCGCAACTCCGCTTCATGCCGGCGGGAGTGCAGGCCGGTGATGCCCGCCGCCTCCTCCAGCAGCATGCGGCGGTCCTGCGGCTTGGCGTTGATGATCTGGCCGACCTTGCCCTGGCTGACCAGCGCCGGGGAATTGGCGCCGGACGCGTTGTCGGCGAACAGAAGCTGCACGTCGCGGGCGCGCACCAGCTTGCCGTTGATGCGGTAGTCGGAGCCGTTGCCGCGCTCGATCCGGCGCGTCACCTCGAGCTCGTCGTGCTCGTTGAAGCCGGCGGGGGCGGTGCGCGTGCGGTTGTCGATCAGAAGGGCGACTTCGCCCAGGTTGCGCGCCGGGCGGTTGGCCGTGCCGCCGAAGATGACGTCGTCCATGTCATCGCCGCGCATCTTCTTGGCGGAGGTCTCGCCCATCACCCAGCGCAGCGCCTCCACCAGATTCGACTTGCCGCAGCCGTTCGGGCCGACGATGCCGGTCATGCCGGGCTCGATCACAAGCTCGGTGGCATCGACGAACGACTTGAAGCCGGACAGGCGGAGGCGCGTGAAGTGCACCGGGGTGTATCCTGATTACTTGACCAGCTTGTCGATCGCCTGGGCGAACACCTCGAACGGCTGGTTGCCGTTGATGGTCGCGGCGCCGTCGTTGAGGATGAAGGTCGGCGTCGATTCGATGCGGTGCTGGTTCTGGCCCGTCATGCGGATGTTCAGGATGCCGTCGGCCAGCGCTTGGTTGGCCATGCAGGCGTCAATGGTCTCCTGGCTCATGCCGGCGAGCTTGCCGTACTGGGACAGCGCCTTGGCCGGGTCGGCGGCGCGGCTCCACTGTCCTTGAGCCTTGAACAGCACGTCCAGCAGCGGGTAGTAGCGCTCGGCCGGCGCGCAGCGGGCCAGCATGGAGGCGCGCAGCGCCGCCTGGTCGAAGGGGAAGTCGCGGAACACCAGCTTCACCTTGCCGGTGTCGATGTACTTCTCCTTGATCTTGGGCAGCGTCTCGGTGTGGAAGGCGGCGCAGTGCGGGCAGGTCATCGACGAATAGTCGAGGATGGTCACCGGCGCGTTCGGGTTGCCGAGCACGCGGTCGGCCAGCGGGTCGGTGACGGCGGCGGTTTGGGCGGGAGCCGGGGCGGGCGAGGTGGCCGGGGCCGGAGTCGCGGTCTGCGCGGGGGCGGGCGTGCTCTGGGCGGGCGTGTTCGGAGCCGGAGCCGGCGCGGCCGGGGTCGCTGGTGCGCCGGCGGGGGTGCTGACGGCGGTCGTCTGCGGCTGCGACCCGTAGATGGCGAGCCCGACGATGATCGCCATGCCGACGCCGAGTACGATCAGAATACCCAAGAGGTTGCGGTTCACGATGCCCTCGTCCCTACCAGATGTTGATGTTATAATCAGAACAACCGTTTTGCGGCAAGACTATGGTCGGCCTTCGGCCGTCAGCGCTTGGCTTGCGGTTTCGGCCGCGCCAGCAGCGAGCGGCCGAAGCGCTCCAGCGTGGCGCGCAGCTCGTCGTCCTCGATGGTCGAGGTGGTGGTCATCACCGACAGTTCCTCGTCCATGGTCAGCGGGCGCTGGCGCACCACCGGCCTCGGCATGGACGCCGGGGCAGCGTGGATCAGCTTGATCTTCGCCACCGCGCGATAGCCGAAGAAGCTGTTGATGCGCTCGATGATCTGCGGTTCCAGGTGCTGAAGTTCCAGCGCGATGGCGCCCATGGCGCGGATGTGCAGGGTGGCGTCCTCGCGCTTGCCGCGCGGGAAGCTCAGCTTGTCGGGGGCGGTGCGCAGGCTCAGCTGGTGCCCGACGATGGACGACCAGTCGGTGATCAGCGCGCCGAAGGCAAGGCCGCGCTTGCCCAGCGCCTTGCCCGCCACACCCTGCACGGATTGGCCGATGCGTCGCGGTCCGTTCATGTGCTGGTCCGATTACTGACCTTGGCACCCGCCCTGACCGAAGAGGCTCTGGACGGCGGCGTCCATCTCTTCACGGGTCGGGGTCGCGATGGTGGTGGCGATCGACCATTCATGGCCGAACGGGTCCAGAAGCTTGCCGTAGCGGTCGCCCCAGAACATGTCGGCCAGCGGCATGACGGCGGTGCAGCCGGCCTCCAGCGCGCGGGCGAAGACCGCGTCCGCGTCGGCGACCTGAAGGTGGATGGTCACCGGCGTGCCGCCCAGCCCCTTGGGATCCCGTGACCGGCCGCCGTTGTATTCCGGAAAATCATCGGACAGCATGACCGGGCCGCCGTTGACGACCAGATTGGCGTGCAGGACGCGCCGTCCGTCGGGCGACATCATCCGGAAGGTCTCCTCGGCGCCGAACGCCGCCTTGTAGAAGTCGATGGCGGCAGGGCCGTCGGCGACGACGAGGCAGGGGGCGGGCGGCTGAGAGGTCGGCTTTGGTCCGGTCATGGCGGCACCCTCCTGAATCGTTGCGCTGTGGCTCGGCGTGCGCACCGTAGCGCAAGCACGCCGGACTCCGCCAGCGTGCGCCTGGGACTTTCGCCAGGGACTTTCTTGAGCGCGGCGAAACGCCTATCTCTTCCGCCCATGATCCGCGATGCCCACGACGCCGCCGAGCGGCTTCTCTCCTGGTATGACCACAACCGCCGCGACCTGCCCTGGCGCGCCAAGCCTGGGGAGGAGGCCGACCCCTACCGGGTCTGGCTGTCGGAGATTATGCTGCAACAGACCACCGTCCCGGCGGCGGCACCCTATTTCCGCGCCTTCACCGAACGCTGGCCGACCGTGCACGACCTCGCGGCGGCGCCGCTGGACGACCTGCTGGTCGCCTGGGCGGGGCTCGGCTACTACGCGCGGGCGCGCAACCTTTACAAATGCGCCCAGGTGGTGGCGAACGAGCTGGGCGGGCGCTTCCCGGATGCCGAGGAACGGCTGCTGGAACTGCCGGGCATCGGCGCCTACACGGCGGCGGCCATCGCCTCCATTGCCTTCGGGCGCAAGGCCACGGTGGTGGACGGCAACGTGGAGCGCGTCGTCGCCCGCGTCTTCGCGGTCGAGGAGCCGTTGCCCAACGTCAAGCCGAAGCTGCGCGCGCTGGCCGGCACGATCACCCCGGACGAGCGGCCCGGCGATTATGCCCAGGCGATGATGGACCTCGGCGCCACCGTCTGCACGCCGCGCAAGCCGAAATGCATGCTGTGCCCCTGGGCCGAATGGTGCGACGCCCGCGCCGCCGGCATTCAGGAAGACCTGCCGCGCAAGGTGGCCAAGGCCGACAAGCCGACCCGGCGCGGCGTCGCCTACTGGCTTCTGAACCCCGAGGGCGCTGTGCTGCTGCGCCGCCGGGCGGAAGAGGGATTGCTCGGCGGCATGACCGAGGTGCCCTCCACCGACTGGACTGCGATGGCGCCCGACGAGGCGGCGTTGCGCCGCGCCGCTCCGCTGGAGGCGAACTGGCGCCGGCTGCCCGGCACGGTCCGCCATACTTTCAGCCATTTTCACCTCGAACTTGGAGTGGTCGCCGCGAAGGCCGGCGACGGCTGGCGGCGGGCCGAGGGCATCTGGGTCCCGGTCGACCGGCTGGGCGGGCAGGCGCTTCCCTCCGTCATGATGAAGGTGGTGCGCCACGCCCTTGCCCACGCGTGAAGGATGATGCGTGAACGACATGGCAAAGGGTTGGGAATGCTGCGGCCTGCGATCCTCTTGTTTCTTGCGCTGATCGCGTTGACGGGTCCCGCCACGGCGGAGCCGAAGAAGAAAGCTCCGCTGGTAGCCCCTGCGGAACGGTCGGTGTCGCTGGAAATCGTGCTGGCGGTGGACGGGTCCGCCTCTATCACCGACGGCGGCTTGGAGTTTCAGTTGCAGGGCCACGCTGCCGCCTTCAACGACCCGCAACTGGGCGAGTCCATCTCGGCCGGCGGCATCGCCGCCACGCTGGTGGTTTTTTCCGGCCCGCACAGCCTGCGGGTGATCGTGCCCTGGACCGTTCTGCGCAACGCCGAGGACGCTAAGGCCTTCGCTCACAAGATCGAATCCGCACCGCGCGGCATCCAGGCGGACTCCACCGCGCTGGGCAGCGCCATCGACGACTCCGCCAAGCTGTTCGAGAACAACGGGATCAACGCGCCGCGCAAGGTGATCGACATCGTGTCGAACGGCTTCAACAACAGCGGCGCCGACCCGGCCGGCGCGCGGGACCGTGCCGAACGGAAGGGCATCACAATCAACGCGCTCGCCATTCTCGACGAGTTTTCGTGGCTGGAAGAATATTATCAAGAAAACATCGTCGGCGGCCCCAATTGCTTTGTCAAGACGGCCATGGATCGCGACAGCTTCGTTGAAGCTTTGCGGCAAAAGCTGATTCAGGAGATCGCCGGTCTTGGCGTTCCGGCCAAGATTATCACGGCAGCTAATCTTTGATGCGTCTATGACCTGCGGTGCTAAGCCGCTGGTGTTTGCGATAAATTCATCTGGAGGCATCGCCCGGCTGACGGTAAATTACCTAAGCGCGAAAATCATTGTGCCGGAAGCATCCTCGGGTATGCGATTCAAGGATCCGGCGTGTTGCCCGCGCGAGCGTCTGGGGTCGGGGCATGCGGGATCGGGAACCGGCCGGGCCGGGAACAGTCGAGGACGACGCCGGCCGGGCCGAAGCCTCCGCCGGTGGCAAGCCGCGCTTGCAGGCGGCGGCGGTGGCGCTGGTCGGCGCGGTGGCGCTGGTCCTCGCCACCCTGACCGGCGTGGTGGGCGCCGCCTTCCTCGGCATCGTCGGCATCGCGGAACAGGCGCGTGACGTCACGGTGCCGCGCATCGGCGCCCAGCAGCAGAACGCCATGACCGCCGCACAATTGAGCCGCTTGGCCGAGGTCATCCTGAACAGCCGCGACCGCGCCCGACGCGCGGCATCGCTGGACGAGGCGGAGGCGCTGGCCAGCCAGTTCGCCCAGGTGGTGGACGTTTCCGTTCTGGAAAAGCTCGACCGCGCGCTGAACGCGGTGCGGCGGAGCAACCACCGCGCCGACCTGATCGACGCCCTGTCGGCCAGCATCCGCGAGACCCTGGCGGGGGTGGACGACGCGCTGGCGCTCGGTACCTCGCTGCTGGCCGAACCGGACCGGGCGGTGCAGGACTACGCCTTCCTCAGCAATCTCTACCACCTGCGCCGTCTCTACGGGCAGGCGATGGCGACCGACACGGCCGAGGCGCTGACGGTCGTGGACCACGATATCCTGACCCTGCTGCGCAACCAGCGCGCCCTCATCGGCGGCATCTCCGGCACGGCCAGCGAACAGCAGGGCCGGCTGCTGGCTGTGCTGGACCGCTTTGCCGCCGCGCGGACGTTGACCGATCTGCATCGCGGCCGGATCGCCGTGCAGGCGCAGATGCGCCAGGACAGCGACATCGCTTACCAGCAGTTGAAGCAGCTGGCCGACAGCCTATCCGGCGACGCCTCGGCCACCACGCTGGACATGGTGGAGCGGATCGTCGCCGACGGGCGGCGCGGCCTGTGGATCAGCATCGTCGGTATCGCGGCGACCATTCTGCTGCTGGGCGGCGTGACGCTGCTGCTGCGCCGGCATGTGGTGCGGCCGGTGCTGCGGGTCAGCCGGACGCTGCACGCGTTGCAGCAGGCCCCGCGCCCGGTGGCGCTGCCCCCCGCTTCGCTGGAGGAGTTCGATCGCATCGACCGCGCGGTCGAGCGCTTCGCCGAGGCGCTGGTCGCCCAGCAGGCGCAGACCGAGGCGTTGCGGGCCAGCGAGGGGCGGCTCAACACCATCCTGCAAAGTTCGCCCTTTCCCATCGTCATCGCCCGGCGCACCGATGGGCGCGTTCTGTTCGCCAACACCCCGACCGTCGATCTGCTGGAGCTTCCGTCCACCCACGCGCTGGGGTGCGCGATACCGGACTTTCTGGAAGAAACCATCGACTGGGTCGCCTTCGCCCAGGACATCTTCCGCCGGGGCCGGCTGACCGATTTCGAAACGCGGCTGAAAACTGCGGAGGGCCGGCCTTTCTGGGGCGTCATCTCGGCGATGGCGATGGATTACGGGGGTGAACCCTCGATGTTCCTGGCGCTGCACGACATTTCCACCCGCAAATACGCGGAGAATGCGCTGGTCGCCGCGAAGGAGCAGGCCGAACGCACCCTGATCGACCTGCAACGCACGCAGAAAAGCCTCGTCCAGGCGGAAAAGCTGGCTTCGTTGGGCGCGCTGGTGGCCGGCGTGGCGCACGAGATCAACACGCCCCTGGGCATCGGCGTGACCGCCGCCTCCTACCTTGCCGAACAGACGCGCGGCTTCAAGCGCATCGCCGCCGATGGAGGCGTGCGCCGCCGCGACCTGGAGGAGTTCATCGAGCGGATCGAGGAAGCCGCTGGCATGATCCTGTCCAACCTGGAGCGTGCCTGCTCGCTGGTGCAGAGCTTCAAGCAGGTCGCCGTGGACCAGACGTCGGAGGCGCGCCGGCCGTTCGACTTGCGCGACTATCTGGACGGCGTGTTGGGCAGCCTCGCCCCGCAGGTGAAGCGCACGCCGCACCGCGTGCTGCTCGACTGTCCAGACGGCGTCACCATGGACAGCTATCCGGGCGCCCTGTCGCAGGTGGTCTCGAACCTCGTCATCAATGCGCTGCTGCACGCGTTCGAGCCGGACGTTCCCGGCACCATCGTCATCGCGGTGCACCGGGAGGGGCCGTCCGCCGTCCTCCTCAACTTCACCGACAACGGCAAGGGCATCCCGCCGGAAAACCTGGAACGGATCTTCGAACCCTTCTTCACCACGCGACGGACGGAGGGCGGCAGCGGGCTCGGCCTGCACATCGTCCATAACATCGTGGTGGGCACGCTGGGCGGGCGCATTTCCGTGCAATCACACCCCGGCCAGGGCTGCCGCTTTACCATCCGCCTGCCGCTGACCGCCGCTGGCATGGCGCAGCCCGCTGCCGTCGCCGGGCGGGTCAAGGCTCCGCAGGAAGAGTTGGTGGCGTAAGGGCGAGGGGAGCGTCAGCTCCGCGCGCGCTCGACCTCCACGCCGACGCTGGCGGCGTCGGGAAACACGTCCAGCTTTTCCACGCGCACCTTCACCGACGCGATGCGCGCGTCGGCAAGGCAGCGCTCGGCGATGCGCTCGGCCAGCGTCTCGATCAGGGTGACGTGGCCCTGGTTGACCAGACCCTTCACCACGGCGGCCATGTCCTCGCCGGTGATGCCGGGGGCGATGGTCTCCAGATCCAGGTTCAGCCGGATGCGCTGCGGCTTGATCCGCTCGTGGGCGTAGACGCCGACGAGCGCGTCCATGACCAGATCGCGCACAAAGCAACGGGTGGACACCGCCGCCGGGGTCGAGCGGGGCAGCGGAGCGGTGACGGTGGCGAAGAGCTTGTTCATGGCGCACACGCCTAGCACGCCGCCGCGACCGTGCCAAGGCGTCGCGGCGGCGATAATTGGTGGGCACCGATGCCGATTTTGTTGGGCTTAAAGCGGATATCGATCCGCTTTGGACCGCGACGGCGGTCCCGGCCGCACGTGCGGCCGAAGCCTGGCCTCTCGCGGGAACGCAGTTCCCGCTGGCGGCAGGCGGATGCCAATGGCATCCGCTGAGAGCCGGCGAATGAGGCCATATGAATCTAAAGCGGATGCAAATTCGCTTTAGTTGGCCTCGGCGCGAATGCGTTCGCGCAGCACGTCGATGGGGCGCAGGTCGTCGCCCTCCTCGTAGTGCCAAAAGGTCCAGCCGTTGCAGGCCGGCAGGCCGGCCATGGCGGCACCCACCTGATGGATGGAGCCGCGATGATCGCCCCGCGCGTTGGAGCCGATCAGCGTGCCGTCCGCGCGGACACGGGCGATGCACCGGCGGCGCTGGTCGAACAGCGAGGTGCCGGGGCGCAGCAGCCCGCGCTCCACTACCCAGCCGAACGGGATGCGGGGGGCCGAGCGCTTCGGGGGCGTGTCGAGCACGCTGGGATCCGGCGCCTCCTCGACTGCGTCGATGCGGGCCTGGGCGGCCTTCACATAGGTGTCGTCGCGCTCCAGCCCGATCCAGTTGCGGCCCAGTCGCTTGGCGACGGCGCCCGTGGTGCCGGTGCCGAAGAACGGGTCCAGCACCGTGTCGCCCGGCCGGGAGGAGGACAGGATGACGCGGTAGAGCAGGGCTTCCGGCTTCTGCGTCGGATGGGTCTTGCGGCCCTCCTCGTCGCGCAGGCGTTCGCCGCCGCTGCAGATCGGCAGCAGCCAGTCGCTGCGCATCTGCAGATCGTCGTTCAGCGCCTTCATGGCGTCGTAGTTGAAGCGATAACGCGCGTCCTTGTCGCGGGACGCCCAGATCATCGTCTCGTGCGCGTTGGCGAAGCGCGTGCCGCGGAAGTTCGGCATCGGGTTCGTCTTGCGCCAGACGATGTCGTTCAAAATCCAGAAGCCCAGATTCTGCAACGTCGCGCCGACGCGGAAGATGTTGTGATAGCTGCCGATGACCCAGAGCGAGCCTTCCGGCTTCAGGATGCGGCGCGCGGCGGCGAGCCAGTCGCGCGTGAAGCGGTCGTAGGTCTCGAAATCATCGAACTTGTCCCAGTCCTCTTCCACACCATCCACGCGGGTGTGGTTCGGACGCAAGAGCTCGCCCCCAAGTTGGAGGTTATAGGGCGGATCCGCAAAGACGAGATCCACCGATTCAGGCGGCAATTCATTCATGAGGGCGATACAATCGCCCACGAGAATTTTGTTCAGGGGGAGCATTGACGCAACCAACAGCAGCGACTCACTCGCTGGGACAATGATTCGGTCCCGAGTCGCCGTCAACTGGTTTCTATCGCGGGAATCAGGCGCCTCAGTTGCTTAGCGCCTTTTGCTCGCGGACTGGTGCAAAACTGACTCGGTGGTGGTCGGTGACTCCGTGGCGGCGCAGTGCCTCCAGATGTTCCGGGGTGGGATAGCCGGCGTTGCGGTCCCATCCGTAATGAGGGTGCAGTTCAGCCAGCCGGCACATCTCGCGGTCGCGCGCCACCTTGGCGATGATCGAGGCGGCGGCGATGGACTGGCTCTTGCCGTCGCCCTTGACGATGGCCTCGGCCAGGCAGGGCAGGTCCGGCGTGAACTTGCCGTCGATCAGCGCGACGGCCGGCGGTTCCCCGGTCAGCGCCTCGTAGGCGCGCTTCATGGCGAGCAGGGTCGCCTTGTGGATGTTGAAATGGTCGATTTCCGCCGCCGTCGCCTCGGCCAGCGCGAAGGCCAGCGCGTGGGCACGGATTTCCGGTTCCAGATCCTCGCGAGCAGCGCGGCTCAGCGCCTTGCTGTCGTTGATGGCGCGGGCGAGCGCCTGGGGCAGGCCCTCCGGCGGCAGCACCACGGCGGCGGCGACCACCGGCCCGGCCAGCGGCCCGCGCCCGACCTCGTCAATGCCGCACACCCGCCGCCCCTGACCGAGCGTGGTTTCAAAGGACAGGTCGGGATGCGAGCGGGCAGCCTTGGGGCGCGTGGTCTTGGTCGTCGTCATAGCATTCGCGGAGAAGAGTGGGGTTTGTTTGACACAGATGGACACAGATAAACACAGATTAATAAAGATGAATCAATGCGCACCGGGCGTGTTCGCGAATGGCGGGGGCGTTGGCGCAATCCATCTGTGTTTATCTGTGTCCATCTGTGTCAAAAATCACTTCTGCCCCGCCAACTGCTCGATGTAGATGCGGGTGAGAGAGCGCAGGATCGGCGGCATGCTGGACAGCGCCTGGGTAAAGCTGTCCTTGCGGATGATCTCGCAGACGGTGGCCTCCAGCGCGACCGCCGTCGCGGCGCGCGGGCGGTGGGCGAGCAGCGCCAGTTCGCCGAAGATCCGGCCGGGGCCGAGCACCGCGATCTCCTCGCCTGACTTCTGGATGCTGACCAAACCCGACTGGATCAGATAGGCGCCCGTGCCCTCGTCGCCCTGCCGGAAGAACGTGTGGCCCTCGCGGAACATGCGGCGGTCCACGACCTTGTCGAAGGCGTTGGAGGAGCGGATGTCGGCCCCGCCCTCCTGCCGTTCCGGCTGGGGCAGGCCGTAGGTGCGGCGGATGGCGGCGATCAGACTTTCCAGCAGGTAGGCGGCCAGCGGCGGGCATTTGCCGAGCAAAGCGCGAAAGGTGTCGCGGCACAGCTCGACCGCCTCGACCTCGTTCAGCGCGCGCACGGTGGCGCTGCGCAGCCCGTCGTCCAGCAGGGCCATCTCGCCGACGATGGCGCCGCGCCCGACCGTGCCCAGGCGGCGCATGCCCTCCGGCCCTTCCAGCAGCACCTCCAACTCGCCCGCCTCGATCAGCCACGCGCGGTCGCCGGGCTCGCCCTGGCGGATCAGGACGGTGCCGGCGGGAAAGCGGCGATTCCGCACCTCGGCCCCAATCTTGGTCATTTGGCGGTTTTGCTCATGAGGTGGCCCATCCCTCGTTCGATGTCGACAGCTTAGCTCAAGTACGGGCGCTGCCGCATGGTGGATCTTGTGACGGGATCTTGGCGAAGCGAAACGGCTGCGCTATGCATGGCGCCCTCAAGAGGAAAGGCCTGACCCATGACCGACTGCCCCTGCCGTTCCGGCAAGGCCCTGGACGCCTGCTGCGGCCCCTATCTCGACGGCACCGCGACCCCGCCGACCGCCGAAGCGCTGATGCGCTCGCGCTATTCGGCCTTCGCGACCGGCAAGATCGACTACCTCCAGGAGACCCTGCTGCCGGAAACGCGCGAGGACTTCGACCGCAAGGAGATCGAGGCCTGGGCCAAGAACAGCGTCTGGACCGGTCTTGAGGTCCGCTCCACCGAGGCCGGCGACGAGCAGGACGAGGAAGGCGTGGTCGAGTTCGTCGCCAACTTCATGATGAACGGCAAGCCGCAGAAGCACCACGAGACCAGCCGCTTCGCCAAGCGCGACGGCCGCTGGTACTATGTGGACGGCACGCTGGGCGCCCGCCCGCGCAGCGGCCCGAAGGTCGGCCGCAACGACCCGTGCCCCTGCGGCAGCGGCAAGAAGTTCAAGAAGTGCCACGGGGCGGCGGCCTGACGTCCGAGTCTCCCCGATTCGCGCTCTGATTGAGACATTTTTGGTCGCTCAGAACCCCGGAGCCGGCCGTGGGGAGGACTTTGTCCGGTCTTTCTGGTCCTCCCCTGCGTTCTCAATTGAAAAGCGCGGCGGAACGGATCATCTTCGAGGTTCCGCGTCTCGGTTGAGGGGGCGCGGCGTATCACGACAGATGAGACCACGTATGTTCGACCGTCCGCAGCGCAACAACAGCTTCCGCGCTCCCGAGATCACCCAGCGCAACATCCGCGCCACCGTCAAGTGGTTCAACGGCACCAAGGGCTTCGGCTTCGTCACGCCCGAGGATGGTTCGCCGGATGCCTTCCTGCACTCCACTGTTCTGCAGTTCTGCGGACACGACAGCCTTCCCGAGGGTGCGACCATCACCTGCGACCTGTCGCGCGGCCCGAAGGGCCCGCAGGTCGCCACCATCCACGACGTCGACACCTCGACCGCCAGCCCGAGCCGTCCGGCCCGCGCCCCGCGCGACCGTGACTCCGGCGGCTGGGACAACGGCGGCGGCTATGGCGGTGGCGGCTACGGCGGCTACGACAGCGGCGCCGAGGAGACCGTGGACGGCACCGTGAAGTGGTTCAACACCTCCAAGGGCTTCGGCTTCATCGCCCCGTCCACCGGCGGCAAGGACATCTTCGTCCACATCCGCGCTCTGGAGCGTTCGGGCGTGAGCGCGCTGGCCGACGGCGAGCAGGTGCGGGTGACCATCCGCCAGGGCGCCAAGGGTCCGGAAGCGCAGCGCATCGAAGTGGTCTGATCGCACGCGTACCGCTTAAGAAAAAGCCCTCCGCCCAGTTTGGGCGGAGGGCTTTTTTATTCTCCTCTCCCCAGGGGGAGGGGCAAAGGTTGTTTACGGCCGGGGCTGCTTACGGGCGGCCGATCAGGGTGCCCATCAGGCGGGTGCGGATGGCGGCGACGGCGCATTCCATGGGGCGGTCGGCGTCCGGCTTGGGTTCGGTAGCCGCCACGTCCGGGCACAGCTCCTCCATTTTCCAGGCGCGCGCGGGCGGCGGCGGCGGAGCGTTGGGGTCGCAGGTGGCCGGGTCGGGGTGGGTTTCCTCGGTGTTGCCGTTGGTCGGCTTGATCTCCAGGTTCGGCGAGATGCCGAAACAGTCCACCAGGGCGCCCGACGGGCGGAAATAGCGCGCCGTGGTCAGGCGGATGCCGATGTCCCCGGTCAGGGACGAGATGGTTTGGACCGACCCCTTGCCATAGCTGCGCGTGCCGAACAGCAGCGCGCGGCTGTGGTCCTGCAACGCGCCCGCCACGATCTCCGACGCCGAGGCCGAGCCGCTGTTGACCAGCACGACCACCGGCAGCCCGGCCAGCAGGTCGCCCGGCGTGCCGGTGTAGCGGCGGTTCTCGTCCGGGTCGCGGCCGCGCACCGACACGATGTCCACCCCTTCCAGGAAGCGGTCGGCGACGTTGACCGCCTGGTCGAGCAGGCCGCCGGGATTGTTGCGCAGATCGACCACGGCGCCGGCCAGCTTGCCGTTCGACTGCCGGCGCATGTCCTCCACCGCCTCGTCCAGCGAATGGGCGGTCTGCTGGTTGAAGGCGGCGATGCGGATGTAGGCCACGTCGCCCTCCAACCGGTAGCGCACCGGCTGGATCTTCACCACCGCGCGGGTCAGGGAGACGCGGAACGGCGAGTCGTTGGCGGTGCGCCGCATGGTCAGGGCGACCGAGGTGCCGACCGGCCCGCGCATGCGGGCGACCGCGTCGCGCAGGTTCAGGCCCTTCACCTGAAGCTCGTCGATCTTGGTGATCAGGTCGCCGGTGCGCAGGCCGGCGCGGGCGGCGGGCGACCCGTCGATGGGGGAAACGACGCGGATCAGCCCGCTGTCGTCGTCCATCGTCACCTCGATGCCCAGGCCGCCGAACTCGCCCTGCGTCTGCTCGCGCATGTAGCGGAAATGCTCGGAATCGAGGAAACTTGAATAAGGATCGAGCGAGCTGAGCATGGCGTCCAGCGCCGCTTCGGTCAGCGCACGGTCGTTGGCGCCGGGCTCGTCCTTCTTTTTCTTCTGAAGGCCGGCGACCGCCTTTTCGACCAGCACCTGCGGCGGCGACGGTTTGACATGTTCGGCCAGCACGCGGCGCATCACGTCGGCGAACAGGATGTAGTTGCGGTCCGAGGTGGACGGAACCGTCGCGGTGCCTTTGACCTTCGCGAACTCCTGCCGATAGCGCTCCAGCGCGGCGCTGGTTTCGGCGCGTGACGTCGGCGCCACCGCGCATGCCGGCCCCATCGCCGCCATCAGCAGCAACAGCGCCATGAGCAGTTTCGCCATCCTGCGCCCCTCTCCACAGGCCGGTCCGGCCGGCACATTCAAATCCATCGAACCTACTATACCAGGGGTTTCGCCTGCCGGAAGTTTACGGGCGGTGTGTACGTACCTTCGGGCAGGCCGGAATAGCCTTCCGACATTCGGACGTTCCGCCTAAAACAAACCTAGCACGTCGGTCAAGCAATCTCAAAGTCCGCCCCCGGCAACCCCGCCCCGCTCAAGTCCCCTCCGCCCCAGTCCGCTCCGGAGCAGGGCGTTCGTCTAACATAGGGTGTGCGAAGCCGCGCCGTTCAATCCCGGACGGGGAGGGGCATGGTCCGAGAAATTTAACCTTAATAGGCACCCTTGCCACTGACCATCACGCCCGCCGTGCGCAACAGGATGTGGATGTCGCCCCAAAGGCTCCACCCCAGGACATAGGCGGTGTCCATTTGCACCCGCCGCACATAGTCCACGTCGTTGCGGCCGCTGACCTGCCACAGCCCGGTCAGGCCCGGCCGGCAGCGGGTGTAGAAGGCGAAGCAGGCGTGATAGCGGCAGACCTCCTCTTCCACGATGGGGCGGGGACCGACCAAGCTCATTTCCCCGGTCAGGACGTTGAACAGCTGCGGCAGCTCGTCCAAGCTGGTCCGGCGTAGGATGTGGCCGATCCAGGTCACGCGGGGATCGTTGCGCAGCTTGCGCGTCGCCTCCCATTCGGCGCGCGCCTCCGGATTGTTCGCCAGAAAGGAGTCGAACGCCTCCTGCGCGTTGACGACCATGGAGCGGAACTTCCAGCAGGTGAAGCCGCGCCCGTCCGCCCCGATGCGCCGGTGCCCGAACACCGCCGGGCCACCATCGAACGTGATCAGCAAAGCCACCACCAGCATCAGCGGCCCGAACAGCACCAGCAGGCCCAGTGCCCCCACCACGTCGAACACCCGCTTCACCCGGTTGCCGTACAGCGGTTCGGCGAAGGGCAGCCGGGCAACCAGTTCCGCCGCCGACGCCGTGCCGGCCAGGGAGACGGGGGCGAGCGGGGCCGCACCCAGCTGGATGGACTGCGGAATTGCCATTGGTCCCTCATGCAAGCTTGCGCTTCATCCGGGGGAGGCAACGCGCAGGGCTGCGCTCAAGGTCCGCTGAAAGGCTTGGCATCCGGCGGGTCGGTCGCGGTACGCCCGCAGGCCGTCTTGAAACGGGAAGGGGGCAACCCCTTTCGCCGGGATCAGCAAATCCGGGGAAGCTGCTCGCCCGACAGCCAGTCCACGATCCGCTTGCCGCCGAAGCGCGTCTCCATCTGCACGAAGCGGTGGGCGTCCTCCACCACCGTCCCGACGACGGCGGCCTCCGCCCCCAGCGGGTGGGCGCGCATAGTGGCCAGCAGGCGGCCGGCGTCCTCGGCGGCGCAGATGGCGATCAGCTTGCCCTCGTTGGCGACGTAGAGCGGGTCGAGCCCCAAAAGCTCGCAGGCGGCGGCAACCTCGGGGCGGACGGGGATGTCGGCCTCGCGCAGCATCATGCCGACGCTGGACTGGTGGGCGATCTCGTTCAGCGTGGTGGCGAGCCCGCCGCGCGTCGGGTCGCGCAGCACATGCACGTCCGGCACCGCCTCCACCATCCCGGCGACGAGGCCGTGCAGGGCGGCGCTGTCCGACCGGATGTCCGTCTCGAACCGCAGGTTCTCGCGGGTGGACATGATCGCGACGCCATGGTCGCCCATGGTGCCGCTGACCAGGATCGCATCGCCGGGCCGTGCGCGCTCGCCGGACGGCGCCACGCCCGGCGGCACCACGCCGATGCCGGTGGTGGTGATGAACACGCCGTCGCCCTTGCCGCGCTCCACCACCTTGGTGTCGCCGGTGATGATGGACACGTCGGCCTCGCGCGCGGCGGCGGCCATGCTGTCCACCAGCCGCTTCAGGTCGGCCAGCGGGAAGCCTTCCTCCAGGATGAAGCCGGCGGTGAGGTACAGCGGCTTCGCGCCCGCCATGGCCACGTCGTTCACCGTGCCGTGCACGGCCAGCGATCCGATGTCCCCGCCGGGGAAGAACAGCGGCGAGACGACGAAGCCGTCGGTCGTCATCACCATGCGCCCGGCCGGCACGTCGAAGGCCGCCTGATCGTTGCCTTGGTCGAGCAGCGGGTTGGCGAAGGCCGCCGCGAACAGCTCCCGCACCAGCTGGGCCATGGCCTTACCGCCCGACCCGTGGCTCATGTCCACGGCCCCATGCGCGAGGTCGAGCTTGCGGGTGAACAGGCGGCGGTCGGTCATGACGGTCTTTCCGAATTCAGACGGCGGCGTCGGCGGCGGAGGGAATGGTGCCGGCCTCGGCCAGCAGGGCCAGCGTGCGTTCCGCCTCCTCGGGGTCGAGCTTGGACAGCGCGTAGCCGACGTGGACGATGACGTAGTCGCCGACCTCCACCCCCTCGACCAGGGCCAGGGAGCAGGCGACCTTCACCCCGCCCAGGCTGACCGTGGCGCGGTCTTCGTCCAGCAGTTCGACGACGCGGGCGGGAACGGCGAGGCACATGGGGTGACGTCCTTCTACAACAGCGTCTGTGCGGCGACCCAGGCCTGACCCAGGCTGAGGCCGCCGTCGTTGGCCGGTGCTTGGCGGGGCAGCAGAGCGGTGATTCCGCGCCGCGCGAAGCCCTCCGTCAAGCCTTCGGCCAGCACCGCGTTCATCAGGCAGCCGCCCGACAGCGCGATCCGGTCGAGCCGCCGGGCGGACAGAGCGGGCGTCGCCCAGTCCACCAGCGCGGCGGCCAGGGTGCCATGGAACCGGTCGGCGCCCTCCTGCGCATTGATCTGCAACAAACTTTCCAGGAGCGGCGTGAGGTCCAGAACGCCGCCGTCGATGCGCCAGCCGTCCTTGAGAACCGTCGGCGTCCGCACCAGCGATTCCAGCACCATCGGCGCTTCGCCCTCGAACCCGGCCACGGCGCGCACGCCCAGCAGGCCGCAGGCGGCGTCGAACCAGCGTCCGCAGGAACTGGTCGGCGGCGCGTTGAACCCGCTCTCGATCAGCTGGCGCACGCCGTCCGCCGGGCCGCATCCCTTGAAGCGCTCCACGATCTCGTCCGCCTGGCCCATGCGGGCGAGCGCCGCCGCGCCCATCCGCCAGGGCTGCCGCGCCGCTACGTCGCCACCGGGCTGCGCCAGCGGGGCGAGGTGCCCGATCCGCTCGAAGCACACGCCGTCCACCAGCAGCATCTCACCGCCCCAGGACCCGCCGTCCGCCCCCAGCCCGAACCCGTCCAGCGCCAGCCCGAGCGCCGGCCCCTCCACGCCATGCTCCGCCAGAACGGTGGCGACGTGGGCGTGGTGGTGCTGCACGGGGATGGTGGGGATGCCCAGGGATTCGGCGAAGCGGCTGCTCTGGAAATCCGGGTGGAGGTCGTGGGCGGCGGCGGCCGGTGTCACCTCTAGGATGTGGCGCAGATGGGCGACGGTCTCCTCGAGGAAATCCAGCGTCGCGGCGTTGTCGAGATCGCCGATGTGCTGGCTGAGAAAGGCCTCGTCGCCCCGCGTCAGGCACACGGTCGTCTTGAGATGCCCGCCGACCGCCAGAACCGGCGGCACCGCACGCGGCAGTCGGATCGGCACCGGCACATGCCCGCGCCCGCGCCGCAGGAAGGCCGGAGCACCCGCCACCACCCGCATAACGCTGTCGTCCGCCCGCACGAGGATGTCGCGGTCATGGTCCACGATCAAATCGGCGATGCCCACCAGACGTTGGTGCGCCTCCTCGTTGCCGATGGCGAGCGGCTCTCCGCCGGGGTTGGCCGAGGTCATCACCAGGGCAAGGTTCTGGGGTTCCTTCAGCCACGCGGTCCCCTCCGGCCGTCCGGCGGCCTCGTGGAACAGCAGGTGATGAATCGGCGTGTAGGGCAGCATGACCCCGAGCCACGCGAGATCCGGGGCAATGTCGTGGGGAAGGTTACAGCCAGAACGCCGACGCAGCAGCACGATCGGCCGGGCAGCCCCTTCCAGCAACGCCCGCTCCGCCGCGCTCACCTCCGCGAACCGCTCGGCCGAGGCCGCGTTCGCCACCATCAGCGCGAAGGGCTTGCCGTTGCGCTGCTTCCGCACCCGCAATCGGGCCACCGCCTCCGCATCGAAGGCGTTGCAGGCGAGGTGGAAGCCCCCCAGCCCCTTGATCGCGACGATCTTCCCGGCCTTCAGCGCCGCCAGCACATCCTCGATGGGATGGGACAGGCGCGGCCCGCAGGCCGGACAGGCAATCGGCTGTGCGTGGAAGCGCCGGTTCGCCGGATCGCCATACTCGGCGGCGCAGTCCGGGCACATCGGAAAGCCCGCCATGGAGGTCTGCGGCCGGTCGTAGGGCAGCCGCCGCGTGATGGTGAAGCGCGGGCCGCAATGGGTGCAGTTCAGGAACGGGTAGCGATAGCGGCGGTCGCGCGGATCGAACAGCTCGGCGAGGCAGCCCGGGCACACGGCGGCGTCCGGCCCGACTCCGGTCGTCACCGCTCCGCCCTCCGAAGCGCGGATCGCGAAACCCGCCTCACCGGGGATGGCCGCGATGCCCGTCGCCTCCACCGCGTCGATGCGGGCGAGCGGCGGGGCCTCCGCCTTCAGCGCTTTCAGAAAGAGAGGCAGATCGCCGCCCTGAACCTCGGCCAGCACGCCCTCGCCGTCGTTCAGCACCCAGCCGGTCAGGCCCAGGCGGTGCGCCAGTCCATAGGCGAAGGGCCGGAAGCCGACCCCTTGCACCTGACCACGGACCCGGACGCGAAGGCGCTTCACCGCGCGGCGACCGCCACGCCTGCGCCGATCATCAGAGTGCCGGCGCCCTGGTTCAGGGCCTTCAACGCTTTCGCGCTGCGGAACAGATGGCGGGCGCGCGCGGCGGCCAGCGAGTAGGCCAGCAGCACGCAGCTCAACACGACCACGATGATGCCGGCCATCAGGGCGGCGTCCGTGGCGGTGACCCTGGTCAGGTCCACGAAGGCCGGTAGGAAGGCCATGTAGAACAGGATCGTCTTGGGGTTCGACAGGGTCATCGCCAGACCGCTGGCGAAGCCGCGCAGTTGCGCGCCCTCGACCGGCGGCACCTCGGCGACGGTCACCGGCGCCCGCCATGTGCGGATGCCCAGCCAGATCAGATAGCCGGCGGCGGCGAAGCGCAGCACGGTGAACAGCCCCTCGAACGCCTGAGCCACGGCGGCCAGCCCGCCGATGGCCAGCGCCAGCAGCACGAGGTCGCCCACGACCATCCCGCCGATGAAGCCCAGGTTGCGCCGGCACCCCATGGCGAGCGAGCGGGCGACCACGGCGAAGATGCCGGGGCCGGGGCTCGCCATGAAATACAGGCAGGCGCCGGCCATCAGGAGGAGGTCGCCGGCACTCATCCTTTCCGCGCCCCCTTGGCTTTTGCCAGACCCGCCTCGATCCAGGCGTACCAGCGGTCCAGACCCTGGCCGCCGGTGGCCGACAGCTCGATCACTTCCAGCGAGGGCTTCAGGCGGCGGGCGTAGTCGATCATGCGCGCGACGTCGAAGGTCAGGTGCGGCAGCAGGTCCACCTTGTTGACGATCAGCAGGTCGGCCGAGGCGAACATGGCGGGGTACTTCAGCGGCTTGTCCTCACCCTCGGTGACCGACAGCACGACGACCTTGTGCGCCTCGCCCAGGTCGAAGCCGGCCGGGCAGACGAGGTTGCCGACATTCTCGATGAACAGCACGCTCTCGTCGGCGACCGGAAGGCGGCCGACCGCCTGGGTCACCATCTGGGCATCGAGATGGCAGCCCTTGCCGGTGTTGACCTGGATGGCCGGCGTGCCGGTGGCTCGGATGCGGTCGGCGTCGAAGGAGGTCTGCTGGTCGCCCTCGATCACCGCGACGGGGAAGCGGCCCTTCAGATCGGTCAGCGTGCGGGTGAGCAGGGTGGTCTTTCCCGAACCGGGGCTGGACATCAGGTTCAGCACGAACACGCCCTTGGCCGCGAACAGCTGCCGGTTCACCGCCGCGAAGCTGTCGTTCTTGGCGAGGATGTCCTGCTCGATGGCGACCAGCCGCGTCTGGCTCATCCCTGGAACCTCGGTGCCGGCCGGTCCCCGGCTCAGATCGACGGTGCCGTGATCGTGGTCATCGTGGGCATGGTGGTGATGGTCGTGGCTGTGGAGAAAAACCTTGCCGTCCGGTCCGACATGCTCGTGTTCGTGCCCATGATCATGGTCGTGGTGATGGCCATCGTGGTGATGATCGTGGCCATGCTCATGCCCGTGATCATGATGACCATGGGCTTCATGGTGGTGTCCGCGATTCTGATGGTGCCCGTGGGTGTGGCGATAGACCTTGCCGTCGGGGCCGACATGCTCGTGCTCATGCCCGCCTTCGATTTTCGCTTCGCCCTCGGCGCAGCCGCAGACCGTGCACATCACTCGACCTCCAGTTCCTTGACCCGCAACTCTTCCCCGCCGGTCACCACCAGCTGATGCCCGCCACAGTCCGGGCAGGGATCGAACCGCTCGGCGAGCGGGACCGGCTTTTCACAGGACAGGCAGAACGCCTCGCCGGGCGGGCGCTCGATGGCGAGCGTCGCTCCTTCCGCGATGGTGCCTCGGCTGACCGCGTCAAAGCCGAACTCTATCGCTTCAGGTTCGACGTGGGAAAGGGTTCCGATGACCAGACGAACGGTTTTCACCCGCGTGAATCCCTGGACCGCCGCCTGTTCGCGGATCACGTCGATGATCCCCTGGCTCAGCGCCAACTCATGCATGGGCGGGGTCCTCCTGTTCGATGGCGATGGTGCAGGCGACGCACGGGTCGAGCGCGGTCATCAGCAACCCGGCGCGCTCCCGCAGGCCATCGTCCGCCGTCGCCCCGGTCAGCCCGCGGGCGAGCGGCCCATCGGCGGCGAAGTTCCATTCGGTGGGCGCCACCATGCGGTAATCGGTGATGCGGCCCGCCTCCAGGCGCACCCAATGGGCCAGCCGTCCGCGCGCCGTGTCCACGGCTCCGCTTCCCAGCCCCGTTCCGCCGGAACCGCTAACCGGATCGGCCGGCGTGAGCGAAGCGACCAGAGCCGCCATCCGCGCTGGCAGTTCGGCCAGTTCCACCAGTCTGGCCGCGACATGGGCAGCAATGCCAGAGCCATGACGATTCAACAGTGCCGCGACCAGCGGGTGCGCGGTGTGCCGCGCCAGCGGCCCGGTGTGCGCCGGGGCGCCATTCTGGTCGGGCCTGTCGGAAAAACCAGGCGCCGCGGCCAGCCGTTCGCCGAACCAGCGGGCGGGGTGGGGCGCCAGAGCGGCCACGCCGCAGGCGCCAAACCCGGCGAACCCCGGCTCCAGCGCACGGCGCATCAGCCGGGCGGCGGGCGTTGCCTCCACAGCGGCCCATGCGGACAGAGCCTCCACGCCGGTCGGCACCGCCCCCCCGAAGACGACCTGCTCCACTTGGTCCCGCACCCGTATGGCCGCTCGTTCCAGCGCGTCCCGGTCCGGCCGCAGGACACCGCCGCCGGGACGCAGCCCGTCGCGCGCCGGGTAGAGCGCCTTGGGAATCCCCGCCGTCGCGGCGCGCAAGACCGCAAGCGCCCGTGGCTGCGGTTCCTTGCCCAGCCGCTTCGGCCATTCGATCAGGGCTTGCCACGCGTGGCTTTCCGTCGTCTCGGCCAGGACCAGCAACGCGCGGGCGGCGGCGTGCGGGGCGGCGTTGATGCCCAACGCCTCTTCCAAAGCCTCGGTGGCGGCCAGCGCCTGCGCGGTGCCGCACAGGCTGAACAGCAGGGGCACCAGCCGCACCGCCTCGTCCGGCATGCGGCCGACGAGGGCGCGGGCGGCGTTGGGGCGACGGACTCGCACGTCGGCGGCGCGTACCTGCCCGTCAGCCACCGACAGGCGCACTGAAATTGAACCTTCCAAGCCGCCGGCTGTGGTCATCCGCGCCCACCCCGGAACAGCGACCGGCGGGATAGGGCGGGTTTAGCTTCCTTAGGCTCCGTCTTCTCAAGGGCCGGCCCTTCGGGTTCCGGCGCGCGCATCAACTGGTCCAGTGCCAGCCCCGCCGCCGCACGGGCGTCCTCTTGGCTGGTGAACACGTTCATCGCCGACACCAGCGGGATCACCGCCAGCGTGCCCAGAGCCCCCACCCGCGCGGCGGTGGCGCGGTAGGCACCGGACGGCAGCGCGATGTCCGTCTTGTCGCCGTCGCGCAAGCCTGCCCATTCCGCCGGATCGCGCGGGATCAGCACGGCGTTGAGGAACCAGGGCGCGATCACGCAACCGAACCAGCCGGGCGCATGCGGGCGAAAGCCCACCGCCTCCACCGACAGGGCGGCGTTGCAGATGGGCACGTCGGCCATGTCGCGCTCGGCAATCAGGCGGTAGGCGGCGATCAGCGCGTTCACCCGCGTCACCAGGAGGTCGGTTGCGTCTGATCCGGGCAGGGCAAATCCATGCTGCGGGCCGTCGCAGCCGGGGCAGCACCAGTAATCGGGCAGCCGGCCGAAGGGCGTGCCGGGCGGCACCTCGCGCGCCGGATCGCCGGCCGCCGGGTCGTAGACCGCGCCGCAGCCACCACAGGCCAGCCGCGCGTCGCCCTCGAAACCCGCCGTGCTCAAGTCGACTCCTTGGGCGCCATCAGGTCGGCGAACAGGTGATCGACGTTCTCCCCCTTCGCGGCCAGCAGGATGGCGTCGAGCGCGTTGTTGATCGGCTCCACCTCCTCCTCGTCCAGCGCGCGGACGGCGTTGTCCAGATGCACCAGCACCCAGCCGCCGGGCGGTACCTCCTCGATCAGCATGACGTTGATGCGCCGCTCCTCGCCCCGGCCGGTGCACAGCGCCGTGAAGCCGTCGGTCTCAAGGACCTGCATCGGAATGCCGAGACACATGCGCCCATTCCTAACCTCTGATCGGCGGCATCTTGGCCGGGGTGGTCCTGCGCACATTGATGTGCGTCAAACATGCAGCCTACGGACGGTTTCCGCAGGCTGACCCATTTCCAACCGTGGTCATTCTGGTAGGATGGAAGACGCTTTGCGCGCGGTGGGGTGGGGTCGGTCGCGCGCCGTTCTAAGAACAGCAGGGGAATGCACCGGATGAAACGTTTCGCTCTCGCGTCGGCTCTCGCGGCTGCGGCCATGGCCGCTCTGCCCAACGCGGCGCTCGCCCACACCTTCGGCGCCCACGACGCCGGGTTCGTTCACGGCTTCATGCATCCGGTCGGCGGTTGGGATCACCTGCTGGCGATGGTCGCCGTCGGCCTGTGGGCCGCGCAGCGGAGCGGTGCCGCCCTGTGGGCTCTGCCGGCGGCATTCGTCGCCGCGATGATCGGCGGCGGCCTGCTCGGCATGGCCGGCGTGGCGCTGCCGCAGGTCGAACTGGGCATCGTCCTGTCGGTGGTCGTGCTGGGCGGGTTGATCGCCCTCCAGTCGCGTCTGCCGCTGCTGGCCTCGGCCGGCGTCGTCGCCCTGTTCGCCGTCTTCCACGGCTATGCCCACGGCGCGGAGATGCCGGAAGCCGCCCAGCCGGCGCTCTACGGCCTGGGTTTCGCGCTGGCCACGGCGCTGCTGCACGCCGCCGGCATCGGTGCCGCGCTGTCGCTCCGGCGCTTCGTCGAGGGCCGCGCCGGCGCGCTGGCCCTGCGCGGCGTCGGCGCCCTGGTCGGCCTTTCCGGCGCGGCGCTGATCGCGTTCGGCTGAGGAGCTGGCCGCAAGGCCGATTCGGTTGAAAAGGCCCGGCGGGACCACCCGCCGGGCCTTTTTCTTTGCCGAGGATATTTGGAATTCCTGAGCAAAACCACAGGTTTGGAGATTTCCTGCGCACTCTCTTTTCGAACGGCGCGGCGGCGGCCATGCTTGCGGTCGCCTAATCCTTGGGGAGAGAGTGAGTTCATGAGACAGTCCACCGCTGCCGCCCTGCGGGGCGCTCTGGTCGCCCCCCTGGTCGCTCTGGCGCTGGCCGTTCCGGCGGCGCTCGTCACGGCCCCGGCCGAGGCCGCCCCGCCGGCCCAGATGAAGACGCAGGCGCCGGGCTTCTACCGCATGGCGCTGGGTGACTTCGAGGTCACCGCGCTGTACGACGGCTTTGTCGATCTCGATCGCAAGCTGCTGAAGGGTGCCAGCGCCGAGGACGTGCAAAGCCTGCTCGCCCGCATGTTCCTCGACAACACGCCGGGCGTGCAGACGGCAGTCAACGCCTACCTCGTCCACACCGGGCAGAATCTGGTGCTGGTCGATGCCGGTACGGCCAAGGCCTTCGGCCCCAACCTGGGCTTCATCGTGGACAACATCCGCGCCGCCGGCTACGACCCAGCGCAGGTGGACGCGGTGTTGCTGACGCACCTGCACCCCGACCACGCCAACGGTCTGCTGACGCCGGACGGCAAAATTGCCTTCCCCAACGCCGAGGTCCGCGTGGCGAAGGCCGACGCCGATTTCTGGCTGAGCGAGGAGATCGCGGCCAAGGCCCCGGCGGACGCACAGGCCTTCTTCAAGATGGCGCGCAATGCGGTCGCCCCCTATGTGGCGACGGGCAAGTTGAAGCCCTACGCGGAGGGCGAGACGCTGCTGCCCGGCGTGACGGTGGTGGCGGAGCCCGGCCACACGCCGGGCCATTCCGGCTATCTGTTCACCTCCAAGGACCAGAGCATCCTGGTGTGGGGTGACCTCGTCCACAGCCACTCGGTCCAGTTCGCCCGGCCCGAGATCGCCATGGAGTTCGACGTGGATCAGACGCAGGCGATCGCCACCCGAAAGAAGGTTTTCGCCGACGCGGCGGCGCAGAAGCTGTGGGTCGCCGGCGCGCACCTGCCGTTCCCCGGCATCGGCCACGTCCGCACCGAGGGCAACGGCTACGCCTGGGTGCCGGTGGAATACGGCCCGATCCGCACGGACCGGTAAGCGGCGGACGTTCACCCGCTCTCCCGCGAACGGCGGGGGAGCGGTTGTGGAGCCTTATCCCCGCCGGACGATGGACAGGAAGCTGGACACCTCGCTGGACAGGTTCTGGGACTCGCCCAGCAACGCCTGAGCGGCGGTCAGCAGTTCCTCGGCGTTGGCGCCGGTTTCGCTGGCCTGACGGGACACATCGTCGATGCTGGCGGTCACCGCGTGGGTGCCCGACGACGCCTCCTGCACGTTGCGGGCGATCTCGCGGGTGGCGGCGCCCTGCTGGTCCACTGCCACGGCGACCGTGCCGGTGATGTCGCTGATGCGCCGGATGGTCTCCACGATGGTGGAGATGGCGTCCACCGCCTTGTGGGTCTCGCCCTGGATGCCCGCCACCTGGCTCTGGATGTCCTCGGTGGCCTTGGCGGTCTGGTTGGCGAGGTTCTTCACCTCTTGCGCCACCACGGCGAAGCCCTTGCCGGCCTCGCCCGCGCGCGCCGCCTCGATGGTTGCGTTCAGCGCCAGCAGGTTGGTCTGGGCGGCGATGGAGTTGATGAGTTCCACCACCTCGCCGATGCGGTTGGCGGCGTCGGCAAGGCCCTGCACCGTGGCGTTGGTGGACTGCGCCTCGCCCACGGCACGGTCGGCGACCTGGGTCGCCTCGCCCACATGGCGGCTGATCTCGCCGATGGAGGCGGTCAGTTCCTCGGCGGCCGCCGCGACCGTCTCTACGTTGCTCGACGCCTGCTGGGAGGAGGTGGAGACGGTGGACACCGCCGCCTGGGTGTTCTCGGCGCTCTGCGACAGGCGTTCGGCGTTGCCGCGCATGCGCTGGGCGGATTCGGTGACGGAGCGCACCACCACGTCGATCTTGCCGGCGAAGCTCTGCGTCGCCCGGTCGATCTCATTGCGGCGGCGCGACTGCTCGGCCTCCGCCTCGTGCTGGCGGCGGGCCAGTTCCTCGGCGGCCGTCAGGCTGTCCTTGAAGCCGGCGACGGCGCGGGCCATGTCGCCGATCTCGTCGCTGCGGTCGGTGTCCTCAACGGCGATGGAGAAGTCCTTGCGCTGGATCGCGGCCATCACGTCCGACAGCCGGTGCAGAGCGCGCATCTGCCCCTTGACGTAAAGATAGGTCAGCAGGCACAGCGTCGCGCCGATCAGCAGCGACACGGCGCCGATGCGCCAGCCCAACTGGTCGATGATCGCGTAGAACTCGCCCTTGGGGATGCCGACGGCCAGCGCGCCCACGACCTTGCCGCCGGCGTCCTTCAGCGGCGTGTAGGAGACCAAGTACGGGACGCCGAGCACTGGATATTCGCCGAGGAAGCTCTCGCCGCGCATCACCCGCTGGTAAAGGTCCCTGTCGATGTCGGAGCCGACCGGGCGGCTGCCGTCCGCCTTTTTCAGCGTTGTGGCGACCCGGATGTTCTCGCGCAGCAGGGTGACGACCACGCCCAGCGCGTCGCTGATGCGGTCCACATGATCGAAGCTGCCTTCCAGCACCTTGTCGCCCAGCACCAGCTTGCCGTCCACCAGCTTGTACGGAGCCTTCGTCGGGTTCAGCATTTCGAGGGCGACGCGCATGTTCATGCTTTGCCGCGCGATTTCCTGGCGCTTCAGGTCGTCGGTGACGAAGTACAGCGCAGCGAACACGATGGCGGCGCAGCTGACGATCGTTCCGACGATGTTGAGCGCGACCAGCTTCTGGTTGAAGGACAGCCGGCTGAAGAGACTGGCCATGCGATGGTTCCTGCCCGATGTTGCTCGTGGTTGCTGAGTGGTGCGGCTAAAAACCCTGAAGGCAGTAGGGTATCAGAGCGTGTGTGCGCACTGCAACCGGATGGAGGTGCGTCTTCGCGTCCCGCGTGCGTCGCCCCTGCCTATCAGGCTTTTTGGATCGGCTCCACGCCGTGACGGCGCAGTTCGGTGACGATCAGGTCCACCATCTCTGGAACCTTCGCCTCGATCTCCGGCGACAGCATCAGGCCGGTGCCCAGCGCCAGCGGCACGCAGCCGATCACCGTCACCGTCTGCGGCCCTTCCTCCTGCAACTTCAGCGAGGCCAGCAGGTCCGACAGGCCGAGCTGGTGCGGCGACAGCTTGCCCTTGAAATAGGCCGGCACCTCGTCCCCGCGCAGCACCACCAGCGTGGCCGGGTCGGCGCCGGTCTTCACAGCGTCGATGGCAATCAGGTGATCGTGGCTGGCGATGATGTCCAGCATGTCCATGCCGCAGGTGCCGCCGTCGATGACGCTGACATGCTCCGGCACCGCCCATTGCGCGTCGAACGCCTCCATGGCGCGCACGCCGACGCCTTCGTCCATCAGAAGGATGTTGCCGAGACCGAGGACGAGGATGGACATGGGGCGAATGCTCCTGTGCGGGATCGGGGGTGCACGAATAACCGGAACCGGCGCCGCGCGCGGTGAACTGGATCAATGGAAGAAAAAGCCCCCCTTCCGCGAGGAAGAGGGGCCTTTCCGAACGGAACGACGTGAGGGCTTAGACCACCTTCACCTGATAATTCGACTTCGTTTCCGTGTCGGTCAGGTGCACGGCGCAGGCTAGGCACGGGTCGAAGGAGTGCAGCGTGCGGATGATCTCCAGCGGCTGGTCGGCGACCGCCACCGGGTTGTCGAGCAGCGCCGCCTCGTAGGCGGAGATCTGGCCGGTCTCGTCGCGCGGACCGGCGTTCCAGGTGGTCGGCACGACCGCCTGGTAGTTCTTGATCTTGGCGTTCTCGATCACGACCCAGTGCGAGAGCATGCCGCGCGGCGCCTCGTGGAAGCCGAAGCCGCGGATCTCGCCCTTCGGGAACACCGGCTTGTTGAAGGTCGTGGTGTCGCCCTTCGCGATGTTCTCCATCAGCAGCTTCCACTGGTTCTGCAACTCTTCATGCAGAACCACGCAGCGCACCGCGCGGGCGGCGTGGCGGCCGATGGTGGAGTGCAGGGCGTCGATGCCGACCTTGCTGCCCAGATGGCCCGACACGGCGTCCAGCACCGCGTGCACCCAGAACTTGGTGCGCTCGTGGCCCGACGCGTACATGCCCAGCACGTTGGCCAGCGGGCCGACCTGCGCGCGCTTGTCGTAGAAGGTCGGCGACTTGATCCAGCTGTACTTGCCGTCGTCCTGCCAATCGGTGAAGTTCGGGATCGTCTCGCCGTCGTAGGGGTGCAGGGGGCCCTTGCCGCCCTGGTACCAGGCGTGCTTGACGCTTTCCTTCACGCCCTTCTCGAAATACGGGTCGTTGAAGTCCTTCACCGGCGTGAAGCCGTTGACGACGTCGCCGTTCTCGATGAAGCCGGCGGGCAGGGCGAACTTGGTGCCCTTGGTGTCCAGCGGCATGTCCGGGATGGACAGGTAGTTCACCACGCCCCGGCCATACTGCGTCCAGTCGGCGTAGAAGGCGCCGATGGCCGCCACGTCGGGGATGTAGACCTGCGTGATGAAGTCGCCGACCTCGTCGATCAGCGTCTTGATATACATCAGCTTTTCGATGGTCAGCGTGGACTGGCTGTCCATGTTGATCGGGTTGGTGACGCCGCCGACCGCCATGTTCTGGATGTGCGGAGTCTTGGAACCCAGGATCGCCACCACCTTGTTCATGCGCCGCTGGTAGTCCAGCGCCTGCAGGTAGTGCGCCGCCGCCATCAGATTGGCTTCCGGCGTCAGCTTCATCGCCGGGTGGCCCCAGTAGCCCGAGCCGAAGATGCCCAGCTGTCCGGTGTTGATGAAGGCCTGCAGCTTCTTCTGCGCGGTGGCGAATTCCTGCGTGCTGTTCTTCGGCCAGTCGGAAATGGACTGGGCGAGCTTCGATGTCGCCGCCGGATCGGCCTTCAGGGCCGAGACCACGTCCACGAAATCCAGCGCCGACAGATGGTAGAAGTGCACGATGTGGTCGTGCACGTTGTGGGCGCCCTGGATCATGTTGCGGATGTACTGCGCGTTCAGCGGCACCTCCAGCTTCAACGCGTTCTCCACCGCGCGGACCGAGGTGATCGCGTGAACCGTGGTGCAGACGCCGCAGATGCGCTGGGCGAACACCCAGGCGTCGCGCGGGTCCTTGCCCTGTAGGATCAGTTCGATGCCGCGCCACATCTGGCCCGACGCCCAGGCCTTGGTGACCTTGCCGCCGTCCACCTCGCAGTCGACCCGCAGATGGCCTTCGATGCGGGTGACCGGATCAACAACAACTCGCTGAGCCATAATCAAAATCTCCTAAACTCAGCCGTGCTTGGCATCGGCGGCATGGGGGACGCCGACAGGGTGTTCGGCGTGCATGACGGGCAGCTTCTTCACGAAGACGAGGTACAGCGCGACCTCCAGAGCAAAGATGCCGACGGTGACCATGATTTCCTTGACCGACGGGAAGTAGTGCCAAGGACCCACCGACGGCGTGAAGCCGATGAGATAGACGTTCAGGCGGTACAGGATGCCGGCGACCAGCAGCATGGAGGCGGAGATGAACAGCGTCCGCGACCGGCTGCGGTTCGCCTTGGGGATCAGCAGGACGAGGCCGCCGACCATCAGCACCGTCTCGACCCAGAACCAGCCCGACGACGGGCCGCCGAAGGCGGTGCCCAGCTGGCCGCGCCACAGAAGATCGACGAAGCGAAGGGCGACGAAGACCGAGGCGACGACCAGCATCAGCCCGGCCATCTTCCTCAGGACCGGCGTTTCCATCTCCCGCTTGAAGTTCAGCGAGGCCATGACCGATTCCCACGCGACAATGGCGAAGCCCATCAGCACGGCGGTCAGCAGGAAGAAGACCGGCAGCAGTTGCGTCTGCCACAGCGGCGACAGCTTGTGCCCGACGATGACCATCATGGTGCCCAGCGACGACTGGTGCATGGTGGGCAGCAGGACGCCCAGCGCGATGAACACCCACAGCACCTTGTTCAGCTTGCGCCGCAGTCCCTCGATGCCGAAGCGCTCCAGGAAGGCTGGGGCGAACTCGACGATCAGGACGATGGTGTAGGTCGCCACGCACAAGCCGACCTCCAGCATCACGGAGTTCGGCTGCGCGTACCAGGGCAGCATCATGTGGTAGAAGTTCCAGTACCGGCCGAGATCGACCAGCACCGCCAGACCGGCGAGGCCGTAGCCGAACAGGCTGGCCAGCACCGCCGGGCGGACCATCGGGTGGTACTCGCCCTTGTTCAGGATGTAGCAGAGCAGGGCCATGACGTAGCCGGCGCAGCCGAAGGCCGAGCCGATGACCACGTCAACCGCCACCCAAATGCCCCACGGATACCCGTCCGACAGGTTCGACACCGCCGCAAGGCCGTAAACGTAGCGCTGAACCAGGAGGTAGCCGGCCAGAACGACCAGCGCCGAGCAGACGAGGAAGGGCAGGGTCAGAATGCGACCGCCGAGCGCCGCATGACCATGGGGTTGATGCGCGTGAACAGACATCGTGGCGCCCTCACTCGTCCGTGTGGTCTTTGGTGTTGCGGTGCGCCAGATAGGCGAGACCGGCGAACACCACGGCGGGGCCGACCATGCCGGCGTACAGCGTGTGCTGGATGCCTTCCGACAGGGTCGGATAGCCATTGTCCGGCACGTTTGTCGGCAGGTTCAGCTTGTCGAACGGCACGGCGGACACGGCGAGGCACTGCGTACCGCCCAGCTCCGTCTCGCCGTAGATGTGCGGCTGGTAGGCCACCTGCACGGTCGCGTCGTGCCCGGACCGCGCGCCGCCGACCTTGCCGTTGATGTCGCCACGCGGGAAGTGCGTGACCTCACCGGGCTTCAGTGCCGTGCGGCGCTTGGCCTCCTTGCGCAGATCCTCGGTGCGGCCGAACAGCGTGGCACCGGTGGGGCACACGTCGGCGCAGCCCGGCAGCTCGTCCTTAGCGAGGCGCTGCTTGCACAGTTGGCACTTCTTAATCTCGCCGAAGGCGTCGTTGTAATCGTACTTCGGCACGCCGAACGGGCAGGACAGCACGCAGTAGCGGCAGCCGATGCAGGCGTCCGGGTTGTGGCTGACGATGCCGGTGGCGGCGTCCTTGGTCATGGCCGACACCGGGCAGACCGACACGCAGGACGGGTCGACGCAGTGCAGGCACTGGCGCTTGATGAAGGCGTGACCGTTCTCGGCCGAATCCTTCTTCTCACCAGTGCCGTGGCTGTAGGCCTTGATGACGTTCAGCGTCTTGGCCGACAGCTCGACCGGGCTGTCCCAGGTCGGGTTGCCGGGGACGCCGTTCCACGCCTGCTGCTCCGGACCGATGTCCGGCGGCATGTTGTTCACCTCCTTGCAGGCGGTGACGCAGGCCTTGCAGCCGATGCACAGCGTGCTGTCGTACAGCAGGCCGACCGCGTCGGACGGCAGCGGCTTGGGCGGGCGCTGGAACGCGTTCGCCTCTGGCGGGGCGGCCACGGCGGCGCAGGCGGTCGCCGCCGCCGCGGCGCTGCCCTTGACCGCGTTCCTCAGAAATCCACGGCGTGAGACCTGGGTTCTTTCCCTGGGCATGGCGTCACCTCACTTCGTCTCGGAGGAGGCGTCGGCCTTCTCGTCGTGCTTGCCCAGGCGCCCGGCGACGACCGCGCCCGCGCCCACCGCCGCGCCGGCGATGCCCGCGACCACGGCGGCGGCGCCGGCCGAGATGCCCTCGCCCTGGCCCACGGCGACCGCCGGGTAGGTGTTCGGCGGGGCGACCGACTTCAGCGTCGCCAGCTCATGGATGCTCTTGGTGAAGCCGACGCCCTTCTCGGTGCAGCCGAAGCAGGGGTGGCCGGTGCCGACCGGCCAGGTGCCCTGGCCCACGTCGTTGAAGCCGACCGAGGGGCAGTTGGCGTAGGTCTCCGGGCCCTTGCAGCCCAGCTTGTACAGGCAGTAGCCTTGGCGGTGGCCGTAGTCGCCGAACTCCATCGCGAAGCGGCCGGCGTCGAAATGCGGGCGGCGTTCGCAGTTCTCGTGGATCAGGCGGCCGTAGGCGAACTTCGGGCGCATCTTGTCGTCCAACTCCGGCAGCTTGCCGAAGGCGACGTAGTGCAGCACCAGCGAGAGGAAGTTGTACGGGTTCGGCGGGCAGCCGGGGATGGTGACGACCGGCTTGTCCTTGATGACCTCGGACAGGCCGACCGCGCCGGTCGGGTTGACGCCGGTGGACGGCCAGCCGCCCCAGGAGGAGCAGGACCCGATGGAGATGACGGCGGCGGCGCCCTTGGCGCACTCCTGCACGGCTTCCAGATAGGTTTTGCCGGCGACCTTGCAGTAGACGCCGCCGTCCTTGGTCGGGACGGAGCCGTCGGTGACCATCAGGTACTTGCCCCAATTGTCCTTCATCGCCTGCTGCTTCCAGTTCTCGGCCTGGTGGCCGGAACCGGTCATCAGCGTCTCGTTGTAGTCCAGCGAGATCGTGTCCAGGATCAGGGTCTCAAGCGTCGGGTGGTTGGTGCGCAGCAGCGTCTCGGTGCAGCCGGTGCAGGCCTGGCCGGACAGCCAGATCACCGTCGGGCGGGGGGCGGCGACGGCGGCGTTGGCGATGTTCACGCCCAAGGCGGGCGACAGGCCCAGCGTGGCGGCGACCCCGGTGCAGTACGTCAGGAATTCCCGGCGCGACATGCCGGCAAGCGCGCCCTCGTACTCGTCCAGCCCCTCGAATTCGCCGAGCCCTTCGCATTCGCCGAGAGTGCCGATCCGCTCGGCGTCCAGATCCACATGACCGTCGGGCATGACTTTCCCCCAAGACCCATTTTCGCATTGTCCGTCGGCCGCCCGTCCCCGGACGCCGGATGCGCAAAACGCCCCCGCGCGCCGTGGCGAAACCACGGCACAGCAGTGACCCCATATTTTGTATGGGTATTTGGGCGCGAAACGCTCGCGGCCATTGCACCAGCTGTGACAGGATTGTGGCATTGATCTACATCAACGCGGCCAATCAGCGCGTAAGCATCGAACTTCGCACGCGCAGCAATCGCAATTATGCATCGCAACGCGGGTAAGGGTCGAGAACGCACAAAAAATGCGCCCCACCATTGGCGGGGCGCACGTTTGGATGGATGAAACGGGGCGTTGGAAGCGCTACACCGCCTTCATCTCGCGGGAGAAATCATCCACGTCGGACTGCAGGGTGCGGGCGTGGACGGACAGGCCCTGCGCCGCGCCCAGCATCTTGCCGGCGGCCTCGCCGGTGCGGTCGGCCGCTTCGGAAACGCCGGTGATGGTGCGCGACACCTCCTGCGTGCCAAGCGCGGCCTCCTGAACGTTGCGGGCGATTTCGCGGGTGGCGGAGCCCTGCTGCTCGACGGCGGCGGCGACTCCGGTGCTGATGTCGCTGATGCGCTCGATGGTGCCGACGATGCCGCTGATGGCGCCGACCGCGTTTTGGGTCTCGCCCTGGATCGCTACGATCTGGGCCGAGATTTCCTCGGTGGCCTTGGCGGTCTGGTTGGCGAGGCTCTTGACCTCCTGCGCCACGACCGCGAAGCCCTTGCCGGCCTCTCCGGCCCGCGCGGCCTCGATGGTGGCGTTCAGCGCCAGCAGGTTGGTCTGGCTGGCGATCTCGGTAATCAGGTTGACGACCGCGCCGATCTTCTCGGCCGCCTCGGCCAGCCCCTGGATGGTGCTGTTGGTGCGCTGGGCTTCCTGCTCCGCCTCGGTGGCGATGCGGGCGGCCTCTCCGATGCGGTGGCTGATCTCGCCGATGGAAGAGGACAGCTGCTCGGTCGCCGCCGCGACGGTCTGCACGTTGCCGGTCGCCTGCTCCGCCGCCGACGCGACGGTGGAGGAGCGTTGCGAGGCATCCTCGGCCGCGTGGGTCAGCGACTCGGCGCTGTTGCGGATGTGGTCGGCCTCGCCGTTCAGGGTGCGGCACATCCCGTCGATCTTCTCGGCGAAGCGGCGGGTGATCGCCTCCAGCTTCTCCTGCCGCTGTTGGCGGGCGGCGATGTCCAGCCGCTCCTGCTCGGCCAGATCCTGCACGCGCTTCAACCCGTCGCGGAACACCACGACGGCGCGCGCCATGTCGCCGATCTCGTCGGTGTTTTCGGTGGCGGGCACCTGGGCCGCCGTGTTGCCGCCGGCGATGTCCTTCATCACCGTGGTCATCGCAGCGATCGGCCGGGCGATCAGGCCGCGCGCGACGACCACCGCCAGCAGCAGTCCGAAGGCCACGCCGCCGACGCCGAAGACGATCATGATGACGGTCCAGCGGCTCTGCGCCGACAACAGTTCGGCGTGCAGCCGGTCGATGTCCCGGTCCTGTTCGGCCGTCAGTTCCTCCAGCGCCTTGTTCAGCGCCTGGCGGTTGGAGCGGTTGGCCTCGTTGTCGCCGAAGGTCCGGCCCTCTGGCGCGCCCTTTTCGCGGGCGATTCGGACCAACTCGGTGCGGAAGCGGACGAACTCCTCCACCCTCGCGGCGACGGCGTCCACGGAGGCGCGCTCGGCCGCGTCGGTCGCCGCCTTCAACTCGCCCATGCGGTCGCCCAGCAGCTTCAGGTTGGCGAGCAGCGGCTTGCCGTACTTGTCCACCTCGGCCGTGTCCTTGGCCATGTAGATGCCGCGCGAATCCATGACGACGGCGAGCACGAGGCCGTTGATGCGCTGGCTCATGACCTGTCCGTCCGCCGCGCGCTCGATGGCGGTGGACCGGCTCGACAGGTCGTTCATGGCAATCAGGCCCATCAGCCCGGTGATCGCGGCCACCGCGATCTGAAGGCCGACGAGCAGGTAAATCTTCGGACCGATCTTGAGGTTCTTCAAGGCTGCCACCATTCCTGGACACCTCCCGTTACGCTGCGGATTCTGTCGCCGCTTCGCGTGCGAACATGAGGGCAATGTTTCATTGCCGAACTGTTAAAATTCACTGTGACCACTTGCCGCGCGACGCTTGCGCACCATAGGGGGGATTTGCATACTGGCTGAACGGAACGTCCGGCCGGACCGATGCCCGCCGCGCCGACGGACCGCAACCGCGAGACCATGCCCGGGGCGTGGCCCGCTTGCGCGAAGAAACGGCGGGCGGGGGGCGGGCTCGGATGCGACTGGCCGAAAAAGGACCGCAGGTGCCGGCGAACGCCGCTCCGGACGAGGATCCGCAAGACACCATCCGCCGGCTTGAACGCCGGATCGCCGAACTGGAAACCGCCCGGGCGCGGACCGCGCAGGATCGCGAGGAGCTGTTCACCCTCGCCATGCGCGGCCCGAACGAGGGCCTATGGGACTGGAACCCCGTCACCAAGGAGCTGTTCCTGTCCGCCCGCCTGCTGTCGATCCTGGGGTTCGAGGGCGACACGCTGCGCACCAGCTCGCATGAATGGCTGAAACTGGTCCATCCCGACGACCGCGCCCATTACGAGGCCACCGTCGCCGAGCATCTGAAGGGCATCACCGACCATTTCGAGTGCGAATACCGGGTTGCCGACCGCGTCGGCAATTTCCGCTGGATGCTGGCGCGCGGGCTGGCGCAACGCGGGCCAGACGGCATCGCCAATCGGATGGTCGGTTCCATCGGCGACATCACCGAGCTGAAGCGGCGGGAGATGGTGCTGCGCGACAGCGAGGCGCGTTTCCGCTCGCTGATCCGTACGGCCGGCAGCATCATCCTGGTGTTGGGCGAGGACGGCACCATCCAAGAGGCCAACCGCGAGGCCGAACGCGCCTTCGGGTTGGAGCCCGGCACCGCCGCTGGCCGGTCCTGGCGGGCGGTGATCGGGGAGCAGCGGGGTGGCCCCTTCGCCTTCCAGCTGGTCGCCGCCATGACCGGGCACGAGATCCGCAACTTCGAACAGTCGCTTCCCGACCCGGCGGGGGGCGAGCGCGTGCTGCTGTGGAACATGAACCGGCTGCCGCCGGCCGAGGGCGGCACTCCGGCGATCATCTGCGTTGGCCAGGACATCACCCGCCGCAAGCGCGCCGAACTGGCCTTGCGCCAGGCGCATGACGATCTGGAGGCCCGCGTCGAGGAGCGCACCCGCGCCCTGATGCAGGAGATTCAGGAACGCCGTCGCGCCGAAGAGGCGCTGCTGCACGCGAAGGAGCAGGCGGAGCTGGCCAACCGCGCCAAGTCCGACTTCCTCGCCAATATGAGCCACGAACTGCGCACGCCGCTGAACGCCATCATCGGCTTCTCCTCGATGATGGAGAGCGAGATCATCGGCCCGCTCGGCCATCCCAAATACCGGGAATACGCGACGGTCATCGGCGCGTCGGGCCAGCATCTGCTGGCGGTCATCAACGACATCCTGGACGTGGCGAAGATCGAGGCCGGCAAGCTGGAGGTCCATCCCCAGCCGATGGACGTGCGCGACGCGGTGGACAGCTCCGTCATGCTGATCGCCGAACGGGCCGGCGAGGGCCGCATCACGGTGGTCACGGACATCGCCGAGGACACGCCCCTTCTGCTCGGCGATCCGACGCGGGTGAAGCAGATCCTGCTGAACCTGCTGTCCAACGCCGTGAAGTTCACCCCGGCCGGCGGCACGGTCTCCCTGCGCGTCCAACCCGACGCGGCCGGCGTGCGGATCGAGGTGTCGGACACCGGCATCGGCATGAGCGCCGAGGGCATCCGTGTGGCTCTGACCCCCTTCGGTCAGGTGGACAGCCAGTTGACCCGTCGGGCCGGCGGGACCGGGCTGGGCCTGCCGCTGGTGCGCTCCTTCGTCGATATGCTGGGCGGCAGCATGGGCATCGAAAGCCGGGAAGGCGAGGGAACCACCGTGCGTATCATCCTGCCGGCGGCCGGCAACGGCGACGTGGAATAAGGACGGACCGGCGCGTGTTCATGAAGTGAATGCGCATCGCGCACACTTTTCACCCGTGCCGGCCATCATGAGAACCGCCCTGCCGCTCCGCATGCTTCTGCCCGTCGTGGCGCTTCTGGCGCTGCCGGCCTGCAACCTCAGCGGTCTTCAGGTCGCGGTCGGCAGCGGGCCGTCCTATGGCGGCTATGGGGGCGGGTACGGGGGGTATGCGGTGCCTTCCTATGGGTACGGCTACAGCGCTCCCGGCTATGGCTATGGCTACGGCGCGCCGGTCTACCGCACGATGCCCCGGCAGTATTACGGCTACATGGACCGTCCAGGCCGGGGATATTCCCGCTGGGGCAGCGCTTACGCCAACAACGGCCGCTGCGACGACGCGCGCTACGAAACCTCCAACGGTGGCCGCGCCGCCCCCGGCACCGACGAACGCGACTGCCGCCGCTTCGGGCACGGGCTGAAGTAAATTCCCTCCACCGCAAGACGGCGGAAGAGGTTAGGGTAGGGGCCGGATCTCCATCACCGACGCACCACCCCATGCGCTTCGCCCTCGCCGCCCTCCTTGCCCTTCTCCCCCTCACCGCGCAGGCCGCTTCGGGGCCGAGCTTCGATTGCGCGAAAGCGGGCCAGCCGGCGGAAAAGGCCATCTGCGCCGACGATTCCCTGTCCGCCATGGACCGGCTGCTCGACCGCGCCTACAGGCTGGCGCTGGACGGGCTGCCGGCCGATCAGGCCTCGGCGCTGAAGGGCGATCAGGTGCGCTGGCTGCTGGAGCGCGCCCGCGCCTTCAAGGCGGCAAGCAATGAACCCGCCGCGCTGGCCGCGCTGTATGACCAGCGCCTGCGCGCGGTCATCGCGAAGGCCGGCCCGCGCGTCCTGCCCGCCGCGCTGGCGCGCGCCCAGGCCATCGACCCGCTCGCCAACGCCGGCCGGGCGGCGGAGGAGGAAGCGGCCTTCGTTGCCTACGTCCTGACCGCCCTGCACCCCGACCCGTCCGCCCCCGGCGCCGGTGGCGAGGCGGAGGTGCTGTCGCCCTACGAGCGCTACGCCGGCTTCACCTACGCCGCCCCGCTGCCCGACGGCCGCCTGTTCGTGGCGGTGCCGGCGGATTGCGGCGCCTACCAGTGCGCCAACACCCCTTTCCTGGTGGACAAGACCAGCGGCACCGCCGCGCGTCTCGCCGTGGACGTCTTCGAAGAAGGCACGGAAAAGGGCAAGCCCCGGCCCGACCCGCAGGCGATTCCGCTCGGCATCCCCTCCGTCCAGGGCGATGTGGTGGAGATCGTCGAACTGGCGCGCGGGTCCGGCGACTGCGGCACGAAATGGCGCTACCGCGTCGAGGGCACCACGCTGGCGCTGACTGAAACCGTTGAGAAACCGGCCTGCGACGGCAAGGACTGGAGCCGCGCCACGGTCAGGAGCTACGGAAAACGCGATTGAAGGCCACGCCCCAGCCCTCCACCTATTATCTTGTGGGAACAGGGAAAGGGGCGGGACGATGGCGGTCAGTCGCGACGATCTGAAGAAGCGCATCGGCCAGGCGCTGGGCGAGACGAAGGCCGACCTCGTCATCAAGAACACTCGCTTCCTCAACGTCGTGACCGGCGAGATTGCCCGGGGCGACGTGGCCGTCAGCGGCGACCGCATCGTCGGCACCTATGAATCCTACGACGGGGTGGAGGAAATCGACGGGCGTGACCTGACCGTCGTGCCCGGTTTCATCGACACGCACGTCCATTGCGAATCCACCTGCGTCACGCCGCTGGAGTTCGACCGTTGCGTCCTGCCGCGCGGCACCACCACGGCGATCTGCGACCCGCACGAGATCTGCAACGTGCTGGGCGAAAAGGGGCTGCGCTACTTCCTGGACTGCGCCGAGGGCACGGCGCTGGATCTCCGCGTGCAGCTTTCCTCCTGCGTCCCGGCGACGGAGTTGGAGACCTCCGGCGCGCGGCTGGAGGCCGACGACCTCGTCCGCCACAAGGACCACCCGAAGGTGCTGGGGCTGGCCGAGTTCATGAACTTCCCCGGCGTCTTCCACAAGATCGACAGCGTGCTGGACAAGCTCGCCGCCTTCGACGGCCAGCACATCGACGGGCACGCCCCGCTGCTCAGCGGGCGGGAGTTGAACGCCTATCTCTCCTGCGGCATCCGCAATTGCCACGAAACGACCAGCGCGCCGGAGGCGATGGAGAAGCTGCGCAAGGGCATGCAGGTGCTGATCCGCGACGGGTCGGTGTCGAAGGACGTGCACGCGCTGGCCCCGGTGATCCAGCCGGAAACCTCGCCGTTCCTCGGCTTCTGCACCGATGACCGCAACCCCCTCGACATCGCTGAGGAGGGGCACATGGATCACCTGATCCGCAGCGCCATCGCGCTCGGCGCGCCCATGGCCCATGTCTATCGGGCGGCGACCTGGTCGGCGGCGCGCAGCTTCGGCCTGTTCGACCGCGGGCTGGTGGCGCCGGGCCAGCGCGCCGACCTCGTCCTGCTCGACGATCTGGAGACCTGCGTCGTCAACCGCGTCATCCGCAACGGTAAGCTGGTGACGCCGGAAAGCTTCGCCGGCCGCCCGGCGGTGGTGCCCGTGGGGCTGCGCTCCGTCAAGTTGCACCCGGTGACGGTCGAGGATTTCGCCGTGCCCGCCGGCGGTTCCACCCAGTCGGTGATCGGCGTCCTGCCCGGCAAGATCATCACCGCGCACCTGCGGCTGGAGGTCCCAGCCAAGGACGGGCACCTCGTCGCCGATCCAGAACGCGACATCCTGAAGATCTGCGTTTTCGCCCGCCACGGCACGAACCAGAACGTCGGGCGTGGCTTCGCGTCCGGCTTCGGCTTCAAGGAAGGGGCGCTGGCCTCCTCGGTCGGGCATGACAGCCACAACGTCTGCGTGGTCGGCGCCAGCGACGCGGACATGGCCATCGCCGTCAACCGCTTGATCGAGCTTCAGGGCGGCTTCGTCGCCGTACGCAACGGTCAAGTGGTCGGCGAACTGGCCCTGCCGCTCGCCGGCCTGATGAGCCTGGAGCCGTTCGAGACGGTGGAGCGCCACCTGCGCTCTTTGCGCGCTTCGGTCAAGGGCATGGGCTGCCCGCTGGCCGAACCCTTCCTGCAATTGGCCTTCCTGCCGCTGCCGGTGATTCCGCACCTGAAGATCACCGACCGCGGCCTCGTGGACGTGGACAAGTTCGAGCTGATCGCTGCGTAAGGGGAAATTTCTGCCGCCAAGGCGCAGATTTTTCCCCATGCAGCCGTCGCGCGGTCGGCCAAGCCTTTGAAACAGAATAATTTCAAGGTGGCCCCCACCTTGCATTGTTTTCCCTGAACGTCTCACCGGGGCGTGCGTTGGAGGGAAGAGCGATGGTTGGTCTGAGCGATATCGGCAGCATGGCGCAGAGCCTGCAATCGTCGATCGACAAGGCGGTGAAGAACCTTCAGGCGCAGGCCGCCAAGGACGAAACCAAGCCCACGGGCAAGGTCCAGGAGTTCCAGCAGGACGTCCGCAAATCGGCTCTGAACGCCTCCGCCTTCTCCACCAACATCGGCACGCTGGTGAAAGACACCAGCCGCCTGAACGTCTTCAGCTCGCTGGCGGCGAATGACCCGGCCGACTTCTACAAGTTCAACGTGACGACCAAGGGCGAGGTCGGCGTTGGCCGCGTCGGCGACGACGGCGTGCGCATCCAACTCCTGAACCGCCAGGGCACCGTCGTCGCGGACAGCAGCAAAAGCGCCGGCTCCACCTACGACGCTTATGTGAAGATGGAGAAGGGCGAACTCACCCTCGACAAGGGCGAATACACCCTGCGCATCGCTCGCGACAAGGACGTTCCGGTCAAGGAGGCCAAGAACTACGGCGTCCAGCTGAAGATGGGCACCTTCACCAAGGACTACGACACCATCGCCAAGCAGCCGGCCAAGGGCGACAACCCCTTCCAGAACAATCCGCAGCTGCAACGACTGTCCACTCTGCTGACCGGCGGCAGTTCCTCGTCCGGCGCTCTCGGCCTCCTCAACGGCAGCTATGGCGGGCGCGGATCGCTGTTGAACGGGCTTTTTTAGAGCGCCGCCCTTCAGTGAGCAGAAGCCCGCTTGCGACGGACCAAATGCTGCTGTTTCCCCTGCGGAGGCTGGAACGCTGAATATAAGAAACGGGCGGAGCCTCACGGCTCCGCCCGTTCGCACTTTATGTGTCGCAATTCGCAGGTTATGCGTCAGGCGACACATGTTGCTTCAGCCAAAGAATGATAAGTGAATGTCATGGAATTCAATAGTATCGATATTGCTCTCTCATTCCGAATGAGAATCTTCTAACGCAAAATTTGATAAATGGCGGCTTCATTCACTCAAAGAATGATCAGAAATCTGGTTGGATCGGTTCATCTATCAGGGGCTTGAATGGATAGGCCGGGGCCGCGTCTTTGCGAGGCGCGGACCAAGCGGGTCGGTAGGTGGCGGGTTCGTTCGAAGGTCGGTCGCCCTGTAGTTACGGCGGCACCTTGTCCGCACAGGTGACCAGCACCGTCAGGCTTTGCAGGAGCTGTGTAATAGTGGAACATTGTCGGGATACAGTGTGTTGGGTTAATCAGGACTATAGCTAGCAGATCGAAAGGCGCCTGGGTTCCGCGTCGACGAGGTGAGGCGTCGATGCAGACTCACTTGGTATCGTCATGACGAGACATAACCGTCCGTTGTGGTGCTGCTGGTTAACCTCAAACCTGTTTCCGGTCGTGGTCCTGCCAGGGCCAAGGCCAGGGGTGACGGACTGACTGCGGCTGGCGTTACTCGTTGTGGCGACGATGAGGCATCTGTCCGCTGCAGCGGGGAGGAGTCGCTCCGCAGCACACTGGTTGCGCGCGCCGCCATCTCCATGAGGCACTCCAGCCTGCAGGCCAAGCGCAACCGGGGCGGCACAGAGATTATCAGTAAATGTCAGATACGTGGCACGCCGGGAGTATCCGGAATTTCGTGCTCGGTGGGGTTATCCTGAAGCGAAAGGAGCCCCTGCATGGCACGACGCAAAGAGGCCGTTATCCCGGACGCGA